>CAWHYQ010000008.1:0-93867 GCA_963833705.1 uncultured Chloroflexia bacterium | reverse complement strand
GATCTCGCCGAGGTTCTCGGGGATTGGCGCCGGGATTGACCAAGGTGCTGCTGCTCTCCACCGGCGCGGAGTCGAACGAGGCGGCGATCCGCCTGGCCAAGCTGGTCACCGGCAGGCACGAGATGGTCGCCTTCGCCAGGAGCTGGCACGGCATGACCGGCGCCGCCGCATCGGCGACCTACAGCGCCGGCCGGCGCGGCTATGGTCCGGCCAATGCCGGCGCCTTCGCGATCCCGGCGCCGAACGCCTATCGGCCGCGCTTCGCCCACGCCGACGGCAGCCTGGACTGGCAGACCGAGCTCGACGACGCCTTCGCCCTGGTCGACAGCCAGTCCACCGGCAACCTCGCCGCGTTCATCGCCGAGCCGATCCTGTCGAGCGGCGGCATCATCGAGCTGCCGGTGGGCTATCTGGCCGCGCTCAAGCAGCAAATGCGCCGAGCGCGGGATGCTGCTGATCCTCGACGAGGCGCAGACCGGCGTCGGCCGCACCGGGCACATGTTCGCCTTCCAGCGCGACGGCGTCACGCCCGACATCCTGACCCTGTCCAAGACGCTGGGCGCGGGGCTGCCGCTGGCGGCGGTGCTGACCAGCGCCGAGATCGAGGAGCGGGCGCACGAGCGCGGGTTCTCTTCTACACGACGCACGTCTCCGATCCGCTGCCGGCCGCGGTCGGCCTGACGGTGCTCGATGTGGTGCAGCGCGACGGCCTGGTCGAGCGCGCGCGCGTCGCTGGCGCAGCGGCTGCGCGCCGGGCTGGACGCGCTGCAGCAGCGCTACGAGTGCGTCGGCGACGTGCGCGGCCGCGGCCTGCTGCTGGGGCTGGAGATCGTCGCCGACCGGCAGCGAAGACGCCGGCCTTCGAGCTCGGCGCCCGGATCATGGACACGGCCATGCGCCGGGGTTCGGCGATGAACATCGTCAAGCTGCCGGGCATGGGCGGCGTGTTCCGCATCGCCGCCGCTGACGGTCTCGGAGGCCGAGATCGATCTCGGTCTGACGATCCTCGACCAGGCGATCGCCGACGTCGCCCACTGATCGGCGGGCGTCGCCCCTCAGTCGTCGCCGCCGACGGACGGGTGTGCCTGCGAGTAGGCGGACCAGACGTCCGGCGGGAGCCGACCTCGATCGGTGACTCCCAGGCCGGCATCGCGAGCCCACGCCCTGACCTCGGCCGTGGTCGGTGCGGGCGGTGGCACCGCCCGCACCGATGCCAGGTCGGCGACCCGCGGTGCGGCACCGACGTCCTCGTAGTGGTGGGCGACGGCGGCAGCGAGAAACCGGTACGCCCACTCCTGAGCGAGCGCGCGGGTCTCGGCGAACACGATCGGCACGGTGGGGAAGCGGGCGGCCGCCTCGCCGAGCCATCGGCGACGACGGCCGGCCGGACCCGCTCGAGCGAAGACCCCCGAGTACCGGTCCTCGACGACGACCGCCATGCGGGAGGGCGCCGAGCTGGCCAGGAGGTAGCGGAGCTCGCCGCTGTGAGGGTGGACACCAGGTCGGCGAGCGACTTGCGCTCGACGGAGGCGACGATGCGCCCTCGAGCTCCACGGCGTAGTCGCCGGCGGGCAGGGCGCGTCGGCCGGTGGGGGCCTGCTGGTGGGTGAACGTCCACGCGTACCGCTCGTGGGTGTCGACGAGGATGGTCAGCTGCAGCCCGGCCGCGCGGGCGGGGGGCGGGCGACGTGGGGCGCGTGCCTGGCGGTTGGTCCCCGACTGCCAGAAGATGACGTCGCGCCCGTGGACGTACGTGAACACGAGCTGGGACCGGCTCTCGCGAGCACGATCGAGCACGAGATCGACGCCGCACCACGCCGCGGGCAGGCGCGCATCGCCACCCGCTCGACGATGTCGGCGTCGTCGGGCCAGACGACGGCGCGATGGCAGTAGACCTTGCCCGTGCGCGGCCACACGTCGCGGACCTTGAGCACGACCGCTGGACCGGAAGCGGCACCCGCACGAGGTAGGGCAGCGACGATCCTTCCTCGGGGTTCCTCGCAACGACGAACTCGCGCACGTGGCTGACGCTACGGCCCCCGGGGACCTGCGGAGCGGGATCGGTCAGGCGATCGCCTGGTGCTTCCCTCGTCCATGCCGGGGGTCTCCAGGTAATAGACGACATGCGCAAGGTCGGGATGCCGGATGACATGTCCCAGGCCACGTGCACCGATCCGACCGGCGCCCAGATGCTCGTGGCGGTCAAGCCGCGAGCCGAGTTCGGACTTGGAATTGTTGAGGTGGACCATCACCAGTCGATCCAGGCCGATCCGCCGGTCGAACGCGTCGAGGAACGCATCGATCGCGTCCGGCTCGCCGATGTCGATCCCGGCGGCCCACGCGTGGGCCGTGTCGAGGCAGAAGCCCACCCGGTCGACCGCGAGACCACGCGCCGCGGCGGCA
Source organism: uncultured Chloroflexia bacterium (assembly GCA_963833705.1). Classification (GTDB taxonomy): domain Bacteria; phylum Chloroflexota; class Limnocylindria; order Limnocylindrales; family CSP1-4; genus SPCO01. The sequence continues at coordinate 91,464 of CAWHYQ010000008.1, read as the reverse complement.
TCGGCGATGGCCTCGAGCTCGTCGAGGTCGGTGCCGATGCCGAAGCCGCTACCGGCTGAATCCTCGAGCACGACCATGGCCGCGCCAGGCCCGTCGTCCACCTCGCCGAGGACCGCGACCAGGCCGTCCGCCAGCCGCTGGATGCCGGCCGACAAACCTGCGCCCCGGTGCGACCCGATGTGGACATTGACAAAGCGCGCGCCGAAGCCCCGTGCGGCGCGCAGCTCGCTGGCAAGGAGCGTCACCGACCGCGAGAAGAAGTCCTCCTCGGGTCCGGCGAGGTTGATCAGGTATGAGGCGTGGATGGCGATCGGTTCGATGTCGAATTCGACGAGCCGTTGGCGGAAGGCCGGCAACTCGGACGGGGGTTCGAAGCGGCGGCGCCACGCAGTGGGGTTGTCGGAGAACACCTGGAGCGCGTTCGCGCCGATCTCGTGGGCACGGTCGACCGCCTTGACCATGCCGTGGCCAAGGGGCAGGTGGGCACCCACGCGTCGTCCGTCGGGAACCATCGAGCGCATCCTACGATGCTGCCGCGTCCGGCCCCGATCCGCGTATCACCCTGAAGTCCCGCGCGGCCGCGGACCGGTCCTCAGCGGCGTCCGGACGACGCCCGCTCCACCCCGCTCGAAGCGCGACCGCGACCGGTCGTGTACTCGCCGCCCACGACCGGTTCGATGACGCCGTAGTCCCCGTCGTCTCGGCGGTACAGGATCGCGACCCGTTCGGTCTCGGCGCTGACGAACACGAAGAACAGGTGGCCGAGCTCCTCCATCCGGGCGATCGCATCCTCTTCGAACATCGGCTCGATGGCGAAGCGCTTCATCTTGACCACGCGACGCTCGCGTGGCGGACCCTCGCTGCCGTCCGCCAGGCGGCGCAGGATCTGCTTCTCCTCCTCGGGCCGGGCCCGGAGGCGGGGCTTCTCCTTGAACTCGACGGCCTGCCGCTCGATCTTGTCGACGACCTCGTCGAGCGCCTCCTGATAGCTCGTGCCGGTGGCCCGGCTGCGCAGGATGTGTCCGTCGATGGCGACCGTGACCTCGGCGATGTGCGAATCCTCGGCGCTCCGGTGACGCTCGCTCCAGAGCTCGACGATGGCCTCGGCCCGGTCTTCGAGGAGTCGCTCGATGCGGCGCAGCTTGCGCACCGCGTAGTCGCGGACCCTGTCGGGGACCTCGACGTTCTTGCCCTTGACGATCGTCTTCAAACGCACAACCTCCGGGGTGGGATGGCCACTGCCCGGGCGAGCGGACCGGTGCGCGCGACCGGGGCACCGGCCGGTTGGTTCGAGTATACGACTCGGTACCGGGCCGCTCAGCCCGGGTCGGTCGGTCAGCGCTCTCGCGCGACCGTGATGGCCGATACGGCCAGCGCACCACCTCGCTCCAGCGCCATCGCGCACGCGGCCAGCGTGGCACCGGTCGTCACGACGTCATCGATGAGCAGGACCCACCGCCCAGCGATCGCCCGGGTCACGGCCGGGTCCGAGCGGACCAGCGCGAACGCCCCTTCGACGTTGGCCGAGCGCTCGTCCCGCCCAAGCTCGAATTGGGCGACGGTCGCACGTCCGCGTTCCAGGCCCGGCACGAGCGGCAGACCGAGGTCGCGAGCGGCCGCGCCCGCGATCAGGACCGCCTGGTCGTACCCGCGCCGACGCCGCCGCTCGGCATGGACCGGCACGGGCACGACGACGGCCGCGCCGATCCCGACACGCGTCCAGCGCCGCGCGATGGCGGCGCCGAGCGGTCCTGCGAGGCGCCGTTCCCCGGCGTACTTCAAGTCGTGGAGCGCGCGTCTGACGGCGCCGGCGAAGGGCGCACACCACTCGACCTGGAGGAGTGGCGCGGGCAGGTCGGCCGGCAGCCCGATCGGCGTCCCGCCGGGCAGGGTCAGGCGCGCGTCCAGCGCGGGGACGCAGGTGTCGCACAGCGGGGCCCCTTCACGACCGCAGCCCGAACAGGTGGCCGGGAGGGCGAGATCGAGGGTCGTCGTCGCGAGTCGGCGGAGGTGGGCCATGCCTCGATCATGGCCCGACCTCCTTCACCCGGCATTGACCGCGTTGACGGGCTCAGCCCTTCCGGTCCGCCACCACGACGAAGTCGCCGACCTCGGTCCGGCTGCGTTCGATCGTCCCGACCGGCAGTTCCAGGACACCATTCGCGCCGCGTACGAGCGGCACCAGCCCGGTCCAGGCACGCAGGCCCGGATGGACGGACAGCACCGGCCGGGCGTCGCCACGCTCGGGATCGGGCCGGCCGACGAACACGGCGTCGATCGGAAAGCGCATGAACATCATGTGGATGCCGTTGCTTCCGGGCAGCCACAGGCCCGTGTCCGGGTCGAGTGCTCGACGGCCCATGAGGCCCATGAACTTGCCCCATAGGCCGTCGGCCACCTCGAGACGGCGCGCCAACTCCGTGGCCCGGGTCGCGTTGCGCGCGCGGCCGATCGCCGTCATGGCCCGATCGCTCTCGAGGTCCGTGAACGCGCTAGACGTTCAGGTTCAGGACGATGAGGATGATGGCCGGCCCCAGGATGACGATGAACAGCGACGGGAAGATGCACCCGACGAGCGGGAACAGCATCTTGATCGGCGCCTTGGCCGCCTGTTCCTCGGCGCGCTGGCGGCGCTCGATGCGGAGCTGCTCCGACTGGACCTGGAGGACCTTCGAGATCGACACGCCCAGCTGTTCGGCCTGGATGATCGCGCCGATGAAGTTGGTCAGCGGCACGACCTCGGTGCGCGGGACGATGTCGCGAAGCGCATCGCGGCGCGCCTTGCCGACGCGAACCTCGGCCAGTGCACGGCGGAACTCGTCCGACAGGGGGCCGGCGAGCTTCTCGACGACCTTGCCGAGCGCCGCATCGAAGCCGAGACCGGCCCGGACGGAGATCGTCAGGAGGTCGAGCGCGTCCGGGATCATCAGCAGGATGGCCTTCTGGCGCTTCTTGACCCGGCCACCCAGCCAGAACTCGGGGACCGTGTAGCCCAGCATGGCGCCGACCCCGGTCATGAGCAGGCCGATGAGGAACGGCAGGCCCATCACGCCGACGACGACGAACAGGACGAAGAACAGGATGCCGCCGACGATCGTGCCGATCGCCTTGATCCCGAGCCAATCCGCGACGCGAAGGTCGCCCGGGTTGCCGGCGAGTGCCAGGCGCTTCTCGGTACGGTCGGTGAACGATGAACTGGTGACCCGCGAGACGCTGCCGGACAGGCGCGCGGCCAACGGACGAAGCGTTCGTTCGATGAACGGCTGCTGAAGCTCGAGTTCCTCGAGGTTCTTGGCCTGCATCGACCCGAGTTGGGTCAGCCGAGCCTGCACCGGGTCGACCGGGGAGCCGCCGGCGAGGCTGACGACGATCAGGAGGATGGCGAGCGCCGCGACGCCCGCGAGGATGATGGGACCAAGCATCGCGCTAGACCTCGATGTCCACGATCTTGCGGATGAACAGGAACCCGATGAACATCATGATCCCGCCAACGAGCAGGATGATGACCCCGGCGGGGAGTCCCATGATCTCCGGAGGGTTGGCGAACATCGGCTCCATGAAGCCCGGCGCCGCCACGAACAGGAAGGCGGCCAGGCCGATCGGGAGGCCCGCCACCACATATCCGGACAGGCGCTGCTGCGCGGTGAGGGTTCGGATCTCGCCCTTGATCCGGACGCGTTCGCGGATGGTGTAGGCGATCGAGTCGAGGATCTCGGCCAGGTTGCCACCGACCTGGTGCTGGATGCTGATGGCGGTGGCCATCAGCTCGAGGTCGTCCGAGCGGACCCGGCGGACCATGTTCTCCAACGCCTGGTCGAACGGCAGGCCGAGGTTGACCTCGCGGATGACGCGACTGAATTCGGTCGAGATCGGCGGTCGGGACTCGCGCACGACCAGCTCGATGGCCTGGAGGAACGACGAGCCAGCCCGCAGCGCATTGGCGATCAAGGTGATGGTGTCGGGCAACTGCTTGTTGAACGCGCCGAGCCGGCCGTTGCGGCGACGCGCAAGCCAGAACCGAGGCAGAAGGAAGCCGATGAGTCCACCGATGAGCAGGAACAACGGGTTGCGGAGGGCCGAGAAGAACGGCGAGAGGAGGATCATCGCGAGGGGGACGCCGACGATGGAGCCCGCCCAGATGAGCAGGAACTCCGACGGCTTGAGCTGAAGGTCCGCTCGCGCGATGTCACGTGCGAGGTTGGCGCCGAAGTCGCGTTGCTCGACGACGCGGTTGAGGCTGTTGAGTGCCTGGCTCGTGGCGATCAGTTCGGCCATACCGCCCTGACCGGTCGAGCCGGCCTTGCGCTGCTCCTGCGGACGCGACGACGCGTACCGCTCGAGGCGGTCGGAGATGCCCGACCCACCCGAGGTTGCCACGCCGATCGCGATCAGCACGATCGCCAAGGCGGCGACCCCGGCGACGACGAGCGCCATGTTGTCCATGGGTTCCGTTCCTTCCCGGGCCTAGTAGGTGAAGCCGAACAGGCCGGGCGGGAGGTTGATCCCCATGACTTCGAACTTCTCGACGAACTTGGGCCGGATCCCGGTCGGCTTGAGCCGCCCTTGGATCTTGCCCTCGACGACGCCGGTCTGTTCGAAGACGAACACGTCCTGCATGACGATGACATCACCTTCCATGCCCTGGACCTCGGTGATGTTGACGATCTTTCGGGTGCCGTCCTTGAGCCGGCTCTGCTGCACGATCAGGTCGACCGCCGAGGCGACCTGCTCGCGGATGGCGCGCAGTGGCAGCTCGACGCCGCCCATGAGGACCATCGTCTCGAGGCGGGACAGCATGTCGCGCGGGCTGTTGGCGTGGCCGGTCGACATGGAGCCGTCGTGGCCGGTGTTCATGGCCTGGAGCATGTCCAGCGCCTCACCGGAACGGCACTCTCCCACGATGATCCGGTCGGGCCGCATGCGCAGGGCGTTGCGCACGAGCTCGCGGATGGGGATGGCGCCCTTGCCTTCGATGTTGGGTGGGCGGGACTCGAGGGTCACGACGTGCTCCTGGCGGAGCTGGAGCTCGGCAGCGTCCTCGATCGTCACGATCCGTTCGTCGTTCGGGATGAATGACGACAGGACGTTGAGCGTCGTGGTCTTGCCTGAGCCGGTGCCGCCGGACACGAAGATGTTGAGGCGGGCTTCCACGCAGGCGCGCAGGAAGTCGAACATGTCCGCGGTGGCCGTGCCGAACCGGACCAGGTCGTCGACCGTGAACGGCGACGCCGAGAACTTCCGGATGGTGATGACCGGGCCGACCAGGGACAGCGGCGGGATGATGGCGTTGACACGGGAACCGTCGGTGAGGCGTGCGTCGACCATCGGGCTCGACTCGTCGACGCGACGCCCGATCGGGGCGATGATCCGGTCGATGATGCGCATGACGTGGTCGTCGTTCTGGAATACGACGTTGGTCAGCTCCAGCTTGCCGGAGCGCTCGATATAGACCTGGCGCGGCCCGTTCACCATGACTTCGGTGATCGACTCGTCGCGCAGGAGCGGCTCGAGCGGCCCAAGGCCGATGATCTCGTCGGTGATCTGCTCCAGCATCCGGACGCGCTCGGCGCGGGTCAGGGCGAGTCCTTCCTCGTCGATGACCTTGCCGAAGATCTCCTCGATCTGACGCCGGACCTCGACCTGGTTGGACAGGTCGAGCTTCGGGTCCAGGTCCTGGATGACCCGGTTCTGGATGCGGAACTTGACGTCGCGGAACGACTCGCGGACGGGTGCCTGGCTTGTCAGCCGTCCCGGCGTCGGTGCGCTTGGCGGACCGCCGGCCGGTGCGGACGGCAGGTTCGAACCCGGAGCCGCCGGCGCCGCGCCGGGTCCGGAGCTGCCCGGTCGAGCGCTCTCGATCCGTTTCAGGAGGGACATCGCCTACACCCCTTCTCGCCCCGAGGGGCTCTCAATGACTGCGTTCATCGCCATGCGAACAATGATTTCTTCTGGGCCGACTTCCGCGATTCGTCGTCGGTGCCGGCCGTTGACCGCTCACCGGTGACCGACCGCGCCAGTCGGAGGATGTCCTGGGAGACCTGCGCCTCCCGGTTCGACAGGAAGAACGGTACGCCACGGTTCAAGGCGTACACCACGCTGCGGCCGTCGCTGACGATCGTCTCGTCCACCTTTCGGCCGATCGAATGCTCGACGTCCGCGACGCGGATCCCGAGCGCCGAGTCGGCGCGATTGAGGACGAGACGCACCTTGCCGCTCTCGTACCCGAGTTGCTCTGCGACCTCCAGGAACAGACGCATGTTCTTGATGCTGGTGATTTCGAGACTCAGCATCGTAAGGATCACATCGGCCGCGTCAAGGATCGCCAGCGTCGAGTCGTTGAAGAACGCGGTGCAATCGACGACGACGAGGTCGTGGTTCCGGCGGAGCGTCTCGAGGACCTTCTTGACGCCACCCGGCGTCACCAGCTCGGCCATCTCGGGCGACGGCGGTGCCAGCAGGACGCGGATGCCCGACGAGTGGTTGATGACGAACGTGTCGATCGAGTCGATCTCGCCGACCTCGAGCTCCGGGATGAGGTCCGCGATCGACTTGCTCTTGGGGTTCAGGTTGAGCAGGACGCCGACGTCACCGAACTGGAACGAGCCGTCCATGATGACGACCTTCTTGCCCAGCTCCGTGGCGGCCGCGATGGCCAGGTTGACGGCGACCGTCGTTCGACCGACCCCGCCCTTCGGGCTGAACACGGCGACGATGAGACCGGGTTCGCCTTCCTGCCCCGTCCCGCGGACCGCTCCATCACCGGCGGCGACCGGGACGACCATGCGACTCTGCTTGACCCTCTCGCGAGCGCTCACCTGTCGGATCGAGGCCGTCAGCTCGTCGCTGCTGAACGGCTTGACCAGGAACTCTCGCGCACCCGCCAGCATCGACCGGCGGAGGTAGTCGGCTTCGCCCTGGACCGACATCATGACGACGGCCGCATTCGGAACGGCGGACGAGAGCTGTTCCGTGGCGGTGATGCCGTCCATGTCCGGCATGTTGATGTCCATCAGGACGACGTCGGGGTTCAGGCGTGCCGCCATCTCCAGCGCTTCGACGCCGGACGAGGCGGAGCCGACCACATCGATGTCACTTTCGAAGCCGAGCAGCTTCGTCAGGTGATCGCGGGTCTCCGGGATGTCATCGACGACAAGGACGCGGATCTGGTCGGCCATCTCGCTCTGTTCGGTCCTTCGTGCCTGGTGGTGGTGTGGCCTTGATCCCGACCACGACGGGCGCGGGACCGGTCGGTCCGCGCCCGTCGCTCCGGGAGGAGTCCGATCGCCGGTGCGATCGGGAGGCGGCTGGTTACTTCTTGGGTGTCACGGTCTGGATCACCTCGGGCGGCAGGACGCCGTACGAGTCGACGAGGGTCTTGAGGATGATGCCGGTCGTGGCGGCCTGCTCCGGCGGAACGGGCTGCTTGGTGACCGGGTCGATGAAGTCCTTGACCGATCGCAGGGCGAGGGTCATCGAGCCGTCCAGCTGGGCGAACTTGACCACTTCGGCCTGTTGCGCGGTGACCGCCAGGATGACGATCTCCTTCTGGTCATTGAGGGCGGTGGTCTGCCCGCTGTTGGGCGCGGGCGAGGCCGCGTCACCACCAGTCGTGCCAGCCGCGGTGGGCGGCGGCAGCAGCGTGCCGACGACCTGCATGCCCTGGAGGAGGAGCTTGACGCTGGTGCTGTTCAGGCCGGCGACGACGGTGATCGAGCTGTCAGCCGGGCTGACCGTGATGACCGGGAACTTGTCGCCCGTGAACCCTACGACCATGTCCACGTAGTCGCCGGTCTTGATGACCGTGCCGACGCCGCTGATCTGGTCGACCTGGACGGCGAGGCACCGGTAGGTCGCGGGGCAGTCGATGTTGGTGATCTGCCCGCTCGTGCCGCCATTGAGCGTCGATGACGTGATCTGGGCGCCGGTCGCGACCGCCTCACGGGCGGTCTTGCCGATGACCTGCGACGTGTCACCAAAGGCGCCCGGATCGGCTGCTTCGATGGCGACGGTCTTGGTCCCGACCTGGTTCGCCTCGATGATCGTCCCCAGCGGGATGTCGGCAGTCGCGACGACGACCTGCTTCTCGGTCGGGGCCTTCGCGGTCTCAGTCTTGGGCGTTCCGAGCACCAGGATGATGCCGATGAATGCGACGATCGCCAGGAAAACCCCGACGAGCAGGACAAGCCGATTCGAGCGCTTCAAGTTCGTTCTCCCGGAGAGGATTGGTGTGACAGGTGGCACCACTCTAGCATCGCCCGAAGCGCGCGCGACTATACCAAAGGGCTAGGACCATTAGGAGGAAACAGGAGGAAACCACGCACACTGCAAGGTCTTCCGCAAGGTGGTGCGTGGCGGTCATGGGGCGCACCGAGGGGGCGGCCGGGGGCGCACCGCGGGGGCGGCCGGGGCCCGCGTTGGCGCCTGCGCTTCTCGCTCACGCACCTTGAGGTGCGCTCGCTCCGATGCTCGGACGCCGCCTTGGCCTCGACCACTCCCGCGGCGCGCTTCGCAGTACTTGGAGGCGCACCACCAGGGCGCACCGCGGGGGCGGCCGGTCTGTGTCAGATGCACGCCAGGCGGGCCGTCGGCAGCGGGTTCCCGACGGGACCGATCGCCGCATGTGCGGATCGGTCGGACCGGTGGCGCGAATCCTGTCAGGTGCCCGTCCTGGGAACCATCTGTCAGCTGGCTCGCGACGAACGCCCGGGTGGGGTGCAAACGACGGAAACGTTGCGGGGCACCGCGACAGGGCCACTCGTGTTGGACGACGGCCCAAGAACACAGCTCGTCCGGCGGAGATAGCGAACCGCCGGCCTTGAGGGACCGGCGGTTCGCTTGACGCGTTGGTGAGTCGGTGACTAGACCGAGTTGCCGACGGTGCTGAGGATCTTGCTGACCTGGCCGCCGAGGAAGATCAGGGCGACGATGGCCACGATGGCGATGAGGGCAAGGATGAGTGCGTACTCGGCGAGGCCTTGGCCTTCCTCGTCACGATCGAGAAGATGCATGAGTGCGAGATAGATCGATGTCATCTGAGAAGTACCTCCTTTCCACGGATCTCCCCGGCCTGACCGAGGGCCCGCGTACGGTACGAGCGGCCCCCACGGAGTGTCAAGGCGACCGGCGAGCGGGGTTCGGATGACATGGAAGGAGCCGCCGACCCCGAGGGATCGGCGGCTCCTTTGTTGTTCCGACGACGATCGGTGATTAGACCGAGTTGCCTACGGTGCTGAGGATCGAGCTGACCTGGCCCCCCAGGAAGATGAGGGCGACGATGGCCACGATGGCGATGAGGGCGAGGATCAGCGCGTATTCCGCGAGACCCTGACCTTCGTCGTCGCGATCGAGCCACCACAAGATCGCGGTGCGAAACGAGTCCATGGCAGTGCGTGCTCCCTTCTGAAAGCCCGGCGGTAGACCGGGCTGCCGAAAAGGCGCGAGGTCCGTGTCCTCTGCGCGCCCTGGATAAACGGAGCCGCCGGCCCCGAGGGACCGGCGGCTCCTGCCTCGTGGCGTTAGCTAGTCGGTGACTAGACCGAGTTGCCGACGGTGCTGAGGATCTTGCTGACCTGGCCGCCGAGGAAGATCAGGGCGACGATGGCCACGATGGCGATGAGGGCGAGGATCAGCGCGTACTCCGCGAGGCCCTGGCCTTCCTCGTCGCGATCGAGCGCGGTGAGGACCTTGAGGTACAGATCGGTGAAACGAGCCATGTGTGCATTCTCCTGGATGAGTACTCACCCCCAAAGCCGAGGGCATGGCCACTATATGAAGGCCCCGGGCTCACGCACACTGGCTTGATGGTACGGGTGTTGACAGCAGTACTCTCGCGACAACGCCCCTCCGCGAGGCGCTCAGCCTCCACCCGTCGCGGCGTCGATGGCACTGCCGATCACGTTGAGGACGTCCGCCAGCGTCCCGCCGAACACGCCGAGGATGAGCGCCGTGAAGGTCCCGGTCAGCGCCAGGATCAGTCCGTATTCGACGACGCCCTGTCCGTCGGCCCGACGAGGTCGCACCACGCGCTAAGCCTGGGCTTCGGCGGCCTGGACATCCGCGACGAGGTGAAGCTCGGCACCGTCCTCTGACAGCTCGGCCGTGATGCCGAGGGTGGACGCACGACCCTGGATCTCCCGCCACGTGGTGGGTGGCAACGTGACGATCTCATCGCGGCGGGCCGCTTCGGCCGCATCCCGCGCGTCCGCCCGGCGCTCCTCCATCATCGCAGCCAGGGCCGGAGGCAGGTCCTTCGTCGGGGCCGCCTCGGGTGGGGCCTCGGCGGGCCGCGCCTCGCCCGGGTTCCGCGACGCCGACACCCAGGCGTCGACCTGCTCCGACCAGTCGAGTCGGAGCGAGACCTTGTCCGCACGCGCATTGACGTACCCGGCCACTGCCTCATCGAGGATCCGGAACAGTCCACTCTCGAGATCCATCGGCAGCCGCCGGTCCGCGCCCATCGAATCGAATTCGACCGGGATGCCGGCACGTTTGCCGCGCTCGCGGGCCGTCCGACGCAGGGTCGGGACGAGGCCGAGGTCATCGAGGACCATCGGGCGCACGTCGAAGATGAACGACTTCGTGGCCTCGAGCGTCTGCTGCACCATCGCCACCAGCTGACGTACCTCGCCGGCCGCCCTGGGCGGATCGGTCGCCACGAGGCGCTCCACGATCTGGGCCTGGAGCACGATGTTGGTCAGGCTCTGGGCAGGCCCGTCGTGCATGGCGCGAGCGATCTCCCGGCGCAGGTCCTCCTGGGCTCCAAGGAGGAGGCGGGACACCTCTGGCGGTACGCCGTCGACGGCGTCACCAGTCGCTCCGGCCTTCGTCGCCGACGCGGGTCGGGCGGTCGCCGGGACGTCGCCGAACGCGCTCAAGGCCTCGACGTAGGCGGCCAGCGATTCGCGGTAGCGGCCAGAGCGCGCGGCGCTTCCCTTCCAGGACCTCGACCTGCGACTCCATCAGTGCGGCTCGCTTGGTCAACAGGACGAGTTGCGTATTGAGGTCCGCGGTGACCGTCGGGTCCACCGCACCGGACGCGTTCTGGGCGGCCGTCGCGGCGGCCAGCTTGTCGGCGCCGGCGACTCGTCGGCCCTCGTGCCGGCTGGCCTCGGTCGTGGCCTGGGCGATGAGCAGGTCGACCTCGCCGAGTTCCTTGTCGAGGCGGGCGAGCTCGTCGGCCATCCGCGCCGAAAGCTCGGGCAGGGTCGTGGGCGGTGGCGCTGCGGCTAGTTCGGTCATGGTCGGTGGTTCGCCTGGGATGGTCACACGCGTGGGTCGAAGTCCGATCAGTCCTCGGGCATCCGGATCCAGCCCTGGCGCATCGCGTAGACGACGGCCTGGGTCCGGTCATTCACGGACAGCTTGCGGAGGATGGAGCTCATGTGGTTCTTGACCGTCTGCTCGCTGATCGACAGCGCGTAGGCGACCTGCTTGTTGGTCATGCCCTGGGCGATGTTGTCGAGGATCTCGACTTCGCGGGGTGACAGCGGCGCGAAGATCGGGGCGGCGTCCTGGCCATAGACCGCGAGTTCGCGGAACTCCTTGAGGACGCGCGACGCGACCGCCGGCTTGGCGAAGACCTTGTCGTTGATCAGGTACTCACCGGCGACGACACGTCTGATGATCGTAACCAGGTCGTCCGGCCCGACATCCTTGAGGATGAAGGCGGCGGCGCCGGCCTTGATGGCGTCGAACAGGGCGTCCTCGTCCTCGCTCACCGCGAGCACGACGATCGCGGTCGACGGCAGTTCGCGCTTGATCCGCTGGGTCGTCTCGATCCCACCGGGAGCGGGCAGCGACATGTCCATCAGGATGATGTCCGGCGACGTCTCCAGGGCGCGGTCGATGGCACTGCGGGAATCCTCAGCCTCCGCGACGATCTCGAAATCGGGTTCGCGTCCCAGGATGTTGGCGATGCCGACGCGGAAGAGTGCGTGGTCGTCGACGACGAGGATCCTCGTGATGTCGTCGTTCCGCCGGTCCGGGCCGCCGCGCCGACGTTCCGGGCCGCTGTAGTCAGGTCCACTCATGTGCTCTCCTCGTCTCCCGTCCCCGCTCCGGTCGGTATGGCCAGGCGGACGACGGTCCCGCCGTCCGGTATCGATCGTACGTCCAGGCGTGCGCCGATCAGCTCCGCTCGTTCGCGCATGGACTGCAATCCGAACGTACGTGGACCATGGGCCGCGACCGACCCGATGTCGAACCCTCGCCCGTCGTCTCGCACCTCCAACTGCCAGGTGTCATGTTCGAACCGCGACGTCACGGTCACGTTGGTCGCGGCCGCGTGCTTGCGCACATTCTGCAGGGCTTCCTGGGCGACGCGCAGGGCGACCGTCCGTTGGCCTTCGCTCAGCAGCTCGGTCGGGCCCGTCAATTCGGTCGCGATGGTCAGGCCGGTGTGCATGCCCGCGTGCTGCACGGCCTCCATGATGGCCCCGTCGAGCCCGAGCTCGTCGAGCATCGGTGGACGGACCTGGCTGATGAAGGCGCGCACCGCGACCAGCTCGCGGCGCAGCGATTCGTGGAGGGCCCGCAACTCCGTACGAACCTGGAGCGGGTCGGACACGACGCGCTCGATGTATTCGACCTGGAAGATGGCGTTGCTGAGCGCCTGGGCCGGGCCATCGTGGATCTCGCGGGCGAGGCGGGCGCGCTCCGCCTCCTGCGCCTCGAGGATCCGCATCTGGACGTCGGCGGAGGCGGCGCCGTCGCCCCCCAGGCCCGGCGACACGTCGTCGGCACCCTCCAGGAAGAGCGATGTCCGCTCGAGGGTCCGCTCGGCGAGCTCCAGCTTGGCCAGCTCGGCCTGATGGCTCCCGAGGACCGCGGACAGTCCGGCGGCCTCGCCACCCGGATCGGCTCGGCTGGCTGCCGTCGGGTCTGGCCCCGCGGAAGTCTCGCCGGTCGCCGCGTCGACCCCTTCGCGCAGGGTCAGCCAATGCCGGAGGGCTTCGGAGTACGCGTCCTGGTAGCGCTGGCGCACGCTGCGCAGCGTCTTCGCGCTCGACCCCACGGCCGCGTTCGCCTCGGCGTGGAGTCCATCGAATTGGGTGTCCCTGGATTCGGTCCCGGTGCGTGCAGGCTCCATCGGCTTTGGAGTATACGGGTCGTCCTTCATGGACAACGCGATCTCGTACACGCGCGTGTCGTCGAGCGGGTCCTCGCCCGGCACCGTGCTCGGAACCGAGGTCGAGCGGTCGGAAGCAGGTGGCGTCCGCCGCGCCGCCATCGAGGACGGCCGGCCAGCGGCCGTGATCGCCCATGACGATGAGCAGGTTGGTGCCCGGGAAGGACGACGCGAGGTCGACCACGTCGGACGGCGTCTCGTCCGGGCAGGGCGAGCGACGGGATGCGATTCGCCTCGGCCAGCCAGATCGGGAAGTTGGCGATGACCGGGCCGGCCGAGGCATCCAGCGGATGCCCGACAGCGGCCATCCGTCGAGCCAGTTCGTCGTAGACGAGGGCCGTGCCCCGCGAGCCCGCGCCGAACGACGGCAGCAGGACCATCGAGAAGAGGAGCGATCCGAAGACCCCAAGGGTCGCACCAAGCCAGGCGACCGGCCGCGTCCACCCGAGCCTCTCGCCGAGCCGGGCGATGCCGGCGTCGAGGATCATCAGGCAGGAGATGACCAGCAGCACGTGGAACGGACCCGCCGCGTGCAGGAACGTGCCCCAGGTCGTGGCCACCGGGAAGACAAGACTGGTGACGAGGAACGCGAACAGGCTGACCAGGACCAGCGCACGAAGCGCCTTCGGACGCCCCGTCCAGGGCAGCGCCACCAGTCCGATGAACGAGACGGGCAGGCCGACGACGAGCAGCACGTTGAAGAGGTTGTGGCTCAGGCCCTCCACGCGCATCTCGACAAGACGCGCGGGCCCGACCGCCAGGTACCGGGCGACGGTCGGCGGGTCGTTCCACGCGAAGATGTCGAAGCCGGTCACCGACAGGGCGTTCGTCGCAGCCTGACCGGGCAGGGGACTGCCGAAGACGACCCAGTCGCGGATCGCCCACGGCGCGAAGACGAGGCCGGCGACGATCGCGGCGATCCCGACGAGGCGGATGCGTTCGGCCCGGGTCGCGCCGGCCACCCGCCAGGCGACGATCGCCCAAGCGAGTCCGATCCAGATCGCCTCGTTGCGGGTCAGGGCCGCCAGTCCGATCAGGACGCCCAGCCCCAGGAGGCGCGGGTCGGACCAGCGCGCGCCGCGTGGGTCGCGGGCGATCCGGGTCATGACGAGGCAGGCCGCCAGCGCGAGCACCGCGTACGGCATCGTCGAGTCCGGTAGCGTCGAGTGGATCAGCAATGGGAGGTAGACGGCGCATGTCAGCCCGACCCCGATGGCAAGGGTCCGGGCCCGGCCGGTCGGCAGGCCCTCCTCCTCGGCGACGTCCGCCGCGAGGCGCCAGCCGAGGACCGGCACCAGCGAGCCGACCACGATGGAGGCGGTCTGGGCGACCGCGAACGACGTCCCGGCGATGACCATCGGGATCGCCGCGATCAGGCTGGGAAGGGGCAGCCACACCTCGAACGCCGGTCGCGGGAACACGAGCGGTGGCGTGCCGTAACTCCAGAGCGCGTCGGACACGAGCCCTCGACCCTCGACGAGGTTGCGCGCGACACCGAAGTAGTAGGCGGTGTCCTCGGGTTTCGGGAAGGCGATCTGCGCGGCGAAATAGATGCGCGCGACCATCGCGACCGCGAAGATCCCGACGATGGAGACGACCGTCTCGCGACGGCTCATGGCGCGGCGACCACCGGATAGACGGCGAGTCGGGTCGGCGAGCCCTGTGACAGGATCGGCTGACCGAGCCACGACGGCTGGGATGTGCCGTCGAGGATGGGTGCGACGGCGTCGACCGCGTCGCCACGATCGAGGACAAGCCACCGGATGTCATAGGCTCGGATCACGTCATGGATCGTGTCGAGCGGGTCGTTGACGAGGACCACGCCACCGCGACCCGACCAGTACCGGGTCCCGGACGCGTCGATGGACATGACCCGATCCGTGGTCGGGGCGCCGGCGGCGTCGAGCGCGGCGGCGACCGCCGTCGCGCCGTCACTCCGCGCAGACCAGGTGTCGTGGACGCTGAACGCCCCGAGGACCGCGACGCCGAGAGCGAACGCGATGGCCGCCCCCGTGAACACGCGTGTCGCCGCTTCACGGTTCCATGCGGGGCGCCTGGCGGCGATCCAGGCGACGGCGATGGCGATCCCCTCGAGCGCGAGGATGTAGCTGTATGGCGCGAGGGCGACCGCGGAGTGGATGAACGTGCCGCCCGGGACATGCACGGCCGACACGATCGCCGAGAACGCGAAGAGGATCCCCGCGTACACGAAGAACGGCCCGAAGTCGAGGGAGCGTCGTCGTGCCCAGGCGCCGATGACCAGCGGTGGGCCGAGGACGAAGCCGAGCACGAGTGTCAGGTAGATCATGGTGGCGGCGATCGCGCCCTCGATCCTCGTGACGATGAGTGAGCCGATGCCCATCCCGAGCAGGTGGTCGAGGTTCGCGGGCGTGGTGATGCTGTTCCACTCCCCGATGTCGCGGATGAACAGCACCTTGCCCGAGGCGCTCGACGGCGACAGCGACCCGAACACCGCCAGCTGCCGTGCCCACCACGGGGCCATCACCAGGACGAAGACCCCGACGGCGCCGACCGCAGCGGCCCACGGGACGGCCGGCCGCCGCGAGCCACCCGACCGCCAGGCTCGCCAGCGATCCCAGGCGAACGCGACCCCGATCGACGCAAGGACCAGCAGGCCATCGTTGCGGGCGAGCGTCGCCAGGCCGGCGAACAGACCCGCGGCCACGAACGCCCGCGCGGATCCGCGCAGGCCACGGACCGTCATCCACAGCGCGGCCAGGACCAGCGGCTGGTACAGCGAGAAGTTGTCGGGCTGGGCCATGTACACGGTCGACAGCAGTGGGACCGCCACCAGGATGCCCGCCCCGGTCGCGACCAGCGGGCGGGCGCCGGCATCGCGCGCGACGTACCAGGTGAGCGGAGCGGCGATCGAGCCGATCAACGCGAACGGCGCGGCAGCGGCCCAGGCGACATCGCCGAAGACGGCGAGGAAGGGGACCTGGACGAGCGAAGCGAGCGGCATCCAGTGCGCATTCGAGGGGATCGGCAGGGTCGGGTCGATCGGGATCTTGCCGCCGACCTCGGCGAAGATCCAGATGAAGTCGACGTTGAACCCCTGCCCGCCATGGAGCGCCCGCGCGACGTCCACGTAGTACGAGGAATCAGGATAGGCGGGGTCCGGAAAGTGCCAGATCAAGAGCGCCCGGACGACGAGGGCGAGCCCGTACAACAGCAAGGGGGTACGCAAGGCCGGTGCAGAGTAGCACCGGGTCTCCGCGGCGCCGACCGGTACGAATGGCCTATCGGTGGCCCGAATCGGGCGGACGCTCGGGCGAGGTCGGCGGCGACGGCGACCGTGTACGGTTCGCGCCATGGAGGGCGTTCGCACGTCTGGGATCCCGTGGCATCGGTTGGGTCGCGACGCGTTCGCGATCGCCGCCGTCATGTGGCTGTTCGCCTGTCTGACGGGCTTCATCCCCGGGGGCGGTGACGCCCACATCTACTGGATGAACCGGCTCCCGGACCCATACACGATCCGGTCGTACGAGGCTCTGGACGGCTTCTTCTATTCGCCGGCCTTCGCGCAGGCGCTCTACGTGCCCACCGCCTTCCCGTGGCACGTCTTCCTGACCGCCTGGACGGCGGTGATCCTGGCCGCGGTGTACTGGATGGTCGGTCCGTGGGCCCTGCCGCTGATGTTGTTCCTGCCGATCCCGCTCGAGGTCTACTTCGCCAACGTCAACCTGTTGTTCGCCGCGGTCATCGTGGCCGGGTTCCGCTATCCCGCGCTCTGGGCCCTGCCGATCCTGACCAAGGTCACGCCCGGCATCGGCGTCCTGTGGTTCGCCTTTCGCGGTGAGTGGCGGTCGTTCCTGACCGCCATCGGCGCGACGGCCGCGATCGTGGCGGTCTCGTTCCTGTTGGCTCCCGGCCTGTGGCCGGACTGGGTGTCGCTGCTCAACGCGAATGGTGCCGCGTCCGGCGGCATCGAGGTGCCGTCGCTGGCGATCCGCCTTCCGGTCGCGATCGTCATCCTGTTCTGGGCGGCCCGGACCGACCGGGCCTGGGTGGTGCCGATCGTCGTCCTCATCGCGTCGCCGCGCATCTGGGTAGCGAGCCTGTCGGTCCTGATCGCGGTGCCGGCCCTGTATCTGCGGCCTCCGGCGCTGACCGCGGTGAAGCCGATCTCCGGGCACCTTCGACTGCCGGCGCGAGCCAGCACGACCCAGGGATGACGGTCACCGAGCGAACTCGGCGCCAGATCCGGTACGTCCTCATCGGCGCAGCGCTGCTCGGGCTCGTCATCGGGATCGATACCCTCCTCCTGCACCTGCGGCTCGACCCACTCGCCGACGTTCGGGCGTACTACGACGCGGGCGCTCGCCTCAACGCCGGTCTTCCCCTGTACGTCCAGCCGTCCGGCACGGACGACCCCGCCTTCTATCGGTATCCGCCGCTGCTGGCGATCGCCTTCCGCCCGCTCGCCCTGCTGCCGTTCGAGACGGCCGCGCGCATCTGGGAGGCGTTCCTCATCGTCCTGTTCGCGGCGACCATCGTGCGGACCGGCGTCCGGAACGAGTGGACGTGGATCGTGCTCGGATGGTTGGCGGCGCCCGTCGCCTGGAGTCTCGCCGTCGGTCAGGCGCAGGTGGCCGTGACGTTCCTGGTCGCGGTCGGGGCCCCCTGGGCCATCGCCCTGGCCGCCAACCTGAAGATCCTGCCGCTGCTCGTGGCGGTCTACTGGATCGGCCGGCGCGATTGGGGCGCCGTTCGACTGGTCGTCGTCTGGATGGCGGGGCTGATCGCCTTGCAGTTCATCCTGGAGCCGGCCGGCACGATCGCGTTCATCGGGTTCTCCGACCTCGGCCAGGTCGGCAACGTCGAGAACCGCTCGCTGTACGCGCTGTCGCCGGTCCTGTGGGCACTCTTCGTGGTGGTGATGATCGGGCTGGCGCTGCGCTATGCCTCGACGCGGGCCGGCTGGGCCCTCGCCGTGTCGACGTCGGTCCTGGTCAGTCCCCGGCTCCTGATGTACCAGCTGTCGACACTGTTCGCGGCGGTCCGCAGCCCGGATGCCGACGCCGAGCGCCGGGTCGAGGAGCCCGTCGCCACGATGCCGGCATGAGCAGCCTCAGGCGCAGGTCGCCGATGCGCAGAGCGGTGCGCGACGGGGCGATCGTGGCCGGCCTGCTGTTCGCGGCGTATCTGTTCATCGTCGTTGCGCCGGTCGCCGGGACCGTGGGCTACGACGCCTTCGCCTACTGGTCCGTCAACCCGAACGACCCGTATGTCGTCGGCGTCGGCGGGCTCGGGGCGTTCAACTACGCCCCACCCATCGCCCGACTGTTCGGTCCGTTCGGGGCGCTGCCGTGGTTCACGTTCCTGTGGCTGTGGCTGGCCCTGCTCGTCGGCAACGTCATCTGGCTGGGACGGCGCGGCGTCCGCGTGGTCTGGCTGCTCGCGCTGCCGCCCGTCGCGCTGGAGCTGTATCACGGCAACGTCGACCTCTGGATCGCGGCGGCCATCGCGCTCGGGTTCCGCTACCCATGGACGTGGGGCTTCGTCCTCCTCACCAAGGTGACGCCCGGGGTCGGCCTGGTCTGGTTCGCGGTCCGTCGGGAATGGCGGGCACTGGCCATCGCGCTCGGGGTGACGGGCGTCATCGTGGTCATCTCCCTGCTCGTCGATGGCGCCCTCTGGGCGGACTGGATCGCCTTCCTGCGCTCGACCCCCGAGGGCGGCTCCGTCGCGCAGTTCCAGATCCCGATCCCGCTCTTGATCCGCCTGCCGGCGGCGCTGATCCTCGTCGCCTGGGGTGGCCTGACGGATCGACGGTGGACCGTTCCCCTGGCCGCCACCCTCGCACTGCCGGTGCTGTGGGTCAGCGGTTTCGCGATCTGTGCGGCCCTGGCCAGCGCGCCGCTGTCCTCGGATCGACGGGGGGGCGAGTAGGCCCCAGTCCTCAGCCCCCGGCCGGGAGTGGACCTTCGTCAAGCGCCACGTCCGGCTTCGACATGGTCGTCGCCGCGAACGCGATGGTGACCAGGAGGATCCCGGCCCAGGCGCCCTCGTAGGAGTAGGTCGCGATGCAGATGGCCGCGACGAGGGCGAGCTCTCGGCGGATGACGAGCATCGCGGGCACCAGGAATACCAGCCCGAAGATGTGAAGGGACAATGCGCCGAGGACCGACAGCAGGCCGACCCAGGCACCCGCGCGCCGTTCCGGGACGAACCAGACGGCGATGAGGCAGAAGATCGCGATGGCCGTCGACAGCCCGGTCGGGAAGAGCCGCGGCAGGGCAAAGCCGCCAAGGTCCCAGGTCGGATCGTTCGCCAGGCGGAGCTGGGTGATCCAGTCCGACCAGGACCCGATCCCCGTCAACGGCAGCGTCAGAACGACGATCAGCAGGACCGCGACCGCTCCGCCGATCGCCGCCCGAGGGCGATGGCGAAGGACGTAGATCCACGGCTGCGGCTGGGAGACCTTGATCGCACCGACCAGCGTCGCCAGGCCGCCGACGAGGACGCCGGATTCCGCGGGATCGGCGATGGCGCGGGCACGCGGCTGCCACGGCGTCCCGCCAGGCCCGAAGAAGAGGAAGACGAACCCGGCGAAGAGCAGCATCTGGACATTCGCGCCGAAGATCCCTTCCGCGAACGGCGGCCAGGCGAGCACCAGCGGCAACCAGATCCACGGGATGGCCAGGCGGCGACACGCGATGATCGATGCGACCAGCATCAGGCCGACGGCGATGGCATCGAGCAGCCCCTTCGGGACCGCCGTGAGCATGGCGAAGAACGGCAGCGTGTAGGGCGGATAGAGGAACGGCTGGGTCGCTCCGGGCGGCGAGGTGAAGGCGCTCGCGTCGTACGGCGGCTCGCCGGCCAGCCAGCGCGCGGCGGCGCGCATCGGGATCTCCAGGTCGACGGCCAGTCGCGGCGCGACCAGGACCGTCCCGATCAGGGCCCAAACGGTGAACAGGGTCAGCACCACGACGAGGCCGGCCAGCAGCAGGCGACGCGGATCCATCGCGCTGATACTAGTCGCGAGCCAGCCAGTAGACTGCGCGCGATGTCGAACGACCCCAGCCTGGCCCTCGTCCTGCCGGCCTACAACGAGGCGGACCGGATCGGGCCCGCGCTCGATGAGTTGTTCGGCTACCTGCAGGCGGGCGACACGGGCCTGCCGGCTCGCCTCGAGGTCCTCGTCGTCGACGACGGCAGCACCGATGGCACCGCCGCGCTCGTGACATCGCGACCCGAGTCGACGCCCACCGATCCGAACGGGACGACGCTGCGGGTCATGACCGTGCCCCATGGCGGCAAGGGCGCCGCCGTCCGGGCAGGCATGCTCGCGGCCGATGCCGACCTGATCGTCTTCGCCGATGCCGACATGGCCACGCCGCCCGACCAGCTGCCACAGCTCGTCGCCGCGCTGGCCGACCACGACGTGGCGCTCGGGTCGCGCATCCAGGCCGACGGCTCCGACATGCGGACGAGCCAGCCCGGCTATCGCCGCGCCCTTGGACGGGTCTTCCACGCGCTCGCCTCGGCCTGGGTCGCCGGTCCGGTCAAGGACACGCAGTGCGGGTTCAAGGGGTTCACGCGAGCGGCGGCACATGACCTGTTCGCCGAGCAGCGCATCGCCAGCATCGTCTTCGACGTCGAGCTCATCTACCTCGCCCGACGGCGCGGCTACCGGATGGCGATCGTGCCCATCCGCTGGGCCGACCGGCGCGGATCGCGGATGCACCCGCGGATCGGTCTCGCCCTGAGGGTCGCCTGGGACCTCTTCCGGATCCCCTTGCTGCATCGTGGTGTCCGCCGGGTCCAGCGCGACCAGACGCCCGCGGAGTGACGATGGCATTGGCCCGGGCGGCGCTGCCGATCCTCGCCGTGCTGCTGTTCGGGGCCATGACCCTGGCGATCCTGTCGACCGCCGGGTCCACCTGGGGGTACGACTACCAGGCCTACGTCCGGGCGGCGCAGCGGCTCCTCGACGGCCTGCCGCTGTATGACTCGTCGGTGGACCTCGCGGGCGGCTTCGCCATCTACCTCTATCCGCCGCCGTTCGCCCTCGCCTTCATCCCATTCGCGCTCGTCGGCGAGCCGACCGGTCTCCTCGCATGGACATCGCTGCTCATCGGCTGCACGGTGACGGCGATCGCGCTGATGCCGGTCTCGGCCACGCTTCGGTGGGTGCTGCTCCTGCTGGCGGCGATCGACTGGCCCGTCCTCTACTCGCTGAAGCTCGGCCAGGTCGGACCGATCCTGTTGCTCCTGTTCGTCCTGGGTTGGCGCTGGCTGGACCGGCCGGCCGGCCTGGGCGCGACCATCGGCATCGGGACCCTGGTCAAGCTCCAGCCGGCCCTCCTCGGGGGTTGGGCCGCGCTGACCGGTCGGTGGCGTGCGGCCGGCATCGCCATCGGCGTCGTGGTCGTCGTGTCGCTCGTGACCCTGCCGTTCGTCGGGATCGGTGCGTGGTCCGACTACGTCGGCCTCCTGCGGTCGGTGAGCGAGCCCGTGACCACGCCGCACAACTTCACGCCCGGCGCCGTCCTCTACGCGGCCGGGGTGAGCGCCGGCGTCGCCACGGCCGTCCAGTGGGCGGTCGTCGCGGCGACGCTGGTAGCGGTCGTGGTGGCGGCCCGCCGTCTCCGGGCCGAGGCCAGCTACGTCGTGGCGGTCGTGGCCACCCAACTCGTGTCGCCGCTCTTGTGGGACCACTACGCGATCGTGCTGCTGCTGCCGGTCGCCTGGCTCGCCGCGCATGGGGCGCGCTGGGCGCTGGCGATCCCGCTGGCCACGTCCCTGCCGCTCCTGTGGCTGGTGCCTGCGGCGATCTACCCGGTCCTCTTCATCGTGGCGCTCCTGGCGCCGTTCGCGGTCGAGCGCCGCATGATGGCGGCGACATGAAGCGACCCAGCGACCCGGCGCTCGCCCCGGGCCTCGTCATGGTCGTGGCGTCGTTCATCGTCTTCCTCGTCTGCGCCTGGTGGTTCCACGCCGGCCGGGCCGACTTCTTCTACCTCGCAGATGCGTTCCTGCATGGTCGGACGTGGCTCGACTATCCGCCCGGCCCAGCCGACGCGATCATCATCGATGGCCGCTTCTACGTGCCCTTTGCACCGTTCCCGGCGATCGCGTTCATGCCCCTGGTCGCGGTCATCGGGCCGGCCACGGCGGCCGAGTACGAGGCACTCATCAACAGCCTCCTGGCGGCGGCATCGGTCGGGATGTGCTGGTGGCTGCTCGGCCGGTTCGGTGTGGCCCGTATCCGGGACCGCGTCTGGCTGGTCGTCCTGTTCGGGTTCTCGACGCAGATCCTGTGGGTCACGACCCGCGGTGGCGTCTGGCACACGGGCCACCTGATCGCAACGCTGCTCACCTTCGGCTGCCTGCTGGAGCTGTGGGGCAAACGGCGGGCCTGGCTGATCGGCCTGCTGGCCGGCGCGGCGTTCCTGACGCGAGCCCCGCTCGCCTTCGCCATGCCGTTCTACGCGCTGCTCCTCATCGAACCGCCGAGGATCGTCGCGTCATCGGCGGGTGCATACGTCGAGCGGGCCCGGCGGGTCATCCCCTGGCGCGCGTGGATCCTGCTGACGCTCGGGGTGCTGCCGTCGATCGCCTTCTTCTTCCTGTACAACCAGCTCCGGTTCGGGACGCCCTTCGAAAGCGGCTATGCGCTCGCGACGCTGCCGCTCTTCCTGGAGCTCCAGCGCGAGCAGGGGCTGTTCGCCCTGATCCACATCCCGATGAACCTGGACTACCTGTTCATCCACCTGCCCACGCCGATCCCCGATCCGCCGTTCTTCCGACCGGACGGCCTCGGGATGTCGATCCTGCTGACGAGTCCCGGCCTGTTGTACGCCGTCCGAGCGCCATGGCGGCGCGCCAGTTCGTGGCTCCTCCTTGGCGCGGCGGTCGCGGTCCTGATCCCGACGCTCCTCGTACTACGGCGGCGGCTGGCTGCAGTACGGCTATCGCTACTTCCTCGACTCCGTGCCGTTCATCATCGCGCTGTGCGCCAGTGCGGCCGCGATGCGCGGTCGGATCGGGCTCGGCTGGAAGATCCTCATCGCCTTCGGCGTGGTGGTCATGTTCTTCGGGGTCTACTGGGCGTATGCGCTCTGAGGCCGCGCCGACCGCACTGGATCGCCTGTTCGTGCGGCCGGTCCAGTTCGGTCGGATGTGGCTGCCGGCGCCCGGGCTGCTGGTCCTCGCGACCATCGGGGCGGTCTTCCTGCTGGTCGTGGCGGTCTACCGCTGGCCGACACCCGCCGATGAGCTGTCGTACTACATCGGCGCGAGGCGCCTGATCGACGGGCTGCCGCTCTACGACCCGACCGCGACGATCGTCACGCCCTACGCCTATCGCTACCCGCCACCACTCGCCCAGTTCCTGGTCCCGGTCGCGCTCGTCCTGCCGGCCGCGGTGTTCACGTTCGCCTGGACGGTCCTGCTGATGGTCTGCCTGTGGTGGATGGCGGGCCGCGACGTGTGGGTGATGCTGGCGTTGATCGCGTTCCCGCCGGTCGCCGTCGAGCTCTGGTTCCGCAACGTCCACCTCATCCTGGCCGCGATGCTGGTGCTCGCCATCCGACGCTGGTCGGGGTTCTACGCGATCGGCGCCTCGATCAAGGTGGCTCCGGGGCTCGGCATCGCCTTCCTGGCGGCCGGCGGCCGTTGGAGGGCCGCGGGCGTGGCACTCGCGGTCGGGCTCGGCATCCTTGTCGTGAGCGTGGCCCTGTCTCCGGAGTCATGGGTCCAGTTCATCGAGATCACCCGCGCGCGCGGTCCGCTCGACGAGACGGGGTTCGTGGCGGTGCCGTACGCCCTGCGGTTCGCGGCGGGGCTGCTCCTGGCGCTCCTGGCCGGACGACTCCGTCCGCGTCTCGGGGAACCGCTGCTCGTCGTGGCGGTGACGTTGGCGCTACCCACCCTTTGGTTCACCGCGCTGGCGACATTGGTCGCACTGTACCCCGTGGCAAGAACGGGTAAGGTTCGGCCCGCATGACATCGATCACCGCGCGCGAACGCGTCCCCATCAAGATCCTGGCCATCTTCGTCCTGTCCGGGGCGGCCGGGCTCATCGACGAGATCGTCTGGTCCCGCCAGCTCGTCCTGGTGTTCGGGAACACGACCCAGGCCGTGTCGGCCATCCTGACCGGGTTCTTCGGCGGGATGGCCATCGGCTCGGCCGTCGGCGGACGGGTCGCGGACCGGATCGATCAGCCGCTCCGCCTGTACGGGTTCCTCGAGGTCGTCCTCGCCGGCATCGTCGTCGCCACGCCGCTGACGTTCCGTCTCATCAACGAGGTCTACCGCGGCATCTACCCGAGCCTCGAGGACTCGCCGCAGGCGCTCGCGCTCGTGCGGATGGTGCTCGCCGTCCTGGCGCTGGCCCCCGCGACCGTGCTGATGGGCGCCACGCTGCCCACCCTGACCCGATACCTCACGCGGTCGGGCCACCTCAGCGCCGCCTTCGGCAAGCTGTACGCGGCGAACACGGTGGGCGCGATCGTCGGGACGCTCGTCGCCGGGATCGTGCTCATCGAGGTGCTCGGCCTGACGGGTGCGCTCGCGGTCGGTGCGGCGTGTTCGGGTATCGCCGGTCTGGCCGCCCTCTGGATGGCGCGCGGCGAACGCGTCGTCACGGAACCGGTCTCGGGGGCCGCGCCCGCCGCCGACCCGTCTCCTGCGCCCTCGGCCGTCTCGGCGGACCGACCCGATCGGACGCGACTTGCCCTTGGCATCGCGTTCGTCTCGGGCCTGACGTCGCTCGGCTACCAGGTCCTGTGGACGCGGATGCTCGCCTCGGGGACGGGCAACACGACCTACGTCTTCACCGTGATCCTCGCCATGTTCCTCATCGGCCTGGCGATCGGGGCCCTCTTGTTCACCCTCATCCGATCGCGGATCGGCGACCCGACCCGGTTGCTCGCGACCGCCCAGATCTTCGTCGGGGCGCTGGTCCTGTTCGGCCTCGTGATGGTCATCGCGAGACCCGACCACCTGCTCAACCCATCGAAGCCGCTGGAGGTCATCGGCGCGCTCGTCGGCACGGCTGCCCCGGTCGTCCTGTTGACGACGATCGTGCTCGGCCTGACGTTCCCGGCGACTTCGACGCTGCTGCCGCAGGACGGCAGCCATACGGGCCGAAGCGCCGGCACATTCCTCGCCATCAACACGCTCGGCGCCATCAGCGGCAGCTTCCTCGTGCCGTTCCTGCTCATCCCGTTGCTCGGGTCACCGCAGGCCGCCGCGCTGCTCGCGCTTGTCAACGTCGGGACTGGTGCGGTCGTTGCCCTGTCGTCCACGACCCGCCACGGGCTGGCGCGGTGGACGACCCCGATCGCGGCGGGTCTCGTCGCCCTGGCCATCATCGCCGCGATCGTGGCTCCCGCGGTCCTCGTGTCGCCCAACGAGGCGCGGTTGCGCCTCCAGAACGGCAAGATCTTCGGGGCGACCGAGGATGAGATCGCCACGGTCGAGGCCGGCCAGGTCCACTCGACGCCGGAGTTATGGGTCGCCGGGACGTCGATGACCCTGCTCACCGTCGACGCCAAGATGATGCCGGTCCTGCCGCTCATCGCTCGACCGGACTCCAAGCGTGCGCTCGTCGTGGCGTTCGGCATGGGTACCGCGTTCCGATCCGCCCTCATCGCCGGTCTCAAGACGGACGTCGTTGAGCTCGTGCCGTCCGTGCCCAAGATGTTCCAGTTCTACTACCCGGACGCGGCGAGCGTCCTCGCCAACCCCAACGGCCGGGTCATCATCGCCGACGGCCGAAACCACCTGGAACTGACCGGCGACCAATTCGACATCATCGTCACGGACCCGCCGCCGCCGATCGAGAGTTCGGGCGCCTCCGTGATCTCGTCAGAGGAGTACTACGACGCGGGGCACGCCCACCTGAACCCCGGCGGGATCATGATGGAATGGGTCCCGTACGGGCAGACGATCGAGGAGTTCAAGACCCACATCCGTGCCTTCAGCGCCACGTTCCCGAACGTCACGCTGATGTTCGGACCCGGCGGCTACGGCACGTACATGCTGGGTTCGGACCTGCCCATCGCCTTCGACCATGACGCGATCCGGACCGTCCTCGAGCGACCGGGCATCCTCGCCGATGTCTCGAGCGCGTATGACAGCCCGACGAAGACCGTCGAGGGCTGGACCTCCGTGATCGACCAGCTGACCTGGATCTCGGGTCCCGCCGTGACGGCGTTCGCGGGCGAGGGGCCGATGGTGACCGACGACCGACCGTTGTCCGAGTACTTCCTGCTGCGCCGACTGCGCGGGACGGATTCGCCGGTCGCCGTTCCCACCACGCTGCGGGCGGTGACCGCGTCGGGTGGCTGACCCGGGCGCTCGGGGGTCTCGACGACGATTCCTCGCCCGGCTGGGCCTGGCCGCGGGCGCGGCGGTCTTCGCGCTCTACCTGGCGTTGTGGGCCGCCCTGATCTCCACCGGCGGTTCGGACGGCGCGGACTACACGGCCTTCTACACGGGCTGGACGATCGTCGCCGACGGGCAACGGCGCGCAACTGTACGACCCGGTCGTCCAGACCGAGGTCCAGCACCGGATCCTGGGCGGACGGTCGTTCGAGGCCGGACTCAACCCGTTCAACAACCCACCCCATCTCGTCCTGCCATTCGTGCCGTTGGCGGGACTCCCGTTGGGCGTGTCGTACGTCCTGTGGGCGGTCGTGAACGCCTTCCTGCTGGGCTGGCTCGTGTGGCGGCTGCTGACGCGGATCGCGGCCGACTGGTCACGCGAGGAGCGGCTGCTCCTGGTGGGCGCGTCCCTCGCGGCGCCGCCGCTCGCATTGGCACTGCTCCAGGGCTCGTTCTCGCTGCTGGTCACGGTCGCGCTCCTCGAGGTCTTCCTGGCCCTCAGGGCGGGCGGCGACCGGGCCGCCGCGGCGTGGCTCATCGTCGCCTCGGTCAAGCCGCAGGCGGTCCTGACAACGGGCGTCGCGCTGCTGGCGGCGCGGCGCTGGCGGGTGCTGGCGCTCGCCGCGGCGGGCGGGTTGATCCTCGTCGCCGCTGCGACCGCGGTGATGGGCATCGGGATCTGGGCCTCCTACCTGCGCTTCCTGGGCGACTACGTCGGCTCGTTCGACGTCTTCAGCGTCCGGCCATCGGTCATGTGGAACCTGCGGGGGACCCTGACGCTGCTCGCCGGCGAGGGGGTCACACCGGCCATGGCATCGACGATCAACACAGCCGCGCTGATCGGCCAGATCGCGGCGCTCGTCGCCGTGGCCTGGCTGTGGCGCGGTCGCTGGGAACCCGCCAGTCCGGCCTTCGCGATCCGGTTCGCGCTGACCCTCGTGCTCGGGCTCCTGTTCAGCCCGCACCTCAACCCGCACGACGACCTGCTGCTCGTCCCGGCCGGCGCGATGGCGTACGGAGCCCTGCGCGACCATCCGGACGGTGGGTGGTTCGGCGCGGCGTTGTTCGCGGCACCGTTCGTCATCCTGCTCACCAACCCGCTGAGCGTCACCGAACCTGGTGGGCCGCTCATCCGGACGCCGGTCCTGTTGATGGTGGGGTTCGCCGTGGCGCTCGCGGTCGCCTTGCGGCGTGAGGGCATGACCCGTTCTTCTCAGTTGACCGCCCCGGATCCGACGCCACCATGAGTCTCCCGACCCAGCTCGTCCGCGCGGAGACCAGATGACCGGCCGCACCTACGCCATCGCTCGGCCGATGGTCGCCACGACGCTGCCCTTCGCACTGCCGATCGGCCTGTCCGCATTCCTCCTGTTCAGCGTCGAACCACTGATCGGTCGGCTCGTCCTGCCGGTCTTCGGCGGGACGCCCGCGGTCTGGGCGACGATCCTGTTCTTCTTCCAGGCCGTGCTGCTCGGTGGGCTACCTGTACGGCCACATCTCGATCACCCGTCTCGGCGCGTGGGGCCCGCCGCTCCACCTCGCGATCGCCGGGCTCGGGTTCGCGGCGCTGCTGATCGCCCCGGCGCGGATCGCCGACCTGCGGATCGAGGGGATCACCCCGGTCGTGGACCTCCTGCGGATCCTGATCGTGATCGTCGGACTGCCGGCGTTCGTGCTGACCACGACGACGCCGCTGGTGTCCGGTTGGTTCGAGGCCGCCCGATCCGAGCGGGAGGGCGATCCGTACTGGCTGTACGCGCTGAGCAACGGCGGCTCGCTGCTCGCGCTCCTCGCCTACCCGCTCATCATCGAGCCGCGCCTCGGACTCTCCGCGCAGCGCGGGCTCTGGTCGGTCGGCTATGCGGCCCTCGTCATCCTGCTCGCGGTCGGGGCGACCAGGGTCATGCCCGTCCTCCGGTCGCGTGCCGCGCTGGCGGCCACGTTGTCGGCTTCGCGGGTCGCGGCGGCCGGCTCGGCGGTGCATGCCTCCGCTGCGGCGGCCATCTCGACGTCCGCCATCGACTGGCCGCGGCGCCTGCGCTGGCTCCTGCTCGCGGCCATCCCGTCGGGCCTGTTGTCCGCCGTGACGACGTTCATCGCCACGGACCTCCTGTCCGCGCCCCTGCTGTGGGTGGCGCCGCTGGCCGTCTACCTCGCCTCGTTCATCATCGCGTTCTCACCGCGCGGTGGCCGGGGCATCCGTCTCGCGGGGCTGGCCGCGCCGGCGATGATCACGCTCCTGTGGGTCCCGTACGGGTCCGCCGGCGGCTGGCCGATCCTCGTCATCCTGGCGATGGAGCTCGGCGCCTTCGGGGTCGTCGCGGTGGCGCTCCACGGCCGGCTCGCCCAGGACCGGCCGGACCCGGCGCACCTCACCGAGTTCTACCTGATCATGTCGACCGGTGGGGCGCTGGCGTCGGCCTTCGTGGCGCTGTTCGCCCCGATCGCTTTCCCGGGCGTCTGGGAATACCCGATCCTGCTCATCGGGGCCCTGGTCGCGTTGGCCCTCGTGACGCCCGCCGTCCCGCGTCCACCGCGGGCGGGTCGGGTCCTCGACTTCCGGCCGTTCACCACCGGGTTCCGTGGCCGGATGCTCCCGTATCTCGCGGTCGGCGCGGCGATGATCGTCGGCCTGATGGCGACCGGCGCGCTCGCGACGGAGGCGGGCATCCGCTGGCTGCTCGTCGGCGGCCTCGTCCTCGTCGTCGGCGCCCGGCCGTGGTTCCTCGCCCTGTCCGACGGCCTTCGTGCTGGCGCTGGCCACCTTCGTCCTGCAGCCGCCCGCGGAGTTCCGCGCGCGGAGCTTCTTCGGCGTCACCGAGGTCATGCAGTCGCCGAAGGCCGACCTGACCCTGCTGATGAACGGGACGACGGTCCACGGATCGCAGTCGACCGATCCTGCCAAGAAGCGGACACCCCAGAGCTACTACGTCCAGAACGGCCCGATCGGCGACCTGTTCCGGCTGGCCGAGACGCGCGATCAGGGTTCGCTCAAGGTCGGCGTGGCCGGTCTCGGCGGTGGGGCGCTGGCCGCCTACGTGCAGCCCGGGATGAGCATGACCTTCTTCGAGATCGATCCGGTGGTGGTCAAGGTCGCCAGCGATCCGCGCTACTTCTCCTACCTGTCCGACGCCCCGGTCCGGCCGGCGGTCGTCCTTGGCGATGCCCGCCTGTCACTCGAGGCGGAGCCGGCGGACCGGTTCGACCTGCTCATCCTCGACGCGTTCTCATCGGACTCGCCGCCGGTCCACCTCCTGACGGTCGAGGCGGTCGCCGACGAGATGCGGACCCTCAAGCCGGATGGCGTCCTCGTGTTCCACGTCTCGAACCGCTACTACGACCTCGGCCCGCCCGTGTCGGCCGCGGCGACGCGGCAGGGGCTGACGGTCCTGGAGCGCTCGCACGAACCGGCCGCGATCCACGAGCCCGGCGAGACGGCCTCCCACTGGCTGGCCGCCTCGAGCGACCCGGCGGCCATCGCAGGCCTCCGCGCGGCGGGCTGGACCGACGCCGTGCCCGCCGACCGGCCGTTCACCGACGACTACGCGGATCTCATCCGGTACCTGCACATCACCAACTGAGCCCTTGGGGATGCGGCGCCGGCGCCGGCGGCGGTACCGGCACCGGCGCCCGAGCGGCGGTCACGGTCTCGTAGCGCTGGAGCCCGCCATCGACCATCGTCCCGACCAGTCGCCGGCGGTCTCGGCCGCGCGCAGGCGCGGGATCGCCGCGAGCAACCCGAAGGCGGCGAAGCTGATGTCCGGCTGCGCGACGAGCATCGCCACCGGCACGGTCCAGCGGCGATCCGTCCGGGCGCCGACGACGACCAGGACGAGGGCCAGCGCGACCCGGATCGGCAGGCTCGGCAGGACGATGAAGAAGTTGGTGACCGAGGTGTTCGCCAGGTCCTGCCCGCGCATCAGCCCGATCCATGTGGCCCAGGCATCGGGCGCCACGAGGTAGGAGACGGCGACGATCGCCGCGGTGGTCCCGAGCGCGATCGCGAGCTGCCGCCACTCGAACCGGGCCGCGAACCAGGCGATCCCGACGCCCGGCGTGATCTTGGTCAGCATCGGCAGCGCCCAGGCGGCGGGGTAGCGAAAGCCGATGACCGCGACGACGGCGAGGGCCCAATAGAGGTTGTCGGACGCCCAGATCATCAGTGCCAACACGAGCGGCAACCGAAGCCCGGGACGCACGCCCCAGAGGAGCCACGCGTAGGCGGCCAAGACGGCGATGAGCCAGAAGACCCGGAAGGCATCCCAGGACAGGTGCGTCAGGGGCGCGAGCAGCAGGGCGAACGGCGGTGGATAGCTGTAGCCGCGGGTCCACAGCTGGTAGTCGGCCGAATACATCGGTCCGTGCCCGGTCAGCCAATACGCGTTGGCGTCGACCAGGCCGTTGAACCCGCCCATGATCACCGTCGCGCCGATGCCGAGCAGCGCCAGGAACCATGCCGCGGCGAATGCTGCGAGTCGCGCTCCCGCGTTGGGCTGTGCGGTGGCCATGGCACGGCAGCCTACCATCAGGGCGACCGTTGCCTTCGCAACCATTCCGAGGGATCCAGTGCTATCCTCGGAGCGTGACTCCCTCCGCGCTGACCTCGGAGCCTGCCTGTCCGGCGGCGATCGAGGCGGATGATCCGACCGACGACGCCCGACCCGCCGCCCTCAGGGCCGAACGGCGCTCGGTCGCGGAGATCCCCCAGGCCACCTGGGACGCGCTCGCGGCTCGGACGCCGTGGGCGACGCCGTTCTCCGGCTGGGCCTTCCAGCGTGCCTGGTGGGACGCGTACGGCACCAACGCCCACGACGAGACGCTGATCGTCCGCGCGGCCGGTGCCGGCCCGGACGCCGACCCGATCGGGATCGTCCCGCTGATGCACCGGCACGAGGTGGAACCCGGCGACGCCGCCGCGCACACCACGATGCGTCACGGGACGGACATCGCACTGACCCCGGTCCCGCCGACGGCCACGGCGGTGTTCTTCGGGGCGTCGTACCACGCGGACTACGCGACGCTGCTCGCCGCACCGCGCGATCTGCCGGCGGTGGCCGCGGCCGTGATCGATCATCTCGCGGACACTGGGGGTCGGCGCCGGTGGGACGTCGTCGACCTGCGTCGGTTGCGCTGCGGCGATCCCGCGGCGGACGCGCTCGCGGCGGCCATCGGGCAGCGGGAGGTCGCGGAGGGTTGGACACTCAACCTCGACCGCGAGGACGTCTGCCCGGTCGTCACGTTCCCGGTCGGTGCGACGATCGACGACTACCTTGCGGGCCTCGATAAGAAGGAGCGTCACGAGATCAGGCGCAAAGTCCGACGCGCCGAAGCGGTCGGTGAGATCCGCCTCGAGGACTCGGCCGACCCGCTCGCGGATCTCGAGACGTTCATCGTCCTGCACCAGAAGAAGTGGGGCGTCGACGGTCTGTTCCCGGACACGCCGGGCGGCGTCCAGAGCCGGCTCCTGATCCGTCGCCTGTTCGAGCTCCACGGTGCGGATGGTCCGCTCCGGCTCACGTTCCTCACGGTCGCGGGTCGTCGGATCGCGGCTGGGATCCATTTCGAGACGGCCGACGAGCTACCTCTACTACAACGCCGGCGTGGATCCGGACGCTCGCGACCTCTCGCCGGGCGTCGTGATGGTGCACGGCCTCATCGTGCGGGCCCTGGCGACCGGCATCCGCCGTCTCGACTTCCTGCGCGGTGACGAGCCGTACAAGTACGCCTGGGGCGCTGTCGACGAACCCATCCAGCGCCTGCTGGTCCGACGTCGGGACGGCTGAGATGAGCGCCCCCGTCCCGTGGGACCCATGCCTGACCCCGCTCGATCGACCGAACGTGCCCGGCGAACGGCGGATCCGCGTCGTGGAGGTCCTCGCGACCGGCACCAATGGCGGGGCCCAGGAGCACCTCTTCTCGCTGGTGACCCGGATGGACCCGGCCCGCTACGACGTGTCGGTCGTCTCGCTGTCGGCCGGCAGTGCCGTACGCAAGCTCCAACGGGCCGGCGCGACCGTCCTCGTCATCGACCAGCCGGACGACTCGATCGCGGTCGGGGCGTTGGCGGCGTACCTCGCCGAGACCCGTCCCGATGTCGTCCACGCCCACATGTACCGGGCTGAGACGGTCGCCGCTCGCGCGGTCATCGCCCTCGGCGAGGCCGGACAGCGCCGACCGTACCTGGTAGCGACGGCCCACTCGAGTCGCGTTCGCGCGGTGGAGGACCGCCAGAGCCTGATCGACCTGACCCCGCAGTTCGATCGGATCATCGCCGTGTCGCGTGCCATCGAGGCGAAGCTGGAGCACGAGGGCCGCGCCATCGTCCCGATCAGCCTCATCCAGAACGGCGTCGACCTCCAGCGCTACGACCACCAGGAGCCTTGCTGCACCCTGCCCGAGGAATACGGGATGGAGCCCGGCTCGCAGATCGTCGGCGTCGTCGCCAGGCTCGAACCGGAGAAGGGGCACCCCACGTTGCTCGAGGCATGGCCAGGCGTCCTCCGCGCGGTCCCCGACGTCTACCTG
Source organism: uncultured Chloroflexia bacterium (assembly GCA_963833705.1). Taxonomy (GTDB): domain Bacteria; phylum Chloroflexota; class Limnocylindria; order Limnocylindrales; family CSP1-4; genus SPCO01. The sequence continues at coordinate 58,451 of CAWHYQ010000008.1, read as the reverse complement.
CTCATCGTCGGCGAGGGCAGCCGGCGCGACGCGCTCGAGGCGCAGGCGCGCGAACTGCGGATCGCCCATCGGGTCGTGTTCACCGGCCGCCGCGACGACGTGCCGGCGGTCACGGCGGCCCTCGACGTCGCGGTCCTGCCGTCCTATCGCGAGGCCCAGGGACTTACCATCCTCGAGGCGATGGCGCTGTCACGACCGGTGGTCGCCTCGAACGTCGGCGGCATCCCCGAGATGGTCGAGGACGGCGTCACCGGATTGCTGGTCCCGCCTCATGACGCCGCGGCGCTGACTGGGGCCATCGTCCGATTGCTGACCGACCACCCGTACGCCGACACCCTGGGACGGGCGGGCCACGACCTCGTTCACGACCGCTTCTGCATCGAGTTGATGGTGAACGCGATCGAGTCGATCTACGACGAAGGCGCCCGGACCGTCCGCCCGTCTGAGGTCGCGGCTGCGGGCTGATCCGCCGGACCGACCGGAGCGGCCGGACCGACCTCTGCCGACGCGCCCGGCTCGAGTGCGCCGCGGCGGCGCAGGTACCAGACCTCCGCAGCCGCCGCGACCGCGGCGACCGCCGCTCCACCCTGGACCGGCGCGGCGAGGATGGCCGCAGTCAGCGGCGTGAGCGCCGGGAGCGCCATCAGCGAGTAATACCACTGGGTCGCCGGCCACAGCGCCGGGACGAACCACCATGACGCCCGCTGCCGACCCATCACCACCAGGGCGACCGCCGCGAACGGCACGAGGACCGGGAAGAACCAGGCGCTCATCCCGCCCTGCGACTGCTCGGACAGCACGGACGCGGTCGTCGACAGGTGGGTGATGAAGTCGCGCCAGGGGAGCAGCGGCAACGTCACGAGGCCGACGAGCACGGTCGCCGCGATCGTGCGGACCCGGAACTGGATGACGAGGGGCACGACCGCATAGGCCTTGACGATCGGCGCCAGCCACGCCGCGGGACCCAGGAGCAGCGGGACCAGGAACAGCTGCGGGTTGCCGTTCCACAGGTTGTCGACGAGCGGCGGCCACAGGATCCACCACATCGGCAGGTTCAGCTTGCGCAGGGTCCAGAACGACGCCACGAGGGCCAGGATCGCGAGGACCCAGACCGCCACGTTCTCGGGTAACAGGGCGAACGGCACCATCGGCAACAGCGATGGGGGTGCCGCCGCGAAATGGAGCGTGCCCATGTGGACCGCCCACGGGTCCTCGCCATGCAGCCACGCCGACGTGCCCCGCAGGTAGAGCCGGGAGTCCGGAAAGATCTCGTTCGGCATCAGCGTCTGCAGGCGCATGAGCGACAGCGTCACGAACCACGCCGCCAGACCGACATTGGCCAGGCGATGCCAGCGGATCTTCGGACTCGACACGTCCAGAAACCTACACGACGCCGGCCGTCACGAAACCCGGACTATCGGACCGGTGCGTCATGGCACCGCCGGCGGCTAGCATCCGCGGCGATGACCCTCCCGAGACTCTGGGCGTTCCTGGCGATCGCGCTCCCGACCCTGGCCGCGGTCATCGCCGGCATGTCGTCCGTCGACCTCACCTATCAGCTTCGCGCCGGCGCCCAGATCGTGTCGACCGGGACGATCCCGAGCGTCGACACGTGGACGTACACGGCCGCCGGTCAGCCCTGGTTCGACCAGCAGTGGGGCGCCCAGGTCGTCCTCGACGCGGCCTATCGGGTCGCGGGCTGGACCGGGCTGGTCCTCCTCCGGGCCGGGCTCGTCGCGATCATCTTCGGATGCCTGTTCGAGATCGCACGGCGGGCCGGGCTCGGGCTCAGGCGCGCCGCGTGGCTCACGCTCGCGGCGTTCATCGTCAGCGCGCCGGCCCTCGGGCTTCGCCCGCAGTTGCTCGGCATGGCGTTGTTCGCGGCGACGCTCCTGCTCGTCGCGGATCGGCGGACAGCGCCCGGACGGTTGTGGCTCGTCCCCGTCCTCGTCGCGCTGTGGGCCAACGTCCACGGGAGCTTCTTCCTCGGCCCATTGGTGCTGCTGCTGGCGTGGATCGAGGACGTCCACGACAAGGACGCGGGCGCCCGCCGGACCGGCCTCGTCGCGATCGTCTCGGTCGTCGCCGCGTGCCTCACGCCCTTCGGTCCGACCGTCTGGGCGTATGCGGTCGGGCTGTCGACGAACTCGCGGGTCACGGCGCTCATCACGGAATGGCAGCCGACGTCGCTGCACGACGTCGGCGGGATCCTGTTCTTCGGTTCGGCACTCGCGGTCGCGACCCTCATCGCCCGAGGCGGTCGCGTGGTCCCGTGGCCGACGCTCCTGTGGCTCGCCGTCTTCCTCGGGATCGGGGTCTACGCCGTTCGCGGGATCGCCTGGTGGAGCCTCGCCGCCGTGCCGATCGTCGCGGCGATGCTGCCGCCCGAGCCGGAACCGACGGGAGCTTCGGCTCGGGACACGAAGATCGGTCGCCGACTCAACGCCGTGGTCGCCCTGGTGGTCGTCGTGGCGGGGGTCGCCCTGCTGCCTGTCTGGCGCCCCACCGATCCGGCCACCGGGACGCCGGCCGGCCTCGTGACCGACGCGCCACCCGCGATCACCGCGGCCCTGCGCGCTCAGGCGAAGCCAGGCGATCGCGTGTTCGACCCGCAGTCCTGGGGCTCCTGGTTCGAGTTCGCGTTGCCCGACCTGCCGGTCGCCATCGATTCACGGATCGAGGTCTTCCCCCCGTCGGTCTGGGCCGACTACGGGACGGTCCTCGCCGGCGCCGACGGGTGGCAGGCGGTCCTCGACCGATGGGGCGTCACGTTCGTGGTCATCGAACCCGGCCGCCCGGAGTTCGTCGAGCGACTCGTCCGGGCAGGATGGCATGTCTCGTTCCAGTAGTTCGGACGGAACAGTCCTGGGCCGCGCATGAGTCGCTCGGTGCGTCGTCTCGACCTCGAGTGGGTCGGCATCCTGTCAGCAGTCGGCCTGTCAGCCGTGGTGCTGTCGTTCAACCTCCGCACGAACCTGAATGTGTTCGACGGGGGCATCTCCACGTCAGCGGCCACCTTCACCCTCCACGGCCTTCTGCCGTACCGAGACTACTGGCTGCTCTACGGCCCGCTGAGTGGACTTCTACTGGCGATCCCGACCGCGGTATTCGGGCCGGCGATCGAAGTCGGGCGGGGCGTCGGCTTCGCGGTCCTTTGTTGCGAAGCGGTGGTCGCCTTTCGGCTGGCGCGCGTCTGGACTGGACGGCCGGCGGCCATCGTGCTGTCCGTTTGCGCGGTCGTCATGGCGCCGGCCATCATCGGTCTCGATCTGTCGGCCTGGCTACTCGCGATGACACTCGCGTTGTCGGCTCTCTACGTGGCGATCGGGACCAGCCGCAGCGGCGTCATCGTCGGTCTTCTGGTGGGACTGGCCCTGCTGAGTCGGCTCGACGTCGGCGCGTACGCGCTCATCGGGGCGTTGATGGTACGCGACCGTCGCGCAGTGCTCGTCGGGTTCGCCGCTATCGCGATCCCGTTCGTGACGGTCCTCCTTGCGACGACCGATCCGAATGCGCTCTTCGAGCAGCTCATCTGGTATCCCCTCGTGGGGACGCGCCAGTTCCGATCGATGCCAGGCCCGGAGAACGTCTTCGGCCAGCCCACGGCCGCACTCGCGAGCGTGCCGGTCCTGTTCCTCCCGCGACTCGCCATCGTGCTTGGGGTCCTCCGCCTGGCGCTCACGCCTGCGGGCCAGCGACGGGATCCGAAGGTGACCATGCTGCTCGGGCTCGTAGTCTTCGCCGCGCTATGCCAGCTCCAGACCCTGGGGCGAGCCGATCTTGAGCATTTCGCGATGGCCGCAACGCCGGCCATCCTCCTCTTCGCCGTATGGTTGCCCCAGGGCACCCGGAGTATCGTCCGTTACCTGGCATTGACGGCGATCTCGATCGCCTGCGTGGCATTCGGGGTGATCGGCCATCAGCTGTATCGGGATACCTCCGCGTACGACCGGCAGATCGTGGCGACGAGCGCATGGCTCCGAGCGGCCACGGATCCATCGGATCGGGTCTTCGTCGGGTTGACCTCCAACCGGTATACCTTCCTCAACCCACTGGTGATCTACTACCTCGCCGATCGAGCACCGGGTGTTCGAGACACGCTGTTCAACCCGGGTGTGACCAACACCGACTGGGGACAGCGACGCATGGTCGCCGATCTGACGCGCACGGCGCCGCCGTACCTGGTCCTCGATCGCGCCTTGGCGAATCGGTACGAGGCGTTCAACGACAGTTCGATCCCCGGTTCCAACCGCTTGGACCTGTACCTCGGCCAGAACTACCACCCGATCTGCGATCTCGGCAGCCTCATCATCGAGGCCGGGAACAGCGTTGGGCGACCGGTGCCGCCATGTCCGACGATCGCGCCGTGACCTCAGCGGGCGAGTCCGTCACGGCCGAGCCGGCTCGCCCGGCGAGCCGGTTCGATGGCGTGTTCGGTTTGCGGATCCTCGCGGCTTGGGGCCTCGACCGGTCGCTGCGGACGCTCGTCCTGTTCATCTGGATTGGCAGCCTGGCGAACGTCATCCTCTCGACCAACGTCGACCTCCTGTACCCGTCGAGCCTGGGGACGGACACGTCCAATTACGTCGCGTTCGGCGAGCGTCTCCTCGATCACGGCGAGTTCTACGCACTGAGTCCGGGCGACCGCCCGGCGCCCGCGGACAACCCGCCGTTGTGGAGCGTCCCGATCCTGTCCCCGCCGCAGACCGCCGTGCCATGGGCGGTCCTGTCGGTGCTGCCGCCGGTCGTTCCGTTCTATGGTCCGTGGCTCCTCGGCATGATCGGGACGATCGCGCTCGGAACGGGCTTCATCCTGCGGGCGCCGCGTCTCGCCGTCCTGTTCTCGATCCCGCTGTTGTACGGGTTGGCGGTCACGGCCTGGTCGGGGAACGTCAACGCCCTCATCGGGCCGGCCGCCCTGCTCGCCTGGTGGGTCGGGCAAAGCGGCTCCGGACGGCGCGGCGTCCTTGCCGTCAGTGCCGTCCTGGCCGCCCTGTCGGTCATCAAGTTCGGCCCGGCGTTCCTGTGGCTGTGGCTGATCGGGCGTCGCGGTCGCGATGCGGTCATCGGTGGGGCGGCCACGGTCGCCGTCCTGACCGGGATCGTCCTATGGGCCGGTGGGATCGCCCCGTTCACGGCGTACCTCGAGACGACCATGCTGAGCTCCAGCGAGCCGACCCAATTCAGCATCGTCGGCGTCCTCACCGCGTATGGGATGCCGGCCACGATCGCACGCGTCATCTGGATCGGTCTGATCGCCGGTCTGGCCGTCCTGGTCGTGGCGCTGCGGCGGCGGAACCCGGAGTGGGGCTTCGTGGCCGCGGTGGTCGGCATGGTCTTCCTGACCCCGGTCGTCCGGATCGAATCGGTCAGCCTGCTCCTTGCCGCGGGCTCGCCGTGGATCGCCCGGGGCGGGTTCGATGGTCTCCGCCGTCCGACCCTCGGGGCAGCGGCGGCAGCGGGCGTCGTCGCGGTCGTCTCGATCGCGACCGGCGGGCTGGCCACATCGTCGATGGTCATCGAGAACGCGACGGACCATCCGGTCATCGTCCGGTTCGGCGCGTCGCTCCAGGAGGCGTCGTGGGGCTACCTCGTCGCTCCGGGCCAGACCGGCGTGGCCTGGTCGGACGAGGTCGGCGGACCCACCTACCCGCTTCGCGTCTTCGACCTCGACTGCGGGGTCGTCGGCGACGTTAGCCCGCCCCGGACGGGCGGCGCGCTCCGGGTCGAAAGCAACGGCATCGCCATGGGCGCCGGCGTCACCGCATCGGGTTTCCTGTCCTATGACTCGAGGTGTGCGCGCGGGATGCCGCGCGTCGGCGTCCCCGGTGGCTGACGTCGTCGGCCCGGGGCGCCGGTACTATCGGACGATGGCCCGCCAGCACGCCGGGCGCCATCGTGGACGTGTCGTCGCCGCCGTAGCCCCAGACGGTGATCCCGTCGATGGACTGACTTGACCGAACACCCGGATCCAGCCCCCTTGATCGCGGTCATCATCCCGGCCCTCAACGAGGCCGGGAAGATCGGGCGCGTGCTCGACAAGATGCCGCGCGACGGCCGGTTCGAGGCGATCGTGGTCGATGACGGCTCCACCGATGGCACCGGCGACGAGGCCAGGGCGCACGGCGCGGCGGTCGTCCTCCGGCACGAGCAGCGCAGCGGCGTCGGCGTAGCGATCCGTGACGGCTTCGCCTGCGGGCTGGCTCGACAGCGACCGTACCTCGCTCTCATCTCGGGCGACGACCAGCACGAGCCGGCCGAGTTGATCGCCGCGTTCGACGCGCTCGTCCGCAGCGGCGCCGACTACGTCCAGGGGTCCCGCTGGGCATCGGGCGGCCAGGTCGTCGGACCGGGCGGCGCCCGGGTGCTCGGCACCCGGATCTACTCGGTCGCGTTCAGCCTGATGGCCGGTCGGCGGGTCACCGATGCCACTAACGGGTTCCGGATCTTCCGCTCGTCGATCCTCGAGGACCCCGAGATCCGTCTCGACCAGGCCTGGCTCACGAGCTATGACCTGGAGCCGTATCTGCTGTTCAAGTCGATCCGCCGGGGCTACCGCGTCATCGAACACCCGGTGACCGTGACCTACCATGCGACCGAGGGCCACACGAAGATGCGCGGACTCGGCGACTGGTGGCGACTGTTCCGACCTGCCGTCCTGCTCAGAACGGGGATGAAGCGATGATGCAGAGCCACGAGCGATCGTTCGGCGGTCGACGCATCCTCGTCACCGGCGGTGCCGGGTTCGTGGGCGGTGCCCTGACCCGTCGCCTCGTCGAGGCCGGTGCCAAGGTCACCGTGCTCGATGACCTGTTCACCGGCCAGGCCGAGACGATCCCGACCGGCGCGGAGTTCGTCCAGGGCTCCGTGACCGACCAGGCCCTGGTCGACGAGCTGGTCGCCGCCAACGGGCTGATCTTCCATCTCGCCGCGCGCAACATCGCCGCATCCACGGCGAACCCGCGCGACGACTTCGCCACGAACATCGGCGGGACGCTCAACATCCTGCTGGCCGCCCGACAGTCCCGGGTCGATCGCATCGTCTACAGCTCGTCCGCCTCGGTCTACGGGAACCCTCGATCGATCCCGATCAACGAGGACGATCCGAATGTCCTCCTGTCGCCGTATGCGGTCAGCAAGCTGGGTGGCGAGAACTACTGCCTGGCCTTCTACGAGAGCTACGGCCTGCCGACCGCCTGCGTGCGGTACTCGAACGTGTACGGGCCCGGTCAGCGGCCGGACAACCCGTATTGCGGTGTCGTGTCCAAGTTCCTCGCCGACATCCACGCCGATCGACCGGTCTCCATCCATGGTGACGGCGAGCAGACCCGCGACTACACCTACGTCGACGATGCGGTCGAGGCGACCCTGCTGGCCGCCGTCCATCCGCGAGCGGAAGGCGAGGTCTTCAACGTCGGGACGGGTATCGAGACGTCGGTGAACGCCCTGGCCCGAGCGATCGGCGACGCGCTCGACAAGTCCGTGGACGTCCGCCATATCGACCGCCGCGACATCGACAACATCCGTCGCCGGGTCGTGAACATCGAGAAGGCACGCCGGATGCTCCGGTGGACGCCGCAGGTGACCCTCGAGCGAGGGCTGGCCCGGACCGCGGAGTGGTTCGTCGAAGAGCGCTTCGCGGCGGCCGCCCGCGAGACCGCCGCGCGTGAGAGCGCCACACGCGAGGGCGCGACCGCTTGAGGCCTTCCCGACGGGTCCGGCGAATCGTCGGCCCGTCGTCCGGGTGACGGCCCGGATCGGGGAGTCGTCAGCGGCCTTGGCGTCTCGCGTGTACCGTGCGCGCGATGACTGAGCCCTCCTTCGCATCGCCGTCGCGCGGCCTTCGCTGGCTGCCCGCCGTCGTGCTCGTGCTGGTCGTCGTCATCCATCTGCCGACGCTCGCTCAGCCGTTGCTGGAGCGCCACAACTTCCGCCAGACGCAGACCGCGTACACCGCGCGGATCTTCCATGAGGAGGGGATCGACCTCCTGCACTCGAAGATGCCGGTCCTCGGACCACCCTGGGAGGTCCCGTTCGAGTTCCCGCTGTACCAGGCGGCCGCCGCCATGGTGATGGACGTCGGGGTCCCGGAGGACGTCGCCATGCGCGTCACCGGTCTGGCGTCGTTCCTGCTCGCCGCCGGTTTGCTATGGCTGCTCATGCGCCGACAGGCCGGTTGGCTGGCCGCGCTGATCGCGCTCGTGGTGTTCTGCTTCTCCCCACTCGGCATCGAGTGGAGCCGGGCCGCCCTGATGGAGTACCTGGCAGTCGCGGCGTCCCTCGCGTTCGCCCTTGCCGGGCTGCGCTGGCGCGACCGCCCCACCCCGACCTGGTATGGCGCCACGATCGCGTTCGGGTGCATCGCGGCCCTGGTCAAGATCACGACGGCCGGGTTCTGGCTCGCCCCGTTCGGCCTGCTGGGCTATCCGCGCGACGGCATCGACGAGAGTCGCCGGACGCAGGTGGCCGGCTGGGGCCTGGCGATCGTCCCGCTCGTGGTCGGTCTCGCGTGGACGCGCTGGGCCGACGCGATCAAGGCGGCCTCGACGGCGACCGCGTGGCTCACCAGCAGCGCCCTGGTTACATGGAACTTCGGGACGCTCCATCAGCGGACGGTCCCCGCGGAGTGGGGTCGGACCGGGTTCAGCGTGATCATCCTCGCCGGCGGGATCGCCCTGCCCCTGCTGGCCATCCCGATCATCCGGTTCGCGATGGTGCACAGGCAGATCCGCTTCTGGGCCTGGATCTTCCTGACCGTGGCCGGGCCCGTCCTGCTGTTCTTCAACCTGTACTACCAGCACGATTATTACGCCATCGCGGTGTCCGCCTCGGTGGCGGCACTCGTCGGTGTCGGGTTCGGCAGGATCGCCTCGATGCGCTGGTGGTTACCGCGCCTCGTCGGCGGGCTCGCGGTCGTGGCCACGATCGTGGCGTGGTTCCTCCTGGTGCCGTACTGGACGCGGATCTACGCGCCGGTGTTCGACCCGGAGGGTGTCCTCCCGCTCGCCGCACAGATCGAGCGCGAGACGGACCCGGGCCAGCGGGTGGCGATCATCGGGCGTGACTGGTCACCGTCCGTCCTCTATTACGCCGACCGCTGGGGATGGATGGTTCGGAGTACTGACTGGCCACCCGGTCTCCTCGAGCGCCTCCTCGATGACGGCTGGGCGGTCTACCGCTGCCCGTTGCTCAACGAACGCGACCACTGCGACCGGATCGCGACAGCCGTGGCCGGGGTACCGGTACCCCTCACGACCTTCGGGCCGGTGACCGCGAGCACCGGGCTGCTAGAGTCGGTCCCATGACCGCTGCCTCACCCGACCTCGACGTCGTCGTCCTCGGCGGCGGGGGACATGTCGGCCTGCCATTGAGCCTCGCCTTCGCGCAGGCGGGCCTGCGGGTCGGGATCTATGACACCAACCAGGCGACCCTCGATCGGATCGCGGGCGGCTCGATGCCGTTCATGGAGGGCGGTGCGGACGATCTTCTGCGGGAGATCCTGCCGACCGGACGGCTCGCCTTCGGCACCGCCGGGGAGATGATCGCCCGGACGATGTGCCTCGTCGTCGTCATCGGCACTCCTGTCGACGAGTTCCTCGGGCCCTCGATGACGATCTTCGAGAAGGCGGTCGACCAGATCGCGCCCCACCTGCGCGACGGCGCCCTGGTCGTCCTGCGGAGCACCGTCTACCCGGGCACGACCCGCTACGTCGCCCAGCACCTTGCGGAGCGTGGCTGCACGGTGGATGTCGCGTTCTGTCCCGAGCGGATCGCCGAGGGGCACGCGCTCGAGGAGCTGCATACCCTGCCGCAGATCATCGGGGCCGACACCGACCCTGCCGCCGAGCGAGCCGCGGCCCTGTTCGCCCGTCTCGCGGCCAAGACCATCCGGACGACGACCAAGGAAGCCGAGCTGGCGAAGCTGTTCACGAACACCTGGCGATACATGAAGTTCGCGGTGGCCAACCAGTTCTTCATGATCGCCGACCAGGCCGGCGTGGACTACACGAACGTCCTGCGCGCCATCCGCGAGGACTATCCGCGGGCGGCCGACCTGCCCGGCCCCGGCTTCGCCGCCGGTCCGTGCCTGTTCAAGGACACGATGCAGCTGGCGGCGTTCACGGCCGACCACTTCCCGCTGGGGCAGGCCGCCATGCAGGTCAACGAGGGACTGCCCGCCTACATCGTGTCGGCCCTGGAACGACGCTACGGTGGGCTCCAGGGCCGGACGGTCGGCATCCTCGGGATGGCCTTCAAGGCCGAGTCGGACGATCCCCGCGCCTCGCTCAGCTACAAGCTGCGCAAGCTCCTGGCCTGGGCCGGCGCGCGGGTCGTCTGCACCGATCCATACGTCCAGGACGACCGCCTCGTCTCGCTCGACTGCGTCCTCAAGGAGAGCGACATCCTCATCCTGGCCGCGCCGCACAAGCCGTACCGCGGGTTGTCGGTCGGCGGCAAGGACGTCGTCGACGTGTGGGGCGCCCTCGGCGAAGGCATCCGGCTGTAGTGCGGATCCTGGTCACCGGTGCCGCCGGGTTCATCAACGGCTATCTCGTCCCGGAATTGCTCGAGGCGGGCCACGACGTCATCGGGCTCGACGACTTCAGCAAGTACGGGCGCCTGACGAAGTCCTACGACGGCAACCCGCGCTACCGGTTCGTCGAGGGCGATGCCAAGGATATGGCCCTCATGCGCGAGCTCGCGGCCGACTGCGATCAGGTCGTGGCCGCGGCGGCGATGATCGGCGGGATCAGCTACTTCCACGAGTTCGCCTATGACCTGTTGGCCGAGAACGAGCGGATCCTGGCGACCACCTTCGATGGCGCCATCGCCGCCCATCGCGACGGTCACCTCGAGCGGATCGTGGTCGTGAGCAGTTCGATGGTGTACGAGTCGGCGACCGTCTTCCCGACACCCGAAGGCGCCCAGGTGACGTCGCCCCCGCCGATCTCGACCTACGGGTTCCAGAAGCTCGCATCGGAGTACTTCGCGAAGGGCGCCTGGGAGCAGTACCGGTTGCCGTACACCATCGTTCGGCCGTTCAACTGCGTGGGGATCGGTGAGCGGCGGGCGTTGCGCGACACGGACGTCATGAGCGGCAACGTGAAGCTCGCCCTCAGCCACGTCGTGCCCGACCTCGTCCTCAAGATCCTCAAGGGCCAGGATCCGCTCCACATCCTGGGCGCCGGCGACCAGGTGCGTCACTACACGTACGGTGGTGACCTGGCCCACGGTATCCGCCTCGCGATGGAGTCGCCGGCGGCGGTCAACGACGATTTCAACCTCTCGACCGCGGCCTCGACGACCGTCCTGGAGCTCGCCGAGTCGATCTGGCACAAGATCCACGACGACGGTCGACCGTTCCGCTTCGTCAGCGACGCACCGTTCGAGCACGACGTCCAGCTGCGCGTGCCGGACGTCGGCAAGGCGCGCGAGATCCTGGGGTTCGAGGCCGTCACGACCCTCGACACGATGCTCGACGAGGTCATCCCGTGGATCCGCGCCGAGGTCGAGGCGGGCCGCCTGTGACCGCGTCGCCCGAGCTGTCGGTGGTCATGCCCGTGTTCAAGGAGGGCGACGCGGTCGAGCCAGTCCTGCGAGCGTTGACGGCCGGTGTCGCGACGAGCCACGAGATCCTCGTCGTCTACGACTTCGACGAGGACCCGACGGTCCCGGTCATCGAACGCCTCGCGGCCGAGCTCCCCGCCGTACGCGGGTTGCGCAACGACCTTGGTCGGGGCGTGCTGAACGCGATGAAGGCCGGGATCGCCGCTTCGAGCGCGCCATACATCCTCGTCTCGATGGCCGACGGGTCGGACGAGCCGTCGGTCGTGGACCCCATGGTGGCCCTGGCTCGCGACGGCGCGGACGTCGTCTCGGCGTCGCGGTACATGCGCGGCGGTCACCAGGTCGGTGGGCCGCTCCTCAAGCGCCTCATGAGCCGGACGGCCGGGCTGACGCTCCACTGGTTCGCCGGTGTACCCACCCACGACCCGACCAACAACTTCAAGCTCTACTCGCGGCGCTTCCTCGACTCCGTCACCATCGAGAGCAGCGCGGGCTTCGAATTGGCGCTCGAGCTGACGGTCAAGGCGACGATCGCCCGTCGGCGCGTCGCCGAGGTCCCCACGACCTGGCGCGACCGGACGGCGGGCCAGAGCAACTTCAAGCTGCGCAAGTGGCTGCCGCACTACCTGCACTGGTACGGGCAGGCGTTCCGGGGTCGACTCGGCTCGATCGCCCGACGCCGCCCAGGCCGGGCCTGAGCGGGGTCCGACCGCGAAACGCGGCCGCGGTCAGGGTGCGGTCAGGGTTGGGCGAGTTGGGCCGCGAGTTCGGCCCGGATCCCCTCGACCTGGTCGGTCGAGATCGGGCCCACGGCGTCCCCGGCCAGCGTGTCGTCGAGCGGGGCGCCGAACTCCGCGACGACCTCGCGGAGCCGCGTCACCGTCCGGTCCAGTAGCTTGACCTTGTCGGGGTCGACACCCGGGCCGAGGTCGCCGGTCGCGACGGTGATGGCCGCTCGGGTGTAGTCGGCGCGCTCGGCGAAGAGGTCGCGTCCTTCCTTCAGCAGCCAGACGTTCCACAGGAGTGCAAGGGTCGCCACGAGGGTGACCCCGGTGACGGCCGCGAGGCGTCGCGTCCCGGTGGCCGGGAGCGTCCGCGGGCCCACGAGTGACGCGAGGCCGAGGAGGGCCATGATCCCGGACAGGTACGCGTAGCGGCTGTATTCGGCGGCCCCATCGAACAGCTGGGCGCGGATGAGGCCCAGGATCGCGTACTGGACGACGATCGCCCCGAAGCACGCCAGCGCCCGACCGGGGACGGGGCCGCGACGGACGACCTGGACGACGATACCCGTCGCCAGCGCGACGGCCGCGACACGCCCGAGGATCGGGCCGACCCCGAGGACCGAACCGAACGCGGTCCCGACGCCATCGAGGACGAACACGGGCACGCTCAGGAACGCCTGGAGCGTGAACGGGTCCCTTGCCGTCGCGAGGCCGCTGCGGCCGTAGACGATGTACCACGCGAGATAGATGGCCGCCGGTACGGCCAACGCCAGGACGATGCGGCGTCGTCGCGGGTCGAACAACACGTCCAGACCGACGAGCACGAGCATGAAGATGCCGAACCCCGACGTCATCATGCCGATCGTCAACAGGGCCGTGGCCGCGACCACCCGCGTCCGGGATGGCAGGCCGTCATGGCGCCCGTCGAGGATGATGAGGGCCCCCAGACCGAGACCGATCGCCCCGACGAAACCGATCTGCATCGCCCAGAACAGGTTCTCGAAGCCGCTGCCGAAGAACGCGACGACGATCGCCGCGAGCGCGCCCAGCCACGGGCTGCTCTCGCGCCGCGCGAGGACGTAGACCTCCGCGACGACGACGATATGCAAGGCCGCCAGGACCGCGAGATAGGGCATGTACGACGATAGCCCGAGGGCACCAAGCAGCAGTCGATAGACGACGGTCGTCACCCCCAGCCAGTGCTCGTTGAACGGCTGGAGGAAGCTGTCGAGCGAGATCGACCGCTCCGCGATGACGGCCCACTCGTCGGCGAAGAACGTGAGTCCGCGACCGAGCCAGAGCAGGGTGGCGAACGCCCCGACCGAGGCGACGATGACGAGGAAGTCGGCGGAGTCGGGCCGGCGTCGGCCGGTCCGTTCGAGGGCGGTGATGCTGTGGATCTCCCGAGGCGGGTGCGGTCGGCGGGACTATAGCCCGCCCGACGCCGGCACCGCCGCGACCCGATGGTCCTGCACGGTCTCATCGTCCTGCCCCGTGAGCAGGGCCACCGTGACCCCGGTCAGGGCGAGCATCGCCAGCGACCCGGCGATGCCAAGGAGTCCATCGACCGGCAGCAGATCGCCGATCGTCGGGGTGGGAGGCACGGCTGCCAACAGGTTCAACGTGAAGACCGCGCCGATGCCCAGTGCGAGCCAGCGGATCGGTCGTTCCGGGAGCAGCAGGACGATGAAGATGACCGCACCGTAGGCGTATCGCTCATGCATCCCGGTGAGGAAACAGAACGCCGCGAGGGTCGTCGCGACGAGCCCCAGCACCAGCGTCCGTGGCCGCGGGTCGCGCAGGATCCGGACCGCGATGACGGCCGAGATCAGCAACGTCAGGGCATACCCGACGTGCCGCAGCGTCACCGGACCGACGATGGTTCCCGCGTCGGACACGAACTGCCCCCCGGCCAGGCCCACCTGGACGAGCCACCACAGGTTCCAGGCGCGCAGCGAGAGGACCGGGAAGATGTCGTTCTGGTAGTGCCCGAGGTTGGCGAGGTAGTTGCCCGGGCCGCCGGCCGCCACGAACGGCAGCCAGGTCAGGACGACCACACCGACACCGATCGCGGTCGCCCTCGCCAGGCCGCGCGCGCCGCCTTGCGCCCAGAACCAGGCGGCGAATGGGAGCAGGAACGGGAGGGCCTGCGGCTTGGTCATGACCGCCAGGGCCAGGGCGGCGGCGGCCAACCCGTTCCGACCGTTCAGCGCGAACACGACGGCGGACAGGGCCCACAGCAGGTAGATGCTCTCGTACTGGCCCCACCAGGCGCTGATGTCGATGACGGCCGGGTGAAACATGATCGCCGCCGCAGCGACGATCGCCCAGCGCGGCCGCTCGCGGAGCGCGTAGGCGGCCAGCAGCGCGAGCCCGATGTCGGCCATCGTGGCGGGCATCTTCATGAGGACGCGGATGCCGGGGTCCGAGGCATCGGTGACGGTCTTGAAGGCCGGTTCGATCGCCGCGAGCACGCCCCAGACGAACGCCATGACCGGGCCGAACGTCAGATCCTGGTCGTAGGCGTGACCCAACCCGGCGATCGCGATCCCGTGGACCCACATGACGAACTGATCGAGGTCGTCGCGGAGGCCGTTGGTCGGCAGCAGGACGGCTCGGACGACGATCCCGACGAGGAGGACGATCGCCAGCGCGGCGTACTCGGGACCCGACCAGCGTCCCGTCGCCTGGCTGGTGGGCGATGCCTCAGACGCGGCCGGAGACCCAGTAGCGCTCGGCGGATCCATCGACCCCGCCAAGCACCGCCAACGTCCGACCGTACGCCCGGACGGCGTCGGCCATCTCGATCGTCCCGTCGAACAGGCGGTCGACCTGGCTCTCGTACAGGCTGATCCCGGTGATCTTGCGCTCGAGCTGGTCGGTCACGTCCGCGAATTCGGCGACCAGGCTGAGGTCGCTCGGCAAGGCCGCGAGCGGGTTGACGCCCAGATCCTCCAGCCGCTTGAACTCCGTCCACCAGGCGTACGGAAAGTCCTCGTAGAAGGCCACGATGCCCGCGTAATCGGGACCCGGCATCACCCACCGGCGGCCCTCCTGGAGCAGCCGGATGCCGACCTCGCGACAGAGCTGGTGGTCGACGTGGCCACCGACGCCGAGCGGGAGGTAGACCTTCTGCGGCTCGAGCCGCGCGATCTCGCGAGCCAGCAGCTCGAACGGTGCATCGTCGTCGGCGCGGGGCATGCCGAGCAGCTCCTCGTCGCCTTCATACCCGCGGAAGATCGCGTCGGGCAGGTCGAGGAAGACGATCGACGCCTCGGCGTAGTAGGCGAACCGTTCGTCCTCGACCCGCCGTCGAGCCATCAACTCGCCGGCGCGGGCGGCGTCGATGATGTCGTCGGTGTAGACGGCCCCCTGGGTCGACAGGTAGTCCATCACCGGTTGCTCGGCGAGCGACTCATTCCGGATGCTGGCGCGCCGATACCACGACGATCGCTGCCAAAACCGCTTGGCGGCCTGGTCCGCGTCGGACTGGGTGGCGTCCAGTCGGTCGTCGCTCGCGGCCCACGATGGGACGAGGGCGGCGGTCGGCCAGTCGGCGGCGATGTCGCTCCGGTTGAAGGCCTCGGTCGCCGGCCACATCGCCTTCGATCCGAATCCGAGCGCCTCCCGTTGATAGGGCGTCAGTCGTCCGGATGCCCCATCCCCGGAAAAGACGGTCAGGATCGTGACCGTCTGGCCGAGTTCCCGCAGGCTCGCGATGAGTCCGCCGCAGGAGAGAGCGACGTCGTCCGGGTGCGGCGCGACGAAGACATGGGTCATGGCCGGGCGAGTATACCGAGCCGCACCGCGCGGCCGCCGGGCTCAGATCCAGTCGCCATCGAACCCCCCGGCACCGATCAGCGGAACGAAGACGCAGAAGCCCTCGGAGCGTCTCGACCCACTCGTCGCCGACCCGGGTGACGACCGTCAGGACCTGGCGCTCGCGCGGCCCGACCGGGATGACGAGCCGGCCGCCGTCACGTAATTGCTCACGCAGCGGATAGCGGGATCGTCGGGGCAGCCGCGGTCACGATGATCCCATCCCACGGCGCGCCCGTCGGGTCGCCCAGGCTCCCGTCCGCTTCGCGGATCGCGATGATGCCGTCGAGGGCGAAGCGGTCGCCGCCACGGCGTCGATGCGCGCGCGAGCCAGCGGGATGAGCGCCGCCTGGCGCTCGAGCGACGTGACCCGCGCCCCAAGCCGAGCCAAGACGACCGCCTGGTAGCCCGAGCCCGTCCCGATCTCGAGGATCCGGTCGCCGGGACGGACATCAAGGAGCTCGGTCATCTTGGCGACCATCAGCGGCTGGCTGATGGTCTGGCCGGCCTCGATCGGAAGCGCCTCGTCGGCGTACGCGTCGCGCGCGGACCCCGTCCGGCACGAAGGC
Organism: uncultured Chloroflexia bacterium; assembly: GCA_963833705.1. Lineage (GTDB taxonomy): Bacteria > Chloroflexota > Limnocylindria > Limnocylindrales > CSP1-4 > SPCO01. Next base: position 41,770 of record CAWHYQ010000008.1, on the reverse strand, counting down.
TTCGCGCGGGATCGCACCCATCGCCGCGAGGACCCGTTCGTCCGCGATGCCGCGCGAGCGCAGCTGGCGCGCGACCATCGCCGCCCTGGCATCGCGCTGGGTCCCTGGGGGGGCCGCTCATGGCCGCGAGGATACGTCGCACTCGCGGGCCGCCGATCAGTCCCTCGTCACGATGGCGAGGGGGACGCGGCGACGGAGGGCGCGGCCGACGACGACGGCACGGCCGAACCCGACGGCCCGGCCGAACCCGACGGCGCCGCCGAACCGGATGGCGCGACCGAACCCGAGGGCTTCGCAGACCCCGACGCGCCTGGCGACGCACTGGTGCCTGCGGATCCGGATGGGCCGACCGAACCCGATGGCGCGGGCGACTCGGTGGGCGTGGCGCTCGGTGATGGCGTGGTGGTCAGGAGGCCGCCGCTGCCGCCCGCGATGCCCCACAACAGGATCGCGGCAAAGATCAGGACCGACGCGATGACGAACACCTTCGAGGAGTTGTCGGTGATGCCGACCGCCAGCTCGGACGGTGTCGGGTGCGCGGGTGGCCGCGACCGGGGCTCCCCTTCGTTTCGCCGCGGCGCCGGCGGCCGCGGCCGCGGCCGCGGCCGGCGCGACGACGGGCTCCGGGCCTGTCGCTCGTCTTCCTCGTCCGTCGGCCTCGTCCTCGTCGGCGTCGTCGGCATCCTCGTCGGTGTCGCCCGTCGGTCCTCGTCGTCGGCGTCCGCCTCGTCCTCGTCGGCTCTCGGCCCGCGATCGCCGGGGTCGTCAGGCTCGGCGCCTCGGGTCTCGGCGGCCCTCCGCCTCGCGGCGACCGGTTCGGCCTGGCTCGGGTCTCGGTCGCGGCGGCCGGTTCCTCGGGCTCGGCCGGCTCGGACGGCTCCCCCTCCGGCGTGCCGTCGGGTCGTTCGCTCATTCGGTCGTGTCACTCCTGGTGTGCGCATCGATCATCGGGCGCGGCGCGGGCGCCAGTGTACCGAAGGCGCCATGTAGCCGTCCGTCAGGCGTCACGGACGGCCGGGATCCGCAGGCCGGCCAACCCCGCCGCGACGCTCAGGCCCCGAAGAGGGCGAGGACCACGCTCGGACCGACGATCTCGCCCAGCACCGCCGCGACGCCGGTCGCGATCGTCATCGACCCGAACACGAGGGCGAACCGGATCCCGATCACTCGTCCCATCAGGCTCCGACGGCGTTCGTTCCTGGAACAGGGTCTGGCTCGGGATGACGAAGATCATGTTGGCGACGCCCTGCCCGAAGGCGAGGCCGATGGCCAGGCCGAGGTTGTTGGTCAGGGCGAACAGGATGATCAGGATGCCCCACGCCGCGTAGCCGGTGATGACCATCCGGCCCTTGCCGAAGCGCGTGCCGATCAGCCCGATGACGAAGCCGCCGATCAGGTTGCCGGCCCCGATGCCCATCTCGAGGAAGCCGTAGACCGCCTCCCACTGGAAGCCGGTCTGTGCCGAACACGATCCGCACGTAGGCCGGGCGTCAGGGCGATCGCCACGCCCAGACCGAACTGGCCGACCGTCGCCTGCAGGGTGTTGGCGAGCAGGACAGTCTCACCGCGCAGGAACTGCCAGCCATCCTTGCAGTTCCCCGATGAACGTGCCGACGGACGCCGCTCATCACGACGCCTTCGACGGACGGGACCGCGCCGAGGCGCGCACGACGATCGTCGTCAGCAGGGCCGCCGACGCGATGTATGTCGCGCTGTCGACCCAGAACGCGAGCGGGACGGCACTTCCCAGCGCGGCCACGAAGATTCCAGCCATGCGCGTAGCCGACGACGTCGGCGATCGTCTCGCCGACCCAGAGGGCGGAGTTGGCGCTGAGCAGGTCGCTCTCGGGCACGATCCGCGGCAGGATCGCGACGCGCGCCGGTCGGAAGAAGACCGAGATGCTGGTCACGAGGAACACGAGCGGGTAGACGAGGAGGATGTTCGTGACCGCGGCGATCGGCATGATCAGGACGACGGCGGCCCGCAGGATGTCGCTGACGACCATGACCTCCTTGTGGTCCCAACGGTCGACGAACGTCCCGGCGATCGGGCTGAGCAGCAGATTGGGCAGGAGGGCCGCGAAGAAGACGAGCCCGCTCGCCAGCGGCGAGTGGCTCGAGTAGAGGACGACCGCGAAGAGCGCGACCTGGTTGAGCCGATCGCCGAACGGACGAGATCGACTGGCCGGTCCACAACGCGGAGAACGAGCCATTGAGGGCGAGCCGGACGTAGGGGTGCTCGCGAACCCGATCGACGGTCTGGAACGGGCGACGGTGATGGTCACGGCGCCGACGGCATCGCGGTCGGCGACGAGAGGCCCTCGCCGGCGCTGCCCATGATGAGTGGCCGGTCCAGCGCCGCCGTCGCGTCGAGTGCCGGGGCGAGCCCGGTCTCCGTCCCGACACCCGCCCGCGCGGACCCGGAAGCCTCGACGATCCCGGTCAGCCGCAGCCAGCCGACGGCGGGCGGCGGCGACCTCCTCGTCCTCCAGTTCCTTCGGGGACCCGAACGACGCTCGCGAACAGGAAGAACGCGAGCCCCGCGGTCAGGAACAAGTCGCCGACGGAGGCGACGTTGCGGACGATCGGGATCGGGATCGGGATGACGTCGGCGAATGGACCGAGGTGCAGGAGGAATGACGCGTCGAGCGCCGGCGGCAGGATGACGTGGATCGCCGTCGAACACGTCGGCTGGGGTGAGGCCGGCGGCCGTCAGGCTCGGCTGCCAGATCGGCATGTAGCCGCCGTTGACGACGATGACGACGGCATTGGAGAGGACGCCGACGAACGCGAGGCTGATGCCCGGGTAGTCGCGGTTCGGCCACAGGGCGACAAGCAGGAGCGCGAAGGCGACTCGCGAACAGCGGCAGGCGCAGCGTCTCGACGATGCCGATGTCGGCGCATCGAGCAGGATCTCCGTGCCGAACCGGATGACGACCGCGGCGACGAGGAGCCACCACCGGCGCAGCTGGATATAGGCGAGATTGCCGAGGCTCCCGCCGGCGAGCAGGCCCAGGACGCAGCCCGAGCGCGACGCGCCCCGATCAGCATGGGACGAAGCCGCCCGTGGTTCACGTCGCCATCATGCGTCGGAGGGGCCCGATCGGTCGCCGGGCGGAGCGCTGTACCGGTCCCTCGTACGGGCGGCGTCCCGGCGACGGTCGGATCAGACCCGCTCGGCCGGTGCGTGCGTCGTCGCATCGGCACGCGTCGCCGTCATCCTGTCGGCGGCCTGCGAGATCAGCGGGATCTGGCGCGGTTCGGGCGCGCGTCCCGGGTCCGCGACGCCGTCGGCGTGGTTCGTGTGGACGAAGGCATCGACGCACGATCGGGTCGAACTGGACGCCGGCGAACTTGCGGAGCTCGGCGAGCGCCTGCTCCTTCGTCAGCGGCGTCATGCGATACGGCCGGGCGGCCGTCATGGCCTCGAACGCGTCGGCGACGTGGAGGATCCGGGCGAGCTTCGGGATCTCGTCGCCGATCAGCCGGTCCGGGTAGCCCGAGCCGTTGTACCACTCGTGGTGATGGCGGATGATCGGCAGCTCGGCCGCCAGCTTCGTCACCGGCGCGATGATCTGGGCGCCCAGGACCGGGTGCGAGTTCATCATCATCCGCTCCTCGCGGGTCAGCTTCTCGGCTTCTTGAGGACGTCATCCGGCACGCCGATCTTGCCGACGTCGTGCAGCAGCCCACCCCACTCCAGCGCCTCGAGCTCGACGTCGCTGACGCGCATGACGCGGCCGATATCGACCGCGATCTCCTTGACCCGCGCGACTGTGCTCGGCCGTGAACGGATCGCGCTTGTCGACGGCCTCGGCCAAGCGCCCCGATCGTCTGCGTGAACATGTCGCGCATCTCGACGAACCGCAGCGACGCCATCCGCGTCGTGTACAGCGGCAACGCGAAAAGCAGCGTCGCCCACCAGAGGATCGAGTACACGACGCGCCATCAGCCAACCGAGCGGACCGAGCGCCAGGCTATTGAGGGCCGTGCCCCGCGAGTCACCAACGACGAACCGTCGTGAGCGGCTGACCGGTGCGCAGAGCGAGGAGCGATCCGGCGCAAGCGTGACATTGAGTGCGTAAAAGACCGCGAGGCGATCATGGCGCGGACGAAGTTGCGCAAGTGGCCCGAATTCTCGGCCAGGCAGGATCTCGAGAACGACTCCCGCCACGATAGCGGGAAGCACAATCCCCGCATGGTTAGCCAAGGATCCGTACCAAGGGATCGCCCCGCGAAGTTCGCGACTTCTCTGTGGTGCCGAGCGCCGCTACCCAACCCCCGACAGCGGGTCCGCCGAGGAAGAGCGCGGCCAGCATCGGAGCAGTCGCGACTCCTTGCTGAGTCCCGTGTGGCAGCTTGACCGGAAGCGCCGAACTGACCAGGGTCAGCGCGATCCAGAACCCGATGCCGGCCCAGCATGCCGACTGGTCGCCGGCACCGCCCGGGATCGCGATCGCAAGCTTTGGCGGGAAACACAAGAGTCGCAACCACCAGCGCCAATGCGCCAATGGTCACGACTCCAGTGATGTATGCCTTTAGGGACCTAGACATTGGAGCATCGTTCCGTCGAGCCACAATTCCAAGACTCTACCCCTTTGGGTCGTCCGGGATTGATGGCTCTTAACGTACTAGAAGCCCCGAAGAGACGCCCCGCCAGCAAGTGCGAGCATGGCAACGCTCGATAGCGCGACCATGATACGGGTAAAACGGCCTTTCATCGACCTACCAACCCTTGTGATCGGACTCGGGCTTCATGCTCGTCCTCCTGTTGCGGCCTTCGTGTCCCCAAGAACACGAAAACCGACCAGACTCATGGTCGGTCGGTTGCACTACTCACTCGGCTTCACCCTAAGTGCCCATTTCAGGTGTAGCTTCGCTGCGTCCGCGCTGTTGATATTGCTTCCTAGTACTGGGGTACTACGAAGTGACGGGACTATATGGAGCCTGAACCAAACCGGTCAATACGGCACCTTACCTATCGCTACAGAGCATCGAGCGGCGGCGGCATCGACGCTCGAGCTCGCTCGCGCATCCGTGCGGCGTAGTGCGCGTATTGCTCGGCCGCGGCGGCGTGGGCGCCGCTGGCCCGATACAACCTCAAGCAGCGACACCTCGACGGGCTCGGCGGTGGCGTCGACTTCGAGGGCTCGCCGCGCGACCCGTATACCGCGGTCGAAGTGGCCCGTCCCGAGATCGGCTGCCACGGAGCGCTCGACGATCTGCAGGTATGAAGCGTGCAGCCAATCGCGAAACGCTTGCGCCCAGTCTTCGTATTCGAAGTCCAAAGCAAATCGACCGGAGTATGCGGTCGACAGTGCCTCGACCTGATCGGGCGTCGGAACGAAAGACATCTCCCGGATCATTTGACTACATGACGAACTCGTGCTCGACACCAATTCGGCGTCTAGCCAGATCACCTCTGAGTCGTGGTGGACATATCCGGGCGACAAGTCGTCGTTGAACTCCTCCTCGAATACTCGTCGCATGAAGTACATGGTCTGGTTTAGGGAATTCACCGCCAGGGCGGGATCGAGTTCAGGCCACAGGGCGTCCAGGACCTGATCCCTTGTGCACGAGAAATCCGGACGGGTGAGCAGGAACGCCAAGAGGGAAAGCACGCGACGTCGGATGGCGGTGCCCGGGATCGTCACTTCGCCGACCCTGACCGATACTCGGCCAAGGTCCTCGAACCACGACCCTTGGGGCCAGTCTTCTGGCAAGGGCACGTCCGAGGTCTGACGCTCCGGGCTCGCGTCGCAACGATCGGCCAATCGTTCGCAGTCGACGGATGTCCGACTTGTCGCCGATGGATTCAAGGAGGCGCCCTGTGACGACTCGGGTCGGACCCGTCATTGAATCGAGATCCATCCTCAGGACGTGCCGCCACCTGGTGGGGTGGAGTCGCATGGCCGTTTGGACTATTTCAAGTCCATCGGGCGAGATGTCGCCAATCCGCCGAACGATCAAGTCGGCAAGGAATGTGAGATGCCACGGGAACTCGGCGCCGACCGAAACGATGGCTGCGGACAGCTCCCCGCTGTTTCCCTGAAAGGCAACGAGTATCTCGGCGTCGCGTCGCCACCGATGCGCGTGCCCTTGCAGTGCAACCGCGCGGGCCTCCTGGGCCAAAGTCAGAGCATCTCCGCTATCAATCGCCGCCGCCAGATGCGCGACAACTAACCGCCGTGCTACCTCCGCCCCTGGGCTGGTCGAGCGATACGACTTGTTTTGATCGAGCAGGGCTTGAGCCTCGACAAATCGTCGCCGACGGATCTGATACCGCGCGGCAATCAGCGACCGCATCCAAAGGTGCTTCCGAGTCTGCCCAATGGAGGTATCGGCTTCATCCAAAAGGGATCGGGCTCTGGCCGGATCCCCATAGGAGTCCTGATACTCAGCCGCTTCCTGGACCAAGTCGGCCTCGGTGCGCAGGTCTGTTCGGTCCAACGCAGCCGCTAGCAAGGAGTCGGCTTCTTCAAGGCGACCGAGTTGCGCGAGTGTGGCCGCACGGACAACCAGCGTTGCTGATGTCTCGATTGACGCAGACGTAGCCTCAAGCGCGCCGACAGCCTCGTCGAGTTCGACCAGCGCTTCTTGGGGTCGGTCTTGGATGATCGATAAGAGCCCAAGGTTCAGCATCGTGACGCCGTAATGATGCGTGTGGGCATCGCGCTGCTCCGCGGCCATTCGCCGAAAATGCGACGCGACCCTGTCGATGTCTCCCGCGTCCCCGCTCGCTTCGATCGATAGGCGAGCGGCCGCAGCAATGAGTCTCGAGATTCGAATCGCTCGTTACCTCAGACAGGTGGTCCGCCATGGCAAGCGCTTCGTCCGCGTCCCCTGCGTTCGTATGTAGAGTGAGGAGGTTGAGAAGTGCGTGGTCCCGGTCGCTACCTATCGGATTGCCGGAAAGGACCAACTGGGAAGCCGCGAAGGCACCTTCGTAGTCTCCCGCTTGCATGCGCACCCTTGATGTCACGACGCCGAAGGCAACCGGCCTCAGGTCGGCCGGCGTACCTTCCATGTACGCCTCTGCGAGGGTGTACTCCGCCTTGGACATGATCTCCGGGATGGCCCCCGCGACGACATCGACAACGCCCCGGATGTCGCCTGCCGCGCGGTAGTGATACGCGGCTACGCGCCAATCGAAGCTTGACGCGGCCCGGGCGACGCGACTGTGGAGGTCGGCCACGGCCACCTCGCCGATGAAGCTGCGGAGACGCGCCTCGAGGAATTCGCGGACGAGGGGGTGGTAGCGCTCCGGCCCGCGGTCACCCTGTGAAGGCCGGGTCAGAAGGGTCAGGCGTTCCGCCGCCTGCGTGAGGCGGCGAACCTCCGAGGGTTCCATCTCGCAGACCACACGGGCGAGTTCCGGGGTGACGAACTGAAGGATCGACGTGCGCATGAGGTACTGCTGCAGGTCGTCGGGCAACTCACCGACGACCTCCTCGGCCAGGTAGTCGTACAACTCGTGATCCGCCCCCGTCAGCCCTCGGACGAATCGTCGGATCTCGGCGGGCGTACGGTCGCGCATCGCCGCGTTGACCATCTGGAGCGAGGCGACCCAACCCTCCGTTCGCGTGGTCACGTCCGCCACGACGTCTGGCTCCAGCACGCGCCCGTACGTCTCGGCGAACAGGCGACCCGTCTCGACGGCATCGAAACGAAGGTGTTCGGTGCCGATCTCGGCGACGTTCCCGGCCGCGCGCAAGCCGGCCAGGGGGATGGTCGGCGGGTGCCGACTTGCGAAGACGATCGACAGGCGATCCGGGCCCCTCGCGACCATGTCGCGAACGATCAGGCGGATGTCCGGCGACTCGTCGACAAGGTGGAAGTCGTCGAGGATGAGGAGCGCCCCGTGCTCGGCGATCCGGGGGAGTTCTCGAAGGAATGCCTCGGAGGCAGCCTCACGCGTCGCCCCGCCCACGCTCACATCGGCGAGGATCGCGGCCGTCCTGGGGGCGAACCCCGCGTCATGTTCTCGGCCGGCGGCGACGAGATGGCTCAGGAAGGAGATCCAGTCCCGATCCTCGTCGTCGAGCCGGAACCACATCGTCCTCACCCGCGTACGGCGCGAGAAATCGGCGAGCAACGTGGTCTTGCCGTAGCCGGCGTCGGCGAGAACGAGGATGACCGGGCTATGGACCTTCGCGGCGAGCCAATCGAGGAGCCTGGGTCTGGCGAGCGTCCGCTCGCGCAACGAGGGACGCTGGATCTTCGCCTGCTGGATCGGGTACCCGTTCATTCGGTCGCCCAGCGCTCCCGGCGGTGTCGACGCGACCGTCAAGCGACTTGGACCACCGGCGTCCCTCCTCGGTTCGTCCGGTCCTTCTAGCCGCATCGGGTGAGGGGCGAACGATAGGGACCGTTCGTCCGGCGTGTCAACGGGCGAATGGGGTCCGCGCATGCCTCGGATGATGGAGCGCCGCGCTCACCCCTCGATTAGCTGCGCGGCAGTCTCCGCCGGGTCAGCCCTCGTATTCGAAGCCGATCTTGACTTCGACCCGGTACTCGACGATCTCGCCGTCCTGGACGACCGCGGTGGACTTCACGACCTCGACGGTCTGGATGTTGCGCACGGTCTTGGATGCGGTGGCGACCGCCTGGCGAGCCGCGTCGCTCCAGGATCGAGGGCTGATGCCGACCATCTCGCGGATGATGATGACGCCCACCGGATGCCCTCCTGCGACCGCCGACCGTGTCCGATGCGCGGCGGGCGCCCATCATGACACGAGGCCGACCCGTCGCCGGGCCGGCCTCGTGGCTGCTCAGGGAAATCGACGTTGGGCTGTCAGACGGTGGCCGGCTCGGTCGCCAGCGTGCCGGCTCTGACCTTGTCGAAGCAGGAGCTGCAGTAGACGGGGCGGTCGTTCCGAGGCGCGAACGGTACGACGGCCTGACCCCCGCAGGCCCCGCAGATCGCGGCATGGAACTCGCGCGGTCCCTCGGCCGAGCGGGCGCGCTTGGCGACTGCCCTGCATGTCGGGCAGCGTTGAGGGTCGTTGGTCAACCCCTTGCTGGCAAAGAAGGCCTGTTCGCCGGCCGAGAAGCTGAACTCCTCGGTACAGTCGCGACAGGTCAGGCTACGGTCCTGGTACACCCTCTCCAGCCCTCCTCGGCTCGGGACGCCCTCGAACTCACGACCCGAGGTGCAGCGGGCCATCGAGGGCGCGCTGGAAGGGGTGCGCGCCCGCTGGGCCCGGGCTCAGGCCCGAGACTCATAGCGGAGAAGATACGCGCGAAGTCAAGACTCTCATAGACGAATTTCTGGATCGTGGGAACCGAAGGTTCGGAGCGAGCGTCCGGGCGCCATGTCGAATTCGTCGCGGGCGGCGTCACTGGCCGTCCTTCTGCTCCTCGTCGTCGGGTGCAGTGGTGCCAGTCCAAGCCCCGTCCCACCCGCCTCCGGGGTCCCATCCGTCGCGCCCACGGCGGCATCGAGCGCGAGGCCGAGCAGCACACCCGGGGCCTTCGGAGCCATCGACCATCCGACCGGAGCCACCGACGTGGTCGTTCGGTTCGACCAGGGTGGTGGGTTCGTCAACCGCCAGCTTCCTGGCGACCAAGACACCGATCTTCACGCTGTACGGTGACGGGACGATCATCTTCCGGAATCCGGCCGCCGAGATGCCCCCGGCGGTGGGCCCGGTCCAACCGTTCGCGCCACTGCGGACCGCGAGGCTGACCGAGGAACAGGTCCAGGCGCTGCTCGAGATGGCCCTGGGGGAAGGCGGGCTTGGCGCCGCTCGTCTTGACTACCCGTCGAACCAGGTCGCCGACGCCCCGACGTCGATCTTCACCGTGAACGCCGGTGGGCTCAAGAAGCGGGTCTCGGTCTACGCACTCGGGATCGACGCTCCCGGGATGCCCGACGCCATCGCGCGAGCCGCATTCGGTCGACTCGCCGAGCGATTGAGCGATTTCGACCGCGGCGGCTCCTTCCCGACCGACGTCTACAGCCCGGAGCGGTATCGCGGCATCCTGTCGGACGGCGCCGTGGGCGACCCAGGTGTCAAGCCCTGGCCATGGAAGGACGTCGCCCCATCGGACTTCGCACCACCGGCCGATCCGAACGCCTTCCAGCAGGCGACCCGAGTCCTGACCGCCGCACAAGTCGGAGCCCTCGCCATCACCCCATCCCAGGGCGGCTTCCAGGGCCTCACGCTCGCAGGACCAGACAAGAAGCTCTACTCGTTCTCGCTCCGCCCGCTTCTCCCCGACGAGCCGTCCTGAATCGCCTCGGGCGCCCCTCGCGCCGCCCCTTATCCGGCTTCTGCGTAGCGTTCGCCGGCGTAGCTGACGAAGCGGGTCTGGCGCTTCTTGAACCACAGCTGGATCTCGCCGGTCGGGCCGTTGCGGTGCTTGGCGAGCTTGAGGTTGACGACCTCGCCCTCCTGGTCCTGGTCGTCGGCGCCGCGTTCCTTGTCGCGCCACAGGAACATCACGAGGTCGGCGTCCTGCTCGATGGCGCCCGACTCGCGCAGGTCCGACAGGCGCGGCTCCTTGGACTCGCGCATCTCCGGCTGGCGCGACAGCTGCGACAGCGCGATGACCGGGATCGACAGTTCGCGGGCGAGTGCCTTGAGGCCACGCGAGATCTCCGACACCTCCTGCACCCGGTTGGCGTCGCGGTTCGTCGTCGTCGCCTGCATCAGCTGGAGATAGTCGACGATGACCAGGTCGAGGCCGGCCTCGGCCTGGAGCCGGCGCGCCTTCGTCCGGAGCTCCATCGCCGAGATGTTCGGCGTGTCGTCGATGTACATCGGCGCCTCGGACAGCGCGTTCATCGCCGGCGCGATCCGCGCGAAGTCCATCTCCTCGAGGAAGCCGCTGCGCAGGCGCTGCGAGTCGATGTTGGCGACGCTCGACAGCAGGCGCAGGACGAGCTGCTCCTTGCTCATCTCGAGGCTGAACACGCCGACGCTCTTGCGCTCGCGAACCGCGGCGTGCTCGGCGATGTTCAGCGCGAAGCTCGTCTTGCCGACCGAGGGCCGGGCGGCCACGACCACGAGGTCGCTCTTCTGGAGTCCGGTCGTGAGCGTGTCGAGGTCGGTGAAGCCCGGTCCGGACGCCGCTGATCTCGCCGCGGTGGGCGTGCAGGTAGTCGAGCCGGTCGTAGGCGTCGTGGAGCAGCGACTTCAGCGGGCTGAAGCCGGCGTCGACACGCTTCTGGCTGACCGCGAAGAGCTCGGCCTCGGCGCGATCGATGGCCTCCTGGACCTCGGGCGGGTCCTCGTAGCCGATCCCGGCGATCCGGCCGGCGGCCCCGATCAGGTTGCGCAGGACCGCCTTGCGTTCGACGATCCGCGCGTACTGGGCGACGTGGACGGCCGTCGGCGTCTCGTTCGAGAGGCTCGACAGGTAGGCGCGACCGCCGATCGCCTCGAGCTCGTCGCGGCGCTCGAGCGACTCGGCGACGGTGACGATGTCGATCGGTTCGCGCCGCTCGAACAGGTCGAGCACGACGGCGTAGATCCGGCCGTTGGCCTGACGATAGAAGTCGGCCGGCCGCAGGAACTCGGCGACCTCGATGACCGCGTCACGGTCGATCAGGATCGCCCCGAGCACCGACTGCTCGGCCTCGAGACTCTGCGGCGGAAGACGGTCGATCACGCGGGCAAGGCTCCATCGACGACAGAAGTCCAGATACTGCGGCCCGACGCCGCCAGCCCGGTCAACGAAGCGGTGCCGCCCGAGTCCGCCAGTCCACCAACTTCGCCCCACCGTGGACCCCATGTGGACGAAATCGTGGATATCCACCGTCCGGGCGCTCGAGATCAGAGAATCGGCGCTGCGGCGGTCGCGGCGAAGGCGGCGGCTCGAGAATCGGCGCGCAGGGCGGCTCGAGGCGAAGGCGGGCGGTGAGCAAGGGAGCGAGCGCACCTCAAGTGCGTGAGCGACCGGCGGAGCCGACCAACGCACGCATCGGCCGTCCTGCGCGCCGCCCTAATCGAGGCGTCGGATGACGCCGATCAGCTTGCCCTGGATCCGGACGTCGTCGTAGAACTGTGGCGGGATACGCTGGGTTCGCCGGCTGGAGCCGGATCTGGTCCTTCTCCTTGAAGAAGCGCTTCAGCGTGACCGCGTTCTCCTCGACCTGGGCGACGACGATGTCGCCGTTGCGGGCGGTGGTCTGCGGGCGGATGAGGACGAAGTCGCCGTCGGCGATGTGGGCCTCGATCATCGAATCGCCGCGGACCCGGAGCACGTAGGCGTCGCCGCTCGGGGCGAGCAGGTCCGGCACGGCCATCGTCTCCGTGGCGTCCTGGTAGGCCTCGATCGGACCGCCGGCGGCGATCTCGCCGATGATCGGCAGGACGCGCGCGTCGGCGGCGGTCGCCTGCGGCACGAGCTCGCTCGACGAGGCCGAGCCGGATCGCGGCGGTCGGCGTCAGGCGGATGGCACGCGACTGGGCGGCGCCGCGCTCGAGGTACCCCTCGCGCTCGAGGATCTGGAGATGGTGGTGGACGGCGGACGTGGAGGCCAGTCCGACCGCCCGGGCGATCTCGCGGACCGACGGCGGATAGCCGCGAGCCCGCAGCGTCGCCGCGATGAAGTCGAGGATCTTGACCTTGCGTTCGGCGTCGTGCTTCGTCACTCGCGCCTCCTTGGCACGCATCATAGCGAACGGACGTTCGATGTCAAGGCGACGACCGCGCGCCGGGCCGTCGGTGGGCTCCTCGGGCGATCCGGTCGACGCCGCGGGCTGGTAGACTCCTGCCTCCCCGGAGGAGGCAGCCTCGCGCATGGCGAAGGACCACGGCGAAGCGACGCAGGCGCTCGAGCGGTCGCGCCGGGTTCGGGCGCGCCCTGTCGCTGCTGGCGTTCCTGCCGATCGCCAGCCGGGTCCCGATGTACGCCCGGCTCGTCACCGCGCTCGTCCTCGACGAGCGGATGCCCGGCGCCCGCAAGGCGCTGCTGGCCGGTGCGGCCGGCTACCTCGTCCTCGGTCGCGACCTCATCCCCGACGACGTCCCGATCATCGGCGGTCTCGACGACCTCGTCGTCGTCGTCCTCGCGGTCGAGCTGTTCCTCGACGGCGTCCCCGAAGGACCTGCTCGACGAGAAGCTCAACGAGCTCGGGATCGAGCGCGCGGCGTTCGATCGCGACATCGCCCAGATCCGGCGCTTGACGCCGGGCCCGGTGCGCCGGACCATCCGCCGCGTCCCGGCAGCTCATCGGCGGCGCCGGCGAAGCCATGAAGACAACTCGGTGTCGGGCCCCGGATGCGGGCCTGGATCAACAAGGAGGAACCCAGCGCGTGAAGGTCATCCTGACGAAGGACGTGGCGAAGCTCGGCAAGAGCGGCGAGATGAAGCAGGTCGCGGACGGCTATGCCACGAACTTCCTCATCCCCCAGCAGCTGGCCGTCCCGGCCGCCGGTGGCGCCTACCGGGCGTGGCAGCACGACATCGCGAGCCGCGAGGACAAGCGCAAGCGCGAGCGCGAAGAAGCCGAGATCGCGGCGACCCGGATCGCCAGCACGACCCTGACCATGGGCGTCAAGGTCGGCGAGGGCGGCAAGCTGTACGGCTCGATCACGTCCAAGGACATCGCCGACGCCCTCGCGCGCCGCGGCATCGAGGTCGACCGCCACAAGATCGACCTCGAGGAGCCGCTCAGGACGCTCGGGACCTACAAGGTCGCGATCAAGGTGTTCGAGCGGGCATGACCCCCGAGGTCACGATCGTCGTCGAGCCCAAGGGCTGACGACCCGCCCGGCTTCAACCGCTGGGCGTCGACCTGGACGATCCGGTACAGCGGCGCACCGGCGAAGTCCGGGATGGTCGCGACCTGTCGGACGTTGACACCAGGTCGCGGCTCGACCAGCGCCAGCATGTAGGTGCCCGGCTTCGTGCAGACCGGGTCGCGAACGCCACGGACGATGCGGAACGGGGGGTCCGGCAGGTAGTACTCGCATCTGATGCGCGAACGTGAACCCGCTGATGTCGGTCGTGGCGATGCACAGCGACACCTCCGGCGGGCACGACCTCGCGCCGCGCGTTCGCAGCGCGGCCCCCGACCCGTAGCCCCACGAGTCTGGCCGACTTCGCGACGTAGGGCCGAGGTAGTAGTCAGAACGACGCGATGCGACGACCGCGGCCACGACGCCGACGACGACGATGGCCAGCGGCTCGATCCGGCGCAGCCGCGCCGGTCGATCCGCAGGAACACGAGGCCGCGACCCAGACCGATCGCGGTGACGGTGGTGAGGGCCGGCAGGACGAGCAACCCGCGCGCGGCATGCGGCGTGGTCCGATCGTCGGTGATGGCGGCCGGCAGCGCGCCGAGGACGAGCCACGCGAGGCAGCAGGAGGTCCTCCGGCCGCCGCCGATGGATCAGACGGTCGAGCCCGGCCACGAAGAACGGCACGGTCCAGACGTAGACCAGCGATGCCCGGGTTGATGCGCGGGTTCGGGCGCCGTGCCGCCGAGCAGGTAGGCCGGCGACCACTGCGCCCAGTAGTTCGACCAGGCGAGCGACAGGGCGTCGCCGTGACGCCGTCGCGGAACACGGACAGCGACCGCGTCCGTGCGAGGAATACCGGGTCGGTCAGCGGCGAGGCCGTACGGGATGAGGATCGACCACCGCCACGAGCGCGCCGATCGCCGAGGTTGACGAGGTCGGGCCGACCGAGTGTCCGTCGCAGGATGAGCCACGACGGTCACTGGCATGACGACGTTCATCAGCAGTGCCGGATGATAGGTATAGGCGCCGAATGCGAAGACGACCGCCGCGGCGATCGTCGGCCCTCGGCGGTGGTCGCGCAAGCCGATCCAGAGCAGCCCGATCCCGGCGATCGCGAACGGGCAGGTAGGCGGCCGGCTCCCAGCCCGCCCGCGCGTAGTGGATGGCCCACGGGCTGATCGCGAACAGCGTGCCGCCCATCAACGCGACGCTCGTCCCGGCGCGGAGGACGACGAGCAGCCAGACGATGAGGAGGGTCGAGGCGACGCCGAACAGCACCGCCGGCAGGCGGACCGCGAGCGGGCCGATGACCGAGCACCGCCTGGAACGGGATGGTCGCGAAGAAGTAGACCGGCTGCTTGAGTTCGAGTCGCGTCACCAGGAACGGCAGCACCGTCCGCTCGACGTCGTGCCCGGTGGTCACGATCGACCATGCCGAGACCGCGCCGGACAACTCGTCCTCGAACAGGTCCGGCGGATTCTTGTCGAGGTCGACCAGTCGGAGTCCGGCCGCCAGTGCGGCGAGGGCGATGAGGATCGGGAGGAGCGCCGGAGCCGGTGGCGATGGCGTTTCGCGGACCGACGCTGCCGCGGGCGTGTCAGCGTCGGGCGGATCCAGCGTCGGCGGCTTCGGGTGAGCACGGCGCGCAGCATAGCAGCGACCCTCGCTCGCGACGCCACGTGCCAGGCCGTCAGGGCGAGCGCAACCGCCAGACCTGGACGCCGTCCTCGTCGTAGACCGTCTCGAACAGGTCCGAGCTGGCGAAGTCGGTCGGCTGACCGTCGGCGCAGTCGAGCACCCCACCGCTCGACAGGACGTACGTCGCGTCGTACCGCGCCATCAGGTCGGCCGCGACCTCCGGTCCGTCGCAGTAGATCGCCTTGGTGTCGGCCTCGCGTGGCGCCGGGTCGTACCCGAGGTTCGCGACGTACGGCCCGAAGGTCGTGATCCGCAGGCGTCCGGCAAGGTCGACCGGGCTGTTGATGAAGGCATCCGTGATGAACACCGAGCGTTCCGGCGTGTTCGCCGCGATCCAGCGGGCCGCCCGTTCCTGGGGCAGCCCGAGCGCGACCAGGTGCGAACGCACGTGCCAGATGCCGATGAGCGCCGGCGACAGGCACGACACGACGCAGGACGGCCGCGACGATCGGCATCGGCCACCGACGCGATGAGCCAGGCCGCCAGGATCGCGACCGCGATCCACATGATCTGGAAGTACTTGTTCATGTCGAACTCGACCGCGCTGACGACGATCACGTTCGGGACGATGAAGAGGGCGACCATCCACGCGACGAGGAACCAGCGGTTGGGCAGCCGCGCGCGCGGTCAGGCCGGCGACGACCGCCAGGACGAACGGGATCCCGAGGTTGGTCAGGTAGAAGAACAGGACCGCCGCAGGGTCCGTCGGCCGTCCGCGCCTCGTTCCAGCCGACGACGAACCGGAAGGCCCCGATGTCGCTCTGGCGGACGACCGCGTCGATGATGAACGGGGCGGCCAGGATGACGGGAGCGAGGAAGAGCACCGCGTCGCGGACGACCGTCCGGACCCGCCAAGCGCCACTGAACAGGACGTACAGCCCCACGATCAGGTAGGTCGCCGGGAAGGCGAAGAACTGGAACGGCGCGAGCAGCGCGGCGAGCACCCCTGCGAGCAGGACGCCGGCCGGTCGACGGCCGATGCAATGGACCACCAGGAGCACGGCCGCCACGAGTCCGGGCAGCCCGAGTGTCGTGGCACGGTGTGGCAGGAACCCGGTGCCGAAGATCGATGCGATCTTGAACCACGGCCAGCCGTCCGCCCAGGTGTTGTCGTACGAGGTCGTCGAGACGAGGTCGACGACGTTGCCGATACCGGCGATGAGGTCGCCGATCAGTCGGATCCAGCCGAGGCCGCCGCCCGCCACGACGAGGATCGTCGCGATGGTCGCCACGCGCCGCTCGCCGGTCAGGCTTCAGGGCGAGCGCCCAGACCAGTAATGCCAGCACGGCCGGCGAACAGGGCACTGGTCGCGAAGTAGACGGGGATCAGGTCGACGCCTGCCCCGGTCGCCACGATCGCCCCGAAGAAGTCGGCGAACCAGTGATAGGTCAGCGGCTCGCCCGCGAAGTACGGGACCTGCGGGGGGAAGTTGCCGGCGGCGATGCTCGAGCCGATCGAGACGTGGACGAGGAAGTCGCTCCAGTTCCAGCCCCCCGTCACCCAGCCGTCGGCCGTCTCATTCC
Organism: uncultured Chloroflexia bacterium; assembly: GCA_963833705.1. Classification (GTDB taxonomy): domain Bacteria; phylum Chloroflexota; class Limnocylindria; order Limnocylindrales; family CSP1-4; genus SPCO01. Next base: position 24,852 of record CAWHYQ010000008.1, on the reverse strand, counting down.
AGCCGTTGGCGAGGAAGATCGCCAGGACCACGAGCCCGATGGCGGTCGCGACGATCCACGCTCCGGCATCGTCCCGCAAGGTCGCGCGGATGCCGGCGAGCGTGGGGCGGGTCAGCGGGGCCAGGACGTCGAGTCGGGCGACGGCGAGGATCGCCGACGCGGCGGCAAGGATCGCGACCGAGATCAGCACAGCCGGCAGCCCGAACCCGACGATGCGAGCGACCACGTCGACCAGGTGCGCCGAGGCATAGACGCTCGCGACGATGGCGACGCCGATCTGGCCGGGCACGGGCAGGCCCGGGGCCACGCGGCGCACGAGGACCCAGCCGGGCACGAAGAACAGGAACGGCCCGACGACGAGGATCAAGGCACGGCGCCACGGACGTCGTAGACGGTCCAGTCCCCGACCGTCACGAGGATCGGGTACCGCTTGCGGAACGCGGCCTCATCGGCACCGAGCTGATCGCGTTCGTGCGGCCCGATCACGACGTAGTCGATGCCGCGCTTGGCCAGCAACGCCTCCGTCCCCGGTTCGGTTCGGTAGATGCGGCGCACCTCATCCGCGCGCGGCATGTAGTCGATGCCTTCGGTCCACAGCCAGTTGGGGTAGCCGACATAGATCCGGCGTCCGGTCAACATCGCGATCGGATCGTGGTTCTCCATCCCGACCACGAACACGGAATCCGGGGCGGTCCTCGCGCGGACCTCCGCCGCGAGGCGCAGCTCGTCGTTGCCGAGCATCTGGTAGCGGCTCTGGCCGAGGAACGTGCCGACGTCCTCGAGGACGCCCGACAGGGTCATCGTGATCACGACCCCCACGACCAGGACGCGCGACCCGATGTCCGGCCGCCGCTGCCAGGTGCGCATCAGGAGCGCCGCCACGACGATCGTCACGGCCAGGAACCAGTAAACGAGCAGCTTGTGGTTATCCCAGTCCCACGGTTGGAAGACCACGAGGTTCGCCGCCACGAACAGGGCCATGAACGCCCACATGAACCGTCGTGCGCGTTCGGGCAATACACGTCTGGCAAGGAGCCCGACGGCCAGCAACGGCAGGAACCAGCCGAGGTTCTTGATCCAGAACCAGGGCCACGGGTCGGGCGATGCCACCCAGCCGAGTTGCACCCGGATGGCCGCCAATGCGCCCGCGCCACCGCCGAGCTGGGTCAGGAGCTGCGGAGCGGCGACCAGTCCCCAGGCGGCGAAGAACGCCAGCCACGCCCGCGACGGGAAGAGCAGGAACAGTACGGGCGTGACGATGGCCAGCGCCAGCAAGGTACCGAGATGCGCCAGCGGCAGCAGTCCGGCGATGACGCCGGCGATCACGAACAGGCGAACGTTCGCGCGCCGGACCGCGAGCAGCAGCGTCGCGAGGATGGCGAACGCGAGTGGCAGGCCGTACAGATAGCCGCGCTGCGAGCTGAGGAACCCGAAGAACATGTTGACGAAGCGGAGGTTCAGGTCGCTGGTGGCGTGCCGGTCGAGCGTGTTCGTCGCGAGGGTGCCGACGATGTCGTGCGAGGCGTCGATGGCGGCGGCGGTCACGATCCACCCGAGCCCGCCGCCGAGGACGAACAGGACGAGGGTCAGGGTCGCCGCGCGATGGTTCCGGGTCAACCGGCGCGCGAACGCGTACAGGCCGATCGCGACCAGGACACAGAGCACGTAACTGTGGAGGGCCAGCGCACCGGCCGGATCCATCCCGAGCGGCACGAACGCCGCTGCGGTCAGGTCGCTCAGGTAGTGATAGGCGAACGCGTGGCCATCGAACCGTGGGTGCGTCGGCGGGAAGTTGTTGCCATAGGCGAACGAACTGACGATGCCGAGATGGACGGGCCAGTCGCCCCAGATGTTGACGTGGCCGGCGAACATCCCGTTCGGCCCGTACGTAAGGGCATCCTTCCAGAAGATCGCCCAACGGACGGCGAAGGCGCCGATGACGAGCGTCGGCAGGAGGCTGATGCGCCGGGCCATCGAACGGACCGAACGATCGCTCGCGGGCAGGGCCCGAAACGCTGTGACCGACGCTCCCACCTCGCTGCTGAGGCCGTCGCTGAAGATCGCGGTGCCGTAGCGGACGACGAGGGCGAGGATGAGCGAGCCGAGACCGACGATCAGGACGAGCTCCCCACGGAACCCCGCCACGGTCGCCAACGGCACGAGAGCGAGCGTCGCCAGGACCATCCCGAGCGGCGCCCCGTAGGCGATGCGCTCGAGCGGTTCCAGATGGCCGGCGAAGCGCCACAGCAGGGCGATGCCGAGGACGCTCATCGACGCCATCAGGGCGAGCGAGGCGACGACGCTCAACATGTCGGACCGATGGCATCCACGTCCGCGCGATGATAGCGAGCGTGACTCAACGGGCCATCCTCCACGTCGACCTGGACGCGTTCTTCGCTGCGGTCGAGCAGCGCGACCGGCCGGAGCTCCAGGGCCTGCCCGTGGTGGTCGGCGGCGCCGGCGGCGAGGACGCCCGTGGCGTCGTGTCCGCCGCGAGCTACGAAGCGAGGCGGTTCGGGATCCACTCCGCGATGTCCCTGCGCGAGGCGTATCGACGCTGCCCGGAGGCCGTCTTCCTGCCGGTGGACGGGCGTCGCTATCAGCTGGCCAGCCGCGACGTCATGACGATCCTCCGGCGGTTCACGCCACTCGTCGAGCCGATCTCGATCGACGAGGCGTTCCTCGACGTGACCGGCTCCGCCGCGCTGTTCGGCGACGGGCCGACGATCGCCCGGCGGATCAAGGACGATGTCAGGGCCGAGGTCGGGCTGACGGCGTCGGTCGGCGTCGCCAGCACCAAGCTCGTGGCGAAGATCGCGTCGGACCTGCGCAAACCCGATGGTCTCGTCGTCGTGCCGGTCGGCGAGGAGGCCGCCTTCCTGGCGCCACTGCCGATCGGTCGGCTGTGGGGTGTCGGCGAGAAGACGGCGAAGGCGCTCGCCGACTATTCGGTCCGGACGATCGGCGACCTCGCCGCATTGCCACCCGATCTGGTCGTGCGCCGCTTCGGGCGCCATGGGGCATCGCTGGTCGATCGAGCGCGTGGGGTGGATCCGGATCCGGTGCACGAGGGCGATCCGGCGAAGTCGGTCGGTCACGAGCACACGTTCGACGTGGACACCAGCGATCCGGAGGTCATCGAGCGAACGCTGCTCGCGATGGCCGACGGCGTGTCGGGTCGACTCCGGTCGTCCGGTGTGCGGGCAGGGACCGTGGCCGTGAAGATCCGCGACAGCAGTTTCCGGACGATCACCCGACAACGGACGCTCGTCGAGCCGACCGACCTGACCGAACCGATCTTCCGTGCGGCGCTCGACCTCGCCCGACCCGAGGTGCGCGGCATCAAAGTGCGGCTGCTGGGTGTGACAGCGTCAAACCTCGGCGAGCGAGAGCAGCTGGCCATGTTCGAGGCGACCGAGCCGCGCCGTCGACGCGCGGTCGAGGCGGCGGACGCCCTCAGGCGTCGCTACGGCGAGGGGACGGTCACGCGGGCGCGGCTGCTCGGGACCGGCCTGCCGGCGCCGTTCGAGCGGGACCCGCGCAATCCGCTCGATCGTCGCGCGCGCGGCGCACCGCCGGCGCCGGCTGGACCGGCCGATGCAGATGGTCGCGAAGGGTCGTCCGGTCGTGACAGCCAAGATGACACAGCGCTCGACGACATTCCGCCCGACGACGCTTGACATCGAACACCTGTTCGGTCTATCGTGACGTCGCAATCGAACAGACGTTCTGTCGGACGAGTGCCCCGGACGACACGACCCAGCGTTTACGCCCCCGGGAAAGGAGCCATCCAGATGGCATTCATCCGTGTCGAGCCGGTCGAGGTCCAGGTCCGCACTGACTGGTTCAGCGGCCGTCCGCGTGAGATCACCTGGGGCACCGAACGATGGCCGGTCACGCGCCTCGCCGTCGTTCGCGAAGAGGCCGCGGCCTACCCGGTCATCACCGGACCACGCACGTTGTTCGAGGTCGACACACCCCGGGCACGCCTCTCCCTGACGTTCCAGCACCGATCGCGCCGTTGGACGGTGACTGGCCTCGACGGCGAGCGCCGCCTCGCCGCCTGATCGGCGGCTGGATGCGGCCGATGCTCGCGTTGTCGGCTGCGCGTGTTCGCTCACGCACCTTGTGGTGCGCTCGCTCGCATGCTCACCTCCGCCTTGGCCTCGACCGCCCAGCCGCCGATGTTGAGCTGACCAGAGACTCTCCTGGCGGTTGGTCCTCCCACCAGACCGCCCACCTTGTCGGGGTTCGGGGCGGGCGCGCCGGTACCGCGCCCGCCCCGGCACCGGCGCGTCCCGCGTTTCGCCCCGCGCCTCCTCATCCATCGCACCCGACCCGCAACCGTACAATCCGTGCGTGGAGCCAGCGTCGTCCAGCTTTCGTGACCTGACCGTCGGCCAGTTCGTGGCCGAACTCGGCTCGGCCGAGGTCGTTCCGGGCGGCGGCAGCGCATCGGCGATCGCCGGGAGTCTCGGGGCGGGTCTTGTCTCGATGGTCGCCGTCCTGTCGACCGGCCGGCCTAGATACGCGGACCATGCCGATCTGCTGGCCTGGGCAGAGACGGCCGGGCGTGACCTCGCCGATCGGTTCCTCGCGCTGGCCGACGAAGACGCCCTCGCGTACCGCGGCTTCGCGGTGGCCATGAAACTGCCACGCGAGACGGACGAGCAACGAGAGACGCGTTCGACCGCGCTGCGCGCCGCCGCGCGGTATGCCGCCGAGGTTCCGCTCCGTTGTGTCGAGGCGTGCTTGGAGGTCGTCGGTATCGCCGAGGCCCTGGCCGGTCGCTCCAACGCGAACGCGTCGAGCGACCTCAACGTTGCCGCGCTGCTCGCCGAGGCGGCCGCCCGGGGGGCTGCCGCCAACGTCCTCGTCAACCTGCCATCGGTCGGCGATCCCGCGTTCGAAGGCGAGATGATGGTCCGCGTGGACGCGCTGGTGCACGAAGTGGAGCGACTGGCCGCCGAGACCCGCGAGACCGTCGGTGGCGGCGAGCCACGAGACCCGCTCCCCGCCCCCAGCCCGGCCTGAACGGATGCCGTCACGCCGTGCCCGGTTGCTCGAGGGCGGCCCGATCGCGGACGAGATCCGCGCGGTCGTGGCCGAGGATGTCGCCTCGTTTCGAGCCCGGCGAGGTCGGCCGCCAGGTCTGCGCGTGGTCATCGTCGGCAAGGACGCGCCATCGACGGTGTATCTCGAGCGGATCCTGCGCGGTTGCGCCAAGGTCGGCATCAACGCGGGCTTCGTCGAACTCGAGGGCGAGGCGACCGAGTCGAGTGTGACCGCGACCGTCCGTGGCCTCAACGACGACCCGACCGTCGACGGGGTCATCGTCCAGATGCCCTTGCCACCGACGATCCGGTTGCGCGCCGTGATCGACGCCATCGACCCGGCCAAGGACATCGATGGGATCCATCCACTCAACGCCGGACTGCTGCGGCTCGGCTACGACGGGTTCCTCCCGGCCACAGCGCACGCGGCCGTGGAGATCCTTCGTCGATCCGGGATCCAGATCGAGGGCCGCGACGCGGTCGTCGTCGGACGGTCCGCGGTGGTCGGGATGCCCGTGGCGTTCATGCTGGTCAAAGAGGATGCCACGGTCACGGTCTGTCACCGGCGGACGACGGACCTGGCCGGTCACGTGGCCGCCGCAGACATCGTCGTGGTCGCGGCCGGCCGGCCCGGCCTCATCACCGGCGCGATGCTGAAGCCGGGTGCCGTCGTGGTCGATGTCGGCATCAACGTCGTCGACGGTCATATCGTCGGTGATGTGGACTTCGAGTCGGCGGTGTCGGTGGCGTCGGCCATCACGCCGGTGCCGGGCGGCGTCGGTCCGCTGACGAACGCGATCCTGCTGACGCATCTGATCCGCGCCGCCGAGCGCCAGGCGCCGTTCAACCACGGCGTCCCCACGACCCGCCCCGTCCTGTCCGGAGGAGAACGGTGACCTTCCCGTCCGATCTCGAGATCGCTCGAGCCGTCACGCCCCGCCCGATCGTCGATGTCGCCCGCGACCTCGGCATCGCCGACGACGAACTCGAGCTGTACGGGCCGAGCAAGGCCAAGGTCACGCTCGAGGCGATCCGGCGCCTGGAGGGCGAGCGGCCGCGTGGCAAGTACGTGGTCGTCACGGCCATCACCCCGACCCCGCTCGGCGAGGGCAAGTCCACGACGTCGGTCGGTCTGGCGCAGGGCCTCAACCACATCGGCCACAAGGCGGCCGTCAACATCCGGCAGCCGTCGCTCGGCCCGGTCTTCGGCATCAAGGGTGGGGCGGCCGGGGGCGGCTACAGCCAGGTCATCCCGATGGAGGATTTCAACCTCCACCTGACCGGCGACGTCCACGCCATCGGCGCGGCGCACAACCTGGCCGGGGCGTTCCTCGACAACAGCCTGCATCACAAGAACCCGCTCGGCATCGATCCGCACGGGATCCTGTGGCCGCGCGTCGTCGACATCAGCGACCGCGCCCTGCGGCACGTGGTCATCGGTCTCGGCGGCCGCGAGGACGGCATCCCGCGCGAGACGGAGTTCGTCATCACGGTCGGGTCTGAGGTGATGGCCGTCCTGGCGCTCGCCACGGACCTGTTCGACCTGCGTGCCAGACTCGGCCGGATCGTCCTCGCCACGACGACCGATGGCAAGGCCGTGACCGCGGACGACCTCGGGGTCGCCGGCTCCATGACCGTCCTGCTCCGGGACGCGATCAAGCCGAACCTGCTCCAGACGCTCGAGGGTGGTCCGGCCTTCGTCCACGCGGGACCGTTCGCCAACATCGCGCACGGCAACAACTCGATCATCGCCGACCGGATCGCCCTGGTGACGAACGACATCGTCTGCACGGAGGCCGGCTTCGGCGCCGACATGGGCGCCGAGAAGTTCTTCGATATCAAGTGCCGGGCGTCGGGCCTGAGCCCGGATGCGGCCGTCGTGGTCGCCACGGTCCGTGCCCTCAAGATGCATGGCGGTGTCGGCAAGATCGTGGCCGGCAAGCCGCTCGATCCGGCCCTGCTCGAGGAGAACGTCCCGGCGGTCCGGGCAGGCGCCGCGAACCTGGCCAAGCAGATCGAGAACGTCCGGATGTTCGGCATCCCGGCGATCGTCGCCATCAACTCGTTCCCGACGGACACGGCAGCGGAGGTCGAGGCGATCCGCGAGGTCGCGCTGGAGGCCGGGGCACGGGACGCGGTGGTCGCATCGCATTTCGTCGATGGCGGAGCCGGGGCCGCGGCGCTGGCCGAGGCCGTCTGGGCCGCGACCCAGGAGGGCGGCGCCAAGTTCGAGCTGCTCTACCCGGACGAATGGCCGCTGGCCGAGAAGATCGAGACGATCGCGACCCGCGTCTACGGGGCCGATGGCGTCGAGTTCCTGCCGGCGGCGCGCAAGTCGCTCCAGCAGTTCGAGGACCTTGGCTACGGACGCCTGCCGATCTGCATGGCCAAGACCCAGTACTCGCTCAGCCACGACGCCGCGCTCAAGGGCCGCCCGACGGGCTTCACGGTCCCCATCCGCGAGGTTCGCCTGTCGGCCGGGGCCGGCTTCATCACGCCGCTGTGCGGGGAGATGCGGACGATGCCCGGACTCCCCTCGATCCCGGGTGGCACCAAGATCGACATCGACGCCGACGGGAACGTCGTCGGGCTGTTCTAGCCGGAGGCGACCCGCCTCCGGCCGTCAGAGCGCGCCGGTCGAGAGCGCGAAGCAGACCGCGATGGCGGCACCCAGGACGAGCCCGAGGACGCCCGCGCCCCACGCTGCGAGGTCGACCGGTCCGAGCGGCTCCTCCGCGTGGGCGTGGTCGTCATGGCCGTGGTCGTCCCCGTGGTCGGTGGTCTCGTGGTGGGCGACCGCTCCCGCATGACCGGGTGCATCGCTGTCGTGGCTCGTCATCGTCTCGTCTGGACCTCCTTCCGCATTCTGGCAGGCCCGACGCGGCTCTACACTCCCTGAGGTGACCGCGCCCACCGTCGATCCCGGCCTCGTCGCGAGCCTGCGCGGCCTCGATGGGGACGGCCGGCTCCTGTTCGCGATGCGAACGCTGCGGATGTTCGGCTACGGGTTCCTCGCGGTCGTCCTCGTCCTGTATCTCGCGGCGGCCGGTCTCGACCCGTTGGCCATCGGGATCGTGCTGACCCTGACGCTGGTCGGCGACACGATCATCTCCCTGTGGTTGACGACCAACGCCGACCGGCTAGGGCGTCGGCGCGTCCTCGTGGCCGGCGCGGCCCTGATGATCGTCGCTGGCGTGGTCTTCGCGTTCACCAGCTGGGTGCCCCTGCTGATCCTGGCCGGCGCGATCGGGGTCGTGTCGCCGACCGGCAACGAGGTCGGGCCGTTCCTGGCCATCGAACAGGCGGCGCTCACCCAGATCGTCCCCGACGTCCGCCGGACCTCCACGTTCGCCTGGTACAACCTCGTCGGCTACGTGGCGACCGCGACGGGCGCCCTCGGTGCCGGCCTGCTCAGCCAGGCGCTCCTGAATGGCGGACTGGCGCCGGTCGATGCCTACCGGGCGATCGTCGTCGGGTATGCGGTCATCGGCGTCGCGATGGTCGTCGGCTTCTGGCGACTCGGTGACCGCATCGAGCCGCCACCCGCCAAGGTCAGCACGGACGGCATCCGTCGACGGTTCGGCCTCGGTCGCTCCAAGGCGGTCGTCCTCAAGCTGTCGGTCCTCTTCTCCATCGACGCGTTCGGCGGTGGGTTCATCCCGCAGAGCCTGATGGCCTACTGGTTCCACGTCCAGTTCGGCGTGGAACCTGCGGTGCTCGGCGCGATCTTCTTCGCGGCGAACCTGCTCGCCGCGGTGTCGTCCCTGTCGGCGGCCCGGATCGCACGGCGGTTCGGGCTGATCAACACGATGGTCTTCACGCACATCCCGTCGAACGTGCTGCTGATCCTCGTGCCATTGATGCCGACCCTCCCACTCGCGGTCCTGGTCCTGCTGCTCCGATTCACCCTCAGCCAGATGGACGTCCCGACGCGCCAGTCCTACGTCATGGCGGTCGTCGACCCCGACGAGCGCTCGGCCGCGGCCGGCGTCACCGGGATCGCCAGGACGACCGGGGCCGCGATCTCGCCGTCGTTCTCGTCGGTGCTCATGGCCAGCGCCGGGTACGCGGCCCTCCCGTTCTACCTGGCGGGCGGTCTCAAGATCGTGTACGACCTGCTCATGTATCGCGAATTCCGCGCCGTGCGGCCACCGGAGGAGCAAGCTCGCCGCGCCGGGTAGACAAAGGCCTCAGGCCGGGGCGTCGTCGCCGCGTCGTCCCGGTCGACCCGGCATCCCTACCCGCCACCAGATGAACAGCAGCACCGCGAAGACGACCCCGATGGCGATCAGCAGGTCGAACGGCTGGAGGGCGTGGCGGATCTGCTCCCAGTTCGCGCCAAGGACGGTCCCGGCGTAGACCAGCAGCATCGACCACAGGAAGGCGCCGGCGGTGGAGTAGGCGACGAACCGGCCGATCGGCATCCGGGCGACGCCGGCCGGGAAGCTGATGAACGTACGGACGATGGGCAACAGCCGGCCGATGAACACCGTCGCTCCGCCGTGCCGGGCGAAGAAGCTGTCTGCCAGCTCGATCTCGTGCTGACGGATGAGCAGGTACTTCCCATAGCGCTCGAGGAACGGCCGCCCGCCGTATGCACCGATGGCGTAGGCGATGAGCGAGCCGAGCGTGTTGCCGATCGTCGCGACCACGACCACGATCCAGAAGTTCCAGGGACCCCCGGTCAGCGGTTCCAGCTGGCTCGGATCGGAGACGAGGAAGCCGGCATACGGCAGGATCAGCTCCGACGGCAGCGGGATCATCGCCGACTCGATCGCCATCGCGACCATCACCCCGAGATAGCCGACCGCGCCGTACAGGTTGTTCAGGAACGGGATGACGATCTGGTCGATGAAAGCGAGCACGCGGACCTCGTGACTGGGTGGGCGCCCGGCAGCATAGCCGACTATCCTCGGCACGGTGAGTGAACCGGAGGTCCCCCACTTCTACCCGGACCGAGGGGCCAGCACGTCCGACTCGGACGCCGAGTCGATCGTCCTGACCGGCGCCGACCTGACCATCGACGCGGTCGAGGCTGTCGCCCGACGTGGCGCGACCGTCGCGCTCGATATCCACGCCCGAAACCGGATGGAGGAGGCGCGTGACGTCATCGAGTCGCTCGTGGCCGACGGCGCCGTCGTGTACGGGGTGACCACGGGTTTCGGTGACCTGGCGACGACGTTCATCCCCGCCGGGGACACGGGGCGGCTCCAGGAGAACCTCCTGATGAGCCACGCCGCAGGCGTCGGCTCCCCCTTCCCGCGCGAGGTGGTCCGGGCGATGCTGCTCCTGCGGGCGAATACGCTCGCGCTCGGGCACAGTGGATGCCGACCGCTCGTCGTCGACCGGCTTCTGGACTTTCTCCGGCTCGGCGTCCATCCGGTCGTCCCGGAACAGGGGAGCCTGGGGGCCTCCGGCGACCTTGCCCCGCTCGCGCACCTGGCGCTCCCATTGATCGGCCGCGGCCAGGTCGAGCTCGGCGGTGCCACGCTGCCGGCCCTCCTCGCCCTTCGCGAGGTCGGTCTCGAACCGTTGACGCTCGAGGCGAAGGAGGGGCTCGCGCTCCTCAACGGGACCCAGATGATGGGCGCCATCGGTGCGCTGCTGCTCGCCGATGCGGACCGACTGGTCAGGACCGCGAGCGTCGTCGCGGCGATGAGCGTCGAGGCGTTGCTCGGCACGGACGTGGCGTTCGCGGCCGCCTATCAGCTGGCTCGGCCCCACCGGGGCCAGATCGCGGTCGCTGCCGAGCTCCGCCACCTGCTCCGCGACAGCGCGCTCCAGACCGGCCATCACGGCCACGCCCACAAGGTTCAGGACCCGTATTCGTTGCGTTGCGTCCCGCAGGTCCACGGGGCGGTCCGCGACACGCTGGACTACCTGCGGGGCGTGCTCGACATCGAGCTCAACTCGGCCACTGACAACCCGCTCGTGTTCCCGGGCGGCGGGGTGGCCGACGAGGACACGATCGCGACCGGTGGGGGGCGCGTCATCAGCGGCGGCAACTTCCATGGCGAGCCTGTCGCCCTGGCCCTCGACTTCGCCAAGATCGCCATCGCCGAACTCGGGTCCATCAGCGAGCGTCGCACGGCGCTCCTGGTCGACCCTCGCCTGAACGGCGGCCTCCCGCCATTCCTGGCCGCGTCGTCCGGGATCGACTCGGGGATGATGATCTACCAGTACACGGCGGCTGCCCTCGCGTCGGAGAACAAGGTCCTGGCGCATCCCGCCTCGGTCAATTCGATCCCGACCAGCGCGAACCAGGAGGACCACGTGTCGATGGGGTCCATCGCGGCCCGACACGCGCGGACGGTCCTCGCCCACGTCGAGCGGATCCTGGCCATCGAACTGCTCGTCGCGGCGCAGGCCCTCGACCTGCGCCTGGCCGTCTCGGACGGGGCGACCCCGGGCGCCGGCGTGGCTGAGGCGCTCCTCCGGACGCGGACCCGAGTCGAGCATCTCGACGGGGACCGCGAGCCCGGGCCGGACCTGGCCGCGGCGACCGCGCTCGTTCACGACGGGGAGCTGGTCGACCTGGTCGGCGAGCGCTAGCTAGCGGCGCCCCTTCGCGGACTTGGCACCGGCGTCCAGGTCATGGCGGTAGCCGGTGATGCGGAGCGTCGTGTCGATCTCGGCGCGATAGGGCCTTCCCTCGTGCCGATCCTCGAGCCAGACGAGATAGCCGGGGTCGGCCCGTGCGATCTCGCCGATCGACCAACCGATGTGACGCCCGAACGGCAGGACGCTGCCCGACGGTCGACCCGGTGGCGGCCCGGCGCCTCCGGTGCCGTCGCGTTCGGGCACCCAGCCGCTTCGCCACGCAGCGGGATCCACGGGATGGGTCGCGGTCGGCGGGCGTCCAACCCGTCCCCGGCCGCGCCCCGGCCGCCGCGCCCGCCCGTGATCGGGCCGGCTCGGTCGTCCGAGCGCGACGCCGGCGCTGGATCGGTCGGGCCGACTCGTCCTCGTCGAGCTCGCGGTCGTAGTCGTCACGGCGCTGCGGGGTCCGGATCCGGTCGAATGCGGCGTTGATCCGCATCATCGCCGACGTGGCGCCATCGCCCGCGACGTCGGGGTGGTAGCGGCGGGCAAGCGTGCGGTACGCCGCCGCGATCGCGGCGTCGTCGGCATCCCGGTCGACCCCGAGGGTCGTATAGGCGTCCGAAGACCTGACCAACCCGTCCTCCCTGGAGGAGATGTCGGGTCCAACTCTAGCAATCCGCGTCACCGGCCCACATGACCCGTTCGGGTCGTAGACTCCGGCCGATGGTTGGCATCCGGATCATCGATGTCGTCGACGACGCGACGTTCGCGCGCGTCCCACCCTGCGCCGATCCCGGCTTCGACCACCGCTCGTGCGACTACTGGGAGGATGCCGACCGGGGATCCAAGGCCGCCCGGCTGGCGTGGCTCGAGCCGACCGCCGCCCGCGGGTCGGCCAGGGACGCCCCGCGTCCGCGCCCAACCAACCCGTTCCTGGCCGATCTCGAGGCAGCCGGTCCCACGCCCGACAACCCGTTCGCGACATCGCGCCCGGCGAACCCGTTCCTGACCGCGGGCGACGACGACGACACACCCGTGGCCAACCCGTTCGCGCCTCCGCCCGTGGCCCGTCCGAGCGTCGATGCCGGCGCCCCGCGCAAGCTGCAGTTGCTCGGGCGCGGCCTCGGCGTGGCCGGCAGCTATGCCAAGGTCCTGTTGCGCGACGACGTCCCCGCCGTCTACGCGCAGTTCGGCCCGCTCACGGCCTACCCGCGCGCCCAGCGGACCCGCGAGCTGTATCCATCCCTGCCGGATGCACCGCTGCCCGCGGTCATCACGTGCATCGCCACGACGACCGAGGCGCGCCGGACGGGCCTTGCGAAGACGCTCGTGGGTGCCGTGTGCGACGACCTCGCCGGTCGCGGATTCACGGCCGTCGAGACCTACCCGACGATCGGGGCCGAACCCGACGCGACGAGTGCGGCGACGCCGGCCTTCTGGGTGTCGGTCGGGTTCGTCACGGCCATCGACGACGAGCGATTCCCGGTCATGCGCCGTGCCCTCGTCTGATCCGGGGCGCCCGCGTCGGTCGCTCCTGGCGGTCACGGCCATCGTTGCGCTCGGCGCGGCCGTGGCCGGCTGTGGGACCAGCGTGGTGGCATCGCCGCCGGCGTCCGCGACGAGCCCGGTCACGGCTACCGCGGGCGCCGGCGCGACGCCCGGGCCCGTGCCATCGATCACAACGGCTGCTCCTCCACCGAGTCCCGGGGGCAGCGCGGCCGCCGCGGCTTCGCCTCGGCTGGTCATCGTGGACCCGAAGCTTCTCGCGGTCCTGCCGGAACGGGTCGGCGGTGTCGCCCTCATGCCATCGCCGGAGACGGCCGCCGGGCTGACATCGGACCTGGAGCTTGGCGCCTCCGCTTCGGCCATCGCGGTCGGGATCGCGCTGGGACCGGGTGACTCGGCGGGCGACGACCTCGCGGTGGCCAGTGTCGTCCGGCTTCGCCCCGACGTGTTCAGCAAGGCGTTCTTCGCCGACTGGCGCGCGTCGTACGACGCTGCCGCCTGTGCGCCCGCCGGCGGCGTGTCGAGCCACCGCCAGGAGGTCATCGCCGGTCGCACGGTCGAGGTCACCGGATGCGTCCAGGACGCCACCATCTATCACGTCCACCTCGCGAACGACCGCCTGGTGTCGATCACGTCGGCGGGTCCACGGAAGTTCGGCCAGCTCATCCTGGCCGGGTTGCGCGAGTAGGCTGTCGCCATGGACGAGACGACGGCCGCGGCGGGGGCTCGCCCGGTCCGGGCGCCGCGTGGAACCGAGTTGTCGTGCCGCGGCTGGGAGCAGGAAGCCGCGCTGCGGATGCTGATGAACAACCTCGACCCGGAGGTCGCGGAGGATCCCGACCACCTCGTCGTGTACGGCGGGACGGGTCGCGCCGCCCGCTCGTGGGAGGCGTTCGACGCCATCGTTCGCGAGCTCCGACGACTCGCCGACGACGAGACCCTGCTGGTGCAGTCCGGGAAGCCGGTCGGGGTCGTTCGGACCCATCCATGGGCGCCGCGCGTCCTCATCGCCAACTCGAACCTCGTGGGCAAATGGGCGACCTGGGAGGTGTTCCGCGAACTGGAGCGGGCCGGCCTGATGATGTATGGCCAGATGACCGCGGGTTCGTGGATCTACATCGGGACCCAGGGCATCCTGCAGGGCACATTCGAAACCTTCGCCGAGGCCGCGCGCCAGCATTTCGGGGGCACCCTCCGCGGGACCGTGACGCTGACCGCGGGGTTGGGCGGGATGGGTGGTGCACAACCCCTCGCGGTGACGATGAACGAAGGGGTCTGCATCGCCATCGAGGTCGACGAGGCGCGCGCCCGGCGCCGGCTCGACATCGGCTACGTCGACCGCCTGACGGGCGAACCGGCGGAGGCCCTGGCCTGGGCGCGCGACGCGGCCGGCGCCCGATCCGCGTTGAGCGTCGCCCTCGTCGGCAACGCGGCCGAGATCGAGCCTGCCTGGGCGGCGGCCGGCGAGCGCTTCGACCTGGTCACCGATCAGACCTCCGCCCACGACGCCCTCGGTGGGTACGTGCCGGCCGAGATGACCCTCGCCGACGCACTCGAACTGCGGGCTTCACTGCCGGACGAATACCAGCGACGGTCGCGCCGGGCGATGGCCGATCACGTGCGGGCGATGCTGGCCTTCCGTCGGGCGGGCGCGATCGTCTTCGACTATGGCAACAACCTCCGTGCCCAGGCGTTCGAGGCGGGCGTCCCGGACGCGTTCGACTACCCGGGGTTCGTGCCCGCGTTCATCCGGCCGCAGTTCTGCGAGGGTCGCGGGCCGTTCCGCTGGGCCGCCCTGTCCGGCGACCCGGCCGACATCGCCCGGACGGACGAAGCGGTGCTCGACCTGTTCCCCCACGACGTCGGGCTGCGTCGGTGGATCGAGATGGCCCGGGCGCGTGTCCCGTTCCAGGGTCTGCCGGCCCGGATCTGCTGGCTGGGCTATGGCGAACGGGCGAAGGCCGGGCTTGCGTTCAATGAGCTGGTCAGGACCGGAGCCGTCAGCGCCCCCATCGTCATCGGGCGGGACCACCTCGATGCCGGCTCCGTCGCGTCGCCCAACCGCGAGACGGAGGCGATGGCCGACGGCTCGGACGCGGTCGCCGATTGGCCGCTCCTGAATGCCCTCGTCAATACCGCGGCGGGAGCGAGCTGGGTGTCGATCCACCACGGCGGCGGCGTCGGGATCGGCTATTCGCAACACGCCGGGATGGTCGTGGTGGCCGACGGGACCCCGCTCGCGGCGCAGAAGCTCGAACGCGTCCTGACGACCGATCCGGCGATGGGGGTCCTTCGCCATGTCGATGCGGGCTACGAGCGTGCCATCGAGGTCGCGCGCGAGCGCGGCGTGCGCGTGCCCATGCTTCCGGACCCCACCGACTGAGCGACGTCGGACCTCCGAGCGCCGCGACGTCTCGGCGGCCCGGTCGGCGGGCTAGCATCTCGTCGTGCTGATCGAATCGGTCCCGAACGTCTCCGAGGGGCGTCGTCTCGACGTCGTCGATCGGTTGGCCGAGGCGATCGAGTCCGAGCGGGGTGTCTACCTGCTCGACCGGACCAGCGACGCGAGCCACAATCGGTCGGTCTTCACGCTCGCCGGTGAGCACCCGGCGGTCACCGAGGCGCTCGAGCGCCTGGTCGCCGCGGCCATCCATGAGATCGACATGGATACCCACAGCGGCGAACACCCACGGATCGGGGCCGTCGACGTCATCCCGTTCGTCCCGCTCGCCTCGACCACGATGGACGACTGCATCGAGCTCGCGCGGACGTTCGGTGAGCGGATCGCGACCCGGTTCGACCTGCCGGTCTTCCTGTATGCGCGGTCGGCTACACGACCCGAACGGGTCAAGCTCGCCGACGTCCGACGCGGGCAATACGAGGGACTCAAGGCCGAGATCGGCCACCGCGGACGGGAGCCCGACTTCGGACCGGCACGACTGCACCCATCGGCCGGCGCCGTCGCCGTCGGTGCGCGACCGTTCCTCATCGCCTACAACATCAACCTGGCATCGACCGACGTGGAGCTGGCGAAGCGCATCGCGCGTCGCGTCCGCGAGTCCGGTGGCGGTCTGCCGCGCGTCCAGGCCAACGGCTTCTGGATCGAGGAACTGAAGCGTGCCCAGGTGTCGATGAACCTCCTGGACTTCGCCGTCACGCCGTTGTGGCTGGTCTGGGAGACGGTCCGCGACATCGCGGCCGAGGACGGCGTGGACCTGGCCGAGTCGGAGCTGATCGGTCTTGCCCCGTTGGCCGCCTTCCTCGCGGTGGCCGACCGCGCCGAGGCGCCGGAGGACGACGAGGTCGAGCGCCGCCTGGCCGCCGCGGCCCGGTTCCTCCGGTTGCGCGACTTCTCCCCGATGCAGGCACTCGAATTGCGTCTCGAGGCCGCACGAGCGAGCGGTCCGACGCGGTGAGCGGCGGTCCGTTCCGGCTCATCCACGGGGGACGCACCGACGAGCCCACGCCCGGTCTCTTGATCGTCGGCGCGGCCGAGGTCGTGACCCTCGCGGGAGGGGTGCGCATGGGTGCGGGGCAGGCCGACGTCGGTCGCCTCGAAGCGAACGATGTCGGTGGCCCGGATGCGCCCGACGCGCCCGTCGTCGCCTGCTGGGAAGGACGCATCGCGGCCGTCGGTCCACGGGCGGCGGTGGAGGCGGCGCTCGAGGCGGAGGGCTATCCGCTGGGTCGGTTCGCCAGGCTCGACGCCGACGGCGGATCGGTGACGCCCGGTCTCATCGACCCGCACACGCACCTCCTGTTCGCCGGATCGCGCGAGGGCGAGCTGCTCCAGCGACAGCGCGGCGCGGGGTATCTCGAGATCCTCGACGCGGGTGGCGGGATCCTGTCGACGGTGGCGGCCACGCGCGCCGCATCGACCGAGGCATTGCTCGCGCACGGCCGACGCTGGCTCGACGAGATGCTGAGCCACGGGGTGACGACGGTCGAGGCGAAGTCCGGCTACGGCCTCGATCTCGAGACCGAGATCCGCCTGGTGGAGGTGGCCTACCGACTCGGCCGCGAGGGCCCGGTCGATGTCGTCCCGACGTTCCTCGGCGCCCACGCCGTCCCGTCCGAGTTCCGCTCGCGGCCCGACGGGACCGAAGCCTATGTCCGGTCGGTCATCGAGGAGCCTGCCGGGCATCGCGGACCACGGCCGGGCGCGGTTCTGCGATGCCTTCTGTGAATGGGGCGTGTTCAGTGCCGACCAGACGCGTCGGATCATGGAGGCCGCGGCGGGCTTCGGGATGGGGATCCGGCTGCATGCCGACGAACTCGCGCCTTCGGGCGGTGCCGAACTGGCGGCGGAGCTAGGCGCCACGTCCGCGGACCACCTGGCGACACCGTCGGAGGCCGGCATCGACGCGCTCGCCCAGGCCGCGGTCGAGGGCCGTCCGGTCGTTGCGACCGTGCTGCCCGCGACGACCTGGTTCCTGATGAAGGACCACGGGGCGCCGGCCCGGACGTTCATCGATCGCGGCATCCCGGTCGCGCTCGGCACCGACTTCAATCCGGGCACGTCGCCGACCGCCAGCCTGCCCCTGGCCATGACGGTCGCCTGCCTCGAACTACGCCTCACGCCCGACGAGGCGCTGGCCGCGGTCACCATCAACGCGGCGAAGGCCGTCGGCCTCGATGAGGAGATCGGCTCGCTCGAACCGGGCAAAGCGGCGGATATCGTCGTCTGGCGCGTGCCGAACTCGGCGCAGATCCCCTACTGGCCCGCGGCCGACCTCGTTCGGACGGTGGTCAAGCGCGGGCGGATCGTCTTCGATCGTGGCTGACTGCGGCGGGTGACCCGCGGCCGACCGGCCGCCCGCGGTCAGACCTGCTTGCCGCGCGACTCCAGGAGCACGGTCGTCGTCTCGACCGGGAGGCTGGTCGCGGTCACCGCGAGCTTCGGCTGCGTGCTCGGCTCGGCGCCCATCTCGTGGAAGAACCGCTTCAGCGCGTCGGCGCAATCCCCCTCGTCCTCACACAGCGGCATCGGCACGACGATGCGCGGGTCGAGCTGTGCGATCAATGCCGCGGCACGCGTCGCGGTGAGCGATCCCCCGAGCGGGACGCACGCGATATCGATCGGACCGATGTCGGCGAGCTTCTCCTCCGAGAGCAGATGGCCGATCTCGCCAAGGTGGATGGTGTGGACGCCGTCGACCTCGAGCACGAACGAGACCTGCTTGCCCGCCTCCGCGCCGCGGGCGTCGTCGCGATAGGTGCGAACCCCGGTCACGAGCACTTCCTTGACTTCGTACTCACCCGGGCCGTCCAGCACGAACGCCTCGTCGAGGCTCGATGGCAACAGCGTCCGACCGTCACGGGACGTCCGGCCCTTGGCACGCGGCAACGGGCTGTCATCAGGGTGACTGAACGTCACGATATCGCCCGTGATCCCGCGCCCGGTCGGGCCCACCACCGACTGGAACGGATCCGCCACGACCACCGCATCTCGCCCACGCAACCGCACACACGTGCGCCCATACCAAGTCAGTTCCATCCCCCCAATTCTGACACAGCACCGTGCACCCCCGCTCCATCGGGGAGTGGTCGGTCAGTGCCAAGAAGTGAGAGCGCCGCAGGTGCGCGAGCGACGGCCGAACCGCACAGATGGGCGAACCTCGTCAGAATCGGCCGCCGGGCGGTCGAGACGAAGGCGGGCGGTGAGCAAGGGAGCGAGCGCACCCCAAGGTGCGTGAGCGACCGGCGGAGCCGACCAACGCACGCATCGGCCGCCCTGGGCGCCGCCAAGGTCCTCGCCACACAACGGAAAACGAAGGACCGGGAGCGCCTGCCCAATCGGCGCCCCCGGTCGAGGGAGGGAGGGATGGAACCGTTTGAGGGTTCGTCCACCCCCTACGCTACGACGCCCGTGTTCAGGGTCGAGACGGCAACCGATTAAGAAAGCGATATCGGGGCCCCCGAAATCGGGCGTTCCAGCATCCCGTGCGACAATCCCGCGCATGTTCCACACGTCTCGACCGCGCCTCGGCGCGCACGCCACACCGGCGACGCTCATCGTCGCGACGCTCGTCATCGCTCTCCTCAGCGCGGCGTGCGGCTCGACGAACCCGTCCACGACACCGTCGGCGTCGACGGCCGTCCCGACGGGGGCCGTCCCGACGTCCTCTCCCGTCCCGACGCCTGTCGCCACGCCGACCGGGAGCGCGCCCGCCGCGTCGCCGAGCGCGGCCGCCAGCGGGGACCCTGCAGCCGACGCGACCTACGACGCGGTCGAGACGCAGGTGATCGCGATCCGTGGGCTGCAGCCGAAGCGCCCGGTCGAGCGGCAGTTCATCGACGAGGCCGAGCTGCGCGTCCTCATCACCCAGCAATTCGACGAGCAGACCCCACCCGCCTATCTCGCAGCCAACGAGCGCCTGTACAAGGCCCTCGGGTTGATCCCGGCCATTCGAACCTGCGGGACCTGAGCCTCGACCTCCTGAGCGGCGGTGTCGTCGGTTTCTACCGGAACGACGAGGGCAAGCTGTACGTGGTCTCCAAGACCGGGACCCCCGGTCCGACGAACGGTTCTACTTTGCCCACGAGTACGACCACGCGCTCCAGGACCAGAACACGACCGTGTTCAAGGATCAGCACGGGGTCCTCGACCAGGGTGATCGACTGCTCGCGCGCCAGGCCATCTACGAGGGCGACGCCTCACTGCTCATGTCCCTCTGGGCGGGTGCCAACCTCGATCAGACGGACCTGCTGGCGCTGATCGCGGCCAGCAGCGACCCCGCGGTCCAGGCCCTCTACAACCGGACGCCGGCGATCCTGCGCGACACGCTGACCTACCCGTATACGACCGGGCTCGCATATGTCCAGGCGGCGCATACGGCCGGCGGCTGGGCGGCCGTCAACGCGTTCTATGACCGCATGCCCGAGTCGACCGAACAGATCCTGCACCCCAAGAAGTACGCGTCGGCCGAGGCGCCGGTCGCGGTGACACTGCCGACCGACCTTGCGACGCGCCTGGGCAGCGGTTGGACGGTGCCGCTGATGGACACGTTCGGTGAGCTCCAGATGGGGATCTGGCTGCGAGAGGCTGGCGTGGAGCCGGTTGCCGCATTGGCTGCCGCCGCCGGCTGGGGCGGCGACCGGCTTGCGGTCATGACCGGCCCCGACGGCTCATGGGCCATCGCCATGCAGACCGTCTGGGACACGACCACCGACGCCAAGGAATTCGAGACGGCCGCCACGAAGGCGCTGGCCAAGGCGGGTGGCATCGGCCGGGTCCTCCCCGGTGTCGGCGGCAAGACGCGCTGGGTGGTCGTTGCCGGCGACGCGAAGACGCTCGGCCGCGCGGCCGGCGCCCTGGGCCTGGCCGGCTAGCCCACCGGATAGGAGACCCGCGGCGCTAGAGCCTGCCGCGGACCGGCCGCCTACATCGAGTCGGGTGCGGAGATCCCGAGCAGCCCGAGCGCGTTGGCGAGCGTGATCCGCGCCGCTTCGGCGAGGGCGAGACGCACCGCCGACCGCGCCGGCTCGTCCTCGTCGACCACGCGGGCGTCTCGATAGAACCCGTGGAAGATCGTCGCGAGTTCAGTCGCGTAGGCCGTCACGCCAAGGGTCTCCTCGGCCACGACCGCATCCTCCACGACCTCGGGGAAGCGAACGACCGCCGCGCGAGCGCGGCCTCAGGTGGGCCGTCGAGCGCGCCCCGCACACGCTCGGCGGGCGCGAGCCCGACGCGCTCCGCCTTGCGCAGGATCGAGGCGATGCGCGCGTGGGGTACTGGACGTAGTAGACCGGGTCTTGCTCGCCTGCTTCGTGAACACCTCGATGTCGAAGTCGATCTCGGTCGTCACGGCTCGCGAGGCGAAGAACCAGCGAGCGGCGTCCGCCCCGACCTCGGTGAGGAGGTCGTCGAGCGTGACGAAGTCGCCACGTCGGAAACGAAGTTGGAGACGCTGCACCCGCTGGAGCACAACCAAAGCAAATTAGCGCGGCAGAGCACCGACGGTATGGCAGGGTGAGCGGGTTTGGGGTCATGGAATCCGGTCGCACCCGTTCGATGGATATTGTTAATTGCGGCTGCAACCGACGTGAAGGTTGTATTCAAACTCGTGCCAATCGTCTGCACCGCCGCAACGATCACGATCGATATGCCGCCGGCGATGATGGCATATTCGATCGCCGTAGCGCCTGAACTCACTCTTTAAGAAGCGCAACAATTCCATCGTCAGTTCCTTCCCGTATCTTCAGCGAGCACCAAAATACGTGAGGCGTGGCAGTATAAGGCGGACATCAAGTGCGGATACCAGCTTCCAGCAACGTCTGCGCTCGCGGCCCAAGCAATCCAAGCGCTCGCGGCGGATCGTAGACCGCCGCGCTGGCGAGCAACAGAAAAGCCAGCAACGTTTTGGACATGGCGCACCTCAGATCTGCTTTCTGTCTGACGAGGCACACGAAGGATCCCGCCTTAGAAATAAATTGAGGCTTGCCCTGTCCCGCACAATTCGCAGCCAATTGTTCATAACATTGGGGCAAGGTCGCTCGGCGCGCAGGTTCAATCGCCGACCCAAGGTTAATGATTTCGACCCGCAGCCTTGGCTCGCCGGACTTGGCTCACCCAGTTACCAGATTATCCCGCCGAGCGCATCCACGACCTGCCCTGGCGCAAGAGTTCGTCGCCGTTGAAACGATCTGCCCAACGCGTTGCGTTAATCTCGTTTTTTGATCCGGCGCATCCCGACAATCCGGGTGCGATTGATCGCGCAATCCTAGGCCGTGTCGGCAGATTCCGATAACGGAACGCGATTCCTCGAACGTCGGAGCGTGCCGAGATCACTGCGGCTTGATGCCCGCGAACTTGATCACCTTGGTCCATTTTTCGATATTTTCGGCGATGAACTTGGCGAACTCGTCCGGCGAGTTCGGTGAGGCCCTCGCCACGGCGCCGAGATCCAGCGAACCGTTGCCGGATGTTCGGGTCGAGCACCGCCGCGTTGGTCTGCTTGTTGAGCGTCGCGATGATCTCAGGCGGCGTGCCCTTGGGGAACGCGAAACCGAGAATCCGCGCCGCCTCGTAGCCCTTGCAGGAAGCTAGTCGATCGTCGGCACGTCCGGCAAGAATGGAAGCCGCTCTGTCGTCGTCACGCCCGACGGCCGGAGCTTTCCGGCCTTGATCTGCGGCAGATCCAGATCGGCGTAACGTCGAACATCACTTGCACCTGGCCCGCGACGGAATCCATCACCGCCGGCGTCGAGCCCTTATAGGGGATGTGCGTCAGGTCCACGCCGGCCATGAACTTGAACAACTCTCCGGCGATATGCTGCGGGCCGCCGATGCCGGCCGAGGCCATGTTCAGCTTGCCGGGATTCGCCTTGGCGTACGCGATGAACTCGGGGATTGGTCTTGGCCGGCACCGAGGTGAGCCACCATAACAGCCGACGTTTCTCGACCCTCCCGACCGGCGTGATGTCGCGGACGAAGTCGAAGCTAGACTTCATCAGCGCGACGTTGATCGCGTTCTGCGAGTTCACCAGCAGCAGCGTGTAGCCGTCGGGCGGCATGCGGGTCTCGTTCGGCTTCGGTCGCGATGTTGCCGGTGGCGCCCGGGTCGAACTCGATGAGGAATTGTTGGCCAAGTCTTTCCGACAGGAATTGGGCGACTAGACGCGCGACGATGTCGGAGCGCTGCCCGCCGCCTGGCCGACGATGATTTTCACCGGCCGCGACGGATGCCCCTTGCGCCCGCGCGATCCGCGATGCGGCCGGCAGCGCGGCAGCGCCCGCGACCAGATGCAGAAATTGTCGGCGGGGAAGTTTCAGGTTCGTCATGTGCGTGCCCTCTCGGATTATGCAAGGGTGATGAAAGTCCGCGCCAGGGCGAGCGATTGACATCGTCATCGCGGATTGCTGAAACTGCCAACAAGGCGATATCAGCCTAGCCGCCCTCGCTTGTTAGCGGCTCACGATGCCCCGAAAAACAAGCCCAGCGTGAACATGGCGATCACGGAGACGTCCAGGCCTCTGCCGAATAAGGCCGAGCGCCTGGTCATTGATGTGAGACGCCCCTTCCCTTTGCTTTGTCAGCCGCTTCCGTCGCCGCGTCGCGCGCCGCGCCATATGCTTTCTGTACATGCTTGGCTGCAGCATCGAACTTGGCATGAAGATCGTCGTCTTCGCTTACCTGAGTGGCCATAGCCGCGTCCTCCAATTTGGAAACACCTCAATTTTAGCCTGCCCGGGAGCATTCAACAACAGAGACATTTCGCGGATCGCTTAATATAGAGTGGCACAGAGCGCGGCGATGAATTCGCGCTAAGCGCCAAGCGTTTGCAGGATATCGGATATGGGCCAAAGTTATCCGGCAGATCAGGCCACGGTACATGCACCACCGGCGCCGCTGGTTCGTCATCCAGGTGAGCCCATCATGCGCCTTCTCCTACCGGTTGTTGCCGTAGTCGCGATCATGCTGGCCGCGCCAGCAACGGCGCTCGATCTACCCGCCCGTAAGCCCGGCTTGTGGGACATCAAGATGACATTCGAAGGCATCAACAGGCCACCGCGAAGCTCCCAGCACTGCATCGATGCCGCAACCAACCAACTGGATGAATTCGATCGGCAGCAGCCTGCGTCAGGAGGAGTGCTGAAGAACCAGGATATCCAGCGCTTGGGCGGCGAGCATCGTGGTGGAACTCGATCTGCAAGGTCGGCGCGGCGACCATCGCCTCGCACGGTGTGATTACTGGCGACTTCAATAGCGCCTACACGGTCAAGGTAACGTCGAAGGGGGGACCGCCGCCGCAGGGACAGTCGGAAGGTAGGTCCACCACCCTGACCATCGAGGCGATGTGGATCGGCGCCTGCAAGGCCGAAGCCGGAAGCCGGAGACGTCATCCTGCCGGATGGCGGCAACGCCAACATCCACGACCTGCAGAACATGCCGGGGATGCAAGAACTGATTTGCGCACCGGTTGTCGGTGGATGCGCTTATTGGGGAAGTGGCCAAGGCTCTGTGGCGGTCGCGTGTGAGGCGGGGTCGGTAGAGTTTATCGGCTCAAGCGGCCACGGTGCTCCTTGTTGACCCCGGTGCTCAGTAGTTGAGAAGTTTCGTTGGATCGCATCCTCAACACGAGTGAGTGTCTCAACCTTCCTGGCGCGCATCTCTGCAGCAGTCGCCCGTTGTGCCGGTGCGAAATTGTCAGCTTCGGTCGCCTGTGCGCGCGATAGCGCCTGCTTGAGGGCATCCTCTTTTTCTTGTGCCCGCGCATTGGCTTCATGCTTGTCTTTCTCAGCCGCACGCAGCGCGGCCTCCAACGACTGAATGTGACCGTCGGCAATTCGCAAGCTTTCGCCTGTTCCCGAGCCAGGCTTCGAGCGCGAGCCTCAATATCAACTGCCTGAGCCTCAATGCTCATGATCGCTTCGGCCGCTTGATTGACAAGATCGAGGGCCGTTTCCCCCTCAGTAGCGGCTGGAGATGATCGAACGGCATTGGGGTCTCGACAAGACCTTCTTCTGGGCTCGGTTGATTGTGCATTTGCGATGTGGCTTTTCATATGATCTCGAAGCCATGTCATTCGGTTGTCCATACGTCCAAATTGCCAAATCAGTCTGATACTTTCCGAAATGGTTAAGTCCGCAGATATTATATATTAAATCAATGGTAAAGAGAGTCTTAACGACCGCCTCCCGCGACACGGCACGCAGCACATTAGCTTCGATGAGCAAGAGACAGCGGGTTTGCTGTCGGCCACTTCGTGGATGATTGGCCTGGGCGTCGTCGACTGTCGTTGAAGC
>CAWHYQ010000007.1:0-67982 GCA_963833705.1 uncultured Chloroflexia bacterium | reverse complement strand
CACGGACACAATGGTCGTAGTGCCCACGCGCGATGGCGCTGAACACGGCCTGCGGCCGGCCTTCGGCTACGAAGAAGTCGAAATGGTCGGGGCGAGAGGAGGTCAGGCCGACACCTTACGGGTAAAGGTCGGGATTGTCTTCGACCGCTGTCGGGTGCTCACTCGTCGGTCGGCTTGAATGAACCGGAGCCAGTCTCGCCGTTCCAAGTCGCTCGCCTGGAGGTTCGATGCGAACGTAAGGTCCGGTCCGTGTGGAGCAGGCGGCTGCGTCGAAAGTCGAACCGCGACCGCGCCTCTCCGGAAGTGGGAATGATGTTCTTGTCGGCCACGCCCATTCCCGGGGTGGCCACCACCCTAGCGCAGAGGCCAAGAACCAACGATGGCCCATGTGTGCCCGTCGTCGTCAGTCTTGACCAGGTTCATTTCGTTCTGAACGCCATTCCGGACCAGGGCGAAGCCAGCGTGTTCACCGACGAGCATTGCCGACACGATAGGTGTGGATGCGTCCGGATTGTCGTAAGCGATGATCGTCCAAGTCTGACCCCGATCGACGGTCGCAAATAACCCTCGATCGGTCCACAACCAACCGACGCCGGATGCACGCATTGAGATGCCAGCGAGTAGCCCGTTCAGAGGAATAATGCCGACGCGTCCACTACCGTCCGTGGCCCGCAGCCGGAAACGGGTTGCCAGATCCTGCCGCCGTTGTTCGTCCTAGGGATCTCCTCCGCTTGCGAGCCGACCCGCTGTCGCCGGCACAGGCAAGCCACCCGTTGACAGGCGACGTGAACTCGACGTCGACGCCCTGTGAAACGGTCGCTGGGCAGGACCTCGCTGTAGGTGCCCAAGTCTCCCCTCCATCGGTCGTCATCTGGAGCGTCAACGGCGAAGATGGCGTTGCAGCCCCGAACGCCCAACCATGATCAACATCGACGAAGGCAGGATCGGACAGACCCTTGGCTGCCGACAGCCGCCAGCTCCGGCCGGCGTCGGGGCTGATGATCAGACCGCCGAGACAGTCCGTCGAAGCATCCGGGGCACAAGTGGACGTTGCCCACCGCATCTGACCCACGGCAGCGACGCCGTCGAGGGCGGGTTGACCCAGGCGGGCGGCCATCCACTGATGACCGCCATCATCGCTCGCGGCGACGACCGCATCACCGATCCCGTCACCGGTTGATCCGACTAAGACCAGGTGGGTCTGATCGAGCGCCGCGAGAGCGACCGGTATCCATGGTTTGGTCCACGGTTCGTTTGTGCCAGGATTCTCAGGAGCCGTTGCCGTCGCCGACGGGCTGGCTGACACGTTCGCCGACGCTGCACCAAGAGCGTGGGTCGAGACGCCCGATGGGCCAATTGAAGGCTGGCCGAACACGGGAATCCGCGCGAATAGGCCGACCACCAAGGCTGCAACGACCAACATCGCGAACGCACCCAGTCCAGGACGTCGATAGGGCTTGGAGGCCGATTGGTCGGTGGCCAATCGACGCGCGGTCGCTGGGATCGTCGATGGCATTTCCGGTGTAATTACCACGTGGAACCGGCTCCGAAGGTCGTCCTCGAACCCCTGGCGCTGGTCATCACTCATTGCCGAATTCATCCTTCGTGGCTTCGCCCATCGCGGCTCGAAGATCGCGAATTGCGTAGTGGAGACGTGACTTGACGGTTCCGACTGGCACGTCAAGTCGCTGGGCGATCTCGTCAATGGTCATGTCGCGCCAGTAACGGAGGACTACGACGATCTGATGGTCGACGTTGAGACCAGACAAGGCCCGAAATAGGTCATCCGATAACAGCGCTTGTGTGAATTGGTCGGTGGCAGCCTCACCTGCTCCTTGGGGCATCGGGAGCCACCGTATTACCTTGCGGCGCCGCAGCTGATCGCGACATACGTTCAACACGATGCGGTCGAACCAAATCGGCGCACTGTCCAGCGTCCGCAGCGTATGGCGCCGCTTCCACGCCCGCGCCAGCGCCTCCTGAGTTGCGTCTTCGGCCTCGCTGGCGTTCCGTAGAACCATCGCCGCCAATCGGTACGCTCGACGCGACTGCTGGTCGTCAAGCTGCCGAAACCAGAGTTGCCCAGCATCCGGTCGAATCGGTCAAGGGAGACGCCTCGCGCCAATGATGTGCTCGGTCTAAACGGACGGGATGCCCACTGGTCATCGTGCCTTGTAGACAATTCAGCCGCCAGAAAGGTTCACGTGGGCCATCCGCCCTCGGGCGATCAATCGCTGGGTCGACTCCACGTCAGCCAATCGGCGGTCTGGGGCCCAGGATCGTCTAAGCCCCCGCCGCCCGTCGCGGTCGCGGGCCGCAATATTCCAGGACGGTTGGCGTTCGGCGCTAGCCGCCGGACGGGTTCGGCGAGTTGGCGGTGTCCAGATCAATGACGAGGGCAATTCCGCCGTAACTCTTGGAGCAATGCCCGTTGCTCTCAAAGCCAGGACAAGACCCTGGTTGTCCCGATTGCGCGTACTGCCACACCTTGGCGTTTGCGAACCCGCATCCGGAAGGTCGTAGGTCGGCTGGGTCGCGGCGCTGGCCCACTTGGTCAGCTGGTTGTCGGCGTTGTAGGTGGTCGTGCTGACCGCCGTCGGCAGGCTCACCCGGGCGAGGCTGCCGCCGGCCGTCGTCCGATGCCCCGACGCGTCGTAGGTGTACGAGAGGTCGCCGACGGTCGTCGAACCGGTCGTGTACGTGATGGCCTTGACGTGCGAGTCGTCGTCGTAGGTGTAGGTGCCCACGACGCCGTTGGGCAGGGTCGATGTCAGCGGCCGTCCGGCGTCGTCGTACGTCGAGCCGACGGATGCGGCCCCCTGGGTGATGGAAGTCATACGGTCGGCGTTGTCGTAGCCGTAGGTGATCTGGGGCTGGCCGGTCAGGGTCATTGAGGTCTGCCGGCCCGCGTTGTCGTAGCCGTAGCTCGTGGTGCCCTGGGGTGAGCTGAACCGTACTGGGTCTGATGGAGACTCCATCCCTTGGAGGAAGATGGAGCCATGGCAGAACAACGACCCTCCCGCAAAGGCGAGTACCAGCGACGCTACCCCCGGAGATCAAGGAACGGGCCGTCCGGTTCGTGTTCGAGACGGCCGCCGAGCAGGGTGAATGGCACGGCGCCGTGGGCAAGGTCTCCAAGCAGCTCGGCATCGGCCCTCAATCGCTCCGCCACTGGGTCCACCAGGAGGAGATCGAGCGCGGCACCCGGGCCGGCCTCACGACCGAGGAGCGCGCCCGGATCAAGGAGCTCGAGTTCCAGCCATCGGATACCTCGCGCTATCGTCTTCGACGCGACAGCGTACTCGGCCGCTGCAGCAGTGCCTCAGTCAGGCACAGGCTCAGGCTAGAGACTCCGCTGGGATATCGCCACTCGCCAAGCCTATGAGAGCAGAAGGCGGGGATGGAGACCTAAGTTCCTTGCCTATCTGGGTGGCCGTTCGGGTATTCGAGCGGCGTAGGATTTCGCACGCGCTCGAGTCGATCGGTCGAGGAGGCGCCGATTTCGAGGAAGTTGCTTCGCGCTTCGCTGAGGCTCACTCGATTGGCGCCGCCTTTCCTCCACGGATCCTCGAATTGAACATTGTCATCCTCCCATCCGCAGACGGGGCAGATGTCAAATGTCCCCGGCGGTTCCTCCTGAAACGTGAGAAATCCACAGCAAGGGCACGGAAACGGCGTTAGGCGTGTCATCGCGGCACGAGCAGACTAAGCCAGTACTCGTACCCATCCCTCGGTCTGAACATCGTCTTGATCGTACCGTCGGCCCGGGCAATGGCGAGTTCATTGGTCCGGTGGTTGTAGCGCAGGACATCGCCATTGGGCCTCGTATGCCCCAGGATGTCGCCTCCCTCCGGTGCCGAGAGGAGACTCCTCGCTCGTTTCAGATACGCCTCCTTGGTGATGTTTCCCACGCCCCATTCGGCCGCATGATCGCCAAAATGCGAGTCGAGCTTGCCGACCGCGAACAGCTCATTCCTCGACCACTCGAGCTTGGCCGTTACGAGCGTCTACCTGAGGCGACTAGAGGGCGAGACAGACAAGGCTTGGATAGATGTAGCCGAGGCTATTGGCGTCGGAGCACCGTTTTTCACAAGCTTGCCGACGACGAGCTCTGAAAGGGATTGACGGGCATACTCCCTAGGAGTAGAAGGTGACCAAAGGAGCAGGTGTGGTAGGGCCGATTCGCATTTGGAAGCGAGTTCGAAACCGCAAACAGAGCTCGATCGCACGCAAGCTGCGGAGCGGCCGTAGAAGTGGCGCGGCCGTGGAGCTGAGCCGTGATGAGGCGCGGATTCTCTTTGAACGCCTGGCACAACGCGAGCTGCACATGTCTGGTGACGAGTTTCTTCGGCGTCTGGACGCAGGAAATCGCCGGACAGCCCCGTCGTCGAGCACCTGGCACTGATGGCCGGTGGCGCGCGAACCGGCGTATGACCCGCGCGAGGC
Source organism: uncultured Chloroflexia bacterium (assembly GCA_963833705.1). Taxonomy (GTDB): domain Bacteria; phylum Chloroflexota; class Limnocylindria; order Limnocylindrales; family CSP1-4; genus SPCO01. The sequence goes on along the minus strand of CAWHYQ010000007.1, from coordinate 63,536 downwards.
ACGCAATCGATACGTTCGTATCATCCAAATGCCTCTCACGTGCGTGACGCACGCGGTGTGGTGCGAAGCGCCAACGATCAGAGGCACCGATACTGACCGCGCAATACAGCTTAGCGGAATGCCCTCGCCTCTGCGACTCAAACGCGACGGGGCCAGTCCGGTCTATTTTAAGTGCAACCCAGGGATTCCGGCTAATCCCCGGACGAGCGCTACGCACCCGGCGAGTGGAAGGCCACGACGACGGGATACGCGTACACCGTGTACGAACGCGTAGATCACGAGCCTAGAAAATCAATCGCCTGGCACTACCACCCCACCTCCGGGGGATCGCACGAGCCGCATCTCCACATCTATCGTGACGGCCAGATCGCTGGCTACGACCTGGACCGCCTACATTTTCCTGGTGAGCGGGTTGCATTCGAGTCCGTCGTTCGCTTCTTGATTACTGATCTTGGCGTCAAGCCCCAAAGGTCCGACTGGGAGACCCTAATTTCGTCGGCGCTCGACCGGTTTGTAAGGTTTCGAACCTGGCCCCGCAGTGGAGGACCTCAACCTCAATCGGCAGATGAGGCGTGACTGCGCATCCGCCGACCCCGGTGCATAGGGCATCGATGCGAGTCAAGAGGCACGTCAAGAACTCCGAGATTCTCTGCAAGGTGAGGCTGGAGGTCCGCGTTGTCTGACGTCGAAACTCGCGCATACCGGCGAGTCACTGCCCATAACCTCGCGAAGCCCGACGACGACTACGTAACCATCATCACATCGGGCTGGGACATTCAGTGTCGACATTGCGGCGCACAACTCGGCCGGCTGTTTGTGCCGTTTTCGGGCGGCTACATCCTTCCATGGAAGCACGACGACGTTAGATCCCCGCATCGTCGAGCGGGACGGTCGCGAGTCCCAGACTGGCCACGGCTATCGTCGTTTCGGACCGGCGACTCGCGTATTCGCGAAAGGCAAAGGCCAGCGCGGATCGAAGGTTGCGGGACCGATCATCAATGGGCCGTTCTGGGTCTATTGCTATGCCTGCAACACTGGACAGGCGATGGAGCCGAATGAGGTAGTCAAGGTCGGACCAATCTGATATCTTGCCCCGCAGCCTCCCGATACGAGCGCCCTCAACAGGAGAGGTAAGCGTTCCGGGTCCTCGCCGTCCGATCCGTCGGACGGTCCATGTGAGGACCTGTCATGGGCGAAGAGCAATCCAGCCATCGCGCCGCGGACAAGGCCGTCCACCGCGTGCTCGAAGCGCTAGATCGCGTGTCACAACACCCGGGAGGCTGGTACGCGCGCTGTCCTGCGCACCCGGACACGCGTCCGTCGCTGAGCGTCTCGGTAAACCTGGCCGGTGACGTCCTCGTTCGGTGCCACCGAGGCTGCCGAACCGAGGACATCGTCGAGGCCGTCGGGCTGACGATGTCCGACCTCTTCTTCACTAGAACGACCACGAAAGCGCCATCCCTGATCGTGGTCACGTACGACTACCGCGACGAGGACGGGGCACCCCTCTATCAGGTGGTTCGGCGCGAGCCGAAGCGGTTCAGTGTTCGTCGCCCGGACGGCGTCGGCGGCTGGGTCTGGAACCTCGATGGTGTTCGCCGGGTCCTGTACCGGCTGCCGGAGCTTCTGGCGGCGGAAGCCGATCAGCCGGTACTGATTGTCGAAGGCGAGAAGGACGTCGATCGGCTCATCGGGCTCGGGTTCATCGCGACGACCAACAGCGGCGGCGCCGGCAAATGGCGACCCGAATACAGCGAGGCGCTGCGCAATCGCCGGGTCTTGATCCTGCCCGACAACGATGAGCCGGGCCGCGCCCACGCGACGGCAGTCGCGTCCTCACTCCAGGGAATCACAAGCAGCTTAGCCACTGTCGAGCTTCCGGGGCTTCGACCCAAGGGCGATGTGAGCGACTGGCTCGATGCCGGCAAATCTGCTCCCGAGCTATCCGGTCTCATCCAGACCGGAGTCGCGTGGATGGTGGCTCCGGACTCCGGGACCGACGGGCAAGGGCCACCTCCGCCGACTCTTGCTCAAGCCCTCGACGCCGTCGCCATCCACCTGGGCCGGTTCGTCCATTTTGCGGATCCGGCCTACGTCGATGCCATCGCGCTGTGGGTCGGCCACACTCATGTGCCTCTCGATCGGCTCGAGCAGTCCCCGGTGCTCGCCCTCACCTCGGCGGTCAAGCAGAGCGGCAAGACCAAGGTGCTCGACGTCCTCGAGTTCCTGGTCGCACGGCCGTGGCGGATCACCCGGCCGTCCGAATCTGTCCTGTTTCGGAAGATCGACCACGATCACCCGACCATCCTGCTCGACGAGGTCGACGCGATCTTCGCCGACAAGGCGGCCAGCACCGAAGGCATCCGCTCGGTCTTCAACAGCGGCAACCGACGGGGCACCAAGGTGCCGCGCATGGCGCCGCGCGGCAAGACCTTCGAGCTCGTCGAGTTCGACGTGTTCTGCCCCAAGGCAACTGCGGGCATCGGCGGCCTGCCCGACACGATCCTCGACCGGGCCATCGTGATCCCGATGGAGCGTCGCTCGCGCGGCGAACGCCAGGAGCGATTGCGCGAGAAGACCGCGCGTCGCCTTGGAACGCCGCTGCGTGACGCGATCTCAGCGCTGGTCGGCGCGATCGAGGACCTGTCCCTGCCCGACGACGCATTGCCTGCGGAACTCGATGATCGGGCGCAGGACGGTTGGGAGTCATTACTGGCGATCGCCGATGCCGCGGGTGCGGACTGGCCACGCCGTGCCCGCGCAGCGGCGGTCACCATCAATGCGCAACGTTCATCGTCGGATGACAGCCACGAGCTGCGCCTCCTCACTGACTGCCAGACGATCTTCGATCGCTTCACCGGTCCGTTTATCGCAACTACTGAGCTGATCGAGGGCCTGACCGGCATCGAGGAGTCGCCGTGGGGCGATATTCGCGGCAAGCCCATCACCTCGCACTACCTCGCCAAGCTCCTGAAGCAATTCGGCATCCGCTCGACGCGTCACCGGGTCGGCGGCATCAGCAATCCGTTTCACGGCTACCTGCGCGCGGACTTCGAGGCTGCCTGGGAGCGCTATGTCGCCTCGCCAATAAGCGACACATCCGACACAAGCGGCACGCATGGCGGCGTGCCGCACGATGCGATGCCCGCTGATGTGCCGGATGTGTCGGATGTGTCGGTTGCTCGCGACCTGCGGATCGAGCAGGACCTCGCAGTCACCCGGGCGGCGTGGCGGATCTTTGGAGACGACCTGGCGGACGACTACCCGCAGGGCACCGCATGAACGCCCCGGTCGCGCCCATCCATCGCGAACCGACGCCGCTCGAGGTTCGCGCTCCCGGCGCCAACAGCGTCGTGTATGCCCTGGTCGTAGCGATCCTCGAGCTTGAACAACGGCGTGACCGAGGTAAGGTCCGACGTCCGATGACCCAGGGGCCACGACCATGACCCGGATGCTGCCACCGTCGATCGAGGCGATCGAGGGCCTGCGGGCCGCTCGCTGGTTCCGCGAGTCGACCGCCGGCCAGTGCGACAACTTCGGCCCGACGCCCAGCGCGAGCAGCAGGACCGCGCCATCGACCGCTACGGCCTGCTCGACGCCGGCCTCGAGTGGTCGGTGGCCTCGTCGGGCTGGACGTCGGCCTGGCGGACGCGCCGCCTGGGAGGCGATGATCGGCTCGGCCACGGCGGGCGCCTTCGACGTCCTCGTCGTCGGCTACGTCAGCCGCTTCCTGCGCAACCTCAAGCAGACCCTCATCGCGGTCGAGGACCACCTCCATGCCGGCGGGCGTCGTCGTCCTGTTCGCCGACGAGCGGCTCCTGTGCGTCGACCCCGGCCACTGGGACCAGTTCATCCGCGAGGCCCACGAGGCCGAGGCGTACAGCCGCAAGCTCTCCAAGCGCGTCAGCGAGGGCTACGCCGCCAAGCGACGACGGCTCGGGGTCCCCGGTGGCAACCGGATGCCCTTCGGCCTCATCCGCGAGGGCAAGCCCTCGATCCTGCGGGTCGACGACGAGAAGGCGGCGATCGTCGGCCGCGCCTACGAGCTCGCGGCGACCGGCTCGCACGGACTGGGAGGTCGCGGCCCAGACGGGCCTCGCCAAGACCCACGTCGGCGAGGTCCTGACCAACCCGATCTACGCCGGGCGGCTGCGGACCGGCGAGCCGGCGGGCATCGCGCCGATCGTCGACCCGGCGCTCTGGTCGACGGTGCAGACGATGCGCGAGCGACGCCGGACGCGGACGCCCGGCCGCATCGTCAAGCGCGCCTACGCCCTGCGCCTGCGCTGCGCCGGCTGCGGCGAGTACCTCTACGGCGACGTCGGCCGCTACCGCCATCCGGCGCCGACGTGCGAGGCGTTCCTGGCGGCGAGCCGCTGGTCCGGACGCGCGGCGCGAGCCGAGGCCACGACACCCGGATCAAGGGCCACTGCTATCCGCAGGCGTGGTACGAGGACGCGGTCGGCGCGCTCCTCGCCCAGATCGGCGCGCGTCGATGACGCGACCATCAGCGAGGTCGTCCGGCTCTACGGCGATCGACCGGCCGCGGGTCGGACGAGCTCACCCTCGCCCGCATCGAGCGGGAGCGCGACGACGCCGCACGCGCGCTCGCCAAGACCCGCGACATGGCCGCCTGGCAGGCGACGATGGCGCGGCTCGACGCCGAGGAACGGATCGCCCGGGAGCCACTGCGAGACCGCGGCTCACGCCGCACGAGATCGTCGACTACCTGCGCTCGCTGCCGTCGCTCTGGGCCGATTCGGACCCGAAGGACGACAGGCGCTCGTGACGGCGATCTTCGCCAGGCTCGACGTGCTGGGCTTCGAGCGGCTGGAGTACGAGCTCACGCCCGACGCGATCGACCTCGGTCTCGACGCCGCGCTACCGGCGGTGCTCGAGCTCGGACGCCAGATCGGTGAGTTTGGTCGGGGCGAGAGGACTTGAGGCCGAGATAACAAGCGAGGTCAGAGAGGCTCGCGCTGGCGTCGCTTGAGCGGATGACTGCCTGGCGACAAGGCGCCAATGGAAGTAACTTTGCGCCCGCCTCGGCTGGCTGAGACGCCACTCAGCGCCCATGTGGCGGCGGCGGCGACTCGGCTAGGCCCGCAGTCGCTCGATGTCCTCGGTCCGGTCGAGGACTTTCCCTTCTGTGTATCGACGTCACGAACGGCATCGAGGCTTTGGAGCGTCAAGCGGCCCTTGCCGCCGTACTCGACATGCTCGCGGACGTGCTCGGCTTTGGGATCTGGAACGCCGAGCGCGGGGGGGATTCGAGCCCTTCGGTACTAGCCCGGTCAGGGAAGGCTAGTCGCGCGCGGCTTACCGTTGTACAGCCGCGTTCCGATGGGGGCCACTCCGGCACCGCGACCCGCTGCCTGCATGTAAGGCGAGGCTATCGCTGGCGGCCCGACCGAGCCGACGGTCGACCGGGCGATGGATAAGGCCGCGCACGACCAGAATTACCCGCGTAGGGTCGGCGGACGCGTTCAGCCGTCCTGCCACACGGTCACCCGATAGGCCACCGCCATTCATGATTGAAATGACCCGTCTACCGCACGAGCAGCAGCCCGATCAGTACGATCACGGCGACGGACACTCCGCCGACCGACGTCAACATTGCGCGTATCTCGAGCGGTGAACCGGCCCCATAAGCGATCAAGGTCACGACGAATCGGAACGTCCACACGGCGAGGAGGACGAGCGCGCCGCCCAGCCACACATATGCGAACAGGCCGGCGCCCGAAATGATTGCCGCGTCCAAGCCGATCAAGCCAAATAGCATCGGCAACAGGAACAAGAGCGGCCCACCTAACAGGAAGATTCTGAAACGCCGGTGCATCAGCCCTCGCCAATGCTCCGTCTCTGGGTCGTCCGATGGCACTCCCCAAGCTCTCCTGACGATTGTTGAGTCCCTGGGACGCGTTTGCGACGATTCAGTCACGTCGTCTGCAGGGCGTGTTCCGACGCGGCCGAGAACCCGTTCGCTGAACCGGGCGTTCGCTTGGTTGTACCAAAGGAGCGCTGAACCAATCAGCCCCAGCGCTACGAGCAATCCGAACTCATACACTTTTACGCCTTCCCAGAATGCCTTGATCGTCTCCGAAAATGTTCAGCGGATTGAAGTGGCTAAAGAAGCCGACGGGATCGATGTGGAAGACCTTGGTCGCTGTAAATCCCAACATCCACGATGCCCCCTCACCGACCCCGACCGCGACCTCTCCGCCTGTCACGAGCGAGTTGGTGGTGCCCCTGCCTTGGAATCCATTTACAGAGCCGCTTCCGGCGAAGCCGGCCCTGGCGCCGGCATACACGAAAGGCCCACCGAGATCGTCGATGCGGTCCGCCGTGGAACCTTGGAATCCAATCGTGCCGGAGACGCCCGCGCCTACGGCTCCACCGCCGCCACCCGAAACCGTGACCCCCAATTCTCCGGCACTCGACCCAACGAGACAGACCTCACCGACGGCACCAAAGAAACCGAGAACGCCAGCAGCACTGAAGCAAAGACCTGCCGTGATCTTGCCAGTTGGATCTCGCCAGATGACCGGGTCATCATCGGCGTAGACATAGAGGTTTGGGCCGCTTCCCGCTTGGCCGGCCGTGTCCTCGCTGATGAACCGACCGAATGTCGGGTTGTAGTAGCGTGCTCGGTAGTAGTAGAGCGGGCCGTCGTTCTCTCGACCGGTGAATTGCTGGGCGTTACCATTGGACGAGCCCGTGACGGTCGTCTTGCCGTACGGCTCATACGTGTAACTCGTCTGAGTGGTGCCGGCCCCATCGACCAGGCCGACGCTCGAGCCGAGGGCGTCAGTCAAGAAGTAGCGCGCGCCGGCACTGTCGGTCCGGCTGAAGGTCTGGTCGGTGCCGCCCGCCAGGAGGTTCGCAGTCGGCGTGCCCGAACCGTTCTTCTCCTGGATGAAGTTGCCGCCCTGATAGGCGAAGCCGGTCGTCGTCCCTGACAGGGTCTTGCTGATCCGCCGACCGAGGGCGTCGTACCCGTAAGCTGCGGTGACCGTGGTGCCCTGCTTGACCTGGGTGAGCTGGTGTCGGGCGTTCCACGTGTAGGTATAAGTGCCGTCCGCCAGCATGTTTCCGTTCAGGTCGTATGTCGGCTGGGTGGCGGTGCTGGCCCACTTGGTCAACTGGTTGTCGGCGTTGTAGGTAGTCGTGCTGACCGCCGTCGGCAGACTCACTCGGGCGAGACTGCCGCCGGCCGTCGTTCGATGACCCGACGCATCATAGGTGTAGGAAAGATCGCCGATCGTCGTCGACCCAGTCGTGTATGTGAGGGTCTTGATGTGCGAGTCGTCGTCATAGGTGTACGTGCCGACGAAGCCGTTCGGCAAGGTCGAGGTGAGCAGGCGTCCGGCATCGTCGTAGGTCGACGCGACCGATGCGGCGCCTTGGGTGATCAAGGTCAGGCGGTCCGCGTTGTCGTAGAGATAGGTGACCTGCGGCTGACCAGTCAGGGTCATCGACGTCTGCCGACCGGCGTTGTCGTAGCCGTAGCTCGTCGTGCCCTGAGGCGAGCTGTCGGACGTCAGCCGATCGAGATCGTCGTAGCCGAGCGCGACGGTACCCGCGAGCGAATCGACCGCGGTCCGCGTCCGGTTGCCCGCGTCGTAGGTGTAGCCGATCGTGCTCTCGTAGGTGAAGTTGGGCGACGTCCCCTGCGTCTTGAAGCCGGCGAACGTCTTGCGGTTGAGCGGGTCGTATTGGTAGGTCGTGACGAGCCCGAGCCGGTCGGTGACCTTGGTCAGGTTGCCGTTGCCGTCGTAGATGTAGGACTCGGTCTTGAGCAAGGGGTCCTTGCGTGTGGCCACACGATCCATGGAGTCGTAGGTGTAGGTCGTGACACCGTTGCGAGGATCGGACAACGTGAGGATGTTCCCGTTGGGGTCATAGGTGAACTGGGTGAGGCCCGCGAGCGGATCCGTGACCTTGGTCGGGCGGTTGAGGGCGTCGAAGTCGGTCTTGGTCAGGTTGGCCATTGGGTCGACGACACTCGCCACCCGACCGGCGGCATCGACGTACCGCTTGGTCTTGGCACCGAGGGGGTCGATGGCTGCCGTCTGGTCGCCGAACGCGTACTCGAACGTCGTCGTCTTGTTCGTTGGGTCCTTGACCGTCAGCGGCTGCCCGGCGACGTTGTCGGTGAAGGTCGTGACCTTGCTGAGCGGGTCCGTCACGGTCTTGAGACTGCCGTCGGCGTAGTAGTCGTACGTCGTCGTGTGGCTGAGCGGGTCGGTGACCGTCTTGACCTGGTTGAAGACCGGCTCGTACGTCATCGTGGTGGTGACCGCGTTGGCCGTGCCCGCGAGTCGGGTCGCGGTCGTGACGTTGCCCGACGGGTCGTAGGCGATGTCGGTCCGACGCCCGAGGGCGTCCGTGATGCTGGTCGGCAGCTCCCCGCTCGCCTGGCGGACGATCGTCGTCGTCTCGGCCTGCGACGTCCCCAAAGCGCTGGTGTCGGTCAACGGGTAGCCGGTCGAAATCGAAGGTCACCCGCCGGACGTTGTTTCGGGGGTCCGTGACGTCGGTCTGGATGACCTTGCCGCCGGCGTCGGTCGTGTAGGCGAACTGGTAGGTGGTCCCGTCGGCCTGGGTCTGCTTCTGGACCTTGCCGTCGGCGTAGTAGTCGTTGGTCAGGAAGGTGATGAGCCGTGCATCCTTGAGCGTCGTCATCCGCCCCGATGCGTCGTACGTGTACGTCGTCAGGCCGCCGTTCGGATCGGTCACCTTCCAGAGGTAGCCATTCGCGTCGTACGTGTAACCGACCACGCGCCCCGTGTCGTCGGTCGCGGACGTGATCCGGTTGCTCGCGTCATAACCGAGGGTGATCCAGCGCCCGCTCGACGACGTCAAGGCGATGACGTTGCCGCCTTGTCCGCCGCCCTGGTGGATGAGGTTGACCCGGTTGCCATAACGATCGCGGATCGACTGGAGCGGCGCGTTCTCGCCGAACACGTAGACCGTGCCGTCGCGAAGCCGGAGGTCCCAGCCGGCACCGTTCCAGCTGATCGTCGATTTGTAGTAGGCGTCCGGGGTCGCCGTGCTCTCGAAGATGGCGTCGGTCGGCCCGGTCCCAGGCGACGTGCGGACGTAGTGGATCCGCTGCGAACTAGGCAGCACCAGATCGGCTTCCTGGTACTGCACGGCCGACCACAGGAAGATCCCGAAGTTCCAGTTCGTCCCCTTGCCGAATGGCCGGTTGTCCGTGTCGTTCGGGCGATAGGTTCGCGTCACGCTCAAGGGCATGACGCCATCGAGGACCAGGTCGGTCTTGCTCAGCACGAAAAGACCGCTGTTGAGATCGACCGGGTCCCCGTCGCCGCTGCCATGGTTAGGCCCGGTGCTCGCGGGGTTGTTGCCGCTGTTGATCATCGCCCCGGTGAAGGCCCAGATCCGGGTGGCGGCATCGGGCACGATCTGCGAGTTGTCGGGGCTGGTGGTGCCGTGGCCGTAGACGTGCCAACCCTTGTCGTCGGGGTCGTAGCTGAAGAAGTCGATCCCGGCACCTGGGCTCGCGTTGATGTAGTTCGGGTAGACGAGCCAGGCACCTTTGGGGGCGACATAGGCACCGCCGGGCTGGATGGTGAAGTAGACCGGGATGATCGAGTTCACCGGAAGCGGGAACGGGGTGCGGTCGATCGGGATCGGGGTGATCCCGATCTCGGTCACTGGGTGACCGTCCTCGTCGGTGATCGACGACCCGGCCGGGATGTGCAGCTCGAGCCCCGGGATCTTCGGGGTCGTGACCACGATGTCGTGGTCGATCACGGCCGGGATCGTCACGGTGTGGGCCGTGTCGAGTTTCGGCATCCAGATCGTGTACGGCAGCACCGTCGTTAGGCCTGCCGCAAGCTCGACCCGCGCCTCGAAGAAGCCATATGTCCGGCCGGGCCGAGCGGCGGTCGAGCCTTCGATCTCGAGGGTCGGGCTCGCAGGATCGACGTCCGCGAGCAGGAACCGACCCCTCGCGTCGCTTGTGGTCGCCTTGTCGCCGACCGTCAGGGTGACGCCTTGCAACGGCTCGCCGCGAAGGTCGAGCACGAGACCACTCAGGGCTGTGACACCCGACCCTGCCCGTAGCGGAGCCTGGTCCTCCCAGGCGGAACGGGGTCGATGCGATCGCCAGTCACCGTGCTGATTCGAGGGATCGGGGGTCCAGTCCTCGGGACCGGTCGCCGGCGGCGGATCGGCCGCGGGATCGATCGGCGGGCGGGGCTCGATGCGGCCCGGCGAGTTGCCGATGCTCGACGTGGACGCGCTTTCGCCACCATGCCAGACCGCAAGGACTGCCGGCGCGGCATCAGTCGGCGCCCGCGGGGCGAAGCCCGGCCGTTCTGGACCTGGACGCCGATCGACCCATAGTCCGGACCGATGCCATCGATCGCCATCGTGTAAGTGCCGGTGGCAGGCAGTGTCAGCGCGGGGAAGAGCAACCCATTCGACGTGCCCTGCCAGTCGCGCAGGACCGAGCCATCGGGATTGAGGATGCGGGCGCGGTTGTTGTACGTCGTCGTGCCGAAGAGCCAGCTCACGAGCGTGCCCTGCGTGCCGTCGAACAGGATCTTCGCGTTCTGGCCGGACACGGTCGTGGTCACCGTGGTCAGCGGGCCGCCGACCGTGGCGGTGGCGGTCGCATCGGCGGGCACGTTCAGGACCTGGAAGGTCAGGCCGCCGTACTCGGAGCCGATGCCGTCGATGGCGATCGTGTAGGTCCCGGTGGCTGGGAGCGTGAGCGGCTCGAAGAAGATGCCGTTGGCGGTCCCCTGCCAGTCACGCAGGACCGAGCCGTCGGGGTTGAGGATGCGGGCGCGGTTGTTATAGGCCGTGTAACCCATCAGCCAACTGGCCAGCGTGCCCTGCGTGCCGTCGAACAGGATCTTCGCGTTCTGGCCGGGCGTGGTCGTGGTGACCGTGGTCATCGGCCCGCCCATCGTGCCCGTGGCACTGGCATCCGCCGGAACGCTGAAGACCTGGAAGGTCAGGCTGCCCGCCTCGGACCCGATGCCGTCGATGGCGATCGTGTAGGTCCCGGTCGCCGGCAGGGTCAGGGGCTCGAAGAAGATGCCGTTGGCGGTGCCCTGCCAGTCGCGGAGGACCGAGCCGTCCGGGTTCAGGATCCGGGCGCGGTTGTTGTAGGCGGTGTAGCCCATCAGCCAGCTGGCCAGTGTGCCCTGGGTGGCGTCGAACAGGATCTTGGCGTTCTGGCCGGAGACGGTCGTGGTCACGGTCGTCATCGGTCCGCCGATCGTGCCTGTGGCCGTCGCATCGGGCGGCACGCTCAGGACCTGGACCGCTAGGGTGCCGACCGTCCCGACGCTCCCGTCGACCCAGATCGTGTAGGTGCCGGACATGGGCAGCGCCATCGAGTCGTAGAACGTTCCGCTTCCGGTGCCCTGCGCGCCACGCAGGGTCGAGCCATCCGGGGCGAGGATCGTCACCGAGTTGCTCACGGTCACGGTGCCGAACGTCCAGGCCACGAGCTGACCCTGGGTGCCGTCGAAGACGATCAGGGCGTCGTTGCCCGCGTGCGTGACCGTCGCCGTGACGGCCGCACCGCCGATGGTCGCCGTCTTGGTGTCGTCGATGTCGGCCGTGGTACGACCGGGTGGAGGTACGAAGAAGTAGCCCGAACTCGTGGCCGTCCCGTTGCGTGTGGTGACCGAGACGTGACCGGACGCACCAGGTGGTACGACGGCGGCGATCGAGGTGGCGGTCGCCGAAGTCACCTTGGCGAGGAGCAGGCTGACCCGGGCGGAGTCCGAGGCGGCTGTGGTGTCGAAGTTCGTGCCCGTGATCGTCAGCGTCGCACCCGGCGAGGCCATCGCCGGGGAGAAACCGCTCACGGTCGGCACAACCGAACCGACGGTGAACGACGCCGTGCTGGTCGCCGTGCCGGCCGGACTTGTCACACTGATCGTGCCGGTCGTCGCGGACGCGGGCACGGTGGCGACGATCTCGGTCGGCGTGGCAGAAACGACCGTCGCGACGACGCCGTGGACCTTGACCGTGTTCTGGGAAGGCGTCGCGCTGAAGCCCGTGCCGTCGATTGTCACCTGGGTGCCGGTCGGGCCGGATCGTGGCGAGAACTCTAGGATCGCCGCGACGGTCGCGGCTCGGCGGGTGATCGAGGTGTTGTTGCCGGCGGCGTCGTACGCGTACTGGGCGGAACCGGCTGCCGGATCGATCACGGCGGATAGGCGGCCACTCGGATCGTAGGTGTATCGGATCGGAGCGCCGGGTGTGGCCGCAGTGGCGGCTGGGACCCACGCCAATTGCGTCGACAACAAGATTGCGCTGAGCAACACAAAGCCGCGGCGCGATGGCTGATCGTGAAACACGATCCCTCCTCGACCCCCGCGCCTTCCGGATAGCGTGCCCGCCCCCGTGCCGTCCAGCATCGTCCGCCCGGGTGTCGGCCGCGTCAACTGGGGACTACCGCACCAGTCCGCACCAAGGACGATCGAATGATCTTAGGCGCGACAATGCGGGGCCTCAACCGGGTCGTCGGGAATCCAGCGAGTCCCGAGGGCTTCCGCCCACCCTCCCGACTCGTCCGGAAATGAGCGGCACACAATCTCGTACACAGAAGCCCTTCCATTCGGCCCGCGAGCGTCCTAGCATCGAGGCTCGGCGGCTGACGCCTCGGTCGGTCCGCCTGAATACTGTCTCGGTGGGCTGAGCAGCTGGCGCTGCGGTCCGCCGTGTCGATCGCGTCAGAGCAACGCTCCGGCGGTCGCTGACGGCATTCGGGTCGACGATCGAGACGTCCGCGTCGCGACTGCTCCGCGAGCGGTCCTGTTCGGTCGGGTCGTCCCAGGCGTGACGGCTCCCGTGATGGGACCCGCTCCAGCGGGCAGGAACGTGGCCAGTCCGTCGAAAACTCGGTACGCACAGTCCTTCTATGAGGTCGCCCTCCGATGGTTCAACGGCAACTCGATCAGCGACAAGTCAGCCGGCCAGTCGCTCGGCCGCCCACAGGTGGCAGGGATGGGGTATCCGAGCGGGGTTTCGGGACCCCGGTCCCTGCCCCCCGTTTCGTGCGTGGCTGTGCACAATCCGGGCTGAGACCCTACAGACCCATGATCGGTGCGTTCACCGCGGCACCCGCACCACCTCGCCGGGTCATCGTCGATCCAGGCTTCCTCTCCTACCGCGATCGAGCTGCGCTCCGCATCCTCTATCGCGCCGATGTCGCGACAACCTCTCAACTCACCACGCTCGTCCACACCCGCCGACAAACGGCGCAGGAACGTCTCAGCGCGCTCTATCGCGCGGGCTATCTCGAACGTGCGATCCTGCCACCGTCCAGCCGCGGTGGTGCTCCCTACGCGTTTCGTGTCTCTCCCCGCGGACGTCGTCGTCTCGGCTACCTCCCGCTCACTCGCTCACGTGCCGGCACCCAGCTCCGCCACAGCCTCAACGGCGTCGAGACGGTCTGCGCGCTCGTGACCGCTTCTCGCGGCGAGGGCAGCAGCGAGCCGCTCGTCCAGGCCTGGTTGACGGAGGACATGGCCCACGACCTGCTGCCCAAGACCTACCCCGATGCCGTCGTCGTCCTCCAGGCAGCGTCGGGCTCTGCGGTCCTGTGTCTCGAGATCGACCAGAACACCGAGCGCGGTCCGGTGATCCGCGACAAGCTCGGCCGATACGAGACCGCCATCCGCTCCAAGCCCGGGTGGCATCTCCTGTTCGTCGTCCCGTCGGCCGAACGGGCCGGCTCCCTCGCCGGCATCGGCCGTCAGAAGGGCGGCTACCCGGGACTCGCTGGCTACGCCTGGGCCCTCGTCTTGCCCGAGCTCCGGACCCGCGGCCTCGACGCGACCGTCGTCGCCCTCAACCCGAACGTGCCGCGGACGACGCTCGGTGCAATGCTCGTCGAATTCGACGCCACGGCGCTGCCCGACACCGGTCGGCACCGACGTCTGGCTCCAGGTCCTGGGGCTCGGTGGCCACGAGGACTTCACCGAGGCCCTTCGGTGACACGGTCGGATGCGGAGATGGCCACCAGCGAGCGCCGTCGGCGAACACGTCGTTGCCAACGGACCGCGCGGCGGCGGCCGGGCCGCCCATCGGCCCCGCGGTACCTCGATCCCGATCGCCGGCCGCCGGCGCGGCGCGCACCGCCGATGGCGGGTCCGCGCCTGTTGATCGTGACCGAGAGTGGCGGACTGGCCGAGTCGAGGCTGCCGGGGGACAATCTGTCGATGGACCCCGTCGTCATCGCCCTCGCCCAACTCGTCCGAGACCGCTGGACCAACGAGCAGCGGGCCCGCAACGGTCGACACTCCAGCCTCACGGTCGTCACGATCGGACCGGCATGAGACGCCTGCCCGCGACGATCGAGGACCTCGCCGGTCGACGCGCCGCCCGCTGGATCCGTGAGAGCACGGCCGGCCAGTTCGACCGCTACGGCCCCGAGGCCCAGGCCGAGATGCAGGACCGCGCGATCGCCCGGCTCGGCCTCATCGACTCCGGGCTCGCCTGGCGGGCCGCCCACTCCGGGCGGACGGTGTACCGCTCGGCCGAGATGGTCGGACATGCTCGGCGCGGCCCAGCGCGGCGAGTTCGACGTCCTCCTCGTCGGCTACGTCTCGCGCTGGCAGCGCAACCTGCGTCGGACCCTCGAGCTGCTCGAGGACACCCTCCACCCGGCGGGTGTCCCGGTCTACTTCTGCGACGAGGAGATCCTTCATCGTCCGAGCGTCACTGGGACCAGCTCGTCGACGAAGCCAAGGACGCCGAGCGCTACAGCCGACGCCTATCGCGGCGGATCCAGGAGGGCTACGCCTCCAAGCTCGCAAAGGAACGCGACCCGGGGGGCCGGCCGCCGTTCGGTTTCCGACGGAACGCGGCCAAGCTCCTCGAGCCCGATCCCGAGCGCCTGGCGACCGTCCGGCGGGTATTCGAGCTCGCCGCGGCCGGCCTGCCGGACCGCGATGTCGCGGCGGCCGTCGAGCTGCCGTTGTTCACCGTCCGGGGCATCCTGCACCTCGCCCCTCTACGTCGGACGGCTGCGCGACGGCGAACTCGCGCGGTGGCCGCCGCTCGTACCAGTGCTGATTGGGAGGCCGCGCAGGCGACACGAGCCCGGCGGGCGACGAATACCGGTCGTCCGGCGGATCCGCGCCGACCGTACGCGCTGGAAATGCTCCACTGTGCCGCCTGCGGCAAACGGCTCACCGGTGACACCGGCTACTACCGACACCGCGAGCCGTGCCCACCGTTCGTCGCGGCCCGACCCGAGCATCGCGGTCGCGGCCGGACCCTTGGCCACGCGTACCGGCGTGAGCTCTACGAACAGATCGTCGAGGAGCTGCTCGCCGAGGCCTCGGTCGGGGCGCCGGCGATCGCCAGCGTGGTTGGCGAGGTGAACCGGGCCGCATCCCCTCCCGATCATTCAGTGCTTGATCGGATCGCTCGTGAACGCGAGCGGGCGATGGCCCGCTACCTAGCGCGATCGTGACGCCGCGGCTCTCCAACGGACGATGACTCGGCTCGACCAGGAGCCAGGCGGCGGCCGAGACCCGCGACCGATGGGACGACATCCCTGCCGATGTCGCGGTCCGCTACGTCCAGGAGCTGCCAGAGACGTGGCGGAAGGCCGAGGGCGGCTCGGGCCGCCGGCTCCTCGCGAGCGCCCTGTTCAACCGGATCGATGTCCTGGGGATGCAGGAGGCGACTGTCCACCTCAGCGCGCACGCCGTCGCGACACGGCCTTGCGGCGGCGCTCCCGGCGGGGGTGGGAATACTCGTAAGTGGTCGGGGCGAGAGGATTTGAACCTCCGACCTCATCGTCCCGAACGATGCGCGCTACCAAGCTGCGCCACGCCCCGACCGAGGTGCCCGTTGTACAGGGCTGACGGATGATAGCGCAAGCGGGCGTGCCAGGCGTCCGACGCCGGGAAACCGTCCGGAGTGACGTGACGTAGGGACTGATGCCAGACCCCACACGATCCCCGGAGGAGATCCACTGATGATGCGACCTACCAACCCGATGTCCAAGGCTCGCTTGAGCGCCGCGCTCGGCGGCCTCGTGCTCATCGTCGCCGCGTGTTCGACCGGCAGCGGCGCCAGCTCGGCGCCCTCGGCGGCCCCGTCGGTCGCGGCACCATCCGTCGCGGCTCCGTCCGCCGCAGCCGGCGGCGAGGCGTACGTCGTCGCCGTGGCCAACGGCACGGTCGGTGCATACCTGACCGGCGAGGATGGCAAGACGCTCTACACGTTCAAGCCCGACTCGGCCAACAAGAGCACCTGCGTCGACACGTGCGCCACGAACTGGCCACCGTTCATCGTCGAGGGTGACGACACGCTCAAGCCGGGCGACGGCGTTGCCGGCCAGCTGACCACGTTCGCCCGAGCCGACGGCAAGATGCAGGTCGCCTACAACGGCGCGCCGCTCTACTACTTCGCCAAGGACACGAAGGCCGGCGATACGGTCGGGCAAGGTGTCGGCGACAAGTGGTTCGTAGCGTCGCCCACCGGCACCGCGCCGGCCGGGGCCTCGCCGTCGTCAGGCGGCAGGTCGTACTGATCGAACGCGCGCACGGCCCCCGCATCCTGGGGGCCGTGCACCACACCTGGGACGGGACCGTCGGGCGGCGGCCCGCCGCCTAACGTCAGCCGCCGGGTGTGAGCCAGACCGGGTAGTCCCGGATGTCCTCCGGCGTCCCGTCCTTGGCCGAAAGGTTGTACGCGTGGAGCGTGCCCCACTGGCCCTTGCTGACTGTGTAGTGCAGGTTGACACCGAACGTGCCGCGGCAACCGGTCCCGCAGGTCGCCATGACCTGCTGATCCACCAGCGACTTGCCGGTCGCATCGAGGATCGCCATCCGGAAGGTCGCCTCGAAGACGTTCGCGTTACCTGAGGCCTTGCCGCCATCGGCGAAGGCGGCGCCGAACGCCGGCCGGTCCACGAAGATGGAGGGCAGCTGGTCGTAGAAGTCGGCACGACCGACCGGGCCGTCGAGCGGGATGCCGTCGCTTCCGAAGGATGTCACCGTCACACCGTCGATCTGGAAGATGACCGACTTGACCGTGGTGAACTGGGTCAGTGTGTAGACCACCTGTGCGAGGCGGAACGCCTCCGACGCCTTCCTCAGACCCGAGTCGAACTCGGTCGACAGATTGACCGTCGCCACCGCGTTCTTGATCGTCAGACCGAAAAGGGTGGTGCCGTCCGGCACGTCCGTCCCGATCCTGCGGTCCCCGGACTCATCCGCGGTTGGTCCGGCCAGCAGCGCGTTCACGGCCGCCGTGGCGACCGCGGTCGTCTTCGGGACCTCGCGAAGGACCGGCACGAGGCCGACGCTGCCTGGTTCACCGCCGAGGACGAAGTAGGCACGGACGATCACGGTCCCCGTCGACGAGGCAGCCGGCGTCGCGCTCGGGTTCGTCGAGGCGCCCGGCGTGGCTGAGGGCTGATCGGACGGGGTGACCGACGGCGTCGCGGAACCGCCCGGAAGCGGTGTGACGTCCGGGCCGCCGGCGTCGGCGGACGCTGTCGCGGCGGCGGTCGGGACGGATCCCAGGCCACCGGTCGTGCCGTTGCAGGCGGCGACGCCGGCGATGAGGACAACGAGCAGGCCGACGATGAGGATGCGGATGTCGGGCTTCATGGTTCGGGCTCCTGATACGAGCGATCCGAACCTCAGCTTGCTCCCCGTCGTTCGCCATCCCGTCGCCGGACGGTAACGATCACGTCACAGGCAGCCGGAGCTCGATCCGGAGGCCGCCCTCCGCCCGGTTCGTCGCGATGAGCCGACCGCCAAGGAGCGCGGCATGTTCCGCGGCGATCGCGAGACCCAGCCCGCTGCTGCCCCCGTGGCGCGACGGATCGGCCTTGTAGAAGCGTTCGAAGATGCGTTCGAGCTCGTCCGGCGGCACGCCCGGACCACCGTCGGCGACGCCCAGGACCACCTCGTCGGCGTCGACGTCCAGCCCGACCTCGACCGGAGCGCCCGGAGCGTGTTCGCGAGCGTTGTCGAGCAGGTTGCCCAGGATCCGCTCCAGGCGGCGAGGGTCCGACTCGACGACGAGGGGAGGATCGGGCAGGTGCAGGACGGCGGCCGGCAGTCGCGCCGCCGCGACGGACGTGATCAGCCGATCGAGGTCGACCGGTTCGGGGACGATCTGTTCGGCCCCCGCGTCGAACCTCGACACCTCCATGAGATCGTCGACCAGGGTGCGCAGGCGCCCGACGTCGGCAACGAGGAGTTCACCGGCGCGCCGGCTCTCGGTGGGTAGCGCGTCCACGTGGTCGCGGAGGATGGATGCCTCGGCCACGAGGGCGGCCACGGGCGTTCGCAACTCGTGTGCGACGTCGGCGACGAACCGACGGTTCTGGGCCTCGGCGGCCTCGAGTCGCCCGATCGTGTCGGCGAGGGCATCGGCCATCCGGTTGAAGCGCTCCGCCCACGTCCCGAATTCGTCGTCCGAGGTGACCGGGACCCGAGCCGACAGGTCGCCATGTTCGATCCGCTCCGCGGCCCGCCCGGCCGCCTCGACCGGGGCCAGCACGCCGCGGGCGATGACGCGCGCGACGAGCAGGGCCAACACGATGAGCGCGATGGTCCCGACCGTCAGCGCCAGTCGCAGCTGACCGAGTGCCTCCTCGATCGCGGTGACGTCATGGATGAAGTAGAAGGCGGGTCCCGATCCCGCGACCCGACCACCCACGACCAGGCTGGGCCTGCCGGCGACCGTCTCCCATGTGTAGGCCAGCTCGCCGCCACCGACCCGCGCGACGAAGTCGGCTGGCAGCGTGCCCAGGGCATCGCTGAGGGCCGGCCGCGAGACGACCGGCGGCGGGTCTCCGACATCGATGATGGTGTCGATGTCGCGCTGGAGGAACGTCTGGCGGAGGCCGCTGTCGATGATGTCGTCACGCGTCGGAGCGGCCGGGAGATCGCGGTTCGGGATGGTTTCGGCCAGATCGAATCGCGCCTGGGCCGCAGCATCGCGCACGACCTGGTCGCGGAGGCTGGTCTGGACGAAGACGTAGGCGCCCGCTCCGAGCAGGACCGCCGTCAACGCCACGAGCGCCACCAGCGTGACGGTCAGCCGCGCGCGAATCCCGCGCATCGCCGTCAGCCGCCCCCTCGAGCGGCCTTGTACCCCGCGCCGCGGACGGTCAGCACCAGCTCCGGGACGGCGGGGTCGGTCTCGATCTTGGCGCGCAGCCGCTGGATCGCGACGTCCACCAGGCGCGAGTCGCCGAGATAGTCGTAACCCCAGATCCGGTCGAGGAGCACGTCGCGACTGAGGACCTGCCCGCCATGGCGGGCGAGTTCCGCCACGAGGTCGAACTCGGTCCGCGTCAGCGGGATGTCGACGCCGTCGCGCGCCACCGTGCGCCCGGCGAGGTCGATCGCCAGCGGGCCGAGTGCGAGGTGGTCGGCATCGTCGGGTCGTCGGCCGGCACGGCGGAGAGCGGCCCGGACGCGGGCGATCAGTTCCGGCACCTCGAACGGCTTCTTGACGTAGTCGTCGGCGCCCGCCTCGAGGCCAACGACCACGTCGATCGTGTCGGCGCGGGCGGTCAGCATCACGACCGGGATGGTCGAGGTCCGGCGGATCGCCCGGCACACCTCCAGCCCGTCGAGCCGCGGCAGCATCACGTCGAGGAGGACGAGGTCGAACGGTTCCGCGGCGAAGCGGTCGAGGCCGGTTTGGCCGTCGCTCGCCGTCTCGACGGTGAACCCCGCGTTGCGGAGACCAATGGCGGTCACCTCGCGGATCGACGGATCGTCCTCGACGAGCAGGATCCGAGCGTCCATCCGACTCCTCGTGCGACCGGCACCCACGGCCGGCGTTCGCGGCAGTATGCCCAGTCGTCCCCGTCGGGGCATCGCCGGACCGCCGCCGCGCCTACCCCAGGGTCGCCTCGTAGGCGGCGTTCTCCCGGGCGCGCTGTTCCGCGTGGATCGGCAGCGTCCCGAGCGCCGCCAGGACGAACGTGGCGGCCATGAGCCCGAACACCACGGCACACCCGCCGCCTCGCCGAGCGGTCTCGATGACGAAGCCGTAGACGGATGATCCAGAGCGAGCCGACCCCGAAGGCCATCGTGAAGTAGAGCGCGTACGACGCGTCGCGGATGGAGGGCGGCGCGATGTCGCCGAGCAGCGCCTGGAGCTGCGGGCTCTCGGCGAAGCGTGAACAGGCCCATCAGGACGATGCCGACCCACAGCCATCACGAGCGACGTGCCGGCCGCCAGGAACACGATGAACCCGATCGCGCCGCCGAGGTAGACGCCGACGATGAGTGGCTTGCGGCCGATCCGGTCCGACAGCCAGCCGGCGACGATCGGCACGGGCACCGAGAAGACGATCAGCACGCCGTACATCAGCCCGGAGGTCGCCTCGTCGAGGCCGAGGACCTGGGTCAGGTAGATGAGGGCGAACAGGTTGACGACGCCGAGCCCGCGCCCGCCGCCGCCGAGGGCCGAGGTGAGGTACAGCCAGCGCAGGTCGCTGTCGCGCAGGATCCGCCCGAACGCCGAGCGGACGGTGCCGCTCGGCCGCGGCCGCGGCGCGGTCCGTGCCTCGCTCGCGGACGAAGAGCAGGATCAGGATGCCGACCGCGATGGCCGGGATGCCGAAGACGACCGACGCGCCGCGCCAGCCGACGGCGGCGATGAGCGGGACGCCGATCAGCGCCACGACGACGCGTGCCGACGTTGCCGCCGGCGATGTGGGCGCTGATCGCGAAGCCGCGCCGCTCGGGCGGGAACTGCTCGGCGAGCAGGCCGTTGCCGACCGGGTGCTGCGGCGAGCCGCCGATGCGCGACGCGATGTTCGGGATGGCGAACGTGACGAAGCTGGTGGCCAGGGCCTGGGCCGCGAACCCGCCCCGAACAGGATCCCGCCGATAGCCGAGCAACCGGCGGCGCGACACGACCCGGGTCAGCCCCGCGTAGCTCAGCTGGACCACCCCGGCAAGGAACGCCCCGATGGCGGCGAGGAAGGCGATCGTCTCCGACGCTGACCCCGAACTCATCGATGATCTCGAGGAAGATCAGCGGCAGGATGACGGCCTGCGCATGGTTGACGGCGTGGGCGATCGACAGCAGGCCGAGCGAGCGCATCGGGCGGATCTCGGGGGCGGGCATCCCCGTATGGTGCCGCATCGTTGGCCTATCCGGTTGGGCCAATCCGCGCGGGCCGCCGCGCCTTCCGTCTCAGACGGGCGGGTCGGCAGCGGCGGTCAGTGGTGCTTCTTCTTGGGGACCTCGTACAGGTCCGCCCGCGGATCCTTGTGGGTCGTGTGCGTGCCGCTCGAGGTGGTGGCCGCGGGTGTCACGTGATGCCCCTTCGGCAGGATGTACAGGACCATCAGCGCGATCGGCCCGAAGATGATCCCGAGGACGCCCCAGGTCCCGGCCCGACGACCGAACTTCGGCGCACTCTGGTAGGCGTAGTAGGCGCAGAAGCCCCAGACGAACGGGCCGAGAATGACGAACCCGGTACCGATGAGAACGGGGGTTTCCATCGGCGGAGGACCTCCTCTAGAACTGGTCGAGGTAGCGGTCGACTTCCCAGTCCGAGACCTGCGTCCGGTACTCGTCCCACTCGGCGCGCTTGGCCTCGACATAGTGACTGAAAACGTGGTCGCCGAGGGCATCGCGGATGACCTCGTCGCGCCTCGAGCTCGTCGAGCGCCTCGCCGAGCGTGCCCGGCAGCTCCCGGATGCCCTTGGACGCGATCGTGGCGGCGTCCATCTCGAAGAGCGACTCCTCGACCGGGTCGGCCAGGTGCATCCCCTTCTCGACGCCGTCGAGACCGGCCGCGATCATCGCCGCGAACGCGAGGTACGTGTTGGACGACGGGTCCGGGCAGCGGACCTCGCAGCGCGTCCCCTCGACGGACTTGCCGGGCGAGACCATCGGCACCCGGATCAGGGCGGATCGATTGGTCCGGCCCCAGGTCAGATACGTCGGCGCCTCGTAGCCGGGCACGAGCCGCTTGTACGAGTTCACGAGCGGCGCGAGGACCGCGATCATGCCGCGGGCGTGGGCGAGGATCCCGGCCATGTACGAGCGCGCGACGTCGGACAGCCCGTAGGGGTTGGCCGCGTCGGCGAAGGCGTTCCGCTCCTCGCGCGATCGAATACAGGCTCTGGTGGGTGTGCATCCCCGAGCCGTTGATCCCGTGGATCGGCTTGGGCATGAACGTCGCGTACAGGCCGTGCTGCTGGGCGATCGCCTTCAGCGCGAACTTGAAGGTGATCGCGTTGTCGGCGGTGCGGAGCGCGTCGGAGTACTCGAAGTCGATCTCGTGCTGGCCCACGGCGACCTCGTGATGGGCCGCCTCCACCCTGATCCCGAACGCCTCGAGCGCGTCGACCATGTCCTGGCGGATCTCCTGGGCGAGGTCGGTCGAGAAGTCGAAGTAGCCGGCCTGATCGTGCGGCAGCGGCTCGATGAGCCCGTCCTCGCCGCGGCGGAACAGGAAGAACTCGAGCTCGGGGCCCGTGTTGACGATGTAGCCCATCGCCTTCGCCCGCTCGACCTGGCGACGGAGCACGAATGCGCGGGTCGCCGGCGAACGGCTCGCCGCGCGGCGTGAACACGTCGCAGATGACCCGGGCGGTGCCGCGCGGCCCGACCCGGGCTGCCACGGGATCTCGGCGAAGGTGTCCATGTCGGGCATCAGGTACTGGTCGCTCTCGGCGATCCGCGTGAAGCCCTCGATCGACGAGCCGTCGAACCAGGTCCCGTGCTTGACCGAGCCCTCGAGCTGGTGGATCGGGATCGTGACGGCCTTGACGTGGCCGATGATGTCGGTGAACTGGAGCTGGATGAAGCGGATGCCGCTCGCTCTTGGCGGCTTCGATCTGCGGCGGTCGATCGGCGCTCGTGGCCACGGTCGCATGCCTCCTCGGCCGTCTGGCGGGTCGGGTGACTGCCAGTCGCGTCAGGCAAGGATACGCCCGGTCGCGGGAGGCGCGGCCGGGCGCGTTCGAAGAGCGACGGACAGGGCGCTCAGTACTGGAAGAGCAGCTCCCGGTACTTCGGCAGCGGCCAGAGGTCGTCGGCGACGAGCGTCTCGAGCTCGTCGACGACCCCGCGAAGCGCGTTCCTGGGCCGGGATGACGTCGGTCGCGAAGGCGCCTGGCCTCGGCCTGCACCGAGCCCGCCTCGTGCGCCTCGTGCTGGGCGTGCTCGAGCGTCGCGATGCGCATCGACCAGCGAGTCGGCCAGACCCGACACCTTGCTCGCAGACGGCGTTGATCCCGCGCGACGACGGCGCCGCGGCGAGCTGGCCGAGGTACTGCGCGGTCGCCGGCAGGATCATCGTCGGGGCGATGTCGAGGGCGCAGTTGGCCTCGATGTTGCTGGACCTTGACGTAGCGCTCCCAGTTGATCTCGACCCGCGACGCGAGCTCGCGCTCGGACAGGACGCCGAACCTCGAGAAGAGCGCCTTCTTGGCCTTGCCGTGGTCAGCGACGGCAGCGCGTCGACGGTGGTCCGGTTGTTCGGCAGGCCGCGACGGGCGGCCTCGGCATGCCATTCCTCGGAGTAGCCGTTGCCCTCGAACAGGACCTGCTTGTTGTCCCTGACGATGCCCGACAGGATCGCGGTCAGGCCCTCGAAGTCGCCGCGGCTCGAGCTTCTCGAGCTCGTCGGCGAGCTGCTTGAGCGAGTCGGCGACGGCCGTGTTGAGGACCGTCTGCGGCCAGTAGATCGGGGCCGACGAGCCGACCGCGCGGAACTCGAACTTGTTGCCGGTGAAGGCGAACGGCGACGTCCGGTTGCGGTCCGTGGCGTCCTTCGGCAGGACCGGCAGCGAGGTGACGCCGAGCTTCGACCGAGCCGCCCTTCTTCGAGCCCGAGGCCGGCCCCTTGCCGAGCTGCTCGACGACGTCCTCGAGCTGCGAGCCGAGGAAGATCGACATGATCGCCGGCGGGGCCTCGTTGGCGCCGAGGCGGTGGTCCTTGGCCGGCGTCGGCGATGCTCGCCCGGAGGAGGTCGGCGTGGACGTTGACGCGCGCGGATGACGGCCACCAGGAACGCCAGGAACTGGGCGTTGGCATGCGGGTCGTTGCCCGGGTCGAGCAGGTTCTCCCCGTCGTCGGTGGCCATCGACCAGTTGTTGTGCTTGCCCGAGCCGTTGATCCCGGCGAACGGCTTCTCGTGGATCAGGAACATCAGGCCGTGCTGCGGCGCGAGGCGCCGCATCAGGCTCATCACGACCATGTTGTGGTCGGAGCCGACCGAGGTCGGCCTCGAAGACCGGGGCCATCTCGAACTGGCCCGGGGCGACCTCGTTGTGGCGGGTCTTGGCCGGGATGCCGAGGCGCCACAGCTCGCGGTCGAGATCCATCATGAAGGCCAGGATCCGCTCGCGGATCGGGCCGAAGTACTGGTCCTCGAGCTCCTGGCCCTTGGGCGACGCAGCGCCGAACAGCGTCCGGCCGGTCAGGACGCAGGTCGGGGCGCTGCTCCGCCAGGCGCCGGTCGACGAGGAAGTACTCCTGCTCCGGGCCGATGTTGGTGAAGACACGGCTGGCCGCCGTGTTGCCGAACCAGCGCAGGACCCGCAGCGCCTGCTCGCCGAGCGCTTCCTGCGAGCGCAGGAGCGGGATCTTGTGAGTCGAGCGCCTCGCCCGTGAACGACACGTACGCCGTCGGGATCGTCAGCGTGACGCCGTTCGGCTCGACCTGGAGGAAGATCGGGCTGGTGACGTCCCAGCCGGTGTAGCCGCGGGCCTCGAACGTGGCGCGGATGCCGCCCGACGGGAACGAACTCGCGTCCGGCTCGCCCTGGACGCAGGTTCTTGCCCGAGAACTCGGCGATCGTCTGGCCGTCGCCGGTCGGGGTCAGGAACGAGTCGTGCTTCTCGGCGGTCGAGCCCGTCATCGGCACGAACCAGTGCGTGTAGTGGGTGGCGCCGTGGGCGAGCGCCCATTCCTTCACGCCGTGGGCGACCGCGTCGACGATGGCCGGATCGAACGGCTCGTGCCCGTCGATCGTCCGGCGCAGCTTGCGGAAGATCGGCTTGGCGAGGTACTCGCGCTGGGCCCCCTCGTCGAAGACGTACTGGCCGTAGATGTCCGCGCCCGGCGTCCTTGAGGTAGTCCTGGGTCTTCGCGACCCGGTGCGTGGCGATCTCCGAGATGGCGGCCTGTCTGGCGGTCATGGCGCTCCTGAAACTACTGGATCGTGTCCTTCGCGCACCAAGCGACGGGCGCGCGCTCGTTGGTCGGAGCCTACCAGTCGAGCGGGTTGCGATTCAGTATCCCCGGGTACCGTCGATGGTTGCGGCTGTTGGACGATGCGCGGGCGTCGGGCCGCCGCCCGGGTCAGGCCGGTCGGCGCGCGGCGACGAGATGGTCGAGCAGGCGCCCGAACTCGCGCTCGACGTCGACGTACCGGTCCGACCGCCAGACGATGCCGAGTCGTCCGTCGGGCGCCAGCCGCGTCCAGACCCGGCGGCGCGGCCGGTAGAACGTGATCGTGATGCCGGCGATGAGCAGCCCGAACGCGAGCCACACGAGGCCCTGGCCGGGGTCGCGCTTGGCGATCAGCAGCGTGTACGCGCCGATGTCGCGGAGCTCGATGGTCATGCCGAGATCGCGCGCGGCACCGGTCTCGCCCTTGGCGAGGGCGAGCGGCGCGAAGTTCTGGGCGATCGGGCTGCCGTCGGGGTTCGTGCCGACCACCCGGTACGGCAGGATGAAGACGACCGCGGTCCCGTCGGCCGTCTTGCGCAGCAGCAGGTTGAGACCGATGTCGCTGCCCGGCACGCCCTGGATGGCGTACGGCGAGCCGTCCGCCGAGTCGGTCATCGGGACCGCCCCGTCCCAGAGTGGCTTGCCGTCGGCATCGCGGACGACGCAGGACCGGGGCCGGGCCCGAACCCGTTCTGGTGGAACGTGTAGCCGGCGATCGACAGCGGGTCGTTGACGCGGATGGTCTTGCGCGCGATCTCCTGCCCGTCCTGGTAGACCGCGAGGTCGGTCGTGAAGTCGGTCGGCTTGCCCGTGTCGAACCCGGGCGCCTCGAAGTCGAGGTTCTTGACCAGCAGGAGTCCGGGCGTCCCGATCGGCCCGACCGTCAGCGATCTCGCCCTTCGGGCACGACCAGACCCTGCTCCTGCCCGAGCCGCGAGGTGGCGGCCGCCGCGACGAGGAAGACGATGAGCCCGGCGTGGGTGAACAGCGTCGCCATCTTCGTGTACTGGTGGCGGTCGCCGTACAGGAACCGCGTGCCGTCGTCGGCCGTCGCCTCGCGGACGCGGAAGCCGTTCCGGCGCAGGACGTCGCGGACGCCTCGTCCGCGGCCACCCCGTCCATCGCCGCGCGATCGGGCAGGATCGGGTCGAAGTAGGGCTCCGGCTGGGCGACCCGGATGTCGCTCACCCCACGCCACAGCTTCGGGGTCCGATCGAGCGTGCACACGACGATCGAGATGACGAGCACGGTCAACGCGGCGCTGAACCACGGGCGAGCGGAAGATCGAGAAGACCGACAGGCGGTCGAGCGCGTCGACGAGCCCCGCGCCCAGGAGCGGGTCGTAGCGGGCGTGGATGTCGTCGAGCGCCGACGCGTAATCCGAGCGCCGAGCGGAACGCGAACGTACGGCAGCTGCTTGATCGTCATCCCGACGACGGCCATGCAGCGCGAGGAAGATGATCTGGGCGACCGCGAAGTCGACCGACGTCAAGAGCCGCCACAGCCCGTAGCCCATCCGGGCTGGGATGTTCTGGCTGGACGGTCGGCTGGAGGCCGCCGAGACGGCGGCCGGGCTCGCGATGGCTCGAGCCCCTAGACGGCGCCGAGCGCCGGCTCGACCTGCCGTGCGGCGCGCAGGGCCTCGCCGAAGTCGGCCAGCAGATCCTCGAGATCCTCCAGCCCGACCGAGACGCGCAGCAGGCCCGGCGTGATCCCGGCCTGGAGCAGCTCCGCCTCGCTCGACTGGCGGTGCGACGTGGACGGCGGGTGGACGACCATCGTGTGGA
The DNA here is from genome assembly GCA_963833705.1 of uncultured Chloroflexia bacterium. Lineage (GTDB taxonomy): Bacteria > Chloroflexota > Limnocylindria > Limnocylindrales > CSP1-4 > SPCO01. The sequence continues at coordinate 36,561 of CAWHYQ010000007.1, read as the reverse complement.
CGCTCCCGAGGGACGCCGTCAGCTCGGGCAGGCGCAGCGCGTCGATGACCGCCCGACCCGCGGCGCGACCGCCGGCGACCTCGAACGCCAGCATGCCGCCCGCCACGCCGGGTCGGAACTGGCGGGCGGCGACCGCATGCTGGGGATGACTCGGGAGACCGGGATAGAAGACCGCCTGCACGCCGTCGTGACGCTCGAGCCAGAGCGCGAGTGCCGCGGCCGTCGCCGCGTGACGCTCGACCCGCACCGCGAGGGTCATGATGCCGCGCAGCACGAGGAACGCCTCGAGCGGCCCGAGGGTCGCGCCGGTGTCGATCTGGACGCGTTCAACGGCAGCGATGCGCTCGGGCGACCCGGCGACGACCCCGGCGATGAGATCGCTGTGGCCGCCGAGGAACTTGGTCGCCGACTCGACCACGAGATCCGCGCCGAGCCCGAGCGGCCGGCAGACATACGGCGAGGCGAACGTGTTGTCGACCACGTACGACGCCCCGTGTCGATGGGCGACCTCGGACAGCGCCGCGTGATCGGCCACCGCAGTCGTCGGATTGGCGATGGTCTCGGCGTAGAGGACCCGGGTCGGAGCGGCGGCAAGCGCGGCGCCCACGGCGTCGTGGTCGGTGGTGTCCACGAGGACCACTTCGACCCCAACCCGCCGAACGTCCGCAGCAACTGCGCGCGGGTCGACCCGTACATGGCGACCGGCGCGACGATCCGGTCCCCGGCGCTGACGAGCGAGGCGAGGGCGGCATGGATGGCGCCCATCCCCGACGCGAGCGCGACGCCCGCGGCGCCACCGGCGATCTCGGCATAGGCGCTCCCGAGGGCGCTCGTGGTCGGGTTCGAGATGCGGCTGTAGGCGAATCCGGCCCGTCCGTCGGCCGCCACGCGCCCGAGTTCGTCGGCATCGGCCGACGAGAACGTCGCGGTCTGGTAGATCGGCACGCTCGTCGGCGTCTGGTCGAGCCGGGGTGCGTGTGACGCGGCACGGATGGCACGGGTCGAGAAGCCTCGAGGGTCGCGCTCGGGCCGCGGATCGTCGCTCACGGAGCGATGCTACACCGGAGTCGTCGGTCGGCTGACGGCCGGAGCCGGGACGCCCGTGACGCGATCCTTGCCGGCCCGCTTGGAGGCGTACATCGCCCCGTCCGCGCTGATCATCAATTCGTCGGCCGACTGACCATCGTCGGGGTAACTCACGACACCGATCGACATCGACGGCCGCGGCGCCTCCGACCGGGAGTTCGACCGCCATCGCGTTGACCCCGAGCCGGATCTTCTCGGCCAGGACGAAGGCGCCGGTCGGATCGGTCTCGGGCAGGAGGACGACGAACTCGTCGCCGCCGTAGCGGGCCGCCGTGTCGATCTTGCGGACGCCCTGCGGTGATGACGTCGCCCACGCCGCGCAGGACGCGGTCGCCGTTGAAATGGCCGAGCCGGTCGTTGATCGCCTTGAGCTCGTCGAGGTCCATCATCAGCAGGCAGAAGCCGCGCCCAGACCGGGCACAGCGGGCGATCTCGCGCTCGAGCGCTGCGAAGAAGAACGTCCGGTTGAACAGGCCCGTGAGCGAATCGACGGTCGACAGCCGGATGGCGGCGTCGCGTGTCCGTCGTTGCTCGCGGGCGATGACCATGGCCACGAACGCGAGCAGGATCATCGCCGTCAGGTTCACCCCCACCGTGGCCGCCGTGGCAGGCCCCAGCGAACCCGCCGGCGAGCCGACGGCGACCCCTAACAGGTACCCGACGCTGGCGGCGGCCGTCAGCGCAACCGTGATGGGTGGCGAGACGACGAGCGCGGCGCCGCCGACGATGAGCGGGAAGGCGAAGAAGAACGGGCTGGCGACGCCACCGGTCAGGGCCACCAGGAGGGTCGCGACGGTGATCGCCACGGACCCTTCGACCACGAACTTGGCCGGGCCGAGCACGTCCGCCGGCAGGAGGTCGTGGATGATGACGATGAACAGGCCCGCGAACGCGAGCAGGATCAGGATGGCCGGCTGGTTGTCCGCCCATAGCCCGGTCGCGGCGACGAACGCGCTGGTCGTCAGCAGGAAGACCCAGGCGACGATCCGCACGACCCGGTCATAGGTCTGGGTCGGGACTCCACCGTCGGACGCCGTCCCGTCGAGGCCGCCGATGACCGCCCCCTCGGCCGCCCGGCGTTCCGCCTCCACGCCTAGCTCCACGTCGGCCACGAGCGGGCCGGACCGCCCGAGCATCGGCGGGATGACGATGACCGCCATCACGACGAGGTTCGCGGCGACCGCGACCACGATCAGGATCAGGACCGGCGTGACCGGCACTCTCGTCCCCTATGCCCCCCAGGCGAGCCGCATCCTGCGCCCGCATCGGGGTCATCTTATCCGCCCGTAGGGTGCGGACCCGTTCGGGGCGGTCCTGTACGGTGCCGCGCGGCACCGCGATCGTGAGGCCGCCGCTCAGCGTGTCCCGTACTGGTAGGTCTGCTTGACCAGTCGGAGGTAGACGAATGTCTCCGTGTCCCGTACGCCGTCGATCGCCCGGAGCCGTTCGGCGAGGAACACCAGCAGCGCTTCGTTGTCCTCGCACACGGTCTCGATGAGGAGATCGTACGAACCGGCGGTGATGACCACGTAGTCGACCTCGGGCATCTCGGCGAGTCGCTCGGCCACGGCGATCAGCTTGTCGCTCTCGCAACGGATGCCGATCATCGCCATCTGGTGGAAGCCGAGCCTGAGCGGGTCGGTGACCCCGACCACCTGCAGGATCCCGCGTTCGATGAGTCGATTGGTCCGGGCCCGGACGGCGGCCTCGGAGACGCCGAGGTCGGCCGCGATCTGCGTGAACGGCCGCCGGCCGTCGGCCTGGAGGTGCTCGATGATCCGCTTGTCGAGGGCCGACACCTCATCGGTCACGCGCGCCGACGACGGCCGGAGGCGAGGAGCGCGGGGCGTCGGCGTGCTCACTCTCTCGGCTTCTTCGTCGGCTTCGGTGTCTTGGTCGGCTTCTTGGTGGGCTTGGGCGTCGCCTTCGGCGTCGGGGCCGGGGTGGCGATCGGCGTCGGGGCCGGTGTCGGTCCGGCCACCGGGACGACGGTCCGCACGACGAGCGGCGAGAGGAGCGCGTCGAGCGCGAACCTGAGCTTGCTTCCGGCCTCGAGTCGGGCGGCGTCGGGCTGCTTCGGGGGGCCGATGGGGGTCGGGCCGTATTCGACGAGGATATTGAGGCCTTTGAACGACATCGGCCGCATGCCGTCCGTCGGCTTGGCGCCATCCTTCCAGGGCTCCGCCGTGGCCAGGGTCGCGGACGACATGTACTGGCCGATCGACAGTGGCCAGCCCTGGTAGCTCGCCTCGATGCGCTTCACGGGGTCCTTGCCCTCGCCGCCGGTCACCGCCGTGTTCGGCGAGATCTCCAGGCCGGCCTTGAGCAGCGCGCGATAGACCTGGTCGGCCGTCACCGGCTCGCTCAGGTGCGGGTTCGGGGTCGGCGACGGGGTCGGGACCGGCGTGGGCGCAGCCGACGGGGGCGGTGACGGGGCACCGCCGCAGGCGACGGCAAGCCACGTGATCACGAGGCCCACGACCAGTCCACGGGACCGCGTGAACACGATTCGACGGTTTGTTGCGCGCATGGCGGACGGCATGCTAGCACGCGACTTGCCCGAGTCCGACCATGACCTTCGACGCTCCAAACCGCCATCGGTCCGGCGCTCAGGCCCGATCGAGATGGGCGAGGACGGGGGCGACCGCCCGGATGGAATTGAGCGTGATCGGATCCAGCACCAGCTGGACGTGCCCGATCCCCTCCCCGGCGACCGCTCGCAGCGTCGCAGCCAGGCGGGCGGGGTCGCCGTCGAGCGATGGGATGGTGCCCTTGCCGGCGTCACCCTGGAGTCGCCCGGCGCCGCCCGACAGGCCGACCAGCAGTGCGACCGTCCGCTCGACCTCGGTCGGGTCGCGGCCGACGTCGCGACAGGCGTCGTCCACGGCCGCGCGGACCGCCGGGATTCCCTCGGGGCCATTCCCGATGTCCGCGTACCACGCGTTCCACGAGTCCACGTCACCCAGCGTCAGGCGAAGCATCCGCGGCCCGATCGAACCGATCATGAGGGGCGGTCCGTTGGGACGCGGACCGCGTGGCAGCAGCTCGCAGTCGCGCGCCTGGTACCAGCGGCCGTCGAAGTCGATCGCGCCGTCGCGCAGCAGGCCGCGGATGATCGTGAACGCCTCGGCGAAGCGATCGATGCGGTGGTCGAACGGATAGCCGTAGGCCCGGAACTCCGTCTCGTTCCAGCCCGCGCCAAGGCCGAGCACGAACCGGCCGTCGCTCAACTCGTCGATCGTCGCGGCCTGCTTGGCGAGCAGCGCCGGGTTGTGGAAGTTCGTGCAGGCGACCAACGGGCCGAGCTCGATCCGCGAAGTCGACGCGGCGATGCCGGCCAGCACCGTCCAGGCCTCCCACGGTCCGCGCGCCGGGCGGTCGTCCCAGCGGTACAGCAGGTGCTCGCCGACCCACACGGAATCGAACCCGAGATCCTCGATCGCCCGGGTCATGTCGAGCAGCTCCCGCCAGCGCACGTCACGCTCGACCTCGGGGAGCTGGATGCCGACCTTGAGCGGCCGGCCGGCGGTCACCGTCATCGCCGACAGCGTAGCGGACCGCCCGATGTGGTTGCCACGCAGCATCCAACGGTCGAACTCCTGGGCAGCGCCCGCCTGGACCCGTATCGGTGCCCAGCGGCCACCAGGAAGCCCCGAAGAGGGCGATCGCCCACTGCCGAAGGGTCTTCGATGCTTCAGTGTTGTGTGTCAGCCACATCGGGGCGCCTCGGGCGCCTCGGTCCAAGTCGATGCTCGGAGGAACCAGTGGATCCCGCGTTCGCTGTCCGCGGATTCATCCTCGGCTTCACGATCGCCGCCGCGGTCGGGCCGATCAGCCTGCTCGTCATCCGCCGCACGCTCGCGGAGGGTCAGGCCGTCGGCCTCGTGTCCGGGCTGGGCGTCGCGACCGCCGATGCGACGTACGGGGCGATCGCCGCGTTCGGCCTCGGGGCCATCACGGACGTGCTCGTCAACGCCCGCGTCGTGCTCGGTCTGGTCGGTGGCCTCTTCCTGCTCTGGCTGGCATGGAACACGGTCCGCGCGCAGCCGACCGAGGCAGCCACGGCCCCGCGACGGCGCGGTGGGCTGGCCGGCGCCTACCTGTCGATCCTGGCGCTGACGATGGCGAACCCGATGACGATCCTGTCGTTCGCTGCGCTGTTCGCGGGTCTCGGGGTGACGACCGGCGTGACGGCCGATGCGGCCGCCATCGTCGTCGGGGTGCTCCTGGGGTCGAGCGCGTGGTGGGTGGTGCTGACGAGCGTGATCGGGGCGTTCCGCCTGCGCGTGACCCCGGCCTGGATCCACCGGATCAACCTCGTCTCGGGGGTGGTCATCGGCCTGTTCGCCCTGGTCGCGATCGGGTCCTCGCTGGCGATCCTTGCGGCCTGACATGGACCTGGTCGACGCGGCTGTCTTCAACAACGCGACGTGGTGTGACGCCGTCTGTCGCGCGCTCGGGCGTCGGACCCGGATGCGCGACGGCTTCTGGGTCAACCTCGATCCCTCGCCGCCGTTCTACTCCAACGCCATCGCGTTGAGGCCCGGCGACATGGGATCCTCGTTCGCTCGCGTGCGCGACCAGGTCGATGCCGGTGTGCCGGGTCGCTGGAGCGTCAAGGACAGCTACGCCCAGATGAACCTCGGCAGGGTCGGGTTCGAGGCCCTGTTCGAGGCGACCTGGATCGCGCTTCCGGTCGGCGGGATCGTCGCCACGTCCGACCCCACCGACCTGCGTTGGGAGCGAGTCGACGTCTGCGAGAGGATTGTCCGACTGGGAGGCGGCATGGCGCGGAACGCCGGGGAACGCCGCGGCTCGCACAGCGCCTCGGATCTTCATGCCGTCGCTTCTCGACGACCCGGACATCGCGTTCCTGGCCGGCCACCGGGGGAACCGCATCGATGCGGTCGTGATCGCCAACCGCTCGGACGATGGGTCGGGTCCCGGGCCGGCATCTCCAACATCGTCCTCCCGGAGGCCGGCGGCGAAATCCACCGACCCGGCGTGGTCGCCGCGGTCCGATCGGCCTTCCCGGATCTGCCCATGGTCGGCTATGAACGGGGCGACGACCTCGACGCCATGGAGTCCATCGGGTTCAAGCGGCTGGGGCCGTTGCGCGTGTGGATCAAGGGCTGAGGGATCAGCCGGCGGCGGCGGCGCTTGGCTCTGTGCGGGCTTCGGAGCGCCGCCCGGCACGATCCGGCAGCCCGAACGAGACCGCCACGATGGCGACGCCGACGATCGCGAGCAGGCCGAACCCGAGCGTGACGCCGGCGCCGGTGACCGTCGTGCCCAGGACGGCCCCCGCCAGGCTGGCCCCAAGGACGCCGCCGAGATAGCGCCCCGTGTAGTACGTGCCGGCGGCCATCCCGACGCGGTCCGCCGAGATCGACTCCAACGCCGCCGCCTGGCGGGGCGACCCGCTGAACCCCATCCCGAACCCGACGACGCCGAGCAGAGCGCCGACGACGAATGCCGTGCTGCCCACGGCGAACAGCCACAACCCGATGAGGCCGGCCGTCAGGCAGACCGACCCCGCGACCACGGGTCGGCGCCGCCCGAAGCGGTCGGACAGGCGGCCACCGAACGGGGCCGCGACCGCGCCCAGCCCCGAGATCCCGAGCAGCACGAGCCCGGCCGTCTGGGCGGACCCGTTCAGCAGCCGCTCGATGAGCAGTGGCACGAGGATGAACGTCGCGTGGAGGATCACCGTCGCGCCAAGGACTCCGAGCACGGCCGCGCTGAACGGGCGGCTGGCGAACAGGCGGGGATCGACGGCCGGGCGATCGGCGGCAAGCTCGAACCGGACGAACAGGAACAGCAGCGGCACGACCGCGATCGCCGCGACCGTGCCGAGCCCGCCGTCACCGGCCCCACGGATCGCGACCAGGAGCGCGATGAGGAGGATCGCCAGCAGGACGAGTCCCGGGACATCGATGCCGGGCCCGCCGCCCGGCGCGCGGGTGCGAGCCGCTTCGCCGGCATCGGGTCGGACCACGACGCCCACGACGAGCGCCGCGAACAGGGCGACCGGGACCGCGATCAGGAATAACGACTGCCAGCCGAACGCGCCGACGAGCAGACCGCCGATGAACGGTCCGATCGCGGCACTCGTCGAGACGAGCATGTCGAACAGCCCGAACGCCGATCCGCGCCGGTCGGGTGGCGCCATCGCCCGGACCAGCGCGACGGAGCTCGTGGACACGAGGGCGCCGCTGATGGCCTGCAAGACGCGGGTGACCTCGAGCCACTCGAACGTGGGCGCGACGGCCGCGAGAAGTGACGAGGCGGCGAAGGCCACGACCCCGACGAGGAAGACCGGACGCTGCCCGTAGCGGTCGCCCAGGCTGCCGCTCGCGAGCAACGCGATCGTCACAGCACCCAGGTAGAGGGTGACCAGCGAGGACACCGTGACGGCGTCGACGTCGAACTGGTCCATGATGCTCGGCAGGGCGACGGCGAGCATCGTCGAGTTGAGCGGCACGAGGACGGCCCCGCTCGCGACGCCGAGCATCGCCGGGCCGAGCAGCCGGCCACGGCGCGAGTCGGTCACAGGAGACGCACGATCCCGCTGGTCCCGTCGATCTCCACCAGCTGGTCGGCCGCGATCCGGGTCGTTGCCTGACCCACCCCGACCACGGCCGGCAACGCGAACTCGCGAGCCACGACGGCCGCATGCGACAGGACCCCGCCGGTGTCGGTGATCAGGCCGCCGGCGATCGCGAACAGCGGCACCCACGACGGGTTCGACGACGGGCACACGATGATGTCGCCGGAGTCGACCGTCCCGAAGTCGGTCTGGGTCCGGACGATGCGGGCGCGTCCGCGGGCGACGCCCGCCGAGGCGCCGGTCCCGCGCAGTTCGTCGGGCTCGGTCGATTCGATCTTCTTCCCGTCGAATCGATCCACCTCATCGTCGTCGTCGGGATCGGCGGGCTTGCCGACCACGCTCGGTGGCCGGACGGTGCGCCACCGAGCCAGCGTCTCGCGACGTTCCTCGACGATCGCGCGCCGATCCTCGGGTCCCCGCAACAGGAGCGGCACCTCGCCCCGCTGGAAGAACAGCATGTCCTCCGGGTCGTCGATCACGTCCAGGGACGCGAGTCGCCGCCCGCAGCGCAGGACGAAGCGTCGGAGTGACGACTGCGCCATCCGGTCGATCCAGTAGTTGTGCGTCTCGGTCAGCGGTCCGATCTGCCTCGCCGCGGCGAGCAGCGTCTCGAACCGCTCGAGGCCGTCCGGATCGCCGGCGAGCCGACCCCGGACACCGTCCGCGAGCGCATCGGCCTTGGCGGCGAGTCGTTCGCGTCGCGTCTCGGCATCGACGGCGGGCGGATGCTCCAGCCGTTTCGCGATGTCGCCCAGGACCAGCTCGGGTCGCTCGGCCCAGTCGGCGAACGCGAGATCGTCGAAGCCCTGGCCGAGGTGGCCGTGATCCTCCAGGAATGCCTCGAGCGCCGCCACGAACGCCTTCGCACCGGGGGTCGCGGCGACCTCGGCCAGCGTCACGTTCGGTTCGGCGAGGCGCGCGGCCAACGCCGGGGATGCCGCCGCCATCGCCGCCAGCTCCTCGAGCGTGCGCTCGACGTCGTGCAGGACGTGCGCCCCACCGCCGATGAGTGCCAGACCCTCGCCCGGAGGCGGATCGGTGACGATCGACTCGTAGAGGTCGGCGAGGTCGTCGAGCACCTGGTACGGCCCGCGGATCGCGAGGAAGTGTATGGCCCAGGTCCGCGCGATGCCGGCCCAGGCCCCGTCCCAGGCATCCGCCAGCGCGGCGGCCGGCATCGTCTCGACCGGCCGGGCGGCGATGCCCGCGTACGTCTCGTGCAGCTCGGGCAGCGCTCGCTCACGCCAATAGGCATCGGTGATCGGGATCCGCGCGCGGCACGCATCGGGCATCCGGTCCCAGACCTCGGAGCCCTCGGACGTCGTTCCGTCCGACTTCCAGGCGAAGTACGCATAGCCGTTCCAGATGCGGGTATGCATCTCGATCGGAAGCCCGAGGTGCCGATACCCATAGGCGAATCCGGCACCCATGAGCCGGACGTAGTCGCCCGCAAGGGGCGACAGGGCGAACGGCATGTGCATGTCGTCCCAGGTCCAGGTCCGCTCCGGGTCCCATGGCTCCTCCCAGGCGACCTGGAACTCGGCGTCGGACGGCGGTGCCGGGTCGCTGGTCTGACTGGTCACGGACGCACCTCAGGGTGTGGTGATCGGTCGGGCCTGGAGGAGATACCAGCCATCGGTCGCGTGTGCCGCCTCGACATCGACGGGCGCCCCGAATGCGCGCTCGACGTCGAGGCACAGCGACACCAGCTCGTCGAGCACGTCATCCGACAGTGCCGGCCCGTCGCCCGAGTCGCCGGCGCTGAACTCGACGACTGTACGATCCGACTTGTCGACGACGATCGTGTCCGGCGTGACCGTGCCCGACACCATCGCCTCGCCGAGGCCCGGGACGGCGTTGATGAGGACCTGGTCCGATCGGCCGGTGACCGGGTGACGGGTGAACGCCACGGCCGCCGCGAGCGCCGGGACGAGGGCCTGCACGACGACCGCCATCGCGCCGCCATCGAGCGCCAGTCCGCGTCGCGCCCGGTAACCGACCGCACGGTCGCTCCACAACGATGCCCAGCACCGCAACACGGCGGGCTCCACGTCCGCGGCGTCGAGATCGAGCTCGGTGTCATGCATTCCGGCGAACGAGGCGCCGGCGCTGTCCTCGGCGACGGCTGACGATCGGACGGCGAGACGCGGCGGGTGGTCGTGGAGGCGGGCCATCTCCTGGCTGAGTCGCGCCAGCGGACCGCGGAAGGCTTCCGCGACAAGTGGCGAGAGCGGCCCTCGGATCATCGCTTCCACCAACGCAGTCCTCGTGGGTTCGTCGAGCAGGGCCGTCGGGTTCGTGCCGAGGACCTCGCCGCCGGGCAGCGTCGCCACGTGCCTCTCGAAGCCGTTGGTCGTCAGGCAGAAGCCGGGCGGGATCCGAAACCCGAAGGCGGCCAGGCGGATGAGCGACGCGGCCTTGCCACCGACGCGCGCGACGTCGACATCGGCCCCTTCGAGCCAGTCGACCATCGAGCCTAGACGCGCGCGCCGAAGCCGCCATTCGCACGATCCCTCGGAAGACCGTCCCGCCGGCCGATCGACCGGCACCTCGTTAACGCGGCGCAGTCTAGCAAGGAACATCGCATCATCGGGGTCACGCACGGCGGAGGTTTCCATGACCGTTCCCGATCGCGAGCTGGGTCCTGTTCGCGAGATGCGCCTGGTCGTCACGGCGGACGACTACGAGGCGGCTGTCCGCTTCTATCGCGACGTGCTCGGCCTCCCCGAGCGCGCCTCGTTCGCCTCGCCGGACGGGCGCGTCGTGATCCTGGAGGCGGGCCGAGCGACGCTCGAGATCGCCGATCCGGATCAGGCCGAGTTCATCGACCGGGTCGAGGTGGGGCGGCGCATCGCCGGGCACATCCGGGTCGCGTTCGAGGTCGCCGACTCAGCGGCCACGGCGCACGTTCTGGAGGCTGCCGGCGCAACCGTGCTTGCCGCAGCGACCGCGACCCCGTGGCGGACGATGAACGCGCGCCTCGAAGGCCCCGCAGGGCTCCAGCTGACGCTGTTCTCGGACGCGACCGCGGCGGGCGACTGACTCGACCGGGAGGGCACACCTGTGGACATCCTCATCGCCACCGCGGCCCAGCGGCCCGATCTCGTGCCGTTGCTGGATGATTTCAATCCCTGGCCGACATTCATGCGCCAGGATCCGGTCGCTTCGCTGTACTACGACGACCCGGTCGCCGCGTACCCGGAGTTCGTCCTGATCGCGGTCGATCGCGACGATCCCGATCGACTGGTCGCCAAGGGATACAGCGTCCCCTTCACGTGGGACGAGGACCCGACCGAGTCGCTGCCGGAGGACGGTTGGGACGGCGTCATCCTGTACGCGGCCTTCGACCGGTTCGCCGGGCGGCGTGGCAACCTCGTCTCGGCCCTCGAGATCTCCATCCGGCCGGATCTGCAGGGCACCGGGCTGGCAGGCGTCATGCTCGCCGCGATGCGCGACAATGCGGCGTCGCTCGGATTCGGGAGCATGGTCGCCCCGGTCCGCCCGAACGGCAAGCACCGGTACCCCGACATGTCGATCCGGGCCTACGCGGACCTGCGTCGCGACGACGGCCTGCCCGAGGATCCCTGGTTACGAGTGCACGTTCGGGCTGGCGGGGAGATCGTCAGTGTGTCGCCGCGAGCGATGACCATGGCCGGGACCACGGCGCAATGGCGCGAGTGGACCGGCCTGCCATTCGACACCACCGGGCCCGTGACCGTCCCGGAGGCGCTGATCCCCGTCTATTGCGACGTGGCCCAGGACTACGCCGTGTACTGCGAACCCTGCGTCTGGGTCCACCACCGCCTGGGTTGAACCGCGGACTAGGTGCCAGGTGGCAGGGCGGCTCGCAGCGCGGCGATCTCGGCCCGCAGGCCCGCCAACTCCTCGACGATCTCGGTCGTCGTCGCCGGGTCGATCTCGGGCTCGGTCGGCGGCGCCACCACTGGATCAGGTTCGGGCGGCTGTGGCGGGGCGACCAGCAGGCTGGCGAGGATGCTCGCAAGGGCGCCGATGATCCCGATACCGGCGACCATGACGAAGAACGCTGTCATCCGCCCGAGCGTCGTCACCGGGTAGTAGTCGCCGTAGCCGACCGTCGTGATCGTGACCACGCCCCACCAGAGGGCGTCCCCACCGGTCTTGATGTTGGCCTCGGGCGACCGGCTCTCCTCCTGGAGGATGAGGATGCTCGCGGTCGACAGCACCATCCCGGCCAGCAGGATCGTGATGAACGTCGCGTATTGACTGCGGTTCTTGAGTACATCGAGGACCAAGTCCTTGCCGGCCTGACCCCCAGCAGGCGGGTGATCCGGGCCAGCCGGCTGAGGCGGGCGAGACGGAACAGCGCGGTGAACGGGATGAATCCGAAGCTCGGGATGGACCCGAGCAGGTCGAGCCAGCCTCGCCTGCCGATGAAGTAGGCCCGCTTCGGGTGTGCGCCGACCATGTTCATCGTGAAGTCGATCAGGAAGATCACGCAGATGAGGTTGTCGTACAGGTTCACCAGTTCGCGCGTTTGATCGTTCAGCGGGAGGAGCAGCAGCACCATCAGCGCCAACGAGTAGATCGTCAGGACGAGGATGAAGATGTTGTAGGCGTTGCCGTGCTCGCGCATCTCCGTGGCCTGTGTGGTCATGCCTGCCGATCCTCCTCACCGTCTGGTGCCGGCGAGTGTATGCGTTGAGGGATGGCGCGGGCTCGGCCCGGATCGACCTGATCAGAGCCCCCCGGCGGAAACGCCCGAAAGCGCGCCGACCGCTGCGAGGATCAGCGCGACTCCAACGACAGAGGCGACCCGCTCGCCGTGCCGCCCGGTGATCTCGTATGCCATCACCATCGTCAGGACGGCCATCCACCCGACGTTCGCAAAGCCCTCGGCGAACATGAGGAGCATCAGCGCCCACGAGCCGCCGAGACAGGCGAGCCCGTGGCGAAGTCCGAGCAGGCCCGCGCCCTCACGGACAAGGGAGGCGGTCAATGCGGGTCCAGCCGGATGGCGGCAGGCAGCGAGGCTGCGCCTTTTGAGCGGGACCAGCTGGTACCCACCCGCGAGCCCCAGGATGCCGGCCTCGATGAGCCACGGCCTCGCGGCCAGCCACGGCGTCGCGTCGACGAGGTGGTGGAGGCCGACCTCGCCCAGGAACGCGGTCAGCCCGAAGGCGGTCCACACGAGGGCGAACGAAGCCAGGAAGGCGGCGCGGGCTCCTCGCGGCCGAGTCAGCCGCATCGTGGCCGCCTCCACCAGACGGATGGTCGGCAAGCTGGCCGGCAGCATCATGGCCGCGACCATCACGACCCATCCGACGAGGAACAACGGGACGGCGATCGTCAAGGGCAGACCGCCCTCGATCAGCGCGTGATGATGGAGGGCGGCCGCGGCGCCCGTGCGTTCGGCGACCAAGAGGATCGCCCAGGCAGCGGCGACCAGCACGGGGACGGCGAGGGACCGTGGGCTGCCAGGCACTGCACCGGCCGCGTCGAGGCCTTCGGCCGGACGGACCGAACGTGGGCGCTCGAACGCGGCCATGGTGCCGACTTCAGACGAAATCGAGGCTGCAGCCGAACGCCCGCGTCGTGGTCAGCCGGACCTTCCTGTTGGCGAGCAGATCGTCGAGGGCATTCCGGAGGTCGTGGCTCGTGACCCTGTCGGGCACGCGCGAGTCGTCGAAACGACCCTGGTAACGGAGCCTTCGCTGGCGGTCGACCACGAAGACGTGGAACGTGCAGGCGGCCCCGTAGGCCTTCGCGACCCGTTGCCCGTCGTCCACCACGTACGGGAACGCATATCGGTCCTCGGCGGCACGTTCGACCATCCGGTGGAGACTTTCGTCCGGATACAGGTGGGGATCGTTGGAGTTGATGGCGATGACCTGCACGCCTCTAGGGCCGTAGTCGCGCTGGAGCGCGTTCATCCGATCCGCATAGGCCTTCGCCGTCGGACAACGGTTCGACGAGAAGATCAGCACAAGGACATCGCGCTCGGAGAAGGTCGAGAAGCCGTAGCGCTCCCTGTCCGTGCCCAGCAATCCTTCGAAGGCCGGGCCTTGCGCACCGATCGGAAGGGTTGCCCGATGGGGCGACACCTCCGACAGGTCGAGCGACATCATGCCGTCGCCAACGCCGCGAAGCGCTCCGGGAACTGCGCGACGATCCCGTCATGGATCGCATCCGCCAGGACCATGATCTCGGTGAAGATGTCGTCGAAGGCCTTGATGTCGGCGGCCCAATCACCCGTGATCCGTGCGACGGCCTCGTCCTTCGTGAGCTTCAGATGGAGCGCCAGCAGGTCGAGGACGTCGTTCTCGGGCCAGTTCGGATTGGCGCCAGCGAGGAATGCAGCGATCGCCTCGATGTTGGCGGTCCAGCGCGCGTCGTGCGTCGCGAACGCGGACTGGTCGCCCGTCTTCGCGGCCTCGACGAGATCCACCGCGATCATGATGTGTTCCTTGAGCAGCGCCGTCAGACGGTCACCGGCCGCCGGCCCGTAGAAGCCGGCGACGGCGGTCCCGATGTCTTCCTGGTTGGTGAGCAGCCGCCCTGCGGCGGGGCCGGCATCCGGCGTCCCGGCGACGGCGGCAACGATGTACTCGCGGGTCCAGATGACGTGGTCGGACCACAACTTGCGGAGCGCCAGCCGGACCGGTTCCCTGGAGATCGTCATGACATCACCTCGTCTGGTTGCCTGGGCCGGCGGGTTCGGTTCGCACGCCTGGCCGGCCGCCGTTCTAAAGTGAACGGAGATTACGATTACAGACGGACACGCGTCTGTCAAGTCTTTCCATAACGAATCTTGCTGATACAATCTTCCGGTGACGAAGCAGCCACCCATCGAGGATCCGATCGAGGCGGTCGCGGCGCTTGCCGAACCGACTCGTCGGGCGCTCTACGACCTGGTCGCCGCCAGCCGAGAACCGGTCGGTCGCGACGATGCGGTCACGGCATTGGGGATCAGCCGGGAACTGGCCGCGTTCCATCTCGATCGGCTCGTCGAGGTGGGTTTGCTGCAGACGGAGTTCCGGCGCCGGAGCGGACGGACTGGCCCGGGTGCCGGGCGCCCGGCCAAGTTCTATCGCAGGGCGAAGGGTGAGGTCGACGTATCGCTCCCGCCCCGCCACTACGATCGGGCGGCCGACATGATGGCGAGCGCGCTACAGAGACTCGCCGGCAAGTCGGGGATCGAGGCGCTGGCCCAGGTGGCCCGGGAACGCGGAGCGAGCGTCGGGGTCGACGCGCGCCGGCAGGCTGGCAGGCGCGTCGGTCGCCTTCGTTCCTTGCGGGGTATCGCCGACGTGCTGCGGGGCGCCGGGTTCGAGCCGGATGTCGAGGCCGACGGCACGGTGTGCCTCAGGAACTGCCCATACGACGTGCTCGTCGCGGATCATCGCGACGTGACGTGCGGGATGAATCTCGCCTGGGCGACCGGCGTCGTCGATGGCCTCGGCGTTCGAGACGTCACCGTGGAACTCGCTCCCGCGCCGGGCCGATGCTGCGTCGTGTTCCACTCGAGTCCTGAGTGGAACGAGGACGGACCCACGCCCAGTACGTAGGAGATGGTCGGGGAGGCGGGACTCGAACCCGCGATCTCGTGCTCCCAAAGCACGTGCGTTGCCAACTACGCTACTCCCCGTCCGTTTGAGCGTGGATATCGCATGATACTCGACATTCGGCCGTAATCACTGGACCTTCACCGCTCATATCGCATATGCTGTGCGCCTGTCAGGACTCCCAGCAGGAGCTCGAACGACGCACGCAGCGCTAACCGACACCGCGCATTCTACGGCCCCGACTGAGCTCGACGGTCTGCTCGAGAGTTGGCGCCGGCATCTTCGTGCGCAGCGGATCAGTCCGGCGACGATCTCGACGTACTCCACCGCCGTCGCGACAGCTCGACCGGATTCCTCGAGCGCCAGGGCATGCCGACCACGCCGACCGCCATCACGCGCGAGCACGTCGAGGCCTTCATCACCGACATCCTCGACCGCTGGAAGCCGGCCACGGCCCACAACCGCTACCGCGGCTGTCATGCCGTTCTTCCGCTGGCTCCGTCGAGGAAGGCGAGATCCGCGACAACCCGATGGAGCGGATGAAGCCGCCGCGCCTGCCGGAGGAACCGCCGCCGGTCCTACGCGAGGCGGAGCTTCGGGCGCTCCTCGCCGCCTGCGAGCGCGACAAGACCTTCGCCGGTCGGCGCGACGAGGCCGATCCTTCGCGTCTTCATGGACACCGGAGCCCGACGCGGCGAGGTCCTCGGCCTCGGCGTCGCTGACGTCGATCTCGAGCAGGGGCTCGCTGCGTGTCGACCGGCAAGGGCAGCCGGATCCGACTCGTGCCGCTCGGCGCCCAGACCATTCGCGCGTCGATCGCTATCTCCGGGCCCGGGCGAAACACCCGGGCGGCGACCTCGCGGTCCTTTGGATCGGCCAGAAGGGGCCGCCTGACCGAGTCCGGACTCGCCGAACTCGTCCGCGATCGCGGGCTTGAGGCCGGCATTCCGGGCCGCGTCCACCCGCACATGTTCCGCCACGCCTACGCCCACATGATGCTTGCCGGCGGGATGCAGGAGACCGACCTCATGGCCGTGGTCGGCTGGCGAAGCCGCGACATGGTCGCCCGCTATGCGGCGTCGACGCGGGCGGAGCGGGCGATCGCGGCCGCACGCGCGCTCAGTCCGGTCGATCGCCTGGCCGGCGACCGGTAGAGCCGCCACGCCTGGGCCGATTCGCAACCCTCAGCGCGGTCTCGAGCGTGGCGACGCAGCCCGGCGCGAATTCGATCGCGACGCGGGATCGCCAGATGTGAGCCGCTTCGACGCGGCCCGCATCTCCGAACTGGACTTGGCCAGCCGCAACATGTGAGCGCGCATCAGGAGACTCGCGCGCTTGGACCGCTCGACTGGGCTTAGCCTGCCTTCAGGGTCGACCTCGCGCTCGAAGCGCTGCCGAAAGCCGCGTCGCGCCGGGGCGGTCATCGCTACACCACCCAATCGGGCGGACGTCGTCAAGCCACCAATTCGACCCCACGCGGCCCGCTGGTTGCGCTCTCTCACCGAAGCGCCTCGGTGAAGTCCTCGTCGCCACCGAGACCCAGGACCTGGAGCCAGGCGTCGGTGCCGACCGGCGTCGGGCAGCGCCGCGGCGTCGAGTCGACCAGCAGCGCACCGAGCGTCGTCCGAGCCACGTTCGGGTTGAGCGCGACGACACCGGCATCGAGGCCGCGGGTCCGCAGCTCGGGCAGGACGAGCGCCCAGGCGTAGCCCGCGAGCCCCGCGTAGCCGTCCTTCTGACGGCCGGTCCCGGCCAGCGAGCCGGCCCGTTCGGACGACGGGACGACGAACAGGAGGTGCCAGCCGGCCTTGGAGCGGATCGCCGTCTCGTAGCGTCCGAGCTTGTCGCGGATGACCGGACCGCGCTCGGTGTTCTGGTCGATCTCGAGACAGAGGACACCGGAGCCTGTCGATGCCTGGAGGACGACGACGCCATCGGGATACGTCTTCGGGAGCAGGTCGTGGGCCATGTCCTCCGTCAGCCAGGCCTGGACGAGCGGCTCGCTGCTGCCGTCGCCGCGGGAAGCGTTCACGAGCGCGCAGACGGTCTCGACGCCGTTGAGGCTGTGGCGGAGCTGGGTACCGGCCCGTGATCGGGTGAGCGGGTCGTAGCCGAGACGATGACGTCCGCGGGGGGAGACGCGGAAGGCATGAGGAGCACCACCGCGGGAGGATGGTGGCAGGATCGCCCGTTCGAGATAGCCCGCGCGGTAGAGAGCGCTGAGACGTTCCTGTGCCGTTTGACGGCGGTTGTACACGAGCGTCGTGAGTTGGGCTGTAGTGGCGACGTCGGCGCGGTAGAGGATGCGCAGCGCAGCTCGATCGCGGTACGACAGGAAGCCTGGATCGACGATGACCCGGCGAGGTGGTGCGGGTGCGGCGGTGAACGCACCGATCATGGGACTGCAGGGTCTCGGCCCGGAGCGCGCCTTCCCAGGCACGAAACGGCGGGCAGGGACCGGGGTCCCGAAACCCCGATCGAAGAGTCCATCCCTGCCGCCCGACGTGGGCCGAGGACAGCGATGGCTGACTGGTGCTGATCAAATTGCCGTTGAACCATCGGAGGGCGACCTCACAGAAGGACTGTGCGTACCGGTTTTTCGACGGACTGGCCACGTTCCCGCCCGATTGAGCGGTCCGTCACGGGAGCCGTCACGCCTGGGACGACCCGACCGAACAGGACCGCTCCAGCGGAGCAGTCGCGACGCGGACGTCTCGATCGTCGACCCGAATGCCGTCAGCGACCGCCGGAGCGTTGCTCCTGACGCGATCGACACGATGGACCGCAGCGCCTGCTGCTCAGCCCACCGAGACGGCCTTCAGGCGGACCGACCGAGGCGTCAGCCGCCGAGCCTCGATGCTAGACCAGCGGTCGGCCGCAAGGAAGGGTTTCTGTGTACGAGATTGTGAGATGTTGCACGGTGTTGTCGTTCTCGGTCAGATCACCGTAGGCGCTACATGGTGAAGAGCGTGTCGGTGCCCGAGATCGTGTCGGTCCGCTCAGCCCTCTATCCGTACGAGGCCTTCAACCACAGCTGTCGACTTCGGCCGAGTTCTGAGGATCTTTTCAATTTCCTCGACTGCAGACGGATCGTCACCGAGGGCTTCCAGAGCCACGAAGACATTCGGCCCAATCCAAGCCTCTCCGACCATGCGAAGAAACCAAGACGAATCGTCGATCGAAAGACTTACGTTTGAAGGCTTCCACGCGACTCTATCAACTGGAACGAGGATGCGATGAATGCTCGGCAGCGCGGCAAGCTGGTCCGCTGAGACCGTCAAGAAATCAGTCTCCATGCCCTAGCCTGAGAAGCTCGGAATGACTAGCCAGCCATCCATCGATCAAGTCCTCCTCTCCTACGCCCATGCCTATTCCTTGGCCAGAGCGGACAACATGCAACCACTCGTGCAAGACGTCGCTGCGCGATGAACCTGCGCGGAGAAACACACTAAAGCCTCCTTGTTCCATAAAGGTTAGACCCTGCGCCTTTCGGGAGTCGAGCAAACGGATAAGGTCAGGGCTATCTGAGATCTCCGCGGTTACCCCAGGGCGGCGGTTCATCATCCCGACCAGCTCGCTAGGCGACGCTGGGCGCGGCAGGCCAGCCCCGCCTTCGCCCTCGACGATTATCTCGCCGACCTTATTTAGGCTTGGAGCTACCAAGCCTGCCGCACCTGTCGCGCCGGTGGCAACGTATATAGCGGCTACGGTCATCCCGCCTTCGATGACCACAGGCGCCGCGAGGATGATCACAACCGTCGCGCCGCCGACGACTACGGTGAACGTGACAACGTCTTTCAGCGATGCTGGTTTCGAACACCATTGAGTGACCGCGACGAGACAGCCGTTCGCATCGACCTTTCCGAGGTCTCTCGCCCATGCCGGCGTGGCTCGCTCCCAAGCTCCTTGCTTCCAGGCGAAATTGTTGTTACTGACCTTGCTGACGTCTACGCCTTGGGGCCCCATTCGCCGGCGTTCCCGCACCCCCGGCCGGCAATGGAGCACACGGTCAGGTGCCTTCGGCCCGTTCCGCCTCCGTTCCCATCGGCGCGGCCGTCGAATCTGCCGTCGGCGTTGTTTCACTGAACAGCGCGAGGTACGGGCTGTAGCGGTAGACGCGATTCCGCCGGTAGCCCGTGGCCTCGTCGAGGATCCCGCGTTCTGCGAACGATTGCGCCAGTTTGTTCGCAGTCGGCCACGAGACCTGCAACACCGACCCGACCGCGTTCACATTCACGAGCGGCTGCGTGAAGAGATGGTCGAGGAGCCGGATACCGTTCGCGCCGAGCTCAGCGGCAAGCGGTCGATGCAGGTCACGGAGAGCCACGATCGCCCCAGCAGTGCTGGTCGCCTCACTTGCTGTCTCGGCGACGCCCCGCAGGAAGAAACCGAGCCAGCTCTCCCAATCGCCAGCTTGCCGAACGGCCATCAGTCGATCGTAGTACTCGCTGCGGTTCCTCTTCAGGAAGTGACTCAGGTAAAGCAGCGGCCGATGCAGCACTCCGCCGTGCACCAGCAGGAAGGTGATCAGGAGCCGGCCGACCCGCCCGTTGCCGTCCAGAAACGGGTGGATCGTCTCGAATTGGGCGTGCGCCAGGCCGGCATGCACGAGTCGGGGTAGACCATCCCGTCTGGTGAAGGAACGTCTCGAGATCCCCCATCGCGGTCATCCATCTCGTGAACCGGCGGCGGCACGAACGCGGCGTCACGAAGGGTGCCTCCGCTCGGCCCGATCCAGTTCTGGGTCCGCCGGAACTCGCCCGGGCTCCGTTCGGCACCCCGTACGTCCCGCATCAGTCGCTCGTGGATCTCCTTGATGAGTCGATTGGACAACGGGAGGGTCTCGAGGCGCTGGAGGCCGTAGTTCATCGCAGCGATGTGGTTCACCACCTCGCCGACGTCGACGGGCAGCTGTGCTCCGATTGGCGTCGAGCTCGTAGGCCAGCACGTCGTCCAACGTGCTCTGTGTCCCTTCGATCTGCGAGCTGAGGACCGCCTCCCGCCGGACGTACTCCCAAAGCACGTGCGTTGCCAACTACGCTACTCCCCGGCGATTTCGTACTCAGGAACGACCCGCGCTTCCTGAGACCGAACGCTCGGCCTGGCCCGCATCGCTCACGACGCCGACGAGGTCGCAAGCATCATACGGCCGGTCGGGTGTCCACACTCCTTGCCTCCCGGTCTCGTCGCCGTCTCGTCCAGCGGATTGGCATGTGGATCACGAACCTGCACCCGTCGGGGGAGCTGTCGGAGTCGCGCGGAACCGACCGGGCCGGAGATCGATGCCCAGCTTGCCAAACGAGAACGTGTACACGGATCCGGTCTGGAATGGCGCCGAGAGCCCGAAGCCGATGGCCGCCGCCAGCATCAGGGGAACCAGCATCTCGTAGACCCCGGCCATCTCGAAGACGACGAGCGCCGCGAACAGGGGTGCGTGGAGCGACCCGCTGAGCATCGCTGTCGTGCCAACCATGGCGAAGATCACGGGTGATAACCCCAGCTCGGGAAACATCGGCGTCACGACCGCGCCGACGGCCGCGCCGAGCGTGGAGCCGATGAGCATCGCCGGTCCGATGACGCCGCCGACGAATCCGGATGCGAGGCTGCCCGGTGTCAGCACGAGCTTGGCCAGCGCCAGGGCCAGAAGGGTCGCCAGCGGGATCGTCGCGCCCCCGAAAAGCTGCTTCATCGTTGCGGTGCCGGAACCTGTGACAGCGGGCAGCGCGACCGCGACGACCCCCACGATGGCGCCGGCGATGGCCATCCGCGCAACTGCTGGCACCCTGACCGCCGCCCATGCGCCCTTGAACGATGCGAACAGGCGCACGTAGGCGATCGCGGCGATCGCGGTCACGAGCGCTGGCAGCAGGTACAACAGCAGGCTCACATCCCAGTGGACCGCGTCGGGCGGGATGGCATACACGGGTGGCGTTCCGGTCAGCCGGAACGTGGTCACCGCCGAGGCTGCAACGGCCAGCAGGATGGGCACGATGAAGACGAGGCCGCCGATCCCGCCCAGCACCACCTCCAGGCCGAAGAAGGCGGCCGACAGCTGGGCCAGGAACGTAGCGGAGATTCCGGCCGACACGCCGGCCACGATGAGCGCCTGCACGAACACGGTCGGCCACCCCAGCCGCAACGCGACCCACGAGCCGAGGTGGCCGCCGATCATCGCGGATGGGGTGTCCGCGCCGACCGGCATGCCCATGCCCAGGCCTACGGCGGCGCCCGCGACCGTCACCGCGGCGTTGCGCTGGTCCAGGCGTCCCTCGTGCTCAGCCACGCCGTCGATGATGTAGCCCATCGCGGCCAGCTTCTCCGGCTTCAGGAACCGGACGATGCCCGCCACGAGCACACCCGCCAGCGCAAGGATCGGCACGATGGACCAGGCACCCAGCGGACCCAGGACTGGCACCAGGACGTCGCTGACGATCGAGCCGACGCCATCGATGGCCTTGTTGAAGAGCCAGACCCCGATGGCGGTCACACTCCCCAGGGCAAGGGCGACGGCCCACAGGCCCAGGTGGCTCGCGAGGGGAATGCCCTCGATCGTCGCCCCGCGAAGCCCGGACCGAGCGATCACGAGACGCGAACCTCAGCGGCGATCGGTGGTCTCGATGTCACCGATCAGATCCCGGTGGGATCCTCGTCGAGGATGCCCTGGGCGGCCTCGGCTCCGGCCTTCGTGGCCCTGCCCCGGAGGACCAACTCGAACCCGACCGCGATCATCGCGCCAACGATGGGGCCGACGAGGTAGACCCAGTAGTGAGTGAGATCGCCACCGATGAGCATCGGACCGAGTGAGCGGGCCGGGTTCATCGATGCGCCCGAGATCGGTGCGCCCCAGACGGAAACAAGCCCGATGTACGCGCCGACGGCGATCGCGCCATTGAACCCGACGTTGCGAGCCCCCGCGGCCGTCCCCATGATCACGCTGACGAGACCCACGGTCAGGATCGCCTCGGTGACGACGGCGGTCCCGTCCGAGATACCCGCTCCGGGCTCTGTGGCGCCGTTGAGGATGCCGCCGTACACCAGCTGCAGGAAGACTGATGCCAGGATGGCGCCGACCACCTCGGCCACGATGTAGCCGGGCACCCGCCGCCACGGGAAGTTACCCCGCACGGCGAACGCCAGCGTGACCGCGGGATTGAGGTGTGCCCCGGAGATCGTTCCCATGAAGAAGATGATCCCCATCACCATCATCCCCGGCGCGAGCGCCTTCATCGCCAGCGTGAGATCGCCACCGACGGGCAGCGCCCCCACCACTCCGCCGCCTCCCGCGACGAGGACGAGCAGGAACGTGCCCCAGACCTCGCTGAACAGGCGACGGTACTCGAGCTTCGCGTCGTCGAATTCCACGTCGCCACGGCGCGCCGCCTCGGTGCGGCGGGAGAGCCAGGCGAGGAGCGGCTCACCGGTGTTCGTTGCGGCTGTCATGGTCTCCTCCTCCGTGTTCGCACCCCACGCCAGCCAGACTCGATCCCTGTCTGGTGCGTGACTCATGGCAGAGTGTCCGCTTCCTGAGCCTCGCATGCTTGGCGCCCGGGCGCGCCGCGGACTTGACGAAGAAGGCAGGGAGGCCTCTCCGCCAAGACCCGCATGTCTGTGGTGTAGCACCGGATGGGCTATGTGCATCCGCGCACCGCAAACGCCCTTGGCCGGGACCTATCGCCTATGGTCATCCACCGCGAGCGATGGCAACGTCGGGATACAACCGAAGAAGGATTCTCGCCTACGGCGCGGAACGCCAGCTCTCCAGCACTCATTCGATCTCTCTCTTTTTCGATCGTTCGTTTCTCACTCTCGATCCGCGCCGGCTGAGCCCCATCGGCTCGCCCGCGCCATGGCGTGGTCCGGATCGTTCGACGCCGACGTCGACCGTCGATCGATTCCCTTCGGCTCGCGCGTGCGCGGGCTCGACATATCCCGCTCGCGTGCCGTTGGAACAACCGACGTCCACGAGGGTTCTCTCATGACGCTACAGCGGCACAGCCGACGAGTCGGCGGTGATCCGGCCGCGCAGATCGCGGCAAAACGACGCCTCCGGCACGCCCGCCGGACGACCACCGAGGCGGACGATACGGCCGTCATCACGTTCCTGTCGGACCTGCTGGTGGGTGACAGTTCATGGACCCTGGGCGAGGTCCAGCGCCTGGTCGCGTTCCGCGATCACACGGGAACCGGCGACGACGCCGAGACCGAGCTCAACGAGACGGGAACGACCGGGGTCTAACCCACGGTCACGAGGCGGCGCTCAGGCCGCCGACACGGCACTCATCAACCGACCCGGTTCAGTCGAACCGGGTCGGTTCTTCTGTGTCGGAGATCCAGTTGTTCTTGAGTGCGTGGAGGACGGCCTGCGTGCGGTGGTTGACCGCGAGCTTGCGCAGGATGCTCGTCACGTGGTTCTTCACCGTCTGCTCGCTGATCGACAGCGCCTCGGCCACGCCCTTGTTCGTCAGGCCGTGCGCGATCGCATCGAGGACTTCGGCTTCGCGCGGTGACAGCGGGGCGAAGGCCACGTCGACCGTCTCGTCCTCCACGACCTCGCCGAAGAGCGAGGCGTCGCGGAAGGCCTCCAGCACGTGCCTGGCCACCGCCGGGCGTGCCGCGACCGCGTCGTCGATGACGTACTGGCCGTCGGCCACGTCGCGGATGGTCTGGAGGAGCTCGCTCGGGGGCGTGTCGTCGAGGACGTGCGCCGCCGCGCCGGTCTGGATGGCCGCGAACAGTTCGTCGTCGTCGCGGAGGTGACCGAGCAGGACGACAGGTGTTTCCGGGTACTCACGGCGCAGCCGACGGATCGACGGCACAACCTTCGTGATGGAGTCCTCCGTATCGACGAGGACGACATCCGCCGGGTCATGGCGCATCAGTTCGATGGCGTCATCGATGTCGATGGCCTCGGCCACGATATCGATGTCCGATCCATCTTCGACGATCTGGCGCAGCACCGCTCGCACGAGTGCGTGGTGTTCGACGATGACCATCCGGATGGCGCGGAGGCGAGTCGCTCGCCGCGCGGTGCGCTGCCTGGTCACTGCTGAGCCTCCGTGGGCTGGGTCGTGTGTCATCCGGGGGGACCGTACCGCGCTCACGGGCCTCGCGACAGATGACGACCGACCCCATCCGGGCATGAACAAGTACTGTTCCGGCCCGGGGACCCCCGAGGACCTTCTCGGTCAGGGCCAGCTGATGATGGCGGTCATGTCGGTGGTACCGGCGCCTGACTCGGTGTTCTGGAGCAGGATCCGCCAGGTATCGCTCGCGGTGACCGCGTACGACTGGTTCATCTTCGTCGCGGGACCGTCACTCTGGAACGACCCGCCACCGGCGTTGGTCGTCTCGTTGAACAGGTCGACCTCGTAGGTGAAGGGATGGCCGCCCCACGAGGCCGCGAGGTTGGCCTGACCGCCCGCGCGTGGCACGAACCGGGCCTGGATCCCGTTCAGGCCCGGCGACGCGGTCCCATCGAACCGTGCATGGGTCATCTTCACCTTGGGCGCGACCGCCGCGTAGGTCAGCTTGACCGAGACCGTCGGCGTGGCGCTCCCGGAGCCCTGGACCGTGACGCGCCAGTTCGTGTGCGCCTGCGTCGTGGTACCCGTGAGGGTGCCCTTCGTCCAGTCCTGACAGGTCTCCGCCTGGGTCCCGCGCTTGAGGCACATGCGGGTCTTGCCCCCCGTGCTGGTCGTGAGGGCTGCGGTGATGGAGCCTGGTCCGTCGCTGGTGAACGTGATGGTCCGCGCCTGGCCCGCCGAATTGGTGGTCGCGTCGAGCATCAACTCGACGAACGTGAGAGTCGCCGACGGCACCGGGGCCGCCGTCGCTGAGGGTGTGGGGCTCGGCTTGGTCGATGGCTTGGGCGTCGCCGCCTTGGAGGGCGCCGCCGACGCGCCACCGGACGCGGCGCTGGACGCGCCCGCGATCGCCGAAGCACCCGGCGAGCCCGTCGAGCCCGCTGTCGCGGAGGCTCCCGCGCTCGGTGATGTCGAGCCGGACGATCGGTCTCGCGACCCGATGATCAGGACCGTCCAACCCACGACGATCACGAGCGCGACGGCCATGGCGCCCGTGACGATGCGGAGATTCCGGTCGGTCATACCAGCCTCCAGCGGTCCACGGGGGCATCGTACCCGACGCCTCGCGTCACGCTGCGACCGAACGGCCCGTCATAGGACCAGACGCCGGGCGATCACTGGCAGGCTGATCGATCGCCCGGCGTCCCCATGTTCAGGGGTAGCTGCGAACGCGATCTCCCGCTAGACTCGGCCGTGGCCACCCGGTTCGCCGGGTCGCCGCAGAGCCCGAACGAGGACCCGAAACCTTCGTGCAAGCCACCAGGATCCGGCCCGCCACCGGACCCACCGATCGTCGCCGCCTCGCCGCGGCGGGCCTGTCGGCCGTGCTGCCAGGGCTGGGTCAACTGTTCAACGGACGACCTCGCCTGGCCGCCCTGTTCCTCCTCCCCTCACTGATCCTGCTGCTGCTGGCCGTCCTGCTGCTGCAGTCCCAGTCGCCGGCCAGCCTCGCGGCCTGGGTCGTGGGGCCGCAGGTCCTCGGGACGCTGCTGTCGCTCAACATGATCATCCTGGCCTGGCGATTGACGTCGGTCGGACAGGCCTTCCTCGACACCCGCCGGACGGGCCCGACAGGCCGCCTTGGCGCCATCGGGATCGTCATCCTCGTCCTCCTGGTCGTCCTTCCCCACCTCGCCGTGTACCGCTACGGGTCGATGCTCGGCACCACGTTTGCCAGCATCTTCAGCGGTGAGGTCCTGGGTGCCTCGGGCGAGGAGGGGGTCGCGGCGAAGCTCCCGAACGACGGCCAGCGGATCAACGTGCTGATCGTGGGCATCGACAAGACGGGCCGGCGGACGTCCACGCTGACCGACACGATGATGGTCGCCTCGCTCGACCCGGTCGGGCACACGGTCTCCATCGTGTCGATCCCGCGGGACCTGATCGACACGCCATTGCCCGACGGCAACGTCTACGGCCCGAAGTTGAACTCGCTCTACCAGTACGGCAACAGCCACAAGGACGAGTTCCCGGGCGGAGGGATGCGCGCCCTCGAGGACGCCGCCGGGGCCCTCCTCGGGGTCCCGATCCACTACTACGCGGAGATCGACTTCAGCGGGTTCATCGACATGGTCGATGCCGTGGGCGGGGTCGACGTGGTCGTGCCGCGCGGGTTCGAGGACCCGACCTACGACGGCGTCGGGTTCGAGCAGCGCGGCTGGTCGATCACCGCCGGGCCGCACCACCTCGATGGCGCCAACGCGCTCGCCTACGCTCGGTCACGCAAGGCCCTCGGCGAGAGCGACTTCACGCGGGCCGCTCGCCAGCAGCAGATCCTCGTCGCGTTGCGCAACGGGGTGACCCGCGGTGGCAGCCTCCTGTTCCAGCTGCCGGCCCTGCTCGATGCGGTCGGCAAGACGGTCCACACGAACGTCCCGACCGAGCAGCTCCCGGCGCTCGCCGCGGTCATCGACGGCGTGGGCCGGAAGGCCGTCACGAGCGTCGTGATCAAGTTCCCGCTGGTCCACCCGAAGTCGACCCGCTTCGGCGACTCACAGGAGCCGGACGTGCCGGCCATCCGGGCGATGGCCGGGGCGCTGTTCTCGACGCCGGGAACCGCGCCCGCCGACTGGCCGACGCCGAAGCCGACCAAGGCCCCCAAGACGCCAAAGCCTGCGGCGACCCCGAAACCGGCCAAGCCCGCGGCGTCAACGGCGCCGTAGCACCGCCGGTTCAGATACCGGGCCCGAGATCCCACCGGGCGCCGGGCGCCTGCCAGCCCTCGAACCGCCTCAGCAACGCCGCGAGATCCGCATCGACCGCGACCAGGCGCCGGTGCTCGGGGGCGAGGAATCCCTCGTGAACCGCACCATCGAGCCAGGCCTCCAGCGCGTCCCAGTAGCCGCCGGGGCCGAGCAGCCCGATCGGCTTGGCGTGCAGGTCCAGCTGGGCCCAGGAGGCGACCTCGGCCAGTTCCTCGAGGGTGCCGAGACCCCCGGGCAGGGCGATGAAGCCGTCCGACAGCTCGGCCATGACCGCCTTGCGTTCGTGGAGCGTCTCCACGATGCGGAGTTCCGTCAGGCCCGGGTGGGCCAACTCACGATCGACCATCCCGCGCGGGATGACGCCGATGACCTCGCCGCCCGCGGCCAGTGCCGCATCGGCCAGCGCCCCCATGAGGCCGACGCGCCCACCGCCGTATACGAGGCCGATGCCACGACCCGCCAGCCCGGCACCGACCGATCCCGCGAGCTCGACGTAGCCGGGCGAGCGACCCGGGTTCGCACCACAGAACACGCACAGGCGCCGCACCGTCAGAACCCGAGATCCAAGAGCCGCGACGTCATCCGCCGGGCGGCCCGGGCGCGGTGCGAGATGGCGTGCTTCTCGGCCGAGGTCCACAGGCCCAGCGTCCGTCCGCCGGGCGGCTCCGATGCGGGCTCGAAGATCGGGTCGTAACCGAACCCGCCCGTCCCGCGTGGCGCGGTCGCGATCCGGCCGCGACACGTGCCACGGGTCGCGACGACTCGGAGGCCGCCTTGCGTACCGACAGCGTCGGGCGTCGCGAGCGCCAGCACACACACGTAGCGTGCGCCTCGACGCTCCGCCGGCAGGCCGTCGAGGACCCTTAGAAGCTTGGCATTGTTGTCGGCGTCGGAGGCCTGTTCCCCGGCGTATCGCCGGGTCAGCACGCCGGGTGCACCGCCCAGCGCGTCCACCTCGATCCCGGAGTCGTCGGCCAGGGTCGGGATGCCGGCGGCACGAAGGCCGAAGCGTGCCTTGATGGCCGCATTCGTGTGGAAGGTGGCGCCGTCCTCGACCGGGTCGCCCTCGATCCCGAGATCGTCCAGCGAGACCAGCTCGGTACCGGGCAGGTCCAGCAGCTCGCGCAGCTCACGCAGCTTGTGGACCGATCGCGTGGCGACGAGCAGGCGGCGGTCGGTCACCGCCGGACGGTGGCGAGCACGGCGGCCTGCGCCTCGAACAGGCGCGCCAGGCCGCCATCGGCCAGGTCGAGAAGGCCGTTGGCCGCGGCACGGTCGAAGGGGATGCCCTCGGCCGTCCCCTGCAACTCGACGTATGCGCCGGCGTCCGTGCCGACGACGTTGAAGTCGACATCCGCGCGGGAGTCCTCGGAGTAGTCGAGGTCGAGATACGGCAGGCCGTTGACGATCCCGACCGACACGGCCGCCACCTTGGCGACCAGATGTCGCTCCATGCCGTAGGTGATGAGCGCCGCCGCGAGCGCCACGTAGCCGCCGGTGATCGACGCGGTCCGGGTGCCGCCATCTGCCTGGAGCACGTCGCAGTCGACGGTGATGGTCCGCTCACCGAGCTTGGCCAGGTCGACCACACCGCGCAATGACCGCCCGATGAGCCGCTGGATCTCGTGCGTCCGCCCACCGATCTTGCCCTTGACCGATTCTCGGTCGGTCCGCTCGGCCGTCGCCCGCGGCAGCATCGAGTACTCGGCCGTCACCCAGCCGGTGCCTTTGCCGCGGAGGTGGGGCGGGACACGATCGACGATCGTCGCCGCGCACAGGACCTCCGTGTCCCCGACCCGGATCCGACACGACCCCTCGGCCCATTTCTGGACGCCGAGTGTGAAGGTGACCGGGCGCAGGTCGTTGGGGCCGCGCCCGTCGGCACGAACGGTGGGTGGGCGGTTGCCGATGGTCATGATCCTCTCTCCTCAGCCTTGGCAGCATCCCACAAGACGTCGAGCGCGGCGAAGTCGAGGTCGCGCAGGGCGACACCCTGGGCGGCGGCGGCGCGCTCCACGCTGGCGAACCGGCGTCGGAACTTCGCATTGGCGTCGCGCACCGCGGCCTCCGCCTCGATCCCGCGTCGGCGAGCGACGTTGACGAGCACGAACAGGAGGTCGCCGAACTCCTCGCTGCGCTCGGCGTCGGACGCGGCGCGGCGCAGCTCATCGGCCTCCTCGGTGACCTTGTCGAGGACGCCGTCGATCGAGGGCCAGTCGTACCCGAGGTTGGCCGCGCGCTCCTGCATCTCCTGGCTGGCCGCGAGTGCCGGCATCGACGGGCTGATGCCATCGAGCGCGCTCTTCGGGGTGACCGACACTCCAGCCGCGCCGGTCTCCCGGCCCTCGACGGCCTCGTCGGCGGCAGCGGCGGCGCGTTCGTCGGCCTTGATCCGTTCCCACTGGCGGTTGACGTCGGACGCCGTGCGGGCCACCGCGTCCCCGAAGACGTGCGGATGGCGACGGACGATCTTCGAGGCGATGGCCGCCTGGACATCGGCGAGGTCGAAGACGCCGGCTTCGGCCGCCAGTTGGGCGTGCAGGACGATCTGCAGCCACAGGTCGCCGAGCTCGCCGGCCAAGCCGGGCGTGGCTCCGGCCTCGAGCGCGTCATAGACCTCGTAGGCCTCCTCGAGGAGGTGCTTGCGGAGCGTGGTGTGGGTCTGCTCGCGGTCCCACGGGCAACCGTCGGGCGCTCGGAGTCGATCCGAGATCCAGGGCATCGCCCAGGGCCCGGCGACGGCGAGTTCCGGCGCGACGGGGGCCAGGTAGACGGGCGACTCGATGAACACGGCCTCGAGCGACCCGACGGTGGCGCCGTCGGCCGCCCCGAACCGCCCGACCGGATGGTCGGCCGGATAGAGTCGGCGAAGCAGGCTCAGCGGGTCGCGCCCACTCGGACCGGCACGCCCCGGCAACGGGAGCGCCGGGCCGTCGTCGCCCGAACCCGCCCGGAGGACCGCCAACGGCACGACCAGCAGCGGTCGCGACGGCTCGATCGGCGCTGCCACGAGGCGCTCGCCGGCGAAGACCTGCAGACCCATGGCGGGGTCGAGCCCCCATCGGAGCCGCGCCTCCGCGACCAGCGCGTCGAGCACTCCGGGCTTCCTCCCCGTCTAGCTGGTGGGGTTCGCGATGGTCTCGTCGCGAGTGATCGTCGCCGCGGCCTTCTTGGCGTCGTACCAATTCGAGAACGCGCTCGAGCGGAGCAGCTCCAGCTGCCTGCCCTCCGGCGTTCGAGTCTCCTCGGCAAACACCTTGAACAGGTACAGGCCGTCGTTCGCCACGGTGACGACGTCGGATGTCTTGTCGATCGGTGCGGCGAAGATGGCACTCGTCAGCTGGTCGTTCAGCTGGCCCTTCGCGACCCAGCCGAGATCGCCGCCGGTCGAGGCCGTCGACGCGTCCGAATTGTCGCGGGCGAGCGCGGCGAAGTCATCGCCACCGTCGGCCTTGACCTTGAGCGCCTTCATCTGGTCCTCGTCGGTCGGGCCGTACATGATCTGGATGACGTGGTAGCCGAAGGCCGAGCGGACAGGTGGCAGCAGCGTGCCCGGCGTGAGACCGGGTGCGGTGATGGCCGCCTTGAACGCATCGTCCACGTTGCTGTCCGGACCGTAGTACGGCAGCTTGCCGCCCGTCCCGGTCGGGCCCTTGGCGCTGCCCTCGTCGCTTTCGGCGCGAGCGATCGAGTCGAACAGCGATGGATTCGCCTTGATCTTCTCGTACGTGGCCGTCGCCTCGGCCTGGGCGAGCTGCCACGAGGGATCGTCGGTCGCGAGATCCGCCGCGCCGTTGGGATCGTCCTTCGGCGAGTACAGGATGTGGCGGACCTTGACGTCCTTGGGGCCGGGCGCGGCCTCCGGGGCCTTGATGTAGATCTCGGACGCCCGTCGCTGCGGACCGGGGCCGGTCATGTCGGCGACCAGCTTGTCCTGGAGCTTCTCGTGGACGACGTCGCCCTGGACGACGTTGCGGTACTTACCGAGGTCGATGTGATCGTTCCCGAGCCGCGCCTGGTACGCCGTGTCGACCGATTCGGGTGAGATGTCCGTCGCGCGACCGATCCGGTAGGTCCCGTCGGTGCCTTCGATGACGGCGGTCGGCGTGTTGACGTCGGCGGCGAAGACCGCGTCGAGGAACGGCTCGTCGATCTGGGCGTCGTCCGCGAGGAGCCAGCCGAGATCGCCGCCCTGGGGCGCGCTCGCCGAGTCGGTCGAGACCGTCTTGGCGACATCCTCCCAGGCTTTGCCGGCCTGGAGGTCCTTGAGCGCGGCATCGGCCTTCGCCCTGGCGGCGGCCTTCTGCGCGTCGGTGGGGCTCAAGGCACCTGGGCTGGTCTCGGGCTTGACGGCGATGACCCAACTGTGGCGCAGGGCCGGGCTGGTGGCCTCGACGAGGAGGCGCGCGTCGATGTCGGCGGGCGTGATCGTGATGCCCTGCTCGGCCGCAAGCCTGGCCTGCAGCTTCGTGTCGATGAGGCGCTCCAGCGTGATCGCCGGGAGCTGGTTGCGCTGCGAGTCGATGAGGTTCTGCTGCGCGGACGCCTCGGCCTCGGTCAGGTGCCCGGCGACGGTCGCGGTCCGGATCCGCTGCTCCGCTTGATCGAGACGCCACGATTCGATCGCCTGGCGATCGTTGAAGTCGTCCTTGGTGATGTTCTCGCCGTTGACGCTGCCGACCGGCGAGAGGTGCTCGTTGTACCAGGAGACCCCGGCCGCGATGGCCAGGATGACGACGGCGATGATGACGACGAGGCCGAAGCCGACGTTGAGATAGAAGTGGCGTCGATCCTGCCCTTCCCACGCTGGCCGGTGGGCGCGTTTGACGACGGGTTTCGCTCGGAATGTCATGGAGTGGGTGCTTCCTGTCGCATGGCCGGCGTTTCGCCGGGGATGGAGGGCCGCGGTATCGTACCCTAACCTTCGATTCGGTCCCGTCCGGGCTTGGCCCGGTGCCGGGCGCCGCCCTCGCCCACCATCCGACCGAGGAGTCCACGATCACCACGCCCCTCAGTTATCGCGGCCGGCGCATCCTCGTGACCGGTGGCTCCGGGACCATCGGCGCCCGTCTCGTGGACCACCTGTTGCGCCTCGAACCGGAGGTCGTCCGGGTCTTCGGTCGGGATGAGACGAAGCAGTTCTACCAGCGCCAGCGGTATGGCGATCGGCCCGATATCCGGTTCCTGATCGGCGACATCCGCGATCGGGACCGCCTGACCAGGGCCGCCGAGGGCGTCGACCTGGTGTTCCACTGCGCGGCTCTCAAGCACGTGGAGTCGGGCGAGTACAACCCGTTCGAGGCGACCCAGACCAACGTCACCGGCACGCAGAACGTCATCGATGCCTGCCTCGCGGCCGGCGTCCGGACGATGATCCTGACCTCGTCCGACAAGGCGGCGAACCCAACCTCGGTGATGGGCGCATCGAAACTGCTGGCCGAGAAGCTGGTCAGCGCGGCGACCAACTATCGCGGCGGACACCCGACCACGTTCGCCAGCGTCCGGTTCGGGAACGTCCTCGGGTCGCGCGGTTCGGCTGTGGCGCTGTTCGCGCGACAGGTCGCGGCGGGTGGGCCGGTCACCGTGACCGACCCGGCGATGACCCGATTCGTGATGACCACGGACCGCGCCGTCGAGCTGGCGGTGGCCGCCGCCGAGATCGCGCGAGGCGGCGAGGTCTTCGTGTTCAAGATGCCGGCCGCACGGCTATCGGACCTGGTCGCGGCGACCATCGCCCACGTCGCGCCGGCCTCCGGTCGAGACCCCGCGTCCATCGAGATCGTTTCGATGCCCGCTCGCGCCGGTGAGAAGGCGTTCGAGGAATTGATGACGCAGGACGAATCGGCGCGCGCCCGCGACATCGGCGACATGTACGCGGTCCTGCCATCCATCGAGCTCGACCCGGGAGTGGCTGCCCATTACCGCGACACCCCGGGGGCGCCCGTCGGCGCCTATCGATCCGACGCGGTGGTGACGCTCGATGCCGATGCGGTCAACGACCTGGTCGTGTCCGCCCTCAGGGCCGAGGCATCGTTCGCGTGAGGATCCTCGTCACCGGTGCGGCCGGGTTCATCGGCCGCTGGGTGGTCGGCGAGCTGCTCGGCCGCGGACACACGGTCCTGCCGGTCGACAGCCTGGTAGCAGGCGATCCGGGCAACCTGGCCGAGTATCGGGACCTCCCGGGGCTCCTCCCATTGGAGGTCGGGGACATCCGCGACGCGGCCGCCTGCCGGGACTGGGCGGGTCGGGTCGACGCCATCGCCCATCTCGCGGCATCCATCTCCGTCCAGGACTCGATCGACGATCCGGACGAGACGTTCCAGAACGACGTGGTCGGCACGTTCAACATGCTCGAGGCGGCCCGGGCGGCGTCCGCGCGGTTCCTGTTCGCGAGCTCGTGCATGGTCTACGACCGGGCGTCCACGGCCGCCGGCATCGCGGAGGACGGCCCGACCAGGCCTGCCTCGCCGTATGCGGCATCCAAGCTGTCGGGTGAGGTGCTGACCCTGTCGTATCACCACGCCTACGGGCTGCCGACGAGCGTGGTCCGGCCGTTCAACACCTACGGGCCGTTCCAGCGCTCGGTCGGCGAGGGCGGCGTCGTGGCGATCTTCACCCGGCGGTCCCTGGCCGGCGAGTCGCTGCGCATCTATGGCGACGGGACCCAGACACGCGACCTGCTCTATGTCGAGGACTGCGCCCGCTTCATCGCCGACGCGCTGCTGTCCGACGCCGCGGTCGGCCGGATCCTCAACGCCGGGACCGGGGTCGATGTGTCGGTCAACGCCCTGGCTGCGGCGATCGAACCGGACGCCGGACGCATCGAGCACGTCGAGCACATCCATCCGCAGAGCGAGATCCCGCCCTGCGAGCGACGCGGTCCTGCGGCGCGACCCGCGAAAGGCGCGTCCTGGGCTCGGCAGGCCGCCGAAGGTATCGCTCGCGGAGGGCCTGCGCGCACCCGGGGGTGGATGGCGGAGCGGCATGCCCGGGTCTGTCCGCAGTCGGGTCGCGACCGATCGAAGATGATCGGATGACGACGAACTCCGCTCGTCTGGCGATCGACGGGGGCGATCCGGTCAGGTCGACCTTGCTGCCGTACGCCCACCAGGTCATCGACGAGCGCGACATCGCCGCCGTGACCGACGCCCTCCGCTCCGACTGGCTGACGACCGGGTCCCCGGGTCCCGGAATTCGAGGCCGGCGTTGGCGGAGGCGACCGGTGCACGTCATGCGGTCGCGTTCAGCTCGGGACGGCGGCGCTGCACGGTGCCGCGGCGGCAGCGGGTCTCGGGCCGGGGGACGAGGCCATCGCACGACCCCGATGACCTTCGTTGCGACGGCCAACGCGCTGCTGTACGTGGGTGCGACGCCGAGGTTCGCCGACGTCGTCCCGGGCTCGTTGCTGCATCGATCCGGCAGAGGTGGCCAAGGCGGTGAATGCCCGAACGAAGGCCCTCGTGCCGGTCGACTACGCCGGCCAGCCGGCTGACTATGTAGCGCTGCGGAAGATCGCCCAGGACGCGCCTGGCGGCCCATTGCCGATCATCGCCGATGCGGCACACTCGCTCGGGGCCGACGTTCGAGCGTCGGCAGGTCGGGACGCTGGCCGACATGACGGTGTTGAGCGTGCATCCGGCCAAGATCCTGACCACAGGCGAAGGCGGCGCCGTCCTGACCGACCGCGACGACCTCGCCGCCACGCTGCGGCGTTTCCGGAATCACGGGATCGGGACGGAACTGGCGGCGCGGCGCGACTGGACCTACGCGATGGTCGAACTCGGCTACAACTACCGGCTGACCGATATCGCGGCGGCCCTCGGTCGAGCGCAGGCTGGAGCGCCTCGCGGAGTGGCTGGCAAGGCGTCGCCGACTCGCCGCTCGCTACATGGATCGGCTGGCCGGCGATCCGTTGCCTCGAGCTACCTGACGTGGATGTCCGGGCAGACCCGTCGTGGCATTTCATGTTCATCCAACTCCGCCTCGATCGCCTGACCGAGGACCGCGGCATGATCTTCCGTGCGCTCCGGGCCGAGGGCATCGGGGTCAATGTCCACTACATCCCCGTTCACACCCATCCCTTCTATCGAGAGCGGTTCCCCGGCCTGTCGAGTCCGGTCGCCGAGGACGCCTACGAGCGGCTGCTCACCCTGCCGTTGCATGCGGGCATGACGGACGCCGACCTTGGCGATGTGGTGTCGGCACTCGACAAGGTCACCAGGGCGTGGTCGCGACGCTCGCGTCGAAGTCGCCGGCTTCTGGTACGATCGATGACCAGCGCCACCCACCGACTCGCTGGACACGCGCCGGCCGCACTCCTCGTGGCGGCGCCCTGTGCCGTCCTGATCGGCCTGCTGGTGGTACGGTTTCGTCGGCCGATCCCGAACAGCCCCATCAGGGCGACCCTCGACAGCAGCTGGCAGATCGCGCTCCACCTCGCCGCGGGGTTGGGCCTCCGACAGGGCGTCCAGATCGTCTTCTCCTATGGCCCGCTCGGCTTCCTTCGGCTTCCCCCACCCGTATGTCGACGAACGAGCGCGTTGGCGCTCATCGCATCGATGGCCATCTGGTTCGCGCTCATCGGCACGATGCTGTTCGAGGCGAGACGGATCCTCCCGCTATGGGCGGCGGGGCTGGTGACGCTGCTGGTCGCGCGGATCTTCCTCTACCTTCCGACGTTCGAGGCGTCCGAGGCGCTGATCTTCGTGTGGTGCGTGGAAGCGCTCGCCGATCGCATCCCGTGGCCGACCCTCGCGTTGGCCGCGATCGCCGGGGTCCTCGCTGGTCTGTCCGCGTTGGGCAAGTTCAACGTCGGTATCTTCGTGGGCCTCATGGGCGCGGTGACGATCGCCACGATCAGCCGGCCCTGGTGGGAGGGCCGCGTCTATGTCGGGGTGGCTGTGCTGACGGGGCTGGGCATGTGGTTGGCGACGGGCCAGCAGCTTCGGATCTCGGCGCCTTCGCCCTCGGCCTGTACCAGGTCGTCGCGGGATATGGCGAGGCGATGGGAACCGATCCCGCGGCGACGCGCGGTTGGCTCTTTCCTCGCGCTGGTCGCCGCGACGGGGATCCTGATCTGGCTGGGCTGGAGAGCAGCCGCGCATTGGCCCCGACGCAGACGGATCGGTCTGGCCGTGCTCGCCGTCGTCTTCGGCTTCGCGATGTGGAAGACTATCGTCGTTCGGGAGCATGCGGCCATCGTGTTCGCGACCACCATCGTGGCGATGTTCCCGTTCGCTGCGGGGAATCGACCGTCGGACGTGGCTGGTCGCCGCCCTCGCGTCGGTATCGCGTTCGCTGGCTCTTCGGCCATCGAACCCCGACTCTATCTCGACGTCGTCGGATCCGCCCGCTCCATGCTCGCCGAGGTCAGGGACACGTTCGTGCCAGGGCGAGGGGAGGCGGCCGCCAAGCACGCGCAGGAGGGACTGCGGAACCGATACCAGCTCGAACCGACCGCCCTCGCCGCCATCGGGAGCGAGACCGTCCACATCGACCCGTACCTTGCCGCGGTCGCGTACGCGTACCCCGAG
>CAWHYQ010000006.1:0-255891 GCA_963833705.1 uncultured Chloroflexia bacterium | reverse complement strand
GTGGCAACCTTCGTCGATGAGCGCATGGCCGGCGCTGCCCGTCGCCGAATGGCAGCCCACCCGCGACACGTTGCAGCTGTGGACGCAGGTCGTCGGCAAGGTCCGCCTCGCCCGCACGCCGATGATGATCCACTGGTGGAACGTGCCGCTGTACGTCACCGCACGCGGGCTGACGACGTCGCTGATCCCCGCCGACGACCGCGGCTTCCAGATCGACTTCGACTTCATCGAGCACCGACTCGACATCACGGTCACCGACGGCCAGCGGCGCACGATGGCGCTCGAGCCCGAGCCCGGTCGCCGACTTCTACGCCAGCTGTCATGGCGATGCTCGACGAGCTCGGCCTGTCGACCTCGATCTGGACGATGCCCGTCGAGATCCCCGACGCGATCCCGTTCGACGACGACCACGTCCACACCGCCTACGACGCGGACCAGGCCACCGCGCTTCTGGCGCGCGCTCGTCCAGATCGACCGGGTGTTCGAGCAGTTCCGCGTCCGAGTTCGTCGGCAAGGTCAGCCCGGTGCACCTGTTCTGGGGCGCGCTCGACCTCGCCGTCACCCGCTTCTCCGGCCGCCCCGCGCCGCCGCACCCCGGCGGTGCGCCCAACTGCGGCCCGCACGTGATGCACGAGGCGTACTCGCACGAGGTGAGCAGCGCCGGCTACTGGCCCGGGCGCCGACGGCGAGGGCGTCTTCTACTCCTACGCCTACCCCGAGCCCGACGGCTACCGGGACCGCCGCGTCGCGCCCGCCGACGCCCACTACGACGAGGCGCTCGGCGAGTTCGTGCTGCCCTACGAGGTCGTGCGCACGGCGGCCGATCCCGACGCCGTGCTGCTCGATTCCTCCACACCACGTACGCCGCCGCCGCCGACACCGCCCGACTGGGACCGCGACGCGCTCGAACGCCCGCTGTCCGCAGGCGGCGCCCTCGGGCGGGTAGTGCCGGTCAGCTTGTTGGGCCACCGCGGCGCACCCCCGAACACCGACCGCTACCCCGACTTCGACATCGTCGCCCCCGCCGACCAGGCTCTACCCGCCCGAGGAGCACGGCATCCGTCCCGCCCGCCCACTGCCGTACGCGATGGAGGCGACGGCGATCCCGTCCAAGCCGACGGCGCGGTGCGCATCGACTCCGACAACCACGGCGCTGAGACGTGCGTGTTCCAGGTCTGGTCGACCGACCCGAGTCATGCCCCGCGACCTACACCGTCGAACCACGCAAGCGCCTCGACGGTCGATGGGGGGCACCGGCGACTACGACCTCGACGTGCATGGCCCCAACGGGTTCTGTCGACACATCACGGGTCGACGCTCGAAGGACGCCGCGTAGCTGGACGTCGTCGTCGCCGACGACCGCCACGACCTCCGCATCACCATCAGCAACCTCGGCGATCGGCCGGCGCCGGTGCAGGTCGCCGACGGATACACAGGCCGGCACCGGTTCCGTGTGCTCCGACGGGGCGAGCACTGGCGCCTGGTCACGCCGACGGGACGATGGTTTGGCTGGTACGACGTCACCGTCCAGTCGCTC
Organism: uncultured Chloroflexia bacterium; assembly: GCA_963833705.1. Lineage (GTDB taxonomy): Bacteria > Chloroflexota > Limnocylindria > Limnocylindrales > CSP1-4 > SPCO01. The sequence goes on along the minus strand of CAWHYQ010000006.1, from coordinate 254,354 downwards.
TCCGACCCGGCCTTCACCCGCCGACTGGCCGGACACCTCGGTGACCGGTCATGACAGTGCCACCGACCCCACCAGGGAGGGCTCCTCGGGCAGACCCCGAAGCGCGGACCGCACGGAGTCTCATTGACAGCGCCACAGCAGGAGGTATGTCGGGGCTCCGACGGCATGACGGTGTGGGGGGCGTTGCGGCGCGACGTGCCGTCCCATTTGGAACGGTTGGTCTGAGGGTGGTCGGTCGGTTGATCCTCGTGGCAGGCATGATCGGTGATTCGCCGCGGCCGTTCGGCCGTTTCGCCCACGGTCCACTCGCGGCCGAGCATGACCGTGGAGCTGTCTCCATGGCCGGTGCCCTCGAGCGCCTGAAGCCACCGGCGGAGCGTGCTGCGGATGATCCGTGGGCGCATCTGGTCTTCTCGCCGGCGGGGGCGGCGAGCCTTGGCCGAATGGTCGGGCAGCGTGACGGGGCGGGTGTCTCGCCGGCTGGCTGCGACCGGGACGGGCCATGTGCCCGCACCTGACCTCCGATCTGCCCGACAAGAGCTACCACCAGTCCGCCGTCACTGCTGTGGCCGCACCCAATGCCCGTGACAGGCGCGCCACTGAACCGCCGGACGGCGTCCTGATGGGGTTGGATCTCGTACGCTGGGTTTGGTGACCGAGATCGTGTACACCGCGGCGAGCGACCGCTACGACTCGATGCAGTACCGGCGCTGCGGGCGCAGCGGGCTCAAGCTGCCCGCGCTGTCGCTGGGGCTGTGGCACAACTTCGGCCACGACCGGCCGTACGAGACGCAGCGGGCGATCGTCCGGCGGGCCTTCGACGTCGGGATCACCCACTTCGACCTGGCCAACAACTACGGCCCGCCGTACGGCGCCGCCGAGATCAACTTCGGGCGGATGCTCGCCGACGACCTGCGGCCGTACCGCGACGAGCTGGTGATCTCGACCAAGGCCGGCTACGACATGTGGCCCGGACCGTACGGCGAGTGGGGCTCGCGCAAGTACCTGCTGGCGTCGCTCGACCAGTCGCTGGCGCGGATGGGCCTGGACTACGTCGACATCTTCTACTCCCATCGGTTCGACCCGGACACGCCGCTGGAGGAGACGATGGGCGCGCTGGACACCGCGGTGCGCTCCGGTCGGGCGCTGTACGTGGGGATCTCCTCGTACAACTCCGAGCGGACGCGGCAGGCGGCGGCGATCCTGCGCGAGCTCGGCACGCCGCTGCTCATCTCGCAGCCGTCGTACTCGATGATCAACCGCTGGATCGAGGACGACCGGCTGCTCGACACGCTGGAGGAGGTCGGCGCCGGATGCATCGCCTTCTCGCCGCTGGCCCAGGGCCTGCTGACCGACCGCTACCTCGACGGCGTGCCCGCCGGCTCGCGGGTCGCCACGGGTGGCGCGATGGGCCGCGAGATGCTCACCGACGACCGCCTCGCCCGTGTCCGGGCGCTCAACGAGGTGGCCGCGCGACGCGGCCAGACCCTCGCCCAGCTCGCCCTGGCCTGGGCGCTGCGCGACCCGCGGATGACCTCGCTGGTGATCGGCGCGAGCAGCGTCGCCCAGCTCGACGACAACGTCGCCGCGCTGGACCGACCTCGACCTCACCGACGACGAGCTGGCCGAGATCGACCGGTCACGCCACCGACGCCGACGTCAACCTCTGGTCCCGCTCCAGCTCGGCGTAGCACCCGACACACGACCGAGCATCGCCACCGAATCACCGCGCCAGCGCCAGCACGGGATGCTCAACTGCCCTCGACGCCGGAGGTCTCACGCGGCACGGTTCGGGGGAGGGCTCTGTGAGCGAGGTGAGTGGTTGTTGCGTGCTTCAGTCGATCACGAACGCGACGTGATCAGGAGCTCGCCGCTGCCAGAAGATGAGGGCGACGTGATGTTTGTCCGCTGTGGGACGACGACCGGGTGAAGGTCATTCACGACGACCGAACTCACCTCGACGCGCAGCCGTCCTTCGCTCTTCCCTTGTCGGCCACGGCACGGCGTCTTGGCCTAAACGTCCGGCGAGAGCGGGCCTCTGCAGCTCACCGGACCCCCCGCCAGCGAAGCCGCCTATCGACGCTCGTTCTTACGCCATTTCGGTGGGGCTCGCCCCGTAGTTCCGGGCTTCGATCGCCTTGATGGTGTTGTTGAACGCTTTCCCCAAGAAGCGCTTGCCGATGATCGTGAAGAGGGCTGCGAGGACGTGACCCTTCAAGTTCTTGCCGTGCCGTACGACGACCACGTCCACGTCCGTCTTCCCGTCGGGGCGCGACGTCAACGTGTAGGTGTGGGTCGAGCTGTTCGCCCACGTGTTCGAGTCGGTGGTCGTGAGGACGACGCGGCGGGGATCGGACCAGTCGTAGTGCAGGCGTTCCCAGGTGCCGCGCGAGCCCTCGGTGACGTCGGCCTGGTCGGCGCTCTTGCTGTGGACCTGGAGGTCGTCGTCGGCGCTGTTGGCGAAGAGCTTGGAGCGGCCGGGACCGAAGTCGGTGAGCCCGGCGACGAATTGCTCCGGCGTCGCAGTTGGTCGTCTCGTGGAGCCGAACAGCCGCGACTTGGGCGACCCTCGCGCCAGTGGCGCCGGCATCCTCGTCGGCGGCACCGCACCGACCCGCCACGGTCAAGCCGAGCTGGACCTCGTCGCCACCGACGATCGGAAGCCGACCCCAACGGGCGATGTCCGAGCGCTCCGGCGCCGCGTCACGAAGCGTTGCGCGCCGCCCTCGACGCACCCCCGTCGAGGCAACAGCGATAGCCGGGTGACGGATCGTGGTCATCAAGCACCCTCCCTCAGCGGACGAGCTCAGGATCCGCCAGGCGCCCCGAGGGCGACCCTCGCGGTGGATGGCACCGGTCACCACCTCCGCAACTGCGCGGGCTGCAGGTGGCGTGGCCTGAGAGGGGAGCACGACGTCGAGCCCGCAACACCCATCGCGCACCTCGATCGCCTCCAGCCGAACTGGCCCACGCCGCCCGTTCCGCGAGCTGCTCCGCGCCCCACGCAGTGACGGTCATGCCGGCCACCGGCTCATGGCACGTCGGTGGGCTGAGGAACGGTTCATAGCTTGGCGCCGTCGTGTTCTCCAGTCGACCGCCCGCCCAGTCAGGGACGGGTGCACTGTGCACCGTCAGCATCGTCCAGGACCGGCCGACCAGCGTCTCTCCAACGGCGGACCGCTGTCGCCGTAGTGCTCGGCCTGGACACCGCGACGCACGATCGCCTGGCGCCGCGAGATCGGCCGCCCGCCTTCTCCCCTCGGCCGAGACACAAGCCGTCGACTCTCACCCGGCTGTCCTCGTCCACGACTCCACGAGGACAGGCGGGCGTGCAGCGACGCGTGACCACGTCGAGCCCGGAACACCGCGATGGGACCGACCGTACTCGGTGATCGGTGGTCGTTCGTTCGCGTCGTTCTCGTAGCGCCGCACCACACTTCGGCATGACCACCAACAACCTCACCTAGCCCCCGCGGATCGGCCGCGCCGTGTCGACTTTCACGTGTTCAGGAGAGTGGGGTAATTCGGCTCTCCGCGAACGCGACGGAAGCTCGGCGCCGCTCGGCTACGCCCAGATCGGCCACGAGCGCAACGGCGTGTTCCTGACCTGACGTCGGCGCGGCCGCGATCCACTCGTTCGCGTCCCACCCTCACCCCAGCGCGTCGGAGTGGTCACTCGAACAGCTCGGGGCACCGGTCGGGCCGCTATCAGACCTCTTGCACTTCTCCGCACCACGGGGGACCCGGACACCACCCGGCTCGACGACATGGACGCCATCTCGACCGACCCAGCTCCTCGACGAGGCCCGAAGCGTGACGTCAACAGTCGGCGTCGCCCTGCCTGCGACCGGCCGGGAGACGAGGGCCCTGCTCGAGCAGGCCTTCGTGTTCGCGCACGCCACGTGCGGTGCGGTGATGACTCGGCTCACGGTGACGTCCACGAGGTGGTCGAGGCCCGTGATGTCGATGATTCGAGCGACCATGGCGAGGAGTCGTAGATGACCAGCCGGCCCTGGACAGCGAGCCTGCGGACGACAGCAAAGAGCACGTTGATGCCAGCCGCCCCAGGACCCGAGGTCCGAGCAGTCGAGACGGACGACCCCGCCGTCATCCGCGAGCCGATCCAGCTCCACCCGCGAATCGCGGCGCCGTGCTCGCGTCCAGCTCGCTCCTCACGATCGCCACCCCGGCGCCGATCGACGTGCACATCGAATCGAGTGCGACGAATGACTGAGCCAGCAGCGAGTCGCTCGTCGTTCGACCGATCACGCATCGCGCCTCCCCGGGGCCACGATCCGACGAACCAGCCATCGGCGCCTCCGTCGCCCGAACGGATCGACAACCCGCGCCGGCTGCGTACCACTCGCGGGATGATCGTCGAACCTCCGGCGCAGAGCGCTTGCAAGGCGAGCGATACTCACTGCGGACGGGACAGGCATTGACCTCGTCGATCTCCAACAGGCCAGCGTCCTCGGTGGTACTGTCAAGCGGGTAGGCCCCGTCGCCCCGGACCCTGGCGGCGCTCCCGGACTGGAAGCGACCAGATGCCGCCCGACGCGACGCCACTGCCAAATCCGTTCGCTCACCCCGTGTCGCGCGCACCTCGCTCGCGGAATCCCGCCACATCCGCCCCACCCGTGGACATGACGCCCCCGTCAGCCCGGCCTCGTCTCCCTCCGAGGCCGGGCGACGGGCGGTCGCCGGACGATCAGCCCCCGCTCCGTCAAGTGGGTGAGCTGGATCTCGGTGCGCCGACCACCTCAAACCCGCCCGAAGCTCGTCAAGGCGGCGACGGCGGTCCCTCGCTCCATCGCTGCGAGTGCCTTCCCCCGGACATGCCCAGAACCCACACCGAGCAGCTGACTCGCAACCAACGCCGGAAGCTCTCCTGCCAGCCGCCAGCGGTTACCCCGCATCGCCAGACCCCTGTCCTTGAAACACCGGCACCTGCGTGGGCGTCATCACCGAGCCGGGCCTGGGTGAGCGGAGCGGCCGAACAGGTACCGTCGAACCTCAATGGCGCGACGACGCCCGTCGTACTTGACACGTGCTGCCCGCGATCTCTGTGCCACCTCGGAGGGCGGACAAGACCGCACTTTCAGACGTTGCTCGGTCAGGTTGTCTCCACAGCTGCATTCGTCGTGACCTCCCAGGCGTCGGTGACCGTGCCGTCGCGGATTCGAAAGATGACGATCTCGTCGACGGTCGCGGGCGTCCGGTGAAGGTGCCGCGGTATCGCATGCCCGCGGCGACGAGTTCGTCCTCCGCGATCTTGGTCCGCAGTTCGAAGCGCTAGTCCGGGAACGAGGCGGCCCACTCGATGACGGTCCTGAGCGGTTCCCGCTGCGCCGTCACGGAGCACGACGCACGAGGGGCGGCCGTCACGATGGCCGACACGTCCGGCCAGCCCGACGGCGACAGCAGCGACGGCGTCGGCCTTGGCGTCGATCGAGCCGCCGGCGCCGTCACGAACACATGCGATCTACGCCTGCTTCCCAGCACCGGCTCATCCGGCATGCAGACCGCCGTCGTGGTGGCAACCACTCTCCTCGCCGCCGGGGCACTGCTCGTCACCAACGGGCTCCGTCGACGGCGCCATGGCCCCATCTGATGTGGAGTGCGACGGCCTTGCCATCGCAGTCCGGCCCGCCAGGTACAGAGCTCCAGAACCGTTCAGATAGTTGAGCCAGGTGCAAGAGGGCTCATGCCGCTCGGGAGAGGCTGCATGATTCGCGTCCGCAACCTCTGCGATCGAGGCGACCGCGAAGGCGTCGGGGCTGACACGGCGGGCCGGCGCGCTCTCCGCGGCAGCGAAAGGCGGGCCCCATAGGAGACGTCGTCCTCTCGAGCGGACGCGGGCCCGCCGTACTCTCAACACGTGAGTGCTGGCGGTGACGTGCGCCGTTCAGGCGCTGACGACGCCAGCTTTGAAGTTTCTCCATCACCGAATATCGAGCTCGGAGCCGCCCGTCAGCAAGACCCGGCTGTTGTAACTCGACTGGCCGAAGCTCCCCGCGGACCGGGTGGCCCGAGGCAGGAGTCGTCGCGATTTGTGCCGCGGAGATGTCCCATGTCGGCGCGGTGCCGGGCCTCGAGGTCAAGCCGGCGCGACCGTCTCTTGCTTCTACTGGGACTCGAAGTGGATGTTCCAATTGGCGCTGTTGAAGACTCGGTTGCCTGCGCGGGCGTCCCAGAGCGAGACCCGGGCGTAGACCTCGTCGGTGTCGAATGGGCCGCTGTCCTCATTGAGGAGCGATGCGGGGATCAGCTCGTCGAACTCGGCCGAGAGGCCGACATCCGATGGAAATTCCCGCGTGAGATCCAACCAGGTCAGGAAGTTGTCGTAAACGGGGTCGTCACCCATCAGCGCCGCCGTGAACGCGCTGCCGGTCTGGGCGAGGATGCGTTCGGCGTCTTGGCGGCTCATGTACACGTCGATGCCCACGTGGACCTGGATCATGTGGTTGCCCGGCGCGTACCCCTCAAGGCAGATGGCATGCTGCGAGTTTCCTGTGCACACGGACGGAAAAGACCAGGCTGAGGCGGTCGTGGAGGTGAGCGCGAGCGTCGTGCCGGCAGCCACGAGCGCCGTTGCGGCGGTGGCCAGGCGGCGCGGGGCACGCCCCGACCGGTTGGGGAGGTTTGACATGAAGTGTCCTTTCTTTGGGGAAATGCCCGCTGGGAGCGGGGCATTGTTGAAACAAGGCGTGACATGTCCGTGCCGTCACGTGGCACGGACATGTCCCGTGGGGATGCGAGACCGCACGATCGGTGAGTAGCGGGTTTGCGGTGAGCTGAAGTAGCCCCTGGCGCCGCTGCAGTTCCTCCGACGTCTGAGCCCTCCGTGGCGACACCGAGTGAGACATCTCCGGCATGCACCACCCGAGTGGAAGGCACCGGGGATCATCGACATGCAGGAGTTGAGCGTGGAGCAGGATCCTCGAGGAGAACGCGGCCAGCGTCGATACTTCAGCAATGACTGCTGACAGCAGCGTCACCGAGCAGTACCTCACCGCCACCGGAGCCGCCGAAGCCGACACTTCGACTGCTCCGACAACGCCCGGCAGCACTGATCGCCCTGCTTTTCCGGCGGCATCGTCCGCCGGCAACGGTCATTGCACCGGGCCGCTCGAGTCGACTGCCGCTTCCAGACCAAGCGAGGGCTGCGGCTTGTACGAGACCGCCCGAGTTCGTCACCATCCTGCGCCGCCAACACGGCGACGCGACCGCTCACCCCGACCCCGTCTCGATCTGGCGCCGGCTTCGTAATATTGATGTCGCCTTAGGTATTCGTGCTAAACTCTTGGCTGAGGTCGAAGGGGGAGCATGGACGAACGCTCGTCGACCACCACGGTCGGCGGTTGGGAGCATTTCACGCCCCACCTGCCCGAGCTGATCGACGACCCTTACCCGGCCTTTCGCTGGCTCCGCCAACACGCGCCGGCTTCCACGTCGACAGCGAGGACATCTGGGCGGTGTCACGCTACGACGACGTCGTCGCCGCCGCGCGCAATCCCGTGACGTTCTCCCAGACGAGAGCGTCGGGTACTGCCGCGACCCGCGTCGCGGGCTTGGCGCTGACCACCCTCGACCCGCCGGACCACACCGAGCTGCGCCGGCTGACCGCACCGTTCTTCTCGCCGGCTGCCGGTGCCCACGCCGGGGCCGTCGGGGTGCTGCTCGACGCCTGCTCGACGACGCCTTCGCCGCGGGCGAGGTCAACTTCGCCGAGGCCGTCGCCAACCCGTACCTGTCGCGCTTCGTCGGCGGGATGATGGGCATCCCCGACGCCGACCTGCCCCCGATCAAGGACGGTGCCACCGCAGGCTCGCTGGGCATGGCCGGCGACTTCAGGCCCGAGGTGATCGGCCGCGGTGAGCGAGTTCGGCCGCTACTTCGTCGAGTTCGTCGAGGAACGGCGCGCGCGGCGCACTGGTCGCGGCGAGTGCCCGGCGCGGCGAGACTGACCAACCAGCTGTTCGAGCCTGTCCCGGCGGGTACCGGCTGCCGTTCGAGGAGAGTCGTCCTACGAGGTGCTGCTGGCGACCGGCGGCAACGAGACGACCGCGCAGCTGCTCTCCACCCTCGTGCTCCTGCTGGCCCGGGAACCGGAGATCCTCGACCGGCTCCGAGTCGAGCCAGACCTCCGCCCGAGCGCGGTCGAGGAGGTGCTGCGCTACATCTCGCCGGTCACCGGGCTGTTCCGCCACACCACCCGAGACGTCGACGTCGCCGGCACCGCGGTCCCGGCCGACGCCAAGGTCCTCCTCCTGTACGGCTCGGCCAACCACGACGAGCGCCAGTACGACGACCCGACTCGTACCGGATCGACCGCTTCCCCCGCGGCTTCGCCGATGCCGACCACGTCAGCTTCACGACCGGCATCCACGTGTGCCTCGGCGCCCACCTCGCCCGCCTGCTGATCAACGTGTTCCTCGAGCGGATGGCCGACCGGGTGGCCACGATCGAGATCACCGGCCCCGTCGTCCGGTCGCCCAACGCGCTGGTGCGCGTGATCGACGACCTTCCCGCCCGCCTCGTTCCGCTCGACGTGTGATGCCGCAGCAGGAGACGCCACGGCAGGCGACCCACCCGCGACGGTGGGGACGTCCCCGGGCCGACGGTCGAGTCAGCACGCTCGAGCCGAAGGAGGAGATCCTCGTCGCCGCGGCCCGCCTGTTCTCCCGCCAGGGCGTCGGGGCGACGCGGATCACCGACGTGGCCGAGGCGATCGGCGTCAGCCCGCCGTCGATCTACTACCACTTCGCCGGCCTCGACGACATCGTGCGCGCCCTGCTCGACTACGTCGTCGACAAGTCGGCCGCGTTCGCCACGGCGTCGGCCACCGGGCCCGGCACGCCCGCCCGTCGCCTCCACTCCCTCGTCGCCCAGCACGTCGAACGCCTCATCACCGGACCGTTCGACCTGTGGTTCGTGGTCGGCATGCGCGATGCGGACGGCCACCGGTACCCGTCGGCCGCGAGGCAGGCGCGGGCGTGGCGCAACGCAGTGGCCCGCGTAGTGGCCGACGGCACCGCCGCCGGCCAGTTCCACCCCGTCGACCCCGAGCTCGCCGTCGCAGCCGTCAGCGGCCTGGTCTACGCCGCCCTCCAGGAACGTCATCGGGGCCGGCCTATCCGGCCCACGCCTGGACCCGCACCCGACCTTGGCCGGTCTGGCCCAGATCGCCGACGGCTTCGCCCGGGACTACCCATCGCTTCGGAACGTCCCGATCACCCGTGCCTGGGCCGGCCATCTCCCGTTCACGTCTGACCAGGCACCGGTCATCGATGAGGTCATGCCCGGCCTGTTCGTGGGCGCCGGTCACGCCTTCGGGAACACGGCCGGCCCGGTCACCGGACGCGTCCTGAGCGAGCTCATCGCCGGGCAGGAGCCGTCCTTCGACATCAGCGAGTGCCGGTTCGGGCGACAGCTCGACCCCATCGTCGTCGGCGAGCCGACGCACTGGTGAGCGCGTGAGCCGGATCCTCGTCCTCGGCGGGTCGGGCGAGATGGGCTCGGCCGCGGTCGCGGACCTGATCGAACGGACGGACCACGAGGTGCGTGTCGGCGACATCCGTCCGGACGCGGCGACCGCCCTCCTCCGGCGACTCGGTGCGCCCCAGCGGGTCGTTCGAGTCGATGTCGAGGACCCGACTTCGCTGGCCACCGCCCTTGCCGCCACCGATGTCGTGCTGAACGCGACGTACATGCGCCACAACGTCCCCGTCACCGACGCCGCGATCGCCGCCGGCGTCCACCTCGTGGACCTCGGCTCGTACTACCCGGAGACGCTCCAACAGCTCGAACGACACGAACGGGCCGTCGGAGCGGGCTGTCGGATCGTGCCGGGCTGCGGCGTGGCGCCAGGCCTGACCAACATCCTTGCCCGCCTCGGCGCCGACAGGCTGGAGACGGTCACGGCCATCCGCCTGTACTCGTACATCACCCACCCGATGTGGACCTCGCCCGGCATCGTCGTGACCCGATTCGACGCGAGCACCGGCACCTCGGTCGTCCTCGAGGACGGGGCGCTCGTCGAGCATCCATCGTTCTCCGGCGACGAGGCGATCACCTTCCCGGAGCCGTACGGCGAGCAGCACGTCCATCTCGTCCCGCACCCCGAGCCGGTCACGCTGCCCCGCTCGATCGACGTTCGCGATGTCGTGTTCAAGGTCGGCTATCCCGCCGACGAGACCGACCGGATCCGGGTGCTCCTCGAACTCGGCTTCGATCGCGAGGCGCCGTTCGAGCTCGACGGTGTCGCGATCTCGCCGGCTCGGTTCGCGGCCGCGTACATCGGTCGACGCGGCATCGGCCCGACCGACCGGAGCGCGAACGTCAAGCAGGTCCGGGTCGAGGGTATCCGGGCCGGAGAACGCGTGACCGTGGTCTACGACTTCGCCGTGGAGCGAGTCGGTCGTTCGGCGTCATCCGCCATCACCGGGACCGTCGCCGCGATCGCCGCCGACCTCGTCGCCCGTGGCGGCCCGCCCGGCGTCCACCCGCCCGAGGCCGCCTTCGACCCGGGGGCGTTCCGGGCCGCCCTGGCCGAGCGCGGCCTGTTGGTCAGCGAGCGCGAACTGCTCGGCTGACGGCCGGGCCCCTGACGCCGACGGCCGGGCCTCGCCGCCGACCGGCCGGGGCCTGACGGAAGCGCGGGGGGCCTCAGCGGAAGCCGGGCCAGGGCGCCAGCTGGTCGATCGTGTGCAGGCCGGGCCTGAGGGCCAGGAGCGGCCGAACCGCAGCCATCGCCCGAACGCCGGTCGGCGGATAGGTGTCGAGGAAGATGTCGCCCCGAACGATCGTCTCGAACGCCGGATCACCCGCCACCACCACCCGGGCCGAGCCCTCCATGCCGTCGCGGTCCGGCTGCAGGTCGAACCGGCCGCGCCACATCGAGACGAGCCGACCTCCGCCGCGAACGTTGGCGGACAGACGTCGATCGTGGCCGCACACGGTCCCCGGCTCGACGACGTATCCGGCACGCTCGCGATGCACATCCGAGAGGATCGGCACGCTCTCGAACTCGGGCGGATCGATCTCCAGGCCGCACGACTCGGCCAGCAGCATCATCGCCTCGACCAGGAAGTTGCGCATCATGAACCCGCCACCGGACGCCTCGGGCGGGCCGCCGATCCCTTCGTCGCGCAGGATCCCGTGCCCCCACAACGACGTGTCGGCCACGCGCTCCAGCCGGACCTCGTCGAAGGTCAGCACGTTCGAGAGCGACGCCAGGGGCAGCGTGATGGTCAGGTAGTCCCACAGGCCGGTACCCACGATCCGCTGGCCCGCCGCCCGGGCGCCGGCATCGAGCTCGGCTGCGGCCGACGCTCCGAGACTCGTCGCCGGGTGGACGAGTCCGGCGACGGTGATCGCGTCCTTGCCCGCCCGGTTGGCCCGCAGGCACGCGGCGGCGACCTCGGCCGGCGTCCCGATCCCCGCGTAGAAGACGACATCGATGTCCGGGCGAGCGAGGACGGCGTCGACGTCGGCGGACACCCGAGCTCCGAGCCGGACATCGAGCCCGCAGGCCTCGCCGAGGTCCATCCCCTCCTTGGCCGGGCTGTACACGATCCCGCCCCGGAACTCGAGCCATGGCCGGATCAACCCGGCTTCCACGATGACCTTCCCCGCCCGTCCGGTCGCCCAGACGGCCGCGCCGATCCTGTCCAACGGATCCCTCCACTGACGCCCCGCTGAGTATGGTGCGCCCGATCGTCACCGCCATGCCCTGTCGACACCAACACCGGTCAGGAATCGAGAAGCGTCGATCATCGAACCGCCGGTAGCATGACCGGCATCGACATCCCGATCCACCAGCGCATCCAGGAGTGATCATGAGCGGCTCTTCCACCCAGGGGATCAAGACCGTCCTGCATCCCGTGTCCGACCTGGCCGTCGCCAGGCCCGTGTACGCCGCCCTGCTCGGCGTCCCGCCGCAGACCGACGGGCCCTACTACGTCGGGTTCGAAGCCGAGGGCCAGCAGATCGGGCTGGTGCCGGGCGGCGGACCGCAGGGCATGACCGCACCGGTCGCCTACTGGCACGTATCGGACATCGAGGCGAAACTGGCCGAGGTGACCGCCGCGGGTGCCACCGTGAAGGAGCCCGCGCACGACGTCGGTGGCGGCCGCCTCGTGGCCACCGTCGCCGACCCCGATGGCAATGTCCTCGGGCTGATCCAGGACCGTTGAGTCTCCACGCACCAGGGAGGATCCCGCGATGAACGCCACACAGAAGTCCCCCAAGGGCACCACCGCGAACAACGACTCCAAGGGCTTCTCCGCCGATGAGAAGGCCGCGATGCGGGAGCGTGCCCGCGAGCTGAAGGCGGAGTCGCGTCGCGACGCAGACAGGGTCGAAGGGGAACGCGACCTGCTCGCGAAGATCGCCGAGATGCCGGAACCCGACCGCGTCATGGCCGAGCGCATCCACGCCATCATCACGGCAACCGCGCCAGAGCTCTCGCCGAAGACCTGGTACGGCATGCCCGCATATGCCAAGGACGGCAAGCTGGTGTGCTTCTTCAAGGCTGCGGACAAGTTCAAGTCGAGGTACGCGACGTTCGGGTTCGAGGAGACCGCCAACCTCGATGATGGAGCCATGTGGCCGACCTCCTGGGCGCTCACGGAGTTGACTGCCGCGGGCGAGACGACGATCGCAGCGCTCGTCAAGAAAGCGGCGAGCTGACCATCGCCACGAGGACAGAGGTGCAGCCGCCTCCGCTGCCCGTCGCGGACAGCCACGATCTGATCCGCGTGCAGGGCGCGCGCGTCAACAACCTCAAGGACATCAGCATCCAGATCCCGAAGCGCCGGCTGACCGTGTTCACCGGCGTCTCCGGCTCGGGCAAGAGCTCGCTCGTCTTCGACACGATCGCTGCCGAGTCGCGACGGTTGATCGACGAGACATACTCGACGTTCGTCCAGGTGTTCATGCCGACCCTTGCCCGGCCCGACGTAGACGTGCTCGACGGGCTGACGACCGCGATCATCGTCGACCAGGAGCGCCTCGGTGCGAACCAGCGCTCGACGCTTGGCACCGTCACCGACGCCAACGCCATGCTCCGGAGCCTGTTCAGCCGGCTCGGCAAGCCCTACATCGGCGGACCGACGGCGTTCTCCTTCAACATCCCCACCACCCGGGCGAGCGGCGTCATGACCGGCCCCAGGGGCGAGAAGAAGATCGTCCAGGACGCCGTCTACCTCGGCGGGATGTGTGCCGAGTGCGAGGGACGGGGCACCATTTCCGACCTCGACCTGTCCGTCATCCTCGACGAATCGAAGTCACTCGCCGAGGGTGCCATCCTCGTGCCGGGGTACACCGCGGACGGCTGGATGGTGGCGACCTTCATCGAGTCCGGGTTCTTCGACCCGGCGAAGCCGATCAAGGACTACTCCGAGAGGGAACGCCACGACCTGCTCTACAAGCAGACGGTCAAGATCAAGGCCAAGGGCATCAACGTCTCCTACGACGGTCTGATCCCGAAGATCCGCAAGTCGATGTTCAGCAAGGACGTCGACTCGCTGCAGCCCCACATCAGGGCGTTCGTGGAGCGGGCCGCCGTCTTCAAGACGTGTCCGGCCTGCGACGGCAGCCGGCTGAACGAGGCGGCGCGATCCTCGAAGATCAACGGCCTCGGCATCGCCGATGTCTGCGCGCTGCAGGTCACCGACGCGGCCGAGTGGCTGCGCGGCGTCGACGACAAGGGCGTGGCGCCGCTGGTCGCCAACCTGCTCCACCTCTTCGACTCGTTCGTCGATATCGGCCTGGGCTACCTATCCCTCGACCGCCCATCGGGGACCCTGTCCGGGGGCGAGGCGCAGCGCACCAAGATGGTCCGGCACATCGGGTCCGCGCTGACCGACGTCACCTATGTCTTCGATGAGCCGACGATCGGGCTCCACCCACACGACATCCAGCGGATGAACACCCTGCTCCTCGAGCTGCGCGACAAGGGCAACACCGTGCTCGTCGTAGAGCACAAGCCGGAGACAATCGTGATCGCCGACCACGTTGTCGACCTCGGCCCCGGGGCCGGCATTGGCGGCGGCACCATCTGTTTCGAGGGGACCGTCCCGGGGCTGAAGGCCTCCGACACGCTCACTGGCCGTCACCTCGACCGTCGGACGGGGCTCAAGCACGCGGTCCGGACGCCGACCGGCCAGCTCGAGATCCGCGGCGCGGACTCGCACAACCTGCAGGACGTCGACGTCGACGTCCCCCTCGGCGTGCTCTGTGTCGTGACCGGCGTGGCCGGGTCCGGCAAATCCTCGCTCGTGCACGGGTCGATCCCCGAGGGCGCGGGCGTCGTGTCGATCGACCAGGGCGCGATCCACGGCTCGCGCCGGAGCAACCCCGCGACGTACACGGGCCTGCTCGACCCGATCCGCACCGCGTTCGCGAAAGCCAACGACGTCAAGCCGGCACTGTTCTCCTCGAACTCCGAAGGTGCCTGCCCCACGTGCAACGGCAACGGGATGATCTACACCGAGCTCGGGTTCATGGAGACGGTGGTGACGCCGTGCGAGGACTGCGGGGGCAAACGGTTCCAGGCCGCCGTGCTGGAGCTGCGGTTCGGCGGGCTCGATATCGCCGAGGTGCTCGACCTGTCGGTCGCCGAGGCGCACGCCTTCTTCGCTGACGGCGACGCGAAGACGCCCGCGGCCGCGACGATCCTGGCGCGCCTCGAGGACGTCGGGCTCGGCTACCTCAAGCTCGGCCAGCCCCTCCCGTCGTTGTCCGGCGGCGAGCGGCAGCGGCTCAAGCTGGCCACCCGGATGGCCGAGAAGGGCGGGATCTACGTCCTCGACGAGCCGACCACCGGCCTCCACCTCGCCGATATCGAGCAGCTGCTCGGATTGCTCGACCGGCTGGTCGACTCGGGCAAGTCGGTGATCGTCATCGCGCACCACCAGGCGGTGATGGCGCGCGCCGACTGGATCATCGACATCGGTCCTGGCGCCGGCCACGACGGAGGACGGATCGTCTTCGAGGGCACGCCCGCCGACCTCGTCGCTGCCCGCTCCACCCTCACCGGCGAGCACCTCGCGGCCTACGTCGGTACCTGAGCCTGCGGCCAGCGGACACCGCGCCCCGGACGTGGCACCATCTGGCTGATGGCCAGCACACCCGCAGAGGAGCAGCACCTGCGCGATCTTGCGTGGCTGCGTCGCGTCCGCGACCGGATCGACCGGGAGTACGCGCAGCCACTGGATGTCGAGGCGCTCGCGCGAGGCGCGCACATGTCGGCCGGGCACCTCAGCCGCGAGTTCAAGCTCGCCTACGGCGAGCCGCCGTACGGCTACCTGATGACGCGGCGCATCGAGCGCGCGATGGCGCTGCTGCGTCGCGGCGACCTCAACGTCACCGAGGTCTGCTTCGCGGTCGGCTGCGCGTCGCTGGGCACCTTCAGCACTCGCTTCACCGAGCTGGTCGGCGTGCCACCGAGCACCTATCGGCGCCTGACGGCTCGCCCGACGGCGGAGATGCCGTCATGCGTCTCGAAGCAGGTGACCCGACCGATCAGGAATCGAGAAGCGCCGGTCGACGAGCCGCAACTAGCATGACCGCCATGGACATCACGATCCACTCGACGTTCCTCCCGCATGACGACCCGGAGGCCTCGCTGGCCTTCTATCGCGACACCCTCGGCTTCGAGGTCCGTAACGACGTCGGCTACGGCGGGATGCGCTGGATCACGGTCGGGCCCCCGAACCAGCCCGGCACGTCCATCGTCCTGCATCCGCCGGCCGCCGACCCGGGCATCACCGACGAGGAGCGCCGCACGATCGCGGAGATGATGGCCAAGGGCAGCTACGCCATCATCATCCTGGCCACGGCCGACCTCGACGGCATCTTCGAGCGGGTGCAGGCCAGTGGCGCCGAGGTCGTCGAGGAGCCGACCGAGCAGCCGTGGGGGATCCGCGACTGCGCCTTCCGCGATCCCGCCGGCAACCTCATCCGCATCAACGAGCTGCGCTGAGACCTCGGCTCAGACCCCGGCCGACTGCCGCCGCAACCAGGCGCCGAACGCCAGGGCCCCGACAGCGGGCACGGCCGTCCACGCCGCGAAGACCACGAACGTGACCATCAGCACGCTCTGCAGGTCGTCGAGCGACGACTCGATGGTGCCCGAGCGAAGCCGAGCCGCGAGCGTGTCGAGGCTGTCGCCGAGCGCGTCGAGCGAGGTCGCGTTGGCGGCCAGCTTGTCGGTGTTCCCGGCCAGGCTGTCGCCGATGGCCTGGAGCCTGGTCTCGATCCCGGTGAGGCTGGCCGCGATCCGGCCGACGGCGTTCCCGGCCGACGTCAGCGGTGTCTGGCCGAGGATGCTGAACGACGTCAACTGGTCCTGGAGCGCCGTGAGGTCGGAGGCGATCCCCTCGATGCTGGCGGACGTCGCCGCCACCGCGTCGGTGGTGCTCGTCAGGGTCACCGAGAACGAATCGGCCGTGGCGGCCGCATCGTGCAGGGCCTTGGCCGACCGCTCGGTGGTCGTCGCCAGCTGGTCCACGGTGGTTCCGATCTGGCCGGAGATATTGGCGACCCGACCGTTCACCCAGAACAGCGCCACCAGTCCGAGGACGGCGATGACGATGCCGACGACGCCATAGACGATCGCCGCTGTCCCCAGCCGGCGCAGCCCGGACCGGGAGACCAGCGGTCGGGACTCCCCCATCGTCAACCCTCCAGCGCCACCGCATCACCGACGGCCGTCGGCATCGTCCGCACGTCGGGCGCGAGCTCGGCGGCGTACTCCGCGAATGCCGCCGGTGGCTCGACGAGTCGTTCCGGAAAGACCCGGCCGAGTGCGTGCGGCCAGTATGTCCCCCAATGGATGGGCACGGCGGCCCGCGGCCTGATCATCCGCAGCGATCGGGCGGCCCGCATCGGGTCGAGATGGAGTCCGCGACCGAGGGTCGGCCCCCAGCCCCAGACCGGCAGGAGCGCCACGTCGATCGGCTCACCGAGCTCGCCCATCCCGTCGAAGAGATCCGTGTCACCGGCGAAGTAGACGGTCTGGCTGCCGCGGACCACGAACCCGAGCGGCGGGGCCGTGGGCCCCAACGGCGGCCGGAACCCCGAATGGACGGCCGGGACCGCCCGGACCGAGACGCCGCCGACGGCCGCCACGTCGCCGACCGCCAGCTCGCGGACATGGCCGAAGCCGACGCCACGGACCCACGAGCCCGAACCGGCCGGGACGAAGATCGGGACGTCGCGACCGAGGTCGCGCAGCGATGGCACGTCGAGATGATCCCAGTGCAGGTGCGAGATGAGCACGGCGTCGATCCCGCGCAGGCGGTCACGGGGCGGCACGGGTTCGACGCGGCGCAGCGGACCTACCCGGGCGCGCGTGACCGGATCGGTCAGCAGGCGGATGCCATCGAGCTCGATGACGACGGTCGAGTGGCCGACGAAGTCGAGGGCGAGCCGCCCGGTCAACGCCAGCTGCTGCGTGCCGCGTCCGGGTAGAGCCGGACACGCCGATACGGCTCGCGACCGCGAGAGCGAGACACGAGGTTGGCGCGTTCCGCCATCTGGTGCTGGAGACGGCGGATGTACGCGTTCTGCGGCGACAGCTCGACCGCCTCCGACGATGACAACACCGACTCGATCGCGTCCTCCGTCTCACGCAACGCCGCCTCGCGCGGGTCGATCTCGAGCGAGAAGATCGAGGTCAGGCTCGATTGCATCTGCGGGATGGTGTTGCTCTTGAGGACGTAGATCGGCATCGCGCGATCCTCGGCGTCGCGGAGCATCGGCGTCTTCTGCTTGTACTCGTTTCGCAGCGTCATCACGACGTCCGCCTCGTCGACGTCGCGGGCGATGACGACCGGCAGCTGGAGGTCACGCACGGCCTGCTCCAGGCGCTTGCGACTGATGCCCTGCGGCAGGATGCGCAGGGTCGGCAACGGCGAGCCACCGGGTACGAGCATCGTGTCCCCGTCGGGCCCCTCCTCGACCCCGAGCGGCAGCTGGTCGAGGTCGTCGTCGAGCTCGTCGGCGTTGACCGGCCCGGTGCCGTCTTCCGCCTTCATGGCGCTCAACGCACGACTGGCCTGGTCGCTCCAGGCCTTCTGGCGCTCGAGCTCGCGGGCTTCCCGCGCTCGCGTCTCGAGGACGGTCGGCGGTGCGCCACGTTCCAGCGGACCGCGATCGGCGATGTCGCCCGCTACGAATGGGGCCTCATCGAGGTGTGGCCCGCGCGCGCTCGGCGGTGGCGTCGCGAATCGTTCACCCGGGAGCGTGCCGGCCCAGCCACCCTCCGATACGGGCCCACGCGAAGCCGGCTCACGACCCGAGCCACCGCGCGACTGGCGCCAACCGCCGCCACCGCCCGGGCGGTATCCGGGGCGGAGGCCGGTCGCCCGCTCCGCCTCGCGGTAGCCGCCATTCCGGTAGCTGCCGTCGCCCCGCCAGCCGGGTTCCATGCGCCATGCCGACCCGCCCCCGACGAGCCCGGCGAACCGTTCCGCGCCGAGTTGCTCGCGCGGGGATGGGCGCGGCCGACCCTGGCTGCGATGGACGCCTTCCTCGTCGCGCCAGCGGAGCTCAGGGGCGACCGGATCGCCACGCAGCATCGCATCGACCGTGTCGGCCACGTCCGGGTGGACGACGACCCGCTCGCGGTCGACGATCTCGACGATGACGTCGAAGGTGGGCGGCGCCTTGCGCTCGAGGACGCTCTTCTGGGTCCGCCGACGGCGTGCTTCCTCGTCGCCGAGAGTCACGCTCTGGATCCCGCCGATGAGGTCGGACAGGGTCGGGTTGAGCATGAGGTTGTCGAGGTTGTTGCCGTGCGCCGTGCCGATCAGCTGGACGCCGCGTTCGGCGATCGTGCGGGCCGCCTGGGCCTCGAGCTCGGTCCCGATCTCGTCGATGATGATGACCTGGGGCATGTGGTTCTCGACCGCCTCGATCATCACCTCGTGCTGGAGCGACGGGGTGCGGACCTGCATCCGGCGAGCCTTGCCGATGGCCGGGTGCGGGATGTCGCCGTCACCGGCGATCTCGTTGCTGGTGTCGACGACTACGACGCGCTTGCCCATGTCGTCGGCCAGGACGCGCGCCGCCTCGCGCAGCATCGTCGTCTTGCCGATGCCCGGCCGCCCCATGATCAGGATCGATTTCCCGGTCTCCACGAAGTCGTTGATGATCTCGATCGTGCCGAACACCGCACGCCCGATGCGACACGTCAGCCCGACGATCTTGCCGTTCCGATTGCGGATGGCGCTGATCCGATGCAGCGTCCGCTCGATGCCAGCGCGGTTGTCGTCGCCGAACGTCCCGATGTGCTCGACGACGAAGGCGATGTCCGCTTCGACGATCTCGCGGTCCAGCAGGCTCACTTCCGAGTCCGGGAAGCGCGCCTCCGGCCGGCGCCCGAGGTCCATGACGACCTCGATGAGCGCATTCCGGTCAGGCAGCGCATGGACGGCCGCCACGATCTCGGGCGGCAGGGATGCGAGCAAGGCATCAAGATCGTCGATCGATTCGCGCTGGCGGTCGTCGGATCCCACGCTGTCCTCCATTAACGGACGCCCGCCGGCACGAGGGCCGGTTCGGCGACGCGGACGAGGGTTTCCTTCATGAGCAGGTTGACGCTGGCGATCGAATCGAAGCCCGCCTCCTCAAGGCGTCGATCGATCGGCGCTTCGTAGGTTCGCACCGGGGCGATGACCCCATGGTCGCGGCGATGGTCGCCGCCCCGGACGGTCCGCGCGGCGATGACCCCGAGCCCGAAATCGAGCAGGTCGGTCACGTCGGCGTCCGGTCGGGAGATCAACTTCAGGTAGTGCGGCTGGTCCTCCTTGGCGACCCCGATCTGGAGGAAGGCATCGAGCTGTGTGCCATCCGAGCCCCCGTCCGGCGTCGCCTGGACGAATCCTTCGACATCGGCGAAGCGCAGGATCGGCGTGAGGCTCGAGCGCGGCACCCGCCAGTGCGGCCCCTGTCGCTCCCAGTCCGCGATGCGGAGCGCCTCTAGACGCGCGACCGGTGCCGGCGTGGCGAGGTTGTACAGGCGCGACAGCGGGACCGCGTCGAGCGCGGTCGTCGGCCGGATCCGGCAACCTGCGGCCCGGTCGTCCGGCCATGGAGCCGGGAGGTCGCGATCGACGGTCCGGAACAGGACGTGCTCCTCGCCGTAGCGCATGAACCCGGCCTGCATCAACAGCTCGACGTTGTCGTCCGAGTCGGCACAGGCGACGTGGAACCGGGCGGCGGCGCGCTTGGCGCCTTCACGAAGGAGCTGCTGGACGAGCCGATACCGGATGTCGCCGGCGTTCGCCAGCCCGACGGCGTCCAGCTCGACGATCGTCCACTCGTCGCGGACCGCCTCGCGCTCGACGCGGACAAGCCCCGCGATGTGGCCCTCCTCCTCGTAGACGTACATCAGGTCGTTCGGACGGAATGCGCCGAGTGGCAGTCGGAACAGGCTGAACACGCCGATCGGCGGCCCGTTCACGGGCAGACCCAGTGAGCGCGTCTCGGCGCCGTCGGACTGGCACAGCCGCGACAGCTCCCCGAGCGCGGCGAGATCGGTCAGCCGCGCCGCCCGGACCTTGCCGCTGGCACGGCGGACGCGGAGCGCGCTCATCGGTCGTTCTCGGCGCGACGGGTCGTCATCGATCGTCGGGTCGGATGCGGGCGGCGACCGGAACCCTCGCCGGGATCGTCGTGCTCGTTGGCCATCGTCGCGATGAGACGATGGAAGCGGGTCTCGCCCGCGAGCTCCGGGTGGAACGCGGTGGCGATGATGTTGCGCTGTCGGACGGCGACCACACGGCCGTCGTCGAGCCGGGCGAGGACGTCGACGTCGGGCCCGCATCGCTCGATGATCGGGGCGCGGATGAACACCCCATGGACCGGGGTGTCGCCGAGGATCGGGACGGACAGCTCCGCCTCGAACGAATTGAGCTGACGCCCGAAGGCGTTGCGCTCGACGGTCACGTCGATGAGCGGCAGGATCGGCGGCTCGCCACCGGCGATCTCGGCGGCCAGGACGATCATCCCCGCGCACGTCCCGAAGATCGGCGCCCCGCGGTCGGCGAGGTCGAGGATCGGCTCGTGGAGCCCCCAGCGCTCGATCAGTTGGCGCATCGTCGTGCTCTCGCCGCCCGGCAGGATGAGGCCGCTGACATCGGCCAGGTCGGCCGGTTCGCGCACGCGAACCCCCACGACGCCGATGGCGTCGAGCGTATCGAGATGCTCGCGGAATGCGCCCTGGAGCGCAAGGACCCCGATCCTCATGGCGCGGTCGCCGGCTTGGCCGTCCCTGCCTTACCAGCCTCTCACGGCAAGACGCTCGTCGGCCGGGATCTCCTCGAGCGCGATGCCGCGCATCGGGGCGCCCAGGCCCTTGGAGACCTCCGCGATCTTCTTCGGGTCGTCGAAGAACGTGGTGGCCTGGACGATGGCGTTCGCCATCCGCGCCGGATCCTCGCTCTTGAAGATGCCCGACCCGACGAACACGCCCTCAGCACCGAGCTGCATGACGAGCGCCGCATCGGCCGGTGTGCTGATCCCGCCCGCCACGAAGTTCACCACCGGCAGGCGACCATCCGCCGCGACGCCCTTGACGAGGTCGTACGGCGCACCGAGCTCCTTGGCCGCGACGAACAGTTCGTCCTCGCGCATGGCCCCCAGCCGGCGGATCTCGGCCAGCACGTCGCGCAGCTGGCGGACGGCTTCGACGATGTTGCCGGTCCCTGCCTCGCCCTTGGTCCGCATCATCGCGGACCCCTCGTTGATCCGGCGCAGCGCCTCACCGAGGTTCCGGCAGCCGCACACGAACGGGACCTTGAAGGCGTGCTTGTCGATGTGGTTGGACTCGTCGGCGGGGGTCAGGACCTCGGACTCGTCGATGTAATCGACACCGAGCGCCTCGAGGACCTGGGCCTCGACGAAATGGCCGATGCGCGCCTTGGCCATGACCGGGATGGACACCGCGTCCATGATCCCCTCGATCATCGACGGGTCGCTCATGCGTGCGACGCCGCCGGCTGCCCGGATGTCAGCGGGAACGCGCTCGAGCGCCATGACGGCGACCGCGCCGGCATCCTCGGCGACCTTGGCCTGGTCGGGTGTGACGACGTCCATGATGACGCCGCCCTTGAGCATCTGGGCGAGACCTTTCTTGGTGGCCCAGGTGGACGTTTCGACGGTCATGTGGAAAGGATTCCTCTGGTGGTCGCGCTCGGTACGTCGGCCGGGTCTGGCCCCGGGGTCGTCGCCCGCTCGAGTCGGCCGAGCCCCTCGCGCGGTCCGATTATCGCACTGAGCCGGAAGCGAGGCCAGTGGGCCGGCGGGTGTCGACTCACGAACGACGAATCCTGCGTCGCGCGGCCCCGCGCTCGCCCGAGACGCTACGATCTGGCGCGCGACGCGAGTCTTGTCGACTGGTGCGCGACAGAACGCCCTTCGCGCCCCCATTCCGGCCTCTTGACGAACCGAATCCCAGGTTCGCGCAGCGTTCGTCGACTCGTACGCGACGGAACGAGCGTAAGGCCGTCGCTGGCCCCCGCGTGGACGCGCAGAGTCCGGGTCGCGCAGCGTTTGTCGACTCGTAGGCGACAGCTCGCCGAGCGCTAGAACCGGAACCGCGTCATGTCGTCGGGGAACACGGACCACGCGAAGGCCTTGGTCGGGCGCAATTCCCACAGGCCGCCCTCGCGCCAGTTGTCCGCGGAGGCCTCGTAGTCCTTGGCGGCCTTGTACTTGGCGTAGCCCGCCAGGATCGCGTCGGCGAGGGTCGGTGGCGGCGCGACGTGTTCGACCGCGGTGCCCTCGACGATCACGACCTCGTCGCCGATCTCGATGTGGATCGCCGCCTTGGGGTTCTCGCGCAGGTTGCGCTGCCAGCGGGTCGGTCCGCCTTCGACGAACCAACGGCCGTCCACCCACGCACCCCAGATCGGGATGACGTGGGGCGCGCCGTCGGCGCCGGCTGTCGCCAGCCAATAGACGATGGCGGCCTCGAGCCGCTCGACGGCCCATCCCCAGTCGAGGATGCCGTCGCTCGATTTGGGGATGCCGTAGCCCGGGACGTGCGGTCGATCGGCCAGCGGGGCGCTCACGTCGGGATCCTAGCGGCTGACCGTCCGAACGACCCCCGACATGAGCTTCGTCGCGCGCCGGGCCGCTGCCGGCGAGAGCCGCGAGAGCGCCTCGACGAGGTCGATCACGTCCTGGTCGGGCAGGCCGCCCAGGAGGTCGAACAGGCGAAGGATGGTCGTGTCCGGGATCCGTCCGAGGAGCTGAAGCGAGCGTTCGAGTTCGCGCGGTTCGAGCTGCGGGACGAGCCCGACCGCGCGATCGAACAGTCGGACGAAGACGAGGAAGGCCGCCAGCCAGTCGCGCAGCGTGGCCAGTTCGGCGTCGTCCGGGTGCGCCTCGAGGGCGGTCGACGCCTCGCGCTCCTTGGCCTCCAGCACGGCCACGATCGGGTCGCCCTCCCGGACCTTGCGCTCCGCGATGACCCGTCCGAACCATTGCCAGTGGTCACCGACCGCGAGGTAGGCGACGCCCGCCGGCCCGCGCCGCCCGACGCGTCGCGGCTCCGGGACACGCTCGACGATCCCCCACGATTCGGCCTCGGCGAGGGCCAGGCTGGCGGCGCGGTGGCTGAGCCCCAGCGCCTCACGAACCTCGCGTTCGGTGAGTGGTTCCTGGCGAGCCATCAGGTAGGCCTGGACGCGCGCGATGGCCGGGGCCACGCCCCAGGCGGCACCCATCTCGCCCCACGCCTCGGCGAGCTCGATGCGGATGGCCTCGGCCGTCTTGTCCGCCGGCGCGCCCCCCGTCTTCGATGCGTGTCCGTTCGGACCGTGCGTGCTCACACCGTCATCGGTTACTTGCGCCTTGACAGTAGCCTGTTTAGCGGTCATAACTTGCTATGACAGGGTAGCACGCTTACGGAAGGAGCTGAACCCCAAACGTGCCAACCGAGATCGCCTCGGCTGAACCCTTCGGCCGTCCCGCGACGGAGGGCTTTCGGCGTCGCGCCGGCAGCGCATCGGTGGCGCTGGTCGTCGGCATCGTAGCCGCCACCGCGAGCACGCTCGCAACAGGATTCCAGTACGGATTCGCCGGAATCCCGATCGCCGGGATGCTGGGTTGGGTCCTGGCGCTCCGGTTGGACGGCGTCAGGATGGCGCCGATCAGGCCGATCGTCACGATGGCCCTCGGATGTGCCTTGATCGGGCCGTACGTCGTGGGCCTGGCGCTGACGTTCGACCCGGTGACGGGCGTCGTCTGGGGCACGATCGGGCTCGTGTGGCTTGGGCTGCCGGCGTTCGTCCTGTTGCTGGCGCCAGCGACCGCATGGGCGGTCACCACGTCAGGGCTCGTGCGGCGAAGCGTCGCGGCTGCCGATCGACACCTGGAGGCGCGATCTGAGGATGTGGCGTCAGTCGCGGCGGTCGAGTTCTTCCCGAAGCGCACCGAGGTGCTCAAGCGCGAGGAGGTCCTTCGGGCGTCCCGCCGCACGCTTCATGGCGATCACGTCCACGAGGGCCGCGATCCACACGGTGTGCCCTTCGAGATCGAACCGGCTGGCGCGAGCACGGAGTTGGCGGTGATCGAGGCCGGGATCGGGCCGGGCCAGTAGGTCGAGGTCACCGAACATCGTTCGGAGCGTGAAGACGTCGTCGGCCCGGAGGGCACGTGCGTCCAGTGGCGACCGAACGCCATCGGGCATCCCTCGCCGGACGGCCGCGAGTCGTTGGAGGACGGCCGCGAGTCGCTCGAGGTTGTCCCGATCGAGATCGAAGCAGATGTCCAGATCCTCGGTGATCATCGGCGAACCGAGCGCCTGGGCGGCGAGGCCACCGATCACCACGAAGTCGACCCCGCCCTCGATCAGGGCCGCGAGCAAGCTCGACGCGGAGAACGCCGGATGCTCACTCATTCGGCGACCCTCTTGAGCGTCCGCCTGAACGTCGCATGCTCCTCGTCGACGATCAGCGCGCGCGCCAACCGCTCCGAGGGGGTGAGTTCGAGCAGCTCCCGGATCTGCGTCCGGTCGACGCCGATCCCGAGACGAGGCATGGACTCGAGACCGTACTCGCATGCCTCGAGCAGGCGATCGAGGGTCGTGACCCTTGGGTCCGCCCGGCCGCGTTCGATACGCGCGATGGTCTCCTGGGGGATGCCGGCCTTGGCCGACAGTCGGCGTTGCGTCAGGCCCGCGCGTGCGCGCGCCTCTCGGAGCATCCGTCCAGCCATCGACACCGGGTTCTCCTTCTGATGACATAAACATCATCAGACAGGCCATGGCGCACGTCAACCTCGACGGGGCTGGGCGTCAGGTCGTCGGGAGGGGCGCGAACGGCCCGAGGGCCGTCGAGACCGCCACGAACAGCGGGTGTCCGTAGTCGATGGCGGTCTCGCAGCTCGCGATGCGCTGGACGCCGCCCGGCGCGCCGAACGCGAAGACGACCTCCTGGCCATCGAACGCGGTCGGGCATTGGCCGGTGAACGGGTGGCTCCTGATCGCCGTGAAGTCCGTCGCGCGGATCGCAGCATCGAGGGTCGCGAGCGCACCCGGCGGCACCGTCCCGAGGTCGTTCGGTGGCTTGGCCGCCAGGTGGACCCGCCCGTCGCGCTCGAGGATGTAGGTCGAGCCACACGGCGCCGCGAAACACTCGCCGCCGCGGAATTCCACCGTCACCAGCGGGCCGTTCGGGGGTGGGCTCGGATCCGTCGCCCGGCCCGCGCACGCCCCCAGAGCCGAAGCGAGCGTCACGAGGAGCAGGAACCACCGGATCGACTGCATGGCCGCGGGACGGTACCACCCCGTGCCGGGTTCCCTGGACCGTGTCGCGCCGTGCCCGGGTCCACCGGGTCGTAGACTCCGGCCCATGCCCGTCCTGCGCAGCCGGCTCGACCCAGCGGCCGCCGAGACGCGTGCCAATCACGACGCGATGGCGGCGCTCGTGGATGACCTGCGTGCCCGCCAGGCCGCGGTCGCCGGCAAGGGCGCGGGCGGCGATGACCGATCCATCGAACGCCACCGCGAGCGCGGCAAGCTGCCCGTCCGCGAACGGATCGAGCGCCTCCTCGACCCGGGCTCGGCCTTCCTCGAACTCTCCCCGCTCGCGGCGACCGGGCTCTACGACGACGACGCCCCGGGCGCCGGCATCGTGACCGGGGTCGGTCGAGTCGAGGGCACGACGTGTGTGGTCGTCGCCAACGACGCCACGGTCAAGGGCGGCACCTACTACCCGATGACGGTGAAGAAGCATCTCCGTGCCCAGGAGATCGCGCTCGAGAACCGGCTGCCATGCATCTATCTCGTCGACAGCGGCGGGGCGTTCCTCCCGCTCCAGGCCGAGGTGTTCCCCGATCGCGACCACTTCGGGCGCATCTTCTACAACCAGGCGCGGATGTCGGCGGCCGGGATCCCGCAAGTGGCGCTGGTGATGGGCAGCTGCACGGCCGGCGGCGCCTACGTCCCGGCGATGAGCGACGAGACCGTCATCGTCCGCGGCACCGGCACGATCTTCCTGGGCGGACCGCCGCTGGTGAAGGCCGCCACCGGCGAGGACGTGACCCCCGAGGAGCTCGGCGGCGCGGAGGTCCATACGCGCAAGTCGGGCGTGGCAGACCACGAAGCGCTCGATGACGAGCACGCACTCGCGCTCGGTCGCTCGATCGTGTCGAACCTGAACCGCCGCGCGCCGGACCCGCCCTGGGACCGTCGGAGGCCGGAGCCGCCAGCGGTGGCCCCCGCCGGCGACGAGGCGGCCGCCTCCCTCTACGCCGCGGTCTCGCTCGATGCCCGGCGACCCGTCCCCGTCCGCGAGATCATCGCCCGCCTGGTCGATGGCTCGCGTTTTCACGAGTTCAAGCCGCTCTATGGCGAGACGCTCGTGACGGGCTTCGCCCACGTCTCGGGCTACCCGGTCGCGATCCTGGCCAACGACGGGATCCTGTTCAGCCAGTCGGCGTTGAAGGGCGCGCATTTCATCGAGCTCGCCTGCCAGCGGAAGATCCCGCTCGTGTTCCTCCAGAACATCACCGGCTTCATGGTCGGGCGCGAATACGAGGAGGCCGGCATCGCCAAGGACGGTGCGAAGCTCGTGACCGCGGTCGCCTCGGCCGAGGTGCCCAAATTCACGGTGCTCATCGGCGGGAGTTTCGGGGCGGGCAACTACGCGATGTCGGGACGGGCGTACCAGCCGCGCTTCCTGTGGTCGTGGCCGAACAGCCGCATCTCCGTCATGGGTGGGCAGCAGGCGGCGCGCGTCCTGTCCACGGTCCGCGGCGGGTTCGCGTCGGACGAGGAGCGCGACGCCTTCGAGGCCCCGATCCTCGAGACCTACGAACGCGAAGGGTCGCCCTACTTCGCCACGGCCCGGCTGTGGGACGACGGCGTCATCGACCCGCTCGACACGCGTCGCGTCCTGACGATGGGCATCGAGGCCGCCCTCCACGCCCCGTTCCCGGAGACCCGCTTCGGCGTCTTCCGGATGTGAGGCGGCTGGCTGCGACCTCGATGCTGATGACGTGGCTCGTCGCTGCGTGTTCGATGCTAGCCGCCACTGACGCGACGCTGGTCACGCAACCGTGTGCGCAGGTCTACAGTGCTCCCCGCTGCCTTGCGATCGTGGACGAGGCGGCGTCGCGGAGTGGCCGGACCCGCGATGACGTGTCCGCGGTCGCCATCGTCCCTCTCCCGACGACACGAGACGGAGTCCCCATCGTCCGCAGCGGGGGCGGTTTCAACGTCCGACTCACCTTCACGGACGGGACGACCAGAGACACGCCGATGTGCGGAGGGATCCCGACTGGAGCGGCCTGCATGGACGTGCCGCGGCTCGAAGCCCGCTCGTCCGTCGGGGATGATGGGGGCTACCACGATGTCCCGTGCCCGGACCCGCCGCCACCGGGTGGCTGCGGAACTCCGTTGCCCACCTTGGAAGCGGCTGCCGTCTCGGCCGCACGGCCGTTGTCGGTCGCTCGGTTCCAGATCCCGATCGACCACGTCGGCCCATACGAGATCTCGCTCGGCGAGGCCTCGCTTGCCAATGGTGTCGCGACCGTGGCGTCATTCGCGTTCGTCGACGCCTGGCCAGCTGACCTGAGCCTGAAGGATGGTGTGGCCCAGATCGGGCTTCGCTCGCTCGAACCGGGCGGAAAGCCATTCCAGAACTATTACGAGCACGGCTGGCGTCCCGGCGTCGAGCGTGTCGAGGCGGTCCTGGTCTTCGAGGTCCTCTGGTCGGCCCCGGGGGCCAAGCTGGGCGTTCGCGACATCGTCGTCCGGTAGCGTCGGCGTCGTCGGGTGAGCTCGGGCTGCGTCAGTCGGGCTATACCCGGAGGATGAACCGGCAGCCGACCGCCTCGACGGTGCCAGCCTCGAAAGCCGGGCCGCCGACTCGCAGGTGGAGCGTGGCGGCGGACCGGAACGAATCGCGCCCCGGCATTGCCCGGAGGCGGATCGTCTGGGCGCCGACAGCAGCGTCGCGCGCACCGCCCCCCGCCAGCGATGGCCGGAACGGGCCGATCCCGGCCGTGCGCATCAACACGCTGATCGTGCCCACCATGTCCGTCGTCTCCAGCTCGATCGTATCGAGCCGCACGGGTCCGCCTATCGGATGAAGCTCGCGGGCCCTAGCGGCTCGATCCGCGGGAGTCCACTCCGCGCCGGCCGGGTCGTGCTCGATGAGGAATGGCGGCTGATCCGGGCCAAGTTCGCTCGGCGCGGATAGCCGCCACCGAACCAGTCCGCCGTCGGGCCGACGCCGCTCACCCGCCATCGGCGGCGCGAGACCTGAGCCGGTCCCCGTCAGTCGCGTCACGTCCCGTTCGATCGCGTCCGTGGCTACGGCCCACGTCGCGAGGCCGCCGCCCGCGTCCAGGGCGCGAACCGTCGGGACTCCGAGCCAGGAGCCCTCGGCGAGCTCGCGGTCGAAGACGCCGATCAATTCCAGATACGTGTCTCCCAGCCAGACCAGCCGGTTCCACGTCCCGAGGGCGTCGTGCCGTCCGCCCCCGCCCGCCCGCAGCCCGACCGATCGCTCGAGCTCGGCCGCGGCGGCATCCGGGTCAGGGCAAGCGATGACGACATGGTCGATCCCGAGCAGCATGCCGACAAGGATGCCCCGCCCGCGATCCGGAGACGTGGTCGGCGGACACGGGACCCATGGCCTACCATCGGGCGATGCCGCACGTCGCTCGACTGAACATCGCGCCGGTCCGCAGCCTCGGGCTCGAATCGCGCGACGAGATCCTCCTGACGCCCGACGGCGTCGCCGAGGATCGGCGCTTCTACGTCGTCGATGACGGCGGCCGACTGGTGGACCAGCTCACTGCCGCCAACCTCGTTCAGATCGCGACCTGGACCGACCCGGAGGCGACGACGCTCCGTCTCACGTTCCCCGACGGGACGGTCGTCGAGGACGAGGTCCGTCTGACCGAGCCGGTCGAGACGGACGTGCATGGGCGAACCGCCGTCGGGCACGTCGTCGACGGGCCATGGGCGGCGCCGCTCAGCGCGCACGTCGGCAGGTCGGTGCGGATCGTCCGCTGCGACCGGATCGGTGGGACGCGCAAGGCGCACCCGGCCACCCTGGTCAGCGATGGTTCGCTCGACGCCATCGGGGCGGTGCTCGGGGTCGGCGATGTCGACGCCCGACGGTTCCGGATGCTCATCGAACTCGAGCGTGGGTCGGCGCATGTCGAGGACACGTGGATCGGCGGCTGCATCGCCCTCGGCGAGACCGTCCTCCAGATCAGCGCCCCGGTCGCGCGCTGTGCGATGACGACCCACGACCCGGACACCGGCGAGCGCGACCTCGATACGCTTCGCGCGATCAAGGACTACCGCGGCATCGTCAACGGCAAGGATCTCAACTTCGGCGTCTGGGGCGAGGTCGTGCGGCCCGGTGTCATCCGCGTCGGCGACGCGGTCCGCATCGTCCCCTAGACGGACGATACGCCGCGCCTGGCCGGGCGACGGACGAGCAGCACCCAGGCGATCGCACCCAGGGCGATGAGTGGCGAGATCCGCACGGCGGCTGAGACCCCCGAACGCAGGATGATCCCGCTCACATCCGTGGCATCGCCGGCGCCGGTGATGAAGGTGATCAGGGCAAATGCGCCGATCATCCCCGAGGTGACCGCCGCGACCGGCACGCCAACGGCCATCGCCAGCCCGGCGCTTGCCGCCGACCAGCGCGAACCAAGCGCCGCCGAGGTGAGGGCCGCTCCGAGCAGCGCGAGCGCCGGCAGGCTGATCAACGCCACGAACGCACCGCTGATGACGTCCAGCGGGAAATCCCGGTCGGGGACCGGCGGGGCGATCTCGACGGCCACGAACACGAGGAGGCCGAAGATCACCGCCGCCGCAAGCGCGCCTCGACGCGCGGCCCTGATCGCGACGATGCGTTCACCGGACGGGTCCGGACGCCAGTTCGGATCCCAGGCGCTCATCCTCAGGCGCGCAACCAGTCGAGGACCTGCTCCGCGTCGCGGTCCGAGGGAAAGACCGGGTAGAAGACGTGCTCGATGCGCCCGTCCGCGATCACCAGTGTGTGGCGCCGGAACAGGGTCGCACCGAGGTAGTCGAAGGTCGGGAGTCGCAGGGCGCGGGCGAGTTCGAGGCGCTCGTCGCTGAGCACCGGGAACGGCAGGTGGAGTCGCTCCGCCATCTCGCGCTGGTAGTCGGTGTCCTGCGTCGAGAGCCCGAAGACGCGCACGCCGGCCGCGACGAGCTCGGCATGGTGGTCGCGATACGCACACGCCTGCGGGGTACAGCCGCGCGCGCCGGGGATCGCATTCCAGGCATCGACGCCACCGGGCAGGTCCTGATCCGGGCGTCCCGTCCGCGGATACGCGAACACGATCGTCCGGGGCGCGTCCGAGCCGTCCAGGCGGACTGTCGTGCCATCGGTCGCGGGCAAGACGATGGGCGGGACGGCCATGCCTCGAAGGTGGTCGGCGGCCCCGTCATCGACCGGGATCGGGAGGTCTGACGGGAGCGAAAGAAGGTCGTCGGTGCGCATCGCCGCGAGCCTAGCAGAGCGTCCGCGCGCTCCGACACCCGGCGGACAGTGCCGGTACGATGCCGCCGTGAGTCCCATGTCGGGCGTCAGCCTGCGCGTCGAGCGGACCGGTCCGGGCCGTGTCGTCGCGAGGGTGACGCTCGCTCGACCCGACGTCCACAACGCGTTCGATGCCTCGCTCATCGGGGAGCTCCGGACGACGTTCGCGACCCTCGCGCGCGAGGAACCCACGGAGCTTCGGGCGGTCGTCCTCGCCGGCGACGGACCGTCGTTCTGTGCCGGTGCCGACCTCGCCTGGATGCGTGCCGCGATGTCGCTCGACACCGAGGCCAATGAACAGGATGCGATGGCCATGGCGGACATGTTCGAAACGCTCGACACGTGTCCGGTCCCGGTCATCGCCCGGGTCCACGGGGCGGCGCTCGGCGGCGGGATGGGCCTGTGCGCCGTGGCCGACATCGTCATCGCCGAATCCGGGACACGCTTCGGGTTCACGGAGACGCGGCTCGGGATCCTGCCATCGGTCATCAGTCCATTCGTGATCGCCAAGATCGGGGAGAGTCACGCCCGCTCCCTGTTCCCAGGGGCGCGCCGGTTCGACGCGATGCGCGCCGCGCGGATCGGGCTGGTCCACGAGATCGTCGAGGGCGATGCGGCGCTTGACGCCGCGGTCGACGCGGCGATCGCCGACATCCTCAACGCCGGACCGACCGCGGCCCGGGCCGCCAAGGCGATCGTCCGCGAGGTCCGCGGTCTGAGCCACGGATCGGCCAAGTGGCACACGGCCCGCGTGATCGCGCGGCAGCGAACCAGCGCCGAGGCCCAGGAGGGGTTCCGCGCCTTCAGCGAGAAGCGCCGCCCGGGCTGGGCCCCCGACCACGACTGAGCGCGCGGGGCGAGGCGCGGTGGCGCGGGCCGCTGCGCCGTTGATGCTGCACATGCATCAGATCGGGCACCTGCACGCTTGGCGATGCCGCGATTCCGGCCGAACTCGCGCATGGCCACGCTCGCCAGGGTCGGATTTGATGAACAAGCCGCATATCCGGCTCGCGTGAAGACGCCGACGAGCCGGCCGCGACCCTAGCCGCGGGCGAGGATCGCGATCACCAGGATCGGCACGAACGTGGCGATCGGGTAGCCGACCAGAACAGCGAAGAATCCGAGGAATCGCCGTCCATCGCCGAGGTCAGCCCGCCGGAGCAGATACGTGTGGGCCCGCTCCAGCACGACCATCCAACTTCGCAGCCAGAGGATGAAGATGGACACGGACGCGACGAGGACGACGACCGCAGCCGGGATCCCGCTGGGCCGCGACGTCACGACGAAGGGCGCGAGCACGGCCAAGAGGGCGACGAGCAGCAGGGCGGCCATCGGCCGTGGCAGGAGCGGTCGGGACGGCGGACGTTCTCCTCCATAGAAGTCGCCGACCCACGCTTCGTAGGCGGTCAGGGCCCTCGGAGCAGTCGCCCGTGCAGCCTCGAGGGATCGTCCGTCTACCATCGAGCGACCCTCGACGAACAGGTCGGTGCGCATCACGGGCCGGTGCCAGATCAGGGCGACGACCGCGGAGGTGCCGTCGGCCTCGATCGTGGTCTCGCGCCACGGGTGTTGCGAGGTCGGCTTAGGCACGTGTCGGACGGGCTGCCCGTCAAGCTCGAGGGCGACCGACCGGATGACCGCGGCCGGCAGGATGTCGAGCACATGCGCTCGCCCGCCGACCTCGAACGTCCAATGAAGGCGTTCGAGCCGGACGTCGTCGGTTCGACCGGTGTCGCCGCTCACGGTCGATCCAACGTCGCCGCCTGCTTCCGGATCACGCCGCGGTGTGGTGCCCACGCCGCCCAGGTGGTCTCGGCCCAGCGGGTGATGGCCGTGGCGCGGCCGGCCGGGCTCCCCGCGTCGCGGATGTCGAGGATCGTCATCGGTCCGACCGACGACGGCGGTTCCAGCCACGGGAAGACCGTGCCCGGCGCGAGCATCCGGCGCATCGCGTCGATCCGGGCGTCGGCGGCCATCCCGTGTTCGAGCGCGAGGCACAGGGCGACGAGATGGACCCAGACGGACTGGCTCGATCGTCGCTCTGGGACCCCCGGATGCTGCACCATGTAGGTATCGGTGAACATCGACTCGGCGGCGGTCCCCGCGGCGGTACGAGGTCCGCCGCCATACCGGACGGCGAGGACCTCGCCGAAGACGGCCCAGCAGCCGGCCGACGCACCCACGTAGGCGTGGGTCGGACCACTTGTGTTCTCGACGAGGGCGCCGCATCCGACGCACGCGATCAGATCGGTCTGGCGCATCGGCACAGTCTATGCGACGATCGCGACACAAATGGCCGAAGAACTGAGTCCGAGCCAGGCGGCGCGACGGATCGGGACCACCACGAGGTCCGTCCAGCGCTGGATCGTGACTGGTCGGCTGCCCGCACGACGTGTTGGTGGCAGGTGGCGTGTCGCGTCTGACGCGTTAGACGCGTTCATAGCCACCGGGGCCGCCGGGCCCGACACCGTCACCGCCGCTCGCGCCGCCGCCATCCGACCCATCCGGATCCTCTTCATCGCCAACCGCGGCGAGATCGTCGCGCGCATCACCCGGACCTGTGACCGCCTCGGCATCCACGCCGTGGCACCCGCGACCGACGGCCCCGACGCGCTCGACCTCCTCGACGTCGACGCCGTCGTGGCCGCGGCACGGACGGCCGGCGCCGACGCGCTCCACCCGGGCTTCGGATTCCTGGCCGAGAAGGCCGACTTCGCGGAGGCCGTGATGGCGGCCGGGATCCGCTGGGTCGGCCCGCCACCCGGCGCCATCCGGGCGATGGGCGACAAGGCGGCCGCGCGGCGCCTGGCGGCGAAGCTCGGGGTCCCGGTCCTCCCGGGCTACGACGACGCAGACCAGTCGGACCGCGCCCTGATCGCTGCCGCCGAGCGCGTCGGCTACCCGTTGCTCGTCAAGCCCGCCGCCGGTGGCGGGGGCAAGGGGATGCGCACGGTGCGAGGCCCCGAGGCACTCCCTGACGCCATCGCCGCCGCCCGACGTGAGGCGGCCGCCGCCTTCGAGGACGACCGACTCATCCTCGAGCGTCTTGTCGTGGGCGCGCGGCACGTCGAGGTCCAGGTGCTCTTCGACGGGCACGGCAACGGCGTCCATCTCGGCGAACGCGACTGCTCCATCCAGCGGCGACATCAGAAGATCCTGGAGGAGACGCCGTCGCCCGCGGTGGGGGCGGCCCTGCGCGAACGCCTCGGTGACGCCGCCATCACGCTGGCGCGCGCGGTGGGCTACAGCAGCGCCGGCACATGCGAGTTCCTGCTGGACACCCACGGCAAGCCCACGTTCCTCGAGATGAACACCCGGCTCCAGGTCGAACACCCCGTGACCGAGCTGGTGACCGGCCGCGATCTCGTCGCCGACCAGCTCCGGATCGCCGCCGGCGAACCGCTCGGGTTCACGCAGGTTGACGTCCGCGCGACCGGCCACGCGGTCGAGGTCCGGCTCTATGCCGAGGATGCCGAGGAGGGCTTCCTGCCTGCGATCGGGCGCATCGAGGCCCTCCACTGGCCGGCCGGCGACGGGATCCGGGTCGACGCCGGGATCGAGGTCGGGACCGACATCGGTGGCCGCTTCGACCCGATGCTCGCCAAGATCATCGCCTGGGGCCCGGACCGGGCGACCGCCTTCGCAGGCCTGGCGCGCGCCCTCGACGAGACGGTCGTCCTGGGCGTCATCACCAACCTCCGTTTCCTGCGCTGGCTCGTGCGTCAGCCGGTCGTCCTCGATGGCGGGGCACGGACCGATGTCCTGCATCGGATCTGGCCGCCGCGGACGTGGAAGGACGACGTCGCGATCCCAGACGACGCGTGGTCGACCGCCGCGGACCGGCTCACGGCCGACACCGACCCGACCGATCCATGGGCCGGCGGCTGGCGGGTCAATGGCCCGAGCGCCGTCCGCGTCGAGGTCGATGGGTTGACCCGCACGGTGGCGATCGGGTCCGCGGGATCCGCCCGGGAGGCCGCGACGACCACGACGGTCCGCGTCGGCGATACCGTCCATCTCGACCTTGCCGGCCGAAGCACCGCATTCCGCCTCGCACCACCGCCCGACGTCGATCGTGCCGCGCTCGCGGCCGCGGCGCACGGCCCGGCGGGCGCGCACGGCCCGACCCAGGTCCTCGCACCGATGCCCGGCGCCATCCTTGCGGTCCACGTCACGGTCGGCGGAGCCGTGGCCGCCGGCGACCCGATCGCCACGCTCGAAGCCATGAAGATGGAGCACGTCGTGACCGCCCCACTCGCCGGTCACGTCACCGACCTCCGCGTCCGCGCCGCCGACCAGGTCTCTCGCGGCCAGCCGCTCGCGGTCATCGAGCCCTGACGACCGGCGTTCGGGTACGCTCATCCGCGTTCGAAACGGAGGTTCCGATGGCCCATCACGAGACTGCGTCAACCGCACTGCCGGGGACCCGCGAGGAGCTGCTCGCCCTGCACCGCGAGACGCGCCGCAAGCGCAATGCCGCAGCGCACGGGAGCCCGGAGCACGTCGCGGCGATCGACCTGCTCGGCCGCATCGAAGTCGAGGTCGCCCGTCTCGAGCGGGCGATGGATCCGCCGCTCGTCTGACGACATGGCGGACCGCATCCGGATCTACGAAGTCGGCCCCCGCGACGGCCTCCAGAACGAGGCCGCGCCCATCCCCACCGCGACCAAGGCCCAATTCATCGAGTTGCTCGCGGAGGCCGGGCTGCTCGAGATCGAGGCGACCAGCTTCGTCGCACCGAACGCTATCCCGCAGCTTGCCGACGCGGACGAGCTCATGCGAGGGCTGGTTCGCAAACGAGGCGTCCGCTACCCCGTCCTCGTGCCAAACCTGCGCGGACTCGACCGGGCCGAGGCCGCCGGGGCCGATGCGATCGCGGTCTTCACGGCGGCCACCGACGCGTTCACCAAGGCGAACATCGGGATGACCGTCGCGGAATCCCTGGCGGCGTTCGCGCCCGTCATGGCCAGGGCCGGCGAGTCCGGCTGGTGGCGGCGAGGCTATGTGTCGACCGCATTCGGCTGCCCATACACCGGACGCGTCGACCCCGCGCGGGCCGTCGAGGTCGCCCTCCGCCTGCTCGATCTCGGCGTCGACGAAGTCTGTTTCGGCGACACGATCGGGGTCGGGGTACCGAGCCAGGTCGCCGTGCTGACCGGGCTCGCAGTCGAGGCCGGCATCCCGATCGAACGGATCGCCTACCACTTCCACGACACGCGCGGAACGGCCGTCGCGAACGTGGCGGCCGGGCTGGATGCCGGCGTCCGGCGCTTCGATTCGTCGACCGGCGGGACCGGCGGCTGCCCCTATGCGCCGGGCGCGGCTGGCAACCTCGCGACGGAAGACCTCGTCTACTTCCTGGACGCCTCGGGCTGGGACCATGGCGTCTCGCTCGACGGCGTGCTGGAAGCGGCCCGCTTCATCGCTCGGGCCCTTGGGCGCCCGTTGGCGACGAAGGTCGGCCAGGCCGGAGGCTGGGACGCGGTTCCGGCGGGACGGGGAACGCGATGAGCGGCACGCGAACGGATCGCATCGACCAGGGCGTGGCCCTGCGATCCGACGTGCCGCGTTCGGCGCACCGGGACTGGGAATCGTCAGCGACGCGGCGCGATCCGATCGGCATCCTCGAGTCGACGGCGACGACCCGAGTGCCGGAGTTGGTGCCCTTCCGCCATGGTCGGATGCTGGCTGGTCCGTTCGCCTTCTACCGCGGGGCGGCCGCGATCATGGCCAGCGATCTCGCGCACACGCCAGCCACCGGTCTCCGTGTCCAGGCGTGTGGCGACGCCCACATCGGCAACTTCGGCGAGTTCGCGACGCCCGAGCGGCGCGTCATCTTCGACATCAACGACTTCGACGAGACACTGCCGGGCGTCTGGGAGTGGGACGTCAAGCGACTCGCCGCCAGCATCGACCTCGTGTCGCGGCGAGTCGCCGGCCCGGCCGCGCGCCGGGACATCGTCACGCTCGCCGTGCGCACGTATCGCGAGCGGATGGCCGAGTTCGCGACGCTGCGCACGCTCGACCTGTGGCATTCGCACATCAGCATCGACGATGTCCTGGCCTGGTTCCCAACGAAATACCGACCACTTGTCGAGCGCGACCTGGCACGCGCCCGACGGCGCACGCATCGGCGTGCCGTCGCCAAGCTCACCGAAGTGGCGAACGGGAAGCGTCGGTTCATCGAGGCGCCACCGCTGATCGTCCGCCTGGACAAGACCGAACACGACATGGACGAAGCGCTCGGACTCCTCGATGGGTACCGGGCGTCCCTGTCCGACGATCGGCGCTACGTCCTCGATCGGTTCGAGCTGGTCGACGTCGCGCGCAAGGCGGTCGGGGTGGGGAGCGTGGGCACGCGATGCTGGGTCGCCCTGTTCGAGGGCCCGAACCACCCGGACGGTGACGCCCTGATCCTGCAGGTGAAGGAAGCGGGAGCGTCCGTCCTGGAGCCGTACATGGGCCCACCGGCCCTGGCCCATCACGGGCTGCGGGTGGTCACCGGCCAGCGACTGACCCAATCGGCCAGCGACCCCTTCCTCGGTTGGTCGGAGGGGCCGGTCTCAGGTCGGCAGTACTACGTCCGCCAGCTGTGGGACGTGAAGGGCCAGGGCAACCCGGAGATCATGGGTCGCGCGAACCTCGCCCACTACGCAGCACTCTGCGCCTGGTCCCTGGCGCGCGCCCACGCACGAACAGGCGATCCGGTGATGATCGCCGCCTACCTCGGTGGGGGCGACGTCTTCGACCTTGCGATCGCCGACTTCGCCGCGCGGTACGCGGACCAGAGCGAACGCGACCACGCCGCACTCGTGGACGCGGTCGCGGCGGGGCGCGTGGAGGCGGCCCTCGAGGGTTGATGCGCCCCGTGCCTTACCAGACGTCGCCGGTGCGCCAGTCGCAACTGATGGGGAGGGTCAGGTCGAGCGGTGGCGACGACGGCGTCGCTAGCACCATGACGGAACCCTCGTCGTCGGGCGTCCGGCGGAGGCCCTCGGCGGCACGCACGAACGCCGGCCCGCGCCACGTCTGCCAACCCAGGCGTTCGTAGAAGTGGTTGCGACCCGTGTCGAGGGCGCCGAGCTCGAACCGCTCGCGGATGAACGCCGTGACGTCGGCCATGACGATCGAACCGAACCCCGCTCCCTGACGATCAGTGACCGTCGCGACCGCCTCCACGTACCCGGTCCTCAACGAGCGGTCACCGACGTGGAGCTCGCGC
The DNA here is from genome assembly GCA_963833705.1 of uncultured Chloroflexia bacterium. GTDB lineage: Bacteria > Chloroflexota > Limnocylindria > Limnocylindrales > CSP1-4 > SPCO01. Next base: position 216,077 of record CAWHYQ010000006.1, on the reverse strand, counting down.
TCGACGACGGAGGCATGGGTCACGATGCGGCCGTCGAGTTCGAGGACGAAATGCATCCCACCGAGGGCGTGCGCCCAGTCGTCGTCATCGAAGCGCTCGACCTCACCGGATCGGAACGCGACGGCCATCAAGCGACGGAGCGCGTCGAGCTCCGACGCCGTCAACTCGGCGGTCGGGAGCCGTCGGGGGCGCGGTCCACCGGCGTCGATGTCGAGACCTCCCTTCACGTGGATCGGGCCATCGTATCCGCCCTGACCGACGGCCTCGACGCGAAGCGCTGAGCACGTTCGAGTGCTTCTGTTATCGTCCCGCCAAATGGACGGTGTCGTGCTCGTTCTGAACCAGAACTACGAACCGCTCAACGTCTGTAACCTGCCTCGCGCCTTCCGCCTTGTGTTCGGCGAAAAGGCCGAAGTGATCGAATACGACCACCAGGTGATCCGGACGCCGCGGACCGAATACCGCGCGCCTTCCGTGATCCGCCTGCAGCACCTCATCCGTCGTCCGCGCCCACGGGTCAAGCTGTCCCGGCGCGAGGTCTTCTCGCGCGATCGCCACACCTGCCAGTACTGCGGTCGCCAGGCCCACGACATGACGCTCGACCACGTCGTCCCGCGCCATCGCGGCGGCGGTCATACCTGGGAGAACCTCGTCACCGCCTGCAAGCCGTGCAACCACCGCAAGGGTGGCAAGACGCTTGACGAGGCGCGCCTGCGCCTGCTCCGGCCGCCGTTCGAGCCGCGCAGCGACATCTACTCGCTCTTCACCCCGTATCTCGTCGACGAGCACAACGAGGCGTGGCGCTCGTACCTCTTCCTGGGTCGCAACTGACGGGCCTCCGGGACGTCATCCCGGGCGCCGTCCACGAGTTGCTCGGGACGCTCTGGGCAGCCGGCCACGCCGCGTATGTCGTCGGTGGGTCGCTGCGTGACGTCGTCCTCGAGCGACATCCCGCCGACTGGGATCTCGCCACGGACGCCCACCCGGAGCGGCTCGTCGAGCTCTTCCCGGGGTCGCTGTACGAGAACCGATTCGGGACGGTATCCGTGCGGAGCCATCACGAATCCTTCGAGATCACGACGTTCCGGACCGATCACGATTACGCCGACTTTCGACGCCCCGGCCGGGTCGAATTCGGCGAGACGATCGAGGTCGACCTGGCCCGCCGCGACTTCACCTGCAACGCGATGGCGTGGGGCGCGCGACCCGGTGACGAGCCGGCATTCATGGACCCGTACGACGGCCGCGCCGACACCGCGGCCCGGGTGCTGCGCGCGGTCGGCGACCCGGCGGCCCGCTTCGAGGAGGATGCCCTCCGGATGATCCGCGCCGTCCGGCTGGCGGCGACGCTCGACTTCGGCATCGAGGCGGGCACCCTGGCCGGGATGCGGGCACACGCCCCGCTGGTCGCCAGCCTGTCGGGCGAGCGGATCGCCGCCGAACTCGACAAGCTGCTCGGCGCGGCGCGACCGTCCGTCGGGCTGCGGCTGATGAGCGACACGGACCTCCTGGGCCCGATCTCGCCCGACCTCGCGGCCCAGCGCGGCATCCCCCAGAACAAGGTGCCCGGCGAGGACCTGTGGGACCACACGCTGCGCTCGGTGGATGCGGCGCCGGTGACTCGACCGGTGGTCCGGTTGGCGGCGTTCGTCCACGACATCGGCAAACCTGCGACGTTCTCGGATGGCCACTTCCTGGGTCACGAGACGGTGGGTGCAGACCTCGCGGGGACCTTCCTGGATCGACTGCGCTCGCCGCGCCCGGTCCGCGCCCGGGTCGTCGCACTCGTGCGCAACCACATGTTCAGCTACGAGACGAGCTGGTCGGACGCGGCTGTCCGTCGGTTCATCGGCAAGATCGGGGCGCTCGGCGATGGCGCGATCGACGAGCTGCTTGCCCTGCGCGAGGCCGACAACGTCGGTTCGGGCCTGCCGCCCGACGCCGGGCGCCTCGACGAGCTCCGGGTCCGGATCGCGGCCGAGCTGGCCGCCGAGGCCGTCCTCGACCGGCGCGGTCTGGCCATCGATGGCGGTGACCTGATACGGGAGCTCGGGTTGGCCGAGGGTCCGCTGCTCGGCCGAATCCTCGACGAGCTCCTGGAGCGGGTCATCGTGGACCCGGCCCTCAACGAGCGGCCGACCCTGCTCATGCTGGCCCAGGCGTCCCTGACGGACGATCGATGATCGAGTTGCTGCTGCAGGCCGAGCGTGCGCTGTCGGTCGGGTTGCTCGACCGGGCCGAGACCCTCTACCGGCAGGTGGCCGACGCGGATCCGCGCAACTCGATCGCGGTGGTCGGGCTGGCGCGGGTGGCCCTGGAGCGGGGCGACGAGTCGGGGGCTCTGGCGCTGGCGCGTCGTGCGCTCGAGATCGACCCGGAGAACGCGGCGGCCCAGCGCATGATCCAGCGGCTGGAGGAGGTCCGGCAGTACCGGGAGGAGCACGGTCCGGCGGCGGCCGACGCCGCGGCGGCCGACGCGCCCGATCGGCTCGCCGCGCCGGCGGCGGAGCCGCCGGCCGAGCCCGAGCCGGTGCCGACGGTCGAGCCCGAGCCGGCGCCAACGCCCGAGCCGGAACCTTCGCCGCCGGAGCTCCCCGCTCCCCGTCGCCGGTCGTGGCTCGACCGACTCCTGCGTCGCCGATGACGGCCCGACCCCACGCGACGATCCGTCCGGCTGAGACCGACCACGAGCTCGAGGCGTGGTCGCACGTCCGTCGCGTCGTCGTCCCGAACGAGTCGGCCGCGACCATCGAACAGCTCCGTGCCGAGGAGAGCCCCGTCCGCCTGATGCTCCTCGTCGAGATCGACGGTGAGGTCGTGGGCAGCGGCGTCGCCGACCGCTCGCACATCACCGGCGCCTACATGGCGCCGCGGATCCTCCCCGAGCATCGTCGGCGTGGTGCCGGCACGGCCGTTTACGAGGCCCTCCTGGCGCACGTCATCGGACACGGATTCGAGTCGGTCGGGGCCCATGTGGTCGATGACGGGTCGCTCGCCTTCGCGCAGGCGTATGGCTTCCGCGAGGTCGACGGACAGGTCGAGCAGGTCCTGACCGTCCCGGCGAACGCAGCCGATCCACCGCCGTTCCCCGGTGTCGAGTTCACGACCATCGAGGCCCGACCGGACCTCCTGGAGGCCGCCTTTCCGCTAGCCGCGCAGGGCTACTCGGACATGGCGCTCGCGACCGGCCCGGCGGTCGTGCCACTCGATGAATGGCTTCGCGAGGAGGCTACGCTCCCGGCCGGATCGATCGTCGCGGTCGCCGACGGCCGGATCGTCGGTTACGCGGGCCTGCTGGCCTGGAACGAGGACCGGGGACGCGCCGAGAACGGCCTGACCGTCGTCGATCGCGGCTGGCGGGGTCGGGGCCTTGCGTCGGCGCTCAAGCGTCGGCAGATCGCGTGGGCCTCGGCCAACGGCATCCGCGAACTCAACACGTGGACGCAGCAGGGCAACGAGGCGATGCAGCAGGTCAACCTCCGTCTCGGCTACGTCAATCGTCAGGTCAGCCATACGATGCGCTGCGACCTGCCCTGACGGCGTTCCACCCGGATCGCCGAGCGGTGCCTCGGAGCACCAGGAATCGACTGCGGCGCCGGACCATCGAATGGCGCCCTGACGGCAACGGGTCGATACTTCCGGCACACGCGGCCCGGATTCCCCAGAACGACATCCGAGCCAGCGCCCAGCCGCCGTCGACCTGAGAGGAGGTGGACCGGGTCGGGTGGTCTTCGGTGCTCCGTCCGGAGCTGGATTCGTCCCATCGGAACATCGCCGCGGGGCCCGTGGCGGTCGACAGCTGCCGCCGCCGCGAGGTGCGCCCTGGACGATCTATCGCGAAAGGATCCAATGTGAAACGGATCAGGCCTTTTGCCACGCTCGCCGCCGGTCTGCTGTTGTTGGCGACCAATGTCGCCGGCGCGACGGCCGCCTCTCCGCCGAACCGAGCGCTCTCGGACCGCGAACCCGCCTGCGAGGGCCATAAGGCGCTCTGCGTCGACCCCTTCCAGACGCTGGAAGACGCATACGTCGGCCACGATGAGCCGTCCGTCCTGTTCAAGTCCGGGGTGCCGGGCTCGGGCAACGACATCACCTACGAGATCCGCCTGCCGACAGAGCCGCCGATCAAGCCGAAGAACGACGGGTCGGGCGGGACCTGGAACTTCCAGCTGCGGCCGACTTTCTGGTTCGGGCTGACGCTCTGCGATTCGGAATCGGCGCCGAACTACACGAAAGAGTGCCGCCCAGATTCCGACTGGAACGACTTCTCCAGCCTGGATCCGAACTCGAACCGGTTCATCGGCAAGCACCCGGGCAATGCCTACATGGAGCTCCAGTTCTACGGGCCGGGCTACGTCCCGCAGTTCGAGGGCTTCGGTTGCGCCGCCAAGCAGTACTGCGCAGCGATGACCATCGACAGCCTCTCTACGAACACGTTCACCGGCGAGGGCAACAACGAGGATTGCGACAACTACATCCTCGGCGGGATCGAGCCCGTCAACTGGGCATACATCACCAAGAGCGGCAAGTCCCAGGCGCCGGCCAACCCGCTGTTCACCGGGACGTTCGACGCCCCGGACCTGAGCGCGGTGAACCCGGACTACGCCAAGGATCTGATGATGAATCCGGGTGACCGGATCCAGATCCACATGCACGACACGCACGCACGGGCTGCGCATCGACCTGGTCGACCACACGACCGGGAAGTCGGGTTCGATGACCGCGTCGATCGCCAACGGGTTCGGACACGTCCTGTACCAGCCCGATTCCGACACGTGCAACATGGAGCCGTACGCGTTCCATCCCGAGTACAGCACCGGTAACCCGCGTGGCAACACCTGGTCCGCGCACACCTACAACGTCGCGTACTCCGACGAGATCGGGCATTTCGAGAACTGCATCGAACTCGACGCCGACTTCAACTGCGCCGTGTCCGCCGATGACGAGCCGGGAGGGACGCCCGACGAGGACGACGCGTTCTGTGTGCCCGGCGAGGACTCGTTGTTGATCCATATCAATGGCTGTTTCTTCGACGACGGGGACTTCGACGGTCCGTCGTACCAGAAGGACTGGCCGGGGACGGACCCGAACCCGTACAAGGACGCCCTCTACCACCCGAGTCCAGTGCTGTTCACGAGTCCCCTCGCGAATGGGAAGACGAACTACTCGGACGTGGCCTTCGAAGCGGACCTGCCGCGCATCGAGGCCGCCGACTCGCAGTTCAACCCGCCGTTCTGCAACCGGACGACGGGTGAGCACTGCGTCAATCCGCCGGCTGGAGCGGAGTTCTATCCCTTCTACTCGACCCGCTGGGACCATGGCACGTGCACATGGCAGGAAGGCGGGAAGTACATCCCAGGCACCATCAACGACTTCGGCGGCAACTCGACGTCCGCGTTCGGACCACTGCTGCTCACGCCATACCCGACGACCGGCAACGTCATCGTCTATCGCTACAACAACTTCCAGAACGACCTTGGTACCAACCCATGTCGCAACACGGGTGGTAACGGGGACGATCACGGCCACGGCCACTGATCGAGCCTTCATCGGGGCGGCCCGTTTCGCGGGCCGCCCTCGCGTCCACCACGTATCGTTCGCGCATGACGCGGATCCTCATCACCGGCGGAGCCGGATATGTCGGCTCGGTATCGGCCGAGGCATTCCTGGCGGCCGGCCATGACGTCGTCGTTCTCGATGACCTGACGACCGGGCATCGTGCCGCGGTCCCCGGCGGGGCCACGCTCCACGTCGGCAGCTACGCCGACGCCGACGCCTTCGCGCGCATCCTCGAGTCAGAGCGGGTCGAGGCCATCCTCCATTGCGCGGCGCGCTCGCTGGTCGGCGAGTCGATCCGCGAGCCATCGAAGTACTACCGGGACAACGTCGCCGGCGGCATCGCACTGCTCGAGGCGGCGCGCACGGTCGGCCTGGAGCGCATCGTCTTCTCGTCGACCGCGGCCGTCTACGGCGTCCCGGAGGCGACGCCGATCCCTGAGGACGCCCCGCTCCGGCCGATCAACCCGTACGGCGAGTCGAAGCGGACCTTCGAGAGCGCGCTCGCCTGGTACGGCCGGGCGTACGGACTGCGCAGCGTCTCGCTTCGGTATTTCAATGTCGCCGGCGCGTCGGAGATGCTGGGCGAGGTCCACGATCCCGAGACGCACCTCATCCCGAACATCCTGCTGGCGGCCGAGGGCGAGCTCGAGTTGACCGTGTTCGGGGACGACTACCCGACGCCCGACGGCACCTGCATCCGCGACTACATCCATGTCGCGGACCTGGCCGATGCGCATCTGCGAGCGATCGAAGCGACCGCGACCGGCGACGAGCCGCTCGTGTGCAACCTCGGCAACGGCGGCGGGTTCTCCATCCGCGAGGTCATCGCGGCGGCCGAGTCGGAGGTCGGGCACGCCATCCCGTTCACCGTGGGGCCCCGGCGGGCGGGCGACCCACCGGTCCTGGTGGCACAGTCCGAGCGCGCCGCGGACGTGCTCGGGTGGCGACCGGCGCGGCCGAGCCTGGAGGAGATGGTCGGGTCCGCCTGGACGTGGCGGCGGGCGCATCCGGGTGGGTACGGGGACTGACGTGGCGGGGCGGTGGGGCGCGGGCGGGGGCGGGGCCGCGGCGGGGCACGCGGCGGCCCGCCCAAGTCCGGCCTGGACCAAGGGATACCCCGTGGGCCACTTCTGGACCGAGATATTCCCCCCAGTCTTAGGATCGAGGGTAGCGGACCCGTAAGGGCGCGTCGGGCGACGATCCGACGCATCGACGACAGGGATTTCGAGCGTGGAGCTGCCCGTCGTCGAGGACTTGTAGGCCCGAGACCCCTCCAAGTAAGACTGGTGGGAATACCGGACGACTTATCGAGGGTAAGCCCAGAGGCCAACGGCCGCGCCCGCGCCCCGCGGGCCCCGCGCCGACCGCTGACCGGCCCGCCCCGACCCCCTACCTCGGCTCTAGCGGCACACTCCCAGGGGCCAGCCGCTCCGGCAGCGCCACGGGCCCCATCCCCCCGGGCAACACCGTCTCGCCTGAGCCCGCCCAGTCGTCGCGCACCGGCCAGACCAGCCACAACCCGATGAGCATCGTCACGAGCAGGCTCAACACGGCCACCTGGTAGGCGCCGTTCCCCATCGAGTCGAGCAGCGCGAACAGGATGATCCCGTACAGCATCTGGCCGACGACCTGGCTGCCCTTGCCGACCAGCCCGTAGATCCCGAAGAACTCGCCGATCTTGTCCGGCGGTGACAGCCGCACCATCAACACCCGGTCGGCGACCTGGACGCCACCCAGGCCACTGCCGAGGATCGCCCCCGCGATCAGGAACAGGGCCAGACCCGACGGGCCGAACCCGATGGCGATCCCACCCAGCACCAACCCGACCGCCCACGACACGAGCACCATCACGAGCGTTCGCTTCGGGCCATTCCGGTCGCACAACCAGCCCCACACGAAACTCATGACGATCGCCACCAGCGTCAACAACAGGAGCACGACGTTGGCCGTGGCCTCGGACAGGCCGAGCGCCTTCACCGTCACGACGCTCATCACGACGATGACCGTATTGACCGCGTCGGAGTAGAAGAACCGCCCGATCAGGAACCGACCGAGTCCGGGCACCTCGCGCGCATGCGCGATGGACCGCCGCAACTGCCCGAACGAATCCCGGATGTCGGCGCCCGTGATCGCCGGACCCGGGACGCGCGGCTCGCGCACGAATACGAAGATCGGGATCGCGAACACGAGGAACAGCAACGCACTCAGCCGGAACCGGTCCGCGACCGGGATCGTGAGCAGGAAGATGAGCAGCCCCACGAACACGGTCCCGCAGTACCCGATCGCCGTCCCGATCCCCGACAACTTGCCCCGTGTCGCCGGGTAACTGACCGTCTTGAGCGTCGCGTCGTAGTAGATCAGCGCCGCCTGGTAGGCGAAGTTGGCGACGATGAACAGCGCCAGCCCGGCGATCGCCGGCACGTCCGCGATGAAGAACGTCGCCGCGATGCACAACGCCGTGAAGAAGAGCAGGAACGGCATCCGCCCGGCGCCCCGGTCGGAGAACGCGCCCAGGATCGGCGACACGAGCGCGTTGATCCCGACGCTGACGACCACAGCGACCGACAGCAGCGCGTTGCCGTCGCGCTCGCCGAACTGGTTGTCGTTGACGAGATACAGCCCGATCGCGCCGGACACGACCGCGAACGAGAAGATCGTGTTGGCGAAGTCGTACAGGGACCACGCCGCGGGGACGATCGCCCGACCGCTCGGGGTCATCCCGGCGAGGCCGCGCGCGCCAGTCGAGGGGGACGCCGGACCGCTGGGCTGGGCGGCGCTGGTCACGCGGCCGATGATACCGGCGCCGACCCGGGTAGGATTTGTCGATGACGTCCGAAACGAGCCCGCGCGATGTTCTCGCGACCCTGCGGCCGCAGCCGTTCGGCAACGGGTCGGCGAACAAGGTGAAGGACCCCATCATCGAGCCGCTCTGGGTCGGGCTTCGCGCCCTCGCGGCCATCGACGCGCTCGGCGCGCTCCTGGTCGATCAGGACGGCGACGAGATCACCGAGCACGCGCCCATCGTCAGCGCCCTCGCGGTCGCCGGACGGTCCGACGGGCTGGTGATCGACGGCTACCTGACCAAGCAAGTGGCCCGCGACACGACCGGGATCCACACCGGCACGGCCCAATACGACGAGCTCCCCTCGTCGGGCGCGATCCTCACCGGCTCGATGATCGGCCTGCGGCGGGATCGATCGGAGGAGGCGGTCAAGGAGATGTACGCGGCGGCCGACAGCGTCGCCTTCGACACCGAGGACGCCGTCACGTTCGTCACCATCGACCTGCTCTGGCTCGATGGCCAGCCGTTGCTCGACGTCCCGTTGCTCGAGCGTCGTCGATTGCTGGAGGGCGTGCTCGAGGAATCGGACGAGGTCCGGCGGGGCGTCTATCGCCGGCCACCGGTCGGCACGTGGGCGAACTCGCTGAAGTCCCAGGGCTTCACGGGCGTCACGTTCAAGGCCGCCAACAGCCGGTACAAGCCGGGCGTCGCGGGTCCCGATTGGGCCATCGCCCCGATGCCCCGCCGCTGACCGAGGCCCGCCGCGGAGGCGCCGCGAGACCCGCCTCCGACAGCCATTCGAACGGTGCCTGAGCGGGGGTGGTACGGTGGGTTCGTGCCCCAAACGACGCTGACGCCGGCCATCCGCGACCAGATCGAGCGGCTCGGCCGGGCCGACATCATGGTCGGCATCCCGAGCTACAAGAACGCGGCGACGATCGGTTACGTCGTGCGTGCCGCGCAGGCCGGGCTCGTCCAGTACTTCCCCGACCTGCACCCGGTCGTGGTCAACTCGGACGCGGGTTCGCCCGACGGCACCGGCCGCGTCGTGGTCGATACCGAACCGCCCGAATACATCGAACAGATCCTGCTCATCCGCCCGACGAACAAGATGGCGCGGGTCAGCCTGACCTATCCCGAGATCGACGGTGTCGGCGGCAAAGGGGCCGCGCTCCGCACGATCTTCGAGATCGCCTCGGCGCTCCAGGTCCAGGCCCTGGTCGTCGTCGATTCGGACCTTCGCTCCATCGTGCCCGAATGGATCGAACTCCTGGCCGGTCCGATCCTGAAAGGCGGCTACGACTTCGTCGCCCCGCTCTACGCGCGGTACAAGTACGACGGCACGATCACCAACACCGTCACCTACCCGCTGACGCGCGCCCTGTATGGACACCGCATCCGACAACCCATCGGCGGCGACTTCGGCGTGTCGGGCGACCTGCTCCGGCACTACCTGGAGCTCGACGACTGGACCCCTGACATCAGCCGCTTCGGCATCGACATCTGGATGACGACCTCCGCCCTCGCCGGGGGGTTCGCGGTCTGCCAGACGCGCCTCGGCGCCAAGATCCACGACCCCAAGGATCCGGGCTCCGACCTCGGGCCGATGTTCCGCCAGGTCGTCGGGACGATCCTGCGGCTGGCCAACCGCTACCCGGACCACTGGCTGTCCATCCGTGGCAGCCACGACGTCCCGGCCTACGGCTTCGAGCGGATCATCGAACCGCCGCCGCTCGAGGTGAACACGCTCCGCCTCCTGTCCGAGTTCAACGCCGGGTCGCTGACCCTCGCCGACACCTGGGCGCGGATGCTGGCGCCGGCCACCTACGAGACGGTCATGGAACTCGCGGCCGAGGCGGGTCGGCTGGAGGACGCCGCGAGGACGCGTCTCGGGCTGGGTGGCGACGTCGCCTCGACCACGGCGACCACGTTCGAGATGGCCGACGCAGTGTCCTCCTTCCATTTCCCCGACGACCTGTGGGCCCGCGTCATCTACGACCTGATCGTGGCCGCGCGCGACCCGCAGCCGTCGCTCGAGACGCTGGTCGCCTCGCTCGTCCCGATCTACTTCGGGCGCGTCGGGAGCTTCATCATCGAGAACCGGAGCGTGACCACGGACCAGGCCGAGGAACGCGTCGAGCGCCAGGCGCGCGAGTTCGAACTGCTCAAGCCATACCTGATCACCCGCTGGAACGAGGCGGGGGCGTGACCGCCCGCACGCCGCTCCCGGTCCGGATCCTGATCCCGGTCGCCAACCCGATGACCGCCGAGGAACTCATCCGCCTCGGGGCGGCCATGCTGGACAAGCGTTCCGGGGAGCTGTCGGCGCTCGGGATCGTCGAGGTGCCCGAGGGCATGCCGCTGTCGGAGGGTGCGACGCGGGCGCGGCACGCTCGACGGCTGCTCCAACGGGTACTCGATTACGCGCCGGACGGCACGACCATCCACCCGATCGTGCGCATCGGTCGGCACGCCGCGGAGGGGATCATCGAGGCCTCGGCCGAGCAGGAGGCCGACCTCATCATCTTCGGGTGGGGCGGCAAGACCCCCGCCGGCGGCGGCAACGGTCCCACCGTCTTCTCGCCGACGATCGACGAGGTCGTGCGCGAGTCCCCGTGCGACATCGCGGTGGTCAAGCAACGTGGATCCAAGACGATCCAGACCGTGTTGGTGCCGGTCCGTGGTGGGCCGCACGCCGAGCTCGCGCTCCACTTCGCCGACGCCATCGCGCGCCACCACGATGCCGTCGTCAAGGTCCTCCACCTCGTCCCACCCGGAATCACGCTGGCCGTTCGCGCGCAGGCGGAGCACGCGTTGGCGGCCTTCATCAAGCAGCACATCGAGGGCCGCAGCGAGGCCGTCCTGCGCGAGGCACCCAACGTCCGCAACGCCATCCTGCGCGAGGCAGAGAAGGCGGACCTCGTCGTGATGGGCGCGTCGGCGGCGCCGGGCGGGTCGGACGGCGAGGCCTACCTCTTCGGGGCGCTGCCCGAGTCGATCGCGGCCCGGGCGCGACCGTCGGTCGTCGTGGTCAAGACCCGCGAGACGCTCGAGCGGACGACGTTCGAGCAGTTGGCCGCTCGGGCCGAGACGCTGGCCGCCGCCGACCGCGCAGCCGAGGAGGCACGCGCCGTCCCGGTCCGGGTCGAGCGCTGGTTCGGCGAGGCCAACTTCCACCATGCCGAGTTCGCCGACCTGCGCCGCCTGGTGACGCTGAAGGAGGCACAGAAGCTGACCATCAGCCTGGTGCTGCCGACCCTCAACGAGGAGGAGACGATCGGGCCGATCGTCCGTCGGGCGATGCGCGAGATGGTCGGGCGGGTGCCGCTGCTCGACGAGATCCTCGTCATCGATTCCGCGTCCACCGACCGGACGCGCGAGATCGCCGAGGCCGAGGGCGCGCGGGTCGTGCAGCACCCCGACATCCTGCCGCGCTACGGCTCGTTCCAGGGCAAGGGCGAGGCGCTCTGGAAGTCGGTCTACGAGACGTCGGGCGACATCATCATCTGGGCCGACACGGACGTGAAGAACTGGCACCACCGGATGGTCTACGGGACGCTGGGTCCACTGCTGCACGAGCCGCGGCTCCAGTACGTCAAGGGCTATTACCAGCGACCGATCGTGTCGGAGGGGATGCTCAAGGAGGGCGGCGGCGGGCGGGTCACCGAGCTCGTGGCTCGTCCCCTGATCAACCTCTTCTACCCGGACCTGTCGGGGATGATCCAGCCGCTTTCGGGCGAGTACGCCGGACGTCGGGCGCTGCTCGAGTCGATCCCGTTCTTCACGGGCTATGCCGTCGAGATCGGGCACCTCATCGACGTCGCCGAGCGACTCGGGATCGAGGGCCTCGGGCAGGTCGACCTGGAGCGCCGCGTCCATCGGAACCAGGAGCTCGAAGGGCTGTCGCGGATGTCATTCGTCATCCTGCAGGCCGTCATGAAACGACTCGAGGAGCGACACAAGGCGCGCCTGTTCGCGGAGATGGGCTCGACCATGAAGCTGCCGCGGTCCGGCAAGGGCCGGCTGTCGCTGGAGGTCATCGAGCTCGCCGACCAGGAGCGACCGCCGATGATCCGGATCCCGGAGTACCAGGAGCGGCACCACCGGGTCGTGGAGCCGGAGGTGGTGGTCGAACCGGAGCGTGCCGGAGCGCGGGCGGGCGCCGTGGCCGTGCCGCGGCGGCGGCGATCTGGCTGAGGGGGCCTGGGCGCGGCGGTGGGCGCCCGCGGTGTCGACTCCGAATGCCCGAAGATAAGACCGTGAGTCATACCGCGGGTCTCAACGGACCCCCCGCCCGATGACCGTCGGCACGTCCCCCGCACTGACCGTCCTCATCGCACCCGACTCGTTCAAGGGGTCGCTGACGTCGGTCGAGGTCGCCCAGGCATTGGCCGACGGCTGGACCCGCGCCCGCCCCGCGGACACGATCCTCCTCTGCCCGCTCGCGGACGGCGGCGAGGGCACGCTCGAGGCCGTCGCCGCGGCCGGTGGCTGGACGTGGCAGACAGCCGACGCGATCGACCCCCTCGGCCGCTCGATCCGCGCCCGCTGGCTGCGCTCGACGGACGGATCGCGAGCCGTCGTCGAGATGGCCGAGGCCTCGGGCCTGTCGCGTGTCGCGGGCGAGGATCGCGATGCCATCGCGGCTGCTTCGACCGGGACCGGCGACCTGATCCTGGCCGCGGTCGACTCGGGCGCACGCTCGGTCACGCTCGGGATCGGCGGCAGCGCGACGACCGACGGCGGCGCCGGGCTGCTCCGGGCACTGGGTGCCGATGTGGATCGCGATCGCGCCATCGTCGACCTCGGCGCCCTCGATGTGCGCCTGGCCGACATCCAGCTCGCGGTCGCCTGCGACGTCAGCAACCCACTCCTCGGGCCGTCGGGGGCGGCCGCCATCTACGGCCCGCAGAAAGGGGCCACGCTCGAGGACGTCGCGGACCTCGACCAACGACTCGCGACGTATGCCGACGCGCTCGAAGCGGCGACCCGCCGGCGCGAACGCGACACACCGGGAGCCGGCGCGGCCGGTGGCGTCGGGTTCGCCCTGCTCGCGATCCAGGACCGTTTCAGGAGCTTCGCCCTGCGCCCGGGCGTGGACCTCGTGATGGAAGCGACCGACTTCGACGCCAAGCTCGCCCGCGCCGACCTCGTCATCACCGGCGAAGGCCGCATCGATGCCCAGACCGCCTTCGGCAAGACCGCGCTCGGCGTCGCCCGACGGGCGCAGAACGCCGGCGTGCCGTGCATCGCCGTCGGTGGTGGCGTCGAACCCGAAGGCATCGAAGCGCTAGCCACCGTCGGCGCCATCGCCGTCCCGGTCACGGAACGACCGAGTCCGTCGAGGAAGCGATGGCCGCCGGCACGGGGCCGGTCGCGCGCTGCGGCGAACGCCTCGCCCACCTCGTCGGTCTCACGTTCCAGAGTTGACTTAGTCCAAGGACTTAGTCCACCATGGGCCCGTGGGCACGACCGTACAACATCCACGAAGCGAAGACACACCTGTCGAGGCTGCTCGTGCGTGTCCAGAACGGCGAGGAGATCGTCATCGCCAAGGCCGGTAAGCCCGTCGCTCGACTGACCGCGATCACGGACGCGACCAGCGCGGCGCGTTCCAGGCAATGACAAGATCGTCATCCACCCCGATTTCGACGATCCCCTGCCCGAGTGGGATCCGGACTACATGCATCCGGAGGATCCGCTCCGGGACATGCTCGGATGAGATTGCTCCTCGACACGCACATCTTCCTCTGGTGGTCGATGGAGCACGGCGCCCGGCTTTCGACGGTAGCGCGCGACCTCCTGTCGGATGGTGATAACGACGTCGCCATGTCGATGGTGTCGGCATGGGAGATCGCGATCAAGGTAGGCGCCAAGCGGATGGACTTGCCAGATGCCGTGGAGCGATACCTGCCGGACCGCATCCGCCATCACGGTTTCGAGGTCATGCCGATCGACATGTCACACGTGTTCCGAGCCGGCGTCGCTCCCACTGATCCACCGAGACCCGTTCGATCGGATGCTCATCGCACAGGCGCAGATCGAAGGCATCCCGATCCTGACGGCCGACCCGGCGATCGCACGCTACGACGTCGAGACGATCTGGTGACGGCCGCGACCAAGCGCCCGAAGGCACGAGCCCGCCCGCGGAAGCGCCGCTTCTCCGACCCAGGCCGCACGTGGGCCAGGCAGATCGAGCGATACCGGCCAGGCCTCGTCCCATTCGTCCTCGACGAACTCGCCGCCCGCTACGGCCGCCCGACCTGGCAGCGCCGGCTCGACCCCACCAGCGAGCTGATCCTCACCATCCTCACCCAGAACTCGGCCGACACCAACGCGGAGGTCGCGTTCGAGGCGCTCCGCGCCGAAGTACCCGGGTACGGGCGAGGTCCAGGCCCACAACCCGGGCGCCGGCTGGGGCGGCGACGGCCTGCCCGACGGGATCGCGCCGGATTGGGCCGCCATCGAATTCGCGCCACTCCCCGAACTGGTCGACACGATCCGGCCTGGCGGGCTCGCCAACCAGAAGGCGCCACGCCTCCAGGCGACCCTCACGCACATCCGCGAGGAACGCGGCGACTACTCCCTCGAATTCCTCGGCGACCATGTCCGCCCTCGAGGCGCGCGACTGGCTGACCGTCATCGACGGCATCGGCAAGAAGACCGCCTCCGTCCTGCTGCTGTTCTCGTTCGGACTGCCGCTCATGCCGGTCGACCGCCACGTCGAACGCGTGGCGCAGCGGGTCGGCCTCATCGGCCCGAAGGCCACCGCCGACGACGCCCACGACCTCTTCCTCGGCATGCTCGAGCCCGACCAGATGTACGAAGCGCACGTCAACCTCATCCAGCACGGCCGCAAGGTCTGCCACGCCCAGCGCCCGAACCACGCCGACTGCCCGCTCCTGCCCGCGCTGCCGCTTCGTCGACCCGAAGGCGCCCTGACCGTCCGCGGCCCGAACCCGCGCCACCCACTCGTATTCCACTCATTCATCAGACCGCCAACTTCCACGCATGGCCACGGCGAATCCTTGACAGATTCCTCAAGGCGCCAACCGTGGAGGAGTGCATTTCGATGACCCAGCGGAATACAGGGCGCCCATGACCGAAGGGCGGGGTGCCGCGATCGACCTTGCCGCGGCGAACGCTCATGCACGTGCGCGTCGCGCAAGGTCGCGCACTGCTCGACATCGGTTTCGAGGGGCCCGCATGAAGTCGGCGTAGTCCACATATGGCGACGACGTGCGTCGGCCATCGATCCGCAGTGGGCGCAGCCACGCCTGACGCTTCGACGATGGGTCGATCATCGCGATGGCCCGCCCGACGGGTTTTCGGTGACCACCGTTTGCCACCAATTCAGCCAGATCTCGAGCGCGAAGTGGGTATCCCGCGTCGATCGGGCCGCTGTTGGCTCGGACCCGTTGGTCGTTCGCCTCCGTCGCCAGAAGAAGCAATGATCCGACGACGTACCGTGGACGCCAACCAAGACGCCTCGCGGCTGCCCAGGCTTCCCGCTCGTACCAGTTCAAGCTCCGCTCGATGGCGCCGAGGTCGTGGATCTCTGTCTTGATCTCGATGACGACGAGCAGTCCGCTCGCCGGATGAAACGCGAGCACGTCGATCCAGCCCCGCGACCGATCGCCACCGATCTCGACTTCCGTCGCGACCTGCCAGCCCGCGCGCCGGAGTGCCGAGGCGACGTGCGCCGAACAGCGCGAGTGCGCCGGCTCGCGCTGGCGCACACGGTCGCCGAGGTAGGGCGCGTCGATCGACACCACGAGTCGGGCACCCATGGCCGCGAGTACGCGCTCGACGCCTTCGAATGTGAGGTTCTTGCGTCGCCCATTCTCGAGCTTTGAGATGTACGCCTGCGACACGCCGATACGGCTGGCGAGCTCGCGCTGCGTCCACCCCAGGGTCCGACGAAGGTCGGACACGGCTCGACCGACAGCAACGCGGGTCGATGGATCGAGAGGCATGCCCCGTTGTACAGGTCGGCCCACACCCGAGCCTTATCTGAACGGGCGTATTCCATAGAGTCATCAGATTCGGCCGTAGCGAGCGTGGCCGATGGCGACTTCCGCCGGAAGCGCCGTGGTGCGAAGCATGCAGAAGCCCGATTTGATGACTCAGCGGTATCAACGCCCCTCGAACGAGTTTCCGTTCGAGTCGGGCCGGGCCGGCTGAGCGCGGGGCGACCGCCCGTAACCGCCCCGAACCGCCCCGGAACGCACCTGTCCCGAGATGCCGAGGGCGTCGCCGAAGGTCCTTCCCGGTCCTGTGCGAGAATGCACCGCCGCAGAACGACCTGTTGCATTCGAGCCGAATTTCAAGGTTCATTGCAAGGTTGGCGTGTAGTACTTACGTACCACTCAGCATGAGAACCGGGGGTCATGATCGCCAGACACCACCGAGGCCGCGCCGCCGCATCGCTGGCAGCCTCGATTCGCTCCCGCCGACGAGCCCGCTCACGCGGACAAAGCGTGGTCGAGTTCGGCCTGGTCTTCCCGTTGTTCCTCGTCCTGCTGTTTGCGGTCATCGAGTTCGCGTTCGTGCTGAATGCGCTCCTGTCGACCGGCTTCGCTTCGCATGAGGCAACGCTCGCGGCGGCCGAAGCCGGCACCGTCGGCACCGCTGACTGCTCGATCCTGAAGGCCGTCCAGCGCAGCTTCGCCGCACCGACCGACAGGGCCGCGATCACCGAGATCCGGATCTACAAGGCGAATCCGGACGGCAGCCCGACTGGCCTCGTCCAGATCTACGACAAGAGCGGCACGACCCCGTGCGACGGTCCGAACGGAACCACCATCGACCTGCCGTGGAAGGCCACGACGCAGACATACCCGCCGGCCATCCGCTGCAACATCCTCACCGGCTGCGCGACGTTGGCGGACCCGAACTCGAAGACCGTTGACATGATCGGCGTGCAGATCACGTACGTCTACAAGTGGCACACGCCGATGGCCGCGGCGCTCCCGAACGGGGGCAGCGGCTACACGATGGTCAAGTCGAGCGCCATGCGGATGGAGCCGATCCTGTGAACCGCCGTCGGCTCCTCGGTCGCACCCGCGGGCGCGAGATCTCGCGAGGACAGTCACTGGTCGAGTACGCCGTCACGATCCCCGTGTTCCTGATGATCGTGCTCGGCATGCTCGAGTTCGGGTTCGCCTTCGCGCACAACCTGACCCTGGAATACGGCACCAGGGAAGGCGCACGCGTCGGTTCCGCACTGGCGAATGGGACCGACGTGTTCCCGTGCGCGGGCGGGCTGTCGAGCCCGGTTGACGCCGCGATCATCGCAGCGGTCCAACGAGTCCTGACGTCGCCCGGCTCGCAGGTCGACCTCAATCGGATCGGCGAGATCCACATCTATCAGGCTACGGCCGGCGGAACGGAGAGTGGGACCGCGGTCAATCGGTGGGTGCTCGGGTCAGGCCCCCCGGCCTATCAGGGCGGACCCAACCTCCTATTCAAGCCCATCGGCAACCTCGGCTGGGACGCCTGCACCCGCAAGAACGCGTCCAACCCCGACTCGATCGGCGTGTCGCTTACCTATGACTACAAGTACGTCACGCCCCTCGGCAGCGTCCTGGGCTTCGCCGGCTCGCCGACGATGAAGATGAGCGACCGGACCGTCATGGCCCTCAATCCGAGCTGAGTGAGAGATCGATCGATGGACACCGTTCGACCCGCGACCGCCATGACGACCGCCGCAGCACCTGCCCCCGAGGCCACGACGGCCGCGGCTCGGCGAGCGGCCGCCCGACGACGCTCTCGCAGTCGCGGTCAGATCGTCGTGATCTTCGCCGGCGCGATGCTCCTGCTGATGGGCATGACCGCGCTCGTCATCGATGTCTCGTGGTACTGGGTCAACTCACTTCGCATCCAGCGCGCAGCGGATGCCGCGGCCCTCGCCGGCGCCGTCCAGCTGCCGAACGATCCCGCCCAAGGCCTTCCAGCTGGCGACGGACGAAGCGACCAAGAACGGCTACACGCACACGGCGACGAACAACGTCTTCATCCTGCCGAGCGTCGATCCGACCAGCACCCGCCGCCTCGACGTGACGATCAAGGCACCGGTCGGCACGTTCTTCATGCGCGTGCTCGGGATCAACTCGATCAACGCCCAGCGGACCTCCAAGGCCGAGTTCACGCTGCCCGTCCCGATGGGCAGCCCGCAGAACTACTACGGCGTCGGCGTGCTCAACCTGCCGACCACGACCCTCGTCGGTCCGACATCGACCGGGTACAAGGACGCCTCGAATGCGAACAACATCACCTGGGTGAACCCGACGCAGGCCAACAGCACGATCAACACGACCTCGGGTAACTGGGCGTTCACGAACCAGACCGGGGGCGTGACGCCTTCGAACACGCAGCAGCAGTGGTCGAGCTTCGACCTCCAGAACAACCCCAACGCCATCCCGAACGCCAACAACCTTGACGTCCTCGGCATCGAGGTCCGGGCCTCGGCGTTCCTCCAGGGGATCGGCATCAACAGCGGTTGCGCGGTCCGGGCCGAACTTTCCTGGAACAACGGTCAATCGTGGACGACCCAGAAGACCTGGCCAGGCGCGCTGCCGGCCTCACAACCACCGGCGGCGAACCCCCCGAACACCCCGAACCCGTACAACGTGGTCATCGGATCCGCAAGCGACGACTGGGGTCGGAACTGGGGCTACAACGACTTCGCGAATTCCGGCTTCACCGGCAACCCGGGCTTCCGACTCCGACTCACATTCGTCAATCCATCGGCGACCTGCGCGAACACCCAGCGGCTCGCCGTCGATACGCTCGAAGTCCGCATCTGGTACCAGTACACGAACATCAATCCACCGCAGCCGGTCGACATCTACGACCCGTACGGCACCACGGTCCTCCCACCACAGAAGTTCTGGGGTGGCATGCAGAGCCAGGGTGCCCCGAGCGTCCAGGGCGACGCCTACATGACCGGCTACCAGACGCGCAAGTCGCCGGTCAACGCCAGGTACGACCCGATCAACTACTACAACTACGGCATCGATATGCCCAGCGCCGGCGGTGAGGTCTGGCTGTTCGACCCTGGCTTCTGCGACACGGCACAGGCCGCCAACAACGTCAACCAGGGTACCGGCGAGAACTGGGCGGTCAGTAGCAGCAACACGGGCGGCAACGGAGCGTCGTCACGGCACCCGATCAGCGCCCAGTACGAACTCTTCTGGGACAAGTTCAACACGCCATACGACATCACCGACGATGAACTCGTCGCGACGTCGGGCTCCACCTTCAAGGACAGCCGCTACTACGACCCGAACCTTGGGGGCACCAACCCAGGCGGCGGCACTGACTGCTCGAGCACCTCGTGGCACAACAACTGGTGGAGGATGCCGACGGGCTCGCTGGGCGCCGGACGGTATCGCCTCCACAGTGTCAGCCGGATCTACTCGGCAGCAGGCTCGATCAAGGGCACTGTCGACCCCGAGGACCAGACCGACGCCACGGCCCTCAACGCCTTCGCGATCTGGACCAGGGACGACAGCGGTACGCCGCACGTCTACGGCCTGGGCGCGATGGAGGCCTACTTCCCGCTCTCGGCGAACTTCACGTCCACGTTCTACCTCGCGCAGATCGAGGCGGCGCACGCCGGCAAGTGGATGGACATCGATCTCTGGGACCCGGGCGACACCGGCGCGCTGCCGGCGACGCTGCGGATCATGCAGCCGCGGCGCCAGGTGTGAACCCTCCGTACAAGGCCGCCAACTTCTACTGGAACGCCACCTCCGCCAGCACGAGCGGTACCACGACCATCCCGACGAACTTCACTTGTGGACCGACCACATCCGGTCTCCAGTCCTCGATCGTGACCAACACCGGTCGGGAACTCACAGTTCCAGGGCAGGTGGCTCCGGATCTGCGTCCATCTCGATGACGACTACGCCGCGCCGATCCCGAATGGCGAGACCGAACCCGGTTGGTGGAAGATCTCGTACACGATGGGCGGCAACACGGGCGACGACCCGGCGACCGACCTCACCACCTGGACGGTCACCATCCGCGGCAACCCCGTCCACCTCGTCCTTCCCTAGGGGGATCAGCCGGGACGCGCCACGGTTAGTGGCGCGTCCCGGCACCATCATTGGCGAATCTTCACCCTCGAGCGCTTCTCGGCTCGGCGGGGTTGGCTACAGTAGCGGTCACACCTGCGCGGCAGGTCGGCTCTTCGGCGAGGGATGGCGTGTCCGAGATCGACAAGCGAGTTCGACTCATCGGCCCGTGGCGGGTCGCCGTGGTCATCCTCGCGTGCATCGCCCTCCTCGTGACGGCGGTCGCCGCGTTCGCGGCCTCCCCGGAGCCTGCCGGCACCGGTCCCTCGTTTACGACACCCTCGGGCGCACCGCCCAAGGCCGATCCGTCCGGGACGACCGAGAAGGGCACGGACAAGGCCGGTCGAGACAAGATCAAGTCCTTCCTCCAGAACTTCGCCCGAGACCTCGGGAAGGGCGCCGGGCAGAGCGCAGGGCACGGCGCGACCACCATCACCGCGATCAAGGGCTCGGACCTCAGCCTCAAGACCGACGACGGCTGGACCCGGACGATCACGGTCGCGACCGACACCAAGCTCACGAAGGGCGGCCAGCCGATCGCCGTTGGCGACCTCAAGGTCGGTGACAAGATCTCGTTCCGCCAGAAGAAGAACGACGACGGCACCTACACGATCGTCTCCATCAACGTCCCGACGCCCGTGGCAGCCGGTGAGGTCACCGCGGTCGGCACCAACACCCTGACCATCAAGGGCCGCGACGGAACGCCCAAGACCATCACGCTCAACGGCGACACGAAGTACACCCTCGGCGGCAAGGCCGGCGCGAAGTCGGACGCCTCGGTCGGCACGGACGTCACGATCCAGGGCACGACCAGCGGCGACACCTTCACGGCGCTGACGGTCCACGTTCGGTTGAGCGAGGTCGCCGGCGTGGTCACCGCCAAGGGCACGAACTCGATCACGATCAAGGGTCGCGACGGGAACCCCGTCACGATCCACACCTCGCCGACGACGACCTTCTTCGTCCGTGGCAAGGGCAAGGCCGCCACGCTGGCCGACATCGCCGTCGGCGATCGAGTCGGCGCGAGTGGCACCAAGAATGCCGACGGCTCGATCGACGCGGTGGGCGTGGTCGGTGGCCCGGCCAAGGCCGCCAAGCCCGCCAAGCCGGCCACGCCGCAGACGCCGACGGGTTCGACCCAGCCGGGTTAGGCCAGCGTCCCCGCGGTCGGCCAGCGTCCTGGCGGCGCCGGGACACCGCGACACCGCTGCTATCCTCGGACCATGCTGAGCGGCGGGATGGCGACCGTGCACGGCGGAGCGCCACACATCCTCATCGTCGATGACGATCCCAAGCTGCTCGTCCTGCTCGCCGAGCAACTCCGCGCCGACGGCTATCGGATCTCGACGGCACGTGACGGCGTCGAGGCCTCCCGCCGGCTCGAGACCGCCTGGCCCGACCTCCTGATCATCGACATGATGATGCCGCGCCGCGACGGCCTGTCCCTCGCTCGCGAGATCAAGGCCATGGCGGACCTCCCGATCATCGTGTTGTCGGCCATCGACGCCGGCGATTCGAAGGCCGAGCTGCTCGAGGAAGTGGCCGAGGACTTCATCACCAAGCCGTACCACTACCCGGAGCTCCGCGCGCGCATCAACCGCGTCCTGCGGCGGCTGGGCGACAAGGTCCCGCGCCGCAGTCTCGTCCTCGGGCCGGACCTGACGCTCGACCTCCATCGACACGAGGCGACCGTCGGCGGCGAGGTGGTCAAGCTGACACCGACCGAATCGCGGCTCCTGTATGCCTTGGCCGCGAACCTCGGCCAGACCGTCACGACCGAGACGCTGATGCTGCGGGGCTGGGCCGAGACCGAGGACGCCAACCCGTCCTACGTGTGGGTGACGATGCGCCGGCTGCGCCAGAAGATCGAGGTGGATCCGAACCGACCGAGCCACCTCCAGACCGTCCGCGGCGTTGGGTATCGACTCGCCACGGTGCCCCTGCCGCCCGACGTCTACGGTGGCTGAGGAGCTTCGCGACTCGAGCGTGACGCCGACCCCGGCGGCGGCCGGTGAACCGACGACGCGCCTGTCCTTCCGGGCGCGCCTGACGATGGCCCTGGTCGTGGTGTCGGTCCTGCCGCTGGCGATCTTCGGGCTGATCCTGGTGCTGATCGGGAACAACGTCGCGGCGTCGGATCCGAACATCGGGCGATTGCTGCTGTTCGCGTTCGCGACGGTCAGCGTGGGGGCGATCGTCATCTCGTTCGTGCTGGTGGCCGATCTGACCGCCCCGCTCCGGGGATTCGCGGCGGCCGTGAATCGAGTCTCGGCCGGCGATCTGTCGACACCGATCGTGGTGGCCGGCGAGGACGAGCTCGCGCAACTGGCCGAGAGCCACAACCGACTTGCCGCCGATCTCGAGCGGCGCAACCGCCAGCTCGGCAGGATCCTGCTCGCGATCCAGAACGTGTCCCCGAGTGACGGCGTCGACTTCCTCGCGCGACAGGCCGCCGACGACGCGAAGGCCGCCTTCGGCATGATCGATTCGACCGTCTACCTCGGCGACGTGATGATCCTGCCCGAGGACGAGGCCGTGCCCGGCGAGTCACGCCGGCTGCGCGTGACGCTCCACGCGGGCGGCACGGTCCTCGGTGTCCTGCTCGGCCGATTGCCCGCGACGATGACCTGGGAACGAGCCGACCGCGACCTGCTTGAGCTGTTCGCGAGTCACGTCAGCGTGGCGATCCGCAACGCCCAGCTGTTCGAGCGGGTCGAGACGCAGAACGCCCAGCTGGTCGAGTTGAACGAGGCCAAGGACGACTTCCTCCGCGGCGTCAGCCACAACCTCCAGACGCCACTGACCAGCATCCGGGCGTATGCCAACCAGCTCGAGGGTGACTACCCGGACCAGCGCCTGCGGATCATCGCCGAGCAGACCGATCGGCTCTCGAGGATGGTCCGCCAGCTGCTGACGGTGGCTCGGCTGGAATCCGGGACGCTCCGGCCGCGAGCCGACGTCGTGGCACTGGCCGGACGGGCGCGCAAGGCCTGGGAGGCACTCGGCTCCGATGACGTCGAGTTCACGCTCGACGACCGATCCGACGGTTGGCTCGCCATGGCCGACGCCGACCAGGTCGACCAGGTCCTGTGGGCGCTGCTCGACAACGCAGTCAAGTACGGGGGGCGCCGTCCGGTCGAGGCCGTGCTGGCCGCCGACGCGGAGGCCTCGGTGCTGCGACTGACGATCACCGATCGGGGTCCCGGCGTGAGCGAGGCGGACCGCGAGCGACTGTTCGGGCGGTTCGAGCGCGGGACCGGGCGGGAGGACGACGGAAGCGGGCTCGGCCTCTATGTGTCGCGCGAGCTGTGTCGCGCCATGGACGGGGACCTCGTGCTCGAGGCAGCGGCGCCGGGCCGCGGGGCGTCATTCACGATCGTGCTGCCTGGCGAGCTCGCAACTGAGGGGTGACCGCGAGCACCGCTGAGTGGTCGCAACGCGCCCTTCGGCGACTACAATCGGGGCATGGTCTGGGACAAGACGTCTGGCGCATTCGGGCTCGACGACATCCAGGAAGAAAGCAACCGCGACGAGCCGATCGAGCTCGTCGGGACGCACCTGCGCGTGAACGGGACGATCTCCCTTGGGCGATTTGGCCGGCTGACGGACCTCATCAACGCGTCCAGCGGATATGTCCGCGTCCACAACGCGCAGCTCCTGCGTCGCAACGGTGAGCCGACCTCGATGACGCTCCCCGAACTGATGGTCGACCAGGACGAGATCTCGTTCATCGCCCAGCGCGACCCTCCGGGCGACCAGCCCGGGTCCCCGGGCTACGACATGATGTTCATGGGTGAGATGCCGGGCGTGCGCAAGGCGCGCGAGTTCGTGATGTTCACCCCGGGTCACACCGTCACGGGCCGGGTGCACATCTTCGGCGAGACCGACCTGGCGGGCTTCGTCGACTCGAGCGACCCGCGGTTCGTGCCCGTCATCGGCGTCACGACGCGCTCGCTGGCCGACCGCCGGATCATCAGCCACTACAAGTTCGTGCTGATCAACCGGACCCACATGATCGCCGCGTCCGAGATCGGCCGCCAGGGTGACATCGTCCCAGGCGACGTCCCGGACCTGTAGTCGGGCCGGCTGGCCCGTCACTGCGAGTCGGAGCCGCCTCGCCAAGCCCATCCGAGTTCCGGTATTCCGCTGGTTGATCAGGTCGACTCGCAACGTGCGTGGCCACACCCTCAGGTCGTATCGAATCCCGCGCATGGCCACGCGTGCATGACCCGATTCTGATGACTCAGCCGCATCAGGCCTGTCGCCCCGGCGCGCGGGAAACCGCTCTTCCCGGCGATCTCCGTTGGGCGATATCGCCCAAAGGAGATGGTCAGACACCTTCACGCCCGACGCGCACGCAGGTGACGCGACGCCTCACCACCCGATCAGTGCGCTGGGACGTACACCTCGGCTGAGGCATTGCTCTTGTAGTCGTAGTCGCCCGCCAGCAACACCATGCCGTTGTCCAGGAGCGTCGTGGCGTAGCCGTATCGGACCTTGGCGGGGCGTACGGTGGTCGTCCATGTGCCGTCGGTCGGGTGGTACACCTCGGACGAGGATCGCTTGGAGTTGGCGAATCCTTCACCGACGACCAGCACGGTTCCGTCCACGAGAAGGGTCGCCGCATGGAAGATGCGAGCCGTGCGCATGCTGCCGGTGAGGGTCCACCGTCCCGTGCTCGGGTGGTATAGCTCGGCGGTGGCTCTTGCACCTGGTTCGCTGCACGCGCAACCGCCCGCCACGAGCACCGTGCCGTCGGGCAACAGCGTCGCGGTGTGACCGAAGCGACCCTCGGCCATGCTCCCGGTGGCAGTCCATTTCCCGGAGCTCGGGTCGTACAGCTCGGCGCTCGTGAAGTTGCGATCGCCACCCGCAACGAGCACCCGACCATCAGGCAGGAGCGTCGCGGTGAGGCCCATCCGCGCCTCTGTCATGCTCGCGGTCAGGGTCCATTTCCCGGTGCTCGGGTCGTACAGCTCGGCTGTGGCGCTCCGGGGTCCGCCCTCCATCTGCGTGTCCTCGGCGCCACCTCCGACGACGAGCACCTTGCCGTCGGGCAACAGCGTCGCCGTGTGCCCACCACGGCCATGGTTCATCGACCCCGTGGCAGTCCGACGCCCGGTGCTCGGGTCATACAGCTCGGCCGAGGCCAGCGGGTCGCCGCCGCTCACGTAGCTGCCAGCCACGAGCACCTTGCCGTCGGGCAACAGCGTGGCCGTGTGCCCCCAGCGCGCCGCGGTCATGTTCTTCGCGGCAGTCCACGAGGCGTGGGTCGGGTCGAACAGCTCGGCTGCGGCGGACGCCTTCCCGTCGATGCGGTCGTTGACGAGGCCGCCCGTCACCAGCACCTTGCCATCACGCAACAGCGTGGCCGTGTGGAAGGCGTGGGCCGCGACCATGTGGCCCGCGGCACGCCATGTCGCCGGCGTCGCCTGGCGTGAGCCCGCCGGCGAGGGCGTCGCGGGGATAGGGGAGGGCGTCGAGGTCGGTGCGGTTGTCGGCGTGGCGGCGGCCGCCGATAGGTCAGGGCTGGGAGTCGCCGAGATGGCGATCGATGGGTGGGGAGTGCTCGGGGCCCGGCTCGGGGCAGGGGTACACGCGACCACAAGGATGGCGAAGCCGATCGTCGTTGCGACACGTGAAGCGAGGGCGCGCATCTGGTGTCCTCATGGCGGTGTATGGCACATAGACGTTCGGACCGCCCGTTTGCAACGCCAGGTGAGTCAGGCCGAGATCCGGCGGATTCCCTCCACGACATCGAGGTCCGAGTCGAACGACGCGACAGCTGGTGGGCCGGACTCGATCGCCACGGCCGCCAGGTAGGCGTCGGCGAAATCGAGTTTCGATCGCTTGCCATAGAGCGCGAGGGCGCGAAGTACGGCGTGCTGCTCAGTGACGATCAAGCCGTCGGCCTCCAACAGCGAGGCGAGGCGCTCGGCCGTCGCGGTTCGCGTCCAGGCTAGGGTCAAGCGCGTCACGTACACGAGCTCGGCGACCACGATCGGGGTGACGATCAAACCCAGGCGACCGTCGGCCACGCGACGGAACAAACCGAGCGCTGGGTCGTGCAGCGGGTGACCGGGCCCGCCAAGCAGCGCCACGAAGAGGTTCGTGTCCGCATAGGCGAGTTCTCGCTGCACGCGGGGGCGCCCGCGGACCCCGCCGCTCAGGATCGCCCCGCCGTGCGCCGGACCGATGCCCGGCGCACCTTCATCTCGCTCGCGACGGCTGCATCGGACATCGCGCGATCGATCAAGGCATCCATTTCGGCCGCGGTCAGCGGAATGCCAGCGACCGAATCGGAGGCCATGCCGGCGAAGTCGAGCACGCTGCGCCTTGGGCGAACTTTGATCACAAGATCGCGTCCACGAGGGACGAATTCCACCTCATCGCCCGGGCGGATCCCGATCGCGTCCCGGATGGCCTTCGGGACGGTGATCTGCCCCTGGCTGGTGAGTCGGGCACGCTCGCCATTAGGGAATACAACGCGCGTAGTCATACTTTCCACATTATTTCATTCGGATGTAATGCACAAGGCAATCCCGCACCCATCGGTGGGCCGAATATCGCCCAAGGGAGATCGTCGAAGAACATCCGATCCGGCGGCGAGCGCGCGCGTCGGCTCGCGCCAGTGCGCGGCACCGGTGTCTGACGGGTCGAACGTCACGCCGCCATCCTACGCCATCGCGCCGCACATCCCTTGGTGTATCCATCGAAACGTCTAGACATGAAAGCGCATCTTGAACGATACTCATCGGTATGACGCAACCTCGTGAACAGCCGGCGACCCGCGTTCGGGTCGGTCAGGCGGCCGAGATGCTCGGGGTCACGGTCGAAACGCTCAGGCGCTGGGAGACGGAGGGTCGTCTCCACATGACTCGCTCGGAGGGCGGCCAGCGGCTCGTCGAGATCGACGAGGTCTCGCGGCTGCTCGACGAGCGCCGCAAGGCCTCGACGGACCGCCCGATCGTCGCGCAGTCGGCTCGAAACCGGTTCGCCGGCGTCGTCACGCAGAATCGAACGCGACCGGGTCGCCGCGGTGGTGGAGGTCATCGCCGGCCCGCATCGACTCGTGAGCCTCATGACTGCGGAGGCCATCGACGACCTCGACCTCAAGGTCGGCGATGAGGCGGTCTGCGTCGTCAAAGCGACCAACGTGATCGTCGAGATCCCCTCGTCCAAGGAGTCCAGGACGTGAGATCCCGTCCGGCCGTCCCTGCCGCCCTGGTCGCCGTCCTTGCGCTCATCCTCGCGGCCTGCACGAGCGGGGGCGGCGCGGCCCCGAGCGCCGGCTCGGTCGCTCCCTCAGTGGCGGCCCCCTCGACCGCCCCGTCCGTGGCGGCGTCGACGGCCCCCTCGACCGCCGCGGTCGAGCTCACCATCTTCGGCGCGGCCTCCCTCAAGGGCGCGCTCGACGCCACCAAGAAGGCCTACGAGACCGCCAACCCGGGCGTCACGCTGACCATCTCCACCGATGCCTCGTCCGCCCTCGAGACCAAGATCGAGCAGGGCGCTCCAGTCGATGTCTTCCTGTCGGCCGACACCACCAACCCGCAGAAGGTGGTCGACAAGGGGCTCGCGGCCGGTCCGGCCGTCAAGTTCGCCAGCAACAAGCTGACCGTCATCGTCCCGATCGGGAACCCGGCCAAGATCATGTCTCCCAAGGATCTGGCCAACAAGGGCGTCAAGATCGTCGCTGCCGGTGACGCCGTGCCGATCACCAAGTACGCCAACATGCTGGTCGCGAACCTCGCCAAGGAGCCCGGCTACCCGGCCGACTTCGTCGCGGCCTACAACGCCAACATCGTGTCGAAGGAAGACAACGTGAAGGCGCTCGTGGCCAAGCTCGAACTCGGCGATGGCGATGCCGGGATCGCGTACGTCACCGACGCCAAGGCCTCCACCAAGGTCGCCGACCGTCGAGGTGCCCCCGACGGCGAACGTCATCGCGACGTACGCCGGCGTGGTCATCAAGGCGTCCCCGAACGTTCCAGCGACGCAGGCCTTCCTCACCTGGTTCGCCGGGCCTGATGGCCAGGCGATCCTGAGTGGGTACGGGTTCCTGCCGCCGAAATGATCAACGACGCCGCTGGGGGGCGCGTCGGGGGGTCAGGGGCCGCGGCCGGCAGTTCGCCGGCCGCGGCCCTGTCTCGCGGCTGGGGCGATCGAACGCTGCTGGCGATCGCCACCCTCTTCGCGCTGTTCCTGGGCCTCCCGGTCCTCACCCTCGTCGTTCGGTCGGTCGTCAACGGTTCGCTCCGACTCGCGATCGCGTCCCCGGAGGTCCTGGACGCACTGTGGTTGAGCCTCGTCACCACCGCGATCAGCCTCGTGATCACGGTCGTGCTGGGGCTCCCGCTCGCGATCGTGCTGGCTCGCCGGCGGTTCCGCGGCAAGGGCCTCCTCGAGGCCGTCGTGGACCTGCCGATCGTCCTGCCGCCGTCGGTGGCGGGCCTGGCGCTGCTGCTCGTCTTCGGGCGCAGAGGGCTGCTGGCCACCCCATTCGACATCCTCGGGATCTCGGTGCCGTTCACGACGATCGCGGTCATCCTCGCCCAGACGTTCGTGTCGGCGCCGTTCTTCGTCCGTTCGGCGCGGACCGGGATCGCCGGCGTCGACCGCGACCTCGAGGATGCGGCGCGCGTGGACGGCGCCACGGAACGGCAGCTGTTCCGCTCGATCACCGTGCCGCTCGCGGGGACGGCCCTCGCGGCCGGCCTCGTCATGACGTGGGCACGGGCGCTCGGCGAGTTCGGGGCGACGATCATGTTCGCCGGCAACATCGAGGGCAAGACGCAGACGCTGCCGCTCGTCGTCTACAGCGAGTTCCAGGGCGGGGACCTCGATGCGTCGATCGCGGCCGCGGCCATCCTCGTCATCGCGGCGTTCGGCGTGCTGGTCGCCGTGCGGTTCCTCCATTTCGGACGCGTGTTCGACATCCGGGGACTGACATGATGCCGCGCAGCGCACGTCATCGCGGTCATCAAGTCGACGGAGGTTATGCTGGCCGTCGATGACTGACCCGCCGTCCACGCTCGAACCCGTCACGTTCCGCCCGATCGGTGTCATCCGGACGCCGTTCAGTGACACCGAGGGGATGCCGATCCAGGCGGCTGCCTCCACCGGGGTCGCCGGTCGGATCGAGCTGGATCCCACCTTGGTCGAAGGCCTGCGCGACGTCGAGGGGTTCAGCCACCTGATCCTGCTGTACCACCTGCACCGGATCGCGGCGGGTCGCCTGACGGTCACGCCGTTCCTCGACGACCAGCCCCACGGGATCTTCGCGGCAAGGTCCCCCGCCCGACCGAACGCGATCGGCCTGTCCACGGTGCGCCTGATCGCGATCTCTGGCTCGACCATCGACATCGAGGACGTCGACATGGTGGACGGCACGCCCCTGCTCGACATCAAGCCGTACGTGCCGGCGTTCGACGATCGCGCCGATGCGCGTGTCGGCTGGTACACAGGTCGGCTCGGCGGGCTCAAGGACGCTCGGGCGGACGATCGGTTCCGGTAGCGGGCCGGGCGGCGGGGTCCGGGCGGCGGGGTCCGGGCGGCGCGAGCGTCACGCCCCCGCCGTCGCCCCCGGGCCCACGGCGCGAGCGTCGTCCCAGAGTCGACAAAACCTGCCCCGCGGGTCGGTGATCGCGCTGCTGCGCAGGTTCTGTCGACTTGGAGTCGCCGAATCTCGACCTGTGGACCGAACCGCGCGCCGCAAGGCAGGATTTGTCGCCTGTGAGTCGACGTGGCGTCGCGACGTGGCGCGGCGGCGGGGGCCGGGGCGCGCGAGGCCCGGCGCCACGCCGGCGCCGGGGCCGAGGCTCGACCAGTCCCGATCCGGTCCTAGTACCAACGATCCGTCGCGCCGGGGTGGTGCGATAGCGCACCGTCGTGCAGACGTGCCGAGGGCCGTCCCCTATCATGGCGCCCGCCCTCGTCTCATCCCTCCCTGGAGAAACCGAATGATCGCAACGTTCAACCGACGACGGACCGGGACCGCGGATCGAGCGCGCTCCGTCCGACTCGGGCGCCTCGTCGTCGCGGCCGTGCTGGTGATGAGCCTCGCCGCGTGCCAGACGAAGAGCGAGGCGGACCAGGCGACCGACGCCCTCAATGCCGGCCTGCAGGCGCACGTCGCGGGGAACCTGGCCGAGGCCTCCAAGCAGTACAACGAGTGCCTCAAGCACCAGGCGTCGAACAAGTTGTGCCTGTACAACCTGGGCCTCATCGCGCAGACCGAGGGTCGCACGGCCGAGGCGGAGAACTACTACCGGCTGGCGCTCGCGGCCGATGCGAACTACGCGCCGGCGCTCTTCAACCTGGCCATCATCCGCACGGCGGCCGGCTCCACGGACGAGGCGATCGGGATGTACCGGCAGGTCCTCGTCCAGCAGCCCGACAACGCGTCGGCCCACCTCAACCTCGGGCTGCTACTGCTCAGCGCAGGCAAGACCCAGGAGGGCAACGCGGAGATCGCAGAGGCGGTCCGGCTGGACCCGACGCTGGGCACGCGAATCCCGACGCCCGTCTCGTCAGGGGCCCCCTCATCGGCCCCGGCCTCGACTGCACCGACGCCCACTGCCGGCCCGAGCGGCACTGCCCCCAGCGCCAGCCCGTCCAAATAGGGCGCCGGCGGTTCGGCCGCCGTCACCGCGGCCGCTGGCTGCCCGGCGCAAGCTGCGCGAGCCCTGACCCGAGGCGCGCCGTATTCCGCTGGTTCATCAGAATCGACCCTTGTACGCTTGGCCGACCCCGAGTCCTGTCGACTACGGCCCATGGCTGAGCGTGCAGGCCCCCGAATTGATGAATGAGCGGCATCAAGGCGGCGCGGGCGCGGCGGGGCGCCGGGCCCGCGGCTACCTCAGCAGCACCCCTCGGCGCCGCAACCGCACCCGGACGCCGTGACCGGCAGGCTTCGGGGCGTCAGGTCGATCAGTGGCTTCGCGTCCGCGGGCTTGGTCGCCTTGACGATCACGCTGACCATCCCCTGGGTGACCTCGTGGGTCGGTGTCAGCGAGATGTCCGTCAGCCCGACTGCCTCGAGCCCTGCACGGAATTCCGAGAACGAGAGTGCCCCGGCGATGCAGCCGGCATAAGAGCCGCGCTCGGCGCGCTCGGCGGCGGTCAACCGATCCTCGGCCACGATGTCGGTGATGCCCATCCGCCCACCGGGGCGAAGGACCCGGGCGATCTCGCGGAACACGGCCGGCTTATCGGCGGCGAGGTTGATGACACAGTTGCTGATGACGACGTCGACGGATTCGGCCGGCAACGGCACGTCTTCGATGTGGCCGCGGATGAACTCGACGTTCGTCGCGCCGGCCTCGGCCGCGTTGCGCTGCGCGAGAGCCAGCATCTCGTCGGTCATGTCGAGCCCGATCGCCCGACCGGTCGGCCCGACCCGCTTCGCCGACAACAGGACGTCGATCCCACCGCCCGAACCCAGGTCGAGGACGCGCTCGCCTTCATGCAACTCTGCGACCGCGATCGGGTTGCCACAACCCAAGGAGGCCAGCACGGCCGCCTCGGGCAACTCGTTCCGCTCCAGGGCCGAGTACAGCTCGGCGCCGATGGTGTCGGGGGTCCCCGTGCAACAGCCTCCGGCCCGGGCCTGGGTCGCGGCCGCCGCGTAATGGGCGCGGACCTCCTGATGGATCGTCTCGGTGGTCATGGTCGGTGCTCCTTGGGGCTGTCGGATCGTGTCGTCATATTGATACTTGACGATATCGACACTTGTCAATACCATTCGGCCCATCATGAAACGACAAACGGACCCCGAAGTCATCTTGCTCCAGGGCGCGGCCGACCCGACGCGACTGGCCATCCTGCGCCAACTCGTGGCCTCGACGGACGGCGTCTGCGCGTGCGACTTCACGGCCTGCTGCGACGTGGCCCAGCCGACCATCAGCCATCACCTCAAGGTCCTTCGGGACGCCGGCTGGGTCCGCTCGGAGCGTCGAGCCTCGTTCATCTGGTACCACCTCCGACCCGAGGCCGTCGAGCGCTTCCGCGCCATCGCCGGCGAGCTCGCACCCGCCTTCGGCCTGCCCCCGATCCGGACACTCCCCGTCATCCAGCCGCCGGCCTGACCGGAGATACGTCGTGGCAGGCCCGACACTCGCTCGTCGCGATCTGGTTGCCCTGACCCTCGCCGCGGCGGCCTGGGGCTTCGGTACCGTCATCAGCAAACGCGCCGTCGAGGAGATCCCTCCGCTCACCTTGCTGCCGATCCAGCTGGCCGCGAGCCTGGGAACCCTCGCCATCCTCATGCGGCGCCGCGGGGTCGCCCTTCGCGGTTCCCAGCCGAAGATCCTGAGTCGCCTGGGGATCCTGAATCCCGGGCTCGCCTACGCCCTCAGCCTCCTTGGCCTCGCGTACATCTCGGCCAGCCTGTCGGTCCTGCTGTGGGCGCTCGAGCCCCTCCTCATCCTGGCCCTCGCAGCCGTATTCCTGCGCGAGCAGGTCACCCCGGGACTCGTCGTCCTGTCGCTCATCGCGGTGGCCGGGATGATCCTCGTCATCTTCGAACCCGCGGCTGGCGGCCAGTGGCTCGGCATCGGCCTGACCGTGGCGGGCGTGGCTTGTTGCGCGACGTACACCGTCATCAGTCGTCGCTTCATGCCCGGCGCCGACTCGACCGCTCCGGTCGTGTTCGCCCAGCAGGCCTACGCGCTGGGGTTCGCTGCGGTCGTCGTCGCCATCGTCGCGCTGGTCGGTGGCCAGGTCCGGCCGGAGTCGATCTCGGCGGTCGGCCTCGCGAGTGCCCTCGTGTCCGGGGTGATCTACTACGCGGCGGCCTATTGGCTCTACCTGTCCGCGCTGCGTGCGGTGCCGGCATCGATCGCCGCGGTGTCGTTCTACCTGATCCCGCTGTTCGGTGTGGCCGGGGCGTATCTCTTCCTCGGCGAACGGCTGGACCCGCGGCAATGGGTCGGCGCAGTGATCGTCCTCGCTGCGGTCTTTGCGATCGTGCGGCCGCGGCGGGAGACCATCGCCGCCGAACAGGCCACCAGCCCAGCGACCTCACCGTGACGCCAGCCGACGTCGGGCTTGACCTTCGAGTGACTTGAAGGTGTACGGTTCGGGTGATGAAGGTCTCAGAGTTGGCCGAACGCGCGGGGATCGCACCGTCGGCCGTCCGCTGGTACGAGTCGGTCGGCATCCTGCCGCCGGCCACGCGCCAGGCCAATGGGTACCGGGAATACGCCGACGAGGACCTCGCGCGCCTGCGCCTGGTGGTCAGCCTGCGACGCCTCGGGCTCGGCCCAGAGGATGCCGGTCGGATGGCCCGTCTGTGCATCGAGCGCGGTGAGATCGATCGAGATCTGGCACCCCTGATCGCGGACCAGCGGGCGGCGATCGCCCGTCAGCGAGGCGACCTGGATCGCCTCGACGCCGAACTCGTCGACCTCGAGGAAACCGTCACCGCCGCGGGTCGTGCCCGCGTCACCAGGAAGGACCGGCTCGTGTCTGACACACCCATCCGCGTGCTCTTCGTCTGCACGGGTAATAGCGCTCGCAGCCAGCTGGCCGAGGCCCTGCTGGGCCGCATCGGTGGTGCCGACTTCGAGGTCTTCTCCGCGGGCACGGAACCAAAGGGGATCAACCCATACACGCTCCGCGTCCTCGACGACGCGGGGATCGACTGGTCCTCGGCGCGCAGCAAGTCGGTCGATGAGTTCAGGGGCCAGTCGTTCGACTATGTCATCACGGTCTGCGACCGGGCTCGCCAGACCTGCCCAGTCTTCCCGGGGACGCATAACACGCTCCACTGGGGCCTCGAGGATCCCGCCGAAGTCGAAGGCGACGACGCCACGAAGTTCGCCGCGTTCCAGGGGACCTACCTGGAACTCAGCCAACGGCTCCGGCCCTTTGTCGAGATCGCCCTTCGGGCCGCCGGTCGAGAACGTCGGGCGTCCATCGCGGGCTGAGGCTGGTGCGGCCCCCGGGGCGAGGCGTGGCCACGGCCAGAGGCGAGGCGTGGCCACGGCCCGGGGCGCGGCGTGGCCGCGGCCCGAGGCCGACCCTGCCCTCGCCCGAGGCGGGCCGTATTCCGCTGGTTCATCAGAATCGACGTTTGCACACTTGACCGACCCCGGGGTTCGGTCGGCACCGACCCATGGCCGAGCGTGCAGAACCCCGATCTGATGAATGAGCGGCATCAAGGCGGCGCGGGCGCCCGCGAGGCGGCCGCGGGCGCGCGGCCCACGGGCTACGAAGGCGGCTTCGGCGGCTTCGGCGGCTTCGTCACCTTCGGGGCCTTGGGCTTCGGTGGCCGTTCCGGTGAGCCGATGCTGTCCAACCGCCCACGGAGCAGCAGCAGGATCGCGATCGCGATCAGGCCCGCGATGAGCAGCGGCGTCTTGGTGGGCACCGCGTTGTAGACCGCGTCGACCTGGTGCTTGCCCGCGGGCAGCGACAGCCCGATGTACGACGGCGAGACCATGAACGTCGGCACCGGTCGCCCCGTCCACGGTCACCTCCCAGTTCGGGTGGTACGTCGTCTTGATGATCAAGCGTGGCCGCGGCCGGGCAGTCCACCACGAAGTTCATCTGGTTCGGCTCGAACAGCTCGTAGTCGATCTGGCCGCCGTCCGGGCACGGCGCCATGTTGGTCGGGTCCGTGCCGGGCACGGTCGCCGGGTAGTCGAACCGGATGTACGTCCGCACGGTCCCCGGGACGTGCCCCCGTTCCCAGGCCCGGTTGACGTTGAACAGCAACTCCTGGCTGGGGGCCGCGATCCGCGACTGGATCCCGACGTACTCGGCGAACCCGCTCGTCGGCGCCGCGTACAGCGTGTACCGCCCGGTCTTCAGGATCGGCGACAGGAAGTCGGCCACGGCCATCCCGCTCGGCACGACGACGTACCGAGCGTTGTACATGTCGTAGTCGGCCTGGACGTTCTCGCGGAAGTCCCAGATGTAGTCGGACGTGAGCGACAGGCTCTCGTTCGGTGGCGCGAACCCGTCCAGCGCGTGGAACGTCAGCAGGTTGTAGAACGACACGTCGCCGAACCGCATCTGCTTCCCGTAGGTCCGCGGCAGCCCGGCGTAGATGCGGCCCGGTGGCAGCGTCTCCAGCTTGGCCAGGATCGCCGCCGCGTCCGCATCCGCGACCACCGCGTCCTCGGTCCGTGTCATGAACGCCGTGTTGAGGTCGTAGAAGCCCCACCGCTCGACGAGCGCCGGGACCATGAACAGGCCGACGACGACGAACGCCGCGACCAGCCGCCAGCGACCCTCCCCGGGCCGGAACATCGCCCACAGGAACGCGCCGCCCAGCCCCATCAGGATGATCGCCGGCAAGGTCCACGCCGCCGATGAACCGGTGCAGCAGCAGCCCGTCGTGGAGCGGCAGCAAGTCGACGAGCGACCCGAGCGTCGGGCGCCCGAAGTAGACGATCAGGAAGACGACGAAGAGCGCCACCGCCAGCAGCGCCGCCCGACTCTTGAGCAGCAGCGCGGCGACGACCCCGAGCGCCAGCAGCACGGTCAGCACCGGCAGGCGCCCGTGGTCGAACAGCTCGCCCGTGAACAGCCAGGTCAGGATCTGCGGCGCCCCGAACGAGTCGTACTTCTCGGGCTGCAGGTAGGGCGTCGCGTTCACGTACGGCAGCCGCGAGATGTACGGCAGCCACATGTAGGCGCTCACGTACGCGGCGAACGCGCCGACCACGATCAGCCGACGCAGCCGCGGGATGAGGTTGGACCGGTTGATCCCCCACAGGACGAGGATCCCCAGCATGATCGCCATCATGTACGTGTAGATGAGGTGGGTGAGCACGAGCAGGCCGAAGCAGCAGGGCGGCCACCCACAACCGCTTGCCGAACTGGATCGCCTGGTACAGCGCGGCGAGCGTCAGGAACGACAGGTGCATCGCCCACAGCTGCGTGTACACGCCGAGCCCGCGCCAGACGTAGCTGTCGTATTCGAAGCCGTAGCGGAAGTCGCTCGAGAGCAGCGTCGAGACCGCCGCCGCGAGCGCCGCGGCCACGGTCGAGAACCCGAACCAGCGCATCGAGACGAAGACGGTGAGCGGCAGCGCGACGAGCAGGATGTAGCGGACGAGGTTGAAGGACGTCAGCAGGTCCAGGTTGCCGAACGACAGGCGCTCGACGCCGACCACGGCGAGTGCCGGCAGGTGCTGGTAGTAGAGGAACTGGGGGAAGCCGTTCTCGATCGAGGGCAGCCAGTGGTCGATGATGTTGTCGCCGTTGGCCAGTGCCTCCGATGCCCGCTGGATGAACAGGTAGTGGTAGGCGTCGTCGTTGACCGATGGGGCCGGGATCGTCAGCTCGGGTAGCAACGCGATCGCGTTGAGGATCATCGGGATCGCCACGATGATCAGGAGCGCGATCTTCTCGCCACGGGTCAGCGGACGCGCCGTATCGGCCCGCAGCGCGCGCAGGAAGCGACCCAGCGACGAGCGAACTCGCGATGAGCGCGGCGCGGGCGCGGAATCGCCGATGAGGAAGTCCGCGTCGGTGCCGCCGATGAGGAAATCCGGATCGAACCTGGTGATGGTTTCGTGCTCCGCTGGGGTTCAGGTCCGCGACAGTCTAGCGACCCTCAAGTAAGTACCGTACTGACCCGAAAGAGCGACTACCATGTGGCCCCCATCACGGCACAGAGTCGCCCGGATATGAGTGTCGCGCTCCTCCCATCATCGGCGGTCCGCGCGGACCGGACGCAGACGACCCAGCGAGTGGCCGTCCTCATCCCGTGCCTCAACGAGGAGCTGACGGTCGGCGCGGTCGTGGCCGAGTTCCACCGCGAGCTGCCCGAAGCCGCCATCTGGGTCGTCGACAACGGCTCCACCGACCAGACGATCCCGATCGCCATCGCCGCCGGCGCCCGGATCATCCGCGAACCGCGCAAGGGCAAGGGCTTCGCCATCCGGGCCGCCTTCCGCGACATCGAGGCCGACGTCTACGTCCTCGTCGACGGCGACAACCAGCTGCCGGCCGAGGCCGTCCACGAGCTCATCCGCCCCGTCCTCGAAGGCAAGGCGGACATGGTCGTCGGGTCGCGCTCCATGGGCGGCCGGACGAGCCCGAACGCCATCAACAACCTCGGCAACATCATCTTCTCGAGGCTGCTCCGCTCGGCCCTGAACGTCCGCGTCACGGACGTCCTGTCCGGCTATCGAGCGCTCAGCCGGATGCTGGTCAAGAGCCTGCCGCTGGCGGCGAGGAACTTCGAGATCGAGGTCGAACTGACGATCAAGACCTCACAGCGGAGCTACCGGATCCGCGAGATCCCGTACCAGGTCCGCGAGCGACCGACCAGGCTCGAACCCGCACCTGCGTGCCGTCCGGGATGGCCTGCGGATCTCGTGGGCCATCCTCTTGCTGTTCCGCGACTACCGGCCGATGGCGTTCTTCGGCGTCGCCGGCGTCCTGTGGCTCCTCCTGGCCCTCATCACGTACGGGATCTTCGGCGACACGGGGCTGATCTGGTTCGTGCCGGCCGGGATGGTCGCGATGCTCATGGCCGTCACCGGGCTCCTGTCGTTCACCATCGGCAGCATCCTGAGCGTGCTGTCGCGCCGCTTCGCCGAGCTCGAGGGCAAGGTGGACATGGTCACGACGGTCGGCCTCGGCAAGGACCCCACCGAACGATGACCGGCCGCACTCGCCCGTGACCCAGCGGCGGGTGATGGTCATCACCGGTGGCAGTGGGTTCATCGGCCACCACCTGGTCCAGCATTTCACCGACGCGGGCTGGGAGGTTCGCGCGCCATCGCGACCGAGTTGGGCCCTGGGCGCTCCGCTCGGCGATCTCGCCGCCGACGCCGATGTCGTCCTCCACGGCGCCCTGGTCGGCTATGACCGGCCGGACGCCCACGAGGCCAACGTCGGTGGTTCCGAGGCCCTCATCCGCGAATTTCGCGATCGCGGCCACGGAAGGTTCATCTTCATCTCCAGCATCGCCGCGACGCCGGACGCCCCGTCCAGGTACGGTCGCGACAAGTTCGCCATCCAATCGACGCTGACCGGCCCGAACGAGCTCGCGATCCGTCCCGGGCTCGTCCTCGGCGAAGCCGGGCTCTTCGAGCGCGTCCGGCGCCTCGTGTCGAGGGCCCCGATCGTGCCGCTGGTCGGCGGCCGACAGCGGTTCCAGACCGTGTACGTCGGTGACCTGGTCGCCGCGATCGACGCGGCGGTCGAGCTCGGCGTCTCCGGTGTGGTCACGGTCGCCGAACCAGAGCCGGTCGAGTTCCGGGCGCTCCTCGGCGAGGCCGCACGGCTGATGGGCAGGCGCGTGCGCTTCATCCCGATCCCGTTCTGGGCGGTGGACGCGGCCCTTCGGACCGCCGGCCTGCTGCACCTCCGGATGCCGGTCTCGAGTGACAACCTCGCTGGCCTGCGGGGCGTCCGGCCCGAGTCCGTCGCGGCCGACCTGCAACGATTGGGCGTGACCGCCCGCGACTACCGGGCGTCCCTCGCCGCGATCCTCGGCCAGTCGCGGCCATGACCGCCAAGCGGATCTCGTTCCCAGCCCTGATCGCGATCCTCGCGTTGGTCAGCCTCGTCGCCGCGCTCATCGCCGCCCGTGTCGGCGGCGTCGGCGGGCCGTGGCTCTGGAACTTCGAGATGCCGGGCTTCGACTACCCGATCGCGAGCTTCTATCACGAGGCCCTCCGGGCCGGCGGACTGCCGCTCTGGAACGACCGACTCAGTCTCGGCTTCCCGCTCTACGCGGAGGGCCAGATCGGCGCGTTCTACCCACCGAACTGGCTGATCTTCCAGCTTCCCGCCGCTGGTCGCGCTCGACGTCGCGAGGGTGGTCCATCTCGTCATCCTCGGCGTCGGCACGGGGCTGCTGGCGCTGCGCCTGTCGGGCTCACGGCTGGCAGCCGTGATGGCCGCCGCGGCGATCGTGCTGAGCGGCGGGATCGTCTCCAAGCTCGAGTGGACGAACCTCGTGGAGTCGTTCGCCTTCGTGCCGTGGATCCTGTTCCCGCTGGTCCGCCGCCCGTACCCGACCCGCGCCGGACTCGCCGCCGCCGGCATCCTGTGGGGCATCCAGGCGCTTCCCGCTGCACCCGAACATCTGGATGCTCACCGGGATCACGGCGGGCCTGGTGGTCCTGACCATCCGGCCTCGCCGCGACAGCATCCCGCGGCTCATCGGGCTGGGCCTGATCGCGGCGGGGGTCGGCGCCGTCCAGATCGTCCCGGCGGCGGTCCTCTGGACGCAATCGGTGCGCCTGGAGGGCCTGACGGCCGACGACCTCTTCAGGCACACGGCGATGCCCTACGACCTGCTCGGGACGGCATTCGCCAACGTCTTCACCAAGTTCGACCTCGCGGGCCAGGACCTCAATTCCACGTGGCTGCCGGGTGGCGCGTGGGGACCGCTGGAGGGCGGCAGCGTACATCGGGCTCGCGATGATCGTGCTGGCCGCCGCGGCCGTCCGACTCAGGCGCTCCCGGCCGCTGATCGTGGTCTCGCTGTTCATGATCGCGCTCCCCATCGTCGGTGGGATGCGCCCGGCCCTGTGGCAGATGCTGCCGATCTGGAACAGCCTCCACGCGCCGGTCAAGGGCTACATGTTCCTCGACCTCATGATCGTCCTGCTCGCGGCGATCGGTCTCGGGCGCATCAAGCACCACCGTGCGAGTTGGCGAGCCCCGACGCTCGCCGCCGGGATCCTCATCGGTGGCTACCTGCTCCTCGTGGGCATCGTCCTCCTCACGCCCGGCCTCTTCCGCGACCTCGTGACGAGGTTCTGGGCGTGGCCGCCACCCGGCAACGAGGGCACGGTGTGGCAGGAGGCGTCGGACGTCCTGTCGACGACCTGGCCCGTGGCCCTCGAGATCGCCGTGGCGATCGTGGTCATCCTGCTGTTGCGCTCCCGGGTGTCATGGCGGCGCGGTGCGATCGTCCTCGCAGTCATCGTGCCGCTCGCGCTGCTGTCGCCTTCGGTGAACCAGGTCGCGCCCGAGGAGAGCTTCACCGTCGCCTCGAGCAACCTCGCCCAGGCCCTCACAGGCCTCCAGCCGAACCGGGTCCTGACGCTCAACGGCCCCGACTACTGGACCGGGACCCCCAACCAGTTCGCCGCCGCGGGCATCCCGGACATGGCGATGTTCAGCTCGCTCAATCTGGCCTCGAACGACACGCTCCTGGCGCAGCTCAGGACGGCCGATCCGCAGCAGCTGACGGCTCGCGCGGTCGGCGTGGACACGGTGGCGTCCTTCGGGAGCCCATGCCCTGGCACCGGTCTGGCCACCGTCGATGGGGTGTCCATCTGCCACCTCGACGCCCTGCAGCCGCCCTACTGGGTGCCCGAGCACGTCGCCATCGTCGACCCGGCCGCCAAGCCATCATTGGTGACCCCGGCGGGTGCCACGTTCTACGTCGACGAAGCGATCAGGACCGCCCGACCGGCCCTCGTGGAAGCGTGGACCAGCACCAGCGCGACCATGCTCATCGATGCCCCCGAGGATGGCTGGCTCTTCATCGACCGGGCGTGGTGGCCGGGCTGGCAGGTGACCGTGGACGGCCTCGGGCAGAAGCCGGTGCGGGCGCTGGCCGGTCAGATCGTGCCCGTGCACGCCGGCCTGCACGTCGTCGAGCAGCGGCTGGTGCCGTGGGACGCGTGGGTGGGCCTGGCGATCAGCCTCCTGACGCTGGTCGTCGTGGCCGTCTGGCTGTATCGCGATCGTCAGGCTCGCCGCAACGCCTCCGCGGCGACCGAATGGGCATTGGCCATGAGCGACAACGTCAGCCCCTTGGCCGGCAGGAAGCGGAAGCCCGACCCATCGGCGACGACGACCGAGTCCGATCCGGCCAGCCGACCGTCGGCGTCCACCGACCAGGGCCGACCGTCCGACTCGAAGGGCAGCGTCCCGCCGTAGTGGATGCTGGAGCCCATGCCCGGTGAGATCCGCTTGATCGCCCACGCGCCGAGCGAGCGCAACGAGCGGATCAGGAGCCGCTCGCGCTCCGCGTTCCGGCGCGTCTCGGCATCGGTCAGGACGTAGTCGGCGCGGAGATGGTCGCCGGTCGGCGAGTCGGCCGAGGGCTCCAACCGCAGCCAGCGACCCGGTCCCGGTCGCTCGGGGTGATGGATCCCGACGATCGTGATGCCCGGCAACAGGTAGCGCATGAGGATCCGCGCGTCGACGAAGTCGATCGGTGCCTGCGGCAGGATGCGGAACAGCATCAGCGAGCGGTAGCTGTAGATGGACCCCATCGCGACGTCCGTGTTGGTGCCGTCGGCGTCGTGGAAGATCGCCAGCTGGGCGAGGCTCATCCGGCGCGGTGAGAGGCCCTTGCCGACCATCGAGGGCTGGAGACACGGCACGTACGAGTACGGGTTGCACAGCAGCGGCAGCGTCGGAGTCGGCCCCGACGCCGAGCGGCAGGACGATCCGCGCGGTCCCGAGCGTTCCCGCCGCGAGCACCAGCCGCCGTGCCCGATGGCGCACCCGCTCCCCCGATTGCGTATCGAGGCACTCGACCTCGACGAACCCGTCGTGCTCCTCGAAGCGCACGACGAGCATCGCCGCCGACGTATCGAAACCGAGGATCCGACTTCAACGCATCGACCGTGATCCACGGGCGATAGACGCTCTTCTCGTGGTCGTCGTAGAAGTCCATGTCCCGGTAGGCGTACGCCCGCCGGTCGCCCATGTCCTCGGTCAGGAGCGCCATCGCAGGACGCCCGACGAAGACGCCCTGGCGGTTCAGGTCGCGCCGCTTCGTTCGATAGCGCCGTGCCAGCCGGCCGCACGTCTCGTCGAGGGCCGGGGCGGCCTGGACGCCCGTCAACCCGGCCGACGTGAACGGCGTCGCGTCGTCCTTCGCGCCGCTGATCCCGATCCGGTCGGCGACCGTCTGGTAGGCCGTCGCCATCCGCGCCGGGTCGAGCCCGGCCTCGCGCAGCTCCGCGTCGGAGAAGACGCAGCAGCCGGCACCCCAGGCATCGCCGAGACCGCCGTACGCCAGGCTCTCCTGCGGACGGAACGAGTCGGACAGGAGCGGCAGATATCGATCGACCAGCGAGCTCACGTGCGCCCGCGGCGGCGTCAGCTGCGCGCCGGTCGTCACCGAGGTGGACGGGATGCCCTCGAAGGCGTCACCGAGGAAGTAGCGGTGCTGCTCGGGATCGCTCGTCCGGACGGAGATGAAGTCCGACTCCGGGATGATCGGCGCGTAGGTCTCGTCCCTCCGCCCGACATCGAGCATCGTCACCGTCGCGCCGCCCTCGACCAGCGTCTGCGCCGCCATCGCGCCGGTGTTCCCGGAGCCGACGACGATGAAGGCCGGCAGGTCCTCCATCAGACGACCGAGATGAGCACCGAACCGATGACGCCCCGCCCGCCCGCACGGACGGCCACCCAGGCGACGTACAAGGCGTACAGGGGCGAGCGCGCGGCCGGAAGGAAGTCGGGCGCGTAGTCGGGCGTCGCCTCGAGGATCGCGCTCATGACGAGGAGCTTGGCGCGGACCGCCGAGCCGGGTCGGCGGAGGGCGAGGCCGCCGTCGATGAGCCCGATCGACCACGGATGGCGGCGCATGAAGTCGAGGAGTCGCTGGTCGCGGCGATCGACCTGGATGGGTCGGGCGGTCATGGCCGCGACGTAGCGGTCGACGAGCGGGGTCGGGGCGTCGTGCCGGTCAGGTAGGCGCCGAACCGCTGGGCCTCGTCACGCCACGCGACGTCGTCGCTCATCGTTCGGCAAGTCTACGTGGGCTATTCGGGTCGGACGAAGGACGACCCCGAGCATCGTCTGCCGGGGTCGTTCGGTGGAGTCGGAGGCGCTCGGTGCGCGT
This sequence comes from uncultured Chloroflexia bacterium, assembly GCA_963833705.1. Lineage (GTDB taxonomy): Bacteria > Chloroflexota > Limnocylindria > Limnocylindrales > CSP1-4 > SPCO01. The sequence continues at coordinate 172,867 of CAWHYQ010000006.1, read as the reverse complement.
CCGGTCTGATCTTGGGCTATGGGTTCGTGCAGATGATGTAGACCGTGGCGGTCCAGTTGTTGAGGCTGGTGTTGCCGTTCGTCGCTGGCGTTGGCCTGCCCAAGTGTTGTTGTCCGACGGGAACGCCATGCCGTCGACGTCGGTTCGATGTGTCGGACCGCCCGCCGCCGACCGCGATCTTCGATCCCGCTGGCAGTCGACAGTGATCGCCTTGTCGTCGAGTCGTCTCGCTGCTGACGGTCGTCCGGATCTCGTAGCCGCTCGTCGCACTCCCAGGCCGCGCCCGTCGGACCAGCGGGACCAGCCGTTCCGACGCCCGTGGGACCAGTCGCACCAGGGGCACCCGTGTCGGACCAGTGGCGCCCTGGGGTCCGGTCGGACCGGCAGGACCACCCTCGGGTCCGGTCGGGCCCTGATCACCCGTTGGGCCCGTTGCGCCAGTCTGGCCGACGCCCGTGGCTCCGGTGGCGCCCGTCGGACCCATCGGACCCGTCGGGCCCTCAGGACCCTGGACACCCGTCGGACCCACAGGACCATCCGAGGGTCCAGTCGGACCAGTGGCACCCGTGATGCCGACACCCGTGGCTCCGGTCGCGCCCGTGGCGCCATCGACGCCGGCAGGACCCGTCGGGCCGACTGCGCCTGATTCACCGGTCGGACCCACCGGTCCGCCAGACGGCCCGATCGGACCCGTGGCGCCCGTCGGTCCGGTCTCACCGATACCCGTGGGGCCGGTGGCGCCCGTGTCACCGTTGATACCGTCAGCTCCGGACGGACCCGTCGCGCCGGTCGCGCCAGTGGGGCCGGCGATACCTTGGGGCCCGCTCGGACCGATCGGACCTGTCCCTCCGGTGGCACCCGTGGCGCCAACGGTGCCCGTTGCTCCGGTGGCGCCCACACCCGTGGGACCCGTTGGACCTGAGACGCCGGCCGAGCCAACGTCCTGCGGCGAGGTCACTGCGGTACCCACCGGGGCGATGCCTCCGGCGATGCCAGGGTTCGGATACCCAAGGTTCGTCAGCGTTGCTTGCGTCGCGTTGTTGATTGGCCTGACCAGGTAGTAGCCGCCGTCGTTGAAGGACGGAGTGCCGAGGTAGATGATCATCGAGTCGGTCATCCACGCCGTCGACGCAAATGACGCTAGGACCGTGCCGCCGACCGCCGGCTGCGTGAATGTGGCGGTTGTATTCGTGTACGCGTTGGCACCCGTGGCACCGGTGGCGCCCGTGCCACCGACTGCGCCGGTTGCACCAGTCGGGCCGATGGGTCCGGCGGGGCTCACATCCTGATTGTCGAACGAGCTCCCTCCAGCTGGAGCATGGAAGCCAGCGTAGCCAAGGTTGATGAGAACGACCGTGTCAGCGTCTGTGACGGAGCTGATCCGGTAATAGCCGCCGTCGTTCGCGAGCGTGCCGCTGTTGCCGATATAGATGACCTGGCCCGGGGCCATCCAGGCAGTGGTGTCGACGTTCACGCTGACCGTCGAGTTCACATTGGGCTGCGTGAAGTTGCCGTTGACGAAGGTGAACGCGTTACCGCCGGTGGCGCCCACTGCGCCCGTCGCACCATTCGCGCCCGTGCTACCTGTCGACCCGGTTGACCCCTTCTCTCCGGAGAAGGTCACCTGCTTGGGTGAGGTCACGGGGTTGCTCGGGGCCGTACCGACGGCAGTGGTCAGGGTCAGGTTGAAGTCTGTCGTGTTGATGATCGAAGCGATCGTGTAATACCCGCCGCCAGTGACGAACACGTTCTGACCGGAACCGAAGCCGGCGGTCGAGCCCGTGTGTACGAGCACGGTCCCGTTGACGGCCGGCTGCGTGTATGTGGCTGTCGTCGACGTGAAGGCAGCCGGGCCAGTGCCGCCCGTGGCGCCGGTGGACCCTGTCGGTCCGGTGGGCCCAGTGATGCCCTGCGGCCCGGTCGGTCCGGCAGCTCCCGTGGTGCCGGTCGCACCTGTCGCGCCAGTGGCGCCCGTATCACCGGTCGCCCCTGTGCCGCCAGTCGCGCCCGTCGCGCCGGTATCACCGGTGACTCCCGTGCCGCCAGTCGCGCCCGTGGCGCCGGTATCGCCCTGAGGACCGCTCGCGCCCGTCGCGCCCGTGTCGCCCTGGGATCCGGTGGCACCCGTGACGCCGGTCGAACCCGTGGCGCCTGTCGCACCGCCGGCCGGACCGGTGTCGCCCGTGGCTCCCGTGTCGCCGGTCGGGCCGGTACCGCCGAGGGGGCCGCTGCCGCCGGTGGGACCGGTCGCGCCGGTGCCGCCAGCCGCGCCGGTATCGCCGGTCGGGCCTGTGTTGCCGCTTGCGCCGGTGGCGCCCGTGTTGCCATTGGCTCCGGTGCCACCCGTCGGCACCCGTGGCACCGGTGGCGCCGACAGGTCCGCTCGGACCCTGCGGTCCGGAGGGTCCTGCGGGGCCGGTGTCGCCAGCCGGACCGGACGGTCCCGCGGGGCCGGTGTCGCCTGTCGCGCCCGTGCTTCCTGTGGCGCCCGTGTTTCCATTCGGACCTGTGCCGCCCGTCGCACCCGTGGCCCCGGTCGATCCTGTCGAGCCAGCCGCGCCGGTATCGCCGGTCGGGCCGCTGTTGCCATTCGGGCCCGTGCCGCCAGTGGCACCTGTCGCTCCGGTCGGGCCGGTGCCGTTCGCGCCGGTCGCGCCGGTGGCGCCCGTGTTGCCGTTCGGGCCAGTGCCGCCCGTGCCGCCGTTGGGACCGGTGTTTCCGGTGGCACCGGTGTCGCCGGTGGTACCCGTATTGCCGGTCGCACCTGTGGAGCCCGTGGGCCCGGTCACGCCGATGGGTCCGCTCGGGCCTTGGGGCCCGGAGGGTCCGGCTGGGCCGGATGGGCCGATGGGACCAGTGTCACCCGTCGGGCCCGTGCCGCCCGTGGCGCCGGTGGATCCGGACGCGCCCGTCGCGCCAATCGAGCCTGTCGCGCCTGTGTTTCCATTAGGTCCAGTGCCGCCGGTCGCACCACCAGCGCCAGTCGCGCCGGGGTTGCCGTTCGCACCCGTGTTGCCGTTGGCACCCGTATTGCCGGTCGCACCGGTGGCGCCGGTCGTACCGATCGGCCCGCTCGGACCCTGCGGTCCGGAGGGTCCGGCGGGGCCGGATGGGCCGATGGGGCCAGTGTCACCCGTCGGGCCGCTTCCGCCCGTCGCTCCTGTGGATCCGCTCGCGCCCGTCGCGCCCGTGCTGCCGGTCGCGCCAGTGTTCCCATTCGCGCCCGTGCCACCCGTTGCGCCGGCCGTACCGGTCGAACCGGTCGCGCCCGTGCTTCCGCTGGCACCCGTGTTTCCAGTCGAGCCCGTCGCGCCGGTCGAGCCGGCAGGACCAGTCGCGCCCTGGGGTCCGGAAGGTCCGGCGGGACCCGAAGGTCCAGCTGGGCCGGTGTCACCGGTGGGGCCACTGCCGCCTGTCGCGCCGCCAGCGCCTGTCGCGCCGCTGGCTCCAGTGGCGCCGGTCGATCCCGTCGAGCCGGTCGCGCCCGTACTGCCGTTAGGTCCGCTGCCGCCCGTGGCCCCGGAGGCGCCCGTGGCACCCGAGGATCCGGTCGCGCCTGTCGAGCCGGTGCCGCCGGTTGCGCCCGTGCTGCCGTTAGCGCCCGTGCCGCCGGACGGGCCGGTGTCGCCGACTGGTCCGCTCGCACCCTGAGGCCCACTGGGGCCGGCAGGTCCGGTCGCACCTTGCGGGCCGCTCGCGCCCGCAGGCCCGGTATCACCCGTCGGGCCGGTACCGCCCGTTGCGCCGGTCGAGCCATTCGCGCCGGTCGAGCCATTGGCGCCGGTCGAGCCGTTCGCGCCCGTTCCGCCGGTCGCGCCAGTGCCGCCCGTCGCGCCGGTCGAGCCGTTCGCGCCCGTTCCGCCGGTCGCGCCAGTGCCGCCCGTCGCGCCAGTCGAGCCGTTCGCGCCCGTTCCGCCGGTCGCGCCCGTGTCGCCCGTCGGGCCGGTCGATCCATTGGCTCCGGTCGAGCCGTTCGCGCCCGTTCCGCCGGTCGCGCCCGTGTCGCCCGTCGGGCCGGTGTTGCCGTTGGCGCCCGTATCACCGGTTGCGCCTGTATTGCCGACTGGGCCGCTGGGACCCTGAGGTCCGGACGGTCCTGCGGGGCCTGACGGACCGGCTGGACCCGAAGGTCCGGCTGGACCGGTGTCACCGTTCGGGCCCGTACCGCCTGTTGCCCCAGTGGCGCCCGGGGCACCCGTCGCGCCGGCAACGCCGCCCGCACCAGTGCCGCCGGTTGCGCCCGTTGCACCGTTCGCGCCGGTTCCGCCTGTCGCACCAGTACCACCGGTCGGGCCGGCCGCGCCGGTGCCGCCGGTCGGGCCCGCAGGTCCGGTCGAGCCATTAGGACCGGCAGCTCCAGTCGGGCCAGGAGCGCCGGTCGAACCATTCGGGCCCGCCGAGCCGGTCGCCCCAACGGGACCACTGGATCCCTGCGGTCCGGTCGGTCCTGCGGAGCCCGTCGCGCCCGTCGGGCCTTTCGCGCCGGTCGAGCCGTTCGGGCCGGTCTGGCCCCGGGGGCCGACGGGACCGGTCGGGCCGGCAGGTCCCGTGGCACCGACAGGGCCGTTCAGGAGGATCGGATTGCTGTTGCCGGGGCATTCCCACCAGTGCGTCACGATCGCTCGGACGTCACCGTTGTTTCGAACGCACGCGTAGACGAGGACGGGCGGGGCAGCAGAAACCAGGGCCGGGGCGGCCGCCAGCAGCATCGACATGGCCAGGACGGCCCCTGTCAGGTAGGTGCGGCGTCTACCGGGTCTGATCTGCACCTGCAATGCAGGCCCCCTATCTCCCTCGATCGTCCGCCTGGAATCGGTTCCTTGGGCCCAGGCGGCCGAGTCGGATGTCGAACAGTACTATCTGGAAGCAGGACTGCAATACCAGTCGACCACACCGGACTGCACAAAACCGCCTCATTTGGTGCCCGACGGCAACGCAACGGATAGTACTTAGGTCCAGGGGCGCAGGACCACTGTTTCGCGGGCATGACGTGGCAGGGCGGCCGGTTGAGCTGCCGCCCTGCCGTTTCTTGCCTCCCCGGGCTGTTATGGCCGATATCGGGGGCGTTTGGCGGGTCGCCGGGGATCAGAACGTGGTTTCGCGCACGATCTGAGCGTGGATGCCCGGGGCGAGGCCTCTCGGCGAGGGCCGGATCGGCCATAACGGTCCACCCAGGCAAGAACGGCCAGGCCCGGACGGCGACGGCCAGGTCCGGATCGGAATCGGCCGCGGCTACAGCTCAGTCAGCTGGATGTCGGTCTTGTAGCCGGGCTCGACCATCTCGACCGGGCCGCCCGACCAGCGCGATTTCACGCTGTCGATGGTCTCCTGGCGATCGAACCCCATCTGGAGGTGGGTGAGCAGCACCCGCGCCGGGTGCGTTCGACGCGCGAGGTCGCCGACGGCGGGGCCATCGAGGTGCTCGGCGCCCTCTACGACCGGGCCTGGCCCGAACGACACCTCCGACAGCAGCGTGTCGCCGTCGCGGATGAGCGGGTCCATGTCGCCGGCCTCGCCGCAGTCGCCGGTGTAGACGAGCCCGGTCAGCTCGGGGCCCGAACCGGCACGGGCGGGAGAGATGCGGAAGGCGTAGCTCGACCTCGTGTGGGTCACCCGGATGGTGTCGATCCGGAAGGGCCCCACGCGCGTCCGCGTCGTCTGGAGGTCCTCGAAATCGAGCGAGTCGGCGGCGAAGCCGGGCTCGTCGTGGAGGGCGTCGAGCCGGGCCTCCAGGCCGGCCGGACCGAGGACGCGGACTCGTCGGCGCGGCTCCTCCCAGCGGAGGTAGTGGCGGAGCGGGACGAGGTCGATGAAGTGATCAGGGTGGAGGTGGCTGATGACCACGGCCTCGAGATCGGCCGGGTCGATCAGGCTGGCCAGCCGCGGGAACGAGCCCTGGCCGAGGTCGAGCAGCAGGTGCCCACCGCTGAAGGTCACGAGGTAGGCCGCGCCGGTCGAGCCTGGCTGGTCCGTGTACGCCGGGCCTGCGCCCACCACGGTCAGTTGCATGCCGCTCGCATAGTCGATCGGCCGAGTCGGTCCTCCCACCATGCGCACAGCGTAGCGCGACGGCCTCACCCCGACGTCATCACGGCCGTGGTGCGGTCGGGATGCGGCCGTGCCTCGCCGCGGCCGAGCCCGTGCGGCCTTGATGCCGCTCAGTCATCAGATCCGGGTTCTGCACGCTTGGCCACGTGGCGGATCGGCCGGGAGTCGGGGGTGGCCACGCTCGGAACGAGGCGATTTGATGAACCAGCGGCATATCGCGCGAGATGGCCCGCGGCGGCACGGATCGTCGCCGCGGCCCGGGGCAGCAAGGATCGAGGCGACTAGGGCACGACCTGGGCGATGATCGTTGGGACGTACTGGCCGCCGCGGATGCCCTTGGCGTGCAGGTCGTCGAGGACCTTGGTGCAGTCCATGAGGGCCATCTCGACCGCGGGACGCGCGGGCGCGGGCGCGGTGTCGACCATCTTCGTCAGGACCTCGACGTGGATGGTCACGGTGGCCTCGATCGTCGTCGCGGCCACGGTGTCGCCATCGCTGCCGTTCGCGGCCTCGACCACGATGTGCGAATAGGCACCCAGGGCGGCCTCGGTCGCGGGACTGTCGCCGGCCGCCGACGCCTGCTGCGCCTCGTCGATCCGGTTCTGGAGGCGCTGGACCTCGGCCTTCGCCCGGGCCATCAGGTCGACCGGCAGGTTCTGCATCTCCGTCCACAGGCGCGCGGCATAGAGCGGACCGCCGGGGCGGGCGGCGACGGTGGTGGCGCCCAGGATGGCGAGGGTCAGGCAGCCGGCCAGGATCGCGACGAGCGGGCGCCCCCAGCTGCCTCGGCGCACTCGACGACGCTCGGCGGCGAGGGCCGACGGCGTGGACCCGGCCGCATCGAACGTGGCGTCGGCCTCGATGAGCGCCGCCCGCCGATGCGCGGCATTGACGACGTTGTTGCGCATGCGCGTCGTCGTCGAGTCGCTCGGCGTCAGGCGCGCGTCGACATAGGCGGCCAGTCGCCGCTCGACCTCGATGTCCCCCGGGTCCTTCGTCGGGTCCATCTGCTCACCCGTCACGCGTTCCCGGACCCTCGACCGGATCGGCCTCGACGGCCACTTCCGGATCGTCGATCCCGAGCTGTCGCCGCAACGCGGCGATCGCCCGGAACTGGAGTCCGCGAATCGTTCCCTCTTGCTTCCCCATCACCTCGGCCGCCTCGCGGGCGGAGAGGCCGGCGAAGAAGCGCAGAGCGATGGCGTCGCGTTGGTCGTCGGTGAGGGTCGCCAGGGCGACGCCGACAGCGTCGATCTCCTGGCGCGTCACCGCCAGCTCGTCCGGTCCGGCCTCCGTTCCGGCCCGGTCGACCGACTCAGCGAGGTCGGCGTGCTCGTGGCTCGTCCTGATGTGATCGATGACCGCGTTCCGTGCCAGGCGGAACAGCCAGCCCCCGAATGGGACGCCCCGCGACTCGTAGCGCGGCAGCGCCTCCAGGGCCTTGACGAAGACCAACTGCGTCAGGTCCTCCGCGTCACTCGGGCGGCGGACGCGGCCGGCGACGAAGCGGTAGACCGGCAGGTGAAAGTGGTCAAACAACTGACCGTAGGCCCAGGCGTCCCCCGCTTTGGCCTGCTCCACCAGCCGCTCGATCGCGGCGTCGTCGAGTGTCACAACGAACGTTCCGGCGGCGCGTTAGGCGGGCGTCCGTGCACGCGGCACAGGGCGAGACAAGGCCGAGACTTCTGGGTGTCCCCCTTCATGTCGTCGCCATCGTGCCATGGGGCACGGTAGGTTGCGACATAGATTTCGGGTGGTTCCCGATGGTTTCTCAGTCGCCCGGGACGGCAACCTCGACACACTCCGATCCGGACCGGGCGGCCAACAACGTGCGCCCGTATGCCGCTCAGTCATCAGATCGAGCGCCTGCCCGCTTGGCGACCTCCCAGATCTGTCAGAAGTCGGCGGTCGCCACGCTCATAGGACTGGATCCTGATGACTCAGCAGCATCAAGTGGGCCGCAGTGGCGCGCTCGCGGCCCCTTGATCGGCAGGGATCCCGACCTCGACCCTGGCCGATCCGGGTGCGCGCCGGAAGGTGAGGTCCGTGAAGCCCGCGGCCGATGCGATGGCGTAGCCGTCGGCGAGGCCCCAGGCGAACTGGTCGGCGCGATGCGCGTCCGAGCCGACGGTCACCGCCCGCCCGCCCAGCTCGCGGAAGCGGGCGACGATGGCCGGCGACGGGAACGACTCGGCGACCTGGTAGCGGAGGCCGCTGACGTTGACCTCGAGAGCCGTGCCGCTCTCGACGAGGGCGCGGAGGATCGGCTCGTAGAGCTCGGGCTGGTCGGCCAGCGCGGGCGGCTTGACCCAGGGGTACAGGTAGCGCTTGACCACATCGATGTGGCCGATGGCGTCGAAGATGCCCGAGCGCGCCGCGGCTTCGACCTCATCGAAGGCGGGCGCGACGATCTCCTTCAACGACCGACCTTCCACCCAGCCCGCCACGCTCCGCGCGTGGTACGGCGATTCGACCCGGTCGTGGACCGACCCGATGGTGAAGTCGTACGGATGACGGGCGAGGTGGTCGCGGATGTCCGCTTCCCAGGATCGGTCGTAAGTGAGCTCGACCCCGAACCGGATGTCGACGCCTTGCGGGCCCCAGCGCTCCGCCGCGCCACGGACGATCCGTTCGCGATCCTCGAACGTGCTGTAGCCGAAGGCGGGCGCCCCGGGCTCGAAATCGAGGTGGTCGGTGATCGCGATCTCTCGGATGCCACGCTCCAGCGCGGCCGCAGCGTAGACATCGATCGGCACCGCGCTGTCGGGCGAGAGATCCGTATGCATGTGCGCGTCGAGCGGCAGGTCGCGTGCCTGGCGGTCGGTCACCCGGAGATGAGCCCGAGTTCGTGTCCGACCCGGTCGAACGCGGCCAGGGCGGTGTCGAGCTGCTCGTCGGCGTGGGCGGCGGTGACGATCGTCCGCAGCCGCGACTTGTCGATGGCGACGGTCGGGAAGACGACGGGCTGGGCGAAGACGCCCTCCTCGAGGAGTCGATCGCTGAAGCGGCCGGCGGTGTCGGGGTCGCCCATCATCACCGGCGTGATCGGGGTCTCGGAGTGGCCGGTGTCGAACCCGAGTCGGGTCAGTTCGGCCTTGAAGCGACGGGTGTTGGCCCACAGGCGCTCCTGCAGCTCGGGCTCGTCGCACATCACGCGGATCGCCTCGCGACACGCGGCGACGACGGCCGGCGGGTGCGACGTCGAGAACAGGAACGGTCGGGCGCGCTGGGTCAGGATCTCGCGCAGGGCCTGGGACCCCGCGACGTAGCCGCCGAGGGCGCCGACGGCCTTCGACAGGGTCCCGACCTGGATCGCCACCCGGCCGTGCAGGCCGAAGTGATCGACCGACCCTCGCCCGTTCCGACCGAGGACCCCCGAGGCATGGGCGTCATCGACCATGACGGCCGCACCGAACTCCTCGGCCGCCTCGACCACCCCGGGGAGTGGCGCGATATCGCCGTCCATCGAGAACACGCCGTCGGTGACCACCAGGATCAGGCGGTAGTCGCCGCCGCCGGGCCGTCCGGTCGCGCGCGCCTCCCGCAGGATCTCGCGGAGCGCGGCCACGTCCGCGTGCGGGTAGATCTGCCGCGGCGCCTTCGACAGCCGCATCCCGTCGATGATCGAGGCGTGGTTGAGCGCGTCCGACACGATGAGGTCGGTCTCGCCGGTGATGGTCGGGATCACTCCCGTGTTGGCGGTGAACCCGGACTGGAAGGTCAGGACGGCGGGCGTGCCCTTGAACTCCGCGAGTTCGGCCTCGAGTTCCTCGTGCATCGACATGGTGCCCGCGATGGTCCGCACGGCGCCGCTGCCGACCCCGAACTCGCGGACCGCGGCGAGGGCCGCCTCGCGCAGTCGAGGGTGATGGGTCAGCCCGAGGTAGTCGTTGGACGACAGGCTGATGAGGCGCTTCCGGTCGACCGAGACGATGGGCCCCTGCGCCGACGACATGACCCGCAGCGCCCGATACAGGTGGCGCTCGCGCAGGGCGGCGACCTCCTCGTCGAGGAATGCGAGCGGGTCGGGGCGGGAGGTGGTCATGACGTCCAGTCCATGATGACCTTGCCGGAGTCACCCGCGCGGGCCGCCGCGAATGCGGCTTCGTATTCGCGGAACCCGAACCGGTGCGTGATCGCCGGGGTGATGTCGAGCCCGGACTGGAGCATGACGGTCATCTTGTACCAGGTCTCGTACATCTCCCGGCCGTAGATGCCGCGCAGCGTCAGCATCTTGAACACGATCGCGTTGACGTCGAGGGCGATCTCCTCGGTCGGGATGCCGAGGATCGCGATGCCGCCGCCGTGGGCCATCGCGTCGATCGCGGCACGCAACGCCGCGGGATTGCCGGACATCTCGAGCGCGACATCGAAGCCTTCCACCATGTCGAGCTCGGCGAACACATCGGGGAGTGCCTTCTCGCGTGGATCGACGACCAGGGTGGCGCCCATCCGCGTCGCCAGCGCGCGGCGGTAGGCGTTCGGCTCGCTCACGACCACGTGCCGGGCGCCGGCGTGTCGCGCGACGGCCGTGGCCATCAGGCCGATGGGCCCGGCACCGCTGACGAGGACGTCCTCGCCGAGGACCGGGAAGGCGAGCGCGGTGTGGACCGCGTTCCCGAACGGGTCGAAGATCGCGGCGACCTCCTCGTTGACGCCCGGCCAGTGGTGCCAGACGTTGGTCATCGGCAGGCTGACGTACTCGGCGAACGCGCCATCGCGACCGACGCCCAGGCCGATGGCCTTGGCGCACAGGTTGCGTCGGCCGGCCAGGCAGTGGCGGCACCGGCCGCACACGACGTGGCCCTCGCCCGACACCAGGTCGCCCGGGTGGAAGTCGGCGACGTTCGCTCCGACCTCCACGATCTCGCCGACGAATTCGTGCCCGACGACGAGCGGCGGGTGGATGGTCCGCGCGGCCCACGGGTCCCACGATTCGATGTGGAGGTCCGTGCCGCAGATGCCCGTCTTGCGGACGCGGATCAGGACGTCGTTGATGCCGATCGACGGCACCGGCACGTCGCGCAGGTCGAGGCCCGGTCCTGCGTCGGTCTTGACGAGGGCGAGCATCTGGTCAGTCGGCGGCGGCGCCGGCCGCCTCGGTGGCGGTGGCCGCCTCGGTCCAGTCGATGACCGGGTTCTCCACCGAGCCGATCCCCTCGACCTCGCAGCGGACGCGGTCGCCCGGCTGGAGGAAGACGGGCGGGTCGCGGAAGACGCCGACGCCCGACGGCGTCCCCGTGGCGATGATGTCGCCAGCTCGAGCGTGATCGAGCGACTGATGTACTCGACGAGTTCGGCCACGCCCCAGATCATGTCGGCGGTCGTGCCGTCCTGCATCGGGACTTCGCGGCCCGCGTCGGGGCCGGTGCCGGGGGTGATCCAGGATCGGAGTCGGAGGCGTTGGGGGTCCGGGAGCTCGTCGGCCGGTACGAAGGCCGGACCGATCGGCAGGAACGTGTCGGAACCCTTGGCACGGAGCCACTGGCCGTCACCGACTTCGCCCTCGGCGAGGGCGGCCGGCACGCCCTGCCAGTCCCTGGCGCTCACGTCGTTGACGACGAGATAGCCCGCGACGTGGTCCATGGCACTCGCGCGCGTCACGCGGCGCGCCCGCGACCCGATGACGACGCCGAGCTCGACCTCCAGATCGAGTGCGTGCGTGCCCTCCGGCCGGATGATCGGCTCGCCGTCGGCGATGACAGCGTTGCCGAACTTGGCGAACAGGATCGGGCGAACCGGGAGTGGCCGACCACCCTCGGCCACGTGGTCGCGATAGTTGAGCCCGACGCAGACGATCTTGCCGGGCGTCCGGTACGGCTCCGAGTCGCGGTTCACGAGGCGATCCGCGTCAGCTTGGCGAGGCCGAGGGGGTGGCGCTCCCGCTTGGCACGGGGGTCGAGCTCGGGGCCGGGGTGGAGCTCGGGGCGACGCTGCTGCTCGGTGTCGCGCTGCCGCTCGGGGTCGCGCTGCCGCTCGGGGCCGCGTGTCGCGCGATGCGGTCGGCGTCGCGCACTGGGGCTCCGGGTTCGTCTTCTCGCCCCACTGCTCGTAGAAGGCGAGGGTCAGTTTCGGATCGAAGTCGGGACCGCTCATCGGCAGGACCCGGCCCCAGACGAGCGCCGCGAACGGCGTCGCCATCTGATCGAAGCGCGCGATGACCGGGGCCACGTTCGTACCCTTCGGGATGTTGCAGACCGGACTGTTCGGGAAGGTGTCGTAGAACTCCTTGAGCTGCACCTGTCCGGCGGCCGTGGCGCCCGTGCTGTCGCCTCGATACAGGAGGACCAGTGCGCCGTGCTCCAGGTTGTGGATCCAGCCCTGCGGGATGACCGAGTCGTTCGGGCCATACAGGCGCGCGGGAATCGGGCCGTACGGGATCTGGTTGTAGTGGTTGCCGGAGGCTGGCGCGCAATACGTATACGTGACCTTCTCGCCCGTCGCGACGTGCTTGCGACCCATGTCTGGCTGGACGTAGCCAAGGGCGGGTGTAGCGCCCGCGGCGGGTGACGCGGTCGCGGCCGGGACCCATTGCTGCGTGCAGGAGAAGGCCGAGGCCGACGCGGAGAAGAACACGAACGTGGCGATCAGCGCGACCCCGGCCAGGGCCGCGATGACCACGATCGGTGTCCGGTGACGCTCGAGGAATGACGGCTCGTACGCATATCGGGAGCGCTCGCGGCGGCCGTGGCGGGTGGAGGTGCTGGTGGTTCTGCGGGGCGTGGAACCGGCCGGGCGAACGGCGCCGCTCGACGGGGCCTTCTTGGTCGTGGCACGGCCGCGGTCGTGGCCGCGGCCGCGCTCGTGGCGGCGGGTGCGGTCGTGGCCGCGGCGGCGCTCGTGGCCGCGGCGGCGCTCGTGCCGGTCGTGGCGGCGGCTGCGGTCGTGCCGGTCGCGCCGACGGTCGCGCCTTGGACCTCGATCGAGCCTGCGCCGGCAGCGGTCATCGCTGCGGCGGCGGTCGCGCCCGACGGCGGACTCGCGGACGTCGGTTGCGGACTCGCCGGTCGCGCGGTCGTCGGTTGGCCGGCTCGATGGCGCCGGCGGCTGGGTTTGCTCACGATGATGCCTCGATGTCAGAAGGGCGGTCGAAGGGATCGCGCTCGCGCGGCTCGACCGAGCGGCACCGGGGTAGTTCGATGACCGCGCAGCAGAGGGTACCCCAGCAGGCTTCGACGCGGCTGGGGGGCGTCCGCAGCCGCGCCGTCATCCAGGATCAGCGGTCAAGGTTCGCTCAGATAGGCTCGAACCTCGGGCCGGAGCAGGCCGCGGAAGAGCAGGATGCAGAGGGCGGTGACGAAGACGGCCTCGACCAGGAGCCGGCTCAAGGCCAGAAGGGGGATGAGCGGGATGGTCAGGCTGGCCAGGCCGAGCGCGAGGCCGCGGGCCGCCTGCTTTCGCTGCAGGACCATCGTGGTCGTGAAGATGGTGTACGCGAGCAGGACCATGTCCACCACACCGGGCAGGCTGACCGGTGCCGAGATCGCCTGGTCGATGACGAAGCGCAGGCTCAATCCGATGCCGGCAAGGATCAGCAGCGGCGTAGACGAGGAACAGGCGGATGCCGCCGGGCATCTCGCGGATTCGAGCGAGCATGGGTCCCGCATCGTACCGCGACGAGAGGCCGACGCTAGGGCGAGCCGCCCGTCCCGCCGGTCGCCATGGCCACCACGCGGTGGGTGCGGGGCAGGATCGCCCAGACCGCCACAAGCACGAGGGTGAAGACCACGAACCTGCTCATGAACGCCGCGGTGGATCCCGGCATGGCGGCTGAACCTGAGGTCGCGGTCGGCACGGCCACGGCGAATGCCGCCGCGGGGATCGCGACCCCCAGTGCCGAACCCACCTGGCGAAGGCTGTTGAAGACACCGGACGCGATGCCGGCTTCGGACGCCGGGAATTCGGCCAGTGCACAGACCGTGCTCGCGGTGACACCGATGGCGATCGGCGCACCGCCGAGGGCCGCCACCAGTGAGACGACCCACAGGGGCGTGGTCGGATCGAACAGGATCATCACTCCGGCCGCGCCCGTCGCCAGCGCCAGGCTCCAGACCATCGCCCGTTCGGGTCCGACACGCGCCACGATCGCGCCGGCCCTCGGGAACAGCAACCCGGCCACCAACGGCCAGGGCGTCAGCACCAGGGCGGCCTCCGTCGGCGTCAGACCGCGGACGACCTGCAGGTAGATCGCCAGCTGGATGGTCCCGGACAGGATCCCGAACCAGGCCGCCCCGCCGACGAGCACGGAGGCCACGTAGATCCGGCTTCGAAAGATGGAGAGGCGAACCGCGGGCTCGGCGGCGGACCGCTCGCGAACGATGAACAGGCCGATGGCCACGACGGCGATCAGCCACGCACCCAGGATGGATGCAGAGGTCCAACCCCAGGCTTCGCCCTGCAGCAGACCGACGTTGATCGCCAGCAACGCGAGGCTGCCCAGCGCGAGCCCCGGCAGGTCGAGCGACCGTCTGGTCCCGCCGGCCCGGACGGGTACGAACCACCACGCCAGGCCCGTGACGAGCAGGGCGAGCGGGATCTGGACCCAGAAGATGGCCGACCAACCGGCCGCCGAGGCAAGGACCCCGCCGACCAGGGGCCCGACGACGGCCGCGGTCGCACCCGCCGCGAAGTAGTAGCCAAGCCCTCGACCGCGCGCTGCGCCGGTGAAGTTCGCGGACACGACGGCGAGGCCGATCGTCAGCAGCCCAGCCCCGCCGACGCCCTGCAGGACGCGGCCGGCCAACAGCTGCGGGTAGACACTCGATGTCGAGGCGACGAGTGAACCGAGCGCGAACAGCAATCCCGCGGCCGCAAGGACCGGGCGGTGGCCGAAGCGGTCGCCCAGCCGGCCGACGGCGAGGATCGAGACGGCGTACGGCAGCACGTACGCCACGACGGTCCAGGCCAGCTGGGTCTGGTCGATCCCGAAACTGCGGCCGATCGTCGGCAGCGCGAGGTTGACGATGCTGAGATCGACATTCGCGGTGAACGCGGCGAGCGCGGCCACCGCGAGCAAGCGGACTGAGGACGCCGGGGTCGGCTCGCGCGGCTCGACGCTCACCGCGGGCGCGCGGCGTCGGCCGCCGGGAGGATGCGGTCGTAGAGGGCACTCCGGACCGCGGTGTGCACCGCGGCGCCCGACGGACCGGGACCAAGCCCGGCAAGGACGTCGTCCAACTCGCGGCGCGCCGCTTGGACACCGTCGCCGAGACGGACCTGTCGCCCGGTTCGGGTGAGCGCCTCGTTGGCGAGGACGAGCTCGATGGCCAGCAGGTCGTCGAGACGGTCGAGGGCCTCGTCGACCTTGGCCACCGCAAGCGGGGCATTCGTGGCGTGATCCTCGACGCCGAGGTCGAGTGGCGGCACGTCGAGGGTCACCGGCGCGGCGAGGGCCCTGAGCTCCGTGTAGCGGGCGGCGGCCGCGTAGCGCGCCAGCAAGCCGCCGAAGCGCGCCGACTCCCGAAGACCCTCCGCCGATTCGAGCGATGTGTCATGCCAGATGGTCGACCAGAGATGACTCATCCGGTCGTTCGACAGGAGCCCGGCATGGGCGATGGCCGGCCGGATCGCGTCGGCCGACAGGGCCAGCATCATCGGGTGGAAGTTGCCGTTGCTGATGAGGCGTCCTTCCTCGATCGACACGTACGGGTTGTCATCGCTGGCGGCGAGTTCGACCTCGACCGACTGCGCCAGGGAACGGCTGAACTCGCGGAGCGCTCCATGGACCTGCGGGGAGACGCGGAACGACAGCGGATCCTGGACGGACCCCGGGGCGCCACGTTGGCACCGCTCGCTGCCCGACAGCAGCGTCCAGATGTGGGCCGCGGAGATCGCCTGCCCGTCCACCGGCTTCGCCGCCATCGCGACCGGGTCGACGATCGAGACATTGCCACCGATCGCTTCCAGCGACGACGCCATGACGAGGTCGGCCGCCGCGGTTGATCCGCCGGCTCGCGCGGCCACCAGCGATCCGTGCCCCACGGCCACACCGTTGGCGGAGATCAGCGCAAGACCGTCCTTGGGTTCCATGCGGGCCGGCTCGATCGCGGCGCGGCGCATCGCGTCCGGACCCGACATCTCCTCGCCGTCGACTTCGGCACGCCCGCCCAGGCCCGTGGCGACCACGGCGATGGCGGCCATGTGCATCAGGTCCGAGGCACCCACCGACCCGACGGTCCGCACCACCGGGTGCACGCCCCGGTTGAGCATCGTCGCCAGCGTTCGGGCGATCCCAGGGCTGATGCCCGAGCCACCGACCCCGAACCCGACGAGGCGCACGAACATGGCTGCCCGGACGATCCGCGTCGCCAGTGGCGGGCCGACGGCGCCGTCGTGGCTCACGACGATCGCCTCCTGATAGGCGCGAAGCGATTCGAGCGGCATCCGGGTGTCCCGCAGATGTCCGAGTCCCGTATTGAGACCGTAGATCAGCGTCTCACCGGAGACGAGACGGTCGACGACCGCGCGCGAGGCATGGATCCGTGCCAGCGCCGCCTCGGTCAGCTCGACCGGGGCTCCGTCCGCGACGCTGACGACGTCGGCCACCGTCAATGGGTCGCCGCCGATACGAATCGGTGCGCTCGTCAACGCTGGACGCATGAACCGTCCATCACTTCGAGCATTGTGGCGCCCGGCCCTTGATGGTCAAGCCTATGCTTGGAGGGCCATGACGACTGGGCCGCTCGACGCGCAACTGGCGATCGTGACCGGTGGGGCTCGCGGCATCGGTCGAGCCATCGCCACCCGGCTCGCACGGGAAGGTGCCGACGTCATCATCGCGGACCTCGAGGACGCGACGGCCAGCGCGACCGCGGCGGCATTGAACGATCTCGGCGGCGGCACGGTGGTTTCCATCCATGCCGACTGCGCCGATCGGCAAGCTGTCGATGCCGTGGTGGACCACGCGATCGGCACGTTCGGGCGGCTCGACATCTTCGTCGCCAACGCGGGCATCGGACCCGACGCGCCGTTCCTCGACACGACCGACGAGCTGTGGGACCGGGTGATGGCCACGAACCTGCGCGGTGCGTTCCTCGGTGTGCGCGCCGCCGGCCGGGCGATGGAGGCCGCCTCCTCGGGACGGATCGTCGTCACGTGCTCGACGAACGCGTTCTGGATGGAGACGGACCTCGTCGCCTACAACACCTCGAAGGCCGGTCTCCTCGCCATGGTCCGGACGGCCGCGATGGAGCTGGCGCCGCGCGGCATCACGGTCAACGCGGTCGGGCCCGGCCTCATCGCCACGGACCTGACGCGTAGCCTGACCGAAGATGCCGACAAGAGCCGGGCCTATCTCAAGCAGATCCCGATCGGACGGTTCGGTTCGCCGGACGACGTCGCGGGGGCGGTCGCCTTCCTTGTCTCGCCGGACGCGGCATGGATCACCGGCCACCTGCTGGTCGTCGACGGAGGCCAGACGCTGGGCACGCCGTTCGGCCACTAGCCCGGCGCGGCGGCGGTCCATGCCGTGCCCCGACCTGGCGAATCGTTCCTGCCTGGGCCGTTATGGCGGATGGCAGGCCGTGCCCCGCGCGCGACCTGGCGAGACTTTCATGCCGGGGTCGTTATGGCCGGTATTCGGCTGGTTTGGCCTGGTCGGGGGCCCTGTCTAAGCGTGGATGGCCGCGATGGATCGGCCCAACGGGCCACCGACCGGCCGTTGCGGTCCTCCCAGGCAAGAATCGCCAAGGCTCCCCCACGGCCACGTCGCGGCGGCGGCGTGGGCCACGGCGGAGCGCGCGCGGCCCGATGCTCGGCCCAGCGATCCAGTCGGCCCGCCACGGCCTGCCACGGCCCGGCCCTCCGCCAGTCCGTTTCTGACAGATATCGGTCGAGGGAATGGAAGGCGCGATTCGGGGCCGATCTCGAGGTCGCGAGGCCTTCCGACACCGATTCCTGAGCACGGGCGCCGGCGCCAACTGGCTGGAATCACGGCTTTGCTCTGCCGAAGAGTCCAGCCACGGATATCTGTCGTTCGAACGGCCGCCCCGCTGCCAGATATCCGTGTCACGACGTTTCTGGCAGGGACGCGGGCCGCGGATCCCTCGCGGCGGCGCGCCACGCCCAGCGCCACGCCGCGCCCCCGCCACGCCACGGGCCCCGCCACGCGGGCTCCGCCCGGTCAAGTCGCTCCGAAGGCCAGCACGACCACACCGACCGCAACGGTGCCCACCCCACCCCACTGGAGGCGGCTCAGCCGCTCCCCGAACAGCATCCAGGCCGCGACCGCAGCGACCGACGCGAACTGTGCCGCCAGCGCCGCACTCACCGCGATCCCGCCCTGCGCGCCCCACGCATACGCGGCGAACCCACCGACCTCGCACACACCGGAGGCGACGACGAACGGCACGGCCGGCCGCGTCACGCGTAGCCGCGAGGTGAGCGCCAGCGGGATCGTCAGGGCGACGAGACCGACGACACGCGCCGGTACGACGGCCCAGCCGAGTGACACGGTCGAACCGATCCGACCGGTCGCGTAGAGGCTTGCGCCGAAGGCCAGTGCCGCGAGCGCCCCGAACGCGACCGCCCGTCGCGGATGGGCGGCCACCGCCGCGCCGGGCGGATCCGGGGCGAAGGCCGTCAACACCACCCCGACCGCGACCACGGCCACCCCGACCCCGACCATCGGCGCGAGGACCTCGCCGAACAGGATCGCGAGGATCGCCGCGACCGCGCCCTCACCCGCGGCCATCGACGAGACCAGGCCGACCTTGCCCGCGCGCAGCCCGATGTATTCGAACAACAACCCGGAGACGTTGCCGATCCCCGCCAGGATCAGCCACGGGACCGCATCGAGGGCCGGACCCACGTCGCCCGCCGTGATCGCCACGACCGGGACCGCGACGACGAACCCGACGAGCATGACCGCACCCAGGGCGGGCAATGCTCCGATGAGCCGCGTCGAGCGCGACGCACACAACGTCGCCACCGCGAACAGGACCGCGGCCGCGGCCCCTCCGAGGATGGCGGTCATCCGGTCACGTGGTCACGGGCACCGGAATGAGGGTCACCTCATCGAACCCCAGTCGAACGTGGTTGTCACGCTGCGCGATGGACAGCCGTTGGTTCCCGCTCACGTCGACGCGCATCTCGCGCCCGGCCACGTCGACGCGAAGCTGTGCCGTCGGGCCCTCGAAGATGACCCGGTCCACGACCCCTTCGAGGATGTTCTCGTACTGCCGGGTCTCGGAGCCGTCGAGGACATCGATGTTCTCGGGGCGCACGTAGGCGAGGACCGCGGCCCCGGTCTCGAGCGGGTCGTGACCGCGACAGCGCAACTCCTGCCCTTCGACCGACACGAGGATCCGCGCGTCGTCGCCGCTGCCCACCGACCCGGTCACCGTCGCGGGGAGTCCGTTGTTGGCGCCGATGAAGCTCGGCGACGTACGTGGTCCGCGGGTCGGAGGTAGATGTCGGTCTGGCGTGCCGACCTGCTCGATCCGGCCGCGAGTTCATGACCACGATCCGGTCCGAGATGGCGAACGCCTCCGACTGGTCGTGCGTGACGTAGATGGCGGTCTTGCCGGTCCGCCGCTGCAGGTCGAGGATCGAGTACTTGAGCGTGTCGCGAAGGTTCCTGTCGAGCGCCGACAAGCGGCTCGTCGAACAGCAGGACGCGTCGGATCGGTCGCCAGGACGCGGGCCAACGCGACTCGCTGCTGCTGTCCGCCCGACAGTTGCGCCGGCAGCCGGTCGCCGATACCCCTCCAGCTCCACCAGGTCAGCATCTCGTCGACCCGCGCGCGGATGGCCGGCTTCTTCCGGACCCTCTTGACGGACAGCCCGAACGCGACGTTGTCGGCGACGGACAGGTGCGGGAAGAGCGCCGGCGTCTGGAACACGAAGCCGATGTTGCGGGCGCGCGGTCGGCAGCCAGGTGACGTCGCGGTCGTCGAACAAGATCTGGCCGGCGCTCGGTTCGATCGAGGCCGGCGATCATCCGCAGGGTCGTCGTCTTGCCGCAGCCGGACGGACCCAGGAGCGTGACGAACTCGCCGTCGCGCGACTTCGAGGTCGAAGTCCGTGGACGGCGACCGTCTGGCCGTAGTGCTTGGCGACGCCAGAACCGGACGGTGGACATCGCGGGACCATCAGATCGAGGTACGTCCCCTTGAGATAGCGCGTGCCGAAGATGCGGAAGAAGACGATGACGGCGACGAACGAGATGAGCTGCATCGTCACCGCCAGCGCCGCCGTCGTCGGCAGCAGACCGGCGGTCCGGACGAGGTTGAAGACGCGCAGCGGAGCCGTGATGACGCCGGTCGGGTGCGACGAACAGGGTCACCAGGTACTCGTTGAAGACGATGATGAAGACGAGCAGCAGACCGGCGCTGATGCCCGGGCCCGATGAGCGGGAAGACGATGCGGCAGATAGGTCTGGCAGCCGTCGTGGCCCCGAGGCACTCGGCGGCCTCCTCGAAGACGATGGGCAGGTCCTTCAACGCGACCACGATCGGCGTCAGCATCAACGGGAAGGTCGCGATCACCATCGCGAAGACGAGGCCCCACATCGACGTCGTCAGGTGGTACGTGAAGTAGTAGGTCAGCAGGAGCGACAGCCCGATGACGGCGCCCGGCACGTACAGGGGCAAGGTGATCGCCGTGAGCATCACCTTCTTGCCCGGGACCGGGAAGCGGACGAGCGCGTAGGCGGCGGGCAGGGCGATGAGGACGTTGACGACGAGGGTCAGCACCGAGATCTGCAGGCTCCAGCCCAGGTTCTCGACGAAGCTGCCCATGACGTACTGGAAGTTGTCGACCGCGGACGTCCCACCGGGCGTCGAGAGCGAATACCCGACCAGCACGAGGAACGGGGTCACGAAGACGATCAGGCAGATCCAGATGTAGACGTGGCTCAGGACCGCGCCCAGCCGGATCCGGTGCCATCGACGGCGCATCAGACCAGGGCCTCGCGCGAATACCGGAGCGAGGCGTACGAGACCACCACGGCGAGGACGAGCAGGACGACGCTCATCGCCGACGACAGTCCGTAGTCGGACTGGACGACACCGCGCTGATAGAGCGTGAGCGCGAGGGTGCGCTGCTCGTTGATCGTCCCGAGGAGCAGGGGCTCGGCGAACGTGCCCAGGTTCCACCCGAAGACCATCAGCATGCCGGCGATGATCCCCGTCCGGGTCAGCGGCATGAGGACCCTGGTGAACGTCTGCCAGGGACGCGCCCCGAGACACGCAGCCGCTTCCTCGAGGTTGGGATCGACGTTGCTCAGCGCGGTCCCGATGTTCATGACCATGAACGGGAACGTGAAGATGGCCATCGCGAACACGACCGACGGCATGCCGTACAACACGGAGACGCTGGACACGCCGAGGGCTTCGAGGATCGGCGTCGCCGGGCCGCCCGGCAACAACATGAACCGCAGCCCGAACGCGATGTAGAGGGCGCCGAACATGGGGAAGACCATGAACGCGCGGACCACCTCGCGGTAGCGCACCTTGCGCACCAGGATGTACGCGAAGGGGAAGCCGAAGATGAGGTCGACCAGCATGGCCAGGAACGCGAGCTGGACCGTGACGAGGACGTTCGGCAGGTAGCGCCCGACCATGGCGACGTAGTTCTGGAGCGTGTACGTCGGTCCCGCCGGTGACAGGAACGATCGCCCCTCGGTGAAGCTCATCTGGAAGATGAAGACGAGCGGCAGGAACAGGAACAGCACCACCAACAGCAGTGCCGGCGCCATCAGGGCGATCCCGGTCAGGCGCGTCCGGCGCTCTCGCCGCCGCAGTTCGGGCGAGAGCGCCGGGATCGCCAGGGCGGCCGAGTAGGCCTCAGCCGCCATCGACTACTGTCCGATCTTCTGCGCGAAGTAGTCCTGGAAGATCTTGGAGCTCTTGTTGAAGGCCGGCCAATCGAGGGTCTTCAGTCCCGACTTGATCTGGTCGAGCGTGAGGTAGTACTTGTAGTAGTCGGACTGGAACCAATCCGGGATGTGGCTCTGGTAGGCCTCTCCGAGCAGGCCCTCGCTCAACTCGGCCCACGGTCCGTGGCCCATGTTCCAGGTGTTCGGGAACTGCACTTCGGGGCACAGCCGCCAGTTCATGAACGTCTGGGCCAGCACCGGGTGCGGAGCCCCCTTCGGGATCCACTCGTAGCCGTTGATCGGGTAGAGGGCCTTCGGCACGACCTGGGCGACATCGGTGTGGCCACCGAAGTACTCGAGACGTGACTGGCCGTTCCAGTAGACCTCGGCATCGGCCTGACCGGATTCGATCAGGGACGACAGCTCCGACTGGGTGGTCGTGTACTTGATGAGGTTCGGCCCGATGTTGGCCAGCATCCAGTCCACGACTTCCTTCATCTGCTCCGGATCCTTGTAGTCCTTGCCGAGCTCATCGGCGAGGGCGAGCAGGAACCCGCCTGAAGAGATGTCGCCCGGTGGCGGGAGCGTGACCTTGCCCTTGAGGCGCGGGTCGGCGAGATCCTTGAACGATGTGATCCAAGGGGCTGTCTTCTTGTTGTAGAGCAGGGCGATGAACGATGCGGCCTGGAACGCCAGCGCGTTCGGTGCGTGCACGAAGCCCGGGAGCAACAGGTTCTGGTTGGGGATGAGGCCCGAGGGCAGTGAGTCCGCGACGAGGCCCTGGTCCATCGCGTCGGCCCAGTAGTTCTCCTCGATGGCGAGGACGTCGTACGGCGTCGCCGTGCCGGACTGCTTGGCCGCCGCCAGCTTCGTCAGGTACTCGCTGGGCGACTGACTGCCGACGTAGGTCAGCTTGATGTCGACGCCGTAGGTGTCCTTGACGTACTTCTGGAACTGGTTGACCAGTTCGTCGGTGGCGGTGTAGGTCCAGTTGGCGACGACGAGGCCGCCCTCCGCGGCGATCGCGGCCTTGATCTCGTCGTCGGTCATGTCCTTGTTGACGATCGAGACGTGCTTCGTCCCCGGAGCCGGGGCGCAGCCGGCCACGGCGGCCGTCGATGCGGCCGGACTCGCGGCCGCGGATGCGGCGACGCTGGCCGCTACGGATGGTGCCGCGGCCGTCGTGGCGGCGGGTGCGGTGCTCGCGGCCGGACTCGTGCCTGCCCCCGAGCAGGCGCTCACCAGCAGCGCGACGACCACGATCGGGATGACGAACCGCAACGTGCGGGCCTGTCTAGTGTTGTCCACCGGGTCGACCTCCTCCGCGAAACTCGGACCCTCGACGGGTCCTAAGTATGCCTCGCACTGCCGCGCGCGATGACCTGGCGTGCCGGGTGAGGCCTAACGTCGACGCTCAAACCCGGACGGGGCTCAACGTTTACGCTTGACGATGTCACCCAGTTCGCAGGATAGTCGCGGCAGCCGAACCGTCAAGGGGTTTCGAGGGTCGGCAACCAGAAGGGAGCACCCGCCACGTCGGCCTCGATCACGCTGCGCGACGTCGCCCAGGGATCCGGCGTGTCGATCACGACGGTCTCGCGCATCCTGAACGGACGCGAGAGCGGGGTCCCCATCCGCGAGGAAACCCGCCAACGGGTGCTGAACGTCGCCGCGGAACTCGGCTACAAACCGAACCTGCTGGCGCGCGGCCTGCGGGGCAGTCGGAGTTCGCTCATCGGCGTCATCGCCAGGGACGTGTCGGACCCCTTCCACATCCAGGTCCTGCACGGCGTGAACGAAGTCACGCGGGCGCGCGACTACCGCCTGTTCCTGGGGCACGTGGACTATCGCCCGGATGTGGCGCTGACCTATGGCTCGATGTTCGAACGCTCGCACGCCGACGGCATCCTGGTAGTGGGCGACCTGGTCGGTGGCGACGACGCCCTGACGGATCTCGCGACGCAACACCGCTTCGTGATCGGCGTGTCGGATCGCATCGAGCGGCTGTCGTTCCCAGGCGTATACGCCGACAACGCCAGGGGCACGCAACTCGCGCTCGAGCACCTGTGGGACCTGGGGCACCGCCGGATCAGCTGCGTGTCCGATCCGGGCACCGCCGACCAGCGCCAGCGCGCCGCCCTCTACAAGCGATTCATGACCGACCGAGGTCAGGCCGACGCGATCGCGTCCTACCAGACGACCCAACCCGATCCCGAGCCGAGCTATCGATTGGGACGCGAGTTGTTCGCCGGCCATCCCGAGGTCGTCATGCCGACCGCCATCTATGCCACGTCGGACACCATCGCGATCGGGTTGATGCAGGCCGCGTACCAGGCCCACATCGTCATCCCCGATCAGCTCTCCATCGTCGGGTTCGACAACATCGACATCGCGGCCTTCACGATCCCGCCGCTGACGACCGTCAGCCAATCCGGGGTCGAGATGGGCCAGGCCGCCGCCACACTGTTGATCGACATGGTCGAAGGCGATCGGGCAGCGGACGAGGTCGACGATGTCGTGCTGCCGACGACCCTCGTGGTCCGTGAGTCGACCGCAGCTCCCCGCAGCGAGGTGGCATAGCCCATGGCCGAGACCACGTTCACCGGGCGCGAGTTCACCACGGTCTTCGGACGAGGGCTCGTGGCCGAGCTCGTCAACTTCGTCCCGCGGCCGTACCTGGTCGTGACGATGGACGACCTGTGGCCGCGGTTCGAAGGGTACTTCGACGACGGGCTGGCCGGCATCCACCTCGTTCGAACGCTCGATCTCGACGAGCTGACCCGCGAGGTCAAGGCGCTGCCGCCATGCCGGGCCGTCATCGGCCTTGGCGGTGGCCAGGCGATCGACGTGGCGAAGTTCTTCGCCTGGACCCTGGGCCTTCCGATCTTCCAGGTGCCGACGGCCATGACCGTCAATGCGCCGTTCGGACACCGCGCCGGGATCCGGACCGGTGGGGGCGTGGTGCGCTACATGGGCTGGACCGTGCCGGAAGCCGTCTACGTCGACTACGACGTCATCCAGTCGGCGCCACGGCTCCTGAACCGAAGCGGCGTGGGCGACATCCTGTGCTATCACACGGCCCACGCCGACTGGCGCCTGGCCCGCGACCTCGGTCGCGAGGAGCCGCAGTGGCCGTACGACGAGAGCCTCGTGGCCGCGGCTCGCCAGCGCTTCGACAGCGTCATGGATCATCTCGACGACATCCGGGCGGTCAACGAGCTAGGCATCCGCACCCTCATGACGGCCCATCGCTGGGGCGGAGCGACCTTCCACGACTCGGGCTGGAACCCGCGGCACATCGAGGGGGTCGATCACTTCTTCTTCTACAACCTGGAACGCCTGACCGGGCGGCATTTCATCCACGGACAGCCCGTGGGCCTCGGCATCTACATCGGCTCGGCGCTCCAGGGGAACGAGCCCGAGCGGATGCTCGCGGCGCTCCAACGAGTCGGTGTCGACATCCGACCCGAGGCGATGGGGGTCACCTGGGAGCAGGTGAACGAGTCGATGCGGACGCTGGCGACCTATGTCAGGTCGGCCGGCCTGTGGTTCTCCGTCGCCGATGCGGTGCCGATCGGCGAGCCGTTCATCGCCCGGATCCGGGAGGAGATCAGCGCGGCCTACGAAGGGTGGGACCCCGATGCGTAAGCGAGTGCAACTCGGCGTCTCCCTCCCGCAGGGATGCGACCGCGAGTACCTGGGGCTGGACGCGCGCACGGCATGGGACCGCACCGTGGAGGTCGCCCGGACGGCCGAGGCGCTCGGCTTCGAGTCGGTCTGGGTGAACGACCACTTCCAGGTGGATCCACCGCTGATCGACGCCCCGATCTTCGAACCGTTCGTCGAACTGTCGGCGCTGGCCATGGCGACGAGCCGGGTTCGCCTCGGCCATCTCGTCCTGGCCGCGGCCTATCGGAACCCCGGACTGACGGCCAAGATGATCTCGACCCTCGACGTCGTCAGCGGCGGCCGGACCGAACTCGGCATCGGCGCAGGCTGGAAGGAAGACGAGTGGCTGGCGTACGGGTACGGCTTCCCGGCCGCCCCCGAGCGGCTGGCGATCCTGGCCGACCAGCTCGAGATCATCACCCGGATGCTCGGGCCCGGGCGCGCCACCTACGAAGGCCGGTATGCCAGCGTGCACGACGCGATCCACGAACCGAAGGGCCTCCAGACGCCGCGGATCCCGATCATGGTGGGCGGCAACGGGCCCAAGGTGACGTGGCGGTTGGCCGCGCGGTTCGCCGACGAGCTGAATCTCGACGCGCTGATGCCCGACGAAGTGGAACGAGCCCTGCCCGTCATCGCCGAGCGTTGTGTGGAGATCGGCCGCGACCCCGCGTCGCTGCGGGTCTCGGTCTTCCTGTGGGGCCGACCGGCGGATACGGCGCCGGGTCGCGAGCGGCGCGATCGCCTGCGCGCATACGAGAGCCTCGGGCTTGACCGGGTCATCGTGCAGGGCTTCGCGGCGGTGAGCCAGCCGGGTCTCCTGGAGTCGTTCGCCGAGGACGGGGCGGCCCTCGGCTGGCTCGGGGGCGAAACCGCGGGTCTGGTCTAGCGCGCCGTCCAGCCTCCATCGACCATGAGCGTGGCGCCCGTCACGAGCGAGGCGGCGGGTGAGGCGAGGAAGACCACGGCACCCGCGACATCGACCGGTTCACCGATCCGATGGAGGCCCGCGATCCGCTCCTCGACGTCCGCGCGGAAGGCCGGGTCCGCCAGGTCGGGCTCGGTGCCGGGCGTGCGGATGAAGGTGGGCGCGACCGCGTTGACCGTGATCCCGTACCGACCCCATTCGACCGCCAGGCACTTCGTGAGATGCGCGACCGCGGCCTTCGACAGGCAGTACACGGACTCGGTCGGCAGGGCGACGAATCCGGCCTGCGAACTCAGGTTGATGATCCTGCCCGAGCCCTGTCGCATCATCACCCGGCCGGCGGCCTGGCTCGCGAAGAACAGGCCCTTCACGTTGACGTCCATGGTCAGGTCGAAGTCGGCCTCGGTGACGACCTCGGCGAGGGCACTCGGTCCGAGGCCGGCGTTGTTGACGAGCAGGTCGAGCCGCCCGAAATGCGCCACCGCCCCGTCGATCGCCGACGTGATCTGGCTCAGGTCGCAGACATCCATCGGCAGGCGCAGGGTGCGCCGGCCCATCGCCTCGATCTGGTCCGCCAGATCGGCAGCCGTGCCCGGATCTCGAAGGCCCAGGGCCACGTCAGCGCCGGCGTTCGCGAGCGCGAGCGAGATCGCACGACCCAGACCTCGGGCGGCACCCGTGACGAGCGCGACCTGCCCGCTCAGGTCGAAGCTGGGGTAGGCGTCCACGGCGGACCTCCTGCGGTCTTGGGCTTATCGATAAGGCTCAACGCTACCATGGCCGTGGCGCAAGTCGTCGCCCCACGGGGCGCCTTCACGAGTCCAAGGCCCGACACGTTCCGTGGACCCGGGCGGATCGCGGACCCGGGCGGATCGTCGTCTCGGAGTCGACAAAGCCTGCTCGATCGGGCGGCGAACAGGCTGTGGCGCACGGGATCTCGCCCCTCGTGCAGGTTCTGTCGCCTGGGAGTCGACGAGTCTCGACCGATCGACCGCATCCGACCCGCGGCGCAGGTCTTGTCGTCTGGGAGTCGACGGCCGGTGGGCGTGGGGTCGACGAGGGGCCGCGGCGCCAACCCAGGGACCCGTCACGATCCAAGTCCATATCGATCCAAGCGCCGCCCGGCGAGGCCGCCTTGGCCCGGCGTTGTGGGCGCCTGCCGACGGCCGATCGCAGGCCCCCACAGAGCATACCGTCAGCGTATTGACATCGCGCACCACGTGGTCGTATGGTGCACTAAACCGATTTGCTAAACCGGTTTTCGCTCGTGAGACGCCTCATCCCTACGAGGCCTCCGCGATAGGTCGGCCGTGTGGAGCGGCCGTCAGGGTGGAACGACCCCATGGTGGTCGACCGGGTCCGACTGCGAGGCATCGATCGTCCGATGGATCAGCGCACCGTTCGGCCGCGTATCGCCGACGTCGCCCGCGAGGCCGGCGTATCCAAGACGGCCGTGTCCTTCGCGTTCAACAGCCCGGATCGGCTGGCGCCGGAGACCGCGAACCGGATCCGCGTCGTTGCCGAGCAGCTTGGTTACACGCCCCATCCGGTCGCCCGGATGTTGACGCAGGGCGAGACGCTGACGATCGGCCTCCTGACCCCGCAGGCGCTGTCCGTGATCTTCTCCAACCCGTTCTTCGGCGCGTTCAGCGAAGGTGTCGCGATCGCGGCCGAGGAATCCGGCTACGCGCTCCATTTCATCTCGCCGCTCCATGGTTCGCTCGCACGGGCGATGATCCGCGCGACCGTCGATGGCGTCGTCGCCATCGGCCTGAGCGACGACCACCCCGAGGTCGAAGAGATCCGACGGGCCGGCGTGCCGATCGTGCTCGTCGACTCGACGGCCCTTCCCGAGCACGGCTCGATCGAGGTCGACGACCAGGGCGGCGCGCGGGCAGCGGCCGAGCACGTCATCGGCCTCGGCCATCGCGACGTCCTCATCATCGGCGTCGAACCCCCTGCGCCGTCGGCCGTCGATGGATCCGGAGGGCGTCACCGCGCGACGTCTGCGCGGCTACCGCGAAGCCTTCGCCGAGATCGGCCTCTCGATGCCGGACGAGCGCGTCGTGGTCGGCCCGGCCAGCATCGATGGCGGTATCGCCGCGCTCAATCGCGCCTGGGAGGACGGCGCCCGCCCGACGGCCGTGCTGGCGATGAGCGACGCCATGGCCATCGGCGCGATGCGCGCGCTGCGCGACATGCGTCTGACCGTTCCGGGCGATGTCAGTGTCGTCGGCTTCGACGACATCGACCTCGCCCCGCACGTGGATCCCCCGCTCACGACGGTCCATCAGCCGATCCGTCGCAAGGGCGAAGAGGCGGTCCGCCTGCTTCTGACCGTCGTCCAACGACGGGACCAGGCCAAACCCGAGCACCGACGGCTCGAGACGCGGCTCATCGTCCGCGGCTCGACCGGTCCGGTGCAGACCGGAGCGGCAGGGGGAGGTGGCCGGGGACCACGACTGAGATCGACCCGGATCCGATCCGAGGCCATGCGCCCGGCTCGCCACCACGGCAACGCCCGTGACTTCACCGCCAACCGGAGCGATCGACCAACGGCCCCTGGCCGAGCGCCGGCATCGCCGGCCGAGACATTCCAAGGCTGATCGGGTCCATCCGATCGGTTCGAGAGAGAGGAGCGCAAGTCAAGCGATGAAACGACACCTACGAATCGCCAGCCTGCTTGCCGCCGTGGCCGTCGTGGCCGCGGCGTGCTCATCAGGTGGCTCATCGACCGCACCGAGTGCGGCGCCAAGCACGGCCGCCAGCACGGCGCCGAGCACGGCCGCCAGCACGGCACCGAGTGCCGCGGCCAGCGGCGGCGACCTCGCCTACAAGGGCGAGATCACCTTCTGGAACACCCAACGCGACATCGAGAACGTCGAGCTCCAGAAGGAAGTCCAGGCCTGGCAGGCCCTCCATCCCGGCATCACCATCAAGACGGACCTCGTTCCGTTCGCCGGCGCCGACAAGAAGTACACCGATGCCGCGAACGCGGGCAGCGCGCCGGACATCATGCGCGCCGACATCGGCTGGACGCCGACCTTCGCCGACGCGGGCATGCTGCTCGACCTGACGAGCCTCTTCCCGGCCGACTTCCAGAAGCAGTTCCTGCCGGCCCCGATGGGGACGGCTGTCTACCAGGGCAAGATGTATGGAATCCCGCAGGTCACCGACGCCCTCGGCCTCCAGTGCAACAAGACCCTGCTGACGCAGGCGGGCCTGACCGCTGCGCCGACCAGCTGGGATGAGCTCGTGAGCGCCGGCACCAAGGTCACCGACCTCGCCGCCAAGAAGTACGGCTTCTATCTGAACGCCGACTCGTACTGGTCGCAGTCCTTCATCTGGGGCTGGGGTGGCACGCTGTTCACCGTCAACGACCAGGGCAAGATCACGAACATCGGCGTCAACTCGCCCGAGTCCGTGAATGGCTGGACCTATCTCCATGACAAGATCCTTGGCACGGTCACGCCGGCCACTTGGGACTTCAAGACC
This sequence comes from uncultured Chloroflexia bacterium, assembly GCA_963833705.1. GTDB lineage: Bacteria > Chloroflexota > Limnocylindria > Limnocylindrales > CSP1-4 > SPCO01. Next base: position 142,910 of record CAWHYQ010000006.1, on the reverse strand, counting down.
TCGTACGACAACATGAACGCGGGCTTCAAGGCCGGCACGACGATGTGCATCATGCAAGGCCCGTGGCAGGTCGCCGACATCCTCACCGGTACGGCCTTCACCGACAAGTCCAACCTCGTCATCGCCCCGATCCCGGTCGGCGTCAACGGCAAGACCGGCTCGCCCGTCGGCGGCCACAACTGGGTCGTCAGTCTCGACGTCGGCAAGAACGCGGACAAGGCGGCCGCCGTGGCCAGCTTCCTAACGTTCATGACCGCCCCCGAACAGCAGGCCATCCTGGCCAAGAGCCTGGGTCTTCTCCCGACCAACATCGCCGCCTATGCCGTCCCGGACGTGGCGAGCGACCCGCTCATCAACCAGTGGAACGCCGTCCTGGCGGCCGCGACCAACCGCTCCGGCGTCCCCGGCTCGTCCGGCATCTACGACTCGTTCACCAAGAACTTCCAGAGCATGATCATCGGGGACCTCACCCCGAAGGCCGCCCTCGACGCGACCGCCAACACGTGGCAGACCACCGTGTTCAAGAACCAGATGGCGCAGTAGAGTCCATCTAGCGTAGATCCAGGTGACCGTCGGCCCACCGCCGGCGGTCACCGCTTCCCGTCACCACGACCGCAGGGGAGGTCCAGACCGTGCGTTCTCGGAGTTGGATCGCGTGGGCGTTCATGACGCCGGTCCTGCTGGTCATGGCGCTGATCGTCTTCTACCCGCTCCTGGTCGGCGTCTTCCAGACCTTCACCAACATCGACGCGACCAACCAGGGCACGCGCTTCAAGCCACCCACCTGGTCGTTCGTCGGGCTCCAGAACTACATCGACATCCTGACCGGCGAGAGCACGAAGTTCTATCCGGTCCTGATCTGGACGGTCATCTGGACCGTCGTCAATGTCTTCTTCCACTACACCATCGGGCTGGCCCTCGCCCTGGCGCTGAACCAGAAGTTCCGCGGGCGCACCAGCTATCGCATGATCCTGCTGCTGCCATGGGCGGTGCCGGCCTACATCACGGCCATCTCGTGGCTGTTCATCTTCAACGGCGAATACGGCCTGTTGAACAACATACTCGGGGTCTTCGGCATACCGAGCGTGGCATGGCTGTCGACCTGGCCGTGGTACTACATCATGCCGATCATCGTGAACGTCTGGCTCGGCATCCCGTTCATGATGGTGGTCCTGCTCGGTGGTCTCCAGTCGATCCCGGGCGACCTGTACGAAGCGGCCCAGATGGACGGTGCCAGCCCGACCCAGTCGTTCTGGAACATCACCCTCCCACAGCTCAAGGCCGTGAGCACGACGGTCATCCTGCTCGGCTGCATCTGGACGTTCAACATCTTCGTGGTGATCTTCTTCATCACCGGCGGCGGACCGGGTGGCAAGACGGACATCCTCGTCACCTACACCTACAACGGCTTCACCATCGGCCAGTACGCCATCGCAGCAACGTACGCGGTGCTGATCTTCAGCCTGCTGCTGGTCTTCAGCAGCATCTATCGTCGCCTGGCCCGGGAATCGTGAGGAGACGACGATGAAGATGTCGGGGCGCCGCCGTGCGCTGACTCACGTATTCCTGATCATCTTTGCCATCTGGTCGCTTGTCCCGGTCGTCTGGACGGTGCTGACCAGCTTCAAGCCGGAGAGCAAGATCTTCACGACCCAGATCAAGCTCATCGACGACCCGACGCTCAAGAACTACACGGACCTGCTGACCCGAGGCGATTTCGTGACCTGGGCGTTCAACTCACTGTTCGTGTCGATCGTAACCACGATCTTCGCCGTCTTTCTCGCGGCGACATGCGCCTACGCCATCTCGCGCTTCCGCTTCCGCGGCCGCAGCACGGCGCTGTACATCTTCCTTGTCGCCCAGATGTTCCCTGGCGTCATCCTGCTGATCCCGCTGTTCGGGATCTTCACCAACCTCAAGCTCATCGACACGCCGTGGGCGCTGATCCTGTCGTACGCGACATTCGCGATCCCGTTCTGCATCCTCATGCTCAAGAGCTTCTTCGACACGATCCCCTACGAGCTAGAGGAGGCGGGCCGGGTCGACGGCCTCGGCATCTTCGGGACGTTCTGGCGGATCGTCATCCCGCTGTCGGTGCCGGGGCTCGCGGTCACCGCCTTCTTCGCCTTCGTGACGGCCTGGAACGAGTTCCTCTTCGCGAGCGCGTTCCTAACCAGCAAGAACGCGCTGACGCTTCCCGTCGGCATGGCGACCTTCATCGATCCGTTCAACCAGCCGTGGGGCCTTCTGACCGCCGGATCCGTGCTCATCACGATCCCGGTCATGATCGTCTTCTTCCTGGCGCAGCAATTCCTCATCTCCGGCCTGTCGACCGGCGGGGTCAAGGGGTGATCGCATGGTAACGGAGGTCGAGGAACTTCCGACCGGGCCGCGGGTCGTCCTTGACTACGGCCCGACGGTTCGGCGGTTGGCGAGGTGATCGAGCGCGCGGGCCGCCTGACGGAGGCCGACGTCCACGCCCTGACCGGCGCGGTCGCCTGGGAATGGCAGCCATCGCCCTGCCGAGCGCGGCAGTTTCGTGGCGGCACGCACGGAGGCTCTGGCGGCGGCCAGGCTGGCCGGCCGAGGCGCAGCCGCCGCCGCGTCGACGCGCCAGGCGGGCGTGGCGGCCGCTTCGGTTCTCCCGGTGGCCGCACCATCATCGGCAGCCGAGGCGGGCGGAAAACGGCCTCGCGGGCGATCCTCATCGGCGTCATCGGTGCCTTCGTTAGCCTTGGGCCGGACTTGCCGCTCCCGGCTGCGGCGTTCGGAGTGCTGGCCGTCCTTGGCGCCGGCGCCGTCCTCCGGTACGCGAGCGCCGGCGTTGCGCAACGACGTCTGGCAGCCTGTGTCGAAGCCGCCGCGCTGGCGGCCGTGGTCCGTGACCTCCTGGCCCCCGAGACGCTGCATACGCTCCGCCGGCCGTGGTCTTCCGTCATGCACGACTGACGGTGGCGATCGATACGCCGGCCTGGGTCCGCGACGCGATCTTCTACCAGATCTTCCCCGACCGGTTCGCCTCGAGCGAACGGGTCCACAAGCCCGGACGGCTCGAGCCGTGGGACGGCGCCACCGACGTCCCAGGGGTTCAAGGGTGGTGACCTGCGCGGGATCGTCGAACACCTCGGCTACCTCGAGGACCTCGGCGTCAACGCGATCTACCTGACGCCGATCTTCGCGTCGGCCTCCAACCACCGCTATCACACGTACGACTACATGGAGGTCGATCCGCTCCTGGGTGGCACCGATGCCCTCCGCGAGCTGCTCGACGCCGCGCACGACCGGGGCATGCGGGTCGTGCTCGATGGCGTGTTCAACCACACCGGGCGCGGGTTCTGGGCCTTCCATCACGTCCTGGAAACGGGGGCGGCATCGCCGTATCGGGGCTGGTTCCGGCTTGACGAAGCGGCGCTCGATGCGGGCCGGCCGCTTGCTCGCCTACCCGCCGCCGGGGAGCCGCACCGACGGAGCTCGGGTACGCGGCCTGGTGGGGTCTCCCTGCGCTGCCGAAACTCAACACGAACGATCCGGAGGTTCGCGACTACCTGTTCGGCGTCGCCGAGCACTGGCTCCGGTTCGGCATCGACGGCTGGCGGCTGGACGTCCCGATGGAGATCAAGGACGAGGCCTTCTGGCAGGAGTTCCGATCGCGCTGTCGGGCGATCCGGCCAGACGCCTACCTCGTCGGCGAGATCTGGGGCGTCGCGCCGGAATGGCTGCGCGGCGACCGATTCGACGCGCTGATGAACTACCCCCTGGCACAGGCGATCCTGGGGTTCGCGGCTGGTTCGAGGCTGGACATGGGGGTCGTGCTGTCGCACCACCAGTACAAGGCCCACCTCCGGCCGCTCGACGGGCCGGCGTTCGCCGACCGAGTCGTCGAGCTGGCGATCGCCTACGACCCGGACGTCGTCTCGGTCCAACTGAACCTGCTCGGCTCGCACGATGCGCCCGCGGATGCGAACGATCATGAGCGACGACATCGAAGGTGTTCGGCTGGCGACCCTCCTCCAGGCGACACTGCCGGGCGCGCCGTGCATCTACTACGGCGACGAGGTGGGGCTGCGCGGCGGGGACGATCCGGGCTGTCGCGGTGCGTTCCCGTGGGACGAATCGTGGTGGGAGCCGGGCTTGCGCGATTCGGTCCGGGCGCTGATGCGACTCCGTGCGGCCGAGGCCGCGCTGCGGGACGGGCCGATGCGGGTCATCGGCGCGAGCGGGATGGCCATGGCGTTCGAGCGCGGAGCGGGCAGTTCGCGGTTCGTGGTGGCCGTCAACGCGGGCGACGAGCCCGTCGGGCTCGAGGTCGGGTTCGGCGACGCCCCCGAGGGGCCTGGCGGACACCTGGCGCCGATCGAGCTGCCGGGATTCGGTGGCGATCGGTGAGGCGCGGATCTTCGATCGCGCAGCGACGATCGCGATGGGGCCCCGATCGGGCGCGGTGATGCGGGTGGTCTAGGGAGGTCCGGTGGGGTCACGGGCTTACGGAGCGGGACGCCCGGGACGTCCGAGCCTGCGCGAGTGCCGTTTGGGTCATACTCCCGGTCTCGTGGCAGATCTTCCGATCGACCTCGGAGACGGGCTCGCCGAGCGCTTGGCCCGTGTCCTGGATGTCGAGCGAAAGATCCCGCGGACGCTCGAAGCATTGGGTCCGGTCGGGGGGCGTGACGTGCTGCTGGTGGACGGCGCCGATGGGATCCGAACTCGACAGCTCGCCGAGCTCGGCGCGCGGGTCTCACTCGCTGAAGCGTGTGGACCGGCTGGGTTCAGTGCGCCCGATTCGTCGGCCGACGTCATGGTCAGCCTCTGGTCGGCATTCCGCGGGCCGGACCCGACCGAGATCTCCGAGGCGGAACGAGTCCTGCGACCGGGCGGCCGGCTGCTGGTGGTCCATGACTACGGTCGCGACGACGTCTCGCGCCTGCGCGGCGATCAGCCGGAGTACGGCTCATGGGGCCGGCGAGGCGGGCCGTTCCTCGCTCAGGGGTTCCGGGTCCGGGTCGTCCATTGCTTCTGGACGTTCGACTCGATGGAGGACGCCACGGACTTCCTGGGCGCCGCGTTCGACGACGTCGGGCGGACCGTGGCGGCGGAGCTGAAGCGGCCGCGCCTGTCGTACAACGTGGCGATCTATCACCGCACGGTCGGCGATACCGCGGTCCAGGCAGACTCGTGACCGCGGTCGACGGGGGGTCGCGATCCGGGGCGGGGAAGCCTGCGCGGCGGTCCGTCTCGCCCGGGCTGATCATCCTCGCCATCGCGCTGGTCGGCTCGGTCCTGTTCGGGGTGTACGTGGCGACGGTCCGTGACAGCTCGCAGATCCCGTTGATGGCGGCCGGTGGGGTCGCGCTCGGGATCGTGTTCCTGGCGCTGGCGGGGTATGCGCTCCGAGCCACCTGGAACGCCGGCATCGACGCCCGCAACGGTCAGGCGTTGCTGCTGGGGATCGGCGGCGGGATCGCGGCCATCATCGGGGCCGGCTGCATCGCCGGGGCGGTCATCCTGTTCCTGTTGGCGCAAGCCCCGAGCTGACCCGGCTGGTGCCTGGTGGCCCGCGCGGACCGAGGTCGAACCGGCCGCTGGGGGACCCTCTGGTAGACTCCGGCCGTCCCATGCCCCCATCGTCTAGAGGCCTAGGACGCCACCCTTTCAAGGTGGAGATCAGGGGTTCGAATCCCCTTGGGGGTACCACCGCCGTCTCCCAATGCCCGATTCGAAGCGGCTCAGTGGATGGCTCGGAGCGCCTCTGCAGCCCATGCCGCGTCATCGGTCACGATGAGGTAGTGGACCGTCGGGCTATCCCACACGTACGGCCTTCCGCGCACGTGCTCGGTCTGCGCAACGGCGGCCGCTTCCCCGACCAACACGTGCTTACCCTCGATGTCGGTTTCTCGGAAGGCGGCGGCGGCGGGTTCGTCGAGGCCTGTCGTCGATGGCCAATCATCTCCAGGATGCCCGGCCAAGCGGTAGGCGATGATGAAGTACGGCGGATCGGCCTGGGTATCCGCTCGCCCGTCCACGACGACGCTGACGTCGGCCAAGGTGAGGCCCTCTGTGGCCAGGTCGTTCGCTACTTCGGCGACGTCCGCGGCGGTCCCTCCCTTGACGCAGATCACCATCAGCCTGCCGTGATAGGACTCCATCGACATCGGTCGCCCGGCGATCGTCTTGGGCAGGGCCGCCTCCAGGTCGGGCGCCTCGTGTGGCAACGGAAGACAGTTCGACGCGAAGTCCGAGGCCCTGACGCTGGGTGCCGGTAGCGAGACCAGAGGACTCGCGCTCGGCAAGGGTGCAGCGGTCGGTAGGGGAACAGCGGTCGTACTGGGCGATGCATCGACGCCGGCATTAGCGCAGCCGGCCAGGAGCAGCCCGAACGCCAGCACCACGATCCGCCCGAAGATGTTCAACGCGCGTCGAACAGTAGCAGGGCCCCGGATCCGCGCCGTCCTGGACGATCTCGATAAGGCAGACTTGGGCGCGTTCTCATGACCCGTCGCCCAAGGCCTGTCACGAGGATGTCCAGCGGGAGGGGGCTCGTGGACCGATTCCGAACTCACCACGCACGGTCGACGATGCCGTGACCACCGAGGTCATCACCGCCGTCCTCCTGATCGCCGTGCCGATCGCGTTCAACCTGGCCTTCTTCGAACTAGGGCGGTCGTTCGACTACCCGAACATCCTTCGCAAGGAGCCCGACGAGATCCTGCGTCGCTTCGCGGCCGGCGGGTCCGGGCTGATCCTGCGTTGGGAGGCGTTGCTGGTGAGCGCGCTCTTGATGCTTCCGTTGGCGGCGCTGGTGGCGGTCGTCCTCGGTGCCTCGCCGGCCCTGACCGTCCTGTCCATCGTCGTCGGTTCGGTCGCGGCGCTGGTCCAGGGCCTTGGTCTGGTGCGCTGGCCATTCGCCGTTCCGGAGCTGGCGCGTCGCTACCTGGCTGCACCCGATGGCCCGGACGGTGAGGCGACGCGCCAGACCGTCGAGGTCGTGTTCGCGACGCTCCATCGATTGCTCGGCGTCGGCGTCGGTGAGCACCTCGGGTACCTGTTCACGGGCCTGTGGACGTTGCTGATCGCCGGTTCGATCCTCTCGACCACCATCCTGCCGGCCTGGCTCGGCGTCCTCGGCCTTCCGATCGGGATCGCGCTCCTGGTCGGCACCCTCGAGTTCGTCGGCCCGAACGAGCCTGATGGCTGGGCGCTCGCCGGCACGATCGTCCCGATCGCCTACATCGCCTGGTCGGTCTGGCTCATGGCGCTCGGCGTGTTCCTGCTGGTCTGAACGTCGTGGACCCGTCGCTACGTGCGCCGCCTTGAAACCCAGGTCAGGAGTGCGACCGCGAGGACGACCGCCGCCGTCGCGAGCCCCAGGCCGAGGATGGCGGTGTCACCCGTCCATTCGACGGCCTGGCCGAGGAAGGCGACGAGCAGCGCGACGACGATCACCTCGGTCAGGTTCTCCTTGAGGTCGTCGAGCGACTCGATCTTCAGCCACCCGGGCAGGGGCACATCGCTGTGGACGAACAGCTGGTAGAGCCCGGCCGAGATGACGAACAGGACGGTCCCGATCAGGAAGATGTCGATGATCGAGACGGTGTCGGCGATGAGGCCCTTGCCCGCCGCCGCTGAGACGTCGCCGACCCGGATGAGATCTGCGATCAGGGCAAACACCCGAAGCAGGCCGAACACCTGGAGCGTGGCCGACGCCACGAACGTCCCCAGGACGGCCAGGATGATCAGGAACCGGCTGGTCCCGAGGATGGTTCGGATCATGACGGGCACGATCGTACCGGACGGGGTGCGGGATCACGTGCTCCATCCAGCACGACGGTTCCTCTACCAAACGTGGTGTTCGCCTCGATCAGGCGTATCAACCTGACTCCGAATGCTGTAGCATCCTGCCCGCCCGCCGGTGTTGCCCGGGCATGGGTCCTGACACACGCTGGAGGAACAAGCGATGAAGAACCCGCCCATCCTGATCTCGGTCATCGGCTTCTTCGCGGCGCTCGCCGGTTTCGGCTATCTGTTCTTCGGCCTGCGGGTCATCGGGTTCGACTGGTTCGGAGCGCTCGGCGATCTCCCGAAGATCGAGCACGTCGGGCTGTGGGGCTGGCTCGCGGTCGCGACCGGGATCGTCTGGATCCTCGCCGCGTTGGGCCTCTGGACGCTCCAGCCGTGGGCGCGCCTCTTTGCGATGATCATCGCGGGCTTTGCCATCTTCGAGGCGGTCCTCGCGTTCTTCCAGTTCCCAGGGTCGGGCATCGGCTTCGGGATGGCGATCATGCCGGCCCTGATCCTCTGGTACCTGAGCACGAGCGAGGTGAAGGCGGCCTTCGGCGAAGGCGGAATGAACGCCGTCTGACGATCGACCACAATTCGAGGCATTGCTGAAGCCGTCGTCCATCGGGCGGCGGCTTCGCCGACTCCCCTGCTACCATCGCCCGGCGATGGAGATCATGGGCGTCAACATCCGGACGATCATCAAGGACAACGTGGCGACCCGCTGCGACGGTTGCCTCGACGTCATCGACGGCACGCCCTGGCGGGTGAACCTGCTCGACATCGTCGCGGCCGAGTCGCCCGTCGCGTGGACCGATCGGCCGGCGATCAACCCGGGCCCGTTCCAATTCCACAGCGACCCGGCCTGCGTGCGTCGCTGGATGTCCGCCAAGGGCTACCTGTTCTGCCGTCGAGGCGAGGTCCGCGAGATCATGCGACCCGTGCCGATCCCGACCGATCCGCCCCGCTGGGGCCTGTGCGATGGGATCCACCGCGACGACCACGAGTTCGTCCCCGCCTGAAGGCGCCGAACACCGTTCTCGTGGTTTGACACGCGCCATCCGGGACGCCTATCCTCCCGGCGGCCCGAGCGATTCGGCGATACCCAGATTCGCCCAGGTTCTCGGCTCTTTCCTACATCGATGTCGTCGGGCCGGCTCCGAGCGTTTCCCCCCACGCTCGTCCGGCCCGTCGACACACCCAAGATCGAGGCTCCCGCGTGTCCGACGCCCTCGTCGCCCCTCGCTGGTTGTCGCTGGGGCCCGCAAGCCGCATGGTCGGGGTCGATCCCGACACCCTCCGACGCTGGGCGGACGACGGCCGGGTCGAGGTCTTCATCACGCCCGGCGGTCATCGTCGCTTCGACCGGCGCGCCATCGAGCGCCTGGCCTCGACCCAACGCCCGGGCAGCCGGCCGCTGGCCAGTCTCGGCGCGAGCTCGGAGCGGATGACCCAGGCGTACCGACGGAGCTACACCTCGGGCGCGGCGGCGCGCGAGGTCCCGGCCGACGACGCCATCGAGCGCGAGCGCTACCGGACCGACGGCCGTCGCCTGGTCGAGGCGCTCATCGCGCATCTCGACGCCGACCCGTCGGACGCGGCGGAACTGGCCCGGTCCGAGGCGGACGCCACCGGGCTGGTCGATGACCTGGCTCGACGCCTGGCCGGATCCGGCACCAGCCTGACCGAGTCGGTCGGGCTGTTCGTCGCGGCGCGCCGACCGTTCCTGGCCGAGCTGACCGGTCTGGGCCGGCGACGGGCGCTCGACGCCGCACGGCTGGCCGCCCTGTACGAGAACGCATCCGGACTGCTCGACCGACTCCTGCTCCGGCTCATCGCCACGTACCAGGAAGCGGCGCGCTGACGATGGACCCGCGCGTCTTCCTGCCGGCGGCGACGTCGATCCTGGCGCTCGTGTTCGCCGTCGCCCTGTTCGACCAATGGCGCGAACGACGAGGCGGTTTCCAGCTCATCTGGACGCTCGGGATGCTGTTCTACGGCATCGGGGCCGGCTGCGAGGCGATCGCCGCGGTGAACGGCTGGAACGAGGTCCTGTACCGGACCTGGTACCTCACCGGCGCCGTGTGGACCGCGGGCTGGCTCGGCCTCGGCACGGCCTACCTCCTGGGCCGAACGCGCTTCGGCTACAGCTTCGCGTTGTGCCTGTTCCTGGCCGGTCTGTTCACGTTCCTCGTGCGAAACAAGCCCGAATATGCGGGGGCTGGGTCGCTGCCCCTCTTGTACTTCATCGCTGCCGGGCTGCTCGCCCTCGCCGTGGCGGTCGAGACGTACTTCGCAAACGATCGGTGGCCGAGGCTGGCCGCGGTGGCGGTCGTCGGCGCGACGGCCCTCAGCCTGGTCCTGATGGCGACCACCGCGCTGGCCGCACCGGGGTACGCCGTCGACCCGACGACCGGCGCTCCGGTCGCGACGCTGTTCCCGCCGTCGCTTCGACTGCTGACGCCGTTCCTCAACATCACGGGCGCCTTTGCGCTGATCCTCGGCGCCATGTTCTCGGCCTATGTGTTCATGCCGAAGCGACGGGTCCTTGCCTACTCGCTCGATCCGAACCAGCCCGGCGACCAGTTCCTGTTCAACCTGTGCATCGCTCCGGTCGCGATCACGGTCAACCTGGTCGCGTCGCTGCCGGGTGCGGCGCGGGCGCTCCTTGCCGGCAAGCTCCACAGCCGGGTGCCGGCGACCATCCTCATCGCCGTCGGGGCGTTCGTGGCGACCCTTGGCGACACGCTCAATCGGTTCGGCATGACCGAGTGGTTCCAGCTCGGCAAGTTCCTCGGCGTGCTGTTCCTGTTCGCCGGGTTCCTCGTGTCGATCGAGGTGTTCCACACCATCCGTGTGCCGTTCACCTCGATCCGCCTCAGCGGCGCGCGCCATGAACCGGCCGGCGCGGACGACCTGGCGGCCGCGGCCGACGACGTGGTGTCGGCTCCCGAGGCGACTGCACTGGGGAAGTAGGCTCGGGTCGCGACGGCGGCCGCGCGTCTCTTGGCAAAACGGTCACCCCGGGACCGGTATGGCCGGATCCGGCGCGTCCACCGCCGACCTCGGTTCGCGGCTGAGCGTCAATCGTTCGACCCGAGCCCCGTTTTCGGAGCGCCCGTCGGGTCCCTATTGCCTCGGATCGGCCATAACGGCCCTCCCAGGCAAGGATCGCCAGGTTCGGCGGTGAGGCCCAGTCGCGGGCGATCGAGCCGAGTGCGGGGCCGGGGCCGGCGGCGCGACGTCGCGGCCCTTGGGCGGAACGTCGCGGCCCTTGCTATTCCGATGGTTCATCAAGATCGGGGGTTGCGAGCGTGGCCGCGTTCGAGATCTGACGGACACAGTACGTCGCCAAGCGTGGAGACCGCGGATCTGATGAACGGGCGGAATATCGCGGGCCCGAACCGCGGGCCCGAACCGCGGGCCCGAACCGCGGGCCCGAACCGCGGCCGCGTCTCGGCCGGGCCCGAACCTCGCCAGACCGAACGCCGGCCACGGCCGCCGGCCCTACCATGGGCTCGATGTCTGCCCCTGGACGCCCACCGATCGCCGGCTTCGGCATCGTCATCGTCGCCGCCTCCCTGTTCGGGATGCTCGGACCGCTGTCGAGGTTCGCCTACGACGGGGGGATGCAACCGGTCGCATTCGTCGCGTGGCGGGCCGGGGTCGGCGTGGCCGCCCTGCTGGTGTTCGTCGGCTGGCGGGTAGCGCGTCGCGGTGAACGCCTCGTCCGGCCGGGCGAGCTCGATGGTCGAGCGCGCCTGACACTCCTCGTCGCGGCGCTCGTCGCCTTCACGCTCAACCTCGCGATGTTCATCTCGTTCGACCTCATCACGGTCGCGCTCGCGCTACTCGGCTTCTACACGTACCCGGTCATCGTGGCGGTCGTCAACGTCGCCCTCGGGCGGGAGCGTCTCGATCGGGCGCGGGTCGCCGCCCTCGCCCTCGCGGTGGCGGGCATGGTCGCGGTCGTCGCCTCGCAACTCGATCCGTCGGCCGGCATCCGGTTCGATGCGCTCGGCTTCGGGCTGGCGCTCGGCGCCGCCCTGAGCCAGGCCGTCTTCGTGGTCATCAGCCGGAACGGGTACCGGGCGGTCCCGGCCGACCAGTCCATGGTGGTGATCATCGGCATGACCCTCGTGTGTTGCGTCGTCCTCGGCCTCGCGACCGGCGCCGGTGCGACCCTCACCTACCCGCTCCGCGACCCGAGCATCCTGCCGCTCCTGGCGTTCACCGGGCTGTTCGCGGCGGCCATCCCGTCGGTGCTGTTCCTCACCGGGATCCGGCTCATCGGCGGGACGCGCGCGGGGATCCTGATGCTGTTCGAGCCGGTCGTCGGCGTGGCGCTCGCGGCCTGGCTGCTGCACGAGGGCCTCGCCCCGATCCAGGTCGCGGGCGGCGTGGCGGTCCTCGCCGCCGCGGTCATCCTCCAGCGATCGGCCGAACCGGGCGAGCGCGTCGTGGCGGCGCCCGGCGTCGAAGCCGACACGCCCCGCGCCATCGACGCCGACACGGCCACGGTCGTCGAGACGGACTCGGCGCGCGGCGCGCTCGACCCCCCGCCGCCGGCCGTCGCGGGCGGTCACTGACCGTGGCCGATCGGATCCGCGTCCTCATCGTCGACGACCACGCGATGGTCCGCCGCGGCATGCGCGACTTCCTCGACCTGCACGACGACCTCGAAGTCGTCGGTGAGGCCGCCGACGGTGAGAGTGCGCTCGAAGCCACGGGATCGCTCCACCCCGACGTCGTCGTGATGGACCTGCTGATGCCGGGGCTCGATGGCATCGAGGCGACCGCCGAACTCAAGGCTCGACATCCATCGGTGGAGGTCGTGGCGATCACGAGCTTCATCGAGGAGAGCCGGATCACGGCGGCGATCGAGGCGGGCGCGAGCGGCTTCCTGCTCAAGGACGCGGAGGCCGACGACCTGGCCGCGGCGATCCGCTCCGCCTACGCCGGCGAGGTCTATCTCGACCCGGCGGTCGCGGGCATCGTCGCGCGACGGATGCGCAAGGGCGGCGCGACGGTCACCGCGGGCGACGGGCGCCAGACGGCCAGTCTCTCGCAGCTGACGCCGCGCGAACTCGACGTGCTCGACGGGGTCGCGCGCGGGCTGTCGAACCGGGCGATCGCCGATGAGCTCGGCGTGTCCGAACGCACCGCACGGACGCACGTCTCGAACATCCTGGCCAAGCTGGGACTGACGAGCCGGACGCAGGCCGCGCTGTTCGCGGTCGAGCACCGACCCGATCGCTCCATCTGACCGTGGACGGGGATCCCGCCTCGGTCGTCGCGGCGGGTCCGCTCGGAGCCCCGGCCATCGTGTTCGTCCACGGCACGCGCCTGACCCGGGCCCTCTGGACGGCCCAGATCGACGGGCTGCGCGACGAATTCCGGGTCGTCGCCTTCGACCTGCCCGGGCACGGGACCCGCGCGGCCGAGACCTTCACCCTCACCGCTGCCGCGGACGCGTTGTCGGACACGATCCGCGACCACGCCGACGGCCGCGCGGTCGTCGTGGGGCTGTCCCTCGGCGGCTACGTCGCGATGACGCTGGCCGAGCGTGAGCCGGAACGGATCCGCGGTCTCGTCCTCGCCGGGGCGACTGCCGAACCCGTGGGGATCCGCATGGTGCCGTTCCTGACCCTGGCGGGGGCGATGGAGCGGTTCGATGGCCCGCGTCTCGAACGCCTCAATCGAACGTTCTTCAGGACCCGCTTCGCACCGGCGCTCGCCGAGCCGGTCGTCGCCGGCGGGTTCTGGACGGCCGGGGGTGCGACCGCCCTCCGCGCGGTAGCCGGGACGTCGTTCCTGCCCCGACTGGCCGCCTACCCGGGACCGACCCTCATCCTCAACGGCGAGTTCGACCTCCCGTTCCGGCTCTTCTCGCGGCGGTTCGCGGCGGCCGCGGCCGACTCGAGGCGGGTGCTCCTGGCCGGGGCATCGCACCTCGCCAACCTCGATCGACCGGCCGCCTTCAACCTCGCCGTCCGACGCTTCGCGCGGTCGCTCGACTCGGTCTGACCGGGTCGGGCGAGGGACCGCGGGTATACTGGCGCCACCCGCCCAACCCGCCAGCCCGAGGTTCGATTGCGCGTACGAAAGGCCGTCTTCCCTGCCGCCGGCTGGGGCACCCGCTTCCTGCCGGCGACCAAGGCACAGCCGAAGGAGATGCTGCCGCTCGTCGACAAGCCGATCATCCAGTACGCGGTCGAAGAGGCGGTCGCGGCCGGGATCGAGCAGGTCATCATCGTGACCTCCAGCCAGAAGCGCGCCATCGAGGACCACTTCGACCTGTCCTACGAGCTCGAACACCTGCTCGAGGAGAAGGGCGACATCGAGATGCTGCGCCAGGTCCGGGCGATCAGCGATCTGGCACAGGTGGCGTACATCCGACAGAAGGAACAGCTCGGTCTTGGACATGCGGTGCTGATGGCGAAGGACCTCATCGGTCACGAGCCGTTCGCCGTGATCCTGCCCGACGACGTCGTCATCGGCGACCGGCCGTGCATCGGCCAGTTGATCCATGCGTATCAGCAGACCCACGCGACGGTCGTGGCCGTGACCGAGGTCCCGCCCGAGGAGACGAGCCGCTACGGTGTCATCGCCTCGGAGCCGTCGGACGACCCGCTCGATCACGGGCGGCTGCATCGGATCACCGAGCTCATCGAGAAGCCGGAGCCCGGGGAATCGCCATCGAACCTGGCCATCATCGGGCGCTATGTGCTCACGCCGAAGATCTTCGACAAGCTCGAGCAGACGCAGCGCGGGGCCGGCGGCGAGATCCAGCTGACCGACGCGATCGCGGCGCTCATGGAGGAGCAGCAGGTCTTCGCGTACGAGTTCGAAGGCACCCGGTACGACGCGGGAACCACCCTCGGCTGGCTGCGGGCCTCGGTCGAACTGGCCCTCGCCCGGCCGGACATCGGTAGGGAGTTCCGGGCCTACCTGCAGGAGCTGCAGCTCTGAAGGAGCGGCCGACGCGCGACGCGCGTGCGGTACCATGCGCGCCACGCGCCCGACCAGTCGCGCGCGACCGTAGCGAGGGGACGAGTTGGCCGAGATCGGTCAGATCCTGGGTGGTCGCTACCGCCTCATCGAGCTGCTCGGCCAGGGCGGCATGGCGTCGATCTATCGGGCCACCGATACGGGACTCGGGCGCGACGTCGCCCTGAAGGTGCTGCGCGTGGAGTACCTGCGCGATCCCGACTTCTCGTCGCGCTTCCGGCAGGAGGCCCAGGCCGCCGCCTCGCTGAGCCACCCGAACATCGTCACCGTCTACGACTACGGCGAGGACCCGAGCGGTCCGTACATCGCGATGGAGCTCGTGGATGGCGAGGACCTCTCGACGATCCTGCGCCGCACCGGCGCATTGCCGCCGCGCCAGGTCGCGCGGATCGGGACCGGGGTCGCTCGCGCGCTGCAGGCCGCACACGGCCGTGGCCTCATCCACCGCGACATCAAGCCCGGCAACATCATGATCGGCACGGACGGCCAGGTGAAGGTCACCGACTTCGGCATCGCGCGGGCCGTCGCCGAGGCCCAGATGACGCTGCCCGGGACCACGCTCGGGTCGGTCCATTACTTCAGCCCGGAACAGGCGCGCGGCGAACCGGCCACGGCCTCGTCCGACATCTACGCCCTCGGCGTCGTCATGTACGAGATGCTGGTCGGCGCCCGCCCGTTCGAAGGCGACAGCGCTGCGAGCGTCGCCCTCGCTCGACTGAGCGCGCCCGTCCCGGACCCGATGGCGGCTCGAGCGTCCGTGCCGCCCGACCTGGCCGCGATCACCCGGAAGGCGCTGGCGCTCGATCCGCGCGATCGGTTCGCGTCGGCGGGCGTCATGGCCGACGCGCTCGATGGCACGCTCTCAGGCGGTTCCGGCGCGCTCGGGGCCGCGGGCGTGGCGGGCGCGGCCGTGGCCGGTGCTGCCGCTGCGACGATGGTGTCGGGGACCGCCCGACCGAATGCCGCTGGGATCCCCTATTCCGCCGATGCCTATGCGAGTGCGGAGGACGGGCAGCCCGCCGGCGCGCCGCCGCCCGGTGGGACCGTCCCGCCACCACCGCCCGACGACGATCGAGACAGCCCGGGTCCCCTGGTCTGGGTCGCCGGCATCACGGCGATCGCACTGCTGATCGCCATCGCCTTCCTCGTCTTCCAGCTCGCCTCCGGCGGTGGTTCGAAGCCAAGTACCGAGCAGGTGACCGTCCCCAACTTCATCGGTCTGTCGGTCGCCGACGCGCAGGCTCAGGCCACCGCGCTCGGGATCACCCTGACCCCGACCGGCCAGGTCTCCACATCCGCGCCCGAAGGCACGATCCTCGCGCAGGATCCGCCCGTCGGGACGAAGGTGGACAAGGGGGGTGTCGTCAAGATCACGGTCGCGACCGGGCAGGGCACGGTGCCCGTCCCGGACCTCAAGAACAAGACCGAGGCCGACGCGCTCAAGGCGATCTTCGATGCCGGGTTGATCTCGGGGACACGGACCGAGGTGTTCGATCCGCTGGTTCCGGCCGGGCTGGTCGTCTCGCAGAATCCGTCGGCAGGCATCGTCGTGGCCAAGGGGACCGCGGTGGATTGGGCCGTCTCGAAGGGCCCGGAACCGACACCGTCACAGACCGCGTCGCCGAGTCCCACGCCGAGTCCGTCGCCGTCGCCGAGCCCGAGCCCCAGCCCGAGCCCGTCGCCCTCACCGAGCCCGAGTCCGAGCCCGAGCCCCAGTCCGTCACCGAGCCCCAGTCCGAGTCCGACCCCGAGCCCGACCCCGCCGCCGCCGTAGTCGTCGCGGCGGACGGTCAGCCGCGGCGGTCAGGCGCCCCGGAGGAGACGGCGCCAGCCGTGCTCGCGTCGCGCAGAGCCTCGCCGGGGACCCTCGCCCGCGTTCCTCCTCTGCGTTCCGACGGACCATCTCGGTCGCGATATGCCCCGCAGTATTACCGACTGGCCGACTGAGCCCATAACGGGCCGTCGGGGCCCGCCCGACGCCTCGGTTCGCGCTCAGTCGAGCGTGGATCCGATCGAAGATCGCGGCTTATCGTCGGTCAAGGCCCAGCTGTAAGACTGCCAGGAATATCCGGTGGGACAAGGTCGGGTCCCGGGCTGGCAGACCGGTGGCACGCGCCCCGACCCGTTCGGTCAGCCGCGGCGGTCGCCGTTCGAGCGTTGACGGCGGATCTCGACACCGGCGTAGTCGAGCGGGCCGCCGAGCTTGACCTTGGGCTTGCGGACCCGGACCAGGACCTCGGTCACGTCGAAGTCGGCGAGGAGCTCGTGGCTGATCGCCTCGGCCAGCGCCTCGAGCAGGCGGAACGAGGTGGACTCCACGATCTGCCGCACGGCGTCGTAGACGTTGCCGTAATCGACCGACTGCTCAAGGTCGTCGTCGATGCCCGCCGGCTGGAGGTCGAGCACGAGCTCGACGTCGACGCCAAAGGGCTGCGGCGCCAGCAGCTCGTGGTCGTAGTAGCCGTGGCGGCCCATGAATCGCATGTTCGAGAGCACGATCCGGTCGCTCAGCCGGGGCCTCCTTCGCTCGAGTCGCGCCAGTTCGCCCGGACGATCGCATCGCTGACTCGCGCGACACGGACGTTGGCCTCGACGTCGTGGACCCGGACGAGGTCGGCGCCGGCGGCGATCCCGAGCGCGGTCGTCGCCAGGGTCGCCTCGAGCCGTTGGTCCGCCCGGCCGCGCCGAGCACGCGCCCGAGTGTCGACTTGCGGCTCGTGCCGAGCAGGATGGGGCGACCCAGCATGCGCAGCGCTCCCAGGTCTCGCACGATCGCGAGGTTCTGTTCGGGCGTCTTCCCGAACCCGAACCCGGGATCGATGAGCAGGTCGTCCCATCGGACGCCGAGTCGAAGCGCTCGCTCGAGCGCCGCCTGCAGATCGGCGATGACCTCGGGCAGGAACGTCGTGTAGCGGGCCTCGGCGCGGTTGTGCATGACGATGAGCGGGACACCGTGGTCGGCGGCGATCCGCGGGAGCGCCTCGTCATCGCCGACGCCCCAGATGTGGTTGACCATGTCGGCCCCGGCGGCGAGCGCCGCCTCGGCCACGGCTGGCTTGGTCGTGTCGACGCTGATGGGGATGTCAGGCAGGGCGGCCCGCACCGCGGCGATGACCGGCACGACGCGCCGCCGCTCCTCCTCGAGCGTCACCGGGACGTGGCCCGGACGGGTCGATTCGCCACCGACATCGAGCAGGTCCGCACCCTCCGCCACCATCCGGCGGCCCATCGCGACGGCCGTGTCAACGGCAGCGTCGGGGTCGACCCCGTCCGGCCTCGCGCCGAGCAGCCCGTCACCCGAGAAGGAGTCGGGCGTCACGTTGAGGATCCCCATGACGTACGTCCGCTCGCCCCACCGGAACGTCGCGGGCCCGATGCGGGACGGGGCCGGGCCGGTCGGCACGGCGCCGGGCGAGGGGTTCGTGAGCGCAGGGTCGGTCATCGGTCCTCGGTCGGGTCCGGGTCGCGCAGGTCGGGGTCGTCGATCAAGCGAGCGCGCACAGCACCGACAAGATAGAGCGAACCGGCCACGACGACCGGTCCAGGTCCCGCCAACGCCCGGTCGAGGGCGACCATCGGGTCCGGTTCGACGACGATCGAACCACCCCGCCGCGAGCCGACGGCGAACCCGGACCGCCACCGCGCCGCGAGGTCTTCGGCCGGCAAGGCCCGAATGAGGTCCAGGCTCGTGCAGATGACCGTCGCGTCGGCCGATCGCGGAGGCGGCGGCCAGCGCCGCGATGACCCCGTCGACATCCTTGTCGGCCATCGATGCCGTGACGAGCTGGATGGGGCCGTCGGAGAGGAACGGACGGAGGTCGTCGAGGGCCGTGGCCAGCGCGGCGGCCCCGGCCGGGTTGTGGGCACCGTCCAGCAGCACGTCCCGGTCCGCGACACGAAGCAGCTCCAGCCGGCCGGGCCAGACGGCGTTCGCGTAGCCGGTCCGTCGCGCGACGTCGTCGGTTGCGACGATCCCGGCCGCCTCCAGAGCATCCAGCATCGCGTCGGCGATGGCCACGTTGGCCGCCTGGTGTCGGCCGCGGAGACCGACCCGAGTCCGTCCGAGACGCGGCAGGTCGACGTCGATACCGTCGCGGTCCCAGCCGACGATCGACGCGGGCGGGACCTCGGTCAGTGGCACGGCAAGGCGCCGCGCGCGTCGGCGGATGACCGCCAGCCCGTCGCCGCGCGCGCCCGTCACGGCGAGATCCCCCCGCTCGATGATCGCGGCCTTCTCTCGGGCGATCGCAGTGACCGTGTCGCCGAGGCGATCCATGTGATCGAGGTCGACATTGGTGACCGCGGCCACGCCACCATCCCAGGCGTGCGTGGCGTCCAGCCGACCGCCCAGGCCGACCTCGACCAGCGCAACGTCGGGGCGGACCTCGGCGAAGCGGGCGAAGACGACCGCGGTCAGGAGTTCGAACTCGGTCGGCTCGCCATGGCGTCGCGCGACGCGATCCGCGACGCCGAGCACGTCCCCGACGAGACGCGCGAAGTCGGCCGCGGCGATCGGGCGCCCGTTGACCTGGATCCGCTCGCGATAGGTCACGAGATGCGGCTTCGGCGTCGACCCGACGGTATACCCCGCGGCCTGGAGCGCCGCACCCGCCAGGGCCAGCACGCTGCCCTTGCCATTGGTGCCCGCGACCAACGCGCCCCGCATGGCCGCCTGCGGGTCGCCCAGTTCGCGGAGGAGTGCCCGGGTCCGCCCAAGCCCGAGCCGGATCCCGAAATCGACCGCGCTCGGCCAGGGCCCCGAGCGCCTCTGCGTAGGTCAGCGCGGCCGTTGGCGTGGTCATCGAGGACGAGTCACTCGCGGGTCAGCTCGTCCTCGTAGAAGACGCACTGGTTGAACCGCGGCGTCAGGCAGACGTCGTTGACGTAGCCCTGTTCCATGTGGACGCCGCCACGCAACTGGCAACGCGACGTGTTGGCGTCCTGGCGGATGAGGGCCTTGAGCAGGTGCGGCGCCTGGATCGGGATCGCGCCGCGGCTGCCGGTCATGTAGAAGTGCGGGCAGACGTTCCGTCGGAGATTCGGCAGCCCGAAGCCGGGTCGCATCGAGGGCATCGGCGGCGTCGCGGCAGGGTCGGGCTGCGACAGCGGCGACGGCGAGACGCGCGCGATCGGTCCGACGCCGAACGCCGGTCGTCCGGTCGATCCGGAGCCCGGGCGGCCTGTTCTCGGATCGCGAGCCTGCACTCCATCCCTCAGGGTTCGAGGCGCACGGGACGACCGTCATCACGCGCGCGACCGCGCCAGAGTACAACGCACCGCCCCGCCACGGCTCGACGGGCCCCGCCGTCCGCGACCCGGCCCACGCGGCCGACGCCCCGGCCCGCGCGACCGTCATCGAGCGCCCGTGCGACAATCCGCCCGATGACGACCCGGCGCGATCCGCGGCTGACCCACGTCCGCCCCCGTCCCCCATCCACCGGTCGACCCGCTCCCGTCAAGACCAAGCCCAAGGCTCCGGGGCCGATGCGACTGTCGAGTCATCGACCGATCCAGCACGATCGTGGCCTCCCGATCATCTTCAAGTTGGCGATGCTGGCGATGGTGGCCGCCCTGGGTGCCGGCGTCCTGTACCTCGGCATCGGCGGGCTCGGCGTCGTCGTCGGCGGGCTAGGCTCGACCCTCGGTGGGTTCGTCGAAGGAGTGACGGCGACGGCCACGCCAAAGCCGTCGGTGGCGTCGATCAGCGACCCGCCGTCACTCGAACAGCCGAGCGAGCCGTACACCAGCTCCCAGACGGTCGACCTGACGGTGACGGTCCCGGCCGCGCTCGCCGGCGATCCGAAGTCGAAGATCCGGGTGTACCTGACGCTCCCGGACCAGCAGCCGACCGCCATCGAGGAGGCGGCCCTGTCGACCGGCACGCCCAAGACGATCATCCCGGTGACGCTGGAGAAGGGGATCAACGACTTCTCGGTCACGATCGTAGGCCCGGGCGGCGAGTCGGATTCGTCGCCGATCGTCCGGTATGTATTCGACGCGACCAAACCGAAGGTGACGATCACATCGCCCAAGAACAACGCGGTCATCAACGGCAAGGCGGTCGACATCGTGGGCAAGACCCAGGCGCGGACCACGCTGATCGCCAGGAACGCCGCGAACGGGTCGTCGATCGTCGGGACCGCCGGGGCGGATGGCTCGTTCAAGCTGAGCCTGGCGCTCAGCGGCGGGGTCAATGACATCGCACTGACCGCCACGGATCCGGCCGGCAATATCACCGAGACGGCCCTCAGCGTGCGACGTGGGACGGGGAAGCTGACCGTCGCGCTCGGTTCGTCCGTCTACCAGATCAAACGCTCGAAGTTGCCCGAGTCGGTCACGCTCGTTGCGACTGTGACCGATCCCAACGGCAAGGCGTTGCCCGGGGCGGACGTCACGTTCACGCTGAGCATGCCGGGGATCCCGACCGTCACCTTCGACGCCAAGACCAACACCAAGGGCAAGGCATCGTTCACGACCACCGTCCCGAGGGGCGCCGATCTCGGCCAGGGCAGCGCGACTGCCTTGGTGTCGAGTGACGAGTTCGGGTCGGCGCAGGACGTCACGGCCGTCTCGATCGTCAGGTAGGGCCGGGGCTGGGGCGGGCGCGGCTGCCGCAGGCCTGGGCCTAAGCCGGCGCGCAGGCACCCACTTCCACGATCTCCCTTGGGCGATATCGGGGCGCGGCGATCGCGGCCACCACCGCGAGCGGTGGCGTATCTCCCGACGGAGATGGTCGGGAAGGACCACGCCGGACGGACCGTCCCGAACCGACCACACGTCGATCGAAAGCGACGGCGCGTTCGAATGAACGATGGGATCGTTCGACAGCGGCATCGCGGGCAGCTACCATCTGTGTCCATGCCGATGTGGCGATGTCCGCACTGCGGGACACCCCAGGCCGAAACGGCCCGCTGCTGGGTCTGCCGTCGATCCAGCACCGCCTGCGGCACCTGTCGGAACTTCCGGCGATCCGTCGCCGCTCAGCTCGGGTTCTGCGGCCTCGACCGGCAACGCGTGCCGCTCCACGGCGACGAGATCCGAGCCTGCTGGGAGGCGTCGCCATCCCCGGCCGACATCCCGTCGATGCCGATCCGCCCCGCGACGGAGCACGGACCGGTTCGAACGACCGTTCAGCGCATCGAGTTCGTCGAGGTTCGCTCGGGCGGGGGGGTGGCGCTCGCGATGGCCCCGCCAGACGTGGCGGACATGGCGGACTTGGCGGACGTCGCCGACCTGCCCGACGCGCCGGACCTCGCCGATCGGGCGGACTCGGCCGTGCCTGACGCGGCCGCGGCGTCGGAGGAGATCGGAGCGCCATCACGCGTCGCGGGGTTCGGGGACCCAGGCTGGAGCCTGTGGAGCGACGCCGAACTCTGACAAACCTGGGATATCCGCCCCGGTATTCCCCCAGTCTTACATCCGGGGTTACACGGGCGACAAGAGCGGGATCCGGCCTCGGTCGAGCCTCCGTTACGCTCGAGCGAGCGTGGATCGCCACCGCGACCGACCTTTGTGCCTCGGTAAGGTCCAGTCGTAAGACTGGTGGGAATATCCAGCCCGCGAACGCGCCGCGGGCCGTGGGCCCCGGGCCGCGAACGGCCGCGGGCCGCGAACGCGCCGCGGGCCCCGGGCCGCGAACGGGCCGCCGCCTAGATCTTGGGGCGCGTCCCGAGCATGACCTCGAGCGTCACGTGCTGGCCGTCGCGTAGGACGTCCACGCTGACCGTCTGGCCCGGCGAGAACTGCGAGATCGTGGCGTCGAGCGGGTGCTCCTCGTCGATGACCTTGCCCTCGATCGAGACGATGATGTCGCCGTCCTTGATGCCGGCCTTCTCGGCGGGCGTGTTGGGATCGACACCCGGGACCGCGTTGCCGCTGGAATCGACGCCACCGACGAGCGCCCCGACCTGGACCGGGAGCTTCCGCGCATCGGCCAGCTGCCGGGTGATGCTGACGAAATGGATGCCCATGTAGGGCCGGCTCAGCGGCTGGCCGGCCACGGCCTGGGCCATGATCGGGCGCGCGATGTCGATCGGGATGGCGAACCCGATCCCGTTGCTGTTGGTCGCGATAGCCGTGTTGATGCCGATGACGTTGCCGCCGGCGTCGAGCAGCGGGCCACCCGAATTCCCGGGGTTGATCGCGGCATCCGTCTGGATGAGGTTGGTCAGCGACTCGTTCCCGTCGGTCACGATCGACCGACCCTTGGCCGACACGATCCCGCTCGTGACGGAGTTGGAATACGTGCCCAGCGGGCTGCCGATCGCGATCACCAGTTGACCGACCTTGAGGGCGTCCGATTCGCCGATGGCGGCGGTCGGCAACCCGACCGCGTCGATCTTGACGATGGCGAGGTCGGTGAGGGTGTCGATGCCGTAGACCTTGCCCGAAAGGACGCGCCCGTCCTTGAGCTCGACGTCGAACTTCTCGCCGCCCTCGACGACATGATGGTTGGTCAGGATCCAGCCGTTGCTGTCGAAGATGACGCCGGAACCGACGCCCGTCGCGGGGATGACCCCGTTGCCGACCTCCGTGCCGGTGACCTTGATCTTGACCACGGCCGGACTGACCTTCGCGGCCACGGCGATCGTGGCAGACGATTCGTCGATGGCCACGGGTTGGACGGTGCCGGCATTGCTGGCCTGCGCGAGGGCTGGGCTCGGGGCCGCGGGCCGGTCGAGGGCACCGGCGGCATCGAGCGCGAGGACGGTGCCGCCCGACGCGAGAACGGCCGCCAGGAGCGACGCGGCGACAAGCGATCCGGTCCCGGATCGGGTCCGAGCGGACTTGACCGGTGTCGCCGGCGCTGGGGCCGGTGCCGGCTCGTACCAGCGCTCCGGGGTCGCCGGGTTCGTCTCGTCCCAGGCTCGACTCCACACGGGTCGCGGTTCGGGAGCGGGCGTGTAGCTCTCGAACGTCGTCCCGGCGGGGACGATCGGCTCGACCGAGGCTTCGACCGGCACGACCGGCACGACAGGTGCCGGGTCGACGGGCGGGATGGCGTGGCGCTCGGTCAACTCGCCGGGGTCCGGGGCATCGGGGCGGGGGTCGTCATGCATCGTCGTGGCAGCGTCCTTGTGGGTGTCGGCCGATGATGACCGAGAAGGAGGTCTGATCGAGCCTCACGGTGACGGTTCCGGGTTCACCTGAGACCGCTCGGTCGGTGAAGTTTCCTGCACGTTTGGCACCGCGTCGGGCAACACGGCCCCGACACTGGCCTCGGCTTTGACCTCGACCCCGAGCCGGGCGCGACCATCCGCCGCCGACGCGACCGCGGCCCGCTCCGCGGCGGGTGTCCCCTCGATCAGGCGTGGATCGCGCGGCAACGTGACGGTGAATCGAGAACCGCTGCCGACGCGGCTCTCGACGGCGACCGTCCCACCGTGCATGTCGACGATCGAACGGACGATGGCGAGTCCGAGGCCACTGCCACTGCCCCGGGCCTCGTTGGCCCGCGTGCCGCGATAGAACCGCTCGAAGATGTGCGGCAGCTCGGCCGAATCGATCCCCACGCCGGTATCGACGACCTCGATCCGCGCCCCGTCGTCGGTAGGGGCGACGTCGACCGAGACGGAGCCGCCACGCGGCGTGAACTTGACCGCATTACCGACCAGGTTCCCCACGACCTGACCGATCCGCTGGGGGTCGTGACGGATGCGGATCGGCGCGTCCGGCAGGTGCAACGACAGCGTCACGCCCCGCCGCGTCGCGGAGGCGGAACTCTGTTCGACGGCCGATTTCGACCGCCGCGCGCAGGTCGTCCGGCCGAAGATCCAGGAGGACCAGCCCCGAATCGAGCTTGGATAGCTCCAGCAGGTTCTGCGCCAGCCAGTCGAGACGCTCGATCTGTTGTCCGCTCGACTCGAGGAACTCGGTCCTCGCCTCCGGGTCGTCCGCGGCGCCCTCCATGAGCAGTTCGTTGAACATGCGCAGGGCCGCCAGCGGCGTCCGAAGCTCGTGCGACACGTCGGCCAGGAAGTCGCGGCTGCGGTCCCGGTCGTGGCGGATGATCTCGACGCTCTCCTCGAGCCGGTCGGCCATCGCGTTGAACTGGACGGCCAGCTCGGCCAGCTCGGACGACCCGGCACGAACCTCGCTGGGTGGCACGCGTCGGGTGAGGTCGCCTTCGGCCAGACCGCGCGAGGCCTCGGTCAGCCGCCGGAGCGGCGTGGTGAAACGACGTGCCATCGCCGCCGACACGAGCACGCTCAACCCGAGCGCGAACAGGGCGACGGCCGCGAGCAGTCCGGTGACGTTGGCCAGGGCCGTCGCACGGAACGTGTACGGGTTGGCCAGGGTCACCTGGAGCACGTAGTCGCCGAAGACGGCGCCGCCCGAATACTGGTGGGTCACGGAGACCGCCGGCTCCTGCGTCTGCCCGGCGACCGGTCGGGCCGTGAACGGGATCGTCAGCGGGGCCGTGCCGGACGGTCGGAAGACCAGGTTCTCGCCGTCGGAAACCCAGCGCCCGAACGTCATCGTCACGTCCGCCTGGGCGAGTTCATCCGCGATGATCTGCTGCTGGTCCGGGTCCTTGATGGCCGCGAGGACCGCCGGGTCAACGGTGCCGTCGGGTCGGACCACCGGCCGCACCCTGAGGACGGCCTCCGAGGCCCTGGCCTGGATGTACGCGTTGACGGTCTCGGCGCGCTGGTCGAGATCGGCCTGCTGCTGGCTGGTGAAGAAATCGTCGAGTCGATTGATGACGAGGACCGTCACCAGGAGGAGCGTCAACGCGACGACCGCGAGGAAGGCGAGGGTCAGGCGACCCTGGAACGTGCGTGGCACCAGCCGGCGCAGGAGGAGCGGCAGGCGGAACCGCCGGCCTTCGATCCCCTCAGCGCTCGGCGAAGGCGTAGCCGACACCTCGGACCGTCAGGACGAACGCGGGGGCGGCAGGATCGTCCTCGATCTTGTCGCGCAGATGGCTGACGTGGACGTTGATCGTCTTCTCGTCCTGGTCGAGGGCCTCGTAATCGCGCAGCAACTCGAGCAACTCCGACCGTGTGTAGACGCGACCCGGGCGTGACGCCAGGTGGCGAAGGATCTCGAACTCGGTCGGCGTGAGGCTCACTCGACGGGTGCCGCGTTGGACGCGGCGGCGTTCGAGGTCGATCAACAGGTCGCCGTGGCGGATGACCCGGCCGCCGACGGCGTCGGACAGATCGCCGTACGAGCGGCGCAGGAGCGCCTTGATCCGGCTCATCAGCTCGCGCAGCCCGAATGGCTTGGTCAGATAGTCGTCGGCACCGAGCTCGAGGCCGATGACCTTGTCGACCTCGTCATCGCGCGCCGTGAGGACGAGGACCGGCATCTTGGCACCGGCCGCGCGGAGTCGACGGAGGACTTCGAAGCCGTCCATGCCCGGCAGGCGGACATCGAGGACGACCAGGTCCGGCGCCTGACGGGTCGCGATCTCGAGGCCTTCCTCGCCCGACCTCGCGACGGCGACCTCGTACCCCTCCTGCTGGAGGGCGTACTGGATCCCGCGAGCCACGGCGTGCTCGTCTTCGACGATCAGGATGGTTGCTGCCACGCGGGGATGCTACACCGGCGGGCGGACGAGCCTCCGCGGCGACGCAGCGGTCCCATCCGGCGTTGGGCGCGGAGCCGCCTCGCGACCCGTGGTAAGGTACGCACGCTTCCGGGCGCCTCGCCACTCCGGCCCCGCCGACGAGCCGCAGCCCGCAACGACGAAAGCCCAAAGAGATCCAGAGGTCCCCGACATGTCCACTGCCCGCGCGACGCTGGCCGCCGAACATCGTGAACTGACCGGCAAGAAGGTCGCCCGTCTTCGCCACGACGGTCGACTCCCCGCCGTCGTGTATGGCCATGGCGTCGCCTCCGACAGCATCTCGATCGACGCCCACGAATTCGAGCAGCTCCGCCGGCATTCGGGCCCGAACGCCCTCGTCGACCTGTCGGTCGACGGCGACAAGGCGCGACCCGTCCTGGTCTCCGCGGTCCAGGTCCATCCGGTCAATCGCCGGACCCTCCACGTGGACCTGTTCGTCGTGCGCATGACCGAGGAACTGACGGTCGACGTCCCGCTCATTGCGATCGGCGATTCCCCAGCGGTCGCCAACCTGGGCGGCACGCTCCTGCACCCGAGCGAGTCGGTCCGTGTCCGCGCGCTGCCGGATCGCCTGCCGCAGGCGATCGAGTACTCGGTCGAATCCCTGATCGATTTCGATACGACACTCCACGTCCGCGACCTCGTCATCCCGGCCGATGTGACGCTCGTGACCGATGGCGACGAGATCATCGCCAAGGTCCAGGCTCCACGAGTCGAGGAAGTGGTCGCCGCCCCGGCAGCCGAGATCGGCGAAGGCGCACCGGAAGGCGAAGCTGCCGAAGGCGAGACCGCGGGCGACTCCGAGACCGACACGGACTGATCCGCGAGCTCGTCCTGGACGAGCCCCTCGGCCTCAGCGGCTCGAGCGTCGCCCCGAGGCGAACACGATCGGGAACCGCATCGTCATCCGCTCCGCGGAGAGCGGTTCGAGACGCCCGCGCAGCGACGCGATGAGGTTCTCGCGCACGTCCGGCTCGAGGTCGGCGAACAGGGTCTCCTCGTCGAATTCGGTCAGAAAGCCGATGTAACCGTCGACCGTGAATGTGTGGTTCAGCGCGCCGCCGCGGGCGGTCACGGCACCGAACCCAGCCCGACGAAGCTCGGCGGCGGCCCGCTCGACCGACGGGATGTCGCCCGACGGGCCGTCGGGCTCCGGGTCGTCGAACCCGAGATCGTCGAGCAGTTCGTTGAAGATCATGTCCGGGGCGAAGACATCGCCCGGGTCGCGGTCACCCTCGAGCCAGGTCACGTACGCCAACAGGCCGTCCCGCCTCAGGACCCGTCGGGCCTCACGTAACGCGCGGGCCCGACGTGGGACGAGCTGGAAGACGAACGACGAGAGCGCGACATCGAACGAGCGGTCCGGGAACGGGAGATCGTCCGCCGGGGCGACGACCGAGCGAAATCGATGGCGCTCCGCGGCCGCGAGTCGTCGATCCGCCTCGGCGTCGGCCATCGCTCGCATCTCGCTCGACGCGTCGATCCCGACGACCGACACGGAAGACCACGACTCGACGGCATCGAGCCCGAGCTGCCCCGTCCCGGTCCCGATGTCGATGACGCGAGCGCCGCCCTCGAGCCCCAAGTGGGGCGCGACCTCGGCGATGAGCTCCGCGACGGCCGGTGCCAGGACCGGTGCCCACCAACGGGCATAGCCCTCCGCGATCCGGTCATAGCGCGCTGCCTGGTCGGTCATCGGGGCATCGTGCCACGGCCCGGGCGACACGATGCCCCGTTGACGCGCTACCCCTCGTTTGGCATCGGTGACGCCGGCGGCGCCGGTGGGCTCAGGTCGACCGATCGGCGCCGGAACCCGAGGCGACGGGCGGCCCATGCCACGATGGCCGCGAGAACCCCCACGACTAGCAGGATCGGCAGCCAGACGATGGCGAACCAGATCCCGGCCGTGGCAAGCGACTGGAGGATCGAGATCATGCTCGCTGCCGCCGCGTCCACGACGGCCGTGGGTTGCCAGTCATTGGTCGCCACGTCGACCGCGACGATCGGCACGTTGAACGTCGCCGTCAACGTTGCGTAGCCGGCCCGGTCGTTGAGATCCTTCAGCTGCGCGGTCAGCTGCTCGATCTGTCCGCGGGTCGCCGTGAGCTGTCCCTGGACCTCGAGCACGTCGCTGATCTTGGTGGCCTGGGCGGCGATCCCCTGGAGGGCGGTCTCGCTCGCCTGCAGGTTGCGGATCCGGGCCTCCAGATCGACGACCTGACCGGTCACCTCTACCGCTTCGGTGTGCTCCTGGACGACCTTGGTGGTCTGGCCGTTCAACCCGCGCAGGGCGTCGAGCGCGGCCTCCCAGCGATCCGCCGGGATCCGATAGGTGATCTCCGCGGACGGCCGGGCGTCGCGGTTGCTGGTGTTCGAGTCCCCGACGTATCCGCCGAGCGCGACGATCGCGTCGCGAGCCGTCCGGAGCGCGGTCGGGACGTCACGGACTTCGAGATCGATGGTGCCGGTCCGGATGATCTTGGTGTCGTCGCGCGCGGCGACACCTCCATCGGGGACGCCTCCACTGTCGGCACCGGCGTCGAGCTCGGGTGCGGCGGCGCCCGCGCTGGCTGCGGGCATCGGGCGACCGGCGCCCGACTGGTCGCCGATGGCGTTGCCGGTCGTTGACAGGACTGTGGACGACCCGGAACAGGCAGCCGCGGCCATGGCGACGAAGATCAGCGGAAGGAACGAACGGATGGTGCGCATGCTTGGACCTCCGTAGCTCGCACGCGACCGTCTGGCCGCGGCGGCACCGCCGTGACGCAAGGGTGCCGACGGCAGTTCCCCCGCCGCGGCCCGCCGCCTCGCCTACACTCAGGTCGTGGGCCTCGACCTTCCCTTCCAGCCGCCGATCGAGCCGATGCTGGCCAAGGCATCCGACGCCTTGCCGACCGACGACGGCTGGCTGTTCGAGCCCAAGTGGGATGGCTTTCGCGCGCTCGTCTTCCGCGACGGTGACGAGGTCTACACCCAGTCACGCGACCTGAAGCCGCTGGATCGCTACTTCCCGGAACTGGCCGACCCGCTCCGAGCGGCGCTGCCCGAGCGATGCGTGCTCGACGGTGAAGTGGTCATCGCGCGCGATGGCGCCCTCGACTTCGAAGCATTGCTGCTGCGCATCCACCCGGCCGCCTCGAGGGTCAAGATGCTCGCCGCCGAATCGCCGTCGTCGTTCGTGGCCTGGGACCTGCTGGCACTGGGAGACGAGGATCTCCGGGCCGTCCCGCAGGGCGAGCGAAGGGCTCGACTCGAAGCCGTGCTGGGCAGCGCTCCGGCACCCGTGCACCTGACTCCAGCCACGCGCGATCGAGCCACCGCCGCCGAGTGGTTCGATCGCTTCGAAGGGGCTGGGCTCGATGGGGTCGTCGCGAAGCGCCTCGAGGCGCCCTACCAGCCGGGCAAGCGGGCGATGCTCAAGATCAAGCACCAGCGCACGGCCGATTGCGTGGTCGCCGGGTTCCGCTGGCACAAGAACGGACCGCAGACGCACATCGGGTCGCTGCTGCTGGGTCTGTTCGACGATGCGGGCACGCTCCATCACGTCGGCGTCACGTCGTCGTTCTCCTGGGATCGCCGCGCCGAACTGGCCAAGGAGCTGGCACCCCTCCGCGAGAACGCACTCGAGGGCCATCCATGGTCCGGCTGGGCCGAGTGGGCGGCCGAACAGGAGGCTTCCGGCCAGCGGGTCCCGGGCGCGACGTCGCGCTGGAACCGTGGCAAGGACCTGTCATGGGAGGCGCTCCGTGCCGAGCGTGTCGCCGAAGTGGCCTACGACCATCTCCAGGGCGACCGCTTCCGCCACGCCACGACGTTCAAGCGCTGGCGTCCGGACAAGCCCGCGGCGGCGTGTCGGTACGACCAACTCGAAACGACCGCGCCGTTCCTCCTCGCCAAGATCTTCGCTGACGGCGGATGACGACGCGGCTCGGCCTCGTCGGGGGCGGCTGGATCAGCGGCCTGCATCTCGAGGCCCTCGAGCGACTCGGCCGGACCCAGCTCGTCGGTGTCGTGTCCGGGCGTTCCGACACCGCCCGATCGGTCACCGCCCGCTGGGGCGGGACGGCGTTCGACGACCTGGACCGGATGCTGGACGAGGCGCGACCCGACGTGGTCTACGTGGCCGTGCCGCCACATCGGTCCGTGCCGATCGGCGAGCGGCTGGTGACACGACGGATCCCGTTCCTGACCGAGAAGCCGCTGGCCGCCGATGACGCGGACGGTCCGATGCGACTCGCCGCGGCCATCGAGCGATCGGGGCTCGTCGTCGCGGTCGGCTACCACCTGCGGGCGCTCGACATCATGCCCGAGGTCAGGACCCGGCTCGCCGCCCGGCCGCCCCGGATGGTCGTGGCGCGGTGGCTGGACTCGACGCCGGGGCCCGCCTGGTGGGGACGGACGACGGAGGGTGGCGGTCAGGTCGTCGAGCAGGCGACCCACCTCTACGACCTGGCCCGGGTGCTGATGGGCGAGGCCAGGGTCGTTGGGGCGGCTTCGACGCGGGACCCTGCGGCATCGCCTGCGACGATCGACGTCGTGGACTCGACGGCTGCCGTGTTGCGGTTCTCCGACGGCGCCGTCGGCTCGTTCGCGAACACTCGCCGGATCGCGTCGGCCGTCATCGCGGTCGAGTTCGTCTCGGACGGCCTGCTCACGACGCTGACCAAGCGACCGGAGCGCGGCCAGGGCGACTGGCATGCCAGGTTCGACGCCGGCACGAACGTGCAGGAGATCCGCGCAGAGGCCGACCCATACGAGACCCAGGCGGCCGCGTTCCTCGACGCGGTCGAGGCCGGCGATCCGAACGGGCCGCTGGCGACCTACGCGGACGCGCTCAAGACGGACCGCCTCACGAGGGCCGTCGTGGCCGCCACCGGAGCTCCGGCCTGACGGTCACCGCGAACGCCGAGGTCCCGCGGACGCCCGGATCGCGGCCAAACGTGCACCAGGGGAACGTTAGGGCCGGTCACGCACCCGCCGACGGGCGATACCTGTCGATTCCGACCGAGAAGTTGCGCGAGCTGAGCGTGGCCCGGGACGAAACGGGCGCCGATGGCGATGACCGCGGGCGATCGGGTCGCTGGATCGGCCCTAACGTTCCTCCGATGCACAACTGGCCAGGTTGCGGGTCACCGCTCGCTGAACCCCGCATCGCGGGCATCGACCAGCTCGATCCGGTTGCCGAACGGGTCGCGCACGTAGCAGCGCGCAACGGGCAGGCCGCTGACGTCCTCCTCGATGGCAACGCCGTCCCTGGTGAGCGCCTCCCGCGCGACGCCCAGATCGGCGACGAGCAACGCCGGGTGCGCCTTCCCCGCCGGTCGGAAATCGGCCTCGACCCCTAGGTGGATCGCCACGCCCGATCCTGCGAACCAGCAGCCGCCACGATCGGCGAGCGCGGCCGGCTTCGTGACCTCTTGCAGGCCAAGGACCGCGCCATAGAACCGTCGCGCCTCATCCTCGTCGCCGGCCGGCATCGATAGCTGGACGTGGTCGATGCCGACGATCCCGCTCAAGGGGTCGGCTTCGTCGGCTTCGGTTCCGTGGGTGTGGGATTCGCCGCCTCGACCTTCGGCTTGGATGTCGGCCGGCGCGCCCGCGGGCCCGAGGTGGCGGCCCTCCAGGCCTCGATATCCTGCCCCGCCCACGGATCGAAGTCGCTCTCGAGCGGCTCCTGGCTCGGTCGATCCGCCTCCGGAACGTGGATCAGGTTGACCCGGACGCGGGTCCAGGTCGTCGACCGGCCGCGCATCGAGTCGACGAGGATGTCGGGCGCCTCGAGGTACGGAACGACCTCGGGGTGACGCGCCTTCCAGCGCTCGAGACCGGCCATCGCCTCGTCCTTGTGCTCGGCACGGGCGATCTCGACGACCGGGATGGAGCTCTTCCGACGACCGGTGGGCGTGGGCTTCGACCCGGCCCACTCGGTCGGGAGCCCTGCGTTCGGGTCGCCGGCGGCGACCGCGGCCGCACGTGCCGCGGCGACATCGGGCGGCGGCCCGCCTCCTTCGCCACGCCCGCCCTCGTATTCGGACGGCGGGCGTCGCGCCCTGGACGGCTGGACGCGTGGCGGCTCACCCGTCTGCTTGGCGTAGTTCGGCGGCCATGGAGCGTCGCCCTGGCCCTCCGCCTCGTGCCGCCGGCTCAGGTCGAGCAGCGCCTCCAGCGACCCGACCGCCTCGTCGATGCCCGCGCCCGGGTCGCCGATGGCCGCGAAGCGCGCCGGGACGGTATCGATCGTGAAGGCCTCCGCCTCGACGGTCGGGACCTCGTCCCAGGCGAGCGGAGTCGACACCCGCGCATCGGGCAGCGGTCGGACCGAGTAGGCCGACGCGACCGTTCGGTCCTTGGCGTTCTGGTTGTAGTCGAGGAAGACGCCGTGGCGCTCCTCCTTCCACCATTTCGAGGTCGCCAGGTCGGGGACGCGCGCCTCCACGTCGCGGGCGAGGGCAAGCGCAGCGCGACGGACCTCGGGGAACGTCCAGCGCGGTTCGATCCGGACGTTGATGTGGATCCCGCGGGACCCGGACGTCTTCGGCCAGCCCACGAGCCCGACCGCGCCGAGGGCCTCGCGCGTCGCGAGCGCAACGAGCGCGGATGTGATCCCACGGCACGCCGGGGACCGGGTCGAGGTCCACGCGCAGTTCGTCGGGATGGTCGAGGTCCTCCGCCCGGACCGGGTGCGGGTTGAGGTCGATGCAGCCGAGGTTGGCGACCCACGCGAGCCCGGCGGCATCGTCGATGACGACCTCGTCGGCGGTCCGTCCGGACGGGAACGTCAGGGTCGCCGTCCGGATGAAGGGGGGCAGGTTCTCCGGGGCCCGCTTCTGGAAGAACGGCTGGCCGGCGGCGCCGTCCACGAACCGCTTGAGCGCCATCGGCCGACCCCCGGCGCCGCGCAACGCCCCGTCGGCGACGGCGAGGTAGTACTGGACCAGGTCGAGCTTGGTGTGCCCGGTCTCCGGGAAATAGACCTTGCGCGGGTTGGTCACGGTCACCTCGTGACCATTGATCCGGAGCAGCTCCTTCTCCGTCGCCATGACCCAACCATACCCTCGACAGTCGAGCGCGACCGACCCATGATGTCCCGGGGACGGCGCTGTCGAATTCGATGCCTGGCCGTTCGTCGTGAGATCGACGGCCGCAGACGTCCGGCCGGATGACCAGGAGGCATGACATGCAGTACGCCCTGTTGATCTATACCCCGGAGCCGACCGAAGAGGTCCCGCAGGACGCGATGGCGGCCGAGATGGCCGAGTACAACGCGTTCACGGCGCACCTGCGCGATCGTGACGCGATGAAAGGCGGCGAGGCGCTCGACTCGACCGCCACCGCGACGACCGTCCGGGTCGTCGATGGCCGGACGATCGCGACGGATGGCCCCTTCGCCGAGACGAAGGAGACGCTGGGCGGCTTCTATCTGGTCGAGGCGGCCGATCTTGACGAGGCCATCGCCTATGCGGCGATGATCCCGGGTGCCAGGCACGGCTGCATCGAGGTGCGGCCCGTCTGGGACTACGGGGTCGGCGCCGCCGAGGAAGCGGCCACGGTCTCGGTCGGGAACTGACGATCGGCACGACCTCGCCATCGTTGACCGGGTCCGACGCCGCTCACGAGATCGTCGATCGCCTGTTCCGTGAGGAGCAGGGCCGGGCGATCGCCACGCTCATCCGGGTCACGGGCGACTTCGACCTGGCCGAGGAGGCCGTCCAGGAGGCGTTCATCAGCGCCCTCGAGACGTGGCCGGAGCGAGGCGTGCCGGACAACCCTGGCGCGTGGATCACGACGACCGCCCGCAATCGAGCGATCGACCGGCTTCGCCGACGCAAGCGATTCGTCGAGAAGACGGAGGCGCTTGCCCGAGAGGCCGCGATCGAATCGGAGCTGGCGGCCATCGAGCCACAGCCGGCGGAGGACGACGTGCCCATCGCGGATGATCGGTTGCGCCTCATCTTCACGTGCTGCCATCCGGCGCTCGCGATGGACGCCCGTGTCGCCCTGACCCTGCGGACCCTGGGCGGGCTGACCACGCCCGAGATCGCCCGCGCCTTCCTCGTCCCCGAACCGACGCTGGCCCAACGGCTGGTTCGAGCCAAGCGCAAGATCCGCGACGCGGGCATCCCCTATCGCGTGCCACCGGCCGAGTTGCTCCCCGAGCGACTCGATGGCGTGCTCCACGTCCTCTACCTCGTCTTCAACGAGGGCTACGCGGCGTCGTCCGGCGACGCCCTCATCCGGCGCGAGTTGTGTGCCGAGGCGATCCGGCTGGCACGGGTCGTGGTGTCGTTGCTCCCCGACGAACCCGAGGCGTCCGGGTTGCTCGCCCTGATGCTGCTCCACGACGCTCGGCGCGATGCCCGGGTCGGGCCACGCGGCGAGTTGGTGCTCCTCGACGACCAGGACCGCGCTCGCTGGGATGCCGACCGGATCGCCGAGGGGCAGCGCGCTGGTCGGGGCCGCGCTCGCGCGGAACCGACCCGGGCCGTACCAGATCCAGGCCGCGATCGCCGCCCTCCACGACGAGGCGACGACCCCGACCGACACCGACTGGCCGCAGATCGCGACCCTGTACGCGGCGCTCCAGCGGATGACCCCATCGCCCGGTCATCGAGCTCAACCTCGCCGCGGCCGTGGCGATGGCCGATGGACCGGCGGTCGGGCTCGCGATGATGGACGGGATCGCCGCGTCGGGCGAGCTGGAGGCGTACCCGTACCTGCACGCGGCCCGGGCCGACCTCCTGCGCCGGCTCGGCCGCTGGTCGGAAGCCGAAACGGCATACGGGCGTGCCCTCGAGCTCACCACGAACCGTCCGGAGCGCGACTACCTCGAACGCCGCCGCGCCGAGGTCGGGGCACGGATCGGGGACGCGGCGCCCGGCCCGCCGTCGTAGGCCATCGCGTCGTCGCGTCGTCGCGTCGTGACACCGGGCGCGCCACACTGGGCGGCGACGGATCCGGACCCTGGAGGAGCCCATGACTCGGCGAGCGATCTCCACCGACGCGGCGCCCGCCGCCATCGGCCCGTACAGCCAGGCGATCGTGTCGGGCGGCTTTGTGTTCTGCTCCGGGACGGCTGGCATCGACCCGGCCACGGGCCAGGTCGCCGACGGCATCGAAGCCCAGACCGAACAGGCGCTGCGGAACCTCGGGGCGATCCTCGAGGCGGCCGGCTCGTCCCTGCAGCACGTGGTGAAGGCGACGGTCATGTACAGCGACGTCGCGGATTTCGGGGCGATCAATGCGATCTACGCGCGGTACGTGGGTGACCCGCCGCCGGCCCGCTCGGCGCCCGGCAACGTCGTGCTCCCGCGCGGCATCCTCATCTCCATCGACGCCATCGCCGAACTGCCCGAGGCTCACGACTAGGAACGCCATCCAGGGCGGTCCGTGGCCGTCCCGGCGACCTACACTGCCGGCCTCATGCCGACCGCATCGGACGTCTCGCCCCTGGCATGGGCACGCTCGTATCAGCGCGCCTTTCTGCCGCGCGACGTCTTCGCCGGGATCGTCGTCACGGCCATCATCGTGCCGGCGGGGATGGGTTACGCGGAGGCGTCCGGGTTGCCCGCGATCGTCGGCCTGTACGCCTCGATGGTGCCGCTCATCGCCTACGCGCTGCTCGGACCTTCGCGGATCCTGGTCATGGGTCCGGACTCCGCCCTCGTCCCGATCGTGGCGGCAGCGATCGTGCCGCTGGCCGCGGGCGACTCGGACCGCGCGGTCGCGCTGGCCGGGCTCCTCGCGCTCATCGTCGGCCTCGTCGTCATCGGGGCCGGGGTGGCCCGGCTCGGATTCCTGACGAACCTGTTGTCGGCGCCGGTTCGGCACGGATACCTGAACGGCATCGCGGTCATCGTCATCGTCAGCCAGTTGCCACGCCTGTTCGGGTTCACCGCGTCGGGCGACAGCCTCGTCAGTGAGGCACGCGCGTTCGTCGAGGCGGTCCTGGCCGGCGCGACCAATGCCGTGTCACTGGCCATCGGTTGTGCATGTCTCGTGATCATCGTGGGCCTGCATCGCTGGCGTCCGTCGGTGCCGGGCGTGCTCATCGCGGTCGTCGGTGCGACGGTCGTTTCCGCCGTCCTCGACCTACCGGCCAGGGCGGGCATCGCCGTCGTCGGTCCGTTGCCCGTCGGGCTCCCACCACCGAGACTCCCGTCCCTCACGCCGAGCGACATCCTGGCACTCGTGCCGGCGGCGCTGGGCATCGCCCTGGTCGTCGCCACCGACACGAGCGTCCTGTCGCGCACACTCGCGCTCCGCCGTGGCGAGGAGACCGACCAGGATCGGGAACTGATCGCGCTCGGCGCGGCGAATGTCGCGACCGGCCTCTTCTCCGGCATGCCGGTCAGCAGCAGCGCCTCCCGGACGCCGGTCGCCGAGTCGGCCGGCGCCCGGACGCAGATGAGCTCGCTGGTCGCGGCTGGTGCGATCGCGCTGATGCTCGTGGCGGTCCCCGGGCTGCTCGCCGACCTGCCGACCTCGGCGCTGGCGGCGGTCGTCATCGCGGCGGCGGTCTCGCTGATCGACGTCGGTGCGATGGTTCGCCTTTGGACGGTCGGGTCGTCGGAGTTCTGGCTTGCGCTCGCGAGCTTCCTCGGGGTCACCCTCGTCGGGGTCATCCCGGGCGTCTTCTTCGCGGTCGCATTGTCGCTGCTCGAGTTCATCCGGGGAGCATGGTGGCCGCACGATGCCGTCCTCGGTCGGGCGGACGGCGTGAAGGGCTACCACGACCTCGCCTATTACCCGGAGGCGCGGCAGATCCCGGGGCTCGTCCTGTACCGGTTCGATGCGCCGCTGTTCTTCGCCAACGCCGACGTCTTCCGGGATCGCGTGCGCGAGCGCGTGGCGGCCTCGGACACGCCGGTGCACTGGGTCGTCGTCGCCGCGGAACCGATCACCGATGTCGACACGACTGCGGCGGCGATGCTCGACCGGCTGCACGCTGAACTCGCCGGCGCGGGCATCACGCTCGCATTCGCGGAGCTGAAGGACCCGGTCAGGGACAAGCTGCGCCGGTATGGCGCGCTGGCCACGCTGTCGCCGGACCGCATCTTCCCGACCGTCGGCACGGCCGTGTCGAGCTATGTCCGGGCGACCGGCCAGACCTGGACGGATTGGGAGGAGGGCGAGGTCAGCGCGCCGCCCGAACCGCGCTGATGATCGCCGGCAGGACCGTGTGCAGGTCGCCGATCACGGCATACGTGGCCCGGGTGACCATCGGTGCATCGCGATCGGTGTTGATCGCGAGGATCGCCTTGGCCGATCGGCAGCCCACGATGTGCTGGATCGCGCCGCTGATGCCGCACGCGATATAGAGGTCCGGGGCGATGCGCGTCCCCGTCTGGCCGACCTGCTGGGCATGTGGCCGCCAGCCGGCGGAGGTGACGACGCGGGACACCCCGACCGCTCCGCCGAGCAACGAGGCGAGCTCGTCGAGTTCCGCGAAGCCCTCGGCGCTCCCGACCCCGCGACCGCCACCGACGACGACCCGTGCGTCGGCCAGGGAGATCTTGCCGGCCTCCGCCGGCACGCGCGACGTGATCCGGACGCGCAGGTCGCGCTCGCCCAGGACCGGCTGGAACGGTTCGACCGCCACCGAACCCGACGCAGCCACCACCTCGGGCTCGAGCGCGTGCGCGGCGACCGTGAGCAACCGGATCGGCCCATCGAGGCGGGCCTCCTCGAGCAGGCTGCCACCCCATCGCTGCCGGGTGATCTCCCACGGTTCGCCCGGTCGGATCTCGGTGCAGTTGGCGACGAGCGGCAGGGCGGTCCGGGCCGCCAGGTGGGCCATGGTCTCGGCGCCGCGCTCGCTGCCGGGGCCGATGACCGCGACGGGCCGGTCACGCTCGACCACCTGGGCAAGGCTCGCCCCGATCGCCTCGGGCGCGTAGTCGAGGCGCGGATCGTCGATGGCGACCAGGGCCGCCACGCCGTATTCCGCGAGGGCGCCCGCGATGCCGGCTGCGCCGGGGCCCCAGGCGACCGCGTGAAGCGGCTCGCCGGTCGACCCGGCCAGCCGGCGGCCCACGGTCAACGCCTCGGCGGACAGCCGGTCGGGGCGCCCGTCCGCATGCTCGACGACGACGAGGATCATGCGATGAGCCCCAGGCGCTTGAGCACCTCGACGACGCGCGGCGCGGCCTCGGGTCCCTCGCCGAGGATCTCGACGGCGCTCTCACGCTCGACCGGCACGCGCAGGCGGATCTTGGTCGGTGCCGCCGCCGGATCGCGCTGGAGCACGACCCGGTCGATCTCCTTCTTCCTCGCGCGCAACCGGCCCGGGACCGACGGGTACCGCGGCAGGTTGATGCCCTCCTTGACGGTCACGACCGCGGGGCGCGCGACCTCGTAGACCTCCCAGCCACCGGCCGGCGCCTCCCGTCGCGCGACGACCGAGTCGGCGCGGACCTCGAGCCCCTTGGCCCCCGACACGATCGGCCGATCGAGCGCGACCGCCACGCGTACGCCGACCTGGTAGTCGCCGGTGTCGGCCGCCTCGTTGCCGAGCAGGATGAGATCGAACGGACCGTCCGCCGCCTCACGGATCCGGATCGCGTTCACGATGGCCGCGGCCGTTGCGGTCGCCTCCCATTCGCCGCCGTCGGTCAGGAGGAGGATCGCCCGGTCGATGCCGACCGCCATCGCCTCGCGCAGCTGATCGGTCGCCTCCTCGGGACCGAGCGTCAGGACCGTGCTCGCGCCACCGCCGGCCTCGACGATCCGGACCGCCTCCTCGACCGCGCACTCCTCATGCGGACTGACCGTGAAGCCGAGGTAGCGGGTGTCGATGTCCTGCTCGTCCGCGGTCAGGGTGATCTTCCCGGCCGTGGCCGGGACGCGCTTGACGCAGACCAGGATGTTCACGCCGGTCCTACGCCCTGACCCGGGCGTTATCGGGGTCGAACAGCGGTGTCGAGCCGACGACCGCGACCGTGACCGGGTATCGCTCCCCGAAGTACTCGACCAGGAGCTTCGTGCCGGCGACGGCCTGGGCCGGCGGCAGGTACGACAACAGCAGGTGCTTTCCGACCGAGGGGCCGGATCCGGCGCTGGTCACGAACGAGCGGCGGCCTTTCGCGTCGATGAGCGGCCCACCGTCGGCGGTCAGGATCGGCTCCCGTCCGAGCATGTACCGCTTGACGCCACTGGCCGAGGTGTTGTCATCGACGGTCAGTGTGCACAGCGTCGCGACGGGCGGCCGCGAGCGCTGGTCGAGATAGGCGGCCCGGCCGATGAACTCGGCGTCCTTGACCTTGGGCCGGAGCATGTCGGCCTCGACCAGGTCGAACTCGAGTTCGAGCTCCGCGCCGTGCGCGCGATAGCCCTTCTCCAGGCGACCGGTCGTGCCGTAGACGCCGATCCCGAACGGGACGATGCCGTGCGGCCGACCCGACTCCCAGAGCGTGTCCCACAGTCGGGCGCCCTGCTCCATCGGGACGTACAGCTCCCAGCCGAGCTCGCCGACGTACGAGATGCGCGAGGCCAGGACGGGGATCCCGCCGAGCTCGATGGTCCGGCAGGTCCCGAACGGGAAGCCCTCGTTCGAGACGTCGTCCGACGTGGCGCTCGCGACGACGTCGCGGGCCCGCGGCCCCCAGATCCCGGCCGTGCACCAGGTCGATGTCGCGTCGTACAGCTGGGCGGAGCCATCCGCGGGCAGGTGGTCGATGAACCACTTGCGGTCGCCCATCCCATGCGCGCCGCCGGTCACCACCCGGAACCGGTCGCGACCGAGTCGCATGATCGTCAGGTCCGACTTGATCCCGCCGGCCTCGTTGAGGAGCGGCGTGTAGACGACGCGCCCGTCGGGCACGTCCATCTGGGCGACCGCCATCCGCTGGACATGGTCGAGCGCCCCCGGTCCGGTGATGTCGAAGATCGCGAACGCGGACAGGTCGACCATGCCGACGCGGTCGCGCATCGCGAGGTGCTCGGCGTTGATGATCGGCGACCACCAACGCGATTCCCACTCGGCGGCGCGCGGCATGACCCGCTGGCCGTACTCGGCCAGGAGCGGTTCGTTCGACTTGTACCAGAACGGCCGTTCCCAGCCGGCCGTCTCGAAGAAGACCGCCCCGAGGTCGCGTTCCCGGCCGTTGAACGGGCTGAGCCGCAAATCGCGGTTGCTGGCCCACTGCTCCGCCGGGTGGACGATCCCGTAGGTCTTGTTGAAGCCCTCGGCGGAGCGTGCCTGCACGTGGGTGCGTGTCCTCTGGTGGGCGTGGAACCGGGCGATATCGGAGCTGTGGGGGTCGATCTCGGGCTTCCCGTCGGTCATCCACTCGGCAACCATCTTCGCGATCCCGGGCGCCTCCTTGATCCAGATCGCGGCCGCCGACCAGAGGCCCCTGACCTCGGGCGTCTCGCCGAGGATCGGCATCCCATCCGGGGTGAGCGAGAGCAGGCCGTTGATCGCGTGGCGGATCCCCACCGTCTCGTCGCCGAGGATGTCCGGGACGAGTTCGAGGGCCTGCTCCATCTGGAGCTCGAAGTCCTCCTGGGTGAACGGCAGCTCGGTCGGCGACAGGGCCGATTCGGTCGATCGAGGGGATGTCGTCGGCGTCCATCAGGATCGCTCGGTGCGCGTACGAGCCGACTTCGAGGTCGCCGCCGTGCTGGCGCTCGTAGCAGTTGGTGTCCATGTCGCGGACGATCGGATACTTGATCTCGCCGACCGTGTCGGCGAACAACGGGACCGGTCCGACGCTGATCATCTGGTGGACCGCCGGTGTCAGCGGGATCGACGCCCCGGCCATCGCCGCGATGCGCGGACTCCACACGCCGCAGGCGATGACGACGACCTCGGCGTCGATATCGCCGCCGTCCGTCCGCACGCGCTTGATCCGGCCGCCCTCGACGTCGATGCCGGTCACCTCGGTCATCGGGGCGATCGTCAGGGCACCCATCGCCTGGGCGCGCTCGCGCATGATCGTGCCCGCGCGCAGGGAGTCGACGACCCCGATCCCGGGTGTCGAGAAGCCACCGAGGATGATGTCCTCGTTGATGTACGGGACGAGGGCCTTGACCTCGGCCGGGGTGACCAGCTCGGCATCGATCCCCCACGAGCGCGACGATGCCATCCGCCGCTTGAGCTCCTCGACCCGCTCCGTCGTCCGGGCGACCTCGATGCCACCGCTCTGGGTGAAGACGCCCATCTCCTTGTACTGGTCCACGCTGTCGACCGTGAGGTTGGTCATCTCGCGCGAGTGGTCCGTCAGGAAGATGAAGTTGGAGGCGTGGCCGGTCGAACCGCCGGGGCTCGGCAAGGGGCCCTTCTCGATCTGGACGATATCGCGCCAGCCGAGCCGGGCCAGGTGGTAGGCCATGCTGTTGCCGACGATGCCGGCCCCGATGACGACGACCCGAGCGTGGCTCGGTAGTGGGCTCATTGGGTCCGTACCCTCCTCAGCCGTGGACCGTCGCGACCGGAGCCGCGTGGCCCCGCGTCATCCGGACCAGC
The DNA here is from genome assembly GCA_963833705.1 of uncultured Chloroflexia bacterium. Lineage (GTDB taxonomy): Bacteria > Chloroflexota > Limnocylindria > Limnocylindrales > CSP1-4 > SPCO01. The sequence goes on along the minus strand of CAWHYQ010000006.1, from coordinate 101,085 downwards.
CGCGCGCCGCAGCCGGGGCACGTGCCGGCCAGGGCGTTGCGCCCGTTGGCCAGGACGATCGGTGCCGGGTCGCGGATCGTGACCCGGATCTTTTCACGCAGGCAATAGGCCTCGACCGAGTATCCGGCGACGGCGGCCAACCCGTCCGCCGCTGCGTCGCGTTCGGCGATGGCGGCGGCAAGCTGTTTCGTCCGTTTGGCGACGACCTTCTCCGCGTCGGCGAGCCGGTCGCGCAGCTTCGTCTCGTTCCGTGTGCGTTGCCGCGGGACCTTTGCGTCGGTCTTCCGTTTCGCCATGTCTCACCCTCCTCGGTCGATGGCTACACGCCTTGGCTCGAAATCGGTCGCCCGGCATCGGCGAATTCGATCCGGCCCTGGGATCAACCCTTCGGGGTGAAGCTCAGCAGGCCGGTGAAATGGCGGAGGGCGCGTCCGTCGCGGAGGTGGAAGGCGTCGTACACGCGCGCGACGCCTGCATCGAGGTTGATCATGGCCTCGAAGAAGATCGTGTCCTCGGTCTCGACGAATCGATCCGTCGAGGCGAGCTTCAGCCCGGCCATCCGGTCGAGGTAGCCCGAGAAGTACTCGGCGATCGCGTCACCGCCGCTGATCTGGTTGTCGAACGACACCAGCACGGCATCGTCGGTGTAGAGGGAACGGATCCCGGCGATGTCCTTCGTCTCGCAGAAGCGAACCTGGTCGTCGTAGAACGTCTGGCCCGCGGTCTTGGTCGTCATGGGATCCCCTCGTTGTTGCCTTGCGCCCCTGAGCCGCGGCGCGGTGAAGGCCGCCCCGGCGTGGCGTCGATCGTATACCGGTGCGGGACGGGTAAACCGGTCGCTGCGCCCCTAAGGGGCAGGAGTCGCGACTGGGATGACCAGCTCCTGACCGACGGTGATATGACTCGGGTCGTCGATGTTGTTTGCTTCTTGGATGGCCTCGACGGTCACGGCAAATCGTCTCGCGATCGTAGCGAGTGTGTCTCCGGCCTTGACCACGTAGACGACCGGACTAACACGAGGCGTCACCGGGGGGACAGATCGGATCGTCGGGGAAGCAGTCGGTGTCGGCGACGGGCTCGGGCTCGTGCTCGCGGATGGTGTCGGCATCTGGCTGACGGTGGGACTGGGACTCGGGGCAGGGCTCGCGCTGGGGGCCGGCGTTGGACCAGCCGTCGCCGCTGCGGGCGTTCTGTCACCGTCGAACGGCCAGATCCTGGCATCCACCATGAAGCTGCCGATCGCAGCGAGCGCTGCCACGGTGGCCAGGGCACCCCCGATCCGGATCTGGCGTCCACGCAGCCGCTCGGATTCGCCTTCTCGCGACGTCGGTGTCGGCACGCGTCGAACCCCCACCAGCCGTGACGCCGCCACACTCGCGACCGCCGAGCGCTGGCTCGGCCATGGGCGTCGTCCGCGTTTCGTAGACTGCGCCCTGGTGAGGGACGCGGCAAGCCCATTCGCGACCGTCCGCCCAATGACGAGGCACCAGATGGACAAGCCGTTGATCCACGCTCGCTTCGGCCACGTCAACGTCATCGCCCGGGACTGGCGGCGCCTGGCCGACTTCTACAGTCGCGTGCTGGGCTGCGTCTTCGTGCCCCCCGAGCGGCACTACGACGGGCCCGATCTCGCCGCCGGCACCGGCGTCCCCGGAGCGGTACTGCGCGGCGCCCACCTTCGACTCCCGGGCGACGGTCCCGATGGGCCCACGCTCGAGATCTACCAGTACGACGAGGAGATCGACAGCCCGCCGCCGGCCGCCAATCGGACAGGCTACGGGCACCTCGCGTTCGTGGTCCCCGACGTGAACTCGGCCAAGGCGATCGTGCTCGAGGAAGGCGGGCGGTCGGTCGGCGAGGTCGTCACGTTGCAGACCGCGGACGGTCGACGCGTGACCTGGGCCTACGTCAGCGACCCCGAGGGGAACGTCGTCGAGCTCCAATCCTGGTCGGCCCCGGAAGGCTAGACCGGGTCGCTCGGTCAGGGGAACGTCGCGACGTGGACCTCACCGGTTGCCGTGTCGATCGAGATGCGGACGCCCGCGACGGGATCGGGCTGTGCGTAGACGATCACCCAGCGGTCGCCACCGAAATCGGTCGCGTGGCGGACGGTCGGGGTCACGCCCTGCAGTTCCTGGTGCTGGAGCCGGATGATGGTCGCGGCACTCGTCCGCGCGGCCGCCTCGGTGACCGGCGTCGCCGGGTGCATCGCCGTCGCGAGCTCGTCGGCGGAGGTCGCCACCGGTGCGCCCAGGCCCACGACGACCGCCCAGCCCAGGACGAGGACGACCGTCCACACGACCAGGGCCGCGACGAGGCGACCGCGCGATCGCCCGGCGGCGGGCCCCTCGTCGCGCGTCGCACCCTCGTCGATCACGGTGGTCACGGCCGACCCAGGTAGACCATGATCTCGAGGGTCTTGAAGTCGAGCACCGCCGCGTCCGTAGTCGCCGACGGCGATGGCCGTCGTCGATCGCGTGGCCGATGCCGACCTTGGCGGTCTGGAACGCATCGATCGGCGAGGCGCCGCGCCAGCAGCGCCCGCCAGAACAGCAGCTCGAACCCGGTCCGAGCGACCGGCGTCCCGTCCGCGCCGATCGAGCGCGCTGTACGAGATGTGCGTGTCGGCGATGTACGCCCGGGTCCCCGAGCGCAGGTACGCGAGGGCGAGGTTGTTGGCTGCGGTCTTGTGCTTCGGGCTCGTGCGATCGTGTCGAGCGTCCAGCCGCCGTAACAGGCGCCGACCTCCACGATCCCGCCCTTGACGCCGGCCTGGGCGACCGTGATGGCCGTCGCCTCGCCACCGCTCTTGACGACCCACTGACCGTCGAGGTTCGAGAGGTCCTCGGGCGACCACGCGACGATGTCGGTGGCCCATTCGTCGGTCGTCACGCCGATGCCGTGGAGCAGGACGTACGTGAAGCGCGCGCGGCCGGCGCCGTCGTGGCGGGATCTCGGCGGGCGACGTCGGCGGGGCGTAGCGCGCCTCGAGGCTGCACGGAGTCGTCGATCGTCGCCGAGGACCGTGCCCGCGATGTTGCGGCGCTTCTGGTTGATGAGGGCGAACGCCCCGCCCTCGGGCGGGACGTTCTCGCCGAGCTGGGTGAGGAGCAGGTCGGCGTCGTCGCTGCTCGGGATGCGGGCGACGGCGATGTCCGGGATGCCCCAGTCGTCGCCGTCGAGGTCCGTGTACGGATTGTCCGACGGGACCCAGTCGGCCGGCAGCTCCCAGCTGTCGAGGACATCGCGCTCCTCGTCGGCGACCGGGTTCACCAGGTGCGCGAACGGCACGACGTCGTCGTTGCCCAGGATCAGCAGGTAGCGATACGAACCGGCCGAGAGCAGCCGGTGGACCTCGGCGACGGCGGTGTCGACCGTGCCGCGCGTGACCCCGTCGGCCTCGAGATCGCGCAGCGTGCCGACCCGGGCGGCAGCCGCGAGGACCGCATCGGCCTGGCGCACCGAGTCGCTGACGCAGGACGGAGGTCCGGGTCACGACGAGGACATCCGCGGGTCGAGCGTACGGCACCGGCCCGCTCAGGATCGACGAGTGCGGGCCGCTGCCGGGCCCGGACGTCGATGATGATCCGATGGCCGTGCCGCCGGTCGATGGCTGGCTGCCCGGTGGCAGGACGTCGAAGCTCGCGACCTCGTCGAGCACGCCGTTGTAGTCGAGCTGCGCCGACGTACGTCCCCGGCCTTGACCCCACCCGCCGGCTGGTAGTCGAAGATGAACCCGCCCGTCCGTTCCCGGGTCGTCGTCCGGGTGTCGTCGTAGACGAGGCGAGTCCCCTGGTAGACCCGAAGGCGCAGGTCGGTGCCGGCCGGCACGAAGTCCCAGCCGACGAGGGTCAGGACGCGGGGCACGCCCTCGACGAAGGTGTCGCCCTCGTCGACCGGTGTCCCGTCGATGTCGGTCGCGAAGTCGAGGTGGTAGAGCACGGCCTCGTGGAGCGACGGGGGTTCGCCGGGCAGCGCGTTCGCGGCCTGCAGGGTCGCGGGCGCGCCGGCGACGAGGATGGCGACGACCAGCAGGCCCGCGGCACGGCGCGCGGCCGTCACGAGCCGTCCTCCAGCTGGTGGCGGAGACGGACGATCTCGGCACGGAGCTCGTCCACGCGGCCGTCCGGTGGTCGGACGCGGCGGCGGACCTCGAGTCGCTCCTTGACGAACGCGAGCTCGCCGAGCGTCGCGTAGAGCCGGCGGACGGCGCGAACGCCGGCGAGGCCCTGTCGCCTGAACGCGTCGCGCTGCCGTCGCAGCCGCGCCCAGACCGAGCCCATCGTCGGCGTAGTCCTCGGCACCGATGACGCCGCTCTCCACCTCATCGGCGAGCCGCCTCCGCAGGACCCGGCCCTCGCGACGCCAGGCCGCCCAGACGACGACGGCGAGGATCGCCACACCCAGCACGTTCACGGCCTCCGCGACGACACGCGTCGCGATGCCCGTCAGCGGCGTCCGGTTGACCGACCACCCTCGCGAGGATCGCCGGCAGCGTGTCGTGGAACGCGTGGATCAGGGCGGCCGTGGCGACGCCGTAGACGAGCACGACCCTCGCAGCCGATGCGTCGTGCATCCCGGCGGCGAACCCGGCCACGGCGCCGAAGATCGCCCCGTAGAACGCGTGGTCGAGTCCGGCCACGCAGCAACGCGCCGATCGACCCCGGATCGAGCCCACCCGTCCCCCCGAGCACATACACGAACGACTCGGCCGCCGCGAAACCGGCGCCGATCGCCGCGCCATAGACGACGCCGTCGAGGACATCGTCGAACTCATCGCGCACCAGCCACACGAGGACGAGCAGGCAGCCGGCGTTGACCAGTCTCCTGGACGACGCCGACGAGCGCGTCACCCGAACCGGGCCCCGGCGCGAACTGTGGCAGCAGCGCCGACGGCCGGCCGAGGACCGTCAGGATGGCGACCGACAGGAGCGGCGCCACGAGGGCGCCCATGACCACGCAGGCAAGGAGGATCGTCCACGGCTCCTTCTCGTAGCGGTCGATCGCATTGAGGACCAACAGGTACCCGAGGGTCGGGATGGCCGCCAGGGCGATGGCCCCGACGAACGGCTGGAGGTCGGGCATGTCGCGCCCAGTATCGGGCCTGCCGATGGGCGAAACCAGCCGTTCCGTTCGGGTCTCGAACGTGAGGTGTCGCGGCAACCGGGGCGACGCCGCCCCGCAACCCCGAGGGGCTGGTCGGGACCCCGGACCTGCGCTACCCTGCCTTGGTTCGCTCGTGACAAACACCCAGGAACCGGGGTTTTGAGGAGGCATGATGCGTACCCGAACGATGCGTGGATTCGCGCTCGGCGCCGTCATGGCGGTCGTCGTCGCGTGCAGCTCGACCGGCAGTTCGACCGCCCCGTCTGCCGCGGCCAGCACGGCGACCGGCGGCACGATCAAGATCGGCGGCGGCTTCGCACTCACCGGTGGCGAGTCGGCGCTCGACCTGCCCGCCGCGAACGGCGCCAAGCTGGCGGTCAAGGAGATCAACGCTGCAGGCGGCGTGCTCGGCAGCAAGATCGACTTCATCGTCCACGACAGCCAGTACAAGATGGATGTCACCGCGCAGACGGCCAAGCAGTTCGTCGAGCAGGACAAGGTCCCGCTGATGATCGGCTACACGGACACGGACTCGGTGCTGGCGTCCGGGCCGACCTTCCAGACGGCCAAGATCCCGTTCATCACGGTCGGGGCGACGTCGCCCAAGATCCCGACCCAGGTCGGCGACATGATGTTCCTGGCCTGCTTCGGCGATAACGTCCAGGCCGCCGTGGGAGCCGAATACGCCTTCAAGAACTTCGGCAAGAATGCGTACTTCCTGTGGGACAAGGGTGTCGAGTACACGACGCTGCTCGGCCAGTACTTCAAGTCGCGCTTCACCGAGCTCGGCGGCACGATCGCCCTCGAAGAGTCGTACGAGGACAACGCCACCGACTTCTCGGCGCAGATCACCAAGATCAAGTCCCTGAGCCCAGCGCCGAACTTCTATTACGTCGCGGCGATGCCGAACAACATCGGCCCGCTCGTCAAGCAGTTCCGCGACGCCGGCCTGACCGCCCCGATCGTGGGCGGCGACGGCTACGACACCCCCGACCTTGTCAAGATCGCCGGTCCCACGACGAGCAAGGTCTTCTTCACCACCCACGCCCTGATGGACGCCACGATCGGCACCGACGGGATCAAGAAGTTCATCGCCGCCTACAAGGCGGAGTACGGCAACGATCCCGAGAACGCCTTCGCGGCACTCGGCTATGACACTGTCTACCTGATGGCGGATGCCATCAAGCGCGCGGGCGGCACCGACTCGGCCGCTGTGAAGGCTGCCATCGAGGCGACGAAGGACTTCCCGGGCATAACCGGCAAGATCACCTTCGCCCCGGGCGTCCACGTCCCGCAGAAGGGCGTCACCGTGATCGATATCGAGAACGGTGCGCTCAAGCTCGGCGGCGAAGTCGTCCCCGAGAAGGTCCCGGCCCCGTAGCCGATCGCACCAGCGAACTCCGACCGCCGGTCCATGGCAAGCGCCCGGGGCCGGCGGTCCAGCTGTCCCACCCGTGACGAACGAGGCACCCCCGATGACATCCGACGAGATCGTCGCCCAGGCCAAGGCCCAGGGCCTCCAACTCGTGCGCTTCCTCTACTGCGACAACGGTGGGGTCGTCCGCGGCAAGAGCACCCACGTCGGGCAACTCGCCCGTCGGATGGAGAGCGGCATCGGCCTCGTCAAGGGGATGCAGTCGTTCACCAGCGTGGACACGCTCGCCCCCGACGCCACCTACGGTCCTGTCGGTGAGATCCGGCTCGTGCCGGACCCCGACACGTTCGTCGTCCTGCCCTACGCGCCGCGCAGCGGCCAGATGCTCGTCAACATGCTCGAGCTCGACCATTCGCCGTGGGCGCTCGATCCCCGGGCGTTCCTCCAGCGGATGGAGGTCCGGGCCGCCGACGCCGGTCTCGCCTTCGACGCCGCGTTCGAGAACGAGTTCTACCTGGCCACGAAGACCGACGCGGGCTACCAGCCGGTCGATCGCAGCCTGTGCTTCAGCGCCATCGGGATGGACTCGACCGAGGACGTCATCCAGGACATCATCGCCGCGCTGACGGACCAGGGGCTGATCGTCGAGTTGTCACATCCCGAGCTCGGTTGGGGCCAGCAGGAACTGTCGACGCGGCACGCCGCCGCGCTGCACGCCGCCGACAACCAGGTCACCTACCGTCAGACGGTCCGCGGTGTCGCCAGCCGCCACGGCCTGATCGCATCGCTCGCGCCGAAGCCGTTCGCCGACCAGGCCGGCAGCGGCGCCCACCTCCACTGGAGTATCTGGGACAAGGGCCACACGACGAACCGCCTGGCCGACCCGGCGGGCGCCGATGGGCTCAGTCCGCTGGCCCGTCACGCGATCGCCGGCGTGCTCGCCCACCTGCCCGGCCTGCTCGGGCTGACCACCCCGAGCGTCAACTCGTTCCGCCGGCTCCAACCGCACTATTGGAGTTCGGCCTACACTGCTTGGGGCATCGAGAACCGCGAGGCCGCGGTCCGTGTCCCCAGCCGCTACTGGGACGACGAGGCGGGTTCCACCAACCTCGAACTCAAGGCGAGCGACGCGAGCGCCAACCCGTACATCTCGCTCGGGGGCGTCATGGCCGCGGCACTCGACGGCATCGCCCGGAAGCTCGATCCGGGCGACCCGGTCAACCTGGACCCGGGCAACCTGACCGACGCCGAGCGTGCCAAGCGCGGGATCCGTCGCTTCCCCGAGACCGCCACCGAGGCGCTCGACGAGCTCGAGAACGACGAGGTCCTCGTGGGCGCCCTCGGCGCGCCGCTGGCGACCGAATACCTGAAGGTCCGGCGGGCCGAGGCCGCGGTGTACGCCGGGCAGGATACCGCCTACGAGCTCGAGCAGCACTTCTTCAAGTACTGAGCCGGACGCGGCCCGCCATGCCCCTTGATCTCGCGTCGATCCCGATCGTCGACAACCATTGCCATTCGCTGCTGCGTCGGCAGCCGCCCGATGACGACGCATTCCGGATCCATCTCACCGAGACGTACTTCCCGGAAATCGCGCGCGACCACGTCCCGCACACGCTCCTGTACCACTGGACGATCCGCGAGCTGGCCGGGCTGCTCGGGTGCGACCCCACGCCCGACGCGGTCCACGCCGCACGCCGCACGCGCGGCGTGGAGTGGATCACCCGAGAGGTCGTCGAGCGCGGCAACTTCAAGACCTGGCTCATCGACACGGGCTACGGGGCCGACACGACCTACTCGCTCGACGAGCTGCGTGGCCTCGCCCCGTGCCGGATCGAAGAGGTCGTCCGGCTCGAGCCGCTGATCGAGCGGCTCATCGTGGAGGCGTCCGACTTCGATGGGTTCCTCGGCGCGTATCGGGCGAGTCTCGACGACCTGCGCGGTCGGGGCATCGTGGGGCTCAAGTCGGTCATCGCGTATCGGACGGGGCTCGGGCTCGAGGCCGTCGACCGCCCCACCGCCGCGACCGCGTTCGCCGGCGTCCATGCGACCGCGAGGCGCGACGGTCGGCTGCGGATCGAATCCAAGCCGCTGCTCGACCACCTGATCGTCATGGCGGTCGAGGAATCCGCGCGACAGGGCGTCCCGATCCAGTTCCACACGGGTCTCGGCGACCCGGATCTCGACCTGACCAAGGTGGACCCGGCCGCGCTGCGGCTTATCTTCTCGGACCGGTTCCGGGCGGCTCCCATCGTCCTGCTGCACACCGGCTACCCGTATGTCCGCTCGCTCGCCTACCTGGCGGCGATGTTCCCCAACGTGTACGCCGACATGGGCGAGGCGATCCTGTTCGCGGCCGGCGAGGCGACCGAGATCACCCGCGAGCTGTTGGGCCTGGCGCCCGCCAGCAAGATCCTGTTCAGCACGGACGCGTCGCTCGTGCCGGAGCTGTACTGGGTCGCGGCACGGCTCGGCCGGCGGGCTCTCGGGCGCGTCCTCGACGAGCACATCGCGGACGGCGCCATCGACGAGCGGACCGCGCTCGACTGGGCCGAGCGGATCCTGTGGCGCAACTCGGAGGGCGTCTACGGGCTCTGATCGCCCTCTGGCCCGGGCGTGGCGGCCTTTGGCCCGGAGCGGCGTCGGCGCCACCAGTCGGGATCGAACAACCGGTCGAGCGGGATCTCGCGCTGGCCGAGGATCCCGTCGCGGCGGACCGTGATGACGATGATGAAGATGACCGCCAGGACGATCGAGCTCAGCCCGTACAGGAGCGTGGCGTCCTCGACCCGCCGGAGTGCCTCGCCCAAGCCGACGATGAAGATCGCCCCGAGGATCGAGCCACTGACCGAGCCCATCCCGCCGATGACCAGCATCGTGATGACCCGGAACGTCAGGTCGAAATAGAAGACGGTCGGCGAGAACGACGTGATGAAGTGCGCGTACAGCGACCCGGCGACCGCCGAGAAGAACGCCCCCACGACGAACGCCAGCAGCCGCGGGTCCATGACCCGGATGCCGATCGATTGTGCGGCGACGCGATCCTCGCGCTGGGCGAACATGTCGCGGCCATACGTCGAGCGCTTGATCCGCCATACGACGAAGACGACGATGAGGGCCCAGCCGGCCGTCCACCACAGGTTCGTGTAGGGCGTGACGTTGGAGAACGTCCGAGAGCCGCGGGTGAACGCATCGGCGTTGAACAGCATGACCCGGACGATCACGAGGAAGCCGAGCGTGGCGACGGCGACGAAATGCCCGGATAGCCGCATCAGGACCCGCCCGACCAGCCAGGCGACCACGCTGACCAGTGCGGCGGCGATGAGCGTCGCGACGAGGAAGCCGACCGGGAACCCCACCACGACCTGATCGAGGTGCACCCCGGCGATCCATGACGGCAGATTCGGGAGATAGGCGGTCTTCTCCTGGAGTGGCAGGGTCAGGATCGCCGAGGCGTACGCACCGAGCGCCATGAACCCGATCTGGCCGAGCGAGAAGACGCCGGTGAACCCGCTCGTCAGGTTGAGGCTGACGGTGAGGATGATGAAGATCCCGAGGTTGATGACGAGACCCTGCCAGAACGACTGGCCGCTCCCGTCGAGGATCGCGATCGCGACCGACGAGAGGAAGACGACTAGGAGCGGGCCGGCAGCCCGGCGACCGGTCGTCACAGGTCGCCCTCGTCGCGCTTCCCCAGGATCCCCTGTGGGCGGACCAGCAGGACGAGGATGAGGATGATGAAGACGATCGCGTCGCGGTAGCTCGCGAGCGAACTCGGCAGCCACTGCTGGAGGAATGCCCGGACCTCCGGCGGCACCGAGCCCGCGGGCAGCAGGTCCCCGATCCCGGCGATGGCGGTCACGAAGACCTCCAGGAATCCCAGGACGTACCCGCCGACGACCGCACCGGCGATGCTCCCGAACCCACCGATGACCGCGGCGATGAACGCCTTGAGGACCGGCGTGAACCCCATGTACGGGTTGATCTGACCGGCCTGGACCGCGTACAGGAAACCGGCCACGGCGGCGAGGCCCGCGCCGATCGCGAATGCGGTGGCGACGACGCGATTGACCTTGATCCCCACGAGTTGGGCGGCGTTGAGGTCCTCCGCCGCCGCGCGCATGGACAACCCGAGCGTCGTCCTCGTCACGAACAGCGTCAGCAACCCGAGCAGCACGATCCCCGCGACGAAGCTGACGACGTTGACCTTCGGGACGGTGATCGAGCCGAGGGTGATGACCCCGCTCAGCTGCTCCGGGCTCGGGAAGGCGATCAGCGTCGGCTCGCCGGCGAGACGGGTCGTCAGCAGCGTCCCGTTCTGGAGGATCTGCCCCACCGCGAACGAGGTCAGCAGCATCGCGACGTCGGGCGCACCGCGGATCGGTCGGTAGGCGATCCGTTCCATGATCAGCCCGACCGCGACCGTGCCGACGACCATCACCACGATGGCGGCCTCCAGCCCGAGCCCGGCTCCGAGGCAGAAGACCGCGATGTAGGCCGCGATCATCATCACGTCGCCGTGGGCGAAGTTGATCAGACGCAGGATCCCGAAAACCATCGCGAGACCGACCGCCATGAGCGCGTACAGGCTCCCCGCGCTGAGTGCGTTGACGATCTGCTGGACGACGTAGTCGGTCATAGCGACACGCCACCGACCCCGAGATACGACTGCTCGACCATCGGGTCATGACGAAGCACGTCCGCTGGCCCCTCGAGCGTGATCCGCCCGGTCTCGAGGACGTAGGCACGGTCGGCGATGTCGAGCGCGTGGTGGACGTTCTGCTCCACGAGCAGGATCGTCCGCCCCTGCCGCTTCAGCTCGGCGATCGTCTCGAAGATGCGCTCCACCATCAGCGGCGCAAGCCCCAGCGATGGCTCGTCGAGGAGCAGCAGGCGCGGCCGGCTCATCAGGGCACGACCGATGGCGAGCATCTGCTGCTCGCCGCCGGACAGCGTCCCGCCGGCCTGGCCGAGACGTTCCTTGAGGAGCGGGAACAGCCCGAACACCATCTCGAGATCGGCCGCCGCCGCGGCCCCGTCGGACTGTGCGACCGCCCCGAGGCGCAGGTTCTCCCTGACCGTCAGTCCGCCGAAGATGCGGCGTCCCTCGGGGCAATGCGAGATGCCGAGCGAGACGATCCGGTCGGTCGGGGCGTGGCTGATGTCTGCGCCCTCGAACACGATCGCGCCGGCGGACGGCCGCAGAAGCCCCGAGATCGTCCGCAGGGTGGTCGTCTTGCCGGCGCCGTTCGAGCCGATGAGCGCGATGAGCTCGCCCGCACCGACGGTCAGCGAGACGCCCTGGAGCGCGCGGATGTTGCCGTAGCGGACGTGGACGTCGCGCAGCTCAAGCATGACGGGCCTGTCCGAGGTAGGCGCCGATGACGTCGGGGTTGGAACGAACGGCAGCCGGGTCGCCCTCGGCGATCAGTCGCCCGTAGTTCAGGACCTGGATCCTGTCGCACAGGTTCATCACCAGCGGGATGTCGTGCGCGACGAGGACGATGGTGATCCCGAGTTCATCACGCAATCGGCGGATGAGCCCAAGCAACTCCTGCGTCTCGATCGGGTTCATCCCGGCATTCGGTTCGTCGAGGAGGAGCAGCTTCGGATGGATGCCCACCGCGCGGGCGATCTCCAGCCGCCGCTGGTCGCCGTACGGCAGGTTGCGCGCCAGCCGGTCGTGCTGCGGGCCTAAGCCGAAGAGCTCGAGGAGTTCCATCGACCGGGCATCCAGCTCACGCTCCGTGCGGCGGAACGACGGGCTCGAGAGCATGGTCCCAACGAGCGACCGATGCGCCCCCCGTTGGAGCGCGATCTTGACGTTGTCGAGGACGGACAGCTCGCCGAACAGGCGGATGTTCTGGAAGGTCCGGCCGATCCCGATGCGCGAGACCTTGAACGCCGCCGAGCCCGTGATGTCCTGGCCCTCGAAGGCGATCGTCCCGCTCGACGGCTTGAGGAACCCGGACAGGACGTGGAACAAGGTCGTCTTGCCGGCGCCATTGGGGCCGATGACGCCATGGATCGTCAGGGGTGCGAGCGTCAGTTGGTAGTCGACCAGCGCCTGGAGACCACGGAACGACTTCGACAGCCCGCGGACCTCGAGCAGCGGGGCCGAGCCGCCCTCGACCTCAGCCTGTGTCGCCTCCACCTCTCGGAGGATACGTCCTTACCGAAGGTCGGTTGAACCCGTCAACGGACGTAGCTCGCGCCATTGATGTCGATGGTCGTGCCCGTCGCGTGACGAGCGAGCCCGGAAGCGAGGAAGGCGACGATGTTGGCCACGTCCTGCGGCTGGGCGACCTCGCCGAGACCCGTGTCACGGGCGGCCACCTCGACGCCGACCTCTTCCGCGAACACCTTGTTGAAGGGCGTATCCACGTACCCGGGCGCGACCGCGAAGGCCGTGATGCCCTGTCGGCCGTTCTGGCGTGCGATCGTGCGTGTCATCGCGACGATCCCGGCCTTCGCGGCGGCGTAGTGCCAGAAGGGCGGATCCTCGCCGCGGAAGGCGGCCCGACTGGCCATGTTGATGATGATCCCGCCGCCTGCCTGGCCCGCGAACGTGGCCACCGCCGCCCGACAGAGGATGGCCGGCGCGACGAGGTTGACCCCGAGCGACAGGTTCCAGGTCGCGAGCCAGTCGTCGAACGGGCTGTCGAGGTCGGCTCGAGGCGAGATCCCGGCGTTGTTGACGAGGACGTCGATCCGGCCATGGATGACGAGCGCGTCCCGCCAGAGCCGATCGGTCGCCACCGCGTCGGCCAGGTCGACGACCAGGGCGTGGGCGACGCCCGGTCCGAGTTCCTCCGCCAGGCCGGTCACCGCCTCGGCACGCACGTCGTGGAGCAGGAGCGTGCCACCGGCCCCGGCCATCGTCCGCGCTGTGGCGGACCCGATGGCGCCGCCGGCGCCCGTGAGCAGGATGACCCGACCGGTGAGATCGATCACGTGCTACCTCGTTTCGGGACTTCGGCTCGCGGCGCCGATCGAGATGAGAGGCGCCGTTCGATCATAGGCAGATGCCCGGGGGTTCGCCCGGACCACGCTGACCGTTCGCGTCCGCCCAGACCCAGCGATGGAGCGCGGCAAGGTCGGCATCGCTGCCCAGGACGCCGATGTAGGTCGATCCGCAGGTCGCGCGGACATTGGCCGTCCCGTCGGCGTCCAGAAAGCAGCCGCTCCGCCCGACGACCCATGGGCCGGTCTCGCCCATCGTGACCCGACTGTCGCCGCTCCCCGACGTGCCGTCGCCGGACATCCAGGCCTTGTCGCCGACCTTCCCGGTCGCGCAGTCCCCGCTCGCCGGAAGGACATCGTAGGAAGCCAGTCGCTGGAGGTAGGCCGTCGTCGCGTCGGCGGCTCCCCCGAACCCGTACGCACCCACGCGGGCGACCTGCCCGGCGTTGATCCGGCAATCGACGCCGGCGACGGAGCGAGGAGGGAGGTCCGTCCGCCTCGGGGTGCAGCCCACGGCCGCGTCCGCCCGCAGACCGGCAACAAGGGCCGCTTCGGCTGCCGAGAACGATTGCGTCGGCGACGCGGCGGCCGTGCGCGCCTCGATCCACGGCGCACCGTCGTGATCGGCCGCGGCGACCCAGCCCCGGTGCGGCAGTCCGATCGCCTGCACCTCGTACCAGTCGTAGTCATCGGCGTGCACCGGCCCGCTGAGCACCTGCAACTGGGTCCCCGGGCCCAGCAGCGGGTCGAGTTTCGCCGACTTCGAGTTGTCGACGGTCGGGGCCGTCCTCACACGGAGCCCGGTCGCGACGACGTCAACGGTCGTGCCGGCCACGAGATCGCCGGGCCGGCGGCTGGGGCCAGGCAGGATTGAACCCGAGGGGGTCGCGACGGGGACCGTCTGCGTGGGCGGCACGACCGACAGGTCCAGGTCGTGATCGCGACGGAGGACCTCGGCGCCGACGGCGATCGCGGCGAGCGCGAGCAGGGTCAGGACGGCGGCGATGGCGATCAGTCGCAGCGCCGGGACACCTGCGGGGCCGCTCCGACGGACGCGGTATCTGACCCGTTCCGCCGAGGCCGGAGCGAGGACGAAGGGCGGCTGCTGGATGATCGAGCGTTGATCGCCGTGCAAGCCGGCCACGCGGCGACGGCACTGGACGCAGCCGTCCAGATGGCCCTCCAGGATCGCGCGTTCGGACGGGCTCAGGTCGAAATCGATGGCGGCGGCGGCCAGCTCGAGAACGTCGTCGTGGACCGTCGTCATCGCACGTCCCCGTGTCCTTCGAGTTCGAGGCGAACCCTGACCCGGGCTCGTGTCAGGAGGGTTCTGGTGGCGCCATGGCTGCGACCGATGACGGCCGCGATCTCCTCACCGCTGAACCCCTCGGCCGACAGGAGCAGGGCCGTCCTGGCCTCGGCCGGGAGGATCCCGAGCGCGGCTTCGATGTCCGCCGACCGCTCCCGGGCGAGGACGGCGGATTCGGGCGACGCCACGACTTCTTCGGTCGTGTGCCGTCCGTATCGGCTCATCCAGTCCACGACTGTCATCCGGCGACGTCCCCGGCTGATCGCGAGGTTCGACGCGACCCGATAGAGCCACCCCCGAAGGTGCTCCGGCGTCCGGCCGGCATCGACCTCCCTGGTCAGTCGAAGGAACGCCTCCTGCAACAGGTCCTCCGCAGCTGCTTCGTCTCGCGTCGAACGACGAAGGAAGTTGTAGAGCTCAGCGTGGTACTGCTCGAACGCGGCAGCGACCGCGCCGTCCTGATCGAGTCGACTGACGGCAGTCGACTCGATTTCGACGAGACTGGGCCTCATCGGATCGGGCATCTACACCCTGAGAACGTATGACCTGGGCGGATGTTTCACGCGCCTTGGACGTGCAGCGTAGCCCGGCGTCATCCCCCGCTCGTCTCTTGCCGATCGATGACCCTTGCGGGTCCGCGTCATCGCGCGACGAGGACGCCCAATCGGAGGACCAGATCCGCGGTGTCGACCGCACCGGCCGGTTCGACATCGACCAGTCGGTCCGGCCGCTGGTAGATCGCGACGTATGCACGCTCGAGGGCGAGCCTAGCCGATCCCGGCCCAAGGATCACCACGCGTTGTCGGTCGCCGATCGCGCGAACGACCCGAGCGAGATAGGACGGTTCTGCCAACCATCCCCGGACGATCTCCCCGGTCGAGACCGTCCCATTCCGGCTCATCGTCGCCAACAGGGCGTGCGAGCCATCGATCCAGACCACCGCGCTGGGCGTCATGGGGAGGGAGCGGACGGGGTCGCGTGTCTCGAGTGCTGCCATGGCCATGCCTCTTTCCAATCGAAGCGTATGGCTCGCGGTGCGGGAACGGACGTGCCGGTAGGCCCCCTCGAGCGGGCCGCATGGGGCGAAGTTCTCGCAGGTGCGCCGCGCCGCACACGACCGGGGGTGGGCCGCTACCGTCGAGCGATGCTCGAAGACCCCGACCTCGACACGGTTGGACTCGTCGCCGCGCTCCGGGCGTCGTGGGGGCTCGAAGCCTCCGCGTTCACGTTCGTCCCCGGGTACGACATGCACGCTGCGACCTTCGACGTGGCGACGACCGTTGCGCGCGTCTTCCTGAAGGTCCGCTTCGAGGCGGCGCCGGACACGCCCCTCGAGGTGCCGCGAGCTCTCCTCGAGGCCGGTGTCCCGAACCTCCTGGCGCCGCTGCGGACGCGGACGGGCGACCTGTGGAGCGCGTGGGGGCCTAACGGCAGCCTCGTTCTGTTCCCGTTCGTGTCCGGCCACACCGCCATGGTCAGCGGGATGAGCGCGGATCAGTGGCGGACGTTCGGTTCGACGCTTCGCGCGGTCCACGACAGCCCGCTTGCCGCGACATTCGCGGGTCGGCTGCCATCCGAGACGTTCGGGCTGGCGTCGGCGTCCGATGTTCGATCAGCGCTCGAACTGGCGATGCGTCCGCCGGTGGGGTCACCGGCCGGAGTTCGTCTCGCCACCCTGCTCCGTCGTGAGTCCGGCCGCATCGACTCGATGCTGGAGCGAGCGAGCGAACTCGGCCGCCACCTGCGCGTTCGGACCTTCCAGCGCGTGCTCTGCCACGCGGACATGCACGCCGCCAACATCCTCGTGGCAGACGACGGCGGGATCCTCCTGGTGGACTGGGATGGGCCGATGCTCGCCCCGCGGGAGCGCGACCTGCTCTTCGTCATCGGCTCGCGCATCGCGCGCGACGTGGAGCCGCACGAGGAGGCGTGGTTCTTCGAGGGCTATGGCGACGTGTCGGTCGACGGGGACGCGCTCATCTACTACCGCTACGAGCGCATCCTCGAGGACATCGGTGAGATCGGGAAGAGCGTCTTCGGGGCCGGCGAAGCGTCGGACGTGTCGCGGATGTCGGAGGTCACGTTGGCGGAATCCTTCTTCGAACCGGGCGGGATCCTCGAGACGGTCGAGATCGTCTGATCGTCCGACAAACGCGCACGGAACCAAATCGGGACATTCGGCTCTTCTCGCTCGACGGGGTTTCGGCCAGTCTGAGGGGGTAGCCAGGAGGAGCATCCGATGCACGCGCTGATCGTCTATGAGTCCATGTATGGCAACACCCGCAAGGTCGCTGAGGGGATCGCGGTCGGCATCCGCCCACACGCGGACGTCCGAGTCGTCCCCGTCGGCGACGCATCTCCCGACCTGGTCGCGTGGGCCGACCTCGTGATCGCCGGCGGCCCGACCCACGTCCATGGGATGGTCCGACCGAGCACGCGCAAAGGGGCGTCCGAGGCGGCCGCCAAACCCGACAGCGGGCTGACCCTCGAGCCGAACGCCGTAGGGCCGGGTCTCCATGAATGGTTCGACACCCTTGCCGTCGTCCACGGGAAGCGTGGCGCCGCGTTCGACACCCGGATCGACGCGCCCGCACTCGTCACCGGCCGTGCCTCGAACGGGATCGCCAAAGAGCTGACGCGCCACGGCTTCAAGCTCGTCGCAAAGGCCGAGAGCTTCCTCGTGGATCGACACAGCAAGCTCGTCGCCGATGAGGTCGAGCGAGCCGCGACGTGGGGCGTGATGTTGACGGACGAGCTCATGCTCGCGATCTGAGCCTCATATGACCGCGGCGCGCCGGTCCAGTCCGCTGCGCCGGCTTGAGCGGTCCTTGCGCCGGCTCATCTCCTCGTCAGCGACTTTCATGTAGCCGTCGAGCTCATCCTTGGCAACGTCTTCCTTCGACAGGACCCGACCGTCGCCGTCCCTGACTGACTTGAGCTCCTTCAGGGGCGGCAGGAGGCAGGGCCCAGCCGTCGCGGAGACATGCAGTGGTCCGCGTACCGGGTGTTCGATCGTCGCGTCGATCAGCCGACGAAGTCGGTCGATGACCTTGTCCGTGGCTGCCTCGTCGCCCACGCCCATCGCAAGCGCTAGGAACTCGTCGCCGTGCAGGTGCGCGATGAAGAGGTCCGGGCCGATGGCCGCCTGCAAACGCCGTCCGACTTCGCGAAGGACGTCGTCGCCGACCTTGTGGCCGTGGTCGTCGTTGATCCGCTTGAACCCGTCGAGGTCGAGATACAGGAGGCAGCGACTCGGCTGCGGCACATCGCCGCGCGGCAGGTCGCGCCAGAGCTGGTCGAAGACGAAGCGAGTCGGGAGGCCGGTCTTGTCGCTATGCCGTAGGCGCCAGCTCGACTGGTAGTGCGCCATCGACCGGCTGGCGGCGAGATCCGCGACGACGATCAGGACCGGCGCCCACCAGAGACCCTGGAAGTACACGAGGGCCGCCAGCCAGGCGATGCAGGCCTCCGCGATCGCCGCGATCGCCCAGTCGGCCCGGCTCACGATGGCGAAGGCCTCGTTCACCGGGCGGCCTGTCCGGGCGTGCCAGAGCGCGAGACCGAGGCCCTGTTCGACCGTGACGGCAACCACCGTGCCGATCAGGATGGCGCCGAGATCGCGCAGCTGGATCGGATCGACGGGCGCCACCCGGACGCCGAGCATGACGACGGCACCCACGGTCGCCGCAAGACATCGCACGGCGTGGCCAGCGAGAACTTCGGACCGGGGGGTCCCGTCGCGCAGGGCCCGGAACGGAAGGGTGCCGAGCAGCGCGACCCAGGCGGCCGCGGCCGGACCGCCGAGCAGCCCAGCAGCCATGACCGGCGCGATCGAGTAGACGAAGGGGACCTGCCCGGTCCCTCGGGTGCCCTGGGTCGCGGTCGCGAGGCAGATGGCGACCCACAGGACGAACCCGGCGAACGCCGGGTCAACGCCGAAGGGCGCGTACGGAAGTTCCATCGCAGTGAAGAACGGGTAGAACGCCACGGTCGCCGCGGTGACGGCTCCGAACCCGACGGCGCAATACGCGATCACCAACCAGGCAAGCAACCGGGGGTGCGCAGCGGGTGCCGATGCCGTCGTCGGACCCGCGCTCGGCTGCGCCGTCCCAGATGCCCTGAGAACCATGGACCGCCGAAACGCTGAACTCATCCCCGGACCGTACCTGACGAGACGACCCCGTCCATGACCCGCACGTACCGGCGGGACGGCCCGGTACCCACCTCCGGCGGTTCCATCTGCCGACGCCTTGACGGAATCGCAACCGGGAGGTCAGGGCATCCCGGGGTGTGGCGTAGCGGCTGCCGCCTCGTGCCAGGCGATGTCGGTCGTGGCGGTCCCAGCGACGGTGAGCATCACCGACATCAGCACCGTGAAGACCAGCGCGCGGACAAGACGAGTCAGCCGATCGGTGGGTCCCGGATAGCAGTCCATGGTTCGAAGCCTCCTTCGCTCGTGCTGAAGGTAGACATCCGAGCGGACCAAGTCGCCGAGGACGGCACCTGACCTTGGCTGTGCGGATTCGGGTGCCTGCACGGTGGTCGGCCCTTGCCAGAGGGTGGACGATTCGGCGACGTTGAGCGATGGCTCCGCGAGGAACGAGGCTCGCGACGATGGTTGCAGACGCAGCGACTCCCTCCGCGACGGAACACACAGGACGAGGCATCCCTCCAGTGCGTTTCGTCGCGATCGTCGCCGTCTATGTCGCCGCGGCGATCTTCTCGGCCATCGTGCCGTTGATCGCCGGCCCGACGATCCCGGACGTGACCCCAGCCGAGAACGTCGCCGCGTTGCTCGGCGCGCTGCTGTGGCTCTTGGTGCTGATCGCCTCGATGGTCCGTCAGCCTGATGGCCCGCTGTGGAAGCTGATCCTGGCGTACACCGTCGCCGCGGCCGTGATGGGGCGCCTGTGGGCACTCGATCCGCTGTCCGCGACGCTGGTCACGTTCCTCTGGAATCTCGGCTTGGTTCTCTACGTGCACATGGTGCTCGCGTTCCCATCCGGCCATCTCCACGATCGGTTCGACCGCTGGCTGGTCGGGATCGCTTATGTCGTGAACCTCGCGGTCGGCATCCTCGCGGGCCTGACGTGGACTCGCCGATGTCCGAGCGACGGGGTCTGCGTCGACAACCTGCTGGCGCTGGCGCCAAACCCCGACGTCATCGGCGTCGTCGCCCGCATGAACTCGGCCTTCACGACCGTGTTCCTGGTCCTTGCGCTGGCCAGCCTGTGGCGGCATTGGCGAACTGCGAGTACCGCCGCCCGACGTGCCCTCCTGCCGATCATGATCTCGGCCCCGCTGGGGTTCGGATGGCTCGCATTGAGCCATCTCTCCTACGCCCTGGACCTCGGAGCGTCCGCGTCGTTCGACGCTGTCGGCGCGGTCGTCTTCTGGATCCTGCCGATCGGCCTGCTCCTTGGGGTGCTGCGTATCCGGCTGGGCCGCGGGCGCATCGCGGATCTCGTCGTGCAGCTCGGACGCGGGGTGCCTATCGGTGGGCTGCGTGACCTCTTGGCCCGCGCCGTGGGCGATCCGACCTTGGAGCTTGCCTTCGCTGCGCCCTCTGGCACCGGCTTCGTCGACGCGACGGGCCGGCCACTTGAACTCCCCCAGCCCGGTTCCCCGCGCAGCGTCACCCGGCTCGAGGGCGACGGGCACCTCCTGGCCCTCCTGATCCACGATCCGGCCATCGACGAAGAGGACCCGGAGCTTGTCGAGGCGGCCGGTAACGCCGCTCGACTGGCTCTCGAAAACGAGCGCCTGGCAGCGGAGGTTCGTGCACAGCTCGCAGAAGTTCGCGCATCGCGCGCTCGGATCGTCGAGACGGGCGAGGCCGAGCGGCGTCGCATCGAGCGCGACCTGCACGACGGCGCTCAACAGCGCCTTGTGGCCCTGGCGATCCGGCTCCAGGTCGCCAAGGAGACGAACCCGGACGCGGCCGACCTGCTCGACGAGGCCACGGTCGAACTCGAGACGGCGGTCGGCGACATCCGCGATCTCGCCCGTGGACTACACCCGACGATCCTGTCCGATGCCGGCCTGGCGGCAGCCGTCCAGGATCTCGCGGAACGCGCCTCGATCCCGGTCCGGGTGGACGTCGACGATCGCCGGTACCCGGGGCCGGTCGAAGGAACGGCTTACTTCGTCATCACAGAAGCGGTGACGAACGTCGAGCGCCACGCGTCGGCGACGGAGGCAACGGTGACGGTCCACGAGGAGGGTGGACGGCTCGTGCTCGAAGTCGCGGACGATGGCGTCGGTGGGGCGGTAGCGACCCTCGGAAGCGGGCTTCGTGGGCTCGACGATCGGGTCGCAGCCGCCGGTGGCCGCCTGTCGGTTTCGAGCCCGCAGGGAGTCGGTACGACCATCCGGGTCGAGCTGCCGCTCGCATGATCGACTCGAGCATGCCGATCCGCGTCGTGCTGGCCGACGATGCGGCCCTCCTGCGCGAAGCTCTCGGTTCGGCGCTCGCGTCGGCCGGCCTCGATGTGGTCGGTCAGGCGTCCGACGTCCCTGGCCTGATGGACCTGGTCGAGCGACAGCCACCCGACGTCGTCATCGTCGATGTACGCATGCCGCCGACACACACGACCGAGGGTCTCGAGGCCGCGCGCGACATCCGCAGACGGTACCCGGAGATCGCGATCCTCGTGCTCTCGCAATACGTGGAGACGCGCTATGCGATCGATCTCCTCCAGGACGACGCCTCCGGGATCGGCTATCTGCTCAAGGATCGCGTCACTCGCGTCGAGGAGTTGACGGAGGCGGTCCGCAGGGTCGCCTCCGGCGGCTCGGTCATCGATCCCGAGGTGGTGTCCCGGCTGCTTGGGCGCCGCCGGCGCCACACGCCGCTCGACGAGCTGACCCCGCGGGAGCGGGAGATCCTCGGACTCATGGCCGAAGGGCGCTCCAACCAGTCCATCGCGCAACGCCTGGGGCTCGAGTTGCGGACCGTCGAGGGCCATGTGCGGGCGATCTTCTCGAAGCTGGGCCTGGAGCCTGGGACCGAGGAGCACCGGCGTGTGCTCGCCGTGCTCGCGTACCTTCGCGACTAGACCTCGTCCGGGCCACGGGCACCGACGATCGAACCCGCACCGGGCCCCCAGGCGGCCGTCGCCCGCGAGGATCGGCAGAGCGTTGCGCCGTACCATCGCAATGTGACGAGATACCCGGACGGCTTGGACGTCGAAGGTCCCGTCCAGGCCGAGGTGTTCGTCGTCTGGCTGGCTGGCGATCACCTGGAACTGACGGGTCCATGCGGCCCCGCCCCGTGGCTGCTTGAACTTGGCCCGACGGACCATCCGGTCGACGTCGTCACCCGGATCGTTCGCGACGTCGTGGGTGAACCCTTGCTCGTCCATTCGACATCGTGGCGCCGGGATCGCGACGCGGTGATCCTCAGCTTCGTCGTCGTGATCGACGACACCTTGGTCGGATCCATGGCCAGCTTGCCGATCGCGCGGAGCGACCTGGCTCGCGGGGAGGCGACAGCCGCGCCGCGCGAGATCGCCACGACGCAGGTGGTCGAGCATGGCCTGCGTCACATGGCGTGGCTGGCGGAGGATGATCCCGTGGTCGCGGCGACGCTGCCCGCCGGCTGGCGGGACCTGCTGGCCGCGTACGTCCCCGAACCCTTTCGGAATCTCGGCTAGAGGAGCGTCCGATGGATGACGAACCGATCACCGTGCGCTGCGTGTGCGGATGGGAGGCGAGCGGGTCAGAGGACGTCGTCGTGGAAGCGACCGTCGAACACGGCCGGCGAATGCACAACATGACACCGTCGCGTGACGAGGTGCTCGCCATGGCAGTCGCCCCACCCGCCCGCCAGGACAGTCCGGTCGACTAGCGACTCGATCCTCTTCTACTACGCCGACCTTCCGATCCGCGCGGAGTCGGGCGCGCCGCGCCTCTAGTCGCGTCAAGATCAGCATCCCCGTGGTACAACTCGCGCATCGACGTCAGGGGGTCAGGTCGCCATGGTCTTGATCTTCGGGTGGGGGCACGGCGAGGTCATGGACCGTGGCGAGGTCGTGTCCGTGGTCTGCCCGAACTGCCACAACCAGGTCTTCCTCCACGAGATCCGGTCGCAGAAACAGGTCAGCCTGTACTTCGTGCCGATCGCGTCGTCCGGCACGGATGAGTACCTGGCGTGCCCGATCTGCCGACACGGCATAGAGGTCCCGCCGCAACAGCGAACCGCGGTCGATGCGATGGTCGCGGCGACCCGCATGGTCCGGACCGGTCAGTTGGCGCCAGACGTGTACCAGGCCCAGGCTGTGCAATTCCTCGGCCAGATGGGCATCGCATCCGCCGTGGTGCCGGCGACAGATCGGAACCCTGGTGGCGCGGCGGCGACCCCGGGGACGGCACCGCTCCCCGACCTCGCCGAGCGGCTCGCGGGCCTCGCGAAGCTCCGTGCAGCCGGCGTGCTGACCGACGAGGAGTTCGCCGCCGCGAAGCGTCGGATCCTGGAGGAATAGGCGGTACAGGCTTTCCCGTCACTGAAGGCGTGAATCGTTGAGACTCCCTGCAGGGCCCCAAACGGGTGGTCGTCCGGCGACCGAGGTCGAGGCCGACCGCGGGGCTCTCCGGCGAGTCTCGCTGCGGTTCCTCGACGACAGCCTCGAACGGCAGTACCAACGCCAGGGAGGCGCGGAGAGCCAGACCGGATTCCGCATCACCACCGGCGTTGCGGCGGTCCTGTGGCTCTTGGCCGCCGTCGTCATCCCGACAGGTACCTCGATCCCCGCGGATCGCGCGATCGTCGTGTGTTTCGCGCTGGCGGCACTGAACTCGGCGGTGTTCGTGCTTTCGGCCCATGCGGACACGCTGGATCGACAGCACTCGATGGTCTCCGTTCTGACCTCGGTGAACGGGCTCGTGATCCTCTGGCTTGCGTCCACGGGTGGCGTGCTACCGGGATACGGGATCAGCGCGATCATGCTGCTGTTCGCCTTCGGGTTCGTGGCACGCACCGGCTTCATCTTTGCCGCGTGGCGCTCGGTCGTCATCGTCCTCGGCTTCATCGTCGCGGCGATCCTCTATCGGGGTCGGGGCAGCCTCGTGGTGGACGCGTTCATCTTCGAAGCCGCCGTGATCGGCACCCTCCTGGCGCTGCGACTGCTCGAGCAGTCACGCCGCCGCGTCTTCTATCAGGACATCGTCATCACCGAACAGGCAAACGCGTTGAGACTCGAGAAGGACAGGGCCGACGCGCTGCTGCTCAACGTTCTTCCGGTATCGATCTCCACGCGCCTCCTTGCCGGTGAGCGGACGATCGCCGATGCGTATCCGGCCGTGACCGTGCTCTTTGCTGACATCGTTGGGTTCACGCCGTTGGCCTCACGTCTACCGGCCGACGAAGTGGTCGGGATGCTCGGGCGACTCTTCGAGCGCTTCGACGAGCTCGTCGACGGCACGCGGCCTGGAAAAGATCAAGACCATCGGCGATGCGTACATGGCCGCGGGCGGACTGCCCGAGCCACTCGATGACCACGCAGCTCGCGTCGTCGATCTCGGGCTCGCGATGATCGAGGTCGCCATGGAAGAGGGCGACTGGATCGCCGACCTTCGGCTCCGCGTCGGTGTGCATTCGGGGCCTGTCGTCGGCGGCGTGATCGGCCACCGCAAATTTGCGTTCGACATCTGGGGCGAAACCGTGAACGTCGCCAGCAGGCTCGAGGCGCAGGGCATCCCTGGCCGCGTCCACGTCAGCGCCGCAACGTGGCGAAACGTGGAGGGCCTGTTCGAAGCGGAGCCACGAGGTCCGATCCACCTTCGCGGATACGGTCCCATGGAGACCTACACGATCGTCGGACGCCGCACGGAACTCGCCGACGTTCTCGACGCTGCAGCCACCGTCGGGGTAGCAGTAGCCGACGGCCCCGTCACCGAACGCTCGCCGTATGGCGGCACCGCAAGCGGCCCCTGAGCTCTTACGCACGTCGTAGGGCTCGGCCACGACTGTCCGATCAAGGACCCGGCGAGAGGCCCCGGACGACCCGGGCCTCTCCCATCTGAACGGCAGAACCGTCGGACGAGTTCAGGCCCGCCGACGGACGTCCAGCTGGGTGGCAACGGTGTCGCCGTCGGCCAGGCCTTCGGCCTCTCGGATGACGTCCTTGATGGGCACCAAGTAGCGGCCGTCCTTGGGGAACAGCGAGGTGTCCCACACGCTCGCTCCGATCCGGACCTTGACCGGGATCATCCCCCAGCCATAGCTCACTTCCGCCGACATCGCGCGCAGCCCGATGCACAGCTCGTCCGGCACCGTGATGAAGTGATACGGCGAGGGCCCTCGCCAGTACCAGAGCTCGCCGCTGAACGCCAGGTCGAAGCTTTCCGAATCCCTCCCGGACTCGGAAACGCGGCCGAATCGAAGGGCGGGCACCTGCGAGAAAGCCTCCGGGACACCTGGTCGCTGCGACCACGCTCGGACTCAAGATAGCGGACCCGGCCGCCGTGAGCGGGAAGGTCCGGGGTAGATGGATCGTTGGTTACCCGGAGGGCAGACCTATCCCAGGAAAGGAGAGATGCGATCTGCGACGGCTTCGGAGGGCCAGGAATGAGCGATACCGAGCGCGGCCACGAGTTCCGCCGAAGGGAGACGTTCCGCGAGCTGCCGCTCGGCGACGGGCGGAGCGGCGGTTGTCCCGGACTTGAAACCGAGATCTTTAGTTCGTGCACGCAACCGTATCAGCGTTGGGAATGCACCTCAAAATCCCACGACCCGCCCGAGTAGGGCGAAGCCATCATCTGAGCCGGTCCATCGAGCGCGCATGTCCTGCACGCCGATGCGACGCCTGACATACCGCAAGGCGACGACGGCCACCACCACATCGTCCAGCGGCCCGAGGACGGAACTTGAAGACTCACTCGCCGAGGGTGACACACTCCGCCGGGTTGGACGGCCCGATCGCCTGCTGGTCTGCGAAAGCCGTGGGACACCTCCGGTGCCAAGTGTCATCCCATGCTAGTCACGACGCGCTCGGGTTGTAGTCGGGTCTAGATCGACGGGCGCATCGATCGCCCGAAACCCGGAGCAGACCAGGGCGACGTCCGTGAACAGATCGTCTCGTGCCACCGCGTAGAGGGTCTGGTCGACGGTGTACCAGCCGCCCTCCTCGTGCACATCGACACGGTAGTGGACCCTGATTCGATCGGACACTCGATCGACCCCTGAAGATCGGACGACGAACACGTCGCTCTCGCCGAACCAGGCGCGCAGCCAGCGCACGGTGTCCACCGGCCCACTTGCCTCTCGAAGCCCGTGAGGCACCAGCGCTCGAAACCTCACCTCAGGGTCCAGCAGCCGCTCCAGCTGATCGTAGTCTCGGACCGTGAGCGCGGCCAGCCAGCACCCGCCGAGCAATTCGAGATCGGTCATGACGGCGTCTTCCGTCCAGGCGGTTCGGAGCTTAGCGCGGACACGGCGACGCTCATCCTACGCTGCGACAGGCCGTCCGCTCGCGATCCAGGCCTTGACCCCTCCGTCGAGGTGGGCGACCCGGCCGAAGCCCAGCATACGAAGCGTGTCGGCCCCGAGCGCGGAGCGCCCCCCGGACGCGCAGACGAGGATGATCCTGGCCTCCGGATCGAACTCGGGCCGGTGGTAAGGGCTGGTCGGGTCTGCCCAGAACTCGAGCATCCCCCTTGGAGCGGGGATCGCCTCGGGGATCGTCCCGACGCGCGTCCGCTCATCCTCCTCACGGAGATCGACGAGCAGGGCGGTGCCGGCCGCAAGCTCGGCCGCCACGTCGTCCGCCGTCAGGTTCTCTATCCGCGACTTCGCCTCTGCAACGAGGGTTGCGACCGTGACCGCCATGTCGGCTCCTCCTGATCGTTGGGCCGGTGCCCGGCCACTGCCGGAAGCGTCGACCCCCGCGGCAGCCGCGTCATCCGTGTCGACTACGGAGACAGCCTACGTACGCATCGCTATCGTTGCCGCCGTGGAGCCGCAAACAAGGGCGGCGTCGTTGCCGACATCCCCGGATGGCCTTGCTCGAGCAGGGTTGACCGAGCGCGAACGCGAGGTATTCGCGTTGCTCGTCGTGCGGCTGACCAACCGCGAGATCGCCGAGCGGCTGGGATGCTCGGTCCGCACGGTCGAGAGCCACGTATCGGCGCTCCTCGGCAAGCTCGGTGTCCACGATCGGGTCACGCTCGCGCAGATCGGGCCATCGCTCCTCCGAGCGAATTCCCCCTCCGCCCACCGGCTGCCGAAGCCGATGACCAGCTTTGTCGGGCGGCTGCGCGAGCTCGCCGAGGTCGAAGAACTGTTTGCTCTGACGCCACTGGTGACGCTCGTCGGCGCTCCCGGGATCGGCAAGACCCGGCTTGCGATCGAGGTCGCGTTGCGTCGCGCTGATCCTGCCGTTGCGCAAGGCGCCGACGTTGTCTTCTGCGACCTGACCCCGATCTCGGACGACGCGGTCGTGGCCGACATGGTGCTTGCTGCCCTGGGCGGTGAACCCGCGCCGGACCGGTCGCCCATCGAAGCGCTCGCTGGGCTTGCCTGCGATCGCCGAGGGCTGCTGGTCCTCGACAACTGCGAGCACGTCCTCGCCGGCGCCGCCAACGTCGTCCGCGCGATCGTGGGTGCGTCTGACGAGGTCAAGGTGCTCGCGACCAGCCGTGAGCCGCTCGGACTCGATGGGGAGGTGACCTACACCGTCCGTCCACTCGGATCCCGCGCGGCGCCGTCGCCGGCTCGGGACGAGGCGATCGACGTCCGAGACGACGCGACCCGTCTCTTCCACGACCGGGCTCGCGCGGCACGACCGGACTTCCGGCCAGGGAAGGAGGAGTTCGCGGCCATCGCGGCGATCTGCCGCCGTCTCGACGGTCTTCCGCTGGCGATCGAACTGGCTGCGCCGTTGGTCCGGGCATACTCGCCGGCGCAGATCGAAGCCGCGCTCGATGACAACCTCGCCGCCCTGTCGTCACTCGGACGGTCGAACGCCTCGCACCATCGATCCCTGCGAGCCTCGCTGGATTGGAGCCATCGGCTCCTGACCGACGGCGAGCAGCGGCTCTTCGCCCGGCTGTCCGTGTTCGCTGGTGCCCCGGGGCTCGCGACGATCGAGGCGATCTGCGGCCACTCGCCAATGAGGCGGCGCGAGATCGTCGGGCTGTTGGCGTCGCTCGTTGACCGATCGCTCGTCGAGGCCGACACGCGTCCCGGAACCGCCGACCGGTTCCGCCTCCTCTTCCCCGTTCGCGACTATGCGCGAGAACAGGCGGCGGCATCGGGAGAGCTCGATGAGCTCGAGCGGCGTCATGCGGCGTTCTACGCCGACCGGGCGGATGAGGCCGAGGCCAACCTCATCGGCCCGGACGCGCCGGCGTGGGCGGCCCGGATCCGGCTCGACGTCGACGACATCCGCGCCGCACTCGCCTGGTCGCACCGGTCGGGCGAGCGGGAGTCCGGACTGAGGCTCATCGCTGCGCTAGGCCCATTCTGGGAGGAGTACGACCGTCGTCGGGAGTGGATCGCTCGCGCGATCGGGCTTGTCTCCACGCCGGAGGTCACACCGACGACGACTCGGGCTCGAGCGCTGGTGTCCGCCTCAGCCCTGATCGAGGCCTGGGATCCACGCACCTCGATCGTCTTTGCGACGGAGGCCCTCGCGCTGGCCGAGGACCTCGGTGATGCCCGTACCGTGGCCCGCGCGAAGGTCGAGCTGGGCACCCGGCTCGCTCGCTCGTCTGGACGAGCCGAGGAATCCCGGCGCCTCCTCGAGAGCGCCCGCGAGTGGTTCGTCGGTGTGGGTGATCGTCGCGGCGCCGCCCAGGCTCTCTTCGGCCTCGGGGCGAGCGAGCCGACCGCCGCAGCCATGCTCGTCTGGGCGCGCGCCCGCGATCTGTTCGCCGCGACGGGCGATGAGCTCAGCGTGGCCAACGTGCTCTACATATCCGGGATGCGGCTGGTGGTCGAGGGGATCGATCTCGATGCCGCGCAGACGATGCTCGTAGAGGCGCTCGAACGTGCCGCGCGACACGGCAGCGAACGCGAAGCCGCCCATGCGCGATCGGGCCTCGGCCACCTGGGCGTGCGCCGGGGGACGGCTGATGCCGCTGCCTTACTGCGATCAGCCGTGCCCGTATTCAGGATGACTGGCGACGTCCGTTGTACGGCGCGCTGCGACTACCTGCTCGGGGTACTGTCGCTTCGATCGGGCGCGATAGTCGAGGCTCGGCGCGACTTCAGGGCTGCGATCGAGGGCGCCGAGCGGGTCGAGGACTTGCGGACGCTCTCCGAGGCCCTCGACGGACTCGGCGCGACATTCCCAGATGACCGCGACCGCACGGCGCTCACCCTGCATGGCGCAGCGGCTCGGGTGCGCGAGGTCGGCGGCATCGATCCAGGCGCGTCGCTGGTCCGGGACGCAGCGGCGATTCCCGTGCGGCGCCAGCGTTCAGCGGAACTCGCGGATGGGGCGTGGGCTGAAGGGTTCGCCATTGCGCCCGCGGACGCGGCGCGAGTTGCGCTCGGGGTGACCTGAGCCCTTGCGCCCGCCCAACGGACCATGCTCGGAAGCGGTCTTCTCGTTCTCAGTTCTGACAAGTCGGCGAAGGGCTAGCCGGCGGTGCGGATGAGTTTCTTGTTCACGAACTCATCGGCCGCCAGCAGACCCAGCTCACGGGCCGTACCGCTGCTCTTGACGCCGCCGAACGGCAGCTCGGGACTGTCGGCCAGCACCAGATTGATGTAGACCATGCCCGCCTCGATCCGATCGGCGACCCGGGCGGCCTGCTCCGGATCGTTGCTGTACACGTACGAACCGAGGCCAAAGCTCGTGTCATTGGCGAGCTTGACCGCTGCGTCCTCGTCGGCCACCCGGTAGACGACTCCGACCGGTCCGAAGAACTCCTCCCGATAGGCCTCCATCTCTGCCGTCACGCCGGTCAGCACGGTCGGCTGATAGTACGCACCGTCCCGGGAGCCGCCGGTGACCACGGTCGCGCCCTGCGCCACCGCCCGATCGACCTGGTCCTGCAGCCGGGCCGCCGCGGCAACCGACGACAGCGGCCCGAGCACCGTCTCCTCGACCAGCGGGTCACCCACCGGCGCCGCGGCCATCGCCGCGGTGAACTTGGTCAGGAACGCCTCGTACAACCCGTCCACCACGATGAATTGCTTGGCGCCGTTGCAGACCTGGCCGGTGTTGTCCAGGCGCGCTGCGGTCGCCGCCGCGACCACCGCATCAAGATCATCGGTGGCCAGCACCAGGAACGGATCCGAGCCGCCGAGCTCCAGGGCGACCTTCTTCAGGTGCCGCCCGGCCAGCTCGGCGACCGCCGCCCCGGCCCGCTGCGAGCCCGTCACCGATACGCCCTGGATCCGCGGGTCGGCGACCATCGTCGCGGCCTGCTCGGCGCTGACATAGACATTGAGGTAGGCCCCCTCCGGCAGCCCGGCGTCGCGATAGATCGCCTCGATCGCGGCAGCCGATTTGGGGCACTGCGACGCGTGCTTCAGGACGATCGCATTGCCGAGGACCAGGTTCGGCGCCGCGAACCTGGCGACCTGGTAGTAGGGAAGGTTCCAGGGCATGATCCCGAGAAGCACACCCAAGGGGCTGCGCCGGATCACGGCGGTGCCCTCGCCAAGGATCGTGAGCGGCTGATCGGCAGTGATCACCTCCGCCTGATCCGCGTAGATACTCGGTGATGTCGGCGGCGAAGTCGACCTCGGCGAGCGCCCCAGCCTTCACCTTGCCCATCTCCCGGACGATGATGGCGGCCAGTTCCTCCCGACGTTCCCGATGCAGCTCGGCCGCCCGGCGGACCATCCCGGCCCGCTCGGCGACTGGGAACTTCCGCCACGTCTCGAACCCCGCCACGGCCGCAGCGAGTGTCTGCTCGACCTGGGCATCGGTGAAGCTGTCGTAGCGGGCCACGGTCTCCCCGGTGGCCGGGTTCACGACGGCGTACTCGCTCATGAGGCTCCCCTTCGCTAGCTGCCGAACGGCGCCGCCATGATCGTCGACGGCTTCGTGCGCGGATTCGTGGCCGCGAAGATCGAAATCGAGCCGACAGTCTCCAGCTCCACTCGCTCGAACGATGCCTCGAGGATCTCGCCGAGGCCCTCCTGGGTGTCGCCGAGGTTGTCGAAGGTGCCCCGCCGGTTGTTGGCCTTGAGGAGGTTCCGCGCCAACCAGGTATGGCGCCCGGCTAGCCCGAGGATCGATGCACGTCGAGGAGGGTGACAGGGCTGCCGTCAGGTATGCCGGCTCGTTCCAGGAAGTAGCCAGTACCGGGACCCACGTCGAGGTGCCTGTGGCCGACGTGGCGCCGGTACTCGTCCACCAGTCGATTCGTCGGGCACCGCCAAGCGAACGGCCTGAACAAGCCAAGGATCAGGGGGTCGTAGATCCTGAGGAAGAAGGGGGTGTACTCGCGCTGGCCCTCGTAGGCGGGGTCGTCACGCTCCACGAGCTCCTCCTTCCAAACGTCACCGGCGACGAATGGATAGGCCCAAGGGGATGGAGCCGACACTCGGATTTGAACCGAGGACCTGCTGTTTACGAAGTAGATCGGCCTGAGCGTTGTGGCACAAGCGTGAAACCGCGAGCGCATGGTGCTCAGATAGCAGGTCTTCGTTTCGCGGCGAGTTGGACCTCGGCAGATTTCAGCCTGCTTCGCCCTACGTGGCGCCTCGCTCGACGCTGCGAGCCGCCAGGTCACTGCTTGCTGAAGCCGAGCATCCACGTGTAGATGTCGTCGCCCAACGATCCGCTGTACGCCTGATCCCAGCCGTCATGGAAGAGATCTGGGTAGACGGTTAGCTTCGCCCGATCGGCGGAAACTCCTGGGCAGGCAGCCAGCTTGGTCGTCGGTTCGATGCTGCCGTTGGGATTGATGAGGTCGTCGACAGCGCCGTGAAAGGCCCAGAGCGCGACCGAGCTCAACCCGCAGATGGTCGCCGTCCACGCGGGCCGTCCGTCGCCGGCGATGGGCACAGCGGCCGCGACCTGCTCGTTTCCGTACTTCGCGAGGTACTCCCAGACCCCGTAGGCGCCGCACGAGAGCCCCGTGACGTAGACCCGGGCGGGGTCGACGTTGTAGTGGGCTACCGCGTACGTGATGAAGTCATGGACCTCGTCGGGCGTGGTACAGAAGGCCGGCGACGTGTTGTTGCGATCGTGCTGGAGCTGCATGCTGCACGACCCGCCCCATTCGACGCCGTCGCACGGGGAGAAGTCGAACCCGGGTGGCGCCTCGACGTGCTGCAGCGCGAGGACCACGAGCGGGCGGTCGGTCGGCCATCCGCCGATGTCGATGAACCGCGGAATGCCGGTGCTAAGCAGGGTCGTCAGCCCTGCCGCCGTCCCGTCGCCGTTCTCCCCGTAGCCGTTGAACGCCAGAAGCAGCGGGCTCTTCGAGCCGGCGGCCTGGTAACTCGGCGGTAGGTATTCGTAAAACCCCATCGGGAAGCTGGTCGAGCCGATCGGTCTCGGTGTGAGATATCGCGCCGAGTCCGTTCCGATGAGTGGCGCCGCCGACTTGCACACACCCGCCTCGAAGATCGGGTGCGGGCCCCTGATCCTGACCCCGAGGAAGGTGAACGTGCCGTCGGCGAGGTCGATCGTGTAGTCGAACGTCAGAGTCCCCCGGTCGCGAAGGACGACGACTCCGGACGAGTCCGTGATCGTCATCGGTTGACCGAGGACCACGAACGCGAACTGGTAGACGGAACCCCCGACCAACCTGCCCTTCTTGTCCTTGTTGACCCCGTGGCCGGAGAGCGTGAACCACCGACCATCGGGGGCCGTCCAGACCTCGCTGAACTCGAATCTGTCGGTCACGTACGACACGCCCGGCAGCTTCTTGTCGACCTTCGTCTTCACCACGTGCGACTCGGTGCCGACGACCCTGACGGGATAACCGCAATCCCAACGGACGTCGTCATAGGACTGGCTCCACGCGAACTTGTCTCTGGCGGCGCTGACCGGTGCGACGCTCCACAATAGCGCCGCGAGCACCGCGACGGTGCAGCTGACCACGCCAAGGCGACGCGTCCGCGGCCCCCGGATCAGACTCTCGTGGGCAACCATGGCGACCACTCCCTCAGCGGCACCCGTCCGGCCAGGAATCCTGTCGGGAAAGTCATAGGCGTCGACAGGAGCGTTGTCAATGCCGTGGACACTTCATCCCTCAGTTAGCAGGTCTTCGCAACGGCGACAACGACCGGATGGTGCCCTCCGTGCTCGCCGAGGACCTGCACCGCCGCATCCCCGGCTCCGACCTGATCATCTACCCCGACTCCGGCCACGGCGGCATCTTCCAGTACCACGACACGTTCGCCCCCGTCGCCGCCGAGTTCCTCGCCCGCTGACCGCACCCCGCGGCTGACTTCCTTGCGGACAATCGGCGACTGGTTTCGCTCTGTTCTACTCTCGAGTCGGCGCTCGCAGCCAGTCGACGAAGTCGACGAGCCATCGATCGAAGGCGGATGCGAACTCGTCACCGGTCGCGTCGAGGTTCGGCATCGGCATGCCCTCGGCCGACATCCGCCGTGCAAGACCTTCGATGAGGCGGCGCGCCTCGATCGCACGGACGGTCGTCGACATGCCGTCGCGTTCGGCGAACCGATGGACCTCGAGCGCAACGCCGAACCGGGAGACCCAGTCGGGCTGCGCGACCGGCGGTCGAGCCCCGGGAGGAGGGGGATCCTCGGCGGCAACCCGACGCGCCGCTCGTTCGCGACCGGACGCGCCGTCACCAGGCCCGCCAGGATCAGGGCATCGAGGGCGGAGGCGACATTGGGCTTGGTGAAGCGGGTCGCCCGGGCGAGATCGGCCGCCGTCAGGTCGTGCGGCGAGGCGGCCAGCAGGGCGGCGAGGATGTCCGCCCGGGCGTTCACGCCGAACGCGGCACGAAGCCGGATGCGCAGCCGCGCCGGCGATGTCGCCGTGTCCATCCGGGCCTTGCCTCGTCGCTCGTACCCGGGACGAGGCTGGGTCGCCATCGGCCACGATGGCCCGCCCGATGCCGCGACCGTGGCCACGTACTCGCCGATCGCATCGCCCGGTGTCCCGAGCTCGCGACACACCTGCTTGAGCCGGGATCCATTGACGTACCGACCGTAGGCCACGCACCAGTCGGTGCTGAGATCCCGCAGTCGCGCGTCCGCATCGCCAAGCTCCGCCGTCAGGGCGATGAGGGCCTCCGGATCCACCACGGCGTCGTCTCGCTCGACCGTGGCGTCGACGCCGAGCGCGGCCCACTGGATCCACGCCCGGTCGAGGAGCGCACCCTGGAGGGCGCTACCCGAGCTGGCCATCGGCATCCTCCACGCCGAGCGCGCGAAGCGTCTCGACAAGCAGGGACCGGAAGCCGGGCGACGGGTCGTGGGTCGACGCCCAGCGAGCGGCCCCGAGCAGGTCGTCACGGTCTGGGCGCAGCTCGACGAGATCCCCGAAGTGCCGGCTCCGCGGTCCCTGGTCGACCGCGGCATAGAGCTTGAAGCACACCATGTCGTAGCGGCCCGCGAGCCACACGACGAGCCCGCCGAAGTCCCGGCGCTCGAGCCGCTCGACGAACCCGTCGGGCAGGCCGAGGTCGAGCAGCGAATCGGGTCCGACGTTGAGCCAGTCGTCCGCGAGTCCGAACGCACGCCCGACATCGGTCACGGCATCGCGGAGCGGTTCGGGCATCGGGCGAAGTGGCCTGATGACGTCGAGTGCGCGCTCGCCCAGGATGTCGAGGTCCTTCGTGGTCGGCCGGGTGATGAGCCCGCGCAGGATCAGGTTGCCGCCGCCGACGAGCACGACCTCGTAGCGCACCCCACGGGCCGCCAGCAGTTCGCCAAGGGCAGAGAGCGCCGTCTCGAGCTGCTCCCGCCCGATCCTGTCCATGCCGTGACGATAGGCGTGCCGTGGAGTAAGAGTCAACCTATCGAATCGATAAACTAGGTCTTACCATCGCATCGCCTGGCTGCGCGCAAGACAGCAGGTCTTCGACGGGTCCAGTCACGCATGGAACCCGAGGCGCTGGCCGACCAGGCCCGTGAGTGAGGGCTCGACGATCCTGTCCAGTTAGCAGGTCTTCCCGCGCCACGAGCGTTGTGGCCAGGCGACACGGGCCGCCCGATCGGTCCGGACAGACGAGATAGCAGGGCTTCCTGAGCACGAAACGGGGGAGTGGAGCCGACACTCGGATTTGAACCGAGGACCTGCTGTTTACGAACCAGATCGGCCTAAGCGTTGTGGCCCGAGCGTGGAATGCGAGCGTAGGCCGCTCAGTTAGCAGGTCTTCGTTTTCGTGCGTGCCGACGGTCCCGCTGACCCAGCCTCGAGGTATGCGCGATAGCCACCGCCATAGTACTGAAGGGGATCCACGTCCAAGGTGAGCGAGATCGACCCGTGATCGCCTGATCCACAGACTGTTCCCAGGACGGAAGAGTCTTGCCCTGTTTCCGGATCCCGATCGGGGTAGTGGGCGCCCGACAGACGTTGAGCGCGGATGCCATTGGACGACAGAAATCGGCCTTGCCGGGGCTGGTACCCTCTCCGGAGGCTGCGGTACCCACCTGACCCGCATGTCGTGGGGGACCGATGGAGACCAACGACCACTACGACGGCGACCACCCCGACGTCCTGCGTCCGTCCCGCGAAACCGATGGCTGACCTCGCAAGCACCGGCAGCGCCACGGCCCTGACCCGATGAGCCGATCGGCCGGGGATCCGCTGCACCGATCCCGCGGCAGGACGCTGCTGGCCGCTGGCCTGACGCTTGTGATCATGGCGGGTTGCGGCTCGACGCCGTCGCCGGCAGGCTCGAGTGGTGCGTCCTCCCCTCAACCGACTCCGGGCACGGAGGCATTCACCCGAGCAGACGTGCAGCGAGCGATCGACGATCTCGCCAGCATCGGCATCGAGACCCGGGTTCAGCCGTCGGATGCCGTGCCCATCACGGCCGTCACGGGCCAACGGTCAGCGGTCCGGCTCCTCCGCCTCCAGGTCCGCAACCTCGCCCTCGAGCGTGTGGGCGGGGGCGGCACGAAAGGCGCCGACCTCGACGCCCTGAGCGCGGCCGCTGGGGGCGGGCCGGTGAGTGGGCTCATCGCGGGCTGGGCCGCCTCGGCCACGACCCCGGCAGCGAAGCTCGCGGCCTCCGTGCTCCCTCACGGTGATCCATCGGACGCCAAGGCGACGGTCTTCCCGACGCTCGCCCTGATCGCCTTCGTGGCCGACGTCGGCGGCGGTGGCGGCGTGAGTTCCGGTCCATCCAACGTGTTGGTCAGCGGCCCGGATTTCTGCACCGCGATATCGGCCTACCTGTCGGCCGCGCTTGACGGCATCGCCGACTCGACAGCGGCCCCGCCGCCGTGGCTCAAGCAGCTGATCGACCTGTACGCGCCCAAGTACGCCGGCGATCCCGCGCTCCTGCGCAAGACGATCGGCGCCCTCGCCCTGCTGAGCTACGCCACGAGCCTGGCTCGGGCGTGGACCGTGAGCGTCGTGCCGGATCCGCAAGCCATCGCGTACGGCATCGTGGGTCAGGATCCGGTCGCGGGCGAGGTGGATCTGAGCGTCGTGTCGGGCAAGGATGTGTTTGCCGACGATGTCGCCGACTGCGCCTCCCTGGCAGATGCTCAGCTGGCGTCGATCCCGGTCAAGGGGTCGTCGGTGGTCTGGGACGCGAGCGGGCTTGGCGCGCACGCGACCAATGTCGCCGGGCAAGCGCAGGTCGACGAGAACGGCGCTGCCGCGCTGACCTATGAGACGGCAACCGAAAGCAAGGACACGGCGGACAACGGGGATCCGGTGACCGCCCAGATGGGGGTTAGCGCGTGGGTCGACCGAGCCGAGATGGCGGCGCTCGCCGCCGTCGTCAAGTCGATCCTCCTTGGCGCCGCCTCCGCCACCCCCGCTGGATCGACCGTCAAGGCGATCTACCAAGCCGCGGAGCCAAAGCTGACCACGATGATGCGCCCATCCGGCTTCGCGCTCATCGATGTCACCTATCACCAACCCAAGGCGTCACCGAGCCCGAGTCAAACGGAGTCGCAGCTCACTGGCAAGTGGGATGGCACGTGGGTCATCGACGGGTATGGGACCACCGGTGACTTCACGATGGAGCTCGTCCAGAAGGGCGGGTCCTTCAGCGGCACCGTCCAGATCACCAATACGGACTGCTCGAACGGGCCGGTCAACGGCACCGTCGCTGGAGCGAGCGTCACCTTCGGCTGGCTCCTGACCCCACAACCCGTCCAGTTCTCGGGCGTGCTCAAGGGCACGTCGATGTCCGGGACGTGGGCGGCCATCGCCTGCAGCAACCCGGCTCTCTCCCTGACGGGGACCTGGCAGGCGACGAAGAAGCCCTGATCGCCGTCACCGCTGGCGCCCTTGGGTATGGTGAACGCCTGGCAGGGTCAGGCTCGATGCGGAGGACACAAGGACCCCCGGTCGAGGGGGGTTCGACAGGGGACCTAAGCGCGTCGCAACGGCACCCCTGGCTCGTCCAGGCTGGCCGCGGAAGGTGGACGAGCGCGGGATCGCGAGGGCGGGATTGGTCGCCGTCCGAAGTGGGTGACACGTCGATCGGTTGTCGCTGGCCGGTGAGCCCCTGAGACGTGGTCAGGCGCAAATCGTGCACGATGGCGCGGCATGTACCTCGACGTTGGCGCGGGCGACCAGCGTCCTCATCGCCACCTACAGGGCCGGCCCTGCGGCCCCACGGCTCATCCTGGGGCCCCGATCGCCAAGGCAGCGCCGCGGTGAGTCGCCGGTCGAAGTCGGAGCCGAGGCTGTAGTGCAAGACTCGGGTGGCCATAGCGGTTCGCAGGTACGCCAACGTCTCACTGTGCCCGACGACCGCAAAGGGGGTGCCGGACAGCCCTGCGACCCCTGCGCCCCGTCTTCCGACCCAGCTTCGAGGTACCTCGCCCGGCGCCAGGGCAGGAGGGTCCGCTGGATCCGGAGTGATGACTGCAATGCCCGCTACGACCTCCAGATCTGGGCGAAACCTGGCGAGGGTTTCGAGGAAGCCGCCAAGGCGCTCGGTGCACGCATAGAGCACGCGATACTCGCCTTCAGGGTCGTCGTAGCGGTTCCCCCACGTTCCGTCGGCATGCACATATGCCCAATCGGGCCATGCCCCAGCGTTAGGCACTCGTTGTCGGCGACCTCACGCTCTCGATCCGGCGCAGCGAGCGGCGCCGCACGGTCGGACTCACAGTGGAGCGCGATGGAGCGCTCACGGTCCAGGCGCCGAAGGACGCCGGCACCGAGGAACTGACCCGCGTGGTGCGAAGCCGCGAGGTCTGGATCTACGGCAAGTTGGCCGAGAAGGAGGTCGGGATCTACACGAACGGAGCCCTGACCTGCGGGTGACCGTCGACGAGATCAGGGAGGCCCTGGTCCATGTCACGGCCTACTGCGGCGCGCCGGCGGGTCGGCAGGCATTCAGCGCGGCGCACGAAGTGCTCATCTCAGCGGGAGCGCTTCCGACGTCCTGACGAGCCTTGACGTCCAGATGCGCTTAGGATCGACCGCAATATGAAGCCCCGCATCTTCCTCGGCTCCTCGGGAAAGCAGGCGAAACTGGTGCAGGCCTTGTCGCGCGGGCTTTCTGAAGTCGCGGAGGTCGAACCGTGGACCACGGTGTTCAACCCGGGTGTCTCCACCCTCGACCGACTGGTCGAGCTCAGCCGGGACGTCGACTTCGCCGCGTTCGTCTTTGCGCAGGATGACTGGACCAGCAACCCCTCGGACGCGACCGCGCAAGGTCAGGCCTCCCCGCGAGACAACGTGGTCTTCGAGGCCGGCTTGTTCGGTGGCGCGCTGGGCATGCGCCGCACGTTCATCCTCCATGCGAAGGGTGCCAAGCTGCCGACAGATCTCCTCGGGATGACGGCGGTGCGCTACCCGGAGGCGCTGACGGCGGCCGATATGCGGGTGGTGAACCAGAAACTCCGGAAGGCGATCGAGGATGAAGGTCGACTGACCCGGCTCGAGGGAGACTGGTGGCAGCACTCGCTCACCCTGCGCAGCGAGCGCGAGCCGTCGGC
This sequence comes from uncultured Chloroflexia bacterium, assembly GCA_963833705.1. GTDB lineage: Bacteria > Chloroflexota > Limnocylindria > Limnocylindrales > CSP1-4 > SPCO01. The sequence continues at coordinate 62,313 of CAWHYQ010000006.1, read as the reverse complement.
GATCAGCCTCCTCCGGATCTCGCGCGATCGGGACGGCGGCCTCGAGGTCGCGGGCCGAGCCTGGCAGGAGGACGGCACCCTCTCCTCCCGATACTGGAGCGTGGCCTCCAAGGAGCGCCGCGATCCGCCCAGCGTCTTCTACTACTACAACGGTGAGCGACCGCGGCACCCGAACGCCCCTCAGCTCGAGGGCACGGGCGAGATCCGCCTGGAGGACATCGACCGAGCCTCAGGCTACTGGATCTCTCGGTCCGACGCCGACCCTCTGCTACGCGAGCGGACGTCCGGTGTCTATCTGCGCGCCGATCCGGGCGACATGCTCACCCTGGACGGCGGCGACCTGCAAGCACGATCCGAGCTGCTCGCGCTCCGGCTTCGGGAGTGGAGGGCGATCTCGAACGCGTAGCTCGACTGAAGGCAGTCCGCTTCAGTCACTTCGGGGGCCCGGAGGTCCTCGAGCTCGTGGACCTCCCCGATCCGCATCCAGGTCCCGGCGAGATCCGGATCGCGGTGCGTGCGGCGGGCGTCAGCGCGAGTGACTGGAAGAAGCGCAAGGGCTGATGGATCCGGAGATGCTCGTCGGCCCACGTTGATGGGCCGCTGGCCATGGCCGGGGCGTGGAGCCGACACTCGGATTTGAACCGAGGACCTGCTGTTTACGAAACAGCTGCTCTACCGCTGAGCTATGTCGGCGCGAGCGCGAGTATAGGCGATGACCTCAAACAGCAGCTGTTCCCACGCTCGAAGTCGAACGTGGTCAACGCCCGATTCGGCCGGCACAGCGCTCGAATAGCTGATGACTGTGCTTACGGCGCAGCAACCGCCCAGTCGGCGCCTCCCTCCCAGATGCCGTGGGTATCGGTCACCTGGTGGAGGTCGGTGCCGGCGGTCCGCATGATGTAGAGGTCAAACCCGGTCGAGCTATGGCCCGAGAAGACGATCCACTCGCCATCGGGGGACCAGGCTCCATCGGTTGGATTCAAGGTCGCATTGGACGCGATCTTGATCGTGCGCATCGGGCTGCCGTCGATCGGGAAGAGAAGGAGCGATCCATTCGCGCCGGCCAGGATCCTCTTGCCATTCGGTGACCAGCGGCCTCCGCCGATCCTTTGATCGCTCATCGGTCGCGCGCCGCTGCCGTCGACGTTGACGACCATCAGCGTGATGTCTGCCTCGTCCGGGAGCTTCTGACGGTTGAAGACGATCTGGCGGCCATCGGGCGAGTAGTCCGTGGGAATGTCATGACAACTGTTGGGGCACGTCGTCACGCGGACGAGGCCTCCGCCATCCGATGCGCGCACGGTGTACATCCCGTTACGGGTGAGATCGGTGTCGTCCCACCCTTCACACGCCAGCCTCGACGCATCGGGCGACCAGGCGAAGCATCCGAGATCCAGCGTTGGGTCAGGGCTCTTGAACTGGACGTAGTGCGAGCCATCCGGGTCAACCAGGCCGACGAACAGACGCCCTTGACGGTTGTCGGCGACGATCGAGAGGCGGCTTCCGTCCGGTGACCACCGAGGGCCCCCGCCGGCGGGCAGCAGCGGCTTCGTGTCGGTGCCATCCGTATTCACAGTGAACGGCGACTCGAGGTCCCCGATGGCGCGCATGAAGACCAGGCGCCCCACCGGTGGCGGTGCAGGCGACGTCGTCGGCGACGGGAGGACGGCGGTCGTCGGCGAGGCCGAGGGGCGCGAGGTGGCAATTGAGGCCGCGCCCGGCCCGACGGCCTGTCCGCTGCACGCGGTCGTGACGATGGCAGCCGACAGGATCCATATCGCCATTCGCCGCCTTCCGACAGGCGGTCGGGCCAGCGCCTGGATTGGACGGATCATTCGAGTCCCCTGTCGCGAAGCTCGGTCACGCCGGTTGGTCGCTCCTGCGGTTGGAAATCATTCGATGCCTTGCCGGCTGAAGGCATGGGGTGCGCCGGCAGTTGCGGGAGGCACCAGTCGGCGCGATTCGCTCCGGATGATTTGACGCAGCAGGAGCGACTCACCCGCAGCGACCGGAGACACCGGCGCGAAGCACTTGACGACCAGCCCGGGAGGGCCGCGGTAAATCCTCGACGCATCCTGGCTGTTGTGGCGGCGGCGGCCATCGCGTTGCTCGGCGGAGCCGGCGTAACCTCAGCTCAACCCTCGTTGACCCGATGGCCCTGACGCCGCCGTTGCCGACATTTCGAGTCCCTTACGAGGACGGGCCGTGGGTGAAATGCGACACGAGCGCGGTGGGAACCACCGAAAACGAGGACCCTGGCGATCCCGGTTGTGGGACCGTCTATCTGGACTTGACCGACACTCGCCACGCCACCCGCTGGTACCGTGACGGCCTGCTCGTCGAGCGTATCGTGCAGACCCAGGTTCGCGGCACCCTAAGCCTGTCGCCTACGGGAACCAGCAAGGCCGTCGACTTTGCCGAAGATCTCAGTTGGGTTGAGCGGTTCCTCGTGCCGGGCGACCTCTCGAGCGACTCTGAGACGGTGGACGGGAATGTCTTGAGAATCGAAGGCATGCGATCTCTTGCGCGTGACGTCGGGATCTGGTTGCCGGACAGCACGCACCATGGGCTGTTCAGCCTGGGCGACGAGGGCGACGCCGCGCTCTGCGTCCTGCTCGTCCAGTAGCGTCGATCGAACGAGGTCGAGAGCGCGGATGTCCGCCCAGACGACGGTCGCGAACGGTGTCGATGAGCTGTCGAGAGCGCTCGCCGACGATATCGGCTTCGAATCGTGGTACCGGCGGACATTGCCGCGCGTCTACTCCTACCTCGTGAGCCGCAGCGGTGGCGACGTGGCCCTGGCAGAGGACCTTACGCAGCAGACCTTCATCGCCGCCATCGAGCAGCGATCCCGCTATGACGGCCGGGCCGACACAGTCACGTGGCTGTGCGGCATCGCTCGCCACAAGCTCGCCGACCACTTTCGCGCGATCGAACGAGAAGAGCGCCGACAGATGCGGATGGAGGTCCGTCAGATCGAGCTCGAGAAGGGCCCGGGGGCCGGGCTGGAGCTCGAGGACCGCACGATGATCGGCGAGGTCCTTAGGTCGCTCCCGGCCAGCCAGCGCGCCGTGCTCGTCTTCGTCGTGCTCGACGACCTGCCCGTCGCGGAGGCGGCGCGACTGATGGGCAGGAGCCGGGGAGCGACGGAGTCCTTGCTGTTCCGCGCTCGCGACAGCTTCCGTCGAGCGTTCGCCGAGGAGGATCGAGATGACTGACGAGCGGATCGACGCCCTCATCCGGCGCCTCGATGTTCCGTCCGATCCCGATCCCGCCTTCGTTGGGGCCACATATGCTGACATCAAGCCGCGCGCTCGTGCCGCACGCGTCGCCGACGCGAGCCGGGTAGGACGCCTACAGCGTGACCTTCGGCTGGTCGTGTCCCACGCTGGGTGGCCGTCGATCCCCAACCGGGTGGGTGCAGCCGGTCTCGTCGTCCTCCTCATCCTGGCGGCCATGGCTGCGATCGTCATCGTCGGGGCACTCAACCGGGCCCAACCAATCCAGAACGGACCGCTCGTCGTCTCCATCGGGGGCGAGCTCCGGGCGTTCGACACCCTCGATGGGTCCGCCCGGACGATCCCGTTGGGCGGCGACGCAGCGCACGGAGTCAGCCGCTCGCCGGACGGCCGCCTTGTCGCGTTCTGGACGACCGGCGGCGGTCGGTCGCACCTCTTTGTAGTCGAAGTCGACGGGCGGGGTCGCCGAGAGCTCGGATCCGATCTGAGCCTAGGCTGGACCGACGCCATCGACGTGTGGTCGTCCGACTCGCGCTTCCTGGCGACGGATGTGATCCTGGACGGTGGACCAGCGCGGATCCTCGTCGCAGATATCGCCACCGGGGCCGCGACGCCGCTGACTCCTCGGGGGATCACCGCCCACAATCCGCTGTGGTCCCCGGATGGCCGCTGGATCGCCTTCACGGAGGAGTCAAGCGGGATCCGGTCGCTCGCGGTCATCCGGACGGGCGGAACCGACAAGCGGACCATCAGCGGAGACGTTGTCGGCGTCGCCGGGCCCGATACCTGGTCCCCCGACGGCACTTGGATCTACTTCAACACCGCCGATGGTGGGGTCTATCGGGCCAACATGGCGGGCGGCTACAGTCAGCTCCTCATCGGGAAGGGCCGGGCGCTCGAAGCAGCCTATGCGCCGGCGTCGTCGCCTGACGGGACGTCGATTGTGTTCATCGTCCCGAGATCCGATCGTCTGGCCTATGACTTATATGTCGCCAAGAGCGATGGGAGCGGTGCGCACCTGCTGCTGGAGCGCGCGACGCACGACGGCTGGTCGGCCGACGGACGCTATGTCATCGCCGAGTGGACCCCGGCCAACCAACCGGGCGGACTGGCCGTCATCACGCCCGACGGCGGCGAGCCCCAGGTGTTGCTGCCGTTCGACGCCGTTTGTCAACATGGACCGCGCTGCACCGACGGGGTCGGCTGGGGCCAACCTCGACCGTGACGCCGGTCGAAGTTCCACTGCCGCGCAACCTCGAATGATCAACTGAGGTCGTGGTTGTGTGACGATGGAGCCCACGAGGTTGGACGTGCTGCAGGAAGCGGACGGCGCGGTCCCCGCGGCCACAAGGTACGGCTGGACAACAAGGGTGGCGCGACCTATCCTTTGCCGATGACTGAGGAAGTAAAGCATCATCGCCGACGGGGCCGGACGCGGATCAGCGGTAAGCACCAGGTCACCCTGCCAGTTGATGCACTGGCTGGGGCGGGTCTCAAGGTTGGAGATCGGCTTCGCGCAGACGTCAGCGGACCCGGTCAGATCACCCTTGTTCGCGAAGACGATCCGCTCGAGCAGTTTGCGGGAGCCCTGACCGGCGTCTATCCCGAGGGCTACCTCGATGATCTCCGGCGCGAATGGACCTGACGATTCTCGACGCCGGGGTGCTGATCGCGATCTTGAACTCCGACGATGCGCATCACGAGCGTGCCCGCGAGGCTCTTTCGGCCGCCCGCAATCGAGGGGACCGGCTGATCGTCCCCGCGTCGGCCTATGCCGAAATCCTCGTCGCGCCGCTAAGGCAGAGCGGAGCGAGCGGCGATGCCGTCGACGACTTCCTCGAGGCCCTTCCGGCGTCGGTTGAGCCCGCCACCCGAGAGATCGCCCGCCGAGCTGCCGAGCTGCGCGCGCGACACGGGACTCGTCTCCGTCTCCCTGATGCGCTCGTCGTCGCGACCGCAATCGTTCTTGAAGCGCGCCGAGTCGTTACCACGGACGCTCGATGGCCCGAGCTCGGGATGAACGTCGAGGTCATCGGCCCCGCGTAGGGGTGCCGAGCGATTTCGGGTACTCAGGGTCGATTTGGACGCAAGCGGGTCGCAGCGTCGATCCTGGATGGGCAACCCCTAAAACGAATAGCTGATAAGTGTGCCCGTTTGTATCGGGCCTCCACTCGGGGTAGCACTGCGCATATCGCGGGAGACTTACGAAACAGCTGCTCTACCGCTGAGCTATGTCGGCGCGAGGGCGAGTATAGGCGCTGCTCACAGACAACAGCTCTTGGCTCTCACAGACCGTTAGCACAACGCTCGAACGCTGCGGAGTGAAGGGGCTTGACACGACTTCGCGTCGGGGCGTATATATCGCTCATCGATATATCGACAATCGTAAGGATTGGGAGCCGGATGGAAAGGAAGATCCCGGAGTTCGGACGGTTCGCCGAACCGTCGCTGCTCATCCTGGTGAGCCTGAGTAACGGGCCGAAGCACGGCTACGCGATCATGCAGGACGTCGAGCAGGGCACTGGCCGGCCGATGGGCGCCGGCACGCTTTACGCGGCCCTCGTTCGCCTCGAGGAGCAGGGCCTCATCGAGGCCTTGCCGCCCGAGGACCGACGCCGGCCGTACCGGCTGACAGCGGTCGGGGCGTCCAACCTGGCAGAGCAACTTCGGGACCTGTCGGCCTTCGCGCAACGGGGTCTAGCCCAGCTTGGCAGGACCAAGCCATGAGATCGCTCCTCATCCGTCTCTACCCAGCCCGCTGGCGGGCTCGCTACGGCGACGAATTCGAGGCGATCCTCGAAGAACGCCCCCTCGGGCCGTTCGATGTATCGGACATCCTCCTCGGCGCCCTCGACGCCCAGCTCCGGCTGCGCGGGCACGGCGTCGCCACGCAGCAAGCAAGGAGATTCACCATGTCGCTTCGAATTGGCGGCATCGCGGCGATCGTTGGCGCATCGCTGATCGTCATCGTCATCGCCTTGACCGGCGGCCACACCGAAGGCTCCGTGAATGCCAACACGATCGCTCTCCTCGTCGCGTTGGCTGCTCTTCTGGTGGCGCTCACAGGGATGAGCGCGTTCCAGGCTCGTTCGAACCCGTGGCTTGTCTGGACCGCCTTTGCGGTAACGGCCGTCGGAACGGTCTTGATCTTCATCGCGGGCGTCAGCGATCTGGCTGGCACCGGCCCGAGCGATTGGCGAGATGGCCCTCTCCCGATCGGATTGGTCGCCGTGGGCCTTGGTTCGGCAGCGTTCGGGATCGCGACGTACCGCGGATCCGTTCTGTCGCGCACGGGGGCCTTGGCCCTCGTGATCGGCCCGGCGGTCGGGTTCACCGGCGCGATCGCCGTGAGTCAGGATCTGTGGGGGCTCGGCATGCTCCTCGTCGCCATCGGGATCATCAGTTTCCTGGCCGGTTGGTTCACGCTCGGCGTGGCGGCGATTCGACTGGATCGAAGGTCGGCATTCAAACCGGCTTGACGCCTCAACCGATTCGCGACACAAGCCTTCAGCTCGTCGCCGCCGAGCGCTCGCAGGATCCGCAGTAGATCACGCCCCGATCGCTGCCACAACGTTCAGGGGCAGGAGCGGAGGCATCGGTCGCGCTTGCGGCCAGATCGTGGTCGCGTAGGCGTCGTTGGGCGATGCGCTGGCGTGCCTGAGTAGGCTAGGCGCATGGCCTCGCCCTTCGTGGGTCGCGATCATGAGCTCAGCGCGATCGCCGACAATCGCCGGCTCGGTTCTGCGCGACCGTCAGCCGGCCGCCATCCTGGTGTTGGGCGAACCGGGACAGGGCAAGACCCGCCTGCTCGCCGAGTCAGGTAAACCGCCGGGTTTCGGGCAATACCTTCCTGTCCTGGGCTACGAACCCGAGCGAAATGTGCCGCTCGCGGCGACACGCGAGATGCTCCGTCGCCTGGCTGTCACCGTGGACAGGACAGGCGATCCGATCGCCACCCTGGCGGACGACCGTCCCGAGACCCTCGAGCCGATCCGTCTGTTCGAAGCGGTGCACGGAGCCCTGCGCCAGGTTGAGCCTGCCGTGCTGTCCATCGACGACCTCCAGTGGGTCGACGAGCTCTCGCTCGCCTTGTGCCACTACCTCGTGCGAGCGGCGACCGGTGCCGGCCAATCCTTGTTGACATTGGCGGCCTCCCGGCCCTCGTCCGTCGCCGCGACGTTCGGCGAAGCCCTGCGGCGATCGCTTGGCATAGACCGGTTCCGGGTTCTCGAGCTCGGGCCTCTCGATCTCGACGATGGCGTGCTGTTAGCGCAGGGGCTCGATCCTGCCCTCGACTCGACCGCGGCAGCCGAGGTCTGGACCCAGGCGTCGGGTTCGCCGTTCTGGATGCAGGCGATAGCGACCGGGCGGGACCCGACAGCCGAGGCGACGACCGTCGTTCGGCTGCAACTGCAAGGAGTGGGCGCCGATGCCGGCCGCTTGCTCGCTGTTCTTGCGATCGTCGGTCGGCCGGCGAGCGTCGACGAGCTCGCCCGCGTCGACGGATGGCCGCCCGAGCGGATCGCGGGCGCGCTATCCGAGCTCGTCGATCGCGGCGTCGTCCTATCGTCCGCCGGAACGGCTCGCATCGCTCACGACCTGATCCGCGCCGCGGCGACTCGCGACCTTCCCGACGACGCCAGCCGGCGGCTCCACGTTCGAGTGGCCGAGCTGCTCGAGGCCAACGCGCCGGACGATCTCCGGAGCCTTCGAACCGCCCTGGAGCATCGGCAGGCTGCAGGGGCGCCCGTGCTCGACCTCGCGCTCCGCCTGGCGACGGCTCCGCGGCGGCGCTGGCTGGGAAGCGATGGCCTTCGGCAGCTCGCCGCGATCGCCTCCGAGGCGGATCCACGGGAGCTACAAGCGCTGGAGCTCCAGGAGGCCGTCGCGGCCCTGGCTGCGGAAGTCGGCGAGCACGAGCTCGCCCTCGAGCGCTGGAGGCTGGTGGCCGACGTCGCACCGACCGATGACCGTCGGCTCCGCGCGGCCCTCGGCGCAGCGCAGTCTGCCTACCAGCTCAAACGGCTGGATGAGCTTCGCTCCTGGATCGCTCGGTGCAGGCGAGCGAGCGACGTGCCGCCCGCCCTCCGGGCTACGGTCGACGTCCTCGAAGCGCACGCCGTGATGTGGCTTGAGCATCGGACCGACGCCGGCTCTGCGCTGGCGCGGAGGGCGCTCGGGTCGGTCCGGACCCTCGCCGATGAGGCAGGCGGCCCTTCGGCGATCGACGAGGACGCGCGGCGCGCCTATCTCGACGCGCTGCAGCTCAATCTTGAGGCCGCGATCCAGCGCGCCGACGGACTTGAAGTCTCTGCGCTGGCCGAGGAGCTGACCTCGATCGCCCGAGGCTTCGACGAGTCCGGTCATGGCATGTCCGTGATCTTCAGCGGCGTCGCGCTCCGTTGGCAGGGCAGGATCGTGGAGGCAGCCGGCCGGTTCCGGGAGGCGTGGGACGAAGGGCGGCACAGGGTCCTGCCTTCCGTCGCGATCGAAGCGGGCCACTGGCTCGGACACACGCTTCTGGACATCGGGGCCTTCGCCGAGGCCGAACGGGTAGCCCGCGAGGCTCACGAACTGCGAGTTCGAGTCGGCGATCTCGGTCGGATCCGCAGCCGGACGCGGACGGTTCGCCACGAGGTGGAGTTCGCCCGTGGGGACGAGCGCCTGGCCCTCAAGATGCTCCTCGAAGATGCCGAAGGGGAAGCCGATCCCCACTACCGGATCGCCTACCACGAAGCAGCCGCGGCGTGGTTGGCCTGGCTCCACGGACCGGCGGCCGCTGACGAGGTTGCGCGCCACGTGGAGATCGGGCAACGCCTCGCGCATGAGGTCGCATGCCCTAAATGCCAGCTCCAGTTCGACGTCTATTCCACCGAGGCGCTGTTCCGAGTCGGCAGGGTGAGCGAGGCAACCGCAGCCGCCGACGAGCTCGACCGGAGTCCGGCGCCGCCGGATGCCCAGAGCCTGCACGTTGCACGGCGCGCGCACGCCCTGCGGACCGCGGCCCACGGTGGTCCGCAGGCGGCACTCGAAGAGGTCGACCGACTCCTGAGCGAAGCCGAGGCCGGCGACCGCGGCCTTGACGCGATCCTGGACCTGCTCGATCGGGGCCACCTTCTGGAGGCTACCGACCGCGGCCGGGCGGCCGACGCCTATCGTGTGGCTGCCGAGCGTGCCGAGCGTGCCGGCGCGCGGAACCTCGCCCGCGTGGGCGAGAAACGACTACGGGCGCTGGGGGTCCGAACCTGGCGCAGGAGCGCGGCTGGGGCAGCCGGAACGTCGATGACCGAGCGAGAGCGAGAGGTGGCCCGGCTCATCGTCGCGGGGGCGAGCAATCCGGAGATCGCCCAACAGCTATTCCTGTCGCGCAAGACGATCGAGCGCCACGTCTCGAACGTTCTCGGCAAGGTGGGCGCTCGAAACCGCACCGAGCTGGCGTCCCGCCTCGCTTCGCCCGAGGACGCGACGGTCGAGGATGAGGGAGCTCCCCGATGATTCGCCAGGGGTCCCGGCCATAGGTTGTCTTCGCGACGAGCCAATGGAGCCGTCGAGAAGCAACGAAAGGCAGGGACTGGGATGCGTGGAACTTCGGGGATCGCCAGGATCGTGGGACTGGGCCTGGTTGGGTCGATGATGCTGTCGGCGTGCGTCGCGCCCACAGGTGCCGTCCAGCGGCAGCCCGACGACCATTCGTTCGACCAGATCGAGCAGATGCGCTCGGTGGCCGGACACGCCGCGGAGCCCGACACGAGCTTCGAGCAGGTCGAGCACAGCCGGGGCATCGCTTTGAGCGGGCAGGCCGCGCAGTCCGACACGAGCTACGAGCAGGTCGAACAACTGCGAGGAGGCGAGTCGAGCGGGCAGGCCGCGCAGTCCGACACGAGTTCGAGTCAGCTTTGGACATGCCGCTCCGTCAAAGGCGTCTATTGGGCGGGGCAGCTGAGGATCGACTGGAAGAACGTCGGACTGACCGACGACGAGTTGTGTATGCCTCCTGGAACACGTTGACGGCGCCATCGGCCGATAACGACGACTCCGAGGCGACGGCCGAAGCCCGGGATTCGTCCCGCGGCTTCGCCGCCGTATCGCGGTGTTCGAAGGATCATTCGGTTCTTGGAGACAATTTGAGGTTCAGATCGGGTCGGAGGCGGCAGTGGCCAGGGGACGAAGCCTCACGAGACCCCGTTCAGCACCGACTGCCCGACCACCGACTCGAAGACGGTCGAGTCGGTCCAGTCGTTCGCTGAGACACCCGGATGGACGCCCGCGACCGTCTGCCATGGAGCGGCCGTCGCGTGACCCCAGCGAGCCGATGACCTCGGGCGACCCGGTCTTCATGCCAGTCTTGACAGGCTCTCGCGGCGCGGTCGCGCGCCCGTAGACTGACCGCAGGAGGCCTGCCCATGGCCGATGCGGCCCGATATGTTGGGATCCGGCGGCCGCGGATCGACTCACGCGAAAAGGTCATCGGCGCCACCCGGTATGCAGCTGACCTGACCGTGCCGGGCCTCTTGCACGCGCGTGTCGTCCCCAGCGTGCACGCGCACGCGCGCATCATCGCCGTCGATGCCGCAGCGGCCCTGGCCGTGCCAGACGTGGTGGCCGTCCTGACCGCCCACGACCTCCCGATCGTCGGCCAGGGTGATGAGCGCCGATACGAGCCGCTCGCCCGGGACGTCGCGGTCTTCGCCGGACAACCTGTGGCGCTGGTCGTCGGCGAGACGGAGACCGCGGCCGAGGATGCCGTTCACCTCGTCCAGGTCGACGTGGAGCGCCTCGCGCCGTTCGTCGACGTTGCCGCGATCGATCCAGATTTCGGACGAGGCCCATGTCTTCAGCCGCGGCCACGAGCACCGTGGCGATGTCATCGAGGCGTTTGCCCGCTGCGACGCGATCGTCGAGGGTCGCTTCCATGTGAGCTGGGCGTATCAGGCGTACGTCGAGCCACATGCCGCAACGGCCTGGATCGAGCCGGATGGCACCCTCGCCGTCACGGCCAGCACCCAGGGGACGTTCCAGACCCGCAACGAGCTGGCAAAGATCTTCGGCCTCCCACCGTCCAGGGTCCGTGTCACGGCGGCCGCACTCGGTGGTGCCTTCGGCAGCAAGCAGGTCGTCATCGAGCCACTCGTGGCCGGGGCTGCGCTCCGCCTTCGCAAACCGGTACGGCTGGTCCTGAACCGCCAGGAGGACTTCGCGGCCACCAATCCGGCCCAGGGCATGGTCATCGATCTCCGGATCGGAGCAGGGCGCTCGGGCCGGTTCGAGGCTCTCGAGGCCCGCATGTCCTACGACGCGGGGGCGTACACCGAGTCGTCCTGGGAGTGGTTCGCCGCGCAGCTCATCACCGGGCCGTACCGCTGGCCGGCCTTCGACGTCCGGGCGTTCGGTGTCCGCACCAATCGGTTCGGGGCTGGCAACTATCGAGCGCCAACGGGTCCGTCGGGCGTGTTCGCCCTCGAATTGCTCGTGGACGAATTGTGTGGACGGCTCGACCTCGATCCGGTCGACATCCGGGCGTCGAACGCGGTCGTCGAAGGCGACCCGATGGTGGACGACACACCGTGGCCGCGGATCGGAGCCGTCGAGTGCCTCGACCGACTGAACGGGCACCCGATGTGGACCGGCCGGCGCGACCTGCCACCCGGTGAGGGCGTCGGCCTCGCGATCGGCGTCTGGCTCGGCGCGAAGGAGCCCGCCGCGGCGACCTGTCGCCTCGAGCCGGATGGCACGATCACCGTCATCACCGGCGTCGTCGACATGAGCGGTGCCACGAGTGCGTTCGCCACGATCGCCGCCGAGACCTTCGGGCTCCCGGTCGAGGCGGTAACCATCGTCACGGCCGACACGACGTCCGCGCCTCCGTCGCCGACCAGCAACGCCAGTGCCATCACGTACGCCTCGGGCCCCGCAGTGCAGGCGGCGGTCGCCGAGGCGCGCGACCGACTCCTGGATGTCGCGGCAGATGAGTTCGAGATCGAGCCAGCTGACCTGGAGATCGTCGACGGGATCGTGCGGCCTCGCGGTTCTCCCGGAGTCGGGCGTCCGGTCGCCGAATTCGCAACGGCGCTCAACGAGGCGTGGGGTGGGAAGCATCCGCCGGTCGAAGGACACGCCGCCACGGCCCACACGGTCCTCGCGCCATCGGTCGCCGGTCACCTCGCCCACGTCCGCGTCGATCAGGAAACGGGTTTCGTGACGCTCGTCGGCTACGCGGTCGTCCAGGATGTGGGCCGGGCGCTCAATCCCGCGTTGGTCGAGGGCCAGATGGTGGGCGGTGCGGTCCAGTCGATCGGCCGGGCGCTGTACGAGGAACTCATCCACGACGAGCGCGGGCAGCTGTTGACCGGCACCTTCCTTGACTACGCGATCCCGAGGGCCGCGATGCTCCCGGCGATCGATACCTTGATCGTCGAGGTCCCGGCACCCGATGGACCGTTCGGAGCCAAGGGGATCGGCGAAGCTTCGATCCTGCCCGGCCCCGCGGCCATCGCCAACGCCATCGCCGCCGCGACGAGCGTGCGAATGCGGGATCTGCCCATGACCTCGCGGCGGATCTGGGCGGCGACGAAGTCGTCGACCGGACCCGGCGCGCGTTCCTGACATCCAGTCGAGCGGGCTGGGCCCCCATTCGCGGTGGGGAGGAACTCAGACGCTTTTGGGCAGCGGGAGGAGCAGGTCGACACCAGCGGCCACAGCGGCGGGAATCCGCCAGCCGGGCTCCACCGGGACGACCCGATCGGCGGTCTCGCCGGCGCGACGGGCGATGGTTGCGTAGAACGCAGCGCGGCGGTGCGACACGATCCTCGCGTCCTTGCACGGGCAGCCTGGGGTCAAACACGCCTTGCGGGCCGGGGCGTTCGTGGTCTCGACGATCTCGGCGCTCTCCGGGGCTGGCATCGTGGTCCTCCTTCCGTCCGATCGAGATCCGGGAGACCGGCCCGTCGGTAAGGGCCACTGTCGTTGGAAGGAGGAGCCACGCCATCCGGACAAACACCGAGCCCGACACTGATTCCAATGACTCCGGCCTTGCCCCAGGACCGACACCGGACTAGGCTCCGATGGCCGTGGCGCCCACCCGAACCACCCACGATGCCGGCAACCTGCCCGTCGAACTGACGAGTTTCGTGGGCCGCCGCCAGGGCCTGGCCGAGCTCAAGCGGGCCCTGGCCTCGACGCGGCTGCTGACGCTCACCGGCGCCGGCGGGGTCGGCAAGACCAAGCTCGCCCTGCGCGCCGGACGCGAGAGCACCCGCCAGTACCCCGATGGCGTCTGGTTCGTCGAGTTGGCGCCCATCTCGGACCCGGAGCTCGTCCCGCAGGCGGTCTTCACCGCGCTCGGACTCCAGGACCACGCATCGAGCTGGGCGGTCTCGACTCTGAGCGACTATCTGGCCGACAAGCGGCCGCTCCTGATCCTCGACAACTGCGAGCACGTCCATGACGCCGCGGCCGTCCTGGCCGGAACGCTGCTGCGCGCCTGTCCCGAGGTGCGCATCCTGGCCACGAGTCGGCAGGCGCTCGGGGTCACCGGCGAGGTCGTGATCGACGTGCCCACCCTGTCGCTGCCCGACGACGGCGACACCTCAGCGGAGGCCCTCCTGCGGTCGGACGCGGTGGCCCTGTTCGTGGAGCGCGCCGGTGCCGTCCAGCAGGGCTTCGCCGTGGACGCCGCCAACGCCGCCGCGATCCTGCGCGTGTGCACCCACCTCGACGGCATCCCGCTGGCGCTCGAGCTGGCGGCGGTCCGCCTCAATGCCCTCGGCCTCGACGCGCTCGATCGTGGACTCGCCGCCCGGCTCGGGGCGTTGGGCACCGGCGACCGCAGCCTCTCGCCCCGCCAGCAGACCCTCGACGGGGCGGTCGACTGGAGCTACCAGCTGCTGAGCGAGCCGGAGCGATCGCTGTGGGCCCGCCTGTCGGTGTTCGCCGGTGGCTTCGAGCTCGACGCGGCCCAGGCGGTGTGTGCCGGCGACGGGCTCGACGCCGAGGCGATCCCGGAGCTCGTCGGGTCGCTCGTCGAGAAGTCCGTGCTGAAGCGCCGACACGACGAGGCGGCCGACCGCTTCCGGCTGCTCGAACCGCTTCGCCAGTTCGGCCGCGAACGGCTGCGAGAAGCCGATGGGGAGACGAGCTTCCGACGCCGTCATCGAGATTGGATCCGGGCGCTCGCATCGATCGCCGGAGCGAATGACGCCCGACAAGTCGAAGCCTTCGAGCGGATCAGTGTCGAGCGCGCCAACCTCTGGACCGCGCTCGAGTTCTGCCTGTCCGATCCAGGCGAGGCCGAGGCAGGCGTAGCGATCTGTGGGAATCTCTGGGTCTATTGGGCCGCGCAGGGTCCGGCCACCGATGTTCGTCGCCTGCTTGCCGCGCTGCTTGAATCGATGCCGGCACCCGGTCGTTCGCGGGGGGCGCTGCTCTGGATCTCGGCCCTTTTCTCCTCCCAGTCGGGGGATCAATCGACTGCGATTCGGATGGCGACCGAAGGGCTCGAGATCGGCCGGGCCACGTCCGACCCGGAACTCGTCGGGTGGTCGTTACAGGGCCTCGGTGTTGCGGCCTACCTCCAGGGGCGCTGGGACGACACGATCGCGTACGGCACCGAGTCGATCAACCTCGCCCGGACCATGGCGTCGCGCTTCCTCGAGCTAAGCGCCACTGTCCTGCTCGCCGTCGGGCGAACCTTCCGTGGCGAACTCGACGAGGGAATCGCGCTCGCCACCGATGGCCTCCGTCAAAGCGAAGCACTGGGCGAAACGTGGCAGCGTGCCACGTTTCGCCAGTTCCTCGCAGTCGCCACGCTCCATCGCGGCGAGCCGGCCGCGGCAGACCTGCATGCCCGTCAGTGCCTCGAATTGAAGCGAGACCTTGGCGACTTGACCGGGATGGCGTCAGCCATGGAGGCTCTGGCGTCGATCGCCATGGCTTTGGGCTCGGGAGAGCGCGCGGCCACACTCCTCGGTGCGGCGGAAGCGATGTGGCGATCGATCCCCATCTCGATTCTCGAGCCTTTGCGGGCCGACCACGATCGTGCAGGAGCCGATGCCCGCGCCGCTTTGGGAAGCACCCGCTTCGAGTCCGCCTACCGAACCGGTCTGCAGATGACGCGCGACGAGGTCGTCGATTACGCGCTCGAAGTCCCGACATCGGCCGCCCGGCGCCCGACCCCCGAAACGCCTCCTACCGAGGGACCCCTTTCGCGGCGCGAGATGGAGGTGGCCGAGCTCGTCGCCGATGGGGCGACGAACGCGCAGGTCGCGGCGCGTCTGTTCATCTCCGAGCGCACGGTCGAGAGTCACGTGGCGAGCATCTTCAACAAGCTGGGCGTCGATACCCGTCTCCAGGTCGCGCGATGGTTTGCGAGCACGCAGGAGACCGCGCCGACCTGAGGGCCGACCCGCGCCAAGCCATCGCTCACGGCAGAAACCGGTGTCGTCCTCGGTGTTTGCCCGGATGCCGTGCCATCCCCGAGCCCCCACGGTGGAGACCGGACCACAAGGTCCCCGCACCGAAAGGAGCTCACGTGCCCTCAGCCATCAGCACCACCGATCTGACCAAGCACTACCCCGGGGTCCGCGCCCTCGAAGGCCTGAGCCTCGAGGTCCCGCAGGGCTCGATCTACGGCTTCCTCGGCGCGAACGGCGCGGGCAAGACGACGGCGCTCAAGATCCTCGCCGGTCTCAGCCGCCCAACGAGCGGGAGCGCCACCATCGCAGGCGTCCCGTTGGTGGCGGGCGAATCGTATAAGCAGGCCATCGGCTACCTCGGCCAGGACCCGCGCTTCTACGACTGGATGACGGCGCGCCAGACCCTTCGCTACGTCGCCGGCTACTACCCCTGGGTCCAGGATCCGGTCGAGCGTCGCATCGACGAGGCGCTCGAGATGACCGGCATCACGACCGCCGCCGATCGCCCGACGCGGACCTACTCGGGCGGGATGCGCCAGCGACTCGGCATCGCCCAGGCGCTCATCGGCAAGCCACAGGTGCTGCTGCTCGATGAGCCCGCCAGTGCGCTCGACCCGATCGGCCGACGTGATGTCCTCGATCTCATGGAAGGCCTGCGCGGGCAGGCGACGATCTTCTACTCCACGCACATCCTGGATGACGTCCAGCGGGTCTCCGACCATGTCGCGATCCTCGACCAGGGCCGCCTCGTCCGCGCCGCGCCGACGCAGGAGCTGCTCAGCAGCTTCACTCGGGATCGAGTGCGAGTCGTGGTGGGCGGTGTCACGGACTCCACAGCCGGCGAACTCGCGGCACTCTCCGGTGTCGCGTGTGTCCAGCTCGAGTCTCGCGACCGTGACCTCGCGACCTTCCTGATCCAAGCGCGTCCCGGCCAGACCGAAGCGGTCCAGCGAGCCGTGACCCGCCACGCCGTCGAATCGGACCTGATCCTCGTTACCAACGCGCCCGAGCGGGTCGACCTCGAAGAGGTCTTCCTCCGTCTCATCGACTCCAAGGAGCGTGCAGCATGAACACCGCGACGTTCGAACCGCCTGCCGTTCGGCAGGCGGACCCAGCCCGGCCGCGGCTTCTCGGCCTCGGCAATCTCGTTCGCAAGGACTTCTCCGAGTGGCTCCACGGCAAGCGCCCGTGGATCGTCGCCGGGGTCACGACCTTCGTCTTCACGCTCGCTGCCGCCAACGCCCGGATCACCGAGTGGGCGGTCCGGTCCTTCCCGGCGGAGCCCGGTGACGGGCCGGCGAAGGTCCTGTCGGTGCAGCCTCTCGACAACCTGATGATCGCGATCGGCACGCAGTTCATCGTCCTCGCGGTCATCTTCGCAACGATGAGCCTGCTCCTCTCCGAGCGCGACAGCGGAACGCTGGCCTGGACGATCTCGAAGCCTGTGTCGCGAACGAGCGTCCTCGTCAGCAAGTGGCTGACCTCGACGCTCATCCTCTGGGTGGCCGCGATCGTCATCCCGCTGGCGCTGACGACGGCCCTCGTGACCGTCCTGTATGGCCTCCCCGATCTCGCGGTCGTGATCGCCCTCGGAGTTACCCTGATCACGGTTCCGGCATTCTTCGTGGCCGTCGCACTGACTGCCGCGACATTCGTTCCGAGCCAGGCCGCCGTTGGCGCGATCGCCGTGGCCGTCTTCGTGGCACCGCAGATCGTCGGTGGCGTCGTCCCAGCCGTCACACCCTTCTTCCCGGGCTCGATCTTCGACTGGGCCGTGGGTATCTTGTTCGGCGGCCCGGCATCCCTGGTGACGCCCGTCGCCTGGCTCGTCGCGCTGGCCGTCCTCTTCGTTCTCGCTCGGCATCGCCTGAACGCGATGGACCTGTAGCGCGGACGATCGATCCGGCGGGTGGCGACGAGGGGTGATGCGTCGGGTCGAGTGGTGGATGCCACTCGACCCGATGGCGCCTCAGGACTCGATCTTGATCGAGTCCACGATCGCCTTGAGCTCGGCACGACGCGCCGCCGACGTTCCCGGGTAGTCGCTGCTCGAGATCACGACGCGAGCGCCGTCGACGTCGAGGACCCACACGTGCCAGCGATGGTTCGGGCCCTGAGCGTAGATGCCGGGTTCCCATGGACGGTAGTAAGGGCAATCGGGGTTGAACTTGGCGTCGTCGTGGACGTCCGCCGGAGCCTGGAGTTCGAAGTACTTCCCGGAGTACCCGGCGAGCGATACATCGACCGGCGTCGTCGTGTCGAGGATGGGATGCTTCGCGACCGCGTCGACGAAGTCGGCGACCGTGGGCCCGACTGGGATCCAATTCGTGTCGTTCTCCTTGCAGGGATCTTCGAGCAGCCAGGCGCCGCGCTCGATCGACAAGCCGGCCCCACCGGGCGCGTCGTTCCCCTTCTCCGCGGGCCAGACCCAGTGGCCCGCTCCGAACCAGCCGTCGGGGACGGTGAGCGTGAAGCGAAGCGAGTCGCCTAGATCCGTTTCGGTGCATCCCGGCTGTGGAGGTTGGTGGCAGACGCCTTCTCCGTTGGGCGGCGCGAACGGTGCGATCGTGTGCGTGCCGGCCTTGAGCGGCGCCTCCGGGAACCCGTTGAGCACGGGACTCGCCGATGGCGACATGATCGGCGACGGCGTCGCTGCCTGGGACGGCGTCGGGGTAGAACTCGCTGTTGTCGCGCCTTGCCCGCCGGCACTCGGCGACGCAGCCCCGCTTTGGATCCCTTGTCCAGTCGCACAGCCAGCTATCGCGAGCACCGCGACGACGGCAAACGAAGATGAGCGAATCATTTCTTCACCCCTTCAGGCGAAATCGGGCTGTTGATCGGTACTGCCGCACGAGAGCGCCATACATCGAGTCGCTCACGGGCTCAGCCAGCCCACTTGCCCGTACGGATTGATGTGGAGCTGGCCGCGCAGGGACATCTCGGCCGGCCCGGCTGACGGCCCTTCGTTCGGTCCCGGGTTCACGAAGATCGCCCAACCCGTCCCCTTCGCGGGAAGGAGGAAGGTCACCGTCACCGTGGCGCCGGCTGGCACGACGTTCGGGGTCGCGGACCCGACGAGCCGCCCCAGGAGGCCATGCTCGTCTTCCTCGGCCACGAACAGCGTCGCGGGTTCGGAGCTCTTGTTGCTGACCTTGACCTTCCAGGTCCGTGCGCCCGGTGGGACGGGACCTGCCTGGGGCGGGACCGGGGTTGGCGTCGGGGTCGGCACCGGAGTCGGGGCCAGCGTGGGTGGCGGTGACGCGGTGGAAGTCGCGCCCGGGTCGTACAGCTCCGCTGAACGCCCCCCGCCACCTGACACAAGCACCCTGCCATCAAGCAGGAGCGTGGCCGGAGCTACGTCGTGGCGCTGGAGCATGGGCCAGAAGGGGGTCCACGACCGGGTACCCGGGTCGTAGAGCTCAGGGCCCGACCCGGCACCGGTCACGAGCACGGTGCCATCGAACAGCAGCGTTGCCGACCGGTAGGACGCCTCGGGCCGCACCATGTCCCCGGTGACCGTCCAACTCCCCGTCGCCGGGTCAAACAGCTCGGCGGACGACCAGGGGAACGAACTGCTGGGCCCCGCCACCAGCACGTTGCCATCGCGTAGGAGCGTGGCCGTGATCTCGTCGCGCGCTCCGTGCATGCTGGCGACCACGGTCCAGGAGCCCGTGTCCGGATCGTAGATCTCGGCCGAGTCGAGCATCTTGGGGTAGATGCCGCCGCCCGGCACGAGCACTTTGCCATCCGGCAGCAAGACGGCCGCGCCGGCGCCGAGGCCCCGTGTGATCATCTTCCCCGTTGCCGTCCAGGTCCCCGTGTCGGGGTCGTACAGCTCGGCGCTGTCAGGGTGCACCACCAGTACCTTGCCGTCGCGCAGCAACGTGGGGATGCCCTCGCGGACCACGCTGACCATCTTCCCGGTGACGGTCCACGTCCCGCTCGCCGGGTCATAGACCTCAGCGCCCAAGATCCCGCTGGCTGAGGGGTCCGTCCCGGGTTCGACGTCCTCCCCCACGAGCACCTTGCCGTCCCGCAGCAACGTCGCCAGGAAGCCACGAGCGTGGGGCTTCACCATGCTCCCGGTGGCGGACCAGGTCCCGCTGCTCGGGTCGTACAACTCCGCGGTCAGGTCGTTCTGATCGCCGTTGGCGCCACCCACCACGAGGACCCTGCCATCGAGGAGCCGCACCGCGGTGTGTTCTTGGCGGGGTGTGCCCATCGCGCCTGTCGCGATCCATGCGCCGGTCGGACGCGCGCCGGCCGACGAGGACGGCCTTGCCGATGGCTCGGTGGGCGTGGAGCTCGGAGCCACGACGCCCCGGAGGCTGGGGCTGGGGCTGGGAACCGTGCTCGGCGTCGGGCTCGGACCGACGATCGCGGGCTGGCCGCGTTCGATCACGAAGAAGGCACCACCGAGCACGACCACGGCGACGACCGCCGCGGCGGCGAACGCGGTCCTGGACATGGATCGGGTCCTCCGCACCGACCACCAAGCACGGCGTTGACGTGTCGATCGGACCCGGTCGCGCGACGCCGTGAGGAGGCGCTCCGGTGCACCTGCCCGGGCTTCGTCCCGGAGCCAGGCCGCGATCACGAGGTCTGGATCTGATCGGGCAGTCATGCCAGGGCCTTTCTAGCCGAGCCACTCCGCGCGTCTGCCTCGAGTGCGGCGCGCAAGGCCTCGGTCGCGTAATGGAGGCGCGACTTGGCCGTGCCGGCCGGGATGCCGATCGTCGTGGCGGCCTCGTCCACGGTCATTCCGAGGTAGTGGTGAAGGACGACGATCGTTCGATGATCGATCGACAGCCGCTCGAAGACGCGTGCGAGTTGGTCCCTGTCAGCGAGCGCGCCCGTGCCATCCGGCTGGGCGGGTTCGCTTTGCAGGACGCTCACGTTCGCAGTGAACCGACGACGGTTCCGAGCCTCGTCGGTCACTGAATGCAACAGCAGCCGGTTCAACCAGGCATCGAATCGGTCCGGATCACGGAGCCCGGGAAGGTCCCGCCAGCATCGGACGAGCGCCTCCTGTACGGCGTCCTCCGCGCTGTCGTAGTCCCGAAGGATCAGGCGCGCGATCCGATAGAGATGGTCGATGACCGTGGTCAAGAGGAGGTCGAAGGCGTCTCGATCCCCGTCACGTGCCAGCCGCACCAACTCCGAGTTCGCCACCCATCCCTCGCCTTCGTCTTGCGATCACCGATGGGGCCGGCGATCACCGTATTGGCGGGAACGACGTCAGGATGGTTCAAAGAATGGCAGGGTCGTGCACGGACGGGCTGTGCGTCAGGTCTCGATCTTGATCGAGTCCACGATCGTCTGGAGCTCTGCCAGCTCCTCGGCAGAGCTTCTCGCCTGGTGCCTGGCAACGACGGCGAAGCGATTGCCGGCGACATCGACGACATAGACGACATCGGTCGAACCGCCGGCAGTGCAGCACAGACCGCCGGACTCATCCGGGCCCGCAACTGGCCAGAACCTGATGAATCCCCCGTCGCATTTCGTGACGTCGAGGTCGGCCGGGACGGTCAACTCGATCCGCTTGGCCGGGAATCCCCCAGGGTGACGTTGGTGGCGGCCGACGCGACCCGGCCCTTCTGCGCCACCAGCAGGCTCGCAAGCTCATCGGTCGTCGTTCCAGCGTCGACCAGGGTCGCTTCGTGATGGCAGGCGTCGGCGTAGACATGGCTGACGGTCCAGTACGTGAGTAGGACCTCGCCAACACCGTAGGGATCGCGGGGCCGCGGCGACGACACCCTATAGACGAAACTCCCTCCATCAGTCGAGGCCCATCCCTCGGGTAAGGTGAAGGTGAACCGCGCTACCCCTTCGGGGTGGTAGTACGTCCCCGGTTCGAGGGCGCCAGCCGCGGGGAGGATCGACGGACCTGCGGCTTGGGTCGGCTGCGCGACCTGGGTCGGCCGCGCGGTCGGCGCTGGTGGCGCGGTCTGGGTCGGCTGCGCGGTCGGCGCCGATGGCGCGGCGCCGATGCTTGGCGAGGCAACCCCGCTCTGACAACCGCCGATCACGAACAACGCGACGACGGCAATCGAGAAGAAGCGATTCATCTCAGACTCTCCTTCAGGCGATCGGGCTAGCGGTTATCACGGCTCGACGGTGCCGAGCCAGAGGGACCGGATCGGTGCCTCGTAACTCCCCGACGACATCACTACCAGCACGGATCGGTCGCCGACGGCGACGTGTGGGTTGCCAGGGCGGAGGGTCGAGTCGGCGGCCATCTCAGCCGGGATCGGGGCGATCTCCCACTCGACGCCGTCCCGGGTGACGAGGACCTTCCCGTCGTCCCTAAGGACCGTCACGATGCCGAGCGGTCCCGTGCCGAAGCCCGCGTCCGGCTGCTTCCAGGCCGCGCGGACCTCGGCGGCCATGGGCAGCTCGCGGTAGCCCTGCGAGGTCCAGAAGTCGAAGGTCCCGACCCCGTCGGTCACGAGGGCGCCGCCCATCCAGGGCTGCATCGGTCCGTCGTGCCCGTCAGCGATGGGTCCGAGGTTGCGCCAGGTCAGACCATCGGATGAATGCCACATCGGACCGCAGCCATCGGGAAGGGAGCAGGTTGCAGAAACTTCCCCGCGCGCGATGGCGATGAAGCCGTCCGACACTCCGACGACTTCGTCGAAGCCGTAGGTGAGGTACCCGGGAATCGGCGTCCACTCCTCGCCATCAGGGCTGAACCACCCGAAACCTCCGTACAGGTAGTCGCCCGGCTCGAAGCCCTGGTCCGCCCAGTTGACCCTGAGGCCCGGGCCGTTGTCCATCCCGATCTTGAGGATGCCGTTCTTGAAGTCGACACCCGTGTAGTGCGAGACCCAGTTCTTGCCCAGCTTGGAGGCGACCCACTCGTCAAAGTCCAGGTGGGAAGCGACGAACGCCACGATCCCTGCGGGCCCGATGGCGAGCGACTGGATCCTGCCCTTGAACGGCGTCGCGTCCGTGGGCGCTGCGGGTGGGCGGACGATCCGCACGATGTCCCGCGCGGTGATCGGCGGCTTGCCGCCTACATCCGGTCCGTCCTGGGGGTTCCACCAGCCGACGATCTGATCCTGCCAGCTCACGGCCGCTCCGATGTGTCTGGGCCTGAGTAGCTCGACGTAGCCCGGGTCGGGGTCGCCAGGTTGCAGGGTGTGCCAGCTGAAGCCGTCGGCCGATGTGAAGACCGCGCCGGAGTCCTGGTCGACCAGCACGAACTGGTCGCCGAGCCAGGCGACTTGTGGCGAGCGCTGATCGAGGCTGACCTTCGTCCACGTCAACTTGAGCGTCTGGCCGACCGGTGGCGGCGAGGCCTCGGCGCTCGACGTCGACGTCGGCGTCGGTGTGCCGCTAGGGACGGCGACGGCCGGCAGGCTGGGGCTGGGGCTGGGGCTGGGAACCGCACTCGGCGTCGGGCTCGGACCAAGGATCGCGGGCTGGTCACGTTGGATCACGACGAACGCGCCGCCGAGTGCGACCACGGCGACGACCACCGCTGCCCCGAGTGCGGTCCTGACCGTTGATCGAGTCCTCCACGGGCCGACCACGGTCCGCTGACGGGTTCGATGGATCTCGTCCAGGAGCCGGAGCCGTGGCGGCCGGGTGGCGGCGCTCTTGGGATGGCCGATCGCTACTGCGCGGGCCACCGCCGCCGAGTCCACCGACTGCACCCCGGCCCTGGCGAACGAACGGAGGCGTTCCTCGAACCGGCCCTCGAACAGAGTCATGTCATCCATCGCCAAGCTCCGATCGAAGACGGCCGAGTATTCGGGCCAGTCGGGCGCGGGTGCCGGAGGGACTCATGCGCAGAGCGCGTGCCAGCTCCGTTGAGTCGAATCCCGCGACGTACCGCAGCGCGATCAGCGCGCGGTCCTCCGGACTCATGCCGGCCAGGGCATTGCGAAGGTCGATGTCGCCGACATGGGAGCCTGGATCCGATGGGGTGGTTGCCGACGGATCGCGGGCGACCGAGATCTCGAGCACCCGACCTCGACGCCGACGACGCGACAGCTGTCGGGCTTCGTTGACGGCGATCGAGATGAGCCATGGACGAAGGCGCTCGGGATCGCGGATCGTGTGCAATTTCCGCCAGGCGATCGGCCAGGCTGACTGGACCGCTTCCTCGGTCAGCTCGGCATCACCGCCAGTGACCACGAAGCAGACGCTGCTCATGTCCGCGTGGTGGGCATCCACGAGGCCCGCGAAGGCGACCTCGTCGCCGTCCGCAGCAAGGCGCATCAACCCCGCCGAGGTCTCCGTCGAGCTTTCGGTCATGGTCACCATCGCCCCATAGATGCACGAAACCACCGGGGTGATTCACGCGCGTCGACGTCAGAGCGATGGTGCGGGGCGTGGACTACGGTGTCGACCCTGCTGCCGTTACGACAGGACCGAACACCGCGCCGGGCATACCGGTCTTGCTACCTATTACCTACCCGCAGTAGCATCATGGTATGAAGATCAGTGTCAGCCTGCCAGGCGAAGACGTCCAGTTCCTCGACGAATACGCCAAGGAGCAGGGGCTCGAGTCTCGATCGGCAGCGCTCCATCGAGCAGTTCGTCTGCTACGCACAGCCGAGTTGGCCGGCACGTACGAAGCTGCGTGGGAGGAGTGGGCCGCACGGGACGATGGTGACTTGTGGGATTCGACGACCGCCGACGGACTCAAGTCGTGATGCGGCGCGGCGACGTCCACGCTGTCGACCTCGATCCCGCCCGTGGGGCCGAGGCAAACAAGCGCCGGCCCGCGATCATCGTCAGCAACGACGCAGCCAACGCGACAGCAAGGCGACTTGGTCGCGGCGTCATCACGGTCATTCCCGTGGCATCGAACGTCGAGCGCATCTACCCGTTCCAGGTTCTGCTTCCAGCCGCGCAGACGGGGCTCGACCGCGATTCGAAGGCTCAGGCTGAGCAGGTCCGATCGATCGCCGTGGAGCGGGTCGGTGACCGGCTGGGCGTCGTGCCATACGCGATCATGCTCGAAATCGATGAAGCCCTGCGCCTACATCTGGGTTTGTAGCGACGTACCCTGCCCTTCCGATGGCCACCCGATATGTCGCCCTGTTGCGCGGGATCAATGTCGGCGGCAAGAACATCATCCCGATGGCGGCCCTTCGGGACTGCTTCCGCGATCTCGGGGCGATAGACGTCACGACCTACATCCAGAGCGGCAATGTCCTCTTCGACGGCGACGATCTCGAAGCGACGGCGTGGACCGCACGCATCGAGCAGGGCCTTTCGAACCGGTTCGGCTACGCGGCGAGCGTCGTCCTCCGGAGTCATGACGAGCTGGCTGCCGTGGTCACCGGAGCGCCGGCGGACTTCGGCGCATACGCCGATCGCGTCCGTTCCGACGTCATCTTCCTGAAGGAGCCGCTGACCGCGCCCGAGGTCCTCGGCCAGGTGACGACCAGGGAAGGCGTCGACACCGTCTGGGCGGGCGAGGGTGTCGTGTACTTCGAGCGCCTGGTTGCGAAGGCGTCGCAGAGCCATCTTTCCAGGATCGCGGGACTGCCGATCTACCAGCGGATGACGATCCGCAACTGGCGCACGACGACGGCCCTGCTGGCCATCCTGGACGCGAGCGCGACCTCGCCAGCGACCTGAGAGGTCCATCGATCGAAGACCGTGGCGCAGAGCCCCGGCGTCGACTCAGCCTGAACCCTGCGCCCGTTCAAGGCCGTCGAGAATCAGGTCAAGGCCGTATTCGAACTCGTCCGCGTAGTCGTAGCCGGGCCTCATGGCGTGCTCGGTGATGAACGCCACGAGGTTGGGATACTCGTTCATCGGGTACGGCTCGAGCATGTTCTGGGCGACCTCCGCGATGTCCCCTGTGTCCTGGAACGGGAGGTTCATCTTCGTCAGCGCGAAGCCGTAGATGTAGCCGTCGAGGAGTGAGTAGGCGTGCGCGGCCATCGGCATGTCGAAGCCGCCCGCCCGAAGGCTGCCGATCACCGCGTCGTGGTGTCGCAGGCTGGCCGGACCTGGGTTGGCGCGCGACTCCATCAGGCCGATCGCCCACCGGTGACGTGCCAGCGCATCGCGGACCGAGATCGCCCTTCGACGCATGGCGGTCGTCCAGTCACCGTCGAGCGCGGGTAGCTCGATCTCGTTGAAGACCACATCGACCATCCCGTCGATGAGATCGTCCCTGTTGGCCACATGGCGATACAGCGCCATCGGCGCGACGCGGAGTTCGTCGGCGAGCGTGCGCATGCTGAGGCCCGCGAGCCCGCTCGCGTCGGCCTGCGCGATCGCCGCGTGCAGGATCCGCTCCCTGCTCAGGCGATTGCGCCCGTCCGTTCGTGACCTGACGCTTGTGGCCATCCTCGCCGGCCCCCTTCTTCTTGGTGGTGTCGCGGGTGATCTGCGATCCAGGGCTTGACAGCGTACACCGTACGCGTTAGCGTACACCGTACACAGCGTACACCGTACGCAGCAACAGTGTAGCGGGAAGGTGAGACGACATGAAAGCGATGGTTCAAGACACGTACGGATCCGCCGAAGTCCTCGAGGCGGCGGACCTCGACAAGCCCGAGATCGGCGACGAGGAGGTTCTCATCCGTGTCCAAGCGGCGTCGGTCCACGTCGGTGACTGGATCCTCATGACCGGCACGCCATACCTCATGCGCCTGGCGACCGGACTCCGCAAGCCGAAGCAACGCGTCCCCGGGACGGACATCGCGGGAACGGTCGAATCGGTCGGCAAGGACGTGGACGGACTCCGACCAGGGGACGACGTGTTCGGCTGGGGCACGGGCGCCTTCGCCGAGTACGCGCGGGCCACAGCGGATCAGCTCGTCAAGAAGCCGGCCAACCTGACCTTCGAGCAGGCGGCGGCCATCGGAGTGTCGGCGACGACCGCCCTCCAGCTCCTTCGCGACGACGGAGGGGTCAAGCCCGGCCAGAAGGTCCTCATCAACGGAGCGTCGGGAGGCGTGGGCACCTTCGCCGTGCAGATCGCCAAGGCGTTCGGTGCCGAGGTGACCGGCGTGACCAGCACGAAGAACCTCGAGATGGTCCGTTCGATCGGGGCCGACCACGTCATCGACTACACCAAGGAGGACTTCAGGAAGGGTGGTCCACGCTACGACCTCATCCTCGACAATGTGGGGGACCACTCGATGGGGGCGACCAGGCGCGCACTGACCCACGACGGGACGTTGCTCTCCAACGGTGGAGGACACGTGGGTGGCAAACTCGGTCGCGTGATCCGTGCCGCGATCGTTTCCATGTTCGTTCGGCAGCAGGGTCGACCATCCGTGAAGACCCAGAATCGCGCCGACCTGGTCGCCCTCGCGGAGCTCGTCACGGCGGGCAAGCTGATGCCGGTCATCGACGGAACGTACCCGTTGCGTGAGACCCCCGAGGCGATCGGTCATGTCGCCGCGGGCCATGCCCGAGGGACGGTCGTCATCGCGATGAGCTGAAAGGGACTGCAGATGTCCGGGACCGTGGCAGACGAAACCGGGTCGATGGCGGGCAAGACCGTCCTCATCACCGGCGGGACCAGCGGCATCGGCAAGGCCACCGCCATCGGGCTTGCCGCGCTCGGTGCCCGGGTCGGGATCACCAGCCGAGACCTCGGGCGCGCCGAGGCCACCGCGGTCGAGATCCGTGCCGCGGCTGGCAACCCCGCTGTGGACGCGTTCGGTGCGGACCTGTCATCGCAGGCCGAGGTGCGCCGACTCGCCGCCGACGTGCTCGACGCGTACCCGCGGCTGGACGTGCTGGTCAACAACGCCGGCGGTTTCTGGGCCACCCGCCACGTCACCGCCGACGGCCTGGAACACACCTTTGCCGTGAATCACCTGGCCGGATTCCTGTTGACCAACCTCCTGCTGGACCGACTGAAGGCCAGCGCGCCGGCGCGTGTCGTGACGGTGTCCTCCGGTGCCCATTCGATGGGAACGATCGACTTCGACGATCTGCAGGGCGAGCGTCGCTACTCCGGGCAGAGGGCCTACAACCAGTCGAAGCTGGCCGACATCATGTTCACGTACGAACTGGCGCGCCGCCTCGCGGGCACCGGTGTGACGGCCACGGTGCTGCATCCAGGTGTGGTCCGGACGGGGTTCGGTGCCGAGGATCCCTCGTGGGTCTACAAGATCCTGATCCCGCTCTGGCGACCGTTCATGAAGACGCCGCAGCAAGGCGCGGCGACCTCGATCTACCTGGCCTCATCGCCGGAGGTCGAGGGCGTCACCGGCAGGTACTTCGCCGACAACAGACCGCGGACCTCCAGCAAGAGGTCGTACGACGTCGACGCGGCGGCCCGCCTGTGGCAGATGAGCGCCGCACTTGTCGGCCTGGAGCCGCCAGCGTAGCTCGCGCGGTGAGCTGCTTCCTGCTCGGCTGGTTCCTGCTCGGGGTCGAAACCATCAGAGGCCGATGTGGACGAACGGTCCCCATAGCGCCGGGTGCCGAGCGTCGGCTTCGCGCGGAGGGTCGTCGGGGCCGCGAGACCAGGCACGCGTTCCCTCAGCCTTCGGTTCGGCGGCCGGGTCATGGGCGGCGTGAAGCTCGGCGTACCAATGTCGCCGTTCGCCGGGGCTGCGGCGGCGGACCTCGGCTTGCGCGTCGGCCAGCGACCCCGCGACGCTCGAGCCGGCGCTGAGTCGCTCGTAGAACCGGGCCATCGTCAGGCACGCGGTCTGGTCATCGACCGGCCAGAGCGAGACGACGATGTCGCGCGCACCCGCTCCGAGCAGGGCCCGCGTCAGCCCGACGACGTCGCCGCTCGCGGTAGCCGACCCGCGGCCCGTGTCGCAGGCGCTGAGGACCGCGAGGTCGATCTGGGTGTCGGAGCCCATCAGGTCGGCGATCGTCAGGCGACCGTCGCCGGCGAGCGCGAGCTCGGCGCTGTTGGGCGCCCCGTCGATCGCCCGGCCGTGCGTCGCGAGGTGGATGACGTGGGCACCGGGCAGGCGTGCGAGGACCGCCTCGAGGGTCGCGGCATCGCCGAGGAGCGGCGTGGCACCGAGCGTCGACGCGACGACCGCGGCCTCCAGCCGCGCGGACGGGAGTTGCCGGAGGTTGCGTCCGGGCTCGTAAGTCGGATCCCCCACGACGAGCGCATCGCCATCGAGCCGGACCGACGGCCGATCCCGCCAGCGCGGCGCCACCGACACGGCAGGCAGGAAGGACACCGTCCGAACCGCACCGAGGACGTCGCCCTCGAATGGCAGGAGGTGGAAGGGGAGCAGGGACAAGCCCGCGTGCGGGACCACGACCACCCGGGCGCGACCCGATAGCCGGCCTGCGACTGGATCCAGCAGCTGCCCTGCGAGGGCGGCACCGAGCTCATTACGCTCCTCTTTGGTCGACATGCCGTCGGCGCACAGGCGATGGAAGCGACGGGCATCCCCTGACAGCAGCGCGGTCCGGGTCGGTCTCCGGATCATCTCGGCCGTGTCGGCGCTGACCGCCCACACGAACAACTCGTCGTCGAAGAGGTGGTACTGGAGGAGGACCGTGTCCGCCGCCAGGAGTGACTGGACCTCGGCCAGGTCGGGCGTCGGTGGAGCTTGGGAGCGTCCGGCCAGGGCGCCGCCGCCCGCTCGATAGAGGGCGGCTTCGGCATCGTCAAGCTCGCGCTCGGCGGCGGCGATCCGGGATCGAACGGCGGCGGAACTCGTGGCGCCGGCACTCGCTTCGGGTGCGAGCGCCTCAGCCCCGGCCGGGGAGCCCGGACCGGCGGCCGCGTCACCCTCGGCGTGGCCATCGTCGCTCGGTTGGCTCGAGATCTCCTCGAAGGTCTGGGCCAGGAGCACGCCGGCGCGGAGCCAACGTCGCATCGCCGCGACGGCCGCCGGCCCGGAGCCGGTCGCGGCGTCGCTTGCGAGGAGGTCGGCGAGGGCCATGCCACGGCACCGGTCCGAGAGGCGGAACGCCTCCACGCCGGCCGGGTCGCTCGTGGCCAGGTGGGCGCGGATCGCCGAGGTGTAGAGGCTGACGACGTCGAGGTTGTCGCCCATCGAGATCCGCAGCACGTCGCGTGACAGCCGGGCGACACGGGCTTCGAACTCGACGATGGCCGGATCCGCGATCGTCCGAGCCGCTGCCCACTCCTCGTTCGCGACCGCGACCTCGGCCCGTGTCGCGGATTCGTCCAATGGCATCGCCCGTCCCGGCGGCGAGCCCATCGCATCGAGCTTGGCGAGCTCGCCCTTCGCCTCGGCCGCCGCCCCGACACGCAGGAAGAGCGACGCCCCGAGGTCGGGTGGCAAACCGCCGGCTGCGGCGATCTGGTCGACGATCAGGCGCGCCTCGGCGCGATCGCCCTTCGTGCCGAGGACGACCGCCGTCATCAGGCCGCCGCCGGGCTCGATCCGCCTGGCGGTCTCGAGCGCCTCGCTGAACCGCTGCTCCGCCTCCTCAGGGAGGCCGACCGAGCGAGCGGTCGTGCCGCGATAGAGGCTCGTGAGGACGTCTCCTTGGGCGATCGATCCCTCGACGGCCACCATGGCCGTGGCCGCCATCATCCCCTCGCCGGATGCCGGATCGATGGTCAATGAACTGCCGATCGACTGCAGCCGACGGAGACGGCTGTTCGCCCGCGCGATCGCGTCGCTGTCGCGCAACGCCGTTGCGGCCGCGCCCGCTCCGACGGTGCGCGCGACAAGCCCGAGCCAGGCCAACAGCGGGTCTCGCTCGGGGATCGCCGCGATCGCCGCGTCGAGGTCGAGCTCTCTCAGGACGAGGAGCGCTCGGCGGTAGTTCGCGCCGCCGTACGACTCGGCCGCCTCCGCGCCGACCAGGGCGGGTTCCTGGACCGCACCCACGCCGGCGTTGATCCCGTCCGAGATCCGCAGCACCGCATGGCCGCGCCCGAAGTCACCGGCTTCGCGCCATCGTCGCGCCGACGCCAGGCAGAGTCGCGCAAGTCCGCGTGCGTAGCTGTAGCTGCCGTCGGCCATCGCCCAGGTCGCGATGTCGCGGCCGATCGTCTCCGGCTCGATCTGGACGTCGTCTTCCACGTCGAGGAGGGCGAGATGGACGCGGGCGAGCTGGTCGAACGCTCCGTCACCCGTCGTGCCCGCGCGCTCCCGGAGGCCGGTCAGGCGCTCGCGGGCGGCGTCATGCGCGCCATCCACGCGGTCCAGGTAGGCGAGCCGAAGCTCGATCGCCGCGGTGCCGCGTTCGGCGTTGCCGAAGGCGAAGGATGAGGCAGCCTGGCCGTACAACTCCCTGGCGAACGGCGGGTCTGGGCTGATCTCCACGGAGGACGACGTCATCGTGTCGTCGAGATCGAGACCCAGGATCTCGGGGTTGGACCCCGGCGTCGTCGACCAGTCGCCGCGGACCAGGGACGTCGCTCCGACCCCGACGACATCGTTCGTGGCCTGGTAGTTGGTCAGGGCGATCCCGAGGATGTTGGCAGCGGCATCGAACTGACCGGAGCGGAGCGCAAGATCCGCATGGATCATCGCGAGGTATCCGACCGAGCCCGGGTCGCCGAAGCTGGCGAGCTGCATGCCGACCGTCTCGACGTGCTGGAGGACCGTCACCATCGTCGCTAGCTGGCTCCATCGTCGGGCGCCGTCGATGACAGTCCGCCACGTCGGGGCCATTGCGACGACGTCCGTGGCGACCGCGACGAGGAGCGCGACCCCCGGACCTGGATCGGGCAGCGGCTGGCCGACGATCGCCTCGAGGTCGCCCTCCTCGAGCGTGGCGCCACTGCCGCCCGGGAACCAGTTGCGGTCAAGGGTCAGGGCAAGACGGCGCAGGGCCTCCGCGACGACAAAGGCGTCCGAGCCGGGCTCCTGGCCCGCGGCCGCCAGTTCGCGCAGGGCTCGTTTCGGCTCGCCGCCGGTGATGGATGCCGCGGCGGCGATCATGGACTTCTCGACCGCGGTCGCCCCCGCGAGGCTTCCTCTGGCAAGCTCCTGCCGGACCGCCGCCGGAGTGCATCGGAACTCATCGCGTCGGACAAGCTGCAGGATCAGTCCGACCGACGCCGGGGAGGGACCCGCTGACGGTGGGGCCAGGTTCGGTGACTCGGTCATCTGATCGTGAACGGCACCTGCGCCTCGAACAACGGGTTCGGGAACCCGGTCGGGAGGAAGTTCGGTGTCTGGTCGCTGGGCATCAGCTGACGGATCGCCGCCTGGAATGCCAGATGGCCGCCCTTGAACGCGCCGTCGTTCCAGACCTCGATGAGACGTTCGGTGTATGCCCCGTTGCGCTTGCCGTCCTTCGAGAGCTGTGTGTCCTGGCAACCGGACAGCAGAAGGATCGAAGCGCCGATCCCGACGTCGTCCCCTTGGGGGTTGGCCGCCTGGATCCCGTCGTAGATGGCCCTGTTGCGTTCGTAGGTCGCCTCTTCGATCTCGCGCGGGAGATTGCGGTACACGCCCGTCGGTGGCGGCCCGAACGTGAATTCACGGGACACCGAGCCACTGTGGCAGCTATCCGAAACGACGACGATCCGGACGGCCTGGGCGAACCGACCCCACAGGGTTGCAAGCTCGTCGTCGACGAGCATCCGGTCAAAGAGGACCCACGTCTCGTCGAGCTCGTCGCCCTCGTCGCCGTTGGTATCGGGCACCTGGGCGCCATGGCCGGCATAGGTGACCAGGAAGATGTCGCCAGGACGGAGCGCCTGGGCCGCATCGGCGATGGCCGACGTCACGCCAGCGGCCGTCGCCTGGTCGGTCAGCAACGTCTGCGTCTCGAAGCCGCGCTTGTGCGCGATCGCCTGCATGGACTGGGCGTCGAACTCACAGCCGGACAGCGGCGCCTCCTGACCGTAATGCGCCATGTCGATGTGATTGACCCCGATGTGCAGCGATCGACCGACTGGAACCTTCACCTGGCGACCTCCCCATACACGGCATCGGCTGGACGGTCCGGGCGCTGATCCGTCGCCTGTCCAGCCCGGTGTACCGCGGGAGCGTCTCCAGAGCGTTTGAAACGTCTTGACCTCAGTGGGTCGGGGAGACGCCCCAGAACGGTGAGTTCTCATTGAGCGGCGTTTCGGCGATCGCATGCATGTCGCTGCCATCGCTGTTCATCACGTAGAGATCGGCGACCCCGTTCATGCCGGGGAAATGCGAGAACACGATGTGTCGGCCGTCGGGCGACCACGAGGCGCCATTTGACCCGCCCAGACCGAGCGACCCGGTCAGTTCCTTGAGACCAGTCCCATCGGGATGGATCGTGTAGATGCTCTGGATCACGCCCTCGGTCGGTTCGGGTGGGGATTGGAACGCGATGAGGTTCCCGTCCGGTGACCAGGCCGGGTCGTCGACGTTCATCGTGATGGGCGTGACGCGTCGGAGGTCACTGCCGTCCGCCCCGATGGTGAAGATGCCGTACTGCTCCGGTTTGGTGTAGGCGTCGCGAGTGAAGGCGATGCGTTTGCCGTCCGGCGACCAGGCGGCCCGGTTGTCCTGGGCGCCGCCTTTGCAGACGTCGTGGCAGACGCGGTTCTTCAGCGTGAGCTGATGAGCGCCAGTACCGTCAGCGCGCATCACCCAGAGGGCGACATTGATCGGCGACGTCCAAGTCGAGGCGTTCCCGGACGGATCCATGAGATTCCGGGTCACGATCAGTCGGGTCCCATCGGGCGACCAGGAGACGTCCTCGTCGCCGCCGCACGCCTTGGCGCAGCTGACCGTGTCGATCACCCGCTCATTGGTTCCGTCGACGTTCACGAGCACGATATTGCTGACCACCGGACCGTAGCGCGTGAACGCCACGGTCCGGCCGTCAGGCGAGAGCCGCGGCTTGACGTCATCGAAGTCGGAAACCGAGAGCCGTCGCGCGTCCGAACCATCGGCTCGCTCGATGTAGACCTGCTGGTGCGGCGACGCGACGGCGTAGTCAAAGAAGACGATCTGCCCCTCCGACTTTGGCGCCGCAGGCGACGGACTGGCCGTGGGGCCGACCGATGTGGCGGCGCTCAACGACGGGGATGCCGTCGACGTCGCGATCGGCGTCGGTGCGGTCGGTCCGGCCGTGTTCGCGGGAGTCGAGGAGGGAGTGATCGTCGCGTCCGCGCATCCACTCACGAGGGCGATCGCCAGTGTCACGCCGAGAAGGCGCCTCGCGTGCCTGCGCAGGGGTGTCTCGTTCGTCACGGGGCGAACACGAGACTGTCGACGATTGGCGTCGCGGCAGCGACGAGGCCATCGCGGTCGACCCCGTCGACGTCGTCGATCACGACCATGACCGTGTCGCCGGATGGGGCATCGAGCAGGTAGACGATGGCGCTCTCCGGGCCAACGATCCCGAACCCGCCTGTCGCGGCCGGGTCGTCATAGCCGAACAGGCTCACGCATGCCGGGACACCGTGGCTCGTGCACGTATCGGGACTCGTGCTCGGGTTCTGCGGGACCGATAGCCTCATCCGATACCCGGGTGCCCCGCCGATCGTGACCGGGGTCAGGTCGGATACGTCGAGGTTCGCGTGCGAGTCGAGCCACTGCGCAAGGTCGCCGGCCGTCTTGCCGACGCCGTCGATCGAGGTCCCGAGATCCGACGACTTGGCGATCGGTCGTCGGAAGATGGAGATCCCGTCATGGAAGGTGATCCCGTCCGGGTACGGATACGAGCCCCCCGCGTCGTACGACAGGTCGAACTGCGTGCGGGAATCGAGCGTGTTGGTCCATCCCGGCGGAACGATGTACCCGACTTTCGGCACGAACGATCGTGTCTCGTAGACGCCCGCGGGAAGCGGTCCGAGGCACGTCCCGCCACCGGACTCACAGGCGTACGGGGCCAGCGATGTCAGTGATGGACGAGGTGTCGGCGACTCGGAAGCGGGGGCGAAACCGGGTCCAGACCCGAGACCCAGGAACGACCCCACGGCCGCGACGACGATGGCCACCGCCAGGACGCCGGCGGTCAGGGCGGCCGTCCTCGTGATGATCGTCGGAAACCGAAGCCTCAGGGTCCGGACCCGGCCACTCTGACCCGTCGCCGCGAGTCGCTCACGCGTTGCATGGATGAGCCGTTCGGGGGCGCGAGCCTCGGCCTCGTCGGTGAGCCAACGAGCCACGCGGACCTCGGCATCGATGTGGTCGGTCATGCGGACGCCTTCCCGGTCGGGTTGTCGCGCGCATCGGCTTCGAGCGTCGCGCGCAGGGCTTCGTTGGCGTAGTGGAGTCGGGACTTCGCCGTTCCCGGCGGGATCCCCAGGTTGGCGGCGACCTCCGCCACGGACATCCCGAGGTAGTGGTGGAGGACGATGATCGTCCGATGCTCGACCGACAACGCCCGGAAGGCGCGTTGGATCTCGTCGCGATCGGCGAACGCGCCCGATGTGTCGGTGACACTGGGTTCCAGGCGAACGACCCGCACCGTCGCCTCGAATCGTCGACGCTTCCGGAACTCCTCGGTGACTGAGTTCAGCAACAGGCGTCGAAGCCACGCATCGAAGCGCTCGATGTCGCGCAGGCTCGGCAGGTCACGCCAGCAGCGAACGAGTGACTCCTGGACGGCGTCCTCGGCGATGTCGGTGTCCTGTGCGATCAGGCGCGCGATCGAGTACAGGCGATCGATCGACTCGAGCATGAGCACATCGAAGGCCTCACGGTCCCCTCGTCGTGCCCGCTCGATCAGGTCCAGTCGCACGTCGCCCTCGTCGCCCGGCCATCATGGCCCTCACACCCTACGGCGGGGCGGACGTGCGATCGGTTCAATCTCCGGATCGACGCCCTCAGAGGTGCGCCAGCACGTCCTTGGCGAGGGCGATGACCTTCTGCTGTTGCGTCTCGGCGGTCGCGCCGGACCCGGCAGCGACCACATAGAGCGTGAACATCAGGTCGCCCTGCTTCCACTGGAGGGTGAACGGGTTGGTCGGCTGCATCCAGAAGGCGCCGTCGCCCAAGCCAGAGACTTCCTTGAGATCCTTCACGTTGTTCTTGTTGTAGTCGTAGAACCCCTGGTCGAGGTGGTCGACGGTCAACTGGACCCCCGCGAACCCTGGTTGGAAGTCGACCACGTTCCAGTTGCAGATCGGGCCACCCGGGCTCGAGCCCTCGCCGGGCT
Source organism: uncultured Chloroflexia bacterium (assembly GCA_963833705.1). Taxonomy (GTDB): domain Bacteria; phylum Chloroflexota; class Limnocylindria; order Limnocylindrales; family CSP1-4; genus SPCO01. The sequence continues at coordinate 26,675 of CAWHYQ010000006.1, read as the reverse complement.
TGACATCGAAGGTGAACTGCGCCTTGACCTCATCCGGTGTGAGCAGCTTGCAGGCTTCCGGAAGCGTGCCCCCACCGCCAGTCCTACCTTGGGAGGGGGCGCTCACGGGTGAGGAGCCGCCAGCCCCGTCCGCTGACGCAGGCGAGCCGGCGACCGGCGCGGCGACCCCGGAGCAGGCCACCACGGTCGACGTGGCCACGACGAGCCAGAGGATCCGACCAACGAGCCGACGGAACGGAACCATGGACCTCTCCCTTACGCGTTGTGGCGGCGTCCCGGTTCAACCGGCATCGACCGCGGTCACCTCGACGATCCGGTCCAGATGGAACCCGGCTCGGGCGTTGGCCTCCGCGATCGCGCCGGCGTCGGTCCCTCGAACACCGACAGGCAGGTGTCCTCGGCGCACGACCAGGATCGTCCAGCACGTGGCGGACGTCGCCGACGGCGAAGCCGCTCGACGCGCGCGATGGCCGCCTCGACGTCGATGGCCGTCATCGACGGCACGTATCGCTCGACCAGATAGAACGCCACGACCACCTCCCGGACGCCGGATCAGCCTGGCTCACGCTACCGGCGGCATCGGGCCGACGCATCCGTGGAACCACCGAACCTTGGTGACCGCGGTCGATCAGGACGCGGACGCCGGCCCCTCCGCCTGGCCCGGCCAGCGCCGGCGCCAGCTGGACCCGCGATCGCACGCCGAGCTTGCGATAGACCGACGCCAGGTGGCTCTCCACGGTCCGCACCGACAGGACGAGCTGATCGGCGATCTCGCGATTCGATCGGCCGGCGGCGGCGAGATCCGCGACGGATCGCTCCGAGCTGCGTCAGCTCCCAGCGCGACGACGTCCGCCCGCCGATCCGGGCGAGCTCGGCCTGGGCCCGCCCGGCCCAGGCCTTCGCGCCCGAGCCCGTCGAAGATCGTCGGCCGCCAGCTTCGAGGTCGGCCCGCGCCAGCCGACGATGGCCCGCCCGGAGCTGGACCTGGCCACGCGCGAGGAGCGTTCGGCCACGCTCGAACGGCATCGGCGTGGTGTCGAGGACGGCGAGGCTCCGGTCGAACCACTCGACCGCTTCGTCGAGCTCGCCGTGCGCGGCCGCGAGGAGCCCGCGCCCGCGCGCCGACACCTCGAGGATCCATGGCAGCGGGATCCGCTCGGCGGGCGACTCCAGCCGCTCGACCAGGGTGCGTCTCGGCCAGGTCGAGGTCGCCCGCCAGCACCGCCGCCTCGACCAGGTCGCCGAGGTAGCGGAACACGGTCGGCAGGCTGACGTCGAGCGTGTCCGCGTACGCGTTGGCCCGGGTCAGGTAGCCGAGGGCGGCCGGCGGATCGGGGACGACAGCTCGATGAACCCGAGCAGCGCGCAGAAGATCACCGCCTCCCACGTGTCGCCCGGCCGCCTCCTCTCTGGCCAACGCCTCGCGATCGCGATCGTCCCGGGCGGCGTCGAGGTCACCGTCCCAGGCCAGCACCCGGCCACGAGCCATCGCCGCCCGATCCCGCCAGACCTCCTCGCCCTCGCTCGACCAGGTCGACGCATTCGCGGGCGTGGCGACGGGCCGCCGGCCAGTCGCCGAGCATCAGCTCGAGGACCGACATCGACTGGACGATCGGGGGCAGCAGGCCGATCTGGCCGCGCGCCACCAGTCGGCGGTACTCCGCCTCGTCCAGCGCGAGCGACTCGGCCAGACGACCGACGTGGTAGAGGCACCGCTCGGCCCGCTCCTGGGCGGACCTGGCGATGAAGGAGTCGCCGGCCCCGCTCAGCAGGCCCATCGCCCGATCGATGTCGTCGAGGGCCAGCCGCTCGACACCGCAGCAGCCAGTGGTAGGCGCGTTCGAGCAGCGCGCAGGCCAGCAGGTCGGGATCCGGCTCGACCCCGGGCCGTTCCAGGATCTCGACGGCCGCCTCGGCGCTCGCTCGCCGACCGACGGATCGGCGTCGCCCATGACCGCGATGTAGATGTGGACGGTCGCCTCGAGCATCGGATCGCCATCGGCGTGGTCGAGGGCCTCGACGAGCAGCGGGCAGGGCATCCGGCGGGCTGTCGAGGTAGACGATCTCGCCGAGGGCGAGGAGCACCCTCGCCCGCTCGGCGGCCACGAGGGACGACGGCGAGGACCTCGCGCAGGATCCGGCGCGGCGCCGGCCGCGTCACCGGCCCGGAGGTGGGCCGCCGATGCCTCCATCCGCAGCGCGCGCTCGTCGGCCTCGACCGCCATCGTCGCGGCGCGGGAGAAGAGGTCGGCGGCCAGGCTCGGGGCACCACGCGCGACGGCCAGACGCGCCGCGGCCTCGAGCTCACCGGCGGCCGCGGGATCGTGACCATCGACGGTCGCCGCCCGCTGGATCGCTCGCTCGAGCGGATCGTCGATCGCCTCGGCCAGGGCCCGCGCGAGGGTTGCGTCGATGTCCGGGCAGGGCGTCGGCGTAGGCGGTCGAGGCGTACAGGGGTGAGCCGCCCGAAGGCGCATCGTCCTCGGCGACGAGGACGCCACTCCGGCACGCCTCGTCGACGGCGGCCGCGGCGTCTCCGCCGAGGACGCGCTCCAGCAGTCCGACGGTCGGCTGGGACGCCATGGCGACGAGGAGCGAGCGCATCCCGTGCGGGCTCGCTCAATGTCAGCAGGTGGTCCCGGACCAGCGGCCCGGCCTGCGGCGACACCGGGAACGGCTCACCTGGCGCGGGCGCGACCCCGCGGCTCGATCAGCGAGCGACTCATCTCGAGGGCGACGAACGGGATTGCCGATGCTGGCCTCGTGGATCCGACGAGCAGCGGTCGCGGGTGCGCGATCCCGAGCCGTTCGTGGATGAGCCGGCCGAGGGCCCCGATCGTCAGGGGCCCGACGACGATGCTCGCTCGACGATCTTCAGGCAGCGCGTTCTCGATGAGGTCCGCCTGCTGGCGCGGTTCGCCGGAGCGGACCGCGAGCACGAACGCGATGGGCTCGGAGCGCAGGCGGCGCGCCGCGAAGGCGATGGCACCCGCGGTGGCCGGATCGCACCACTGGGCATCGTCGAGACCGATGACGAGCGGCGACTGCACGGCCAGCGTCCGAAGGAGATCGAGGATGGCCAGACCGACCAGGCTCGGCTCCGGGAGCGCGACCGGCGGCATCGATCCGGCCCAGCGCCACCGCGAGCGCCCGCCGGCGGACGCTCGGAAGCGCCTCGAGCAGCGTCGTCCAGGTCCGCGTCGAGGAGTCCCATCAAGGCCCCGAAGGCCAGCTCCCGCTCGGCGTTGCTCGCCCGCCACGCCAGCACCCGGTCGCCTCGCGTCGCCGCGGCACGCCCCGCATACGACCAGAGCGTGCTCTTGCCGATCCCGGCCTCGCCCTCGATGGCCAGCGCCAGCGGGCGCGGTCTCCCGAGGAGCGCCTCGATCGACCTCGCGCTCCGCATCCCGCCCGATGATCTCGAACTGACGGTGTGATCATTCGCGCTCCGTGGGCCGATCATAGCCGCGGCCGGACCGTTCCTAGCGGACCTATCATCGGCCAATGCGGGTGGTCGTCGTCGGCGCGGGCGTATTGGGTCTGTGGACCGGGCTCTGGCTGCGGCGGCGAGGTCACGCAGTGACCGTCATCGACCAGTACGGACCGGGCAATGCGCTGGCGTCATCCACCGACGAGACACGGATCGACCGGAGCGCTCACGGCGCGGACAGCTTCTACCCCGTCTGGCAGCGCCGCGCGCTCGAGCAGTGGCGAGCGCTCGAGGGTGCCGGGCCGGCGACCCTGTTCCAACAGACCGGGGTGCTGTGGTTCGCCCACGAGGACAGCGGATTCGAAGAGACATCAATGGCGACCATGGGTCGTCTCGGGATCCCCGCGGAGCGCTGGAGCGCTTCCGAGGTGGTCGCCAGGCACCCGGCCATCGGTATCGATGACCTCGCTTGGGGACTGTTCGAGCCAGAGGCGGGTGCGCTCCTGGCTCGACGAGCGGTCGCCTCGGTCGCTGCCTGGTTGTCCGCCGAAGGCGGAGGAGTACGCGTCGGCGCGATCGCCCCAGATCCGACCGGGGACGCCAGCGGGGCCCTCGCGCGTATCGACCTCATCGACGGCTCCACGATCGACGCCGACGCCTTCGTGTTCGCCTGTGGTCCATGGCTCCCGCGACTCTTCCCGGACTTGCTCGGCGACGCCATCGCCGTGACCCGCCGCGACATCATCCAGTTCGCGACCCCACCCGGGGACACGCGCTTCGACCTGGGCGCGATGCCCGTGTGGATCGACTACGACCGGGCGATGTACGGGTGCCCGTCGATCGACGGCGGCGGATTCAAATGCTGCCCCGACTGGTCCGGCGGGCCCGTCGACCCCGAGCGTCTCGAGCGGCGGGTCTCGGACGAGGCCGTTGCCGCCTCACGGACCTACATGCGGACGCGGTTTCCCGCGATCGCCGAGCGGCCCGTGGCAGCCGGCCGGGTCTCCCAGTACGAGCTGACGCGGGACAGCCACTTCATCATCGATCGCCATCCTCACCTGGCGAACGCATGGATCGTCGGCGGCGGGTCCGGTCATGCGTTCAAGCACGGCCCGGTCGTCGGGCAATACGTGGCCGCGCTCATGGATGGCGACGAGGCGACCGTGCGGGACCTCCAGCCACCGGACGGGCGGTTCGCAATCGGCCCGCGCAAGCCGGGCGGTGGCCTCCGGACTAGCGGCCAGGACTGACACGCGGTCGCGCCGCCCGAGTCAGCCGGCACTCATCAGCAGCTGACGGTGCCCACGACGGTGTCGCCGGACTCGGACGCCTTGCCCGTCAAGTCGACCTTCTTGTCACCGGATGCGATGGTGACCTTCGGAGCGTCACCCAGGGCGAGCGAACTCGTCACGCCGTCCTTCGTCCACGTGACCACCGGTGGTCCGTCCGGTGTCCCGTCCGCGAGGTACAAGACGGTCAGCCCGAAGTAGTCAGGCTTTGGCGGATCGCCGTGGTAGGCCGTCCCGAGGTTGACTGTGAAACTGGTCGCCGCCCGCTCGCATGCCCCGCTCGCGAACGTGATGGGCGCGGCCTTGCCGATGGTGACGGAGGCGGTCGCAGGGCCGCAGAAGACACGCGCTGGAGATCCGTTGATCACCGTGGCGCCACCGCCGTTCGAGCAGTCGACGACCGCCGCGCCCGACGCTGCCGCGCTCGATGCGGCCGCGCCCGTTGACGCCACCGGGGCGGGCACTCCCGCGGATGGCTGCCGCGTGGCGTCGACGGGCCTCGAACCGGGCGTCGAGCCCGTGCAACCGGCGACCGCCAGGACGACCAGCGTTGCCCACAACTTGATCGGGTGGGACCTCGTCATCGGATGTCCTCCTTCATGGCGCTCGATGCCAGACCACGAATTGGCCGCTGACCTCGTTCTCGATGAGCGTGTCACCGTGACAGCTGTACGAGCGGGTATCCGACAGGACCTTCGAAGGATTCTCGAGGTCGAAGATCGGGCTCTCCGGCGCCCCTGGCAGCTCCTGACCGTTCAGCTTGAACGTCGTTCGAACCTTGATGTTCACGCCCTCCGGCACGCCGACGTACTTGACCGTGAGATCGGTGCCGGTCACCTTCGTCACCTTGTAGCTGCCGCTGCCGACCCCATCCATCAGCGTCGTCCACTGGGACGTGATGAACGCGTCGTTGATGTTCGTGACCGAGACGGAGACCTCGGATCCGAAGTCGGTGTAGGCCATGACGAAGGTGTGGTTCGCGCTGTACGTGCGAGCCGCAGTGCCGGTCGGATCGGCGACGGACACCACCGTGTCGGCATTGCCCGGAGCCTTCAGGACCTGTCGGATCCAACCGCTCCAGGACGCTGGATCGACCGTCCATGTCCCGACGATGCAGTCGGCGCCCGAGATCGTGGGCGGGAGCGCGGATGGCGTCGGCTCCGCGAGATGGAACTGGATGGGGATCACGGCAGTGGCGGTGACGGTCATCAGCTTGGCGAGCTTCGCCTTCGTCGACGCAAGGGTCGGCGCCAGCAGCTGTGCCAGCAGCTGACCGGCCGATCCGCCGAACACGAGCTTGTCGAACATCGCCTGGATGTCCTGCTGGGTCAGCCGCTGCACCTTCATCAGGACGAACAGGCTCCCGTTGTGCTCCGGACCCTGCGTGTCCTCGGGCGTCTCGTGGGCTGTGACCCAGGTCAGCCGGGCCGTGTCGTCGCCTCGGACCTTCGTGTCTGTCTCGGCCGAGCGGATCGTGGCGACCTCCACGATGGCCAACGACTTGGTCGTCCAGTCGACCGGCTTACCCGCGGCGGCGGGGTCTGGGAGGGTCACGCCGGCCGCTGCCGCGCAGTCCAGGATGGCCCCCGTCCACGCGTCCGACCCATGCGTATCGATGCTCGCCGTCAGGACACCCACATGGTCGGGCTCACCCGGGTGAGCGAAATGATCGATGATCGGCGCGGGTGTCATCTTGACGTCCCACGGCTTCAGGAACGACGCGACGATCGAGATGACGCCGGCGACGGCGACACCGATCTTGATCGCTGCAAGGACCGGGGCGCCGAGCGTCGCGATCAGCCCCTGGATGACCGACTGGGCAAGGTCGACCGCCAGGTTCCAGACGTCGACGATGACGCCGAGCAGCCCCGAACCGGACTGCAGCTTGAGGGCATCGAACAATGCAGCCAGGACGGTGTTGACCCAGCCCTGCAGGTTGCTGCACACGGTCCCGGCCCCGTCGGGGGCGGTCCCGACCGGCCGGTTCCACCGCGGCAGCCAGCTGGAACGGACTTGTCGCCTCCTTGGTCGGCCTGGCGATGTCGCTCACGAACAGTGCCAGGACCAGATCGGGGAAGACGATGTCGGACGGGTGGGTCCAATCCGGTTCCGGTTTCGGCATGAGGCCACGCGCCGCGATCGCTTCCGGACTGTCGTGCTTGCTGACCCAAGCCGCGATCAGGTACGAGAATGGCGGTGCGTCGGACGGCATCGCCACCAGCTCGTCCAGGTCGGCGCCAGGGGCGCCGCCGCCGGACTGCCACTCGCGCACGAGGTTCGTGACCTGGGAGGACAGGAACTTCAGCGGCGAGGCCGGAGCGGCGATCGGCCTGACCGGCATCGAACTGTCCGGATCCGCGTACACGCCGATCCCCATGTCGGCGAGTGCCGTGACGATCGTGTCCTCGCTGACCGCGTCGGCCCTCCCGCTGGGGCGAAGGCTTGGGCTCGTGGATGCGCAGGCCGAGAAGAGGGTTGCGCACGTCAACACCAGCGCCAGCGAACGGAATATCCGCACGGTGCTCGACGCACCCGACGATCGCCGCCGGAGGCTCGTCATTTCCGACCAGGTCGCACGGCTTGCCGTCACCGGTCTTCTCGACGTCCTTGCGGAACAGCTCGGTGGTGCCGTCACCGAGCTTGAACCCGAGCACCGCCAGCTTGTAGCCGGCGACACCGAGCAGGGAAGCCGTCGCTTTCTGGCACGGTGGGATCTCGCCGAAAGCGTGGTACCCCGGGTGAACTGACTGGAGGTGTACGACTTGAGGGTCACGAACGCGACCGTCGAACCGAAGATCGACAGCTCGAACCGCGGGAATTCCACGCCGAACCCGAAACCTGCGACGCCGAAGCTCGCCGTCCCCGTGCCGTCGAGGGGATTCAGGTCGAACCTGGAGAGCGAACCCAGGCCTGTCGGCTTGACGCCCGTGACCGAGAACCCCTGCTCCGAGTCGTAGACGATCTTGAAATGACCACCGCTGGAGTCCTGCTGCTGGGCGAGGACCGGAACGACCTGGATGCCTGCCTTGAGCATGAACGACATCGGGATCGGACCGATCGCGAAGGGGATCGGGATGAGCGGGACCGTCCAGTTGACGATCTCGTCGATGGCGACGTCCACTGCGGCCGCGTGCCACTCGACCTCCAGGTCGCCGTCGAGGTTCGTGGTTCGCTCCTCGATGAGCGTCCCGGTGCCGTGGTCGTAGCGCAGGTCGAACTCGTGCCGGAAGTCGCTGACCCAGCCCTTCGCCGAGACGCTCGCCTTGGAACTGCCCCCGAGCGATCTTGACGCGGTCGCCTCGAACTCCAGCCGTCCCGTGCCAGGTCGCAGGGAGATGTCGTATTTCCAGCCGCTCGATTCGCCGCTGTAGCTGAACTTGTCGACCTTCGCCGATCGGGCTGGCGGACCGACCCCGGGGCCGGCGAGCGCGATCAGGAACCGCTCGACCGACGCCTGGTAGCTGGCCGCCGGCAGGTTGTCCCAGTGGATGTCATGGGTAGCCGCGACCCGCCCGGAATCGATGACGTCGGCCAGCGTCGCGGGCTCCGTGTGAACCAGGATCGCCTCAGCCGAGGGCGCCACGGCCGTCACCCGACCGAAGGCCGACCCAGCGACGAGCACGATGGCGCCGGGCGCGAGCCCCTTCGCCGCGACCGCGCTCGGTGCGAACCGGAACGTCCGTCCGTCATCCTCGGTCCCGACGAACGCGCGCGCATCGTCACCGTCGAAAACGACCACGCCGGGCTTGTACGTGACGTCATAGGTCGCGGTGATGGCCTGCCCAGCGTTCGGGTCGCCGGACGGTGCGGTCGAGGGACCGTCGGAACCACCACGAGGCCGGTCCCCGCCGCCTCCGCACCCAGCGATGGCGACCACGACGAGCAATGCCACGGAGACTCGATTTCCCACGGCCGTAAGGCTGCAGCCGGCGAGTCAGACGAGCATCGATGACATCCCCAAAAGTCGGGATATCACTGATGCGGCCAGGTGACGAGCGGTGGGAAGATGCGCACCATGCCGTGGACCGTGCTCATCGTCGACGATCACGCTGGCTTCCGGCACTTCGCCCGTGGGCTCCTCGAGGCTGACGGCTTCACGGTGGTAGGCGAGGCCGCCGACGGCGAGGAAGCGCTTGTCGCCGCCGACGCCCTGCGGCCCGAGGTCGTCCTCCTCGACGTCGTGTTGCCGGGCCTCGACGGGTTCGCTGTCGCGGAACGCCTCGCCGGCGGGGGCCGACCGCCCGTGGTCGTGCTGACCTCCAGCCGTGGCGCACACGAGCTCGGAGAGCGGCTCGGCCGGACGACGGCTCGAGGATTCATCCGCAAGGACGACCTCACCGGAGCAGCCCTAGCGAGGCTCGCGGGTCTGGCGCCGTGAACGCCCGCGTCGCCGTCCCGATCCTGGCGATCCTGGCGATCCCGATGATCACCGCGGCGGCGCTCCTTGTCGTCTTCGACCACACGTTCGTCGACGCCAACGTCTCAGACTCGTTGGGCGGAGTCCTCGTCGATGCGATCTGGATCGTGACCGGGCTGATCGCCTGGTGGCGCGTTCCGGACAATCGGATCGGCGCGCTGCTGACGGCCTTCGGGTTCGTCGAGATCACCGGCCAGCTGTACTGGGATGCCGCGCTGCCGTTCACTATTGCTTCGGTCGCCTCCGCGTTCACCTTCGCGATCGGCGTGCACCTGTTCTCGCCTTCCCGAGCGGACGGCTGCAGGGCCGGAGCGAACGTGCGTTGGTCGCCTTCATGTACGGCGCGACGGTGATCCTCGCGCCGACGGGGGCGATGTTCCGCGCCACCCCGCCGGATTGCCTGGACTGTCCCGCCAACCTGTTCTTCGTCGCGGAAATCCCGGCGCTGGCGGCGGCCATCGACGCGACGGGCACGGTCCTGGTCGTCGGTGTGCTGTTCCTGACGGTCGCGATGGTGATCCGGCACCGCCGCAACGCCAGCCCCGAGTCCCGACTGGCACTCGACCCGGTCCTCGGTGTGTCGTGCCTCGCGACGCTGCTCTTCGCCGCGATCATCGTCGCAGAGGACATGGGCCTAGATCGCGTCGTGACGCTGCTGAACCCGCTCGCCGGCACGCTCTTTCTGATCATTCCGATCGTGTTCCTGGCCGGCTTGCTGCGGCTCCGACTCCGCGAGGCCGACCTCGAGGTGGACCGGCTCCAGGGGCAGCTGCGCGCCCAGCTCGTCGAGGTGCGTGCCTCCCGTGCGCGCATCGTCGAGGCCGCCGACGCCGAGCGACGCCGCCTCGAGCGCGACCTGCACGACGGCGCCCAGCAGCGATTGCTCGGCGTTCGCCTGGCCTTGCGGACGGCCCAGATGCGGCTCGCCGATGGCCGCGCCGATGGCGTCGACGAGCTGCTGACCGAGGCCGACACCGAGGTGATGGACGCGCTCGGCGAGCTCCGTGACCTCGCGCACGGGATCCATCCGGCCGTCCTGACCGAGGAAGGACTCAAGCCGGCGCTGGCGGCACTCGCGCGGCGGACCCCGGTCCCGACCGAGCTGGACGTAAGCGCCGGCCGCTCCCGCCCGCCGTCGAGGCGACCGCGTACTTCGTCGCCGCGGAGTCGCTCGCCAACGTCGTCAAGCACGCCGACGCGTCGTGGGCCCGGGTGTCGGTCGTGACCGACGATGGGCGTGGCTGGTCGCGGTGGACGACGATGGCCGAGGGGGCGCGGACCCCGACGGCACCGGGCTGCGCGGCCTCCGCGACCGGGTCGAAGCCGTCGATGGCCGGTTCTGCGTGGAGACACCAGCCGGCGGTGGGACGCGTGTCAGCGCGACGATCCCGTGCGGGTGATCCTCGCCGACGATGCCGTCGTCGTCCGCCAGGGCGTGGCGCGGCTCCTCGCCGACCGCGGGATCGAGGTGGTCGGCCAGGCCGGCCAGCCCGCCGAGCTGATCCGGCTCACCTCCTCCCTTCTGCCCGACGTGGCCGTCATCGACATCCGCATGCCGCCCACCCAGACCGACGAGGGTCTCGTCGCCGCGCGCGAGATCCGGCGACGCTTTCCGACCGTCGGAACCCTCGTCCTGTCGCAGCACGCCGAGAGTGGCTACGCCTTCGAGCTGATCGCCGGTGCCGAGGGATCGGTGGGCTACTTGCTCAAGGATCGGGTCGTCGACGTGGACCAGCTCGTCGACGCCCTCGAACGGATCCGGGCTGGCGGCGTGGTCGTGGAACCGACGCTCGTGGACGGCCTGCTCGCCCGCTCTGGACGCCTGGGTGTGCTGACGGCGCGCGAGCGGGAGGTCCTGGCGCTCGTCGCCCAGGGCAAGACGGATCGCGGCATCGCGCTGGAACTGGGCGTGACGCGCAAGACCGTGGAGGCGCACGTTCGCAGCATCCTGGCCAAGCTTGAGCTGCCAGAGGATGTGACCGAGAACCGCCGCGTCCATGCCGTGTTGGCGTTCTTACAAGCGAGCGGCGGAGTGGCGTCGGTCGGTTGACGTCGGGCGGCCCGCGCAGGGCCGATCGCGAGACCCGCGGTAGACTGCCGGCAGGCTGGCCACCCGGAGAAGGACCCGCGCTGCTCGGGTCGAGGGTGGACCGACGATCGGGGCTCCGTATCGCGTCATGAACGAGATGGCTGACGAGTCCGCCACCCCTGGACCGGGTTCACCGCGTCGGTTCGGGCCTCGCCTGCCACGACTCGGCCGGCTGGCCCCGTTCGGCGCCGGGATCCTCGTCGCGCTCGTCGCGGTGCTCCTGTACGTCAGCCTGGCCCCGGGTCCGCAGCCGCTGACCCAGCACGATGTCGACGACACCGTGGCCAAGGCGCTCGCCTCGGTGACTCCGGCCCCGGCCTATTCCGAGACCGTCTTCCAGGCCATCCAGCCTTCGTTGGTGCTCATCGAGACGACGCAACCCGATGCGAAGGGCAAATCCCAGGCCGGGCTCGGCAGTGGGGTCGTGGTCAACCTCGACGGCGACATCCTGACCAGCCTCCATGTCGTCGCCAACGCGACCGACATCAAGCTGACCTTCGCCGACGGGACGGAGTCGGGCGCGGAGGTGGTCATCCGTCAGCCGGAGAACGACATCGCGGTCGTTCGCGCGACGGCGCCACCGCCGAACCTGGTGCCCGCGACGCTCGGCGACCCGGGGGCCGTCCGACAGGGCAGCGAGGCGTACGCGGTCGGGAACCCGTTGGGACTTTCCGGATCGATCAGCGCCGGGGTGATCTCCGGGCTTGATCGCTCCTTCAAGATGCCGAACAGCGATGTCGTGCTGCACGGCCTCTTCCAGATCGATGCGGCGGTCAATCCGGGGAACTCGGGTGGACCGTTACTTGATCGTGAGGGTGACGTCATCGGCATCGTCACCGCGCTCGTCAATCCGACCAAGGAGGATGTCTTCATCGGCATCGGCCTGGCCGTCCCCATCGATGTCGCCGGCGGCGCCGCCGGCCTGCCGCCGTACTGAGGGGAGTCTCGAGTGGAACAACCAGCCATCCAGGACCGCGCCGCCCCGATGGAGCGACTGCTCTACGAGGTCAAGAAAGTGATCGTCGGCCAGGACCACCTCCTGGAACGTCTGATCGTGGCCCTCCTCGCGCGCGGCCACATCCTCGTCGAAGGCGTGCCGGGCCTGGCCAAGACGATGGCCATCAAGACACTCGCCGAGGCGATCGGTGGTGAGTTCAAGCGCATCCAATTCACCCCCGATCTCGTGCCGGCCGACCTGATCGGGACCCGGATCTACAACCAGAAGACCGGCGAGTTCGGGACGTCGCTCGGGCCGGTCTTCACGAACCTGTTGCTCGCGGACGAGATCAACCGCGCCCCGGCCAAGGTGCAGAGCGCGCTCCTGGAGGTCATGCAGGAACGTGGCGTGACGATCGGCCGGGAGACCTTCAAGGTCCCGCATCCCGTTCCTCGTCCTCGCGACCCAGAACCCCATCGAGACCGAGGGGACGTACGCCCTGCCGGAGGCCCAGATCGACCGGTTCATGATCAAGGTGCTGGTCGGGTATCCGAGCCAGTCGGAGGAGTTCGTGATCGTGGAGCGGATGACCGGGCTCATCCCGACCGTGGGGCAGGTGCTGTCGACCGACGGCCTGCTCGCCATGCAGGAGGCTGCCGATCGGGTCTACGTGGACCCCGCGCTATACGAGTACGCCGTGCGCCTGGCGACCGTCACCCGCTCGCCCGAGCGGTACGGCATGCCGGAACTCAAGCGCTTCATCACGTATGGCGCGAGCCCGCGGGCGTCGATCAACCTGATCCTCACCGCACGGGCGCTCGCCTTCGTCCGGGGCCGCGACTACGCGCTCCCCGAGGACGTCCTCGACATGGCCCTCGACGTCCTGCGACACCGCCTGGTCCTGTCGTTCGAGGCGCTGTCCGATGACGTCACCAGCGACGCCCTGCTGAAGACCATCCTCGACCGGACACCCGTCCCGGTCGTCCCACTGCGAGATCATGGCAACGTCCACGTCAACGCCTGAACGCATCCTGCAGCGCCTCGACTGGCAGGTCGTCCGCCGGCTCGACGGGCTGCTCCAGGGCGACTACCGAAGCCTGTTCCATGGCAACGGGGTCGACTTCGCCGACCTGCGCGAATATCAGTACGGCGATGACGTGCGGTCCATCGACTGGAACGTCACCGCCCGGATGGACACGCCGTACATCCGCGAGTACGTCGAGGACCGCGAGATCACGGCTTGGTTCCTGCTCGACCTGAGCCCATCGGTCGACTTCGGGACCGCCGAGTCGGAGCGACAGAAGCGCAACGCCCTGATCGACTTCGTGACGACGCTCGCGCGGTTGTTGACTCGCCACGGCAACCGCGTAGGAGCGGTCTTCTACGGCAGCCAGGTGGAGCGAACGATCCCCGCCCGTGGCGGGCGGATCCAGGTCCTGCGCCTCATCAACGACCTGGCGCGGCACCCCCGCCACGCGACGGCACCGTTCACCGACCTGACGCCGCTGCTCGAGGCCGGTCAGCGCTCGATCATTGGTCGTTCGCTCGTCTTCGTCATCTCCGACTTCATCAGTGCGCCCGGTTGGGAACGACCGCTCAACCAGCTGACCCAGCGTCACGAAGTGCTCGCGGTGCGGCTGTTCGACCGACGCGAGGTGGAGCTGCCGGACGTGGGTCCGTTGATCATGGAGGACGCCGAGACCGGCGAGCAGCTGTACGTGGACACGCACGACAAGGAGTTCCGGCGCCGGTTCCGCGAAGCGGCCGACCGACGCGAAGCCACCCTGAGCGAGGCGTTCCGGCGCGCCGGGGTCGATGCGATGTCGCTCGCGACCGATGAGGACCTCGTTCGCGCCATCGTCCGGATGGCGGCCCTCCGGCAGCAGCGGCGGCACTAGGACATGTCCTTCCTCTGGCCCCCGATGCTGCTCCTCGTCCTCGCCGTCCCGATCGGCGCGGCCCTCTATCTGGTGCTCGAGCGGCGGCGGCGGCGCCGTGCCGTGGCGTATGGCGTGGCCGCGCCGCCCGTCGCCGCGCGTGATGGCGCGACCGGGAGGCGTGCCGGCGGCCTGCGGCGGCGGATCCCCGCGGCGCTGACGGTCGTCGGGCTGACCATCCTCGTGCTCTCGCTCGCCCGACCGCAGAGCGTGGTGAGCGTGCCCCGCGTCGAAGGAACCGTGATCCTGTCCTTCGACGTGTCGGGCAGCATGGCGGCGGACGATCTCAAGCCGACGCGGATGGAGGCCGCCAAGGCCGCCGCACTCGAATTCGTCAAGCAGCAACCGGCATCGGTCCGGATCGGCGTGGTCGCGTTCAGCGACAGCGGGTTCTCGACGCAGGTCCCGACGAACGACTCCACGCTCGTCACGGCGGCCATCGAGCGCCTCGCCCCCGAGCGCGGAACGTCGCTCGGCCGCGGCATCGAGGAGTCGCTCACCACGATCGAGACCGCCGACGCAGACCCGGCGGCCGGGTACTACACCAATCGCTCCCCGGCACCCACGCCCCAGCCGACGCCCGTCCCGAAGGGGACGTACAAGTCGGCCGCCATCGTGTTGCTGACCGACGGAGAGAACAATCAGGCCCCGGACCCGCTGGAGGCCGCGCAGGAGGCCGCCGATCGTGGCGTCCGGATCTTCACGGTCGGGATCGGCAGCGCCGCCGGCACGACCCTTGAGGTCGAGGGCTTCCGGGTACACAGCCGACTGGACGAAGCCGTCCTGCGACAGATCTCGGACACCACCGGCGGCACCTACTACGCCGCGGATGACGCGACGAAGCTGAGCGGGATCTACGACGACATCGATACGCGCCTGGTCATCCGACCGGAGGAGATGGAAGTCACCTCGCTGTTCGCCGGCGCCGGGGTCCTCGTCCTGCTGGTCGGTGGTATCACGTCGCTGCTGTGGCTCGGACGGCTGCCATGACCGGCGTCGACCTCCTCGCCCCGATCTTCCTGGTGCTGCTGCTGTCGTTGCCGGCCCTTGCCGCGGTCCGGGTCTGGCTGCTGCGGCGACGCCGCGCCGCCGTCCGGTATTCCAGCCTGTCGCTCATCCGGGCGGCCGCGCCGCGATCGTCGCGAATCCGCCGTCACCTGCCATTCGCGCTGTTCCTGCTCGGGCTCGCCAGCCTTGTCCTCGCGATGGCCCGGCCGGTCGACATCATCAGCGTCCCGGCCGGGCGCACCACGGTGATCCTCACCATCGACGTCTCGCGCAGCATGTGCGCGACGGACATCGAACCCAATCGCCTCCTGGCGGCGGAGGCCGCCGCCACGTCGTTCATCGAGCGCCAGGGGTCGTCCACCCAGATCGGCATCGTCGCGTTCGCCGGGTTCGCGGAGATCGTCCAGGCACCGACGACGGACCGTGAGGTCCTACTCGACGTCATCGGTGGTCTGACCACCGGTCGTCGGACCGCGGTCGGCAGCGCGATCCTCAAGTCGATCGACGCCATCGCGGAGATCGACCCGTCCGTCCCCCGGAGCCAGGCCGAGGACGCGGCACCCGGAGAGGCGCCCGCGCCCGTCCCGAAGGGTGCGTATGCCCCGGCCATCATCGTGTTGCTGACTGACGGGGCGAGCAACGCCGGTCCCCTGCCCGTGGACGCCGCGGGCCAGGCGGCCGCCCGCGGGATCCGCGTGTACACGATCGGCTTCGGGACGGACGACCCGGGCGCCCAGAGCCCCACCTGCGGGCCGCAATTCGTCGGGCGCGAACCGCCTGGCAGCTTCGATCCCGGGGCCTTCGGCGGGTTCGGCGGTGGCGGTGGTGGCGGCGGCGGAGGCGGCTTCCGCCGTGCGATCGACGAACCGACGCTCACCGCCATCGCCGATGCGACGGGCGGGACGTACCACTCTGCCGCGAGCGCCAACGAACTCGACACCGTGTTCCAGAACCTGCCCACGAACCTCATCACGAAGCACGAGGTCGTCGAGGTCAGCGTCGCCTTCGCCGGACTCGGGGTCGTCCTCATCCTGTGTGCCATCTTCCTTGGCCAGGCGTGGCGGCCGTTACCCTGACCGCGACTCGGTGACGAACGGTTGACGCAGGTCCCGTATCGTCCGGCCATGACCGACGTCGGCTCGGATGATGATTACGCGGTCCTGCCGTTCCTGGCCCAGGATCTCCTGTACCTTCATCCGGAGGCGCGAGCGGCCGCTGACGATGTGCTCTATGCGACCCCGGTCAACGACGTCACGGTCCGGGGTGAGGGTCCGTTCCTGGACGGACCGGCCGTCGCGCGAGTCGCGGTGGTCGACACCGACGAGGAGACCGGCCGCCGCCGCGCGCCCGCCCGACTGGACCCACGGCGTGGGCGCCGGCGAACCTACCACCTGGACGTGGAGCCGGACGCCGATTCGCCACCTGAGGCGTTCGGATCGGACACCTTCATCCAGGTGTCCACCTTCGCAGCGGTCATGCGCACGGTGATGTTCTTCGAAGGGCCTGATGCGCTCGGTCGGCGTATCCCGTGGTCATGCGCATCGCCGCTCCAGGTCGTGCCTCGCGCCGGCCGAGACGCCAACGCGTTCTACGATCGCGACGAGGCGTCCCTGAAGTTCTTCTCGTTCCAGTCCACGACCGGGTCGATGGTGCATGCGGCGCTGTCGCATGACGTCGTCACCCACGAGACGAGCCACGCCCTCCTCGATGGCATCGTTCCCGACCTGTACACCGCCATCACGCCCCAGTCGCTCGCCATCCACGAGGCCGTGGCGGACCTGGCCGCCATCGCCATGACGATCCTCAACGAACAGGTCGTGTTCTCCCTGTTCAACATCAGCGGCGGAGGGCTGGACGGCGCAGAGGTGCTCTCGCGGGTGGCAGACGAATTCGGCGCCGCACGTCATGCCGTCGGCGCCAACTACCTCCGTTCCGCCAGCAATGAGCGCACGCTTGACGCGGGCGACCCATCCACCGATGCCGCCGGTGCGCCGAATGCCGTCGATGACGTCGAACCGCACGACCTGGCCGACGTCCTGTCCGGTGCCGTGTACTCGACGTTCCGGAGCCAATTCGACGAGCTCGCCGCCACGGAATCGGGCGAGCGTGCGACGTCTCTGGCGGGGAAGCGGACCATCCGGATGGTCTTCCGGGCGCTCGACCACCTCCCGCCGGGGGAACTGTCCTTCGCCGACATCGGTCGGGCCATCGTGGCAGCCGATGCTGCCGCGGGCGGACGGGCGAGGGACCGGCAACGTCTGGCGGCCGAGTTCGTGCGTCGAGGGATCGTCCACTCGACATCGGAACTCGAGACGCCGGTCGAGATCGACATCGCCGACGAGGCGGACCTCGACCTTGACCTCCTCCTGGCGGATGACGATGCGGCCCGAGCCTTCGCCGAGCGACACCGCGCGATCCTGGGCATCCCCGCCGACCGGGCGTTCGAGGTCCTGCCTCGACACGTTCTCGGGGCGACCGGTGCCGCGCCCCATCGCCAGCTGTCGTTCCGAGTCCGCTGGACCGATGTCGAGGAACACGAGGTCGGACCGGCATTCGGACCGCAGTGGGTCGTCCCGTCGGGAACGACCGTCATCCTCGACGCCACGCACGGGGCGCGAGCGGTGACGTTGTTGACGAGCGACCGGAGCGATGGACAACGGGAGGCTCGCGGGCGACTGTTGCGGCGTGAGACGGGTGCGGGCCGTCTGATGGCTGATGGCGCGGCGGATCACAAGGCGCTCCGTGCCATGATGCTGGCCGTGGGTGCCCCGGGTCCGCAGCGCGTCTCGGGCACTGGGCGGTCCCTCCACATGATCGAGCCCGAACCCACGCGGGTCGGGGCCGATGGCCATCCATAGCAGGGGGATCCGATGGGCAAGGGTACGTTCTTCTACCTCCACGGGGCCGGGAATCGCGAGGCGGACGCCGTCGCTTATGCCGAGGCCCTTCGAACCGGCCTGGGCCTCACGGCGACGCCGGATCGACTCGTCCATTCGAAGTGGGGCGCGGCGACCGCCCCCGACCCGGCCTTTCCCGAGATCGACAAGGTGTTGCCCGAGGCGCCGCACGGGATCGGTGGCGAGACGGAACCGGCCGCCGAGGACAGCCTGGCGCCCCTGAAGGCGATGGCGCCACCGGCCGGTATCGGGGCTGGGGAGGAGGTCGAGAAATCGCCCGACCTGACCTGGCTCATCAATGCGATGCGGGCCGGGACGATCGACCTCACGGACGCCGGCGTCTCCCCGGCGAGCCTCAGGTCGGCGGCCGAGGAGGTGGCGGCTTCGCCCGAATACGCGGCTGCCGACGGCGACGAGGCCGAGCTTTTCGATGCGACCCTGACGAGCATCGTCGCGCGTGCCCTCGAGATCGAGGCATCGTCCGGTCCGGCGATCGCCGGCCTCTCCATCGACGACATCAGTGGCGCCATCAGCGGAGCCGTCGGAGCGGCGGCGAACCGGATCCTCGGTTCGGTCTTCTCGGCGATCGGCGGTTGGGTCGGTCCGAAACTCACGGGGCCGGCGCTGCTCGCGATCAGCCGACGAGCTGCCGGGCAGCGAAGCACCGTCATGCATTCCAGCGCGCTCCTCGTGCCCGCGGACATCCTCTACTACCAGCGTCGCGGGGCGGCCATCCGAGCGTACGTCCGATCCGAGCTGGCGAACCTGGAGCGGCCGATCGTGGCGATCGGCCACAGCCTTGGCGGGATCATCGCGGTCGACACCCTGTTCGGGCCCGATGCGGATCCCGCGGTCGGTGTCGACCAGCTCATCACGTTCGGGTCGCAGTCGGCGATGCTCGCGGCCATCGGCGCCATCGATCCGGTCACGCCGTCGATCCCGTGGCTGAACATCTGGACGCTGTACGACTTCGTGTCCTTCCGGGCGCATGACATCTGGCCCGGCGCCCAGGACCAGCAGGTCATGATCGAGGTGGGCTTCCCCGAATCACACGGTGCGTACTACGTCACGCCCGCGTTCTACGACGCGATCCGGGCGCAGCCGATCGCCGCATCGATCCTCGCGTAGCCAAGCCGACGGAGGCACCTGCCATGGCCCGAGCCGTCCTCGACCTTCGTTGGCACGCCACCCGCGACACTGGCCTGCAGGCCCCGATGCGAGCCGTCGCCCGGGGCGGTGGGGGTGGGGGCGGCCCGATGGGGATCGAGGCCGGACCCGGCGATCGCGACTTCGCCGGGGGCGGGGCGATCGACCTCGAGGAGGTCAAGTTCAACTCCGACGAGGCGGCGGCTCGGTTCTATCTCGAGCAACTCTTCCATCGCGACGACCGGCCCGGGGTCCGTGGCCTGGTGGCGCCGGAGCGCCCGCAGGTCGTCCCCGACCTGCGACTCGTCGAGACCCATGACCTCCCGTCGGCGGGGACCCGCGTCCTGCGGTTCCAGCAACACGTCGTGGAATGCCCGGTGTTCGGGACCCGCGCGCAGGTCGAACTGGACGACGATCGCAAGGCTCGCTCGGTGGGGGCCGAACTGGCCGACATCGGCGAAGCCCCTAGGGTCGCGACGATCAGCCCGAAGGACGCCTTCGCCCGGCTCGCGGCACATCTCAAGCTGTCACCCGACGACCTCGCGACGGTGGCACCGCCGACGCTGACGTTCTTCGAGGACGAAGCGAAGGGACGCTGGCACCTCGCCTACCTCTTCGTCGGCGTCCCTGGGCGACGGCGTCCGAAGGCCCGTGACCACGGGATGGCGCCATCGCCGCGGAGCGCGGAGCCACACCTGAACTGCCTGATCAAGGCGACCGGCACGGGATCGTTGCTCTTCAGTTACGGCGCCGATCCCAGCGTGGCCGACGTGCCGGTCCAATGTCACGGCCTGGACGAACTCGACCAGGATGTCGGGTTCTGGGGGCGCTCGGTCGAGGGGTCGTATGTCCTCGACGATCCGCAACGGAAGGCCCAGACCTACGACCTGCAATTCGCCGATGTCGCCGTCGCGGACACCCCGGCAAGCGCCATCGCCTCGCCGAAGACCGACTGGGGCGACGCGCATCGCGCCGCCGTCTCGGCACATTCGAATGCGGCGCGCGTGCTCGACTTCTACAACAGTGTCCTCCGCCGGGACGGCGTCGACGGTCGGAGCATGCCACTCGTGTCCCTGGTGAACTGCCTGTACCGGCCGAAGGGTGCCGCCCACCTCTGGGCGAATGCCGTCTGGTACAAGGACCGGATGTGGTACGGACAGACCGAGGATCCAACGCTCGGGCGGCTCGCGAGCTACTCGCGCTTCCTGGACGTGATCGCGCACGAGCTGACGCATGGCGTGACCGAGTACACCGCGAACCTCGTCTACCAGGGCGAGTCGGGGGCCCTCAACGAGTCGATCAGCGACATCTTCGGCGTCATCATCGCGAACTGGGATCGTCACCGCGATGACGGCGGCTCGTTCGATGCGTGGACCTGGCAGATCGGTATCGGCCTGGCGGCGGGCGGCGGCCCGCTGCGCGACCTGCAGGATCCGACGCGCACGGGCATGCCCGACCATATGAGCAAGTACGTCACGACGACCGGCGACTACGGCGGCGTGCACACCAACAGCAACATCCACAACAGGGCCGCCTACAACGTCATGACCGCCACGGACGGCGCGGGCGCGCGCGTCTTCACTCCGTACGATGTGGCCACCTTCTACTACTGGGTCCTGCAGGGCCTGAACGATCGGGCGACGTTCGTCAAGACGCTCCAGGCGCTGGTCGACGTCGTGTCGTCCGTCCATCCGGACGACGAGGCGACGAGGACCCGGATGATCGATGCGATCACGGCCGGCTACGCGGCCGCCGGGATCCACGAGTGAACGACGAAAGGGGAGACCATGGCTGACGTCAGGAGGTTCGTGGCGAGCGTCCAGGAGCGCTACGGCATGCGGCCCGTCGTCCCGTTCGAGCAACCGATCGAGATCGGCGATATCGGGACGATCGGTGCGGACGGTGCCTGGAACCCGGTGTCCACCACCAAGCACCGGTTCGACGTGACCCCGACGGGCATGCGCAAGACGAAGCACGGGAGTGGCGTCTGGAGCGCGTCGTCGGGGAAGGACGTGTCGTTCAAGGCATTCGCCGACGGTCAGGTGTCGGAACTGGTGTCGACGATCGCCGATGCCAAGGCGCGCGCGGAGGTCACCTTCGGCTCGAGCTCGTCGTTCGTGTTCGCCGCGAAGGACGTGACGATCCGCAGTGCGACCGAGGTCGGCGATGTCATCGAGGCCATCCGACGCGCCTACCACGAACGGGACCGGCGACCCGAATCCGAGCGCTGGTACAAGGAGTACGTCTTCGTCTTCGCCGTCGGCGACGCGGACCGGTTCACGGCCATGCTGGCAAATCGTGGCGGCACCACGGTGGCCATCTCGGCATCGGGCAAGATCGGGCCGGTGCCCATCACCCCGGCGGAGCTCGCGGGCGGGATCGATATCGGGATCACGTCCAATGAGCTGACCAGGATCAACCAGACCGGCGCCAAAGGCCGGTTCTATCGCGCCTACCGGCTCAAGCCGTCGATCCTGAAGAGCTGGGACGACGAGCCGTGGGGCGAGGTCCGGGGGATGCTGCCCGAGGACGTCCCGCCGACGCCGAGTCTGGACGAAGCCTTCGACACGCCGTGACCGACGGCCGGCCAGACCCCGGTCGAGAGGCCCTCGAATCGAGGTGCCGTGCCTGCTAGAGTTGGCCGCATGTCGGAAGCGCAGACGAAACCCAAACCTCGCAAGACGCTCCCGCGCCGTCCGGTGGTCCCGGCCGAGCTCGAGAAGGCCTGGGCGCCAGGCGAACCCACGCCCGATGCCTGGACGCCGCGCCCGTGGGTCCCGGTCGCCGAACGCGCCGCGATCGGCCGGGCCGCGCGTCAGCGAGCGCCGCGAAGCAGCCAGGGCGCCCTCGAACTCGCGCCGGACCGGGACCCCGTGGCCATCATCGTGGCCCAGGAAGCCGATCGCCTGCCCGACCTGCTTCCCCTCAGGCACGGTCGGATGGCGGCATCCGCGTTCGCGTTCTATCGCGGTGCGCCCGCGGTCATGGCCAAGGACCTGTCGACCACGCCGCGCAGCGACATCATCGTGCAGGCCAGCGGCGATGCGCACCTTTCGAACTTCGGGCTGTTCGCCTCGCCGGAACGGACGCTGATCTTCGACGCCAACGACTTCGACGAGACCCTGCCCGGACCCTGGGAATGGGACGTCAAGCGCCTCGCCGCGAGTGTCACGATCGCCGCTCGTAGCAACGGCCTGAACTCTGCCGACGCGCGCACCGCCACGCTCGCCACCGTCCGCGGCTATCGCGAGGAGATGGCCCGCTTCGCCGAGATGCGCCTGCTCGAGATCTGGTACTCACAGACCACTGCCGACGACATCGAGGCCGCGATCATCGCGGGCGCTCGCAGCGGAGCGGTCAAGGTCAACGAGAAGGTCGCCCGGGCCTCTGTCAACACCTTCTTCACCAAGGCGCGCGGCAAGGATCAGATCAAGGCCATGGGCTCGCTGACGGCCGAGGTGGACGGGATCTGGCGCATCGTCGACGACCCGCCGATGGTCGTCCACATCGACATCCCAGGAGGCGCGCCGGCGCTCTCGAAGACCTTCAGCGACTATCGGGCGACGCTGGCCGAGAACCGTCGGGAACTCGTCGAACGCTTCCGATTCGTGGACTTCGCGCTCAAGGTGGTCGGGGTCGGCAGCGTCGGCACGCGTTGCTTCGTGGTGCTCCTCGAGGGTCGCGACCACGGGGACCCGCTGATCCTGCAGGCGAAGGAGGCGACGACGTCCGTCCTCGATCCGTACGTGGGCTCCAGCCTCCACACGAACCAGGGCCAGCGAGTCGTCGTGGGCCAACGGCTGATGCAGTCGTCGCCGGACATCTTCCTCGGCTGGACCGCGGGGCCTGAAGGCCGGTCCTTCTACTTCCGCCAACTCTGGGACATGAAGGGATCGGTCGACATCACGGCGCTCGCCTTGCCGGGCCTGGCCTTCTACGGCGGGCTATGCGCCCGAACCTTGGCACGAGCGCACGCTCGAAGCGGCGACGCCGTGGCGATCGCGGCGTACCTCGGCAGCAGCGACACGTTCGACGGCGCGGTGGCCGACTTCTCGGAGGCCTATGCCGACCAGAACGACAAGGACCACGCGGCGTTCACGGCGGCCATCGCCGAGGGCCGCATCACCGCCGTGGCGGGCTGACCCGACCGCCCGCGCACGCCTGCGCGAGCACGCGGACACTCATAGGATGGTCGGGTGATGTTGCCAGTCGCCCTCGTCCAGCTCGATGCCAGCGACGACGTCGCGGCCAACATCGCGACGGCGGTCGCGCTGGCCGACGAAGCGGCCGGCGGGGGCGCTCGACTGGTCGCGCTGCCCGAGTACCTCCAGTATCGCGGGCCGGACGAGGGCTTCCGAGCCTCCGCGCGACCGATCCCTGGGCCACACACGGACCCGTTCGCCGACGTGGCCCGGCGACGGAACGCCTGGATCCTCGTCGGCACCACGGCCGAGACCAGCGATGACCCGGATCGGCCCTACAACACGTCGGCCCTGGTCGCCCCGGACGGCTCGATCGCCGCGACGTATCGCAAGGTCCACCTCTTCGACGTCGCCATCGAGCGCGGTCCCGTGGACACCGAGTCGGCGCGCGTGACCGCGGGCGATCGCCTGGTCTGTGCCGACGTGGACGGCGTGAGCGTCGGGCTGTCGATCTGCTACGACCTTCGCTTCCCGGAGCTGTACCGGGCGCTGTCCCTGGCTGGGGCGCGGATCCTGACGGTGCCGGCCAACTTCACCGAGCGAACCGGGCGTGACCACTGGGAGGTCCTCCTCCGCGCCCGCGCGATCGAGAACGGCGCCTTCGTCCTGGCCCCGTCGCAGATCGGTGGGCCACCGGGGCAACCCGCCTACGGCCGATCGATGGTGGTCGATCCGTGGGGGACGGTCATCGCCCAGGGCCCCGATACCGTCGCGATCGTCCGAGCCGAGCTCGACCTGGACCGGACGGCGAGCGTCCGTCGAGCCATCCCGGTCCTGGCCAATCGGCGCCCGGACGTCTACGAGGGCTGAATCGAGGGACCCGGCTCCTTGGGAGGAGCCGGGTCCCTCATCACCTCAGGGTTCGCGAGGACTCGCGGTTAGCGGTCGTCCTTGCGGCGGATGATGGTCTTGGCGGGGGTCAGCAGGAGGGCTGCGGCCAGGACTCCGGCCATCCCAAGCAGGACCACGCGCCAGCCGTCATTCGACGGGACAGTGGTGCCGGCAGACAGTGTGTCGGTCGGCGGGACGGTGGCACCACCCGGGACACCGGTCTCGGCTTCGACGCCGCCGGAGTCGCAGGGATCTGTGCTCGCGTCAACTTCGGGGCTCCAAGAGGGCTCTTCACTCGTGACGGGCTCTTGGCTCGTGACGGGCTCTTCGCTCGTGACGGGCTCTTCGCTCGTGACGGGCTCGTCGCTCACGACGGGCTCATCGCTGACGACCGGCTCATCGGAGACGATCGGCTCTTCGCTCGTGACGGGCGCCTCGCTCGGGCAGACGCTCGGCGCTTCGCTGACGACGGGCTCTTGGCTCACGACCGGCTCGTCGGAGACGACGGGCTCTTCGGAGACGACCGGCTCTTCCGAGACGACCGGCTCTTCGCTCGTGACGGGCTCTTCGCTGGTGACGGGCTCTTCGCTGGTCACCGGCTCTTCGCTCGTGACGGGCTCTTCGGAGACGACCGGCTCTTCGCTGACGACGGGCTCTTCGCTCGGCGCCTGGCTCACGACCGGCTCTTCGCTCTTGGGCTCTTCGCTACGGGCGGGCTCTTCGCTCGTGACGGGCTCTTCGCTCGCCGCGGTCGCTGTGGGCTCTTCGGTCGGCCCTTGGCTGGCATCTACGCAGCCCGGCGCGACATCCGAAACGTTGCAGTCGGGGGGCGGCACGGCGAGCGCCGCTCCCGCACCTGGGCCGACGAGGGCGACGGTGGCCATCATCCCGACGACGAGCCACATGAGCCGTCGTTCGAGACCGGAGCGCTTGCGGTTCCTGGAAGTCTTCATACTCCATCCCCGAGGTAATGAGGCGGTGACGCCTCGGTCTTGATGAAATCGCCGACCTTCGCCCCCCCGTACAAGGATCGACGGGCCAGCCGCGTGATAATCCCACGTGCATGTAGCCCGCGTCTAGTACTTATGGGCATTCCCAACCGCACTAGAACGTGAGGAAGCGCACTTCAGCGTTCGATGATGGTGCCAGTCTGCACCAAAATGGTCCTGTCCGTCTGGTACCGCCGGCCTATCGAGGAATCCGGGACCATCGGCGCCGCCGGTCCCGTCCAGCCTCGCGTCCCGCATACGATGTGGTCGCGCTCGCCTTCGCCAACACCATGCAGGAGGACTGATGCCCGCCCAGGGGGAGATCTCGACCCCGCGTCCGCCCATCCGCACGGAAGTCCGTGCCGCGCTAGAACGCGCGTGGTCGAGTGCCATCGCCCGGGGAACGTTGCCGCAGTCGCCCGACGATGCATCGCGTCCAGAGGTGGAGGTCGAACGGCCAGCGAACCCCGAGCACGGCGACTTCGCCAGCAACCTCGCCATGCGACTGGCACGACCGTACCGGATGGCCCCGCTCGCGATCGCCGCGGCGCTCGCCGACGAACTCTCGCTCGAGGCGACGAGCGATCCAGCGGCCACGCCGATCGCCCGTGCCGAGGTCGCTGCGCCCGGGTTCATCAACCTGCGGCTCCATGACCGCGCCCTCGAGGACGCCGTCGCCCGGGTCCTGGCCGACCCGGCGGGCTGGGGACGGGTCGCTCCCATCCGTCCGCGCGCGGTCAACGTCGAATTCGTGTCGGCCAACCCCACGGGACCCCTCCACGTCGGGAATGCGCGCGGCGCATTCATCGGGGATCTCCTGAGTCAGGGTCCTGGAGGGCGGCGGGCAACGCGTCACGCGCGAGTACTACTTCAACGATTCCGGTGGGCAGATCCGCAACCTCGGCGCGTCCGTCGCCGCGCTCCGGCAGGGCCGGCCAATTCCCGAGGACGGCTACAAGGGCGACTACGTGAACGACCTCGTCGCGGCGCTCCCGGATGACGTCTGGGCCGCGGCCACGGCGGACGGCGCTGACACGGACGGCCTGCTCGGTCATTGGGCGGCGGGCCGCGTGCGCGCCGGCATCGAATCCAGCCTGGAGGCGCTCGGGGTCCATTTCGATGTCTGGACGAGTGAGGCCCGCCTCCACGATGAGGGCTGGGTCGAGCGAGCCGTCGAGCGCCTCCGCGAGCGAGGCCACGTCTATGAGAGCGACGGCGCCGTCTGGTTCCGCTCGACCGCCTTCGGCGACGACAAGGACCGCGTCATCTTCCGGTCGAACGGCGAACCCACCTATTTCGCGGCGGATATCGGTTATGTGACCGAGAAGTTCAGCCGCGGATTCGATCACCTGATCTACATCTGGGGCGCCGACCATCACGGCACGGTGGCTCGGGTCAGGAACGCGGCCGAGGCGATGGGCTACGATCGGGAAGCGGTCCAGATCCTGCTGTATGCGTGGGTGCACGTCGTGCGGGACGGCGGTCAGGTCTCGATGTCGAAAC
>CAWHYQ010000005.1:0-283524 GCA_963833705.1 uncultured Chloroflexia bacterium | reverse complement strand
CAGGACCCGTACTGGGGGCGAGCGTCGTGCTCCTGCCGTTGACCCTGATCGCCAGCATCTTCGGCATGAATGTCCGGGTACCCGGGCAGGATGAGGAGTTCTCGTTCCTCGGGATCATGATCATGATGGCGGTCCTGCTCCTGCTGCTCGTCGCCTACTTCCGGCGGCGCGGCTGGCTTTGAGTAAGGCCCGCGTCCGTCAGGCTCGGGTGGTCAGGGCCTCGAGCACAGGCACGACCGCGTCCGGCGCGGGCATGGCCGCGATCTCCGCGGCGACCGCGGACGCGCGATCGCGGAACACGGGCTCGTCGAGCAAGCGGCGGATAGCATCGCCGATCGCCGTGACGTCCGTGGCGCCCGCGTCGAGGTCCAGGGCGATGCCCGCGCGCACACCCGCTGTCGCGTTGAGGAACTGATCGGCGGCCTGCGGCAGGCACAGCTGCGGGACCCCGTGGGCAGCGGCGCCCAGGAACGTGCCGGAGCCGGAATGCGAGACGACGACGGCCGCCTCGGGCAGCACCTGTGATTGGGGCACGTAACGCTCCACGCGGACGTGGTCCGGCTGTGGCCCGAGGGCGGCAGGATCGCCGTTCGGCCCGACCGTGACCAGGACTCGGACGGGCAGCTCGGCGGCTGCGGCGACAGCGACCGCCAGGATCGGACGGTCGCGGTAGATCGTTCCGAACGTGAGGTAGACAAGCGGGCGAGCGTCGGCGATCTCGGGTGACGGCGAGCCCGCCCCCGCGTCCCTTGTCTCGACACCACCGGGTCGTATGAGCTGCCGCACTGGGACATGGGCCATATCAGCGAGCTGAAGGCTGGGTGGGTAGATGTCGAGGTACAGGTAGTCGTAGAGTCCGCCGAACGCACGCGGCTCAAGCCCGACCGATCGCCAGGCCGGAGCGACCTGGATGGCTGCGCCGACGACCCGCGCGATCGGAGTGAGGGCCCCGAAGGCATGGGCCACTGATGGCACGCCGACGGCCGCGGCGACGATCGGTCCCGCGAAGTCCGCGGCGTCGTGGACGATGAGCTCGGGCCTCCAGTCACGCGCGAACGAGATGGCGTCCGGGAGCGTGTGCGATGGGGCGATCTCCCCGAAGAGATGCGGGAAGACATGGTCCGGGACCTCCGTCGGGGATGCGTCGGCCGACCCGGGATACCGCCCCCAGTACTCGGCTCGCAGCGCTTCGAACGGAAGGCCGACCGGGTGTGCCGCGATTCCCATAGATGCCAGCCGCTCGACTGCATCCGGACCAGTCAACCAGCGGAGTTCATGCCCACGGGCGTGCAAGGCCAGCGCCAACGGCACGATCGGATGCAGATGGCCGAGCCCCGAGAGCGACATCACCAGGATCCGCATCCGCGCAGTCTGGACCACCTCGACGCGCCACACGTATCGCGGCATATGGAGAAGTTTGGTCCCGCAGTAGCATGAGCGTGGTTTCGCGGTCGGCGATGCTAACCCGCCGGACCCACGGGCACGAGCAGATCGTCTGGCGATGACCTCCACCTCCGACATCGAGCTATCCGCCGCGCGCAAAGCGTACGAGCGCCAGGATTGGGGCGAGGCCTACCGCCGGCTGGCGGCGGCCGACGTCTCCGGTCCCCTCGGCGCTGCCGATCTCGAGCGCCTGGGGATCACTGCGTACCTGACCGGGCATCCCGCCGAGTCGATGGACGTCGGCGCTCGGGCCCACCTCGAGGCGATCCGCGAGGGCGACAACGAGCGTGCCATCAGCGTGGCGATCTCGCTTGGCATGGAGTCGATGCAGCGCGGCGAGATGGCCCAGTCCGGCGGCTGGCTCGCGCGCGCGGCACGGCTCGCCGACGAGACCGGCTATGACGGACCCGAACGCGGCCGGCTCCTGATCCCGGAGGGCCTGCGCTCGTTGCTGTCGGGCGATCCTGTCGCCGCGTTGGCCACGTTCGAGCAGGTCGCGGCCATCGCCGAGCGGTTCGGGGATCGCGACCTGGCGACCATGGGACGCCTTGGCCGCGGGCAGTCGCTCATCAGCATGAACGAGACCCAGCCCGGGGTCGCGCTGCTGGACGAGGCGATGACCGCCGTGATCACCGGTGAGATCTCACCGATCGTCTCGGGGATCGTCTACTGCGCGGTCATCGAGGCGTGTCACGAACTCTTCGACCTCCGTCGCGCACAGGAGTGGACGACTGCGCTGACCCGGTGGCTCGACTCGCAGCCGGACCTCGTCCCGTTCCGGGGCAACTGCCTCAACTTCCGCGCCGAACTCATGCGTCTCCACGGGGAATGGGACGACGCCTCCGTCGAGGCCACGCGCGCCCGGGAATGGCTGTCGCGACCGCCTCCCGAACCGGGCGTCGGCGAGTCGATCTACCAGCTCGCCGAGCTCGACCGGCTGCGGGGCGCGTTCAAAGCGGCCGAGATCGGCTACCGCGAGGCGGGGACGTGGGGGCGTCTGCCGGAGCCCGGGCACGCCCTCCTCCGACTCGCACAGGGCGACCATGCGGCGGCCGCCAAGGCGATCCAGCGCGCCCAGGCCGAGGCCGTCGACGACCTCGTCCGCGCGCGGCTGCTCGAGCCGGCGGTCGAGATCGCGTTGGCCGGCGGCGACGTCGCGGCGGCGCGGGCGTCGGCGGATCGCCTTGCCGACGTCGCACGGGCGACGGACGCGGCGATCCTGCGGGCGATGGCCCTCCGCGCGGATGGGGCGGTCCGTCTTGCGGAGGGGGACGTGGATGGCGCACTGAGCGTGCTGCGCCGCGCGTGGGAGGCGTGGGCGACATTGGATGCGCCGTACGATGCCGCGCGGGTCCGGGTCCTGACTGCCGACGCATGCCGAGCGATCGGTGATGCCGAGGGCGGGGCCCGCGAACGCGACGCGGCCCGGGAGGTGTTCGAACGACTCGGCGCTGCGCCCGACCTCGCGCGCCTAGGCGGAGCGGCCACGGCGTCCGCGCTCCCGGTGGGCCTCAGCGAACGCGAGGCCGAGGTGCTGCGGCTGGTAGCGACGGGACTGACCAACCGGGCCATCGCCGAAACGCTGACCATCAGCGAGCGGACGGTCGACCGCCACGTCAGCAACATCTACACGAAGCTCGACGTCTCCACCCGCGCTGCCGCGACCGCGTTCGCCTACGAGCATCGCCTCGTCTGACGGTCGCACCGGTACCCATCGATCCACTGCGCGGTTTGGGTAGTACCGCCGATGCGTGCACACCGTCGCCGTCGATAGGGTCTGACATGGCGACCGGGGTCACCCGGTCGCCTCCGAACCCGAACGATGTAGCGGCAAGGGGGCCGGTCATGGACGGACACACATCGAGCTTCGACACGATCGTCATCGGCGCCGGACAGGCGGGCCTGGCGGCGGGCTACCACCTCGCGAAGCGCGGCCTGTCCTTCGCGATCATCGACGCGGATCCGCGAATCGGTGACCACTGGAGGAACCGCTGGGATTCACTGCGGCTGTACAGCCCGGCCCGCTATGACTCGCTTCCGGGCATGCGCTTCCCCGCTCCGTCGTCCCACTGGCCGACAGGTCGCGAGATGGCCGACTACCTCGAGGCGTATGCGCGAGGGCTCGAATTGCCCGTCGTGAGCGGGACGCGTGTCGATCGCGTCGAACCGATCGACGGCGGCTTCGTCGTGTGGACCGCAGACGATGTCCGTCTCGAGGCACGCCAGGTCATCGTCGCGACGGGGCCGTTCCGGCAACCCAACGTCCCCGCATTCGCCGCCGAGCTCGACCCGTTGATCCGGCAGGTGCACTCGCACGAGTACCGCAACCCGACCGAGCTCAGCCCGGGCGCCGTCCTTGTCGTCGGCCTGTCGCACTCCGGCGCGGACATCGCGTTCGAGGCCGCCAGCTCGGGCCACCGGACGATCCTCTCGGGCAAGTCCCACGGACAATTGCCGATCCGGGTCACCGATAGGAAGCGCGCCATGCTCGGCTGGCCGATCGTCGCGTTCGTGTTCGCACACGTTCTCACGATGCGCACGCCGATGGGGCGGCGGATGCGCCCAGAGGTCCGCAAGGGCGGTGGCCCGCTCCTCCGAGTCCGCCAGGGGGACCTGGACAGGGCCGGCGTCGAGCGTCATGACGCGAAGACCGTCGGCGTGCGGGACGGCCGCCCGGTGCTCGCCGACGGTACGGTGCTCGACGTGGCCAACGTGATCTGGGCCACCGGCTATCGGCCCGATTACGCGTTCATCGCGGCGCCGATCGTCGGCGAGGACGGCTGGCCGATCGAGGAGCGTGGCGTCAGCCCGACGGTGCCGGGGCTGTACTTCCTCGGCGTCCCGTTCCAGTACGCCTTCTCGTCGATGCTCGTGGCCGGCGCCGGGCGGGATGCGGAGTACGTCGTCGACCGGATCGCCGAACGGATCAAGAGCCCGCAGTCGGGACGCCGGATGGCCACGGTCTCGGCGCGCTAGATATCGGGGGTGCCAGAGGGGACAGCCATGACGGACCGAGCGATCGTCACGGGTAAGGGGTCGTCGAAGGCAGGACGCTATCGCCAGACCGAACGAGCACTGTGGGCGCGCCACGGGCTCGCGCCGACCGAGCGGTACATCGAGATCTCATCGCCGCGGGCTCGGCTGCGCGTCCTGGAGGTCGGCTCGGGCGAGCCGGTGCTGTTCATCCACGGGACGATCGGTCCGGGGTCGTGGGCCTCGCTGCTCGGCGAGCGACTAGGCATCCGAGCCATCGTCCTCGATCGGCCCGGATGGGGCCTCAGCGATCCGGTCGACTTCTCGAAGCGGCCGTACGGGCCGTTCGTCGCGGACATCGTGCGCCAGGTCCTCGATCGCCTCGGGATCGACCGCATCACGGTCGTCGGTGGGTCGATCGGCGACGTGTGGGCGCTTGGCTTTGCCGAGCATCATCCGTCCCGCGTCGAGCGGGTCGTCCTGCTGGGTGCGGGCCCGATCGTGTCCGACGTCCCGGTGCCGAGCTTTATCCGGTTGGTCCGGTCACCGATCGGCGCGCTCATCGTCAGGCTTCCGATGTCACGCGAACGGCTGCTCGCGATCCTTCGCGACAACGGCCACGGGCAGAGTCTTGCTGCCGGTCGGCTCCCCGACGAGTTCATCGAGTGGCGGCTGTCGTCCGCCAACGATACGACGGCGATGCGCCACGAGAGGGACATGGTGCGGAGCATCCTCGGTCGATCCGGTTGGCGACCGGGCCTCACCTTCGACGATGTCGACCTCGGCCGGATCGAGCAGCCGACGCTGCTCGTCTACGGGACGGGCGATCCGACGGGCAACGTCGTCCTGTGGCGCCGGGTCATGGGCGCCATGCCACGCGGCGAGCTCGAAGTGATGGACGGTGCCGGCCATCAGCCGTGGTTCGACGACGCCCAGTCGGTCGCCGACCGGGTGCGGCGATTCATGACGGGGGGTTGACCGTCGGCCCCGCGATCGGGCGACGCGCCCGCTCAGGCCGGGAGGTCGCGCTCCGCGGGTCCGACGTAGTTGACGTCGGGCCGGATGAGCCGGTTGTCGGCGGCCTGTTCCAACGCGTGGGCGGTCCAGCCGGCGTGGCGCGTCAGCGAGAACGTGGCCGGGAACAGATCCGGGGCGAGGCCGACGCCCATGAGCACGGGCGCGGCGTAGTACTCGACGTTCGTCTTGAGCGCGCGCTCCGGGTGTTTCTCGGCCAGCACGCGCAGGACGACATCCTCCACCTGGACGGCGAGTTCCAGCCAGTCCGGCCGGTGCTCCATCCCCTCGGCGACCTTGCGCAGCGCGGCCGCCCTAGGATCGTATGCACGGTAGACGCGGTGGCCGAAGCCCATCAGCCGCTCGCCTCTGTCGAGGGCATCGCGGACCCAGGCCTCGGCCGATTCCGCCGAGCGCATCTGGTTGAGCTGGTCCACGACCTCGGACGGTGCGCCACCGTGGAGCGGCCCCTTCATCGTCCCGATCGCCGCCGTGACCGCCGAGGCGATGTCGGAGCGCGTGGAGGTCACCACGCGGGCCGTGAAGGTCGACGCGTTGAACCCATGCTCGGACCCGACGATGAAGTACGCATCGAGCGCCCGCGCGGTCCCGGCATCGGGCCGCGATCCGGTGAGCTGGTAGAGGAACCCCTCGACGAGGTCGAGCGACGGGTCCGGCTCGACGGGCTCCTGCCCTGCCCGAAGTCGCGCGAAGGCCGCCAGCGCGGACGGCGAGAACGAGGTCAGCGCCCGGGCCTGGTCGATCGTCGGCGGCCACGGCAGGGTCTGCGTGGCGCCCCACGCCGACACGGCGGTGCGCAACGCGTCCATCGGCTTGGTCGTGGCCGGGAGGGCCCGCAGCACGGTCATCACCGGCGCCGGGATGGAGCCCGTGGCGAGGCGGTGACTCGGGTCCCACTCGCCCGTCCAGAGGAGGTTGGCGACCGCGGGATACGTACCGTGTGCGACCAGGTCGCCGATGCGATAGCCGCGGTACAACAGGCGGCCGCGTTCGCCATCGACGAGGCTCAGGCTAGTCTCGCCGGCGACGACCCCTTCAAGGCCTGGGGAGTAGGGTCGAGGCGCCGTCTCGGTCGCGCGGGCATCGGTCATATCGTCGATGGTAGACCTGCCGGGCTCCGGTCGCTCAGTGGTCCTCGACCGACGGCTGCGACCGCCTCCGCGGGCAAGCCGTCAGGCAAGGAAGTCGCGCACCGCCCCGACCACGGCCTCCGGGTGGGTGTGATGCGCGGCGTGTCGGGCGCCGGCGATCAGGACGATGCGGCCGTCGGCCAGCCGCGCATCCAGGGCCCCCGTCGCGTCGCGGAAGACCGGAAGGCTGTCGCCGCCCAGCAGTTGCAGGACCGGCTGGCGGACGCCGCCAAGCCGCTCCAGCGATGCCGCCCGATCGGTCTCGGCCTCCAGCTCGCGAAGGATCGTGCCGGCGGCCGCGGCCCGGACCGGCCAGATCGGGTCGGCCCGGTAGGCCTCGAGGTCCTCCGTCGACATGCCGACGACCTCGCGCATGAAGCCGGCGAGGGCGCCATCGAGATCGCCCGCGCCAAGGCGCTCCCGCAGACGGTCCTCGACGCCGGGCGGGTGGTAGCTGCTTCCGGGTGGGGTCGGCGCCCCCTCGTAGCAGACGACGCGTCGGATCGCGTCGGTCAGGAGGGCCGCGCCGAGCGCGCACCGACCGCCGTACGAGTGTCCGAAGATGTCGACCGGGCCTCCCGTCTCCGATGCCAGGGACTCGGCCACGGCGGCGACGTCCTCGAACTCCCGCCCGATGGCGTACGGGAGCGTGTCGTCCGAGGCGCCTCGCCCGCGGCGGTCGATGGCCGTCACGCTCGATCGCGTCGCGAACATCGGCCCGACGACCCGGAACGTCGTGTGGTCGCCGGTCGTGCCGTGGACCAGGATGAGCGGCGGCCCGACCCCGCTGACGAACGCCCCGATCGCCGTCCCGTCGGCCGATATGAAGCGCCGGGACGGTTCGCCGGCCACGCTCAGCCGGGCAGTTCCACGGCGGCCGCCTCGTCCAGGATCCAGGTCGCGCCCTCGCGGCGGGCAAGCTGACCGCCCAATCGGCGGGGGTCGCGGGTCGGTCCGAAGATGTCCGCGATTGCGGGCGCCTTGTCCTCCCCGTAGACGACGACCAGGACCTCACGGGCGACGCCGATGACGGCCGGGTTGAGGGTCACGCGTTCCACGTGCGGGGCGATGTGCGTTGGTGCCGGGATGGCCAGCGCCCATTCCGTCGACAAGTGCGCCGCCGAGTCGGCGAACACCGAGAGCAGGTGACCATCGGGCCCGACACCAAGCAGGATCAGATCGAGGACGGGCCAGCCATCGACGACCGTGAGACCCGCCGCCCGGAGCTCGTGGCCCAGGGTCTCGGCACACCACGCCGCGCCTCGTGCACGGCCGATCGCCTCGCCGGTCGGGAACGGATGGACGTTCTCGACGGGCAGCGGGACGTCGGGCGGACCACCGGCCGTGCCTTCCTCGCCGCCGCCGATCCCCATCACGATGTCGTCGAAGGCCTTGACGTTCGAATACGGATGGTCGCGCGGGACGTAGCGATCGTCGCCCCACCAGACATGGACCCCCGCCCAGGGGATCAGACTGCGCAACGGGTCCTGCATCAGGAGCCGGTAGATGCCGATAGGGGTCGTCCCGCCGGTCGTCGCCCAATCGGCCCGGCCGCGCGCCGAGACCGCCCCGATCAAGGACGCGGCGATCCGCTCGGCAGCGAGTCTTGCCCCGGTCTCTGGATCGGGGACGACGATCCGTTCCGGTTCGCTCATGCCGATCCGCTGCGCGGACCGACGATGGCCGCCGCCGATCGCAGGGCCCCGACCGCCACGGGATCGCGCCGGCCGGCCTCGATGGCCTCTGCCAGGAGGTCCACCTCGGTCCGCCGCGGGGCGCGGAAATGGCGCTCGAGCGCCTCGACCCCGTCCTGCCATACCCGCACGTGCACGATGTCGGCCTCGGCGGTCACGTCGGCACGCAACTCCGAACCGCGCCGTTCGGCGAGGAGCTCGACTCGCAGCGTCGTGCCGGGCGGTGTCGTCGAGACCACCGGTCGGATGACGACCGCGACCTCGGCGTGACCGTCCGACAGCGTGGCGGTCTGGCCGCGCCCGACATTCGCTCGCGATGGACCGGGTCGTGAGGATCGGATCGCCGAGGCCGGACTGGTCACCGGCGCGAGTGGCTTCGTCACCGTCAGCCCGAGTCGCGATGCCAGCCACCCGACGTGATAGATCGGCTTGACCAGGTTCGTGCCCCCGGGGGCACCGGTCTCGTCGTGCGTGCTGTACGTGACCGCGATCCGTCGCAATGACCGCAGGTAGGGGAGGAACTCGGGGTCGTCGAAGATGGACGCGATGGCCTCCCGCCAGCGCGACTGCCGGTCGAGCGCGAAATCGCTGACCGCGAGTCGCGTCGTCTCCACGAGGTGCGCCAGGTCCCGCAGCCGGCTGAGCCCGTCGCCGCTCCAGGTCGACCCGTCGACCACCAGCCGGTCGGCACCCTCGAGGAGTTCCAGCGCGGGCGGGGTGGTCAGGGGCGGCTCGCCCGGCCACCAGACGGTCACCGGCAGGTCGTGGATGATGAGCGGCGTCGCGACGGCGGCGAGGTGATGGCCGGATTCGCCGCCACAGGTCACGTGGATCGTCTCCGCGCAGATCTGCGGAGCGTCCTCACGGGCGATGACGCAGTGGGCCTCCACCCGCGCGTCGAACCACGACGGCCCATCGGGATCGGCCGAATGGATGACCACGGTCCGTGACGGCAGCCGCCCGGTCAGGGCCTGCATGGTCGCCGCGCATCGCTCGGCCAGCTCCGGCCGCCTCGCCACGACGATCAGGTTCATCACGCTCGTCCGCGCGGCCACGCGGACGACCTCGCCGTCGACTTCGGTCGTCAGGTTCTTCGTCGACCAGATCCGCGACAGCTGGCTCTCGATCTCACCGATGCTGCGAGCCCGGGCCGACCAGCGCAGGGACGGCTCCCCGACCTTCATCGGCGTATCCGTGCTGGGGGTCCCGGCGGTCATCGTGCGTCCCTTGTCAGAACCGGCGCCAGCGGCGGCCGTCTCGGGTCATCAGCTGGTCGGCCTCGAGCGGGCCCCAGGTTCCCGCGTCGTAATTCGGGAACTCGGGCGCCGGCGCGCTCGCCCACATGTCGACGATGGGATCGACGATGCTCCACGCCTGCTCGACCTCGTCGGCACGCGTGAACAGCGACGCGTCGCCCATCAGGGCATCCAGGATGAGCGTCTCGTAGGCATCCGGCGAGTCGACGCTGAACGCCGAGCCGTAGGTGAAATCCATGGTCACCGAGCGGACGTCCAGCCCCAGACCCGGGACCTTGGCCCCGAACCGCAGCATGATCCCCTCGTCCGGCTGGATGCGGATCGCCAGCAGGTTCGACTCGGGCTCGACGCCTTCGTCCTTGAACAGCCGGTGGGGGACCTCGCGGTACTGGATGGCGATCTCGGTCGCCCGCTTCGGGAGGCGCTTGCCGGTCCGCACGTAGAAGGGAACCCCCGACCAGCGCCAGTCGTCGATCATCAGCCGGGCGGCAACGAACGTCTCCGTCTCCGATTCGGGGTCGACGTCCTGCTCCTGGCGATATCCGCCGACCTGGTTCGCGGCCACCCAGCCCGGTCCGTACTGGCCCCGAACGACGTGGTGTGCCGCATCGCTGCTCAGCGCCCGGAGGACCTTGACCTTCTCGTCGCGGAGGGCGTTCGCCTCGAACATGGCGGGCGGCTCCATCGCGATCAGGCTGACCAGCTGGAGGAGGTGGTTCTGGAGGACGTCACGCGATGCGCCGGTCTCCTCGTAGAACGCGCCGCGGTTCTCGATGCCGATCGACTCGGCCACCGTGATCTGGACATGGTCCACGTACCGGCGGTTCCAGAGCGGCTCGAAGATCCCGTTGCCGAATCGGAAGACCATCAGGTTGCGGACGGTCTCCTTGCCCAGGTAGTGGTCGATGCGATAGACCTGCGACTCGCGGAAGACCTTGCCGACCTCGCGGTTGAGCCGTTTGGCCGACTCGAGGTCGTGTCCGAACGGCTTCTCGATCACGATCCGCCGCCAGCCTTCGTCGTGCCGCTCGTGGTCGAGCCCGACGCGCCCCAGCTGGCCGACGATCTCGGCGAACTGCGAAGGCTGGGTCGCTAGGTAGTAGAGGCGGTTGCCGCGCGTGCCATGCTCCCGGTCGAGGTCCTCGAGTCGCGTCGCAAGCGCGTTGAACCCGGTCGCGTCGGCGAAATCGAGATGCTGGAAGAGGATCCGATCGGCGAACGAGCGACAGGCATCCAGGTCCAGCGGCAGGACGCGGCTGTGCTGCTCGAGGGACGCCCGGATCTCGAGACGGAAGGTGTCGTCGTCGTACGGTCGCCGACCGATCGCGAGCAGGATGAACTCGTGTGGCAGGAGGTTCGTCCGCCACAGCTGGTAGAGCGCCGGGATGACCTTGCGATGGGCGAGGTCGCCGGTGGCCCCGAACAGCACCACGACCGCGGGATCGGGGACTCGCTCGAGGCGAAGCCCCTCGCGCAGGGTGTTCTCCATGGGCTTGGCCCGCGACGGGCGCCGGCCATGGCGCGTCTCGCGAAGCTCTTTCATCGTGCGCGGCAGGTCTTTCGGTCGGGAGGCCGGGCCGGCTGGGCTCTGGGTCGGGGTCCCGGCGGGGGCCGTCGGCTCGGCCGGGACGGGCTCCTCGGGCATCGTCTCGTCCGGGACCGGCGCCTCCGTCGGCGCACCCGATGTCGGACGAGTGGCGGCCATCGGTCCCTACTCCGTCTTGACCGCGTGACCGCCGAACTCGTTGCGGAGCGCGGCGAGCACCTTGGCGCCGTACGAGTCGTCCTGCCGCGACCGGAAGCGCGTCAGCAGCGACAGGGTGATGACCGGTGCCGGCACGTCGTGGTCGATCGCCTCCTGCACGGTCCAGCGGCCCTCACCGGAATCCTCGACGAAGCCCCTGAGGTGCTCGAGGTCAGGGCCATTCGCCCGGAACGCCCGGCCGGCCAGCTCCAGCAACCATGAGCGCACGACGGAGCCCTGCATCCACAGCTCCGAGATGCCCGCGAGGTCGAGCTCGTAGTCACTGGCGTGCATGATCTCGAAGCCCTCGGCGTACGCCTGCATCAGGCCGTACTCGATGCCGTTGTGGACCATCTTCACGTAGTGGCCCGCACCCGGGCCGCCGACGTGGAGGTAGCCGTTGTCCGGGGCAAGCGACATGAAGATGGGGACGAGCGGGTCGACGGAGGCGGCATCGCCACCGACCATCAGGCAGTAGCCGACCTGGAGTCCCCAGATCCCGCCCGACGTACCCGCGTCGACGTACCCGATCCCCTTGGCCGCGAGTTCCGCGTGACGCCGCACGTCGTCATGGAAATTGGTGTTTCCGCCGTCGATGATCGTGTCGCCCGGCTCGAGGTGCTCGAGCAGTTCGGCGATCTGCGCCTCGGTCGCATCGCCGGCCGGGACCATGACCCAGACGGCCCGTGGCTTCTCCAGGGCCGCGACCAGTTCGGCGATCGAGAACGAGGCCATCGCGCCTTCGCCGGCGATCTCCCTGGTCTTCTCCGGGGTCCGGTTGTAGATGACGATCTCGTGGCCGTCGCGGATGAGCCGGCGGACCATGTTGGCGCCCATCCGGCCGAGACCGATGAACCCGATACGCATCGCGGTCAAGCCTCCGTTGGGATGTCGAGCGCCGCCACGAGTGCCCGTTCGAGCGCCGCAAGACCGGCATCGGGGTCCGCGCCGAGGTGCACCCGCAGGATCGGCAGGTCGTGCGATTCGATGGCCGCGAAGTCACCGGCCGCCTGCGCGTCGATGAGCTGCCCGAACGTGTACGGCCAGCCCGGGATCTCGCGATCGACCGGGTGGTCCGAGGTCAGCTGGAGGAACCAACCGATAGGGGCACCGCCCTTGTGGAGCTGACCGGTGGAGTGCAGGAAGCGCGGGCCATAGCCAGCGGTCGTCGCCCGGCCGGTCCGGTCGCGCAGGAGCGTCCGGATCCGGGTGAAGGCGGTGTCGGCGGCCGGGTTCGGGGCGATGAAGGCCTGGATGCAGAGATAGGCGTTGGGTCGGCGACGCGCGAGGTGTCGTGCCAGCTCCCCGACGACATCGCCATCGCCCGCGGTGAGCCTGAGCGCCGCATCGCCGTGGAGGACGAGGCCGTCGCCCGTCGCGATCGGGGCAGGAGCCTCGGCCGGAGCCCCGCCGGACCGCCGTCCGACCGCTTCGAGGACGTCACGGGTCAGTTGTTTGGCCTCCTCGACGTTGGGCTGGTCGAACGGGTCGATGCCGAGGACGGCGCCCGCGATCGCGGTCGCCACCTCCCAGCGGACGAACTCGGCGCCCAGATCGATCGGGTCGTTGAGGTCGATGCGGATGACCGGGTGGCCGGCGGCCTCGGCCGCCGCGGCCAGGGCGTCGCGTCCGGCAGCGGCCGAGCCCGCCAGGGCGATCCGCACGAAGACCCGATCAGGGCCATACGACGCGATGTCGCCGAGCGGCTCTTGGTCCACCGGGACGATCCCGACACCGCGCTTGCCGGTGCTCTCGGCGATGAGCTGCTCGACCCACGCGCCGAAGCTGCCGATCTCGTCGTCGGTCATGAACGTCAGCTTGTCGCGGCCGGCAGCGGCCAGCGTCCCGATGGCCAGCCCCAACGACAGGCCCGGGTTGAGACCGGGATCGGGCTCCCGGCAGGCGCCGAGCATCGCGGATGCCGAGGCCAGCAGCGCGTCGAGGTCGATCCCGATCAGCGAGGCGGGCACCAGTCCGACGTACGTCAGCGCCGAATAGCGTCCACCGATGTCGGGCGGGTTGGTGAAGACCTCGCGGAAGTCGTTGGTGTGCTCGATCGCCTCGACGCTCTTGCCCGGGTCGGTGATGGCCGCGAAATAGGCACCGGGATGCTCGTAGGTGTGGTGCGGGACGGCCTTCAATGCCTTCTCGGCCCGATCCCAGGCGTAGGCGAGGAACGCGTTCGGCTCGGTCGTGGTGCCCGATTTCGAGGCGATCAGGGTGAGCGTGCGGAGCGGGTCGAGGTCGTCCAGCGTCGCGGCGACACAGGCCGGATCGGTCGAATCGAGGATCCGCAGGGTCAGGTATCCGTCGAGGTTGCCGAACGTCCGATGGAGGACGTCGGGCGCGAGGCTGCTCCCGCCCATCCCGGCCACCACGGCCGTCGTGTAACCCTCGTCGACGACCGCGTCGCCGAAGCCCTCGAGGCCCGCCGTCCGATCGGCGAAATGGGCCGGGGCGTCGAGCCAGCCGAGCCGCTCGGCGATCGCCTCGCCGACCCGCGGATCCGTCGACCACAGGCGCACATCGCGCGCGAACAATCGGTTCGCCCACTCCTCGGTCCGGGCTCGTTCGAGCGCCGACCCGAACGCAGCGGCGCCGTCGCCGAGGGCGAGGCGAGGGGCGGCGAGGGCGGTCGAGACGGGGTCGGGCATCGTGATCTCCGAAGGATATTGGCTCGATGTCAACGGACGGTGACGAACCGGTCGGGCCCGCTTCCCTCGGCCGACGATCGGGCGTCCATGGTACGCCGCCGGCCGTGCGGCGCGGCCGGATCAGCCCTCGGCCGCCTCGATGGCCAGGACCTTGGCCAGCCGCCGACGATGGCGTGGCTCACCGCTGAAGGTCGCGTCGAGGAAGGCGACCGTGCACTCGTAGGCAGGCTCCGGACCGATGACCCGCGCGCCCAGCGTCAGCACGTTCATGTCGTCGTGCTCGACGCCCTGGTGCGCGGAATACGTGTCGTGGCAGACGGCCGCCCGGATCCCGCGCATCTTGTTCGCCGCCACCGATGCCCCGACCCCGGAGCCGCAGATCAGGACGCCGCGCACCGCATCGCCCGCCAGGACCGACTCGCCGAGTCGCTGCGCGAAATCGGGGTAGTCGTCGTTCGGGTCGGAGCCGTCGCCGCCGAGGTCCACCAGCTCGTGGTCCGTGCCGTCCGCCGTCAGGCGCCGGATCAGCTCGTCCTTGAGGGCCGCACCCGCATGATCGGCCGAGAACGCGACGCGCATCAGCGGTGGCCCGGGTCCATGAACCCGAAGTGGCCGCCGTCGACCGTCGGGACGCGGCCGTGGAGGCCGTCGCGCACGACCCCGCGGGCGATGTCGGTCACCCGCTCCGCCGTGAAGCCGAACCGCTCGAAGATGGTCCCGGCCGGCGCCGACGCGCCGTAGTGGTCGAGCCCGACGATCGCCCCCTGGTCACCGACCCAGCGTTCCCAACCCAGCGAGATGCCGATCTCGACGCTCACGCGCTTGCGCACCGACGGTGGCAGGACCGCGTCGCGGTACGCCTCGTCCTGGAGCTCGAACCGCTCCCAGCACGGCAGCGAGACGACCTGCGTCGGGATGCCTTCGGCCTCGAGCGCCTCCGCGGCCGCGAACGCGAGCTGGAGCTCGGACCCCGTGCCGATGGTGATGAGTTCGGGCGCCCCGCCGGTCGCCTCGCGCAGGACGTAACCGCCGCGGGCGACCCCTTCGCGTGCGAGTTCCGCGGTACCCGCGAGCGTTGGCAGCTTCTGGCGGGTGAGGGCCAGCGCGACCGGGCCGTCGTTGCGCTCGATGGCGAGCGCCCACGCCGCGGCGGTCTCGTTCGCGTCGCCCGGGCGTACGAAGTAGAGGTTCGGGATCGCCCGGAGCGCCGCGTAGTGCTCGACCGGTTGATGGGTCGGCCCGTCCTCGCCCAACCCGACCGAGTCGTGCGTCCAGACGTAGATCTCGTGCAGGCCGGACAACGCAGCCAGTCGGACGGACCCGCGCATGTAGTCGCTGAAGGTCAGGAACGTCGCGACGTACGGGATGAACCCGCCGTGGTAAGCGATGCCATTGCCGATCCCGCCCATCGCGTGCTCACGGACGCCGAAGCGCAGGTTGCGGCCCGCCTCGTCGGCGCTGAAGTTCGGTTCGCCCTTCACGTCGGTCAGGTTCGATTCCGACAGGTCAGCCGCCCCGCCGAACAGCTCGGGCAGTCGCGGGGCAAGCGCCTGGATCGCATCCTGGCTGGCATTCCGTGTCGCGACCTCGGAACCGTCCTCGTAGACCTTGAGGTCGGCGTCCCAATCGGTCGGGAGTTCGAACCCGATCATCCGACGGCGCAGCTCGGCGGCCTCGTCCGGGTGGACGTCGCGGTAAGCGTAGTAACGGGCCTCCCAGTCGGCGACGAGCGCCTCGCCGGCCGGCACCGCGGCCCGGAAGTGGTCCCGGGCGGCATCGGGCACATAGAACGAGCGGTCCGGATCCCAGCCATAGGCCTCCTTGGTCAGCCGCACCTCGTCGGGACCGAGCGGCGAGCCATGTGCCTTCTGGCTGTCGTGCTTGTTCGGGCTGCCGAAACCGATGTGCGTCCGCACGGCGATCAGGCTCGGACGGTCGTCGGCCAGGGCGTCATCGATGGCGTCGGCGATCGCCTCGACGTCATTGCCGTCCGTGACTCGCTGGGTGTGCCAGCCGTAGGCCTCGAACCGCTGGGGCACGTCCTCCGACCAGGCCATCGCGGTCGGGCCGTCGAGCTGGATATGGTTGTCGTCGTACAGCACGATCAGCTTGCCCAGCCGGAGATGGCCGGCCAGGCTGGCGGCCTCGGACGCGATCCCCTCCTGAAGGTCGCCGTCGGACGCGACCACGTAGGTCCGATGATCGACGATGGCGTGACCGGGACGGTTGAACTCGGCCGCCAGGCGCCGCTCCGCGATGGCCATCCCGACCGCGTTCGTCAGGCCCTGACCGAGCGGGCCGGTGGTCGCCTCCACGCCCGCCGTCAGGCCGTACTCCGGGTGTCCGGGCGTCTTGCTGCCCCACTGCCGGAACGACTCCAGGTCCTCCATAGACACGTCGTAGCCGGTCAGGTGCAGGAGGGAGTACAGCAGCATGCTGGCGTGCCCGGCCGACAGCACGAACCGATCGCGGTTCGCCCAATCCGGGCGGCTCGGGGCGTGACGGAGGAACCGGGTCCACAGCACGTAGGCCATCGGTGCGGCGCCCATCGGGGCGCCGGGGTGACCGGAATTCGCCTTCTGGACCCCGTCGATCGACAGCGTCCGGATGGTGTCGATGGCGAGCTGGTCGATGTCCGTCGCAAGGGTCATGGTCGGGCTCCGGTCAACGCGATCTGGCGACGCCGCGGGTCGACCCATTGTAGGCGGGCCCCGGGCTATCCTCCGTGGCATGCCGCCGATCCACCGACCACGCGGGCCGATCCGGCCGATCCGGCCGAGACGCCCCGGTCGACCGCGCCGTCCGCGACGAGCCGGCGGTGGGACGGCCGCCCGGATCGTCGTCGCTCGGCGACCTCATGCTCGACGTCGTGCTGGCACCGGCACGCCCACTCGAGCTCGGGACCGATGTGCCCGGTCGAGTCGGGCTCGTCGCCGGCGGCTCGGCGGCGACGACCGCGCGCTGGCTCGGCCGGCTTGGAGCGCGGACGAGCCTGATCGCGGTGGTCGGTCGCGATGCGGCCGGCCGGGCATTGGTCGATGCGATCCGCGCCGATGGCGTCACGCCCCGTGTGTCACGGGTCGCCGGGGCCCGGACCGGTCGGATCGGCGTCGTCGTCGCACCCGACGGCGAGCGGAGCTTCGTGGCGGATCGTGGGGCCGCGGACCTGCTGGCGGCGGGCGACCTCGAAGCGGCCTGGTTCCATGGCGCGGACGCGCTGCACCTGCCCGATCTACTCGCTCCTCGGGGTGCCGCTCGGCGAGGCCGGTCGAGCGGCCGTGGGGC
This sequence comes from uncultured Chloroflexia bacterium, assembly GCA_963833705.1. Classification (GTDB taxonomy): domain Bacteria; phylum Chloroflexota; class Limnocylindria; order Limnocylindrales; family CSP1-4; genus SPCO01. Next base: position 266,310 of record CAWHYQ010000005.1, on the reverse strand, counting down.
TGGCGCGCGCCGCCAACGCCCTCGTCAGCGTTGACCTCGCTTCGGTAGGTCCGTTGCTGGCGGACGGCCGGCGTGCGGCCCGCGTCCTCATCGCCGACGTGGCGCCGGACCTCCTGTTCGCCACGGCCGCCGAGGCCGAGGCACTGCTGGGCGCCCGCGGGATCGACGGCCTGCTCGACTTCGCGCCGACCGCGGTCGTCAAGCGTGGCGCCAAGGGAGCGACCGTGTTGACCAGGACGGCCGACGGCGCGCTCACGGTTCGAGGTCGCGACCGAGCACATCGCGGCGCTCGACACGACCGGCGCCGGCGACGCGTTCGACGCCGGGTTCCTCGTCGGCTGGTTCGCGGCCCGGGCGGCCGGCCGTTCGCTGCCGGCTTCGCTCCAGCGGGCGGCGCTGGCCGGTCATCGCGCCGCGGCCCGCCAGATCACCACGCCGCGACCGGAGCTGTCGCTCGCCTGACGTTCAGCCGCGGACGTACCGGTCAAACCAGTCGAGCATCCGGGTCTGCCGGTCGATCCGCCGGTCAGGTCGGCCGCTCGACGAGAAGACGTGGGACTCGTCCGGGTACAGGACGTACTCGACCGTCCGACCGAGGTGTCGGAGGGCGATGAACAACTGCTCGTTGTCATGCGGCGGACAGCGCAGGTCGTCCTCGGCCTGGAGCAGCAGCAGCGGCGTGTGGATCGTCGGTGACGTGGCGAAGTGGCGACTGGCGCCAGAGGCGTTCGATCCCCTCGGGCGTGAACGGATCGCCCAGCAGGGCGGCGCGGTCGTATTCGGGTCCCGAGTCCGACCCTGCCCAATCCGAGACCTGGTTGGTGACGCCATTCTCCGAGACGGCCGCGCGGAACCGATCGGTCGTGCCGACGAGCCAGTTGACCATGAACCCGCCGTAGCTCAGGCCGAGGACGCCGAGACGATCGGGGTCGGCCAGACCGAGACCGATGACGTGGTCGAGCGCCGCGTGGACGTCGTCGGCGTCGACCCCGCCCCAATCGCCGAGCTGCGGACGGATCCAGCCCGCGCCCGTAGGTCGCCGAGCCCCGGATGTTCGGGCAGCACGACCCGATAGCCCGCGGGCGACCAGCAGCGCGACCTCGAGGTGCGGTGCCGGCGCCCAGGCACCGAGCGGCCCACCGTGGACGTCGACGATCGTCGGCAGCCGCGCGATCGCCCGCGCCCGGTGGCGAGGCGATCCAGGTCTCGATCGGTCCGCCCGTGCCGGGCGCCTCGACGCGCGCATCATCGGTCGCGCGATGACGGCGCTGCCAGGCCGACCCGACCGTCGTCCGCGTCAGCCAATGCCGCTGGCGGCCCGGCCTCGTCGGAGCGTCATGCAACTCCATCGCCCGCGTCCCGAGCGTGCCGAGGACGGCGATCGTGCCGCCATCCGGGCGACGCCACCGCGAGCGAGTGGCTCGTCACGTCCGACCATGGGCCGGCGGCGTCGCGGTCGGCCGGGCGGATCCGACCGGCGCCCCGGTCGCGGGGTCCAGCCCGAACCGGACGGGCAGCGATCGACCGCGGTCCGACACGATCGCCACGATCGTACGTTCGTCGACCCAGGCAGGGCCGGTGCGCGACGCGACCATCCAGCCGTTGAGGTCGGTGTCGACCCAGTTGCCGATCGGCCGATCCAGGTCCGGGGCGAGCGCCTGCGGCGGGCGCGAGCCGTCGGCCGGTCCCAGCGAGCAGGTCGGGGCTGACGTCGTCGAGCGGATCGCGCCTCGAGGATGCCGATCGCCGCCAGCCACCGGCCATCCGGCGACGGCGCCGGATGGTTGCGCCCAACCGGCGGCGCGAGGACCTCGATCGGTTCGGCCGTGGCGCCCGTCGACATCGATCGACCCAGATCGTCGTGCGCGGGTGCAGGTCGGCGTCCGGCCCGCGGTCCGACGTGAAGCGCGACGGTCCGACTGTCCGGGGTTCCAGACGATGTCCGCGACGCCCCAGTCGCCTCGCGTGACCTGCCGCGGCCGAGCGCCCGGTCGCGCGTCGACCACGAACAGGTGCGACCAGCGATCGAGATGACCGGCGCCGTCCAGGCGCCAATCGGTCCGGGTGATCCGGCGGGCGCACGAGCGACGGGCCTCGGCGATGCGTGCCGTGAATCGCGATGTCGCGGTCCGCCGATCGACCGGGACGCGTCCGACCAGGAAGCGCGGCGGGTCGACCTCCGCCCGTGAAGCGAATCGTCGGCCGTCGGGCGACCAGGCCACCTCGCTGACCGATCCGTGCGCTGCGGCGGACCGCCCGGATGGCACCGCGCGCCAGGCGGGCAGCTCGAGGGTGGCCGGTGCGTCCTCGTCGTCGGGGAGACTCCGGACGAAGGCCACGTGCCGGCCGTCGGGCGAGATCCGCGGCCAGCCGTCGTGGACCCGTCCATGGGTCAGCTCGATCGGCCGCGAGACGCCGCGCCCGTCGGCGAGCGACACGACCTGCAGGTGGGTCACGTAGCGCTTGCCCGAGGACCGTCCGGCGGACGACGACGGCCGTCCCGCCGTCGAGCGACAGGTCGTGCTGCTCGACGACCACCTGGTGCCGGATGTCGGCCGGCGTCATCGGGCGGAATCGGCATCGGCGACAGGGTAGTCGTGGCGCTAGGCTTGGTGCATGGCCGTCCCATCCGGCGTCACGGAGCGGCTCGCGGTCGCGCCGGAGGTCGCCGCCGGGCTCGCCGCCGGCGCGCCGATCGTCGCGCTCGAATCGACGCTCATCAGCCACGGCCTGCCGTACCCGCAGAACCTGGAGGTCGCGACCGCATCCGAGGCGGCCGTGCGCGCCGCCGGGGCGATTCCCGCCACCGTGGCCGTCCAAGGCGGCCGGCTGCTCGTCGGGCTCGGACGCCGGATCGCTCGAGGCCCTCGCCACGGCGCCCGCCGGATCCGTCCGCAAGGCCGCCCGCCCGAGCCTGGCCGTCGCCCTGGCCGATGGCGGCTGGGCCGCCACGACCGTGTCGGCCACGATGATCGCGGCCCACGCGGCCGGCATCCGCGTGTTCGCGACCGGCGGGATCGGCGGGGTCCATCGCGGCGCCCTCGCGACCGCCGACTCCGGGGCCGCGCCCACGTTCGACATCTCGTCGGACCTCGAGGAGCTCGGACGCACCCCGATGGCGGTCGTCTGCGCCGGCCCCAAGGCGATCCTCGACGTGCCGGCCACGCTCGAGTACCTCGAGACGCACGGCGTGCCGGTGATCGCCGTCGGCCAGGCCGACCTGCCGGGCTTCTATGCCCGCTCCGCCGGGATCGCGGCGCCATCGTCGGTCGCGGACATCGACGCAGCGGCGACGGTCGTCGCGGATCCACCTCGGGCTCGGGGTCGGCGGGGCCTTGCTCGTCTGCACGCCGGTCCCGGCCGCGGACGCGCTGCCCGATCACGTCGCCCGTGAGGCCGTCGGCCCGGGCGGTGGCCGAGGCCGAGAAGGCGGGCGTCGGCGGGCCGGCGCTGACCCCGTGGCTGCTGGCGCGGATCGCGGTCCTGACCGACGGCGCGTCGGTGCGTGCCAACACCTCGCTCATCGTCAACGACGCCAGGGTCGCCGGCGACCTTGCCGTTCGGCTGGCCTCGGCCTGAGGGCTGGCGACCCGACGCACCGGTCCCTGCCCTCGGCGGTCTTGCTGGCGACCGGGGCGCTCGTTACACTCGTGCGACCGCTGTCTTTCCGAGCCAGCGCCGGCCGCGCCGGGATCAGGGCCCAGGACCGGGTGACCGGCTCCCGACCACCGGCTACCGATCACGGCTCCTGACCCGAGGAGGACCCCGAGCGTATGCGGATCTACGAGGGCAGTCCGCGCCAGGACTTCGAGGAAGTCTTTCGCTCCATCGGCGCGTTCCTCGACCAACGCGGGATGAAGGACGTCCTGCTGCTCGAAGCGCCCGACGGGTACATCGTCCAGGGTTTGGTCGTCTCGGGCGCTACGGAAGGCACCTGGTCCGATGCGGCCGGGGCCCAGATCAAGGAGACCCTGACCTTCCTCGACGACGACATCTCGAGGTTCATGGACGAGGCCGGTGCGCGACGCGGCCAGCCTATCGTCGAGCCGGCGCGCAAGGCCGGTCACTATGAGACGGCCTTCCGGGTCATCGGTCGGTACATGGACGAGCAGAAGCCGCGTGACATCTTCTTCTTCGAGCAGGAGGGCGCATTCGTCGTCCGCCTGCTGATGGGCGGACAAGGTGCCAGCCACCACGTCCTCGCCGAGTTCACCAAGGACGACATCAACGACCTGATCGCGCGCGGGCCAAGCCTGCGCAACCCAGAGCCCACTACCTGACCGAAGCCGGCCGAGCCGGCACACATTGGAGGTACGCCATGAAGGCGCTCAAGACCGTCGCCGTCGCGCTGGGGATCACCCTCGCGGCGCTCATCGTCATCCCGCTCGCGGTCCTGGCCGGGCTGTTCGTCTGGCTCAAGCTGACCGAGGAAGCCGACGAGGAGATCCTGGAACTCGACCAGGAGGGCGCCTGATCGTCCCTGATCGGGCGACCGACCCCGCGAAGACGCCCGCCGGACCGGCGGGCGTCGGTCTGTCCGGCACGCGCTCGCGATCGACGACTCGCCGAGATCGGCGTCCTGGTCGTCATGGTGTTCTGGGCGGGCAACTTCATCGTCGTCAAGGGCGCCATCGGGATCCTGCCCCCGGTCGGCTTCACGTTCCTCCGCTACTGCATCGCCGCGATCACCCTGTTGATCCTCCTCCGTTGGCGCGAGGGAGCGTTCCGGTTGCCACGCGGCGACGTCGTCCCCGTCCTCATCCTCGGGATCGTCGGGTTCGGCTGCTACCAGATCCTGTGGTCGGTCGCACTCCAGTCCGTGCCGGCGGGCGACTCGGCCCTGTTGATCGCGACGACCCCGGTCATGACGGCCCTGCTCGCGATGGCGATCGGCGCCGACAGCCCGAATGCCGTGAAGGTGATCGGCGCCTTCGTCTCGTTCGCGGGGGTGGCGCTCGTCATCGAGGCGGGCCAGGGCCTGGTCCTCGGAGCCTCGCTCGTCGGGGATCTCCTGACCCTGGTCGCGGCCGCTTGCTGGGCCGTCTATACGGTGTTCGGGGCGACCATCCTGCGGCGCCATTCGCCGCTCGTGACGACGACCTGGGCGATCGTGGCCGGGACCCTGTTCATGGCCCCGCTCGGGATCTTCCAGCTGGCGACCTCGGACCTGTCGGGCTTCGGACCGCCGGTGGTGCTCGCCCTCCTGTACGCCGGGACCCTGGCCGCCGGGTTCGCCAACGTCATCGTGTTCCACGGCGTGAAGCTGCTGGGGCCGACCCGGGTGACCGCGCTCCAGTTCCTGGTGCCTGCCCTCGCCGTGGCGATGGCGGCGATCTTCCTGGACGAGCAGCTCCGCCCGATCCAGCTGGTTGGTGGCCTCGTCATCCTCGCCGGGGTCGCGCTGCTGCGGCGCGGGTCCTGGCCGCGCCGACCGGACGTGGGACGGGCGGTCGCCGGGATCGGCCGGTGATCGGACCGGACGGGCTCGCGCCGCCCGTGACCCCGCTGCGACCGGGCGACCCGCCGCTCGCAATCCTCGTGGACTACGACGGGACGATCGCACTGACCGATGTATCGGACACGGTCATGGCGGCATACGTCCACGGCGACTGGGAATCGCAGGCGGCGGCCTACGACGCGGGTCGGATGGGCTCGCGGCGGCTGATGACGCTGGAGATGGCGATGGTAGCCGCCGACGAAGCCGATCTCCTGGCGACGGCCGCGGCGCAACCGCACGACCCAGGGTTCGTGCCGTTCGTCCGGCGCGCCCAAGCGGCAGATATCCCGGTCGAGGTGGTGTCCGATGGGTTCGGGTTCTTCATCGAGCCGGCCCTTGTCGCGCTCGGTGTCGGGGAGGTCCCGGTCGTCACGGCGCGCACGACGTTCGAGGGGCGACGCGCCAGCATCGACTACCCGAACGGCCACCCGACCTGTCTCGTGTGCGGGACGTGCAAGCGCGACCGCGTCATGCAGCATCGGGCTGCCGGGCGTGCGGTCGTCTTCATCGGCGACGGCGAAAGCGACCGCTATGCCGCGGGCTACAGCGACATCGTCTGGGCAAAGCGTTCGCTGGTGCGGATCTGTCTCGAGGCGGGCTGGCCGTTCCGACGGTGGACGGAGTTCACCGAGATCGACGCCTGGCTGGCCGGGGTCGTCGAGGCCTGGGACCGCGACCCGGCGACACTGCCCGGTCCGGATCCCTCGCCACCGAATGGCTTCTTCTGCGGTCCGGAAGCCTGGGGCGACGGGTTGTTCGACCCGCCATCTGGAGCGTGGCCGCCACTGGCGCCGCCGATCCGCTGAAACGCTCGTGATGTCACTAGTGATATCATGTCAGCATGAATTGCATCACATTCACATTGGATGATGACGTTCGCCGGCGACTTCGTCGGATCGCTGCCGAGCGGGATGTCTCGATGGCGACCATCATCCGCGAGGCGATCGACGAGAAGGTCGTGGGCCTGGCTCCCAAGCCACGCAGCCTCGGCGTAGGGGCTTCGGGTACCTCTGATGCCGCTCGCCGAAGTGCCGAAGAGCGACCCGAACCGCGCGAATGGCGCTGATCCTCGACACCGGGCCGCTCTATGCGTCGCTCGATCGCTCGGACGCCGATCACGCGGCGTGTCGGACGCTCATCGAGTCGGCGGATGAGCCCCTCGTGATCCCAGGGCCCGTCCTCGTCGAGGTCGATTACTGGATCCACCAACGCCTGCACCCCGGTGCGCTGGTCGCCCTTCTCGCCGACATCGAATCGGGCGCCTACCAGGTGACGGATCTCTTGGCCTCGGACTACCCGCGCGTCCGCGAACTATGCGATCGCTACGCCGACGCCGACATCGGGTTCGTCGATGCGGCCGTCCTCACGCTCGTGGAGCGCCTGAACGAGCCGAAGCTCGCGACACTCGATCGTCGACACTTCGGCCTCCTGCGACCGCGCCATCGGGATTCGATCGAGCTTCTGCCGGCCTGAATCACTTGACCCACGGGACCAGTTCGAGCCTTAGGGATCCGACGGCCCAGGCTCGCAGCCGACCGGCGATGTGGGGGATCAGACGGAGGGATCCGTCGGCACCGCCGACCAGGTCTGGTACCAGCTGGGCATCCCGACAACCTCGCGGGAAGAGCGTCAACCTGTGGTTGTGAGTCAACAGTCAGCCACCGGACCCGAGGAAGGTCGCCCAGTCGACCCGGACTCGTGCGCACGAGTCACGAATCAACCCGGAAAAGGGGTGCAGAGGTCCTCAGAGGCCCGCTCGCGGGTTCGGTGTTGCGTGCCAACCACATCGGATCACCGATCCCCCGAGCCAGGCCCCGATTCGCATCCCGGAGCCCTTTCCGGTAGCATTCGAAAAACCCCCGGAGGTCATGACCCATGGCGAAGTATGTCTTTGTGACCGGAGGCGTGACCTCCTCTCTCGGCAAAGGCATCACCGCCGCCAGCGTCGGTCGCATCCTCAAGGCGCGTGGCCTGCGGGTCTCCATCCTCAAGCTCGATCCGTATATCAACGTCGATCCGGGCACGATGAGCCCCTACCAGCATGGCGAGGTGTTCGTCACCGACGATGGCGCCGAAACGGACCTCGACCTGGGCCACTACGAGCGGTTCATCGACGAGAACCTGAGCCAGCTCAGCAACGTCACGACGGGCCGCATCTACCAGGCGGTCATCGCCAAGGAACGGCGTGGCGACTATCTCGGCGGCACCGTCCAGGTCATCCCGCACATCACCAACGAGATCAAGGAACGGATCGGCCGGGTGGCGCGTGACGGCGACCCCGACGTCGTCATCGTCGAGGTCGGCGGGACCGTCGGCGACATCGAGTCGCTGCCGTTCCTCGAGGCCATCCGCCAGATGCGCAAGGACGTCGGGCGGGCCAACGTCCTGTACGTCCACGTGACGTTGCTCCCCGCGCTGGCCGCCACGGGCGAGCTCAAGACGAAGCCGACGCAACACTCGGTCAAGGAGCTGCGGGGCATCGGCATCCAGCCCGACGTCATCGTCCTGCGCTCCGACCACCCGGTGCCCGACGAGATCCGCGACAAGATCGCGCTGTTCACCGACGTCGCGACCGAAGCCGTCATCCCGGCCGAGACCGCGGACACCATCTACGAGGTCCCACTCATGTTCGAGGCGGCCGGCCTCGGGCGGCTCATCGTCCGCGAACTGAGCCTCGGCGATCCCGACGTGGCTCCCGACCTCGACTCGTGGCGCGCGCTCGTGGCGCGGATCAAGGCGCCCAAGCCGGTGCTCGAGATCGCCCTCGTCGGCAAGTACATCGAACTGCCCGACGCCTACCTGTCGGTGACCGAGGCGCTCCGTCACGCGGCCTGGGCACACGAAGTCGACGCCAAGGTCCGCTGGGTCGATTCGGAGGCGCTCACCCACGACAACCTGCACGATCGGCTCGATGGCGTGGCCGGCATCCTCGTCCCCGGGGGCTTCGGTCATCGCGGCATCGAGGGCAAGGTCCTGGCCGCCCACTTCGCACGCGAACACCGCATCCCCTACCTCGGCCTGTGCCTCGGGCTCCAATGTGCCGTGATCGAGTTCGCCCGGCAGGTCGTCGGCACCGCCGACGCCAACTCGACCGAGTTCGACATGTTCACCGAGCATCCGGTCATCGACTTCATGCCCGACCAGCGCGACATGGAGGACAAGGGCGGCACGATGCGCCTCGGCCTCTACCCGGCCAAGCTGGCGGCCGGCTCGAAGGCGGCCGCGGTCTACGGCCAGGAGGTCATCTACGAGCGGCACCGACACCGCTTCGAGGTGAACAACCGCTACCGCGCGACGCTCGAGGCGGCCGGTATGCTCCTGTCCGGCCAGTCGCCGGACGGCCGATTGGTCGAGATCGTCGAACTCAAGGACCACCCGTGGTTCGTGGCCAGCCAGTTCCACCCGGAGTTCAAGTCACGACCCGAGCGACCGCATCCGCTGTTCGACGGGTTCGTCGCGGCGTCGCTGGCCGTGCGCGATGGGCGCGAGCCGGTCTTCGCGGCCCGGGCCGGATCGACCCCGGCCCCGGCCCAGCCGACGGACATCGCCGAGTCCGTGCCGAGGGCCTGACCCGCCATCGATTCATCGTTCCCCGCTCGGGCGGTCGGCGGTTTCGGCGTCTCCATCCTCGGCGGGGCCGCCCTCGGGGCGCTGGCCTGGTTCGCCGATGGGCTGGGCTATCCGCTCGGGCTCCTGATCCCGGCCAACGCGATCGGGGCGTGGCTCGGTGTCGCGTTCGCGCTCGGGGCCTTGGCCCGGACCGTGCCGACTGGGGCACTTCGCGGCGTCATCGGCCTGCTCTCCGCGGTCGTCGTCTACTACGCCCTGATCGCCGTCTTCGGCCAGGGCTACCGGGCGATCGGGGCCTCGCACGCGGCGACCGTCTGGGGTCTGGTAGCACTGGTGGCGGGACCGGTGATGGGCGGTGCCGGGGCGCTGTGGCGGCACGCGACGGGCTGGCCGCGTGCGATCGGCGCGGCGGTCCTGGCCTCGGCGCTGTTCGCCGAGGGGTTCGTCTTCGGCGCCCCTCGGCTGGTCCACGTCGATCAGCTGGCCTATGACCCGGGCGCCTTCCTGTTCGCCGCCGAGATGATCCTGGGCCTCGTGCTTCCATGGCTGCTATTGCGCCGGGGCGAACGACTCCGCGGATATGTCGCCTTCGCCGCGCTCGGTGCGGTCGCGGCCCTGTCCATCGGGCCAGTGACCACCATCGTTCGCGGGCTGGCCGACCGCTTCTGACGACGAGCGTAGAATCGCCGAAACCGCCGTCCGACTGGGGAGCCTGCCAGATGAAGATCTTCCTGGATACCGCCGACATCGATGAGATTCGGACGGTCGCCCGCTGGGGCGTCCTCGACGGTGTCACGACCAACCCGAGCCTGTACGCCAAGGTCGGCGGCTCGTACGACGAGATCCTGACCGCCGTGTGCAAGATCACCCCGGGCCCCGTGTCGGCCGAGGTCGTGTCGGATGACGTCGACGGCATGCTCGAGGAAGGCCGTCATTTCGCGACGCTCGCCCCGAACATCGTGGTCAAGGTGGCGATGAGCGAGAACGGGCTCGAGGCGATCAGCCGGTTCGCCGAGGAAGGCATCAAGACCAACTGCACCCTGATCTTCACGGCCAACCAGGGTCTCCTGGCGGCCAAGGCCGGCGCCAGCCTGATCAGCCCGTTCGTGGGGCGGCTCGATGACATCAACCAGGACGGGATGATCGTCATCCGCGAATTGGCCGAGATCTTCGCGATCCACGAGATCGAGTCCGAGGTCCTCGCGGCCTCGATCCGCAACCCGTTGCACATGACCCAGGCGGCGCTGGCCGGTGCGCACATCGCGACGCTGCCGTTCAAGGTCCTCCAGCAGATGGTCCACCACCCACTGACCGACAAGGGCATCGTCCAGTTCAAGTCCGACTGGGAGAAGGCTCGAGCGGGAGCGGCGGCCGCCAAGGCCTGACCGCCCGATCCGCGGCGCGGCGCTGGCCTCGCTGCGCCAGCGCCAGAGACCGCCCGATCAGTCCGGGTCGCCCTCGAACCGGACGCCCGCGCGCATGACGCGTCGGACGCGGAGGTCGTCGTCGAGTTCGACCAGATCGGCGCGCTGGCCCGTGGCCATACGCCCGCGATCGGTCACGCCGAGCATCGCCAACGGGTTCCGGCTCGCGGCCGCGACCGCCGCCGGTAGCCCGATGCCCGATCCGACCAGATTGCGCACCGCGTTGTCGAGGGCGATGACCGAGCCGGCCAGCGTCGTCGTGCCCGCGAGGGTGACGCGGTCGCCGACGACCTCCACCTCGAGACCGCCGATCCGCCCCCGACCGTCACCCATCCCGGCGAGCGAGATCGCGTCGCTCACCAGCAGGAGTCGATCGGTCGGTTTGACGCGCGTGATGATCGGCCACAACGCGCGATCGACATGCACGCCGTCGGCGATCAGCTCGACGAACACGCCATCGTCGGTGAGAGCCGCCACGGCGAGGCCGGGCGCGCGATGGTCGACGCCGGTCATCGCGTTGAACAGGTGCGTGGTGGACGTGCCGCCGGCGGCGTAGCCCGCCCGCGCCTCGGCGAGCGTCGCGGCCGAGTGGCCCATCGAGGTTGCCACACCCTGTGTCCGGAACCAGGCGATGAGCTCGGGGGCGCCGGGCAATTCGGGCGCGATAGTCACAAGTCGGAGGCCGGCGACGAGCGAAGCAAGGTCCACGCGTGGCACGTCGGCGGGTACCCGGAGGTAGGTCGGGTCGTGCGCGCCGCGTCGCGCCGGCGCCAGGAACGGACCCTCGAGGTTGAACCCGAGCGGCTGGGCGCCATCGGTGGCCGCGTTCGGCATCCAGCGGCGCACGCGTTCCGCGAAGTCAGCGAGAGTCGGGATCGGAGCGGTCACGGCCGTCGGGAGGAACGACGTCACGCCGCGACGCAGGAGGCGGCCGGCCATGCCGTCGAGATCGGCGACGGCGCCCATCGCGTCGTGGCCGCCCCAACCATGGACATGGACGTCCACGAACCCGGGCGCGATGAACGGAAGATGATCGCCGTCGTCGGCCGAGGTGCCCGCGGCGTTCGCGCCCATCTCGCCAGCGCCGTCATGCTCGACCCCGACGATCAGACCATCCTCGACGGTGACCACGCCGACCTCGACCCGATCGTCGAGGACCAGCCGACCGCGGATCGTGAGCTGGCTCAACGGACCACCGCCGCCTGCTCGGCGCCGTGGATCGCAGCGCCGATCGAGCCTGCCCAGGTGCCGAGTTCCGCGGTCACCAGTTCGACCGCGTCCACCGACGTCGTGTGCACTCGGCGTGCCACCTCCTCGCGGATCGGGCCGAGCAGCAGTTCGCCGGCCGCCGCGACGCCCCCGCCGATCACGACTCGGTCGGGCGAGATGACGGCCACCATGTTGGCGATCCCGATGCCGAGATAGCGGCCGGTCCTGGTCAGGCCGTCGAGCGCCTGTCGGTCCCCGGCCCGAGCGGCCTGGACCGCCGCCTCGACCGTTTCCGTGCCGCATGCCGCCGCGATCCGGTCGGCTCGCGCGAACGACTCCAGGCAGCCGTTGTTGCCGCAGTTGCACGGCGGCCCGTCGGGGTCGATCGTGTGATGACCGATCTCGCCGGCCGTTCCGTCGTGACCGAACACGACCCGGCCGTCGATGGCGATGACGCCACCGACCCCGGTCCCGAGCGTCAACCCGACGAGCGACCGCGCGCCTCGACCCGCTCCGAGCCGCAGCTCCCCCAGCCCGAACGCCCGAGCATCGTTGATGAGCGCGACCGGTAGGCCGAGCGCGGTCTCGACACGGGGTCCGACCGGCTGGTCGGCCCAGCCACCCCGGATGTTGACGAGGAACCGCGTGTGCCCGGTCACCGGGTCGTACAGGCCCGGGACGCCGATGCCCACGGTCGCGATGGACGGCCAGCGCTCCTTGGCAGTCCGGCCCACCCCGATCAAGCGCTCGATGACCGGGTCCGGACCGTCGGCGGCGTCGGTCGGCACCTGGCCCTGACCCAGGATCCGCCACGCATCCCTGTTGCGTTCGACAATGGACCACTTGATGTTGGTCACGCCGAGGTCGACCCCGAGATGCTGGGTCGTGCCGGTGGCGATCACGATTGGCCGGTCACCCTCGTGTACGCCGCCGCGACGGCGACGATGATCAGGCCGAACAGGATCTGGCGGGCGGCCTCGGGCATGGACAGGGCCGTCAGCAGCGTGGTCAGCACGGTCAAGATGAGCGCGCCGACGATCGTCCCGGCGTACCCGCCGCGACCGCCCATGATCGACGTCCCGCCGATGACGGCCGCCGCGACCGACGGCAGGACGGACTCCTCGACGAGCTGGATGCTCGCGGTCTTGACCAGCCCGACCACCAGGAACCCGGCGAGTGCCGCCAGGAGGGCCGAGATGATATACAGCACGACGAGGACCTGCCATACGCGGACGCCGGCGAGCCGCGCCGCGACGGCGTTGTCGCCGACTGCGAACAGCAAGCGGCCGTAGCCGCTGCGCCGAAGGCCGAGCAGGATCAAGGCGGCGACCGGCACGAACACGATGAGGCTGTTCGAGAGGAAGTCGAGCGTCGTTTCCGAACCCAGCCACTGGATGAAGTCGGGAACCTCCACGCCGGACGTGACCATCGCCAGCTGGTAGACCGACATCAGCCCGAGGATGACCAGGCCCATACCCAGCGTCATGATCAGCGGGTGGACCTTGAAGATGCCGATGCCGACGCCGTTGACCAACCCCGCCAGCAGCGCCGCACCGAGTCCCGCGATGATCGCGGCGCCTGGACCGGCACCCGTCACCAGCGTCGCCATGACGAATGCCGCCATGGAGGCGACCGCGCCGACCGACAGGTCGATCCCGCCGGTGAGCATCGTCAGGGTCTGGCAGCCGGCCAGGATGGCGAGCGGGACCGCCGCCCGTAATGTCACGCCCACCCAGTCCGGTTTGACGGTGCCCGGACTGACGAGTTCCAGGATGACGATCAGGACGACCAGCAGGCCGCTGAGCGGGACGAGCGGTCGGTCGCGAAAGAGTCGACGCCACGCATCGGCCGTCAGCCACGCGTTCCGGGGGCCGGCCGCCTCCACGCCGGCGCTCATGCCCGGACCCTCCGCATCGCGAGGAGGCTGCCGAACAGCACGACCCCGATCAGGATGACGCCCTGGACGACGGTCGAGAAGTTGGCGTTGATGCCAAGGAAGGTGAGGTCGGCCCGGACGAGCTGGAGGATGAACACCGCGATGATCGGCCCGACGAGGCCGCCGCGGCCGCCGGCGAGGCTCACCCCACCAAGGACGATCGCGGCCACGCTCTGGAGCGTGTATGGCCCGGGCACCGGCGACCCGGCCCCGGTGCTCGCCGTCACGGCCATGCCGCCGAAGGCACAGAACAGGCCGGTCAGGGCGTAGGCGATGACCTTGGTCCGACCGACCGCCACCCCGCTACGGAACGCGGCCAGCCGGTCACTGCCGATCGCGTACAGGGACAGCCCCAGCATCGACCGACGCAGGGGGATCCAGACGACGCCGACCACGAGGACCAGCACGACCAGCGCTCGCGGGATCCATTCGCTCAGGATCGATCCGTTCACCAGGCCCTTGACCCACTCGGCCGCGCCACCACCTGGGTGATCGAGGATGAGGAGCGTCGCGCCGGCCCACACGAAGGACATCGCCAGCGTGACCACGATGTCGGGAACGCGGGTGATCACGATGATCGAGCCGTTGATCGTGCCAAGCAGGAGCCCAAGCAGCAGCACGCCGAGGACGACGACGACCGCCGTCCCTTCACTCTGGTCCTTCATCAGGACCGCGGACGCGACGCACGTCAGGGCCATCATCGAGCCGACCGACAGGTCGATGCCGCCCGAGATGACGACGATGGCCTGGGCGACCGCGGCCAGGGCGATCGGCAGGGCCCCGATCGCCAGCCCCTGGATCTCGACCGCACCGTAGCTCGGCTGGATCAGCTTGGTGAGGACGAGGAACCCGACCAGGAGCGCGGCGAGGCCGATCGTCCACGTGTTGCGTCGCGCCCACGCGGCAGTGGTCTCGGCGAGCCCGGGACCGACGGGCGAGACGGCTTCGGCCGCGGCGCTCACGTCCCGGCCGCCGCCGCCAGCTCCGTGGCGGCGACGTCCTCCGGCATCGCGGCGTCCGCCGGAAGGTCGTAGGCAGCCCGCAGCAGGGTGGGTTCGTCCGCGTCCTCCACCGCGATCTCGGCGACCACGCGTCCACCGAAGATCACGATCGTCCGGTCGCAGGCGAGCTGGATCTCCTTGAGTTCCGAGGTGTAGAGCAGGACCGCGGCCCCGGCGCCGGCGAGGTCGCGGAGCAACTCGTAGATCTGCTGCTTGGTGCCGATGTCGATGCCGCGGGTCGGGTCGAAGCACAGCATCGTCCGGACGCCGCCGGCCACCCAGCGGGCGATGGTGACCTTCTGCTGGTTGCCGCCCGACAGCCGTCGGACCTCGCCCTGGGCACGCGTATCGATCTGCAACTTCGCGATCGCGCCGTCGACGCGCACCTTCTCGGCCCCGGTATCGATCGGCCCCCATGAGCGGAAGGGCGCGGTGAATGGGAGCCCGATGTTCTCGCGCACCGACCGCTGCATCAGGAGCGCCTCTGCACGGTCGGCCGGCACGTAGACGAGGCCCGCCCTGATCGCATCGGCCGGGTGCCCGAAGGCGACCGATGAGCCATCCACCGTCAAGGTGCCACCCGCCGGGCGCTCGGATCCGGCGAGGATGTCGAACAGCTCGTCCTGGCCCTGACCCTCGAGGGCGACCACGCCGAGGACCTCGCCTGGGTACAGGTCGAACGAGACGTCGTTGAGCTTCGTACCGGAGCGCAGGTTCGTCGCGCGGATGCGCGGCACCACGCTGGACCCGACGGATCCGGCGGTGCGGTCGACCCCCGTGCGCGGCGCCATGCCCTTGACGATGTCGCCGAGCATGAGCGCCACGACCCGCTCCTCGGAGCCCTCGTTGACGTCGACGACGCCGACCGTCTCGCCCTCGCGCAGGACCGTCGCGCGGTCGCATACGGCGGCGATCTCGATCAGGCGGTGCGAGATGAAGATGACCGATCGGTCGGTGCCGCGCTGTCGACCGATGACCTCGAGGACGCGTTCGGTGAGGTCGGCCGGCAACGCGGCCGTCATCTCGTCGAGCATCAGGATGTCCGGTTCGATGGCGAGCGCACGCGCGAGGTCGATGACCCGCAGGGTCGCCAGCGGCAGTGCTCGCGCCATCTGGCGCAGGTCGAGATGGGGGAACCCCAGGTCGCCGAGCCAGACGTGGAACGGATCGATGGGTGTCTGGGTGAGGCGCAGGTTCGACGCGATATCCAGGTCCGGGACGAGCGACGGCTCCTGGTAGACGGACACGATGCCGCCCCGACGAGCCTCACCCGGTGAACGCGCGATGAACGGCTTGCCTCGCACGATGATGGTGCCGGCGTCCGGGTGCACGGCGCCGGTGAGGATCTTGACGAGCGTGCTCTTGCCGGCGCCGTTGGCGCCCATGAGGGCGTGCACTTCGCCCGGACGCACGGCCAGGGAAGCGGCACGGAGCGCGGCGACGGCGCCGTAGTGCTTGGCGACGCCGCTGGCGTCGAGCAACAGATCGGTCATCGCTGCCTGGTTCGATCCTCGTGGACGGTGGGCTGCATGGTACGTGGCGGGGGTGCCGGCCGAGCCGGCACCCCCGCGTCCCGCTTCGCGGTCAGTGGCTCGGGGATTACTCGCCCGGGCCCTTGCAGGCCTTGACGTTCTCGCGCGGATAGGTCGTCCAATCCTTGATCGTCAGCCCGAGGGGCCAGATCGCGGGGAGGGACGGGTCCGCGGCTGCAGTCAGGGCGGCCTTGCCGGCGTCCGTGGTGTTGTCCCACAGCTCCGGGGTGACATGGATGTTGTTGCTGGCCGGCTTCTGGTTGGCCAGGAGCTGGAGGCCGAGGACCACGCCCGCGCCACCGACGGCCGGTGGGTTGGTGACGGCCGCGCCCTTGAGGCCCGGATAGCCGGTCGTGTCGAGCAGCTGCTTGACGAAGCCCGCGTTGTCGGCGCCGACGATCGGCACGAACGGGTGCTTCGCGGTCTTGAGTGCGTCGACGATGACGTTGTCGATGCCCGACGTCCAGATGCCGTCGAACTTGGTGCCGCTGCTGAGGATGTCGTTGATCTGGGTGACGCCCGTCTTCTGATCCCAGTTCGTCGACGTCTCCTTCGCGATGGTGATGTCCGGGTATTCGGCCATCGCCTTCTTGAAGCCCGTGTCACGGTCGGTGTCGGCCGGGTGGCCGGGGATGCCGCGCATGTACACGACGGCACCCTTCTTGCCCATCGCCTCGAACAGCCACTTGGCGCCGAGGTAGGCGTAGTTCACCTGGTCGTTGGACATGTTGTAGGCGCCCGGCGCTGTGACCGGGGCGTCGATGGCCACGACGGCGATGCCCTTGGCGATCGCTTCGGCGATCGCCGGGTTCAGGGCGTCTGGGCTCGCCGGGTTGATGAGCAGGATGCTGACGTTCTTCGCG
Organism: uncultured Chloroflexia bacterium; assembly: GCA_963833705.1. Lineage (GTDB taxonomy): Bacteria > Chloroflexota > Limnocylindria > Limnocylindrales > CSP1-4 > SPCO01. The sequence goes on along the minus strand of CAWHYQ010000005.1, from coordinate 249,278 downwards.
ATCAGGTCGCGGATGTCCGCGAGCTGCCCGGCCGCGTCCGTGACGCGGGTGGTGGCGGTGACGCCGGAGATCCCGCCTGAAGCGACGGCCTGGGCCTTCGCCGAGCAGATCATCGCCTCACGCCAGCCGTTGCCGACAGCGCCTGGGTTGGAGATACCGACGGTCTTGGCTCCGGATGCGGCGCCACTCGGGGCCGCCGACGAGCCGGTGCTCGAGCATGCCGCGGCGATGATGGCGACGGCGCCGATGGCGACGACCAGTCTCGCCCGGATGGATCCCTTCTGGGTCATTCGTTCTCCTCCTGTTCCGCGCGGCGTGTCCTGGGTGGCCACGCCGTGATTCGGATCGTCCCGACGGTCGGGGAACCGATCTGTCAGATGGGCTCGTTCACCTCCTGCGCGTGCGTCGTCGGCACCGTCACCCCTCCCGGGTGATGGCGCGGGCGATACGCCGCGCGTGCTCACGATAGGCGGCTTCGAACAGCTCCCGCGAACGCTCGGCGCCTACGACCGAGGCTCGGGTGATGGTCGGCGGCATGGCCCCGCGCTCGGTGAGCAACGTGGCCGTCCGGACCTTGATCGAATTGACGATGGCGACCGCGGCGATGGTCGAGCCGGGACCGACCGGGGTCTCGAGGCCCTCGATCTCGCACATCGCGTCGGCGTGTGGGGTGCACAGGTCGATGACGAGGTCCGCCTCGTCGAGCAGGCGGGAGCCGACGATCGGGTCCGGCGACTCGGACATGGATTGCTCGACCGAGGTGACCGCGATGACCCGGAGCCCGGCCTCGCGCGCCCCGCGGGCAAGCTCGACCGGCACGGCCGATCGGCCACCGGCCGAGAAGACCATCATCACGTCGTTCGGGCCGAAGACGAAGTTGGACAGGATGACGGCCGCCAGCCCTGGCGTCCGCTCGATGAACATGGCCTGTCGCTGCCCGTTCGCCCCGACCACCTGCGTGTGGAACGTCATCGACAGCTCGACGATCGGGTTGAAGCCCGGATACGACCCGTAGCGCGGGAACATCTCCTCGACCGGGATGCGTGAGTGACCGGTCCCGAACAGGTGGACCAGGCCGTCCGACGCGATCGCGTCCGCACACCAGTGGCTGGCGGTCTCGATCACCTCGGCCTGGCTCTCGGTCAACCGCTCGAGCAGGGCCTTGGCCTGGGTCATCCAGGCGAGCGCGGGCGCCGCCGTCGATGCGCTCATCAGGCCGACACCAGCAGGGCGTCGGTCACGACCGCTTCCCAACGACCGCTCCGCATCGCCCGGTACGCCGCGTCGATGATGCTGTTGACGACGTAGCCGTCCTCGAACGTCTCGCGCGGGGCGGTGCCCGTCAGGTAGCACTCGACGAAGTGGCGGAACTGTTCGTCGTAGCCGGCGACTCGCGTCTCGCCGGCGATCGGGAAGACCCAACCGGTGTCGGCGTCGGTCTTCTCGGCGAGATAGCCGACGGGCTCGACCAGGAACGCCTTGATGGAGGTGGACCCGAGGTCGTGGACGATGCGACCGCGCTCGCAGTAGACCTCGTTGCGAACCTCGATCCCACCCTTCGCGGTCCAGGACGCCTCGATGGTCGCCGTCCGATCGTCCTCGAACCGGAGGATCGCGATGGCGTTGTCCTCTGCGGTCGTCTTGTCCGCGTGACCCAGCGTCGCGCCCCAGGCGAAGACCTCGCGGACGCGGGCATCCTTGCCGAACACGAACCGTGCGGCCTCGATGCAGTGGCAGCCCATGTCGAGGAACGCGCCGCCGCCGGCCGTCTCGCCGTCCCAGAAGTGTGCCGCGTGCGGCCCGGAGTGGCCTTCCCGCGCCCGCATCGTGAGCACGCGGCCCATGGCGCCGGAGGCGACCATCTCCTGGAGCTTCATGACGTCCGGTGAGAAGACCTCGTTCTCCAGGTAGCCGTGGAAGACGCCGGCCTCGCGCACCAGGCGCAGCATCTCGGCGGCCTCGGTGGCATCGCGGCCGAGGGGCTTCGTGCAGAGCACGCCCTTGCCCGCGGCCACAGCCGTCCGGACCGCCTCGAGATGGAGGTGGTTCGGGAGCGCGATCACCGCCAGGTCCACCGCCGGGTCGGCACACAGGGCAGCGATCGAGTCGTATGTCCGGGCGATGCCGTGGCGACGCCCGAAGTCCGCACCACGCTCGCTGCCGGTGGACGCATTGGCCACGACGCGCGCGTCCGGCACGAACCCGAGGCCGGCGAGGTAGTGATCGGCGATGAACCCGGAGCCGATCATCCCGATGCCGACCGGTGCGGGCATCAGTAGCCGCCCTCGGACGAGCCGGCTCCCGCGGTCGTCGCCGCAGGAGCCGTCCCGGCCTTGCGCGCTCGGAAGTCGTCGAGCATGGTCTTGGTGGCGGTGGCGCCGACCCGGGTGACGCCGAGCGCCATCACCTCCAGGAGGGCATCGAGCGTGCGGACGCCGCCGGCCGCCTTGACCCCGATGTGCGACGAGGTGCTCCGTCGCATCAGTACGAGGTCCTCGTGGGTCGCGCCGCTCGGCGCGAAGCCCGTGGATGTCTTGACGAAGTCGCCGCCGGCCGCCTCGCTCAGATGGCACGCGCGGACCTTCTCGTCGTCGGTCAGGTAGGCGTTCTCGAAGATGACCTTGACGATCGCCCCGGCCGCATGCGCGACGTCGACCACTGCCGTGATGTCCGCCTGGACGTCGGCGTCGCGCCCCGACTTGAGCGCGCCGATCTCGATGACCATGTCGAGTTCAGTGGCGCCATCGGCCAATGCCCGACGCGCCTCGAACACTTTGGTCGCGGTCAGGTGGTTGCCATGCGGGAAGCCGATGGTCGTTCCGACCGCGACATCCGAGTCGAGAAGGATCGCGCGGGCCCGCACGACATCGGCCGGGCGGACGCACACCGACGCGACGTCGTATTCGGCCGCCAGCCGGCAGCCGTCGGCGACGAACGCGTCGTCGAGCTCGGGGCGGAGCAGCGAATGGTCGATCGTCTTGGCGACGTCGCGGTAGGACAGGCGCTCGATCGACAGTGGGGCTTGACTCACCTGGGACTCACTTGATGTACGGGCGGAGGATGTCGCGGGCGAGCAGGAACCCGCGCTTGACGAGGAGATCGGTCCCCTCGAAGTCGCGGTCCTCGTGCTCGATGATGATGTCGCCGTCGTAACCGACGCGGTAGAGCGCGGCGAACAGGTCGCTCCAGTCGACGTCGCCGAGGCCGGGCAGCCGGGGGATCTGCCAGCCGATGCCGGCCGACAGGACCCCGCGCTCGTACAGGCCCTCGCGATCGATCATGAGGTCCTTGGCCTGGACGTGGAGGATGTGCGGCCCGAATTCGCGGATGAACCGCGGGATGTCGATCATCTGGAGGACGAGGTGCGACGGGTCGAAGTTGAGCCCGATGGTCTCGCCCCAGGTCTCGAGGATCCGGCGCCACATCCGCGGGGTGGTCGCGAGGTTGTGCCCGCCCGGCCACTCGTCGTAACTGAACAGCATCGGGCAGTTCTCGATGGTGATCCTGACGCCGTTGTCCCTGGCGAAGCTGACGATGTCCGGCCAGACCCGGGTCGCCTCGTCCCAGTTCTGGTCGGGGTTCTTGGCGCCGTCGCCGCCCATGAACGTGTTCACGAGTGGCACGCCCATCGCGCTCGCGGCGGTGATGACGTGCTTGAGGTGGCCGATGACCATCGCGCGGTGCGCCGGGTCCGGGTGGAGCGGGTTCGGGTAGTAGCCGAGACCGGAGATCGTCAGGCCCTTCGCGGCGATCGTCGCGACGATGTCCTTGCCCTGCGCCGCGGACAGGGTCGCGACGTCGATGTGGCTGGTCCCCGCATACCGCCGCGTCGGCCCGCTCGTCGCCGGCCAACAGGCGATCTCGATACTCTCGAACCCGTTGGCGGCGGTCCAATCGACGACATCCATGAGCGGCGTCGAGGGGAACGGGGCAGTCAGAAGACCGAGCTTCATCGAGGCGAACCCTCTGCTATGGCGACTGGCGGGGCGGCGGCGTCGCGGACGACCTGGACCCAGCGGCCCGAGCGGGCCGATGCGGCGATGGCGTCGTTGACCAGCATCTCGTCGTGTCCATCGGCGAACGTGGGATACGACGGCGATGCTGCGGGGCGACCGGCCGCGACATCGGCATAGATCGCCCGGAAATGGGCGCCGAAGGTATCACCAAAGCCCTCGACGTGCCCGCCGGGCAGGGCCGCGGCGGCGCGTCCGGCCTGGCCCATCAGGGCCGGGTTCTTGAGCAGGATCTCGTTCGGGCGATCGCGATGGCCGAACCAGATCTGGTCCGGCTGCTCCGAATCCCACGCGACCGACGACGTCGAGCCGTCGATCTCGTACTGGAGCGAGTTCTTCCGGCCGGCACTGATCTGCGAGATGCTGACCGAACCTCTGGCGCCGCCCTCGAAGCGCAGCAGGATGGTGGCGGTGTCCTCGGTCGCGATCTCGCGGGTGACGGTCTCGGCGGCGACCTCGGTCGAATACGTCTCGACCGGTCCGGTCGGCTCGCGCCGGGCCCCGATGAACGTGCTCAGCTCGGCCATGACGGCGGTGACCCGATGCCCGGTCACGAAGGTCATGAGGTCCAGCCAGTGCGAGCCGATGTCGCCGACCGCCCGGAGCGCCCCGCCCCGCTCGGGCTGGAGCCGCCAGTTCCAGTCACTCTCGAGCAGCAGCCAGTCCTGGAAGTAGCGACCCGTCACCAGCCGGACGTCGCCGATCTCGCCCCCCGTCACGACCTCGTGGGCGTGCTGGTTGAGCGGGTAGTAGCGGATATTGAAGTTGACCGCGTTGACGAGGCCGCTGGCCGCCGCCAGGTCGACCAGTTCGCGCGATTCGGTCGCGTCCATCGCCAGCGGCTTCTCGCAGACGACGTGCCGGCCCGCGGCGAGGATCGCCCGGGCCTGCGGCAGGTGCAGGTCGTTGGGGGACGTGACGTGGACGACCTCGACGCCAGGGTCGGCCAACAGCGCCTCGAGCGACGGGTAGGCGCGCGCCACACCGAGGGCTTCCGCGCGCGCCCCCCCGCGCTCGGGGGTGCTGCCGAGGACACCCCGGACCTGCACGCCGATCCGCCGCAATGCCTCGACATGGACCGTGCCGATGAAGCCGGTCCCGATGACGGCCGCGCCGACGTCGGCGATCCTTCGCATGCTCGAGTCGACCACCTTTGCTCGTGCCGCCGCACGGTCTGGTCCCGTCTGGTGCGATCCGGGTGGGTCGTGGCTTGGTATCGGTCGTCATCGTACTTTGTCATGTCAAGTGCAAAAGTCGGCCGTTCATCTGAGAAAGTGGCGTATCATCGGTCCGTGAGCGACGTGTCTCGTGCCAGCCAGGGCGGGCCCCTGCCCGATGAGGCGCTCGACGCCCTCGTCACCGTCCTCGACGAGATCCGGTTCGGGCGCTCTCGATCGCGCTCCGAACTCGTCGAGCGGACCGGGCTTGGTCGAGCCATCGTCTCGCAGCGCGTCGGCGAGCTCATCGAACGCGGCCTCGTCACCGAGGGCGAGGTCGGTCCGAGCACGGGCGGCCGGCCACCGCGTCGGCTGACGTTCCGCGCCGACGGTGGCCATGTCCTGGTCGCCGACCTCGGCGCCACGAGCATCGACGTGGCGGTCACCAGCCTTGACGGCAAGATCCTGGCGCATCACGCTGAACCGGCCCAGATCGAGGCCGGTCCCGAGCGCTGTCTCGACCGGGTCGAGGTGCTGTTCGACTCGCTGCTTCGCACCACCGAGCGGCTGCCCGGACGTCTCTGGGGGGTCGGGATCGCCCTGCCCGGACCGGTCGAGTTCGACACCGGCCGGCCGATCTCGCCGCCGATCATGCCCGGCTGGGACGACTACGCCGTCCGGGAGCGGTTCGCCGAGCGCTACGGTGCGCCGGTCTGGGTCGACAACGACGTCAACGTCCTTGCGCTCGGCGAGTGGCGCTCCGGCATCGCGGCCGGCCATGACAACGTGGTCGTCGTCAAGATCGGGACGGGGATCGGCGCCGGGATCATCAGCGACGGCCGGCTCCACCGGGGCGCCCAGGGGAGTGCCGGCGACGTCGGGCACATCCAGGTCTCGGACGATCCGGCCGTCGTCTGCCGCTGCGGCAACATCGGGTGTCTCGAGGCGCTCGCCGGAGGCGGGGCGATCGGCAGGGCGGGGGAGGCCGCCGCGCGAGATGGCCGCAGTGCCCGGCTCCGCGTTGCGCTCGACCAGCACGGCTCGGTCACGGCGGAGGATGTCGCGCGGGCGGCGTCGGCCGGTGACCCGATCGCCGTGGCGCTGCTCCAGGTGGCCGGTCGTCGGGTCGGCCAGATGCTCGCCGGCATCGTGAACTTCTTCAACCCGTCGCTCATCGTCATCGGCGGCGGCGTCGCCAACAGCCCCGACCAGTTGCTGGCCGCCATCCGCGAGTCGATCTACCGACGCTCGCTGCCGCTCGCGACCCGCGAGCTGCAGATCCATCGGTCGTCGCTTGGCGGCCAGGCTGGTGTCATCGGCGCCTCGTCGATGGTCGTCGATCAGTTGTTCGCGCGCGATTCCATCGGTCGCTGGATCGAATCCGGTGAGCCGTCCGGTGTGCCGGAGGTCGCCCTGCCGCGCACGGGTTGACCGCCGCGGGGACCCCGGATGGGTCATCATGGCCGCCATGACCGAATCGGCGAGCGTCCCCCGACCCGAGGAAGCGAGCGGCGATCGCCGGCTCTCCGTCCTGCTCGCGATGGCGATGTTCGTCCTCGTCGTCGACACCTCGCTGATGAACGTGTCGATCTCGGCGGTGGTCAGCGACCTCGGCACGACCGTCAGCCGCGTCCAATCCGCGATCGCGCTCGAGGCGCTGGTCTCGGCGGCGTTCATCCTGATCGGCAGCAAGATCGGCGACCTCTTCGGACGCAAGCGAGCGTACGTGATCGGCTTGCTCGCCTATGCCGTCGGCGCCCTGGCGATGGCCCTGGCCCAGAGCGTGACGGCGGTCTTCATCTTCTGGGCCGTGATCGGTGGCCTCGGCGCGTCGCTTCTGCTGCCCGCCATGCAGTCCCTCATCCACGGCAACTTCGAGGGCGCGGCCCAGAAGGCGACGTACGCCCTGGTCGGCGCGGCCGCGGCGATCGCGGCTGCCATCGGACCGCTGCTGGGTGGTTTCATCACCACCTTCCTGTCGTACCGCGTCGCGTTCGCCCTCGAAGTCGTCGTCATCGCGGTCGTGCTGCTTGGCAGCCGGCTCGTCCGCGACGTCCCCTATACCGGACCGCGGCAGATCGACCTGGTCGGCGCGGTCCTGTCGGTCCTTGGCATGGGCGGGCTCGTGCTGAGCATCCTCGTATGGCAGGAGGGCGGCGAGGCCGTCGGCCTCCTGCTGGCGATCGGCGTGGTCTCCTTGGTGCTGTTTGCCTATTGGCTCGTCCGGCGCAAACGCCAGGGAAAGCCGACCCTCATCGATCCGGACCTGTTCAAGGCGAAGCTCTTCAGGTTCGGGATCACCGGGCAGCTGCTCCAGCAGATCGCGCTGGGCGGCGCGATGATCACGCTGCCGATCTACCTGCAGATGGTCCTCGAGTACAACGCGCTCCAGGCGGGCCTATCCCTCGCCCCCCTGTCGCTCAGCATGTTCGCCACGGCGATCCTTGCCGGGAGACGGGCGGGCAACCGACGCCCGAGCAGCATCATCCGGCTCGGCTTCGCGCTTCTCCTGATCGGCATGGTCGCGCTGGTCCCGATCGTGCCTCGCGCAGATGCCGGCTGGTACCTCGCCATCCCGTTGGTCGTCGCCGGGATCGGGCTGGGGCTCCTGGTCTCACAGCTCAACAACTACACCCTGGCGCCGATCGCCGAGGAACGGGTCAGCGAGGCCGCGGGGGTGAACTCCGCGGGCGGCTCATTCGGATTGTCGTTCGGCCTGGCGTTCGCCGGCGCGATCATGCTGGCGACGCTGTCCGTGGCCTTCACGAACATGGCCGAAGCGAGCGTGGTGTTGTCTCCGGCCGAGCAGCAGCAGGTCGCGGAGGGACTCGAGAACGACGCCGAGTTGATGACGAACACCGACCTCGAGGAGCTGCTCGTCGGTCAGACGCCGGCCGTCCAGGCCGAGATCATCCGCATCAACACCGAGGCACGACCGCTCGCACTCCAGGTGGCCCTGCTCGTCCCGATCCTCGCCAGTCTCTTCGGGCTGTTGAATTCGTTCCGGATGATGCGGTTGCCGGATCCTGTGTCCTCAGGGTCCGTCGAAGGGATGGTCCTGGCGTAACCGCACCGGCGTCGCCGCGACCACCAGGGAGGAACGGGCCCGACCCATGGATCGTGACGACCCCGGCTATCGCGGCCAGAGCGACTACACGCGGCCGGTCCTCAGGATGTACGACCCCTTCGTCCTGGGATTCGCCGCCAGGTACGTATGGCGCTGCCCGACGCCACGCCTCGTCGATCGATACCGGCAGCACATCAGCGCGCGACACCTCGATATCGGTCCCGGTACGGGCTACTTCCTCGAACGATCCGGCCTGCCCGAGGGCAGCCGGGTCACGATCCTCGACCCGAACCCGAACGTCCTCGGGTATGTCTCGCGGCGCCTGCGCCACCTCGATGTCACGGCGGTCGAAGCCGATGTCCTCAAGCCACTCCCCGTGGACGGACCGTTCGACTCGGCCGCGCTGCACCTGGTGATCCACTGCCTGCCGGGACCGATCTCGCGCAAGGCTGGTGCCGTCGCCCACGTGGCCGCGGTCCTCGCGCCGACCGGCGTGTTCTTCGGCGCATCGGTCCTCGGGACCACGGGATCCCACACGTGGCTGGCTCGGAGGTATCTCAGCTTCTTCAATCGGCAGGGCGGCTTCGACAACCTCGGCGACACCGAGGGGGGCCTCCACGAGATCCTGGGGGCCTCGTTCGAACAGGTGGACCTCGAGATCGTGGGCTCGATCGCGCTATTCGTCGCTTCGAACCCGCGCAACGGATCGGCTCGCTGACCCCTATCTCTAGGGAGTCAACGCAGCCTCAACGCGGCCGCGACGAGAGACCAGGACGCGGTCGCGAGCATCAGCAGGATGAAGATGATCGAAGCCCCGTGGCCTGAGACGTCGACGGCCCCGGGATTCAGTAGTTCGAACCGGGCGGCGCTGAGGTAGTTCAAGACGCCCAACCCGGCGTAGCCGAGGGCGGCCAGTGCGGACAGGCCCAGGACGATCGGGGAGCGGCCACCGACGAAGACGACCGATGCTAGCCCGACCGGTGGCACGATCAATGCGAGGACGGCGGGGCCGAGGTCGATCCCGACACCGACGGCACCTGCGACAAACAGGTAGAAGCAGCCCGCAACGAACAACCACAGGCAACCGCCCAGACGACCGATCTCGCGATACGGCTCGGGAGGCCTCGGCCCGTCGCTAAACATGCTACTCATTAGTAGCACAATATAACCGACGGACGGCGGCGTCAAGTCGAGGTCCCGCAGATTGGATCCTTGCATGACCAACTCACGGTGGCGGAAGCTCTCGCGGATGGTGCGATCCGAAGTGGCCCCGACGTGAAGTCAGCGTTCACGGTCCTGACCCAATTCGTCGGAACGACGCCAGGGATCCGCGGGTGCGATCGACCTCCTGACCCGTTTATGCGACACCGATTTCCGGCTGATGCGCGTGCGGGATCCAACCCGGAAGGGACCCTGGTCTAGTCCTTCGTCGGCTCGCTGTCGTCCGGTCGCATCCCCGACTTGTAGGCGAGTAGAGCCGCCTCGACCCGACTGCCGACCTGAAGCTTGCCGAGGATGGCGGTCATGTAATGCTTCACGGTCTTCTCGGCGAGCCCGAGCCGCCCGCCGATTTCGGCGTTTGAGAGGCCGGCGGCGACGAGTTCGAGGACATCGCGTTCTCGTGCGGTCAGCTCGTCGAACGGGTCATGCGATCGTGGCTTTGTCAGGCCTCGGATCATCGCGTAGGCGAGTCCGGGTGCGACGTAGACCTCGCCGCGGTGGACCGACTTGAGGATCGTCCGAAGCTCGCGCCCGGCCACGCCTTTGAGGACATAGCCCTTGGCGCCCGCGTCCATGGCAGCGAGCAGGTCATCCTCGTTCTCGGAGCTCGTGAGCATGACGACGCGGGTGGCCGGAGACGCCGGGCCGATAAGGCGGGCTGCCTGCAGTCCGCCGCCCGGCATGGCGACGTCCAACAGGGCGATATCAGGCCGGGATTCCCTGACGATCCGAACCGCGGAGGCAGCGTCCCCGCCAGTGGCCACGACCTCGAGTTCGTCGTCGGCCGACAGCGTCGCGACCAGTCCATCGAGGAAGAGCGGATGGTCGTCGATGACCACGATCCGGATCGGCTGGGTCACGGCTCGTCGCCGGCCAGTTCGGCCAACGGCAGGAAGGCGCGAACACGCGTGCCCGCCCCCGGCCGTGATTCCAGCTCGAACCGGCCGCCGAGCAACTCGGCCCGCTCGCGCATGCCCACCAGACCGAGGTGGCCCTCGGCCGGTTTTCGCGACGGGTCGAACCCTGGGCCGTGGTCGCTCACCTCGACGATCAGGTTGCCATCATCCGCTTCCGTCACCTTCACGCCCACGCCCGCGCCGCCCCCGTGCCGAGCCGCGTTGGACAGGGCCTCCGACAGGATGCGATAGAGCGCGATCTTCGTAGCCAGCGGAGCGGCGGTCGGGATGCCCTGGACGTCCACGGTGGCCGGCGCAGCGGCGCGGCGCTCGTGTTCGGCCACGGCTCGCCGGACGATCTCTGCCGGGGTGGCTCGTTCCAGCTCGGGTGTTCGAAGCCCGGCAGCGATGGTCCGCATGTCGGTCAATGCCTCGTCGAGCGCGCCACGGACGGCCTGGAGATCGGCGTCGCCCGGCTGGCCGGCGACGTCGAGACGTCCCTCGACCGCATCGAGCCGGAGCATCGCGAAGGCCAGCGTCTGACTCGGCCCGTCGTGCAGGTCAGAGCCGATCCGGCGGCGCTCGAGCTCGGTCAAAGCCGTGGATCGCGACGCTGCGTGACGAATCCGGTCGCTCAGCCGGGCGTTCTGGTGCAGCAGGTCGGAGAGCTCGTTGACCTGTTGGCGGAGCTCGTGCTGCTGACGGAGGATCGTCTCGCTCCCCTGACGAACGACGCGGACAAGCGCCAGATAGGCCAGGACCGTCGCTCCCGCCACCAGGCCCCACGCGATGAGGCGGTCCCGGTTGACCTCGGCCTCGAGCTCGTCGGGGAGTTGGTAGAACTCGGCCACGGCGATGACCCGCGACGAGCCGCTGGCGCGGACCGGCAGGTAGAGCTCGATGAGATGGCTCCATTGGCGACGCTCGTAGATGTTCTCAGGATCGCTCAGGTCGCTGATGTCGCCGATGACTGCGCCAAGCGCCGCCTCGCCCCGCTCCCCGCCCATGTCGAAGTGCTGGCCGATCATCTCCGGGAACGGGCTGTACAAGACCCGACCATCGGTCGACCAGATCCGGAAAGAAACCACCGCCTGGCCAAGCGGCGAGTCGGTGAGGAGATGTTGAAGCGAGTCGACCTCGCCCTGGGTGAGGTCTGGGCTCGTGGCGAGCCCTTGCAGCTCAGGTGCGACGAAGCTCTCCACGTAGAGGGCCGTCACCGAGGTGGTTCGGTTGATGGCGCTCGTCTCGATGAGCTGACCCAGGGCGAACGCCACGACTCCGCCGCCGATGACGACGAACACGAAGCTGAGCAGCAGGTATCGACGCGCCAGGGACAGGCCTGAGAGGTCCAGCCTGGGCACGTGCCGGGTGGGCCATCGGATCGCCTCCGGCCATCGTGGTCGCAGATCGCCTGCCTGCGCCCAAAGCTGGGTCGCCCGTCGTCGGAGCACGTGACCTCCAGTCCCCTGCTCGGGCAATTGTAGGAGCGGGTCCTCCGCGGAGGACCGGACCGGGGGCCCGTTCGACATCAGACCAAGGTCCGGTCCGTTTCGGAACCCCGGCCCGTGGTATCGGAGGTGGCCCCACGGCAATGTTCTGGGCACCGGACCAACCGTCGGGACCGACAGGACCGACGAGCACAGCTCCACTGAAATCGAGGCACAAGGAATGACACGACGAAACCTGACGACGACCTTCATGGTGGTCGGAGCCGGACTCCTTCTCTTCGGCGGCGTCGCCCTGGCCCGAGAGGCCCAGACGCGCGACGATCGCAACAGCCCGGCGGTCGTCTCGACATCGACCGAGCCCGGCGACGACAACGGCGGGGCCAGTGCCTCGACCGAGCCCGGCGACGACAACGGCGGGGCCAGCGCCTCGACCGAGCCCGGCGACGACAACGGCGGGGCCAGCGCCTCGACCGAGCCCGGCGACGACAACGGCGGGGCCAGCGCCTCGACCGAGCCCGGCGACGACAACGGCGGGGCCAGCGCCTCGACCGAGCCCGGCGACGACAACGGCGGGGCCAGCGCCTCGACCGAGCCCGGCGACGACAACGGTTCCGGCGCCCACGACTCGGCCAAGTCGACCCTGAAGCCGGTCGCCAAGTCGACGGCCAAGCCCACTGCTTCGCCAGACGATCACGGTCGTCACGGCGGGGACGACTCGCCTGGCCGCACCTCGTCACCGGATGACCACGGCGGCCACGGCGGCCACAACTGAGAGGCGGCCTCCGTCGAGGAGGTCCGAGGAAGGAACGCGGGCCATCGGCTCGCGTTCCTTCGAATTCCGTCCGGTCGTACGAAGCGCGTGTCGCGCGTCACGCGCGCTGCGGTGGGGTCGCGGGGCGCATCGGTCGCCGGCAGATGGCGAACGCGACGCCAACGTCCAAGAGCGCGAGACCATCCGCTACCCGGCGACGATCCGATCCGTGAAATCGCCCGAGGCGGGATCCTTGAGGATCAGCTTGTGGCGGCCGTCGGGCAGGATCTCGCGCTTGATCACGACCTGGTCCTCGAAGGTCTCCGGCTCGGTGCCCATCCGCGGCGTCGTCCCGCCTCGCCACTCGAGTTCGACCGGCGCCCAACCGTTCGCTTTCGCCGATCGATAGGCGGCGTCCATGATCGCGTTCACGACGTAGCCGTCGTAGAAAGTCTCCTGCGGCGCGCGGCCCTCGTCGATGGCGTGGAACATGTCGCTGAACATGTCCATGTAACCGAGCTCGGAGACCTCGTCACCGACCGGGAAGAGCCAACCCGCGGTGCTCTCCGCCTTCTCGGCGACATACCCGCTGCCACCGCCGGCAGTGAACATCTCGAACCCGGTCCGCAGGAAATGGTTCAGCCAGACCGTGCCGTGGGTGCCGGCCACCTCGTCGCGCAGGTCCATCCCGCCGCGGAAGGTCCACGAGACCTCGAACTGGCCGATCGCGCCCGACTCGAACCGGATGAACGCGACGGCGTTGTCCTCGTCGGCGATCGGGTGGACGAGGGTGTCCGTGTGGCAGAGGACCTCGACCGGCCGGTTCCCCTTCCCGACGAAGTTCCGGATGATCTCGATGCAATGGCATCCGAGATCGATGATCGCGCCGCCACCGGTCAGCCGGCCGTCCCAGAACCAGGCCGAGTGCGGCCCGGGGTGTGCCTCGCGCGAGCGGACCCAGGTCACGTCGCCGATGGCGCCACCCCTGACCGAGGCGATCGCCTTGAGCGTCTTGGGCGTGTAGCAGAGGTCCTCGAGGTACCCGGCGAAGATGCCCGCCTTCTCGACGACGTCGAGCATCCGTTTGGCCTCGTCGGCGGTCCGACCGAGCGGTTTCGTGCACAGCACCGACTTGCCGGCCTTGGCCACGAGGCCGACCGCCTCCTCGTGGAGGAAGTTGGGCAGCCCCACGACCACGACGTCCGTGTCCGGATGATCGATCGCGGCGGCCAGGTCGGTCGTCGATTCCTCGATGGACCACCGCTCGCGGAACGCGGCCCCGCGCTCGGCGCTTCGCGAATAGACGACACGTACGTGGTCGCGGCCGCGCTGGCTCTGGAGCGTGTTCGTGTAGAAGTCGCCGATCAGCCCGGTGCCAAGCATCGTGATCGCGTGGCCGTTCATCGGTCCTCCCTTCATCGTCGTCCGAGCACCAGGTCGCGGCCGGCGACCATCGAGCGGAGCTTGGCCCGGGTCTGGGCGCGCGGCGTCTGGCTGAAACCACAGTCGGGGACGAGCGTCAGCCCCTCCGGTGGGACGCCGGCCGCCAGCACGGCATCGACGCGCTCGGTGACGTCGCCAGGGGTCTCGATGTACGAGTTCTTGACGTCGATGACACCCGCGCCGACGTGTCGCCCGGCGGCGGCGATCTCGCCGAGGATCTCGACCTCGGCCATCTCTCGGTTAGCGAATTCGAGCACGAGTTCATCGACATGGAAGCCCAGCATCGCCTCGAGGACGGGGCGATACGTCCGCCGTGCCAGCGGCCGACCCAGGTAGTTGCCGAAGCAGAGATGCGCGCCGAGCCGGGCGCGGCCCACCACGGGCGCCACCGCCGCGTTGAACAGTGCCGAGAAGTCGGCCGGGGCCTCGGGATGGATGGCGGGCGACGGCTCGTCGATCTGGATGAAGTCGGCGCCTGCGGCGACCAGCCCTTCCAGTTCGGCCCGCAGGATCGGTACGAAGGCCTCGGCCGCGGCGTTGCGCTCCTTGTAGACCTGACCGAGCCCATAGGTGAGGCGGCCCGACAACGTGTACGGCCCGGGCAGGGTCACCTTCAGCCGCCGGGTCGCACGCGTGACGGCGTACCGGTACTCCGCGACGACGCCAAGCCCGTCCGGCGCCGCGATGGGTTCGAGCACCTCGAATTGATGCTGCTGGTCGTGGGCACCGGCGCCCAACCGGCGATCCGGCGGCAGCGCCCGGACGCCCGTCACGTGCCGATAGAACTCGGCCGTGAAGAAGCCGGCCCGCCGCATCTCGCCGTCGCTGACGATGTCGACGCCGGCCTCCTCCTGGTCGCGCAGCGCGAGGTCGACCGCGTCATCGAGCATCTCCTCGAGATCGGCGGGACCGAACTCACCGCGCTCCGCGGCGTCGATGCCAGCGGCGAACCACGATGGCCGGGCATGCGAGCCGACGACGCTCGTGCGCAGGACCTCGGTCATCCAACCCCTCCATCGTCGACTCGAAAGGCGAAGGCCCGCGCCGGGTTCGTCACGAACAGGCGACGGCGTGCAGCCGCGTCCAACCCGATCTCGTCCATGGCGGCACTGAAGCCATCGAGCAGCCACGTGAGACCGGGTGCGCCACCGTACACCGCGTAATACCCCTGGCGCGCAGCGTCCATCCCGAGCGTCAGCCCGTCGAGAAGGTCGTCCTCGGCCATCCAGGCCAGGAGCTGGAGCGTGCCGTTCGGACGGTCGCCCCACCGGAACGACCCGTCATATTCGGCGAACGCGCCGGTCGCAAGGAGTTCTCGGTGGTAGCCCCGGTCGACCACCTTGTCGACGTGGCTGAGGACGATGTGGTCCGCGGCGACACCTCGGTCGGTCAGGGCCCTGGTCTGTTCGATGGCGCCGGAACCCCCTTCGCAGTGGGTGAGGATCGGGGCGCCAGTCCGCCGGTGTGCCGCTGCGGCGGCCTCGAAGACCCTCGTGTCTCGTGGTGACAGGCCTCCCGCACTGCCGGCGACTTTGATGACGCCGGCACGGTGCTCCGTCCGCCGGACGACGGGTCCGCTGTAGTCGAGCGCGTCGATGCCATCCTCGATATCGGCGACGAACAGGTCGGCCAGCTCGTCCACCGACACCCGGTGGCTCCAGTGGGCGGGGCCGTAGAAGCGGTCGTGGTGGAGCCCGGTCGGGGCGATGACGTGGACGCCGGTCCGTCGCGACAGGTCGGCCAGTTTCTCGGCGTTTCGCCCCGTGTCGCACGGCATCGCGTCGACGATCGCGCGAAGGCCCAGGGCTACCGCGGCCGTGACCTCGGTCGCCATCCGATCGACGTCCGACAGGTCGAAGTCGCGCTCGAGTTGGACCGCACGCCCACCCGTGTCGATGACCACGTGTTCATGGGCGTACGTGACACCGAGGTCGGATGGGTCGATGTCGCTGAGGACCGTGCGGACGAAGGTCACGGTCCAGGTTCCGGCGAGACCGACATGACCGACCAGCCGCCGTCGACCTTCAGGAGTTGCCCCGTGACGGCGCGCGATTCATCCGACAGGAAGTAGACAGCCGCATGTGCGACCTCGTCGGGGTCCATCAACTCGCCCGCGAGCGGTTGCTTGCGTGCTGCGAACGCCCGGATGCGATCATCCTCCGCCGCCCGCATCGCCATCGGTGTCGCCGTCAACCCTGGGGCGACGACGTTGACGCGGATCCGGTCGTTGGCGTAGGCCGCGGCCATGGTCGTCATCAGCGAGATCGTCGCGCCCTTCGCCGCGGCATAGGCGTGCGTGGCGAAGAACTCGGGCGATGGGTCCGTCGCAGTGACGCTGCCCATCAGCAGGATCGAGCCTCGCGTGCCGGAGCCGTTCGGCGCCTGGGCGACCATCCGGCGAACGACCGCGCGACACGTGAGCGCCTGGCTTCGGAGGTTGATCTCGAGCGTCCGGTCCCAGCCCTCACGCGTCAGCTCGTGGATCGGTCCGTCACCGAATTGCCGGCCGCTGCCGCCCGCCACTGCGAACAGGCCATCGATCCGCCCGAAGCGTTCCACCGCCGACGCGATCGCGGCGTCCACCTCGGATTCCTCGGTCAGATCGGCCGCCGCCCAGGCCGCGACCGCGCCACCGGCACTGAGTTCATCGGCGAGCGCCCGCGCATGGTCCGCGCTCCGCGACACCACGAACACCGACGCCCGCTCGGCGGCGAACCGTCGCGCGCTGGCGGCCGCGATCCCGGTCGAGCCCGTGACGACACACACCCGATCCCGCAGCCGGCCGCTGGTTGCCACGCCCCGATGCTACGCGTTGGGTGTCGGGTTGGGGCGACGACCCGGGGCCCATCCGCGACCCATTGACGACGCGCCGATGCCCGTCTATCCTCAAGGCATCCCGACCGGCACCCGCGCTGCGGCAGCGATTCCGCGCGCACCATCGCCCGGTCCCTTCCCTTCACCCGTAGGTGACCCCTTCCTAATGCCCGGACCAGGCCCAGATCAACGTCAACAGCAACGCAACCGGCGACCCCGCCGACGAACCCCCCTCGGTGGTGGCCGCGCCCCCGTCACCGAGTACGAGGAGCAGCAGGAACTCGAGGCAGCCCGCGAGCGAAACGACCTCGAAGTCGCCGACCTCCGCGAGATGAGTGTCGCCGAGCTCCGCCAGGTCTCCCGCGACCTCGAGCTCGACACCGCCGCTGGCGAGCGCAAGGATGTCCTTGTCGAGCGCATCCTCGAGCGCCAGACCGAGCGCGCGGGTCACGACTACGCCACGGGCATCCTCGACATCGTCGACGAGGGTTTCGGCTTCCTGCGCCGCCACGGCCTCCTGCCCAGCCCCGAAGACGTCTATGTCAGCTCCAGCCAGGTCCGTCGCTTCGGCCTGCGCATCGGCGACCGCGTGTCGGGTGCCGTGCGCGCCCCGCGCGAGGCCGAGAAGTACTGGGGCATGCTCCGGGTCGACGCGGTCAACGGCGTCGATACCGAGACCGCCCGCCGCCGGCCGGTGTTCGCCGACCTGACCCCGGTCCACCCGGACGTCCTGATCAATCTCGAGACGGATCCGAAGAACCTCAGCCAGCGCCTGATCAACCTGGTCAACCCGATCGGCAAGGGCCAGCGCGCGCTCATCGTCAGCCCGCCGAAGGCCGGCAAGACGATGCTCCTCAAGCAGATCGCCAACGGCGTCAGCGCGAACTACCCGGAGATCCTCCTCATGGTCGCCCTCATCGGCGAGCGACCCGAGGAAGTCACGGACATGCGCCGTAGCGTCAAGGGCGAGGTCATCAGCTCCACCTTCGACGAGCCGACCGAGAACCACACCCACGTCGCCGAGATGGCGCTCGAGATCGCCAAGCGCCAGGTCGAGACCGGGCGCGACGTGGTCATCCTGCTCGACTCGATCACCCGCCTCGCGCGCGCCTACAACCTGGCGCTCCCGCCATCCGGCCGGACGCTGTCCGGCGGCCTCGATCCGATCGCGCTCTACCCGCCGAAGCGGTTCTTCGGTGCCGCGCGGAACATCGAGGAAGGCGGCTCGCTGACGATCATCGGTACGTGCCTGGTGGACACCGGCTCGCGCATGGACGACGTCATCTACGAGGAGTTCAAGGGCACCGGCAACTCGGAGCTCATCCTCGACCGCAAGCTCGCCGAGAAGCGGATCTATCCGTCCATCGACGTGCAGCGCTCGGGTACGCGTCGCGAGGAGCTCCTTCTCGAGGAGGGCACGCTCAAGATGGTCTGGACCATGCGTCGCATGCTGTCGGCCGTCGGTGCCAACGAGGGGATCGAGATCCTGCTCAATCGGCTCGCCAAGACGCAGTCGAACGCGGAGTTCCTGTCCTCGCTGACCAAGAGTCTCGACGCCTAGCGCCTCGCTCGCAGGCCCGCACGGACGCGATCGCGCGAGCGCCTGCAACACATCCGGGGAACCTTCGTCTCTCGGAGCGCGACTAACGCTCCATGAGGCTGACCGTTGGACCTGTCGAGGTTCCCCGCCCTGAAACAACCGTCGCTCGAGTCCATCCCCGCGACCGCGACCGATCGTTCCGAGACGGTCATCGCCGGCGTGCGACCCGAGCAACACGAAGCCGCCGCGCTCTATGAGGCGTGGGCGCCCCGGGTTCGCGGCTACATCGGGTTCCGGGTCAGGGATCCTGCCGACGTGGACGATCTCGTGAGCGAGGTCTTCCGCCGCGTCGTGAGCGGACCGGCGCCGTCCGTGGCCGATGCCCGACCCGCCTGGATCTTCCGGGTCGCGCACAACGTGGTCGTGGACCACTATCGACGCCGCCGATTCCCCATCCTCCCGGCCGACTTCACCGACCGACCCGACGATGCGCCGAGCCTGCCCGACCGCGTCATCCACGACGAACGGATGCGAGCGACGGATCAGGCGATGCGCGGCCTGCCCGGCCGACAACGTGCCGCCGTCTACCTGCGTTTCTACGAGGACCTGCCGTACGAGACCGTCGGGGCGGCCCTGGGCATCCCAGCCGTGACGGCCCGGTCGCTCGTCTTCCGTGGCCTCAAACGGCTCGCCACCGCGCTCGGCGAGGAGTCAGACCGATGACCAAGCAGGCTTCCCTCGACCTACTGGAACTGGCCGAGGCGGTCGCCGCTGGTGATATGTCCTCGACCGAAGCCGAAGGTCGGGTCCGGGCGACTATCGATGATCAGCGTCCCGACGCCGTCGACCGCGCGGTGGCCGAGTTGCGTGAGCTGACGATGGCGGCCGGCGCCGTCCGTACGCACGTGGCGGCCACCCGTTCTGCATGGTCCGCGAACGGGGCCGTCATCGCGGACGCGATCGTCGCTCCGGCCGCCGTGGTCGCCAGCGGCAGCGTTCGTCGGCGCGTTTCGATGCGCCGTGAGGCTCGAGGCCCGCGTCGAACGTGGCTGCTCGTCGCCGCCGCGCTGGCGGTCGGTACTGCGCTCATCGGCGTCTCGATCGCCGGTAGCCAGCGCGCCCTGCCGGGGCCGAGTCCCTCGCTGCCGGCCGCAGTGGTCGCATCGACCAGCCCAAGCTCGACACCGGAACCGAGTCTCGCCCCGACGAGCACGCCAACTCCGACGGCCATCCGACCGTCCGTCGACGGTGCCGGACTCTTCGACCGAGTGAAGTCCCTCGACTCTTGGCTCTTTTCTGCGCAGGTCGGGTGGGTGAGGACCCCCTCGAGCATCTTCCACACGACCGATGGCGGCGAGACCTGGACGGACGTCCGACCCCCCTTCCAGCCGTCGTTCTACGCGTCCCGCATCGAGGACGGCGACACGATGTACATCGCCAAGGGCACCCCGAACCCGGCGATCGCCGTGACCCACGACGCCGGCGTGACGTGGCAGACCACGACACTCACCGATCCTGCGCTACCGGACTACAGCCCGACCATCGCGTTTCGAACCCCCGACCGGGGAACGGCGACGTACGTCACGCTGGACCAGAAGCACGTTCACGTGTTTTCGACGTCCGACGGTGGCCGGACGTGGACCGGGCCGGTCGAAGCGGCCCTTCTGAAGGGGATGGACGGACCGTTCGGGGGCTTCGGGCCAGATGCGGGGGTCGTTTGGGCCGAAAACGGGCAGGCTGACGGCAAGCCCTTCGATGACCGTCTCGGGTTGTCGATGGATGGCGGGGCGACCTGGCTGGACCGGTCGTTTCCGATCGACAAGCACGCGCCTGCGGGCAGCCTGAAGAACGTATCGGCGATCTGGGCCGACGACGCCGGTCGGATCGTCCTCGCCATCGAAGGCGATCTCCCGAGCGGCGGCAGGGCGATCTACGTGAGCGACGACGCCGGCGGGACGTGGCGGTTCGTCACGGTGACGACTGGACACGAGGTCCGGCTCCTATCGGCCATCGATTGGGTGCTCCTCGGAGAGGATCCGACTGGAACGGTCTCGACCCAGGATGGTGGGAGGATCTGGCGCACGGTCCAGGGTGCGTCGCGGATCCACTTCGACTCCCTGAGCGTCGCCACGCGTGACGACATCTGGGCCTTCCACGATTGCAAGCGCGTCGCCGGATCGTGGTACCCAGGTCCTGACCCGTTCTGCGACGGGCGGAACATCGAAGGGGTCCTTATCGCGACGCATGACGGTGGCCGAACGTGGACGGAGGTCGGGCGATGAGGGCCGGGTCTGCCGCGCTCCTGGTCCTGAGTGTGTTGCTCGCGGGCTGCGGGACCAGCACGACGTCACCGACCGTCAGCCCGACCGCTGCGCCATCCGCCCCGGCGCCGACCATCTCTCCGACCGCATCGCCGGTTCCAGCGTCTGTCCCACCGTCGCTCCAGGCCTCCGCGAGCCCGGCCCTGCAAACCGGCAAGATCGTCTTCGGGCGCAAGGACCCGACGATCGGCTTCGAGGTGTTCGTGATGAACGCCGACGGGTCGGGCCAACGCCGGCTGTTGTCCGGGTCGCACGAGATCCCTCGCTGGTCACCGGATGGCACGCGCCTCTCGATGACGGCGGACGGAGCCGACGGACTCATCACGACTGCCATCGTGGCTGCCGATGGATCGATCATGCGCACCTTTCGATCGCCGGACAGGTCGCTCTCCTTGGGTTGCGCCACCTGGTCTCCCGATGGGAGCAGGCTCGCGTGCGAGGGCTGGGACGACAAGGATCCGAAGCGGAACGGTGTATACACGATCCGAAGCTTTGACGGCGGCGGCCTGGTGCGCTTGACGAGCAGCCCGGATGGGGCCCATGACATCCCGGGATCGTTCAGTCCGGATGGCTCGCAGATCTCGTTCGTGCGGTCCGCCATCGCCGATCACGGCCAGTTGTTCGTCGTACCGACAGCAGGCGGCCAAGCCAAACAGGTCTCCACGGACGACACCTTCGCGAGCGCCTGGTCACCGGATGGCGCTACGATCCTGACCGACGGCCTACGTCTCATCACTGTCGCCGATCGGAGCGTCCGTCAGATCCCACTCCCACCGTCGCTGGGGACACCCGTGGAGCTATTCGGAGGCCGCTGGTCGCCCGATGGCACACGGATCGTCTTCTCGATGGGGTTCGTCCAGGGTGCGGGATCCGACATCTATACGATCCGGACCGACGGGAGCGACCTGCGTCGACTGACCGACGACCCCGCCGGCGAGGAATTCGCCGATTGGACACCATAGACCGACGCCATCCGAGCGCCTGACGCTTGCCCCGGAGCACCACCGCGGCACGCTCGCGGTTGCCCGGTTCGCAACGTCCGTGGTACGGTTCCCGACGATGTCGTAAGCCCGTAGACACGGGTGGCGGCCGCGAAAGAGACCCCAGCTCTATACCGCGACCCGGACGGTCCGCGCCCCATCCAAGCGCCTCGACCCCAGCGCCCCACGGACCGTCCAACGTCAGGAGACCGTATTGCTGAATCCGTCGGTCGGTGTCCAGCGCGTCATCGGACGCGTACGCAGGCCCCGAGCACCCCGCGCGACGAACGCTGCGGCGCTCCAGGTCCGGACCCGAACCACCGCCCATCAGGTGCAGCGCGGGCTGCTTTCGGCTGCCATCGCCTCCAGGCTGGCCCCGGATCGTGGTCGTCGCATGGGCGCCGTGCCCATGCCTCGAAGGGATGAGCGATCCCTCCTCACGCGTCTCGGCCCGGACCGCACCGTCGCCATCGCGGTCGCCGCGATCCTGCTAGCGGCCTCGGTCGTCAGCGTCTCGGCCGGTGGACCGGCTCCGGCGACCGGTGGGACGCATGGCAGCGGGATCTCGTCCCGGATCTCGGTCGGCGGCGTCGGTGGCGCCTCGGTCGACCGGCGAGGCACGATCTACGAGGTCGATCCGGGCTACGACGACTCAGCGACCACGCAGGTGTCCGCCGCCGACGTGATCGATGGCGAGATCGGGCAGGTCACCGAGGTGACCCCGGCCTCGATCGACGGCCCGTTCCTCGACGATGGAACGCTGCTCAAGCCGGTCGCCGTGAACACCACGGTCGCCGACGGCAGCGACCTCGTGAAAACGTACAAGGTCCGGTCCGGCGACACGTTGACCGGCATCGCCTCCAAGTTCGGCATCTCCATGATGACCGTGTGGTGGGCGAATGACCTGAAGTCGAAGGACGATCTCCACGTCGGTCAGATCCTGCGCATCCCGCCGGTCACCGGGCTGGTGCTCACCATCGGCGCCGGTGACACGCTCGACTCCATGGCCGCCCGGTATGACGTCGACCCGGCCGACATCCTCGCCATCAACGGGCTCGACGATCCGAACCTCGTCGTCGGCCAGGTGCTCGTCGTCCCGGGCGCGGCCGGCAAGGGCATCCCCATCCCGAAGCCCAGGCCGGTCGCGAAGCCACGCGTCACGACGGGCGGTGGCGGCAGCCACAGTGGTGGCGGCACCAGCCGACCCCCGGTCACCTACAGTGGCGGACGCTTCGTCTGGCCGGTCGTGGGCGGCGGCAACTACATCAGCCAGTACTTCCATTACGGCCACTACGCGATCGACATCGCCGCGGACTACGGCTCAACGGTCCGCGCGGGCGGCGCCGGCGTCGTCATCTTCGCCGGCTGGAAGAGCAACGGCGGTGGCTACCAGGTGTGGATCTCGCACGGCTCGAACCTGTACACGACGTACAACCACATGTCGGCGCTGTCGGTCGGGCGCGGCCAGCACGTCGGGCGCGGCCAGCAGGTCGGTCGGGTCGGCCAGTCCGGGAACGCGACGGGTCCACACCTCCACTTCGAGGTCTGGATCGGTCCGGTCTGGGACGGCGGCACGCGAGTCAATCCACTCGCGTATCTGTAACCGGCGAGGGCGCGGGCCGGGTCTTGAGCCCCTGGGCGGTCGCGCCGGCGGCCCATGCGACAATGGCCGCGATGTTCCTCGACCGCGTGAAGATCTGGGTCCGCGCCGGTGATGGTGGCGACGGGGCCGCGACCTTCCGGCAGGAGGCGCACGTCCCGCGCGGCGGTCCCGACGGCGGCGACGGCGGCCGGGGCGGTTCGGTCTACCTTCGGGTCGACGCCGGCCAGACCACCCTGCGCGACTTCGGCCACAAGCACCATTTCCGGGCGACTCCCGGGGGTCGCGGCACGCGCGCGCGGCGACACGGCCGGGCCGGTGACGACCTGATCCTCGACGTCCCACCCGGGACCGCCGTCTACCGCGACGCCGACGGCGAGCTCCTGGCCGACCTCGTGGCCGTCGGCCAGACGGCGATGGTCGCCCGAGGCGGCCGGGGCGGACTCGGCAACACCCATTTCAAGACATCGACGCACCAGGCCCCCAAGCACGCCCAGAAGGGCGA
The DNA here is from genome assembly GCA_963833705.1 of uncultured Chloroflexia bacterium. Classification (GTDB taxonomy): domain Bacteria; phylum Chloroflexota; class Limnocylindria; order Limnocylindrales; family CSP1-4; genus SPCO01. The sequence continues at coordinate 225,522 of CAWHYQ010000005.1, read as the reverse complement.
ACCGGGCGGCGAGGACTGGCTGCGCCTCGAGCTGCGGCTCATCGCCGACATCGGTCTGGTGGGGCTGCCGAACGCCGGGAAATCCACGATCCTGGCGGCGGTCACGGCGGCCCTGCCCAAGATCGCCGACTACCCGTTCACGACGCTCGAGCCGAACCTCGGGGTCATGGACCTCGGCGAAGAGGACGAACGTCGACCGACGATCGCCGACGTGCCCGGGCTGATCGAGGGTGCCAGCAGCGGTGCCGGGCTGGGGCATGCGTTCCTGCGCCACGTCGAGCGGACGCGCGTCCTGGTCCACGTCGTCGATGGCGCGTCGCGCGATCCGGGATGGGACTACGACGTGATCCGCGAGGAGCTGCGCGCCCACGATCCGGCGCTTCTCGAGAAGCCGATCCTCGTGGCGTTCAACAAGATCGACCTGCCCGCGGCCGCTGCGACCTGGCCCGACTTCGCGCGAGCCCGGCATGCGGAGGGGATCGAGGCCGTCGCCATCTCCGCCGCAGCCGGCGACGGCCTGTCGGCGTTCCGTGCCGGTGTGGCGGGGCTCCTCCCCGATGCGTCCGAACTCGCCGAACCGCCCGAACCGGCGGGGGTCGTCGTCCATCGCATCGAGGCGATGGGCGACGGCTTCAGCGTCGATCTCGACGCGGACGGTGTCATCCGCGTCCGCGGCCAGCGGATCGAACGGATCGCCGCCCAGACCAACTTCGATGTCGAGGAATCGGCCGAGCGGTTCCAGCGCGACCTGGCCCGGCTCGGCATCGACGCCGAGCTGCGACGAGCCGGTATCGGCGCCGGCGACCTCGTCCGGATCGGCAGCACCGAGCTCGAATGGGAGGCGCAACCCTGGGAGCGCGGGTGAGCGGCGGGTCGCGCCCGATCGTCGCGGGCTCGCTTGGCGTCTTCGGCGGGACGTTCGATCCGATCCACGTCGCCCACCTGGCGGTGGCCGAGGAGGCCGCCGACACCCTCGGGCTCGAACGCGTGCTGTTCGTGCCGGCCGGCCGGCCACCGCACAAGCCGGGTGTCGAGATCACCGCGGCCGAGCACCGGTTGGCGATGGTGCAGCTGGCCATCGCCGGCAACGAGCGCTTCGCGGTCGACCGACTCGAGATGGACCGCCCCGGCCCGTCGTACACCGTCGACACGCTCGAGGCGCTTCGCGCATCGCGGGCCGCGGCGGGCGGTCCCACTGAGCTCAGCCTGATCCTGTCGGCGGAGGCGTTCCTCGGCCTGATGACATGGCACGAGCCGCGGCGGGTGGTCGAGCTGGCCCGGATCGTGGTCGCGCCGCGTGACGGGTTCCCCGATGCGGGACCGGGTTTCCTCGAGGCGCACCTGCCCGATCTCGCGGGGCGGGCGACGTTCCTCGATGGTCCGCGCCTCCGGCTCTCCGCGACCGAGTTGCGCGAGCGTGCTCGCGAGGGTCGTTCGCTCCGGTATCTCGTGCCGGATGCGGTCGCGGCCTACATCGGCGACCATGCGCTGTACCTGAACCAACGGAGGACACCGCTATCGTGACCGAACCCGCCCTGCCCGCCGATACCGCGACCGCACCCCGCGCCGACGGTCTGCCGACGCGCGTGACCCCGGCTCCTGCCGGTGAGCGCCCGCCGCTCGAGCTCGCCCGACGCATCGTCGAACTGGCCGAGGACAAGAAGGCCGCCGACATCGTCCTGCTCGACCTGGCCGGGCTGACCACGATGGCCGACTACTTCATCATCTGCTCGGGCGGCTCGGAGCGGCAGCTGGAGGCCATCGCGAGCGGGATCATCGGGAGCCTGCGCGACGAGCGGACCAAGCCGATCGGGCGTGAGGGAACGGCGGCGTCGCATTGGGTCCTGGTCGACTTCGGCTCGGTCATCGTCCACATCTTCACGCCGCCGGAACGTGACTACTACGGCCTCGAGAAGCACTGGTCGGAGGCCCGCACGATCCTGCGCGTGCAATAGGGGCCCGTTCGCCAAGGTCGGTTTCGGTACGGGGTAGGGGGTGACCGTCGGGTCATGCCGCCCCCGAGTGGGGCCTCATAGCATCGCCCCATGTCCGCCGTCCGAGACCGTTGCCCCGCCTGTTCGCGCCGGCTCATCACGACCCGGTTCGATACGACGTTCCGCCTGCCCGACCGCAGCGAGCGTCTGTGCTTCGGCATCCCCGGCGGCCTGTGCGAGGACTGCTCGCAGCTGTACATCGATCCGGACCTGATCGAACTGCTCGACCTGGGCGAGGGCCGTTGCGTCTTCGCCATCGAGAGCGACCTCGTCGTCCAGGAGCAGGCCTGGTCCTCGGCCGACTGACGGCCGGCACCCCGGGCCCGCCGCGGCGCCCGATGATCAGGCGGTGCGCCGCCGAGCGCCCCCGGCGTGATCCATCACCCACAGGCTGAACGCCAGCCGTCGCTGGGCCTCGCCGATCTGGGCGCCCGGAGCGTTCTTGACGGTGGCATCGAGGTCGACGAGTCCATCGAGGGCAGCGGTCAGCTCGTCCACCGTCCAGCGTCGGGCCTGCTCGGCGAGCCTGTCTGCTCGGTATTCGCTGTTGATGCCGCTCGCGCGAGCCGCGACGGACAGGCGTTCGCCGGCGGCGAGGTGGTCGCCGAGCTCGATCAACTCCTTGATCCGACGGTGCAGGACGGCGAGCAGGACCGGTTCGGGGGTCCCGTCGGCCAGTCGATCGAGAAGGGCCAGGGCGGTGTCCGGTTGACGAAGGCCGACGGCGTCGGCGAATGCCCAGAGGGAGCCCGGGATCGCCTCGGGGACGAGCGCGCGGACATCGTCCGGCCCGACCGTTTCGGCCCCGCGGTAGAGAGCGAGTTTGTCGAGTTCCATCGCGGCGAGTCGCGTCTGATGGCGGCGCTCGGCGTCCGCCTCGGTCACGAAGCCGCCGATCCGCTCGGCGATGAGCTTGGCCACCCCAGACCCCAGGTGCAGGTCGCGGTCACGTGCCTCCGCCTCGATCCAGCCTGCGAGCGAGGCGCCCTTGGGCGACCTGAACTCGCGAACCACGCCACCCGCCCCGACGATCGCATCGACGACGCGCTTCGGTGACGGAGCCTTGGCCCCACTCTGGCTCGCCTCCAACACGACCAGGGCGTTCCCCGGCGCGACCAGCGCGATCGTCTCGAGGAAGGCGTCACGGTGTTCGGCCTTTACGACGAGCGCACCCGCCCCGGACACGACGACCAGCGTCCCACCGCCGAACATGACCGGCGTGGCGACACGCTCGTTGATCTGCGCTATCAGGTCGGATGCGGTGTTCTTGTTGCCGCGCACGTCCCATCGCTCCATCGGGGCACCAGCCTCGGCCTCAAGCGCAGCCCGGTAGCGGTCGATCGCCCGGGCGCCGGCGAACTCGTCGTCGCCCCAGAAGTACGCGAGGGGCGGTGTCGTCATGGTCGTCCCGGTGTCGCGGCGTGGCGGACCGCGGCCGCGTCTCGTTCGCGTGCCGCCCGCAGCGCAGCGCCGGTCCAGGCCAAGCGACCGACCTCGGCGGGGTTGACGCCGGCGGCTCGGCAGATATCCGTCTCGAGTCGTTCCGCACGGGCGCGGACGGCGCGGAGGACCGCCTCGTCCATGGCGGCGACCCGGCCGGCGTGGCCGTCTGGCCGTGGGTACCGCCGACGCCACGACGCGAAACGCGCGTCCATCGATTCGAGCCGCTGGCCCGCGCGCTTGTCGGCATAGGCCACGACCCGCTCCTCGCGTGTCGCGAACGCCGCCCAGCGCCGAAAGCGCTCGCCGTCGGCGAGGCGTGTCACCGGATGACCCGCCACCGCCCGTGCCAGCTCCGGGTGACCGAGGCGCGTCAGCCAGGCCGCCGAGCCGTCACCGTGGGGGAGGGCGCGCGCCGGATCGTCGGCAGGCAGGGCCTTGTCGGCGTCGTGGAGCAGTGCAGCGGACTCCACCAGCCGTCGATCGATGGTCATGCCGCGGGCCTCGATCCGGGCCGCCAACCAGCCGGCCACCTCGGCCACGGCGCGCGCGTGCTGCACGAACCAGGGTGGGGGATCGAGGGAGAGCAACAGGGAGGCGGCATCCGTCCGCCCGGGGACCGTCATCGGTCCGATGGTACCCGACGGTCTCGGTCCGCCCTGGGCCGGGTGGCGGTCCCGGCTCGGAGCCGCGCGCCACGCGCGACGCGGGCGGCGGTTCGCGCTCAGGAGCGATCGCGCTCACCGGGATGGCGCAGCCGAACCGTCCCGCGACCGACGCACGCACGACTCGCGGGCGGCCCTCGGCGGCCCTCGCTCCCTCGGTCCGGACGGTCATCGCGTCGGCCGCGAACGAGACGACGACCGTGCCGTCTCGATCGGTCCGGAGGACCCGGGCACCGGCGGCCGCCAGGCGGTCGAGGGTCGCCGGCGCGGGATGCCCGTACGGGTTGCCAGCCCCGGCCGACGCCACCGCGACCTTCGGCCGGACGGTGTCGACGAAGGGCTGGGTCGTCGCGGTCTTGCTGCCGTGATGGGCAACCTTCAACAGGTCGACCTGCGGGAGGCCTTCGGTGAGGATCTCGGGGTCGATGGCCTGCTCGACATCGCCCATGAGCAGGAACCGCCGGGCGCCGACCTGGCCCAGGAGCACGACCGAGACGTTGTTGATGCCGGTCCCGCCGTCCGGCGGCACGGTGGGCACCGCGCCACGGATCGGCCACAGCACGCGCAACCCGATCTCGTCGACCGCCAGACGATCGCCCGAAGCCAGACCGAGCCGGGCCGGCGCCCCGGGTCCCGCGAGTTGCCGCGACCATGCCGCATAGCCGGGCCCTGGACCGCGCATCCCGGGCTCGAAGACGCGACCGACGCGGTAGCGCTCCAACAGCAGGGCGAGACCCGCGACATGATCCTCGTGCGGGTGGGTGAGGATGACGGCATCGATCCGCCGGTCCCACGGCGGCACCCGCTTGTCGAGTTCGACGAGGAGGCGATCCGGGTCAGGCCCGCCGTCGACCAGCAGCCGACCACCGCGCGACCCCTCGACGAGGATGCCATCACCTTGCCCCACGTCGAGGACCGTGACGCGTGCGATCGCGGTCGGTCGCGCTGCCACCACGCTTCCGGCGACGGCCATCGCGATCACGAGCGCACCAACTGCGGCCCGTCGGGCCGCGCGGCCATCGCCTCCCCGTGGCGGCGTCGGGCGAGGGTCGGTCGTGGCGACCGCACGGTCGGCCGGGTGTGACGGTGGCGCCTGGCCATGCCTCGTCCGAGGCCGTCGGCGCCACCACACCAGCCCGATGAGACCGGCGGCCGCCGTCCCGGCCGCGGCGACGTCGAACGGTGGCGCCAGCGACACGCTGGCGAACGGCAGGCTCGCCGCGGTCTGGACGATCGCCACGAGGATCCGCAGGAGTACCCACCCTGGAGCGGCCAGGATGGCTCCGAGGGCCGCCGGCGCCCCTGCGACACCCATCAGCCCACCGGCGAGCGCCACGACGCCGGCGGCCATCGCCGGTGCGACGAGTGGCACGACGACGACATTGACGATCGGCGACAGGACCGCCAGGCGGCCGAACGACACGAGGATGATCGGCAGGGTCGCGGCCTGGGCGGCCAATGACACCCCGAGGCTCTCAGCGAGCCAACGCGGGAGCCGTCCTCGGCCGAGCCCCTCGATCCAGGCCGTCAGCGGGGAGGCCCAGGCGATCAAGCCGGCCGTCGCCAGCGACGACAACTGGAACCCAGCGTCGCCGATGAGCTTCGGGTCGGTGACCAGGAGGAGCGTGGCCGCCCAGCCCAGCGCCGCCGCCGCCCGACCGGCGCGACCACTCTCGCGAGCCAGCAACACGACCCCGGCCATCAACGCCGCTCGCACGACCGAGGCCGAGGCTCCGGCGAACGCGACGTAGGTGACGATGGCAAGGATGGTCACGATCGACCGCCGACGTCGCCCCAGCCGGCCGGACATGGCGGCGATGGCGGCCGCGACGATCGCGATGTTCCAGCCCGAGATGGCCACGACGTGGCTGACGCCGGCGGTCGTGAAGGCGGCCGCCAGATCGCGGTCGACACGGTCGCGTAGACCGATCAGGATCCCCGCGGCTAGTCCTGCCTCGGGTTCCGGCAGCACGCGGGTGAGGGTCTCGGCGGCGCCACGACGTGTGTCCTCCAGACGACGGCCGGGGTCGGTCGGCGCGGGTTCCACGGTGAGCGAGCGCGACGACAGCGTGCCGACCGCCTCGAGCCGCTCGAGATACTCGCCGTATGGCGAATCGGGCCGCGGCCGGATGGAGCCCTCGACCACGACCCGATCACCCGGCACGATCTCAGGGAACCGGGGCAAGGTCGCCGCGACTCGGAACGCGGGCATGGTGTCCGCGGGAGTCACAAGCGTGGCCACCTGCTGGCCGTCGCGTGGCGAGCCGGTCGATTCGACGATGAGGCGCCACGGGCCGTCGCCCTCGGGTGGGACGTCGAGCGGAGCCGGTCCCGTCGGGACCAGGGCCAGGCGTGCCGCGATGAGCGCGGCACCGACGACGAGCGGGATGAACGTCCGCGCGCCCACCGTCGGACGCGCTTCGCCCACGAGGAGGATCGCCGCCAAGCCAAGCGCGATCGCGGCGGCAAGATGGTTCGGGCTCACCTGCCCGGCGGCGACGGCCGCGGCGACCGCGCCGAGCGCCAGTCGGCTGCTCCGCCCCATGTCAGCGCACCGCCACGAGGTCCTTGAGCACGGCGAACGTCTTCTCGCCGACGAGTTTGCGGACGCGAAGATCGGCGGCCTCGCGGAACGGCTGTTGATCACGCGAGGCAAGGATCTTGGCGGCGGTCACCGGACCGATCCCGGGCAGCGCATCGAGCTCGGCGGCCGTCGCCGTGTTCAGGTCGACGGGGGAGCGGGCAGCGGGGCTCTGAGCCGGCACTGCGCCGACCGGCCGGGTCGTCGAGTCGGTGGCTTCGTCGCGCGACGGCACGCGGATCTGCTCGCCGTCTCGGAGCGGTTGTGCCAGGTTGAGTTCGCGCCCGGCCCGGTCCGCGTCGACCCGTGGACCGTACCCACCGGCCGCTGTCACGAGGTCGCCGACGCGCGAGCCGGCGGGCAGCCTGAAGACGCCCGGGTGGTCCACTGCACCCTCGACCTCGACGACCACGAGTCGGCCGGGCGTTCCGGTACCGGAAGTGTCGAAGCTCCCACCAGGTCCCACGGTCGCCAGGGCCGATGTGCCGAACGAGGCGCCACCGTCCACGGTCACCGCACCCGATGAGGCAGTTCCGAACGCCAGGGCAAAGGCACTGACGGCCAGCAGGACCGCGACACCGCCCATGATCAGGGCGGATCTCGGGATCGCCGCAGCGCGGCTCCGACCGGTCTCCTGTGGCTCGGGCGCCGGTTCGATGGGATCCTCAAGGACGCGCCAGGGCGTCGGCCCCGGGTCGACACCGCGATCCACACACGACCTCCCCGGCGGGATGACGCGGCGATGACGGCGTTCGAGAAGATGACGTCTCGTCCGCGTCGGGGGCACTTCCGAGGCAGACGAGACGTCCAGCCCGAACCGTATCGGGTGGCGCTTAGCTGCGACTTATCGGGGCATCGTTGCCCCATCGCACCATCGGGCGACGCGGTGCGTGATTCCCCCTATCCAACCGAGATGACCCTCGTCTAGACTGCTGCACTCGACACGGCCCAGCACGTGGAACGCCGACCCGGATGAGCCCGGGTCGACCACTGGGTTGGAGGACGGTCCAGCATGCGATCGATGGGGCATCGGTCCAGCGCACCGCGGGCGCGGTTGCTCGGTCGCCTGTTCGCGCTGGTCAGTTCGTGTCTCCTCATCGCCGGCACCACGGGCGTCGTCTCGGCGAACTCGACCTTCTCCGCCAAGGCCTCCGAGCAACCGACGATCCAGTACCTGAACGACACGGCGGGCACGGACTTCACGTTCACCATCCACAACACCGGTGACGTCAAGATCGGTGCCGTCGAGATCGACCGCCCATGGGACGCCTGGAAGGTTGTGGCCTGTCCTCTGGCCCCGGTCGGCTGGACGACCCAGCGATCGGACCAGAAATGCCGCTACCTGAGCGCCGGTTCATCGGCCGACGACATCCCGGGCCACAGTTCGAACAGTGCCTTCAAGCTCACCGCCCGGACCGCGGCCGGTTCGAAGGACGTCAGTGGCTCGTGGCTCGTGATCGTCAGCAGCACGAACTCGTTCAGCTACCCGTCCAAGCTCAGGGTCGCCACGCCTGAAGGACCTGGCCTGACGACGACGGCGTATTCGTTCCAGATCCTCGACGCCGTGGTGGTCGGCGCCGCACCCGCACCCGGCAGCCCGTGCCCTGCGTCGACCCCGGCGAACCACTCGGCAGGGACCGGCGCCACGGAGCAGAGGATCGCGATCTGCGGTAAGAACCGGGCCAATCTCGCCCTGACGCCGGTCGGGGCCCAGGCCTCGCTCGGCGGGACGTTCATCGGGTCGTCCGGGACATTCGCGTCGGGTTCCGTCGGGGCCAACAGCGCCTCGAGCGTCGTGCTCGGCACCTGGTCCCACGTCAAGATCACGGGAACCTCCGGTCCGAACAAGACGGTCATCGCCAAGGTCGGTTCGGCCTGGTACCGGACCTCGCCGCTGACGACGCTGACCGGCTACGTGGCGATCGACGATGCCCCGACCGTGACGAGCACATCGCCGGCGAACGGCGCCGCGCACATCCCCGTCAACTCGAACATCTCGGTGACGTTCAGCGAGCCGGTCGCGGCGTCGACCAGTGGCTTCTCCGTGGAATGCCCGACCGGCACACCCATGGCGTTCACGGTGAGTGGGTCCGGGACAGCCACGCTGACGCTCGACCCTACGGCCGACCTGCCGGCGGGGGTGATCTGCACCGTCGTCGTGATCGCCGCCAACGTCAGTGACGTCGACGCCTTCGACCCACCCGATCACCCGGCCGCCAACACGACGTTCTCGTTCACCGCGGACGCGGCGCCGGCGGTGACCGGCACGATCCCGGTCAACGGCACCAGCGGCGTCTCGCCGAGCGCCAACATCGTCATCACCTTCAGCGAACCGGTCACGGCCACGACCGCCTCGTTCAAGATCGAGTGCCCGGCCCCAGGAAACCTCAAGACCTTCACGGTCAGCGGCTCGGGCACGTCGACCATCACGCTCGATCCGAGCGCGGATCTGCCGGTGACGACCAACTGCACGGTGACCGTCATCGCCGCCCAGATCAGCGACGTGGACGCCGGGGATCCGCCGGACCACCCGGTTGCGGACACGGTCTTCGGCTTCACGACCGTCGACGCGGCGCCGACCGTGGTGAGCACGTCGCCCGCCAACGGGTCGAACCCGGTCGCGAGTGACATCGACATCACCGTCACCTTCAGCGAATTGGTCAACTACACGAGCGGCTCGTTCGACGTGCTCTGCGGCGCGATCACGCACCCGGCGTTCACACTCAGCACGACCTCGCCGGGAGCGAGCGCGACGCTCCATCCGACGAGCGGCCTGCCGGCCGCCGGGACCTGCAAGCTGACCGTCTTCGCGGCCGGGATCACCGACACCGACCCGATCGATCCGCCCGACCAGATGGGGGCCGACTACACCGCGACCTTCACCCTGGACGCCGCGCCCGGGATGACGACCACCTCGCCGACCAACGGCGCGATCGGGGTCGACCCGAGCGCCGACATCACCGTCCACTTCAGTGAGCCGGTCAACGTCAGCCCGGGTTCGTTCACGATCGTCTGCGGCAGCCCACAGGCGTTCTCGGTCGGCGGCTCCGGGACGGCCACCATCACACTCGATCCGACCACGGATCTGCCGGGGACGGCCCACTGCGCGGTCACGGCCATCGCCGCCCTGATCAGCGACTCGGACGCGGTCGATCCGCCGGACCATCCGGCCCTTGATGGGAGCTTCTCGTTCACGACTGTGGACGAGGCCCCGATCGTCTCGAGCACGAACCCCGACGACGGCGACACGGGCGTGGCGCCCTCCGCCAACATCGAGATCACCTTCAGCGAGGCGGTCACCGCGAGCGGCGCCTCCTTCACGCTTGAATGCCCGGGCGGGACGGCCAAGACGTTCGCGGTGAGCGGTTCGGGGACCGCGACGATCACCCTCGACCCGACCTCGAACCTGCCGCTCGGCGGGACGTGCGACGTGACGGTCCTTGCCGCCGGCATCACCGATCTGGACGCGATCGCGCCCGACCAGATGGCCACTGACTACGACTTCTCGTTCAGCGTCGCGTCGGACCAGGCACCGACGGACCTCGCCCTGGCGCCGACGAACGTGGATGAAGGCCAGCCGGTAGGCACGACCGTCGGTACGTTCTCCACGACCGACCCGGACCTTGGCGATACGTTCCTTTACACGCTGGTGGCCGGCACCGGTGACACCGACAACGGCTCGTTCACGATCAGCAGCGACACCCTCAAGACCAACGCCATCTTCGACGTCGATGTGCAGTCGAGCTACTCCATCCGCGTCCGCTCGACCGACAGCGGGTCGCTGCACGTCGAAGGTGTGTTCACGATCACGGTCAACGACGTCAACTCGGCTCCGACCGACATCGCCCTGACGAACGCGACGATCGCCGAGAACCAGCCTTCGGGGACGACCGTCGGCACGCTGTCCGCCACGGATCCTGACAGCGGCCAGACGCACACCTTCAACGTGGTGGCCTCGGGTTGCGGCGGCTCCTATCCGGATGGCACCTCCTTCGCGACGGCGGGATCGTCGCTGACCTCGGCCGCCAGCTTCGACTTCGAGGTCAAGAGCTCGTACACCATCTGCGTGCGCACGACGGACGACGGCTCGCCCAACCTCTCCCTCGACAAGCCGTTCACGATCACGGTCACCAACGTCAACGACGCCCCGGTGGCGACGCCCGATTCCTACACGGGCGCCATCGGCAACACGCTCGCGGTGCTCGGCACGTCTGGCACCGGGCCGAACGTCGTGCTGACCGGCAATGTCCTGACCGACAACGACACCGACGAGGACGTCCCGGCCCAACCGCTCACCGCGGTCCCCGAGACCGTCGATTCGACGGGCGGGGGCACGGCCACCATCAACACCGATGGCAGCTTCACGTTCCTGCCGGGCGTGGGCGACAAGAACGGGGACGACACGTTCACCTACCACGTGACCGATGGGATCGTCACCACGCCGGGGACCGTGACCGTCCACGTCGACGACTACCTCGTCTGGTACGTCGACAGCGCCTCAGGCGCGTTGACCCATGACGGCCGCTCGAGCTCACCGTTCCTGAACCTGGCAATGCTCAATGGCAGTGGTGGCAACGTCGACGGCGTCGGCGACTTCATCTTCGTGTACCAGGGTTCGGGCACGTACGGCGGTGGCATCCCGCTCGAGGCGAACCAGCGCCTGCTCGGCGAACGGGCCGGGCTGACCGTGAACGGCCACGCGCTGGTGGTTGTCGGCGTGGCCCCGGTGATCACGAACGCGTCGGGCGTCGGCGTCGGGCTCGCCAATGGCGTCGATGTCGAAGGCCTCGATATCACCGGGCCGAGCGGCGACGGGATGAACGGCTCGGCGGTCACGACGGCCACCGTCGGCGTGACCGCTCCGGTGGACATCAGCGGAGCCGGCGGCGACGGTGTCGAGCTGGCCGGCGCGGCCAGCGGAGCGATCACCATCGCGGCCCCGATCAGCGGCAGCGCCGGCCACTCGGTCTCGATCGCGAACCGGACTGGTGGCACGACCTCGTTCAGTGGCGCGATCAGCGACGCATCCACCGGCATCGCCCTGATCTCGAATACCGGCGCGACGCTCTCATTCAGTGGCGGCATCGCGGCAAACACCGGGGCCAACACGGCGTTCAATGCGACAGGCGGCGGGACCGTGAACGTGACCGGGTCGACCAACACGCTCGCGGCGACGACCGGTACGGCCCTCAACGTCAGCGGCACCGAGATCGGCTCGAGTGGCCTGACGTTCAAGTCGATCGCCTCGGATGGCGGTACCAATACCGGCATCGTGCTCAGCGGAACGGGCACGGCCGGCGGCAACGGTGGCCTGCTCGTCACCGGCGTCGGCGGCGTGCCGGGCTCGGGTGGGACGATCGCGAACAAGACCGGCCCCGACGGTGGCACCGCCACCGGCAACGGCATCTACCTCAACGCGACGAAGAACCCGTCGTTCAGCGAGATGCAGTTGCACGACTTCCAGAACTTCGCGATCCGGGGCAACGGCGTCCTCGGGTTCATCCTGGCCGACTCGACGATCGGCGGCGCGAACGGCGACAACGCGGCCGTGGATGAAGGGTCGGTCTATTTCGCGAACCTGACCGGTTCGGCCAGCCTGACCGGCGACACGATCTCGGGCGGCCTCGAGGACAATCTCAACGTCACCAACACGACCGGTTCGCTGAGTCGGATCACGGTCGCCGGGCCGAACTGCACGATCGGCCTGAACAGCACAGCCTTCGGCAACGACGGCATCCACTTCGAGTCGCACAACCCTGGGACCACGCTCAATTCGACCGTCAAGGACTGCACATTCGCGGGGGCGCGCGCTGACTGGTACTTCGCGGCGACCATCGCGGGCGGCACGTCGGACGCCGAGTTCGCCGACAACACGCTCTCGAATGCGCACACGAACAGCCTGTCCGCCGGCGTCCGCGTCGTCGTCTCCGCCAACGGCCCGACGACCTTCGACATCCACGACAACAGCCTTCGCGATTCGCTCGGCAGCGCGATCTTCGCCACCGCAGCCGCCTCGCTCGCGGTCGCCTCCGGAACGATCATGGACAACACGATCGGGGTGGTCGCGACAGCCAACTCCGGGTCCGCCCAGGCCTCCGGCATCGATGTCGAGTCGAGCGGCGGCGGCGACATGGTGGCGCTCGTCAGCAACAACCTCGTGCGCCAGTACAACGGCAACGGGATCCAGCTCGTGGCCGGAGACCAGATGGGCAACCCGGTCGCGTACCAGGTCACCGTCACCGGGAACACGGTCTCGAATCCCGGCACCGCCGGTCCGCTGGCGACCGGCTGGAACGGGGTCGGTCTCAACAACGGCATCGTGAGCACGGACAGCTTCGCCTCGTGCGTCGACATCAAGACCAACGTCCTGACCGGGTCCGGAGCCGGCGTTATCTCCCCGAACAACAATGACCTGCGCCTCCGCCAGCGACAGTCGACGTCGGTCCGTCTTCCCGGCTACGCCGGCGCGGCCAATGACAACTCGGCCGTGCAGGCCTTCCTGGCCGGTCAGAACACCCTGACGACGGTCAGTGCCTCGAACACCGTCCCGACTGGCGGCGGCTATCTCGGAGGCGCGCCGTGCACGCAGCCGTGATCCGCACCGTCCCGCGACTTGCGGAGGAACCGAATGTCTGAGCAGTTCCTTTCCGAGATCCGGATCCTGTCGTTCAACTTCGCCCCGAAGGGTTGGGCGTTGTGCAACGGACAGATCCTGCCCATCAACCAGAACCAGGCACTCTTCTCGCTGCTCGGAACGACGTACGGCGGAAACGGTCAGACCACCTTCGCGCTACCGAACCTTCAGGGTCGAACGCCCATCCACGCCGGGGCCGGGCACACCCTCGGCGAGGCGGCCGGCGAGGAGAGCCACACGCTGACGGCGGGGGAGATGCCGACCCACACGCACTCGTGGCAGACGGCGGCCGGCAATGCGAGCGACGCCGTCGCGATCGGCAACGTCCTGGCCGCCTCGAACAAGCTCTATGCGGCGCCGTCCGCGCTGACCGGGGTCAACCCGGGCACGATCGCGAACGCCGGGGGCAGCCAGGCGCACACCAACCTGCAGCCCTATCTGACCCTCAACTTTGCCATCGCCCTCGTGGGCATCTTCCCGTCTCGGGACTGAGGACGAACGATGGGATCGCCCTTCATCGGTGAGATCAGGATGTTCGGCGGGAACTTCGCGCCCGCGGGATGGGCGTTCTGCGATGGCCAGCTCCTGCCGATCTCGGAGAACACGGCGCTCTTCAACCTCATCGGCACGACGTATGGCGGCGACGGCCAGAGCACATTCGCGCTGCCCGATCTGCGCGGCCGGGTCCCGGTCCATCAGAGCACCTTCTACACGATCGGTCAGGTCGGCGGCGTCGAGACCGTGACGCTGACGACGAACCAGATGCCGGCCCACGGCCACGCGGCCCAGGCGAGTACGGACCAGGGGACCCAGGGCAACCCGGCGGGCAACGTGCTGGCCAACTCACAGGGGGCGAAACCCTACATCGAGGACGTCCCGACCGGGGCGATGAGCGCCCAGTCGATCGGTCCCGCCGGCGGGAGCCAGCCGCACGACAATCTCGCCCCATTCCTCTGCGTGAGCTTCATCATCTCCCTCTTCGGCATCTTCCCGAGCCAGACGTAGGAGGGCACGATGAGCGATCCGTTCGTCGCCGAGATTCGCATCTTCCCCTTCAACTTCGCGCCGAAGGGATGGGCGGTCTGCAACGGCCAGCTCATGGCGATCTCGCAGAACACCGCGCTGTTCTCGCTCGTCGGAACGACCTACGGCGGCGATGGCCTTTCGACGTTCGCGTTGCCGAACATCCAGGGCCGAGCTGTGATGCAACAAGGCCAGGGCCCGGGCCTGTCATCGCGATCCCTCGGGGAATCGGGCGGCGAAGACACCGTGACCCTGCTCGCGTCGGAGATACCAGCCCACAGTCACTCGCTCCAGGCGAGTGCCGACGATGCCGACCTTTCGGCGCCGACGGCCGCCCGCTCCCTGGCCACCTCGCAGGGCGGCTTCGCTTATGCGCCGGCGGCCGGTCTTACGCCCCTGTCCGCACAAGCGCTCGCCCCGACAGGCGGCGGGCTGCCACACAACAACCTTCAGCCCTACCTCACGCTCACCTTCTGTATCGCCCTCCAGGGCATCTTCCCACCGCGTAGCTGACGAAAGGGACCAGGAGACGACGATGCTCCGACGGGACTTCCTCAAGCTGGTTGGCCTGGCGGCCACCGGAACGGCCATCGCATCAGCCGTGCCGTGGATCGCCGCGGTCGCCGCGACGAAGACCGTCTCCGCCGGTGGTCGGCTCTACCGGAGCGACGGCAGTGGCCGCGTGTCGGTCAGCCTCGATGACGGGAAGACCTGGGCGGTGCATAGCGATCTCGGGTCGGAATTCGCGGTGACCGACCTCGCCGTGGACCGCAGCGACCGACTGCTGGCGACGGTGGGGTATCGAGCGTGGTCGTTCGAGTTGCTGCTCGCCCCGAACCTGGTCTCGTGGCTGACGGCCTGACCGACCTCCCCGAGGGGATAGCCCTCCGCCCGACGGTCGCTGCGGATCGCGCGTTCCTCCTGGCTCTCTATGGGACCACGCGGGCCGACGAACTGAGCGCCGTGCCCTGGGCCGAGCACGAGAAGGCCACCTTCGTCGCGATGCAGTTCGACGCCCAGGACGCTTCGTACCGTCAGGCGTTCCCCGACGGCCGATTCCTCCTCGTCCTGGCGGGCGATGACCCGATCGGTCGCCTGTCGCTCGCTCGGCTGACCGACGAACTCCGGATCGTCGACATCATCCTCGTGCCCGAGCGTTGCGGGCAGGGCATCGGCTCAGTGCTGCTGGCATGGGTCCTGGCGGAGACGGATCGAGACGGCCTCGCGGCGACGCTGCACGTGGAACCCTGGAACCCGGCCAAGCGGTTGTACGAGCGGCTCGGGTTCCAGACGGTCGAGGCCCACGGGTTCCACGAGTTCATGCGCCGCCCGGCCCGACGTCAGTTGAAGACCGCCTCGTAGCAGAGCGAGCCCGCCGCGTCGTACCCGATCGGCACCAGGAAGATGTCGAACGCGCCCAGCGCTTCGTGGTCGAGACGGTAGATCCGCTGTTCCAGGATCGGCTGCGGCGGACCCGTGAACACGAGCGCGAACGGTTCGACACGCGGGGCGTCCGGCTGGCGTCCGAGGCTCCGGACCTCGGTCAGCCGCAACGTGATCGCCTCGTCGACTGGCGGGTCGACGAGGCGGAAGTCGGTCTCGAGGTGGGGGGCGAAGGCGTCGAACGTCAGCTCGGTCATCGTCCCCGCAGCGTACCCGCTCGCGAGGGTCTTACGCCTCGGGATCGAGTCGCAGCGCCGCCGAGTTGATGCAGTAGCGCAGGCCGGTCGGCCGCGGACCGTCCTCGAAGACGTGCCCGAGGTGTCCGCCGCAGGACGCGCAGTTCGCCTCGGTCCGGGTCATGAAGAACGAGCGGTCGGTCTCGGTCGCGACGGCGGCGGGGTCGCATCGGCGCGAAGAAGCTCGGCCAGCCCGTCCCCGACTCGAACTTGGTCTCGGAGCGGAAGAGCTCGGCGCCGCAGCCGGCGCAGCGATACGTGCCCGACCGATGCTCGTCCCACAGCTCACCCGTGAAGGCGCGCTCGGTGCCCTTCTGGCGGAGGACCCGGTACTGCTCCGGAGTCAGTTCGGCACGCCATTCGGCGTCGGTCTTGGTGGTGGTCGGAGTGGTCTTGGTGTCGCTCATGCCGGAAGACTACGCCGGGAACGTGTCGCCGCGATGACGTGACCAGGGAGTATCGTCGGGTCGATGCCGCCCTTCGTTCCGACCGACTTCGACCCGCCGCTGCGACTGGATCACCCGCGGTTCCTGCTCCGGCCACTCGGGCCCGAACACAACGACATCGACTTCGCCGCGTGGACCGGCAGTGTCGAGCACATCCGCGCGACTCCCGGCTTCGAGCGATCGTCCTGGCCGCACCCGATGACGCTCGACGACAACCGAGGCGATCTCGTGATGCACGCGGATGACTTCGCCGCGCGGCGGGGCTTCACGTACACGGTCCTGTCCGCCGACGGGCTGAGGATCATCGGATGCGTGTACATCTACCCGAGCGAGCGGCCCGAGGCGGATGCGCGCGTCCGATCCTGGGTCCGAGCGGGTGATGCCGATCTCGATCCGGTCGTCCACGCGACTGTCACGGCGTGGCTCGTGGATGACTGGCCGTTCGGCGCATTCGACTACGCACCGCGGCGAGCCGGAGGCGGCTAGCCCGGGAGTCGCTCCCAGTCGACCCAACGCGTGCCGTCCCACCAGCGGTGCCACACGCCGCCGGTGCGGCCGGGCGCCCAGACATCGATGCGGTCCGCGCCCCACGACGAGGCCGCCGGCGACCCGGTCAACTCACCACCCAGGGTCTCCCAGGGATGCCATGACGCCCCGTCCCAGTACCGGTTCCAGAGGGCGCCATCGCGAAAGATCGCGAAGACCTGCAGCTCGTCGATGGCCCAGGCGGTCGCCGCCGGTGACGAGGCGAGCGTCCCGCCTAGGGATTCGGGCTCCGCCCATGTTCCGCCATCGAACGCACGATGGGTGAGCGCGAGGTCCGCGCCCACCCAGAAGAGATCGATCCGCCCTTGCCCCCACGAGGCGGCGGCGGTGCCTTGGGTCATCTCGTCCTCCCTGTCGATTGCCGGGAGGCTACTCCGTCGGTGCCAGGGACCGACCGAGATCGTCCGCGACACAGTCGTCGAGGCGACGAACGACGGCAGCCGATCCGCGGCTGAAGGCGGCCACCAACCGCGCTGCCGGGCGGCGAAGGTGCAGGCCCAGCGACGATCGTTCCGACCTGACTTCTGCCAGGAGTCGAGCGCGTTCGTTCATCCGGATCTGCTCGTCGACACGTTCGCGGGCGAGGTCGAGGGCGATGATCACGTATGGGTACATTCGGTCGACCTCCGGGGTTGGGACGCGCGGTCTGGCGCGGCCGGCTCAGCGATGGTGGTCGTCTTGGATCGTGTCGCGCGAGTCGACACCCCAGGTGAGCGACGCGCCTGCGAAGGCGACGAGGACGGCGACGGCGACGAGGATGATGAGGGCTGCCACGGCGGGTGCTCCTTCCTAACTAACCTGTTTGAGGTGTCTGATTGGTTACTTCCGGAAGAATAACCCTCTTGCGCGTAACCTGTCAACAGGTATAAAGTGGTTAGCGAGATGTTAACGACCATTCCCGACAACACCCCTCGAGGCCACGCTCACGACGTCGATCTCGAGGACACCTTCGACTTCCTGAACACCGACGACACCGAGAATGGTTTCCCGGTGGAGAAGCTCCCGACGCTCGACGACGCGCTGGCGTGGTTCGTCGACCGTGGCGTCATCCATCGAGGAGGGCGCCGACCGCGTCCGCGCGCAGGCGCGCCGCCCACGACCCGCTGATGGCCCGCGAACTCGATCGCGTCCACACCGTCCGCTCGGCGATGCGCGAAGTGGCGCTGTCGATCGCGGAACAGCGGGCGCCCAGCGTCAGCGCGCTCGACACCATCAACCGTGCGCTCCACGCCCGCCAGGTCATCGAGCTGGTCCCGGCCCGCGATGGCGTCAGCGTCGATCACCGCCACGTCGGCGACCCGATCGACGACGCCCTCGCCCGGCTGCCGACCCACTCGTCTCCGAGCTGACCGACGGTCACCCCGAGCGGATCAAGGTCTGCGCCGGCGACACCTGCGACTGGATCTTCTACGACGGGTCACGGACGAGCCGCCGGCGCTGGTGCGACATGGCGACCTGTGGCAATCGCGCCAAGGCGGCCCGACACCGCGCACGCGAAAAGGCCGCGGTGATGGCGGTGCCCCAGATCGAGATGCCGACGACGCGGGGACCGGGCCCGCCTGACCGGAGGCGGCTGTCGGGGGCGCGTCGCCATGCCCTCGTCACTCGGTGGCGGGCGGCACCTGGGCGAGGACCGACTGGATCGCCTGGACGGCGCCCATCAGGGCGGCCGACTCGGCCGGGATCACGATCTTCGTGTTCGGGCTGAGCGCGAACTTGCTCAGCGTGTCGAGCTGGAGGATCGCGACCAGCGTCGGGTTCGGCGCCGCGGCCGTGATCGCACCGTAGACCGTCTCGATCGCGCGGGCGCGGCCCTCCGCTTCGAGGATGGCCGCCTGCCGATTGCCCTCGGCACGCAGGATGGCAGCCTGTCGTTCGCCCTCGGCGTTCTTGATCGCCGCCTGCCGGTCGCCGTCGGCGACGTTGACCGCGGACTGCTGGATGCCCTCGGACTGGAGGATCTTGGCGCGCTTCTCCTGGTCGGCCTGCTTCTGGAGCGCCAGCGCCTGGAGGATCTGTGGCGGCGGGGTGATCTCGACGATCTCGATCCGGTTGATCCGGATGCCCCACTTGTCGGTGACCGCCTCCATCTGCTCCTGGACGTCGACGTTGATCCGTTCGCGCTCGGACAGCGCCTCGTCCAGCGACAGCGTGCCGATGACCGACCGGAGGGCCGTCCGCGCGAGCGCATCGATGGCGACGTCGAAGTTGGCGATGCTGAACAGGGCCTGCTTGGCGTCGACGACCTGGGTGAAGATCGTGGCGTTGACCGACACCACCACGTTGTCCTTGGTGATGACCTCCTGGCGATCGCCGGGACGCGGGTACTCGCGCATGTCGACGGTCACCAGCTTGTCGATGAACGGCGCGATGATGGCCAGGCCCGGCTCGTGGATCGCGCGGAACTCGCCGAGCCGCGTGGTGACGCCGACGAAGCCCTGCTGCACGAGGTTGACCGTGTTCCGCAGCAGGTAGAACGCGAACAGGATGAACAGGATCGCGATGATGAACGCGACGATCAGCGGGAGCAGCTCGCGAGTCCATCTCAACTCTCCGGTGTGACAGGCCCGGACGCGGGTCGGACGGCGAGCGTCGTCCCGCGGACGGCGGTCACGATGACAGGCGCACCCGTCGGCGATCGGCTGGTGATCGTCCGAGAACGCCAGCCAGGTCTCACCGGCCAGGCGGACGTGGCCCGGATGGAGCTCCTCGCCGATCTCGTCGAGGGCCAGCGCGCGCTGGCCGACGAAGCCGCCGTGGACCCCGGGCGTCAGCGGTCCCTCGCCGCGCCGGCGGAGACGGCGGCTCAGGAACGGCCGGCCGACGACGACGCCGGCCATGGCGACCGCGATCGCCACGACGGCCTGGAGCCAGACCGGGCTGTCCGGGCACGAAGAAGGCCAGGAGGCCGGCGGCGAAGGCACCGATCGCGAGGAAGATGGAGAAGAAGGTCGTGCTGGCGAGCTCGAGCACGAGCAGCGCCAGCGCGGCCACGAACCAGATCGCGTAGACCGACATGGCTCGGAGTCTATGCCGTTCGCGGTCCGGCCGTCGCTCACACGCTGCGGCCAAGGATCGGGCCGACCTCGGTCACGAACCGGGTCATCGACTCCTCGTCGTGTGGCGAGGGGAACCCGGCGATCGAGGTGGCGGTAGCCGATCTCGAGGAACGGGGCGAGCCGCTCGGCGACGTCCTCGGGCGTCCCGATGGGCTGGTCCGTCCAGCGCTCCGCGCTCGTCCGTTGCGCTCGAACATGGCCGCCTGGACGCGGTCCGCCTCCGCGCGCGAGTCGCGGATGATGACGCGTGCCGATGTTGGTCGTCCGCTCGATCTCGGCCGGATCGCGCCCGACCGTCTCGCAGTGCTGGACGCAGGATCGCCTCCTTGCGGGTCACGTTGGCGATCCCGCCGCCGACGTTGTTCGCGTCGCCGTAGCGGGCGACCAGCTTGAGCGTGACCTGCTCGCCGCCACCGCCGATGAGCAGCGGCAGGTGCGCCTGGATGGGCATCGGGTCGTTCCGGACCTCGGCGGTCGCGTAGCTGCGGGCCGGCGGCCGTCGGTCGCTCGCCGTGGAGCATCCCGCGCATGATCGGGAGCGCCTCGCCAAGCCAGCGGAGTCGCTCCGGGAAGCCGCTCCCGAACGCGATCCCGTAGGCGTCGTGCTCCTCCTCGAACCAGGCGCCGCCGATCCCGAGGATCGCGCGCCCACCCGAGATGTGGTCGAGCGTCGTCGCCATCTTGGCGGTCAAGGCCGGGTCGACGGAACGTGTTCGCCCCGACCATCAGGCCGATCCGGACGCGCTCGGTCGCCTGGGCCCAGGCCGCCAGCGTCAGCCAGCCCTCGATGATCGGCCCGTCCGAACTGCCCTGGATCGGATAGAGGTGGTCCCACGTCCAGAGCGTGTCGTAGCCGAGCCGATCGGCTCGAATGCCCGCCTCGAGCAGCGACCGGCCAATCGTGTACTGGTTCCAGCACAGGGCGCCGAACTTGACCTCGGGCATGTCTCCTCCACTGCGTCCGAGCGGCGCTAGTCGACGCGCCGATCCCGCCGCAGGATATCGAGGTAGACACCGATACCGACGGCGGCGGCGATCACCCAGACGAGGAAGTTAGCGGAGCCGAAGAGCCATCTCGCCATAAGGGTGACGGCGAACCATGTGATGACGAACGAGCCGATGGCTATCCCGACTCGGCGACCGACCTTGGCCATGGATCGACCCCCATCGAAGCGTCGCGAAGATCTGGCGATGGACATCACCTGTGACGCGTGCGGCTGATCGATGTCACGCAGGCGCTCCTTGCGTCTGAGCTCACGTCCAGAGCGTGTCGTAGCCGGCCGATCGACCCGCCGACCGGTTCAGGCAGCGACGGCCAGCCGGTGTACTGGTTCCAGCACGGGCGCGGACCTGATCGGCCCGGTCGCCGGCATCGAGGTCTCCCCTGCAACGGCGGCGTTCTTCGATGGGTCGAGCGGCTCGAGCCCCTGGAGCCCTCGCAGTCGATCGATGCGGGCCCCGAGCGACGGGTGGGTCGACAGCCAGCTGGCGCGTCGGTCGCTGCCGGCCTTGACCGGGTTGCGGAACCACAGGTGCTGCGTGCCGCGGTTGGCGGCCTCGAGCGGGTCGTCGTCGGCCGCGATCGATGCCAGTGCGCGTTCGAGGGCGGCGCGGGTTGCGGGTGAACTCGACCGAGGTCGCGTCGGCCAGGAACTCGCGCTCGCGGCTGGTCGAGGCCTGGACGAGCGCGGAGAACAGCGGTGCGAACACCCGCAGCAGGCCGGCCACGATGAGCAGGAAGATGCCGACGAGCACGCCCATCGCCAGGGCCGCCGAGGCCGTTGTCGTCGTCGCCGCTCCAGACGAACGCGCCCTTCCGCCAGCCCTCGACGACCAGGCGGAGGAAGCCGTCCGTCGCGAGCGCGACGAGCCCGACCAGGACGGCCACGTACAGGGCGTAGCGAGTGTCGAGGTTCCGAACGTGGCCGAGCTCGTGGCCGATCACGCCCTGGAGCTCCTCGCGATCCATCCTCCGGAGCGAGCCCGCTCGTCACCGACGAGCGACGCGTGTCCCGGGTCGCGTCCCGTCGCGAAGGCGTTCTGGCTGCCGTCCTCGACGACGTAGACGCGCGGGGACCGGGATGTTCGCGGCCGCCGAGAGCTCGCGGACGACGTCAGCAGCACGGCGTCGTCGCGGGGGTTCGCGCGCCGGGCGCCGGCGGTCTGGAGGATGACGTCCGCCCCGAACCGGTTCGCCGCGGCCGCCGCCGCGAGGCCGACGCCGGCCGCGACCGCCGCGGTCCACAGGGCGGGCACGGGCCTGAACGTGAGCGTGACGGCGATGATCTCGGCGGTCGCCGCCACGATCGCCGACCAGCGTGATGATCAGGAGCACGCTGTTCCGACGGTTCGCCGTCGCCTGGGCATAGAAGGTGCCACCGGACGCGCGGCGCGTCCCGATCGCGCGATCGTGAACGTCGACGATCGGCAGGACGATGATCGCGAGGACCATGCCCCACGGCAGGCGGTCCACCGGCTGCGCGCTGGGTGATCGCGCGCCAGATCGCCCGGGCCAGGCTGACGACGATGACGGCAGCCCCGGCGGCCATGAAGATCGCGACCGCGAAGACGACCACGACGCTGAGGCGCCCGAAGGCTCCCGTCCGATCGTCGGTTGCCTCGCCGGTCGTCAGTCGCGAGGTCCGAGGAGCGCCACGCCGCTCCCCGCCGCCACGACGAGCAGGCCGATCGTGTCCCCGTCGAGGCCCGTGGTCCGGGCCTGGAGCAACCCCAACGACGACGAACAGGATGAGCCAGCCCAGGCCGAGCCCGCGAGCGCCTGGCGGAGGACCAACGGGCGTGGGTTGATGGTCACGGCGGCGGCCAGGGCCAGCAGGGCGACCGCCAGGAGCAGCAGGAAGAGGTACGCCCACCATGGCGCCGATGGCCGGCCGACGAGCCCGACCCATTGACCCCCGAACCCCGCCGTGAGGACGACGCCGATGACCACGAGGATGAGCGGCGGCGAGACGGGCGCGCACCTCGGTCAGGGGGTCCGGAAGGTGACCTGGGCCGCGACCGCGGCACGGACCCACGGCGCCCCGGCCTCTTCGACCGAGCGGACCTTGATATGGCGGACCCGCTTCCCGGTGCCCTCGATGTGACCGTCCGGGTTCGGCAGGTCGACGCCGTCGGCGAGCTGGA
Organism: uncultured Chloroflexia bacterium; assembly: GCA_963833705.1. GTDB lineage: Bacteria > Chloroflexota > Limnocylindria > Limnocylindrales > CSP1-4 > SPCO01. Next base: position 202,311 of record CAWHYQ010000005.1, on the reverse strand, counting down.
GGTTCACGTGCGCCGTGTGCGGGATGATCGCGAACAGGAGGTCGCCGAGGGCCCGTGACCGTCCGATCGCGAGGAGGCCATCGCTCGAGTCAAAGGTCTCGGTCGCGTCGGGGAAGCCGGCCAGCACCGTGAGGCGAAGGGCGCGGGCGATGTCCGCGATGCCCGGCTCGCCCGCCTCGAGGTGTCGATCGAACGCGATCGCGTCCTCCGACGTCACCGGACGACGAGGTTGACCAGCTTGCCGCCGCCGGCGACGACGATCCGATCCGGTTCCCGACCATCGAGGATGGCGACGATCTTGTCCCGTGCCAGCACGGCCGCCTCGATGTCGGCGGTCGTGGCATCGGCCGCGACGATCACCTTGTCGCGTAACTTGCCGTTGACCTGGACGGGGATCTCGCGGGTCGATTCGACGATGGCGCTCGCGTCGACGGTCGGCCAGGTCTCGGTGTGGATCGAACTCCACGGCTGCCCGGCCTTCGCCTGGCGGCGGCTCCACAGCTCCTCGGTGATATGCGGGGCGGACGGGGCCAGCATCAGCAGCAGCAGCCCGATCGTCTCGTCCCACTCGGCAGATCCGGCGACCGCGGTGCCGCGATAGCGGAACAGCGTGTTGGCCAGCTCCATCAGCTTCGCGATCATCGTGTTGAACCGAAAGCCCTCGTAATCCGCGGTCACGTCGCGGAGCGTCCTGTGGGCCGCCGCGCGCAGCGCCGCCCGGGCGGTGACCTCGCTCTCGCCGGCCGGCAAGGAGCCAGCGTCCGGATCGCCCGGCTCGCGGCCGAGCGGGTCGAGGACCAGGGTCCAGACCCGGTTCAGGAAGCGATGGACCCCGCCGATCCCGGTCGGGCTCCACGGTCCGCCCTGGTCCCAGGGGCCCATGAACATCAGGAAGAGGCGGACCGTGTCCGCGCCGTAGCGATGGACCAGTTCGTCCGGGTCCTGGACGTTGCCCCGTGACTTCGACATCCGCTCGCCGTCGGCGCCCAGGATCTGGCCCTGGTTGAACAGCCGCTTGAACGGCTCACGCTCGGTCATCAGGCCGATGTCGGCCATCGCCTTCGTCCAGAAGCGGGCGTACAGCAGGTGCATGACCGCATGCTCGGCGCCGCCGGTGTACTGGTCGACCGGTGTCCAGCGCTTGACCAGGGCGCCGTCGACCGGACCACCCGCCTTCTCCGGCGACAGGTAGCGGAACCAATACCACGACGAATCGACGAATGTGTCCATGGTGTCGGTCTCGCGCCGCGCCGGACCGTCGCACCGGGGGCAGGTGGTGTGCAGGAACCGCTCGTCCTTGGTCAGTGGGTTCGTGCCGCTCCCGGCGTAGTCGACATCCTCGGGCAGGCGGACGGGCAGTTCCTCGTCCGGGACCGGGACGATGCCGTGATTCGGGCAGTAGACGACCGGGATCGGCGTACCCCAGTAGCGCTGGCGGCTGATCAGCCAGTCGCGCAGCCGATAGGTGACCTTGAGTTCGGCGCTGCCGGTCTCGGCCAGCTTCGCGACGATCGCCTTGCCACCGGCGTCGGCCAGCAGCCCGTCGTAGGGGCCGCTGTTGACCAGCCGTTCGTCGGCGGCGTGCGCGATGAAGGCTGTCGTCCATCGGGTCGTCCGCGGCGATGTCGGGGGCCGCGACGACGCGACGGATCGGCAGGCCGAACTTGACTGCGAACGCGAAGTCGCGCTCGTCGTGCGCGGGGACGGCCATGATCGCGCCGGTGCCGTAGCTGCCGAGCACGTAATCGGCGATGAAGATCGGGATGCGCTCGCCGTTGACCGGGTTGATCGCCTCGGCGCCCAGCATCACGCCGGTCTTCTCGCGATCGGTCGAGAGGCGATCGATCTCGGTCCGCCGGCTCGCCTGGGCGACGTAGGCCGTCACCTCGGCCCGACGGTCAGGGTGGGTCAATCGCTCGACGAGCGGATGCTCGGGGGCGAGGACCATGAACGTCGCCCCGAAGAGCGTGTCCGGGCGGGTCGTGAACACCCGAAGCGTGTCGCCGCCCGGCTGGTGGGCGTCGGGCGCGATCCTGAACGAGAGCTCGGCGCCCTCGGACCGGCCGATCCAGTTCGTCTGCTGGATGCGGATCGGTTCGGGCCAGTCGAGTCCGTCGAAGTACAGCAGCTCGTCCGCGTAGGCGGTCGTCTTGAGGTACCACTGGTCCAGGTCGCGCTTCTCGACGAGGGCGCCGCAGCGCCAGCAATGCCGGTCCGTCCCCTCGACCTGCTCGCGAGCGAGCGTCCCGTCGTTCGGGCACCAGTCGACCGACGACTTCTGCCGATAGGCCAGGCCCGCCTTCAGGAACTGCAGGAAGAGCCACTGGTTCCAGCGGTAGTAGGACGGGTCGGCGGTGACGACCTCGGCTTCCCATGCGAACGTGGCGCCCATCGTGCGGAACTGGCGGCGCATGGTCTCGATGTTCGACATCGTCCAGGTGAACGGGTGCCCACCGCTCCTGATGGCCGCGTTCTCGGCCGGCAGCCCGAAGGCATCGAAGCCGATCGGAAAGAACACGTTGAAGCCGTGCATCCGCCGGTAGCGGGCGAGCGCATCGCTCGGGGTGACGATGTACCAATGCCCGATGTGCAGGTCACCGGACGGATACGGGTACATCGTCAGGAGGTAGTACTTGGGCTTCGAGGTGTCGTGGAGGTCGGTCTCGTACAGACGGAGCTCGGCCCAGCGCGCCTGCCAGCGCGGCTCGATGGCCGCAGGGTCGTAGCGCTCGATCCGGGTCCGCTGGTCGGTCGCGTCGGTCTCGGTCACGGGTCTCGCTGCCTCGGGAGACGGGACACCCCCCGCCGATCGGCGAGGGGTGGGGTCGGCGGTCTCGTCGCGTTGGTGGAGCTACGGGGACTCGAACCCCGGACCCCCTGCATGCCATGCAGGTGCTCTTCCAGCTGAGCTATAGCCCCACGGGATGCCGAGTCTAGCAGAGGCGCGCGCTCAGTCCGGGTCGTAGTCAGGCTGGCTCCCGGCCCAGCCCGCGAACCATGACGTGCCGTCGAGGCGCGTGACCGAGCCGCCGGGGCCGATGAACGCCAGGACCCGGTTCGTCCCGTTCCCGATCGCGACGATCGCGCTGCCGGGCTCGGTCTCCGATGTGCTCCCGAGGATGGTCGCCAGGTAGTGGGGCTCGAGGAGGTCGAAGCCGGCGATGTCGTTTCGTCCATCGTCGGCGCGAGCGTAGTCGAGCCGGACGGCTTGTTTCCCGTCGACCACGTCACCGTAGAAGAGCATCCATAGACCGCTGCCATCGGCCGCCCACGCTTCGTCGATCAACACGCCGGCGTCGTGCGCATCGAGTCGTGTGGCGACCGTCGTCCCGCTCGCATCGCGCTCCACGAGGTTGCAGTCCCGGGTGACGACGCCGCCGGTCGGGACGGCAGTGCCGACGCCGTCGCATGTGCTTTCGACCGTATGGGCGGCGGCTCCGGTCGGCCGCTCCGAGACCGGTTCGTTGGTAGGCAGGCGGCAGATCGATAGCTTGGGTGAAGGCGCCATCCGCGCCGACCGAGCCCCAATCAGGGTTCGCGGGGTTGCCACGCCGTGCGAGGCCACGCAGCGGTCCCCGGTGCGGTCGACCAGTCGAGGCTGGCGTGCCGACCAACCCGGGTGCCCACCGAGGCGTCCTCGAACTGGACATAAGATTGTCCCTGGGTACTCGGGTCGTAGACGTAGATCGCCGCTGCCTGTGATCTCGCCCAGCTGCTCGTTAGCGTTCCAGGCGCTGAGGCCGGACCCATCCAGGATCCAGGGTTTCGTCGTCGGATCGGTGACGTCCACGATGAGAAACAACGGAAGTCGGCCGTCGACACTCCCGGTCTGATTGAACGGGATCGCAAGCCAACCTGTCGCGCTGATCATCGGCCTGCCGACGTCTTCGACGCGGATGCCGCCCTGGAAGGACGCTCCACGGGATCGTCGCTACGACTTCGGACTTCGCGGTGATGGGATCGAAGCGCGTGACTTCGAACCCGTCGGGATGGAGCGGATCGCCCGTGGCCCGGACGAGGATGGCCTGGTCCGGTCTGCCGAGCGGCTGCCGCGACGCGATCGGTTCGTTGGTGGGTGAGGCCACCGGGAGCGCTGCGAGCGACGCCGACGTGGATGGCGACGGCGAAGGCGTTGCCCCGACGACGCCGACCGCAGGCAAGCTCAGCCAGCCGTTGGACGCGGCGACCATCGAGCCGATGGCGATCGCGGCGACCCCCGCCGCGAGGAAGCTCAGCCGGCGACCGTTGGCGGCACGGCGCCGGGCCGCCAGGCGTCGCTCCAGTTCTGCGGTCGTGATCGTGACCGACAGGGAGCCGCCCGCATCACGCAGCGCGGCGCGAAGCTGGCCTTCGATATGGTCGTCATGCATTGCGGACCTCCCCGAGGCTGGTGCCGATCGGGCCGGCGAGGTGGACGCGTAGGCGATCGAGCCCCGTCTGGAGTTGCGCCTTGATCGTGTTCGGGGACTTCCCGAGCGTCGCCGCGACCTCGTCCACGGACAGATCCGCGTAGTAGCGGAGGACGATCGCGGCGCGCATCTGGATCGGTAGGCTCGACACGCCATCGAGCAGCGCCAGGCGCGTCGACGAGTCGGCGGCCATGTCGTCCAGACCGGCAGGTTCGAGTACGACATCGAGCCGGACGACGCGGCCCGTGCTGCGGCGAGTCCCGAGCGCCTTGTTGGTCGCGACGCGCAGGAGCCACGCCCGGAGTGCCCGTTCGTCGCGGATCGACCCGCCGCGCTCGTAGGCCGTGAGCAGCGTCTCGATGACGATGTCCTCCGCCTCCGCGCGGTCGCGCAGGATCAGGAACGCGACGGCCTGGAGTTCCCGGCCGTAGGTCGACAGCAGGTCGCCCAGCGTTTCCGGCCGATGCCTTCGCAGTGCTTCGACGGTCATCCGTCCACTCATCCCTCGACGGTCGTCTGACCGCCCTCGGAGGATAGATGCGCGAGAGGCCCGGTTCGGGCTAGTCGGGGCCCCGAACCTGTCACCATCGCGGCATGACGGCGTTCGACCTGCTGCTCCGCGGCGGCACCGTGATCGACGGGACCGGGAGCCCCGGCCGGCGCGCCGATGTCGGCGTCCTCGGCGATCGCATCCTTGCGGTCGGCGACCTGTCGGCGGTCGACGGGGGCGACGTGACGCAGACCCTGGATGTCGGCGGGCTGGTCGTCTGCCCCGGGTTCATCGATCCGCACGGCCACTCCGATGGATCGCTGTTCCTTGACGGTGCCCTCGCCAGCCACCTCCACCAGGGCTACACGACGCAGCTGTCGGGCAACTGTGGCGAGACACTTGCGCCGATCACCGATCGCGGACGCGAGACGGTCGAGCTGGCGTTGCGTCCGCATGCCCTCGTGGCGCGATGGCGGACATTCGGGGAGTACCTCGACCGGGTCGAGGACGAGCGGCTCGGGCCGAACGTCGCGTTCCTCGTCGGACACGGGACGATCCGTGCGTCGGTCATCGGGGCGGACGCCGCGGTCCCGGGCGGCGCGGATCTGGCCGCGATGGTCCGAGAGCTGGAGGCCGCCTTGGATGCCGGGGCCGTCGGGCTGTCGACGGGCCTCATCTATGCGCCCGGGATGCACGCGGCGCCAGCCGAGATCGAGGCGCTGGTAGCCGCGACGGCGCGGCGCGGGGGACTGTACGCGACCCACATGCGCAACGAGGCGGACGACCTCTTCACCTCGCTCGACGAGTCGGTCGCGGCCGTCCGCGCGGCGGGTGACGGCGCACGGCTCCAGGTCTCCCACCTCAAGTGCGCCTCGCACGCTGTGTGGGGTCGTGCCGGCGAGGCGGTCGCGCGACTCGAGGCGGCTCGCGCCGAGGGTCTCGACGTCGCCGCGGATCAATACCCGTACACGGCCGCGGCGACCACCCTGGCCACCATCCTGCCGCCCGGTCTCCAGGCCCTCGGCGTGGACGCGTGCGTCGCGGCGCTCTCCGACCACCATCTGCGGGATCGGGTGCGCCTCGAGATCGAGCGCGGGTTCTCGGGCTGGGAGAACATCGCCGCCGACCCGGGCTGGGCGGGGATCCGGATCTCGATCGCGACGAGCCATCCCGACTGGACCGGCCGTTCACTGGCCGATCTCGCGGCCGACCTTGACGACGACCCGCTCGACCTCGCGCTCGAGGCACTGGTCGCCGATCGTCTTGACGTCTCGATCGTCATCGAGTGCATGAGCGAGCCCGACGTCGAGACGATCCTGGCGGTGCCCTGGATCGGCGTCTGCACCGATGCCGAGGGCCGTCGGCCGGGTCATCCGATCCTCGACGCCGGGCGGCCCCATCCGCGGACGTATGGCAGCACCGCGCGCGTGCTGGGGCCGTACGTCCGCGACCGCCGCGTGCTGACGCTCGAGACGGCCGTGGCCAAGCTGACTTCCGTCCCGGCCGCTCGGCTCGGCGTCCGCGACCGTGGTGTCGTTCGGGAGGGCGCCTTCGCGGACCTCGTCGCCTTCGATCCCATGACGGTCGGGGACGTGGCGACCTACGAGGACCCAGCCCGGTTCCCTCGCGGGATCGACCACGTCATCGTCAACGGCCGACCCGCCATCACCGCCGGGGCCGAGACCGGGGAGCGACCCGGGCGGCTGCTTCGACGCTCGTGACGAGGGGGCCGGGAACCGCGGTCGGCGCCACCGAGACCGCGGCCGTGGCCTGGCTCCCGGGTGGGCCGCTGGCATACACGTTGCGTCGGTCGCCGAGGTCGCGCACCTTGCGGGTCGTCATCCACGCGGACCGTGGGGTGATCGTGACGGTCCCACCGAGCGGCCGCAGGGGCTGGGCCGAGTCCCGAGCCGCATATCGATGCGTTCCTCGGGGAGCGCGAGCCGTGGCTGCGGCGCCACCTGGTCCGGCTGGCCAGGGAGCGGGCCGTCCTCGACGCCCGAGGCGGTATCCGCGACGGGGCGATCCTGCGCTTCCGCGGCGACCTCCACCGACTGCGCATCCAGCCCGCGCGTCCCGGCGTCCGACGCTCGTCGGTGGAGCGCATCGGCGGCGCCGACGAGGACGAGATCGTGGTCCGGATGGCCCCGGCCGACCGGCGGACGGTCGTCGATGTGCTGGTCGCCTGGCTCAAGCCTCGGGCCCGGACGGCCATCGACCGCGAGATCGCCAGGCACGCTCCGGCGCTCGGCGTGACTCCGGCGGCGGTGAGCGTCCGCGACCAGCGCACGCGCTGGGGGAGCGCATCGCGCGAGGGCCGCCTGGCGTTCTCATGGCGGCTGCTGCTGGCACCGCCGGAGGCCCTCGAGACGGTCGTCATCCACGAGCTGGCCCACCTGCGCGTCTTCGGCCACGGACCGCGGTTCTGGGCGGTCGTCGCTTCACGACGCCCCGATCACAAGGTCTGGCGACGCTGGCTGCGCGACCACTCGACCGAGCTCCACGGCGCACTGGACGACCGCGGGCCGTCATGACCGACCCGGAACGTGGTGGTGGAGATGAGGGTGTCTGAGTTCACGACATAGGTGACACCTGATAGGCGACTGGTGAGTCGGGACATGCGTGACAGTCCGGCGCATGTCGAAGCATCGGGTGGCCGTCCTCAAGGTCGTCTCAGCGCAGCTGTCCGTCACCGCCGCGGCGGCCGAGTACGGGATCAGCCGCGGGCATCTGCACCGCCTCCTCCGCCGCTACCGGGACGGCGGGCTCGATGCCCTCGAGCCGCGCTCCCGCCGGCCGCACACCAACCCGCACCGGACGTCCGACGCCGTGCGCGCGCGGATCGTCGCCCTGCGCACCGAGCTCACCGCCCGCGGCCTCGACGCGGGCCCGGTCACGATCGCCTGGCACCTCGGAGCGCGAGGGCCTGCCGGTCCCGTCGACCTCGACCATCCGGCGCATCCTCCACGCCGCCGGCCTCGTCGTGCCCGAGCCGCGCAAGCGCCCGCGCAGCTCCTGGCATCCGGTTCGAGGCCGCGGCGCCCAACGAGCTGTGGCAGTCCGACTTCACCCACTGGCGCCTGGCCGACGGGAGCGAGGTCGAGATCTCACCTGGCTCGACGACCACTCCCGCTACCTGCTCGCCTGCACGGTCTTCCGGCGGGTCGGCGGCGACGACGTGGTGGCCACGTTCACCGCGGCCGGCGACGCCCACGGCTGGCCCGCCGCCACGCTCACCGACAACGGCGCGGTCTACACGTCCCGCTTCACCGGCGGCCGCAACGGCTTCGAGTACCTGCTCGCCTACCTCGGCATCCGCCAGAAGAACGGCGCGCCGGGCCACCCCCAGACCCAGGGCAAGATCGAGCGCTTCCACCAGACCCTGAAGCGCTGGCTCGGGCGGCAGCCGGCGGCCGCCGACCTCGCCGAGCTGCAGGCCCAGCTCGACGCCTTCCGCGCTCGCCTACAACGAGCAGCGGCCGCACCGGGCGATCGGCCGGCCGACGCCCGGCGAGGCGTACCGGGCGACACCCAAGGCGCTGCCCGTCCGGCTCCGGCGCGCCGGGGCCACTTCCGCCTCCGCTACGACGTCACCGACAGCAAGGGCGCCATGACCCTGCGCCGGGCCGGCCGCCTGCACCACCTCAAGGTCGGTGCGGCCCACGCCCGCCGGCGCGTCCTCGCCATCGTCGACGAGCAGGAGGTCACGGTCGTCGCCCTCGACACCGGCGAGATCCTCTCGACCCACCTGATCGAGCCCGACCGGGGGTACTGGCGCAACACACGACGAGACCCCGGCCGATGGCCGGGGTCCCAGCGACCGGCTGATCACAGGTGTCGCCGATGTCGCGACTCATGTGTCGCCGATGTCGCGACTCAAGACAGTGGTGGACGATGAGGGGACTCGAACCCCTGACCCCCGCGATGCGAACGCGGTGCTCTTCCAGCTGAGCTACATCCCCACGGATGGTCGCGCCTCGTCCGCGGACGGGGGACCGGTTCGGAATGGTAGCACGAGGCTTCGTCCTGACTGACGCGACCTCCGATCTTCCCCAGCAGGTCGCCGCTACGCTCCGCCGATGCCCTTCGGCCTCCTGACCGGCCTCACCGCCGCCTTGTCCTGGGGGACGATGGACATCGCGAGTGCGCTCGCCAGTCGTCGGGTGGGCAGCCTCCTGGTCACCGCCGGTGTCGTCGGCGTGAGTGCCATCTGGCTGGCGGTGATCGCGCTCCCCGCCGGGATCGCCGGAGAAGCGGGCGCTGGCGCGCTCGGCCCGTCGGTCGTGCTTGGGTTCATCGGCGCCGGTGCGTATCTCGCGTATTTCACGGGGCTGCGCATCGGGCCGATCTCGGTGGTCAGCGGGATGGTCGCGGCGTTCGGTGGCCTGACCGTGGTGCTGTCGGTCGTCGTTCGCGGCGAGACGCTCACCCCGACCCAGGCGCTCGGGGCGACGGTCGCGACGATCGGGGTGATCCTCACGGGTGTCGCGTTCGAAGGCGGCCTCCGCGCGACCCGGTTCGCCGGGCCAGGCGTCGTCTTCGCGGTGATCGCGCTCGTCCTCTTCTCGTTGATGGCCATCACGACCGACGTCGCGCTCGAGACCGCGAGCCCGCTCCTCGTCCTGCTCGTGTCCCGCGCGGTCACCGCGGCCCTCGCGATCGCCGTCGTCGTCATCCTCGCGATCCGGCGTGGGTCGATGGCGGATCCGGCCGAGGCCGGAGCGCCCGCGCGAGTCGGGCAAGCCGCGCCGTCCAGGCCCGACGCCGGTCCCGATCCGGCCGCGACGCACTTCGTCCTCCCGAACCGCCGGGGCGGCATCATCGGCGCGGTCCTGTTCGCGGGCACGCTCGATGTCATCGGTCTTGCCGCGTTCACGATCGGGCTGCAGAGCGCGCCGACCTGGATGGTGGGCCTTGCGTCATCGTTCGGGCCGGCCGTGACGATCATCGTGGCGGTCGCGCTCCTCGGCGAGCGACTCAAGCCGATCCAGTGGCTCGGCCTCGTCGGCGTGGCGATCGGGATGGTCGCCATCGCACTCCCATGAGATACCGGGCGGCTAGGTCGGGACGCTGAACCAGAACCTCGTCATGCCGTCGCGCGACTCCGCACCGACCCGACCCCCGCCCGCCTCGACGAGCTGCTTGACGATGGCCAGACCGATCCCGGCGCCGCCGCGCGCGCGGTCGCGCGACTTCTCGACGCGGTAGAACCGCTCGAACACCCGGTCGAGGTCCTCGGTCGGGATCCCGTCGCCGGTGTTGGCGATCGAGACGAGCAGGTCGGCCGGCCGCCGCTCGGCGCGGACCGTCACCGTCCCGCCGGCCGGCGTGTAGCGTGCGGCGTTGGAGATGAGGTTGCCGAGCACCTGCGCGAGGGCATCCGGGTTGGCGCGGGCCGGCAACCGTTCCGGGACGTCGACGATCAGGTGGAGCTCCGCACGGTCCAGGCTCGGCTGGGCCAGATCGAGGGCGGCCCGGATGGCGGCCGACAGGTCGAGTTCCTCGAGTGGCGGCGGCGCGGTCGCAGCGTCACCCTCGGCCAGGGCGTCGAGTGAGCGCGACAGCCGGACGAGCCGCTCCGCCTCGTCCCAGAGTGACTCGTACGTGGCTCGATCAGCCGTGATCACGCCGTCGCGGAGCGCCTCGAGATAGCCCTGCAGGTTGGTCAGCGGGGTCCGCAGCTCGTGCGCCGCATTGGCGATGAAGTCGCGCCGCATCATCTCCTGGCGCTCGAGGCTGGCGGCCATCTGGTTGAACGAATCGGCGAGGCTGGCGAGTTCCTCGGGGCCCTCGCGCGGGACCCGGGCCGCGTAATCGCCCTCGGCGATCCGGCGTGCCGCTCCACCCACCTCGGCGATCGGTCGCGCCAGCATCCGGGCGAAGACGATCGCCAGCGCGATGCTCGCGACGGCCGCCACGACGACCGCGATCAGGACGACCGTCGTCACCGACTGGTCGTACATCGCTTGGGCGTGATCGGCCGAATCGCCGGCCTCGACCATCAGCGCCCGGAAGATCTCGGCGCCGACGACCGTGACGCCGACGGCGAGGATGAGCAGGCCGACCCCGGCCGACAGCAGCGCGGCGAGCGCGATCCGAGTCGCGATCCCGCGGCCGTTCACGGTCGGAGGGCCGCCCGACGACTCACGCCCGTGCCGCCCGATACCCGATGCCCCGCACGGTGGCGACATAGCGCGGTCGGTCGGCGTCGTCCCCCAGCTTGTCGCGCAGCCGGCCGATGTGGACGTCGACCGTCCGGTCGAGAACCTCGGCCGCATCGGCCCCGTACACCGCATCCAGCAGCTGGTCGCGGGTCAGGACGCGGCCGTCGGCCTCGAGGATCGTCTCGAGGAGGCGGAACTCGACGCGCGTCAGGGCGATCGGCTGGCCGTCGCGGGTGACCTCGTGCCGATCGGGATCGACGACGATGTCAGCGCGGATCGAGCGGGGCGCGCGTCGGCGTCTCCAGCCGGGTCGCCGCGGCGCGGCGCAGGATCGACTTGACGCGCAGGACCAGTTCGGCCGGCGAGAACGGCTTGGGCAGGTAGTCGTCCGCGCCATCCTCGAGGCCCGCGATGCGATCGACGGTCGAGCCGCGGGCCGACAGCACGAGGATCGGCGTGGCGCCGGCCTCGTCGTCGCGACGGACGGCGCGGATGACGGCGCGGCCGTCCAGTTCGGGGAGCATCAGGTCGAGCACGACGAGGGCGGGTCGGTGGCGTTCGATGGCATCGAGGGCGGCCGGGCCGTCGGCCGCGGTCACGACGTTGAAGCCGTCGCGCTCGAGGTAGGTCCGCACGAGCCGGACGATCTTGGCGTCGTCGTCGACGACCAGGATCGGCCGGTCGGGGATCGGCGTGGCGGGCTGGGTCGGCATCGCGAGCATGGTAGGGGAGCGATGCTAGGCCGCCTCGCGTGACGGACCGGTGACGGCGGTAGGTGCGGCCGGGCGCCGGCCCCGGCCGTGCGCCGCCGCCCGTTCAAGTTCCATCAAGTTCGCCAAATACCCGTCACACGGGCAGTAGGCGATCTATCTTCGGAGACCTGAGCGTAAGCTCCTGTCAGATATTCGTGGGACGGCTGTTCGGCGTGGAATCAGGGCGGACACCCCGCCTAACAGTCGCTGGGCGGGTATTTGGCGCGGAAACAGGCAGGGTCGCCCGAGACTGGAGTTCGGCGGGGTCGCGCAAGACAGCATCACTTTCTACAGGCCTTGATTCGTTAGAACAGATGTTCTATCTTGTGCGTCCGATGGCGACCCTCTCCGCGGACGTGACGGCAGCCGTCGCGAGCCTCCAGGCTCGCTGGGGAGCGGCAGCTCCCAGGGTCGCAGGAGTGACGGCGACCGCGGGGATCACGGACGGGGCGCTGGCCCTGGCACCGACCGCCGTCGCCTGGCACCGACCGCGGCCGCGATGCCACTCCCCGATGTCCGCCACGGCACGACCCCCGCCCCGAGGCCGACGACCGCGTCATCCACGACCGGCTTCGCCGCCCTCGACGCCATCCTGGGCCCCGGCGGCCTGCCGCGCTCGGCCAGCGTCGCGATCCGCGGCGACGGGTCGAGCGGCCGGACCACGCTCGTCCTCCGGCTGGCCGCCGAGGCCCAGGCCGCCGGGCTCGATCGTCGCCTGGCTCGATCTCTCGCGCAGCTTCGACCCGGTCGAGGCGGTCGCCCGTGGCATCCGGCTCGAGTGGCTCGTGGTCATCACCCCGGCCACCCTCGACGAAGGCCTGGCCATCGGTGGCGCGCTGCTGGCCGGTCGCTCGGTCGATCTCCTCGTCCTCGACCTGCCCGGCGGCCGGCTCGCTCCCACGGACCGCCCGGCCCGCATCGCCGACCGGCTCGGCCGGCTGGCGGCGCTCGCCCGGCGGTCGGAGACGCTCTTCGTCGTGCTCGAGCCACCGGGCCTCAGCGGCGGCCTGGCCGACCGCCGTCGCCGAGTCGACCGGGCTCCGCCTGGAACTCGCCCGGCGCTCGTGGATCCGGCTCGGACGCGACATCGTCGGCCAGCAGACGGAGGCGCTGGTCGCCCGCAACCGCTACGGCCCGCCGGGTCGGCGGGCGACGCTCCGGATCCTCTACGCGGAGGGCGGCGAGCGCGACGCCTGTCTCCGTCGGGACGACCTCCTGGCCGGACCCGCCGAACCGCTCAGCCCCCGATCCACGCCCCCGCGATCCACCCGGAACGGACCCACCGCGATGCGACTCCTCCATCTCCACCGGCCGCACCTCCCCCTCGAACTCGCCAGGGCGCGAGCCTCCAAGCTTATTGCCCTTCCCGCCGGGCCCGCTCATCCTGGGCGGCCGGCCGTGGGATCCGGGCCCGGTCGTCGACGCGAGTCCGGAGGCCCGGGCGCTGGGCGTCCGGCGGGGGATGCCACTCGGGAGCGCGCATCGGCTCGTTCCTGAGGCGTTCTTCATCGACCCCGATCCCGACGCGGACCGGGCGACCATCGAGGCCGCCTTCGAGGCGCTCGCGGCGTTCAGTCCGGGGATCGCCGGCAGCGCCGACCCGACCGACGCCGCATTCGGCCTGTTCGAGGTCCAGGTCGATGGTCTCGAAGCCGCTGTGGGGGCCGGAGCCGGTCCTCATCGAGCGGCTGGTCGAGGCGCTCGGGCGCGCCCTCGGTGAGCCGCCACGTCCTGACATCCGGGCCGGGATCGCCGGGACCCGGTTCGCGGCGACGATCGCCGCCGTGCGGGCCCGGCCGGGTCGCCCGGTCATCGTCCCGCCCGGTGGCGAGGCCGACTTCCTCGCACCGCATCCGTCCGGCCTGCTCACGCCCGACGCCGACGTGCGGGCGCGGCTCGCCCGGTTCGGCCTGCGCCGGATCGGGGCGGTCGCCGACCTCGCCCGGTCGGCGCTCGTCGCCCGGTTCGGGGAGGAGGGCGCGCGGATCCACGCCCGCGCCCGCGGCGAGGAGCTCGAGCCGTTCCGGCCGCGCCGGACGCCCGAACGTCTCACCCTCGCCCTGCCCATCGAGCCAGCCGCCGAGGATCTCGAGCCGCTCCGATTCGTCCTCCATCGGCTGGCCGGAGCCCTGACCGAGCAACTGGGCGCACGCGGGCCTGGCGGCCTCGCGGGCGCACCTGCACCTCGACCTCGATCTCGCCTTCGCCCGGGCCGGGACGCCGGCCACGCTCGACGTCGAGCAGCGCTTCCCCGAGCCGACCGCCGACGCCGAGGCCATCGAGCGCCTGCTGTTCGCCCGTCTCGAACGGACCCCGCCACCGGCCGCGGTCGCCCGGCTCGGTCTGGAGCTCGACGGCACGACGCCGGCGGCGGGTCAGCAACTGCCGCTGTTCACGCCACAGGCCGCCCGCGGCGCCCGGCTCGACTGGCAGCTGGCCCGGCTGGCGCTGACGTTCGGGGAGGACCGGGTGCGGCGGGTCGATCTCGCCGACCCGGAGGCGCCGCTGCCCGAGTTGCGCTGGACGTGGCGTCCGGTCGACTCGGGCGAACGGGGAGTGCCGCGATGACCCGCCTGCTGCGCGAGCACCCGTCGATCGAGGTCGAGCTGGACCCCGACGGGGCGCTCGTGGCGATCCGCTGGAACGGGCGACGCGAGGCCGTCGAGGTATGCAACCGCTGGCGGGTCGAGGAGGCCTGGTGGCGCGGCCCGATCGCCCGCGACTACTTCAAGGTCGTGGGCGATCGGTGGCTCGCGCTCGTCTACCTCGACCGCGTTGACGGCTCATGGCACCTGGAACGACTCTATGACTAGGGCGGCTCGCCATGACGACCCATCGAATCGTTGTCGCCTGCGCTCCTCGCTCACGCACCTTGAGGTGCGCTCGCTCCGGTGCTCGGCTTCGCCTTTCGCTGGGCCGCCCTGGCGAGCCGCTTCGCACGACCTGAGTCCATGCGCCCTGTGCGCTACTTCTCGCGACCGATCCGCCCGAGATGCGTGTCGTGGAACGACGTGGCGTACTTCAGGCCGTAGCCGAGTGCCCGGTCCATGCCGACATGCGCGACGAGGATCGCGCCCGCGAGCGCCACCGGGGCGGCACCCGCGGCCAGTCCGGCCCCGAGCACCACGAGCCCGATCGCCCAGTTGTGGAAGGCGTTGTAGGTCATCGCCCCGAGCCGCGGCCCCCGCAGGTAGCCGGCCGCGGAGGCATCGGGCACGAGCAGGAGCGGGATGACGAGCAGCCAGGGCCCGCCGAGCCACCCGTACAGTGCCAGGCCGGCAGCGAAGGCCGCGGCCCCTTCGATCCGGAGCCACCCTCGGACGGACCCCGCCGTCCCAACCGCCTTGGTCTCCTTCGTCATCGTGGCCATCGTCGCTGTCATCGTGCCGTCCTCCGGTACTGTCGAGGCCGTCAGGCCTCCTTCGTTGATGGCTACACTATATAGCCTTCATGGCTATTGTCAATAGCCTATACTGCGTGCGATGAGTCCCGCCCCCGCCCGAACATCCAAGGACGCGATCGTCGCGGCCGCCCGCTCGATCCTCGAGTCCGACGGACTCCCCGAGGTGACGATGCGGGCCGTCGCCGATGCCGTCGGCGTCCGCGGCCCCTCGCTCTACAAGCGCGTGCCCGACCGCGCCGCCCTTGTTCGGGCCGTTGCCGACGACGTACGGGAGGACCTGGCGAGGACGCTCGAACGGGCCGTCGCGACCGACGACGCCGTGGCCGACCTGCGCTCGGTCGCCTTCGGCTATCGGGGGTTCGTCCACGGTCACCCGAACGGGTATCGGCTGCTCTTCGCCGACCTGCCACCCGGGGCGAGCTCCGATCCCGCGGCGCTCGGCGCGCTCGGCGGACCGATCGTCGCCTCGATGGCCCGGCTGGTAGGGGAGCGCGACGCGTTGGAGGCGGCTCGGACGATGGTCGCGTGGGCACACGGATTCGTCAGCATGGAACTGGCCGGCGCGTTCCGGCTCGGAGGCGACGTCGATGCCGCCTATGCGTTCGGGATCGACGCCATCCTCGCCGGCGTCAGCGCACAGGCGACCCGAGCATCACGGTGACGATGAACAGCACCAGGAACACTCCGACCACGAGTGCGAGTGCCCCAACGTCACGCGGGTGTGCCGACTGCACGGTTTCCGTCTCCCCGGTTTGATTCGAACCGGATCCCCCGCCCGGTCCACCGTCAGTCTACAGAGACGACCGAGAGCCTGCCCGCGTTGCACGGCCGCACCGCTCCGGACGTCAGGAATGGGGGCAGGCCACCCCGTACAGGACGGTGATGGTCGTCAGGCTGCCGAGGGGCTTCGCGGTGACCTGGACGCGGCAGCCGGACGACGCCCCGACCAAATCCAGCACGTAGCCTGCCGTCCTCGAGGGGACCGGCCATTGACTCCGTGTGATATGAGGCGGCCTCCAGGTGGGCCGCCATCCAGGTCCCGATCGTCTTCGCCGCATCGCCATCGACGACGAGCGTGGCCGACGCCGGGCCGGTGGCAGCTTCATCGGCGGTGGTCGAACCCGGATAGGTCGGGAACCCGGAAGGCAACGTGTCCCAGATCCGACCCCAGTCGGTGTCGGTCTGGCTCGCGTCCGCGGCCGCGTCCGCGCTGGCCGCGCCAGAAGCCGCATTCGAAGGGGCCGCCGGCATCGCGGATGGAGCCGAGGAGCCGGATCGCGAAGAAGCGGCCGGCGAGCCACAAGCGGTCATGGCAACGGCCAACAGCAGACCCAGACCAGCCGCCGCCGCGAGCCGTAACATCGGGGAGCGGCGTTTGCGCGGTCGGGTCACGCGGGCATCGTAGCGCCGCCCGTCCGAACGTGGCAGGACCCCGCCGCCCCCAAGCGACGGGGTCCGAGTGGGTCACGGGCCTTGTTTGCCCTCGTGGCGCTCCTTATCGTCCGCCTGTGGTGGAAACAGGACGGGGGAGATCGGGATCCGACGGCGGGACATCGCCGATAGGTCGCCCGCAGACGACGACGGGTACCGTGGCACGAGATGAATGACTGCATCTTCTGTGACATCGCCGGCGGGCTGGCGACTGCGAGCGTCGTCTATCGCGACGATCGAGTTACGGCGTTCCTCGACATCAACCCGATCAATCCCGGGCACCTCATCGTCATTCCCAACCGACACTTCACACTGCTCAACGAGATCCCGGAAGACCTCGCCGCCGAGGTCTTCACCGTGGCGTCGCGTCTGGCTTCGGCGCTGCGCTCCGCAGGGCTGCCATGCGAGGGCGTCCACCTGTCCCTGGCCGACGGCGAGGCGGCCGGCCAGGAGGTGCCGCACACGCACCTGCACGTCGTCCCGCGGGTTGCCGGCGACGGCTTCACGATCGACGCACCGGCCTGGTCGCGTCCCCAGCCGACCCGCGAGACCCTCGATGCCAACGCCGCTGCCATCCGCGCGGCGCTCGCCATGGAGGTCGATAGCGGAACAACACCGGGGTGATCGCAGACCCCTAGCCTTGCCATCACCCCGCCTCCGGTTCCCGGACTCGCGATCCGTCTCCACATTGCCAGCCCATCCGCGCCGCTAGACGTGTCAGAACCCCGCCGCTTGGGAGGTCCATATCACCGCCCCCAAGCGGGATACTGACCTGTTGACCCCAAGCGACGGGGTCCTGCGGCCAGACGAGCCGCTCACCGGCTCATCGGCAGGTCGGCATCCGACCATCGCGATCGAAGGCCGCCGATCGTCTCGAGCCCCCAGGCGCCGAGACGTCATGTGGTGGGGGTTACGTGCTTGCCGCCTGCACTGCGAGGACGGCGGGAAGAAGGCCAAGGATGAGGAGCATCGCGAGCGCGACCATGGCCGCGATCCGGGCGACCGAGAAGGCGACCTGACGCATGGGTGCGTGCATGCCGTTCAGACGCGGAAGGGTTGTCGGATGTTGCGGCGAGATCGGTGGAATCTCGTCCGGGCTGCGATCAGTACCGTTGTCGGAATCCGAGGTGCGCCGAGCGCCACGTGTGCAGGCTGGTCACGAACAACACGCGAAGCTCATACGTGCCCGCAGGCAGCTTGGTCGCGAGGCCGAGCCGGACCGTTCCCGCGTGCGCGATCGACCGCCCTGGGTAGATCGTTTCCGTTCCCCGACGACCGGACGCGACGATGTGGCCCTTGCTGTCGCGGATGGCCCACTGCCACGACCCGCGCTCGGGCACCGTGCCGGTATTCGCGGCGCCGTAATGGACGACCGCGTAGACGTAGCCGGACGACTTCCTGACGCCGGTGACAGAGCCGCCGACGACCGTCAGGTGGACCGGGGCGTAGAACTTCGAGCGGAGCAGGTCCCACAACTGCGTGTAGCCGCGGTCGTTGTCGAGGGTCCAGATCCCGATCCCCGCCAGTCCGGTCAGGATCGCGTAGTCGTACTTGGCGGTCAGGCTGCGCTCCTCCTCGAAGTAGACCTGGCGGTAGGTCTTCTTCGCCGGATCCCAATAGGTGTAGTAGCCGCTCCCCTCGAGCGCGTCGTAGTTCCAGACGACCTCGGGGTGCGCGGCCAGGAAGGCGCGGGCGCTCGCGTACGTGACGCTCGTCACCGCGCCGAACTTCGTCTTGTCGGACTGCACGGTCGCGTTCGGCACGGCGCTCGTCACCGGCCAGTCGTAGCCGTAATACGGGACTCCCAGCAGCACCTTGCCCGGTGGCGCCCACTGCAGGACCCGGGCGATATGGAGCATGACGTTGCGCGATGCGTGGTCGAGCGGGGCGATCGCGCCGGTCACGGTCGAACCGGAATACCGGTAGTTGTAGGTCATGATCATCTGGCGGTCGACCAGCGGGACCAGCCCGAGGATGAGCGCCTTGCCCGCCCCGGCCGAGGTGGCGTTGACCAGTTCGGCGGTCGGGAACCGGGCCTTCATCGCCGTCCGGAACTTGCTCACGAAGGACAGGTACGCCGGCACATTCGCGTTCGGCATCGGTTCGAAATCTAGGTTCGCGCCGTCGGCCTGGCGAGCGGCCATGAGGTTCAGGGCCTGGGTGATGAACCGCGTCTGCGCCGAGGCGCTGCCGAGGAAGGCGGTCAGCTTGGGCAGGCTGCCGGAGTCGAACAGCTGGAAGGTCGGGACGACTCGCACGCCGTGGTCGTGGGCGGCGTTGGTGATGGCGGCCACGTCGTCGCCCACGTACTCCTTGTAGCCGACCCAGCCCGTGTCGAGCGTGCCGTCCGCCTTGATCCCGAGCCCGAAGATGGCGATGGTCGAGACGAGCCCGTACTGGATGCGGTCGACCGTGCCCGCATCGATCCGCCAGTACGGGAGGTAGCCGTAGACCTCGCGGCTCAGCGGTGCGATGCCGGTGATCCGCGGTCGGATGTCGGTCGCGGCGCGCGCGGTGGGGGCCGTGCCCACGAGGCCGCTGGTCGGCAGGACGGCGACGGCCAGGAGAAGCGCGAGCCAGGGTGCTGCGACTCGGCGAAGTCGGGGGTGGGGTCGCACGGCTCTAGGTAACCCCATGAGGCGTCATCTGTCCACCCGCCCGTTGGTCCCGGGCACCACCAGTCGCATCGACTCGAACAGATGTTCTATACTGTGCTGCCCCCGACCGCCTGGCCCGACCGGAGCGACCCGTGGCACCCATCCCGTACGCCGAACTCCATTGCCACACCAACTTCTCGTTCCTCGATGGGGCGTCCGCGCCGGACGACCTGGTCGAGCGGGCCGTCGAGCTCGGGTTGACCGGGCTGGCCGTCACGGACCATGCGGGGTTGTACGGGGCGGTCCGCTTCGTCAGCGCGGCCCAGGCGGTCGGGCTCCACCCGGTCGTCGGTCTCGAGATCGAACTCCTCGACCCGGCCGTGGCGGACCCCGACGGGCTCGTCATCGCCGCACGGCGTCCGCGACGACGCGGGGGTCGCGCGCCGGCCACGGGTGAGGCGGCGCTCACCGCGGCGATCGAGGGTCTTCCGATGCGCCCCCGACCATCGCGCGCTCGGTTGCCCGGTCATCGCGACCCGGTCAAGGAGGACCTGCGTGGGATCGGCGAGCGGGTCCGCGGACCGCATCTCCTTCTGCTGGCCCGCTCGTCGGTCGGCTGGCGAAGCCTGTGCCGGCTCGTGTCGCGGGCCAACATGGCGGGCACCAAGGGCGTGCCACGCTTCAGCCAGGCGCTCCTCGCCGAGCACACCGAGGGCCTGGTCGCGCTGTCCGGCTGTCGGGACGGGGAGCTGGCCAGGCGGCTGCGGGCCGGCGACCGGGCCGGAGCACGCGCGGTGGCCGAGCGGTATGCGGCCCTGTTCGGGCGAGGCGACGACCCGGCGACCAGCGGCTTCTTCATCGAGTTGTCGCACCATCTGCTGCCCGATGACGACTGGCTCGTTTCGGAGGCGACGGCCCTGGCCGAAGCAGCGGGCCTCCCGGTCGTCGTCACCAACGACGTCCACTACGCAACGCCCGCCGACCGCGAGATGCACGACGTGCTGACCGCCATCCGGCACGGCCGGACGCTGGAGGCGCTCGCCGACCTGCGCCGGCCCGATGGCGAGTCGCACCTCAAGTCGGGTGAGGCGATGGCGACGATGCCACCCGGCGACCCGTCGTTCGCGGCGGCCGACCCTCGGGCCGCCCGTGCCTGGCGCGAGGGGATCGCCACCGCGGTCGAGCTCGCCGCATCCTGCACGATCGACCTCGGCTTCGAGCAGTACCGTTTCCCCGGCTTCCCGGTCCCCGACCGGGAGACCCCGTTCTCGTACCTGTCGGAGTTGTGCTGGGCGGGTGCCCGGAAGCGCTACCACCCGGTGACCTCGGCGGTCGTCAAGCGGCTCGCCCACGAGCTGGACGTCATCGAGCGAGCCGGCCTCGCCGAGTTCTTCCTCATCTGCTGGGACCTGATGCGCTTCGCGAAGGAGCAGCGGATCCCCGCCCAGGGTCGGGGCAGCGCGACCAGCTCGATCGTGTCGTACACGCTCGGGATCAGCCGGGTCGAGCCGATCGCCCACAACCTCCTGTTCGAACGGTTCATCAACCCGGGCCGGACGACCTACCCGGACGTCGACATCGACTTCAGTTCGGAGCGGCGCGAGGAGGTCATCCAGTACGTCTACAACCGCTATGGGCCGGACCACACCGGGATGGTCTGCAACCTCGTCACGTACCGGGCACGCTCGGCCGTGCGCGAGGTGGGCTACGCACTCGGGTTCCCGCGCCCGCTCGTGGACCGTGTCGCCAAGGCGCTCGAGACGTACGACTCGGTCATGGTCCGGCGGGACCTCGAGGCGGACGGCGGGTTCGCCGAGTTCTTCCGACGACCGGGCGAGGGGCTGCCGGCCGAAGCTGGCGCGGCCGAGGCGGCCGAGGCGCTCGGCTTCGTCGACGGGATGGGCCAGCTGAACACCCGGATGCCGCTCGTCGGAAAGGTGCCGCCCTGGCGCCAGCCGCCGAAGCCGGAGGATCCGAATGCTCCGCGACCGTTCGCCTGGCTCCGGGACGGCAGCCCGTCAGATTCAGGGATGTGGGACCAAGCACCCGAGTCGCCCCCATCCATCCGTGCTGGTGGCCGGACCGACGACGAGGGTGGTCCCGGCGACACGCCGGCCAGCGTCGCCTGGCTGCGGGCGGGCCGCGGCACCGGCTACAAGGCCGATCGCGAAAGGTTGTCGGTCGAGAGGGATGGGTCTGCGACGGGCTCTCCGAGGTCCGAGGCGGAGCTCCGCGACGCCATCGGCCCGAGGATTCGTCGGGTCGATCCGGAGAGTGGCCAGCTCGAACCGCCGCCGCGCACCACCGACCAGGGGCGTGCGACAGACAAGCTCGGGCGCCCGACACGCTGGGATCCGCCGGCACCGCGACGGGCCGATCAGGGCGCGGCCGCCGCCCACTCCTCGGTCGCCCGGGTCGAACCGGAGCCCCCGCCCCAGCCCCGCGGCGGTTCGACCGTGGGCCTGTCCGACTGGGAGCGCTGGCTCGAGTTCTGTGCCCGGATCGATGGCTTCCCGCGGCACCTGTCGATCCATTCGGGCGGGATGCTCGTCACCGCCGCGCCCCTCATCGACATCGCGCCGATCGAGCGGGCGACGATGAAGGACCGCGTCGTCGTCCAGTTCGACAAGCGCGACATCGAGACCCTCAAGCTGATCAAGCTGGACCTGCTCGGTCTCGGGATGCTCGCCGCGATGGACGAGACGCTCCAGCTCATCGAGCACGACTGCGCCGTGTGCCTCGACCTCGACCGCCTCCCCGAGGAAGTGTCGGAGGTCTTCGAGATGCTCCAGGCGGCCGACACCGTCGGCGTCTTCCAGGTCGAGAGTCGTGCCCAGATGCAGACGCTCCCGAAGTCACGGCCGCAGAGCCTCGACGACCTCGTCGTCGAGGTCGCGATCATCCGGCCGGGCCCCATCCAGGGCAACGCCGTCCACCCGTTCCTGCGCCGCAAGCAGGGGCTCGAGCCGGTGACCTACCTGCACCCGAGCCTCGAGCCGATCCTCAAGGATTCGATGGGCGTGATCCTCTACCAGGAGCAGGTCATGCGCATCGCCATCGAGGTCGGCGGTTTCACTCCCGCGGAGTCGGACGGGTTCCGGCGGGCGATGGGGACGTGGCGATCGAGTCGCGAGATGGAGAAGCTCCACCGGCAGTTCTTCGAGGGCTGCATGCGCCAACCCGGCATGACCGAGGAGACCGCGGAGGAACTCTTCCGCCAGGTCGCCGCGTTCGCCAGTTTCGGGTTCGCCAAGTCGCACGCGGCGGCATTCGCCCGGACGGCCTACGAGTCGGCCTTCCTCAAGTTGTTCTATCCGGCCCAGTTCCTGGTCGGACTGATCAACGCCCAGCCGATGGGGTTCTACCCGGTCGAGGTGCTGGTCAACGATGCAAAACGGCATGGTGTGGCGGTCCTGCCCGTGGACCTCAACACGTCCTCGTACAAGACCACCACGGAATGGGTGGGCCGGCCGGGCGAGCCGCTGCCCGCGGGAGCCGGGATCGCCGCGCGGCCGGAACCGATCCGGTCACCGGCCTGCGTCATCCCGACCGATGCCGCGCGCGATCGCTGGACGCCGGAGGTCACGGCCGGTTGGGGCGTCCGACTGGGCCTCGGCCTCGTCAAGGGGATCGGCGAGCAGCACGAGGCGCTGCTCGACGCGGAGCTGGCGCGCGGGCCGTACCGGAGCCTGGCCGATGTCGTGGAACGGACCGGCCTGCCCGAGGAGGTGCTGGAACGGCTCATCCGGACGGGCGGCCTCGACTCGATGGGACGGCCCCGGCGCGAGCTCCTGTGGCAACTGCGCGAGGTCGCCGGAGCGTCGCGTGGGCGGGTGGACGGGCGCGCGATGCGTGGACTCGGGCGAGCCGGCGGCAAGCGTGGGGCGGCGGCCGGCCGGCCACTGGACCTGCGCCTGCCCGCGACCGAGGCCCCCGAGCTCCCGCCACTGACCGAGTCGGAGCGGATCGGCGATGCCTACGCGGTGATCGGGTTGGATGCGCGGCGCCAGGTGGTGACCCTGTTCCGCCCGGCGCTCGACCGACTGGGTGCGGTGACCAACGCGGCGCTCGCGGAACGGCGGCCCGGTCGGGTCCGGATCGGCGGGCTGGTCGTGACCCGCCAGCACCCGATGACCGCCAAGGGCACGGTCTTCCTGGCGCTCGAGGACGAGACCGGGATGGCCAACGTCACGCTCTGGCCGGACACGTGGGCGAGGCTGCGCAGCGTCGTCCGACGCCACGCGCTGCTGCTGATCGACGGCGACCTCCAGCGCGAGGGCGAGGTGGTCAACGTCATCGCGCGGTCCATCCGGCCACTCCCCGAGGTGGCCGCCGCGACCGGTGGTCCGGAGGGCCCGGCCGGCGTCCGCCAACTCGGCCACGCCGGGATGCGCCGTTTGGGCTGATGGCCGAGCGTCAGCGCTTGACGGGAGCCTTCTGCGAAGTGCCTGCGCTGCGCGACCGGCCATCGGTCCGCTTCGAGCTTGTCTTCTGAGCATCGCGACGCGCGCGGTTCGGGCTGGAGAAGCGAAGGAACCGGCGGTACCAGGCCGCCGCTGCGGCGAAGAAGGCCCCAAAGACCGGCGAGACCAGGATGGCCTGCGGAACTCATGAGGTCGGGAGTCAGTGCGAATTGCTCCTGGAACCCGGGCGGCAGATGGTTCGTCAACCCGAGGAACGACATAGCAGAGGGCCGAGAAGAGACCGACGATGGCTCCGACGAGCCAGCTCGCCCTTGGTGCGAGGAAGCCGCCGAGGAACAGACTCCCGATCGCCGGGAACATGACGAAATAGGTGAACAGCAGGCTCGTGACCATGTCGTTGGCCCCGGCCACGGCGGTCGCGGCGGTTCCCACGAGCGTGACGGCGAGCGGCGCCCAGACGGCATGCGTATGGGTCGCGATCCAGGGCAGCGCGGCCAGGTCCTCGCGCACGTTCAACGGCCGGAACGACGCGCGGAAGGCAGCCCCCATCCCTACGCGGGCGGGCGCTCCCGTCGAGGTCGACGACGCGGCGGTCTTGCGTGGCGGCTCGGGCTCGGTCGAGTCGAGCGGATCGAGCTCGTCGGCCGAAGCGTTCCCGGCACGGTAACGACGGCGCGCCTCGGCGCGTTGGGTCCTCTTGGCGCGAGCCACGGTCTCTCCTAGTGGGCATTGGTGCGGACGGGTGGTGCGCATCGTAGTCCAACGCCGAGATCCGGGAGCCCGGGCCGTGTGCGGCGAGAGGCGCTGCTCGGTGAGCGCCGGATAAGCCGGTGTGAAGCCGCGCCTGCTACAACGAGTCCGCCCCGCCACGGCCCGTCCGATCCCCGCCGGGAGGTCACCGATGGCTCGTGCCCGGCACGCGGGGTTCACCGCGCTCATCGTCGCGATGTCGGCGGTTTCGTTCGGCCCGGTCGGAGGTGGCGGAGTCGCCGCCGCGACCGTGACCTGGCCACCGTCCACTTTGGTCGTGGCCGAGGTGCAGACCGGCGGCGCCTCGGCGTCGGACGAATTCGTGGAGATCGCGAACCAGGGCGGGTCCCCGGTCGAGCTCCTCGGTCTCGAGGTCGTCTACGCGACCGCGTCCGGCTCGACCGTCACCCGCAAGGCGACGTGGACGGGCTCGACGATCCTCGATCCCGGTCGGCGTTTCCTGCTGGCCAACGGGTCGGGCGTGTATGCGGCCCTTGCCGACGCGTCGTACTCGGGAGGCTTCGCGGCGACGGGCGCCGCGGTCGCCCTGCGAGTGGTCGGCGGCTCCGTCGTCGATGCCGTCGGCTGGGGAGACGCGACGAACGGGTTCGTCGAGGGCTCGGCGAGCGCGGCGCCTCCCGCGGGGTCGAGCCTCGAGCGTGCTCCGGGCGGCTCCGCCGGGAACGGCATCGACACGAACGACAACGCGACGGACTGGTTCATCCAGGGCGCGCCGTCGCCGCAGGGCCTGGGAGCGCCGCAGATCCCGGCTCCCGGGCCGACAGCGATCCCGACACCGTCTCCGACCGCGATACCGGCTCCATCGCCGACGCCCGACCCGACGCCGAGCCCCATCCCGACCGCGACACCGACTCCAACGCCGATGCCGAGCCCCGTCCCGACCGCGACACCGATTCCAACGCCGATGCCGAGCCCGGTCCCGACCGCGACACCCACGCCACGCCCGACGCCGACCCCGACGCCCGTCCCCACGCCGAACCCGACCCCCACGCCGACCCCAGCTCCGACCCCGACGCCCGTCCCCACGCCGAACCCCATCGAGGCTGCACGAGCTCTTTCCGATGGGTCGACCGTGACGATCGAAGGCGTCCTGACGACATCGCTTGGGGCGCTCGAGTCCGGTCGCGGTGGATTCGTCCAGGATGCTTCGGGCGGACTCTCGCTCTACCTCGACGAGCCCGTGACCGGCACCTGGCCCGCCGGTACGAGCGTGGCGGTTCGCGGCACGCTCTCGACACGGTACGCGCAGCGGACGTTGCGGGTGGCTGAG
Organism: uncultured Chloroflexia bacterium; assembly: GCA_963833705.1. Classification (GTDB taxonomy): domain Bacteria; phylum Chloroflexota; class Limnocylindria; order Limnocylindrales; family CSP1-4; genus SPCO01. Next base: position 176,600 of record CAWHYQ010000005.1, on the reverse strand, counting down.
GGCGCCTTCGAGCGCGGCGCCACGCTGGCCCTGCCCGACGCCGTCGCGGTCGGCACGGGCCAGGCGACAGAACCGTTCGAAGGCCGGCGGATCTCCGTCTCCGGGAACGTCATCGGCTCGCCCGATGTCCTCGCCGATGGGATCGGGATCAACATCGACGATGGTTCTGGCGAGGTCCGGATCGTCGTCGGACCCGAGGCGCTCGCCGGCCGAACGATCACCGCCGGGATGACGGCGACCGCGACGGGCCCGCTCGGGCAGCGCGACAGCTCGGGGACCGGGACCGCCGGATATCGCGTCCAGCCGACCCTGGCCGGGGAGCTCCTCCTATCTGAGGCGTCCCCACCGACCCCATCTCCGACACCGACCCCGACCCCGACCCCGACACCGACCGCGATGGCTACTCCGGCGCCGATCCCCACGGCCGCCGCGACCCCGACCCCGGGCAACAGCCCGTCGCCGTCCCCGGTCGCGACCCCCATGCCTTCGAGCGCGGCATCCTCACTTGCGGGCGCCCGCTCGCTCCCGGTCGGATCCAGCGTCAGCGTGGCTGGTGTCGTCACGGCCGAGGCGGGTCGCCTCGGTTCGCCGGCCCTGCTCGCCATCGGTGACGCGAATGCCGGCCTGGTCGTCCATCTGCCTGTGGGCGTCACACCGTTCGCTCGAGGGACGCGCCTCGAGGTCATCGGCAAGCTCGCGGCTCCGTACGGCCAACTCGAGGTCCGTCCCTCCGCGACCGACGTCCACCAAACGGGCAATGGCGACCTCCCGGCTCCGACGGCGGTCGGCGCCGCCGGACTGAGCGAGGCCATCGAGGGCCGCCTGGCCACCCTGATCGGCCGCCTCGATGCCAAGGCGAAGAAGACGTCCGGCGGGGACATCACCTTCGTCCTGGAACGTGACGGGGCATCGGTCAAGGTCACCGTGGACGCCACATCAAGGATCCCGATGACATCGCTCAAGGTTGGCGCCACGTACCGGATCGTCGGGGTCGTGGGTCAGCGGGCGACCCGGACCGGCGCGCTCGACGGGTACCGGATCTGGCTCCGCGATCGGGCCGATCTCGTCGTCGAGACCCCGGCCCCATCCGGTGATCCGTCGCCGGCGCCGAGCGCTCGGCCGACTGCGAGCGACGGCGCCCTCGCGACGATCAGCATCGCCCGTGCCCGCCGCATCACCGATCGCACCGTCGCGATCGAGGCCATCGTGACGGCCCCGGCGACCCTGCTGGACGCGACCGGCCGGCGGGTCGTCGTCCAGGACCGGTCGGGCGCCATCGAGGTCCTGCTCCCGAGCGGGTCCCTCGCGCCCTCGATCGGGGCGCGCATCCATGCCGAAGGCCGGATCGGTGTCGCGTACGGGGCACCGCGGTTGCGGGCGGACGATTTCGAGGTCCTTGGCACCGGGCCGGTTCCGGCGGCCGTCGTGCTGCACGGGATGCCGGGTGCAGCGCACGAATGGCGACTGGTCTCGATCAGTGGGCGCGTGGTCGACGTCAAGAAGCTCGGGTCGCGCTGGCGAGCGGAACTGCTGGTGGGCGGTCACCGGGTCGTCGTCGTCGGTCAGCCGGGGGCCGGGATCGCCAGCACGGCCCTCGGCGAGGGGCGGGACGCCACGGTCATCGGCATCGTCCGGCGCCCCTATCCGAGCGCCACCGACCGTCGATTCGCGGTGACGCCGCGCTTCCCGGCGGACGTCCATGGCGAAGCGACGACCACATCGGGAGCCTCGGACGCGGGCGTGGCCGGCGGCGGCTCCCAAACGGGTGCCGCGACCGGTCCATCCGGGGCCTCCACGGCCTCGGTCGTGAGCGGTGACGACTTGGCCCGAACCGCCCCCGATGTCGACCTCCTCGATCTCGCGACGTCGGTGGGCCATCTCGTTCGCGTCGGTGGCCTCGTCGTGGACCTCCACGACGACGGGTTCTCGCTCGACGACGGGACCGCCACGGGTCGGGTGGTCCTGCGCTCGGCCGCCCTCGAGCGGCTGTCCCTCATCGAGCCGGATGACGCACTCAATGCGATCGGCCGCGTCGAGACGATCGAGGGAGCGCCCGTCGTGATCGTCGACGATCCGGGCGGGATCATCCTGACCGGGGATCCGCTGGACGCGCCAGCGTCGTCCGTGGACCCAGCGACGATCGGGGCGGGGGCCCCCACGGCCGTGGTCGCCGCGGCGGGCTCGCATCTGGCCGGCCTCGGTGGGACGCCGTTCCCGGGCGACGCCGGGCTGGCCGGCCTCGGGACGCTGCTCCTGTTATCGGCCGTTTCCCTTGCTGTGACGCTCCTTCGGCGCGAGCATGGGCGGCGTCGAACGGCGGCCATCGTGGGGGCCAGACTCACCCGTCTGGCGGCAGCGCCCGACCGCCCAGCCGGGCCACGCGTGGCTGAGCGTGAGCCAAGCACGAATCGCTCGGCTTGACGCTCGTGAGAACGCGGGACTATCCTCGGCCGAGTTTCGCGCCAGCGAAGCAGCCACCCAAGCGAGGGATGGGTCTTGCCGAACGCGGACCACCGCGTCGAAAACCCGTTGGATCGCAGGATCGCGATCCCAGCCGGAGAACGGCAGTACCACATCGGACTCGGTCCAGGTGAACTGGCCGAGTACATCCTCCTCCCCGGTGACCCCGATCGGACCTCCCGGATCGCCTCGCGCTTCGAATCCATCGAGCTCGAGCACCGACACCGGGAATTCGCATCGGCCACGGGGCGATTTCGAGGCCAGCGGGTGTCGGTCGTGTCGACCGGCATCGGCACGGACAACGTCGAGATCGTGGTGGCTGAGATCCTGGCCATCACCCAGCGGCCGACCTTCGTCCGGGTCGGGTCATGCGGGGCGCTCCAACCGGAGATGAGCCTGGGCGACCTGGCCATCACCACCGGGGCCGTGCGTCTCGAATCGACCACGAGCTTCTTCGTCCACGATGGGTTCCCCGCGGTCGCCGACTACGAGGCGGTCGCGGCGCTCATCGAGGCAGCGGAGCGGCTCGGACACCGGTATCACGTCGGGGTCACGGCAACGGCACCCGGGTTCTTCGGTGCGCAGGGGCGCCCGATCCCCCAGTTGCCCATCCGGTACCCTGACCTCGCGGAGGAGATGGCGCGCCAGCGCGTCATGAACTTCGAGATGGAGGCGTCGGCTCTCCTCGTCCTCGCGACCCTCGCCCGCTGTCGGGCCGGCGTCGTCTGTGCGGTGTATGCCAATCGGACGACCGGCGAGTTCGTCAGCGGTGACCTCAAGGACGCGGCCGAGGCGGCCTGTGTCGAGACTGGGCTCGAAAGCCTGCTCGTCCTGGCCGACATGGATCGACAGAAGCGCGAAGCAGGGACGGAACGCTGGCGCCCGTCACTCTGGCAACACACCGTCTGATCAAGGAACCGTTGAGTGGACGCGGGACAAGGGTTCCCGTGACGCGAACGAGGATGAGGAGGAGCCCGATGGCCGAGGCCTACTGCGTCAAGGACAAGAAGAAGGTCGAAGTCCAGAACGCCCAGAAGATCACCATGAAGAACGGCAAGCCCGCGATCCAGGGCACGTGCCCGATCTGTGGGGGGAAGGTCTTCCGGATCGGCGGCTGACGACACGTCCAACGACGTAGGCACAGGACCCCCGCCGATGGCGGGGGTCCTGCCATGTCCGGGCCGGATGGCACGCTCGCATCGGGCACCCTGACACGCGGTCGGGCGCGCGCCCTTTGGTAGGATTGGCACGATCCGGGTGGAACCCGCGACCACCGTTCGCGGAACCTTGGCTCGTACTCCACGTCCCCGATCCGCCGTCCTTTCTCGCGCCCGGCGCTCCGCCGGGCGCTCCTCAGCCCAGGAGGCCCGCACCATGGCGACCCGCATCGGCATCAACGGCTTCGGCCGGATCGGTCGGCAGTCCCTCAAGGCGCTCATCGAGCGCGCCCCCGACATCGAGGTCGTGGCGGTCAACGACCTCGTCGACGCGAAGATGAACGCGCTCCTCTTCAAGCGCGACTCGACCTACGGCACGTATCCGGGCGACGTCCGGGCAGGCGACTCCTCGATCATCATCGATGGCCGCGAGATCAAGATCCTGGCCGAGCGCGACCCGGCCAACCTGCCGTGGGGCGACCTGGGGGTCGACATCGTGCTCGAGAGCACCGGACTCTTCACCGACGCGTCAAAGGCGGCCGCCCACATCGAGGCGGGCGCCAAGAAGGTCATCATCAGTGCCCCGGCCAAGGGCGAGGACATCACGATCGTCCTCGGCGTCAACGAGGATCGCTACGACCCGGCCGCGCATCACATCATCAGCAACGCCAGCTGCACGACGAACTGCCTCGCTCCGGCGGCGAAGGTGGTCCACGATCTCGTCACCATCGAGCGTGGCTTGATGAACACGATCCACAGCTACACCAACGACCAGAACATCCTCGACGTCGCGCACCGAGATCCGCGTCGGGCCCGGAGCGCCGGCCAGAACATCATCCCGACGACGACCGGCGCAGCCAAGGCGTTGGCGCTCGTCATTCCCGACCTCAAGGGCAAGTTCGACGGCTTCAGCCTGCGCGTCCCGACGCCGACGGTCAGCGTCGTGGATTTCACCGCGGTCGTCAGCCGCCCGACCTCGGTCGAGGAACTCAACGACGCCTTCCGGACCGCTGCGGCGGGCCCGCTCGATGGCATCCTCGGCGTGTCGGACGAACCGCTCGTGTCGATGGACTTCAAGGGCGACAGCCGCAGTTCCATCATCGATGCCGAGTCCACGATGGTCCTCGGTGGGACGCTGGTGAAGGTCATCTCGTGGTACGACAACGAGTGGGGGTACAGCTGCCGCGTCGCCGACCTCATCTCGTTCGTGGCCGCGCGCCTGCCCGTCACGGCCTGATCGACCGATGGACAAGCTGACCATCCGCGACGCGGACGTCGCCGGCAAGCGGGTCTTCGTCCGGGTCGACTTCAACGTCCCGTTGGCGGACGGCAAGGTGACCGACGACTCGCGCATCCGGGCCGCCATCCCGACGATCTCGGCGCTGCTCCAGTCCGGGGCCAGCGTCATCCTCGCCAGCCACCTCGGCCGTCCGGACGGCAAGGTCCAGGACGGCCTCCGGCTGCGCCCGGTCGGCGAGCGGCTGACCCAGCTGCTGCGCCGGAACGTGCCGGTCACCGGGGACGCGCTCGGGCTCGGGACGGAGGACGCGGTCAAGCGCCTCCGACCCGGCGAGGTGCTCCTGCTCGAGAACCTCCGCTTCCATGTCGAAGAGGAGGCCAACGATCCGGCCTTCGCGGCCGCGCTTGCGTCCTACGCGGACGTCTTCGTCAACGACGCGTTCGGGACTGCGCATCGTGCCCACGCCTCCACGGTGGGCATCGCCAAGCTGCTGCCGGCCTACGCCGGACTCCTGATGGAGCTCGAGATCGAGATGCTCTCGAAGCTGCTCGAGGCGCCGGAGCGCCCCTTCGCGGCGATCCTCGGCGGCGCCAAGGTGTCCGACAAGATCAAGGTCATCGACCACCTCCTGACCAAGGTCGACCTGCTGATCCTCGGCGGCGGCATGGCCAACACGTTCCTGCTGGCGCAGGGCAAGGCCGTCGGCAAGAGCTTGGCCGAACCCGACCGCGTCGACGATGCGCGACGGATCCTGTCCGCGGCCGCGAACAACGGCGTCCGTGTCGTCCTGCCCGTGGACGTCATCGTCGCCAAGGAGGTCACCCGCGGGACGGAGTACAAGACGCTGCCGGCGGAGAAGATCCCGGCGTCGTGGCACATCGTCGACCTCGGCAAAGCGAGTCAGGAGCTGATGATCGCGGCCCTGGCCGATGTCCAGACCGTGTTCTGGAACGGACCGCTGGGCGTGTTCGAGATCCCGTCATTCGCGCACGGCACGAAGGCGGTCGCGCGGATGCTCGCCGAACGCGCGGATGCCGGCGCGACCGTCATCGTCGGTGGCGGCGATTCGGTCGCCGCGGTCACCCAGCAGGGCCTGGCCGAGCGGATGACCCATATCTCGACCGGCGGCGGCGCGTCGCTGGAGTTCCTCGAAGGGCGCGAACTGCCCGGCGTGACCGTCCTGCTCGATCGACCGGCCGGCGTCGAGGCTCGCGCGTGAACACGACGATCGACGTCATCGATGCCCGCGAGATCCTCGATTCGCGCGGCAACCCGACCGTGGAGGTCGACGTCCTCCTCGCCGATGGCTCCGTCGGCCGGGCTGCCGTCCCGTCCGGTGCCTCGACGGGGCTGAACGAGGCGGTCGAGCTCCGCGACGGCGATGCTGCGCGCTTCGGCGGGAAGGGCGTGCGCAAGGCGGTCGACAACGTCACGACGGTCATCGGTCCGGCCCTGTACGGACTGGACGCGGCCGACCAGGCGGGCATCGACACGCTCCTGTGCGAGCTCGACGGCACCCCGAACAAGGCGTCACTCGGCGCCAACGCGATCCTCGGCGTCTCGCTCGCGTGCGCCCACGCCGCGGCGGCGTCGCACGACGAGCCGCTGTATCGCTATCTGGGCGGGGTGGGGGCACGGACGCTGCCCGTTCCGTGCTTCAACATCCTCAACGGCGGCAAGCACGCCCAGGATTCGACCGACTTCCAGGAGTTCATGGTCGCCCCGGTCGGCGTCGAGACCTTCGCCGAGGCGCTGCGCGCCGGTGCCGAGGTCTTCGCCGCCCTCCGCTCGATCCTCCATGACGAGGGGCACGCCACCGGCCAGGGTGATGAAGGTGGCTTCGCACCGAGCCTCAAGACGAACGAGGCCGCGATCGAGGTCATCCTGCGGGCCATCGAGAAGGCCGGCTATCGCCCCGGCGAGGACATCGCCCTCGCGCTCGATCCTGCGGCCAGCTCGTTCCTCGTCGAGGGGACCGGGGTCGAGGGTGTCACCGGTCAGTACCGCCTGGAGCGCGAAGGCCGGACGCTCGATTCGGGCGAGCTCATCGCGCTCTGGGAGCGCTGGACGGCCACCTACCCGATCATCTCCCTCGAGGATGGCCTCGGCGAGGAGGATTGGGTGGGCTGGCGCGAGCTTCGGACAAGACTCGGTTCGAAGATCCAGCTCGTTGGCGACGACATCCTCGTCACGAACCCCGCGTTCATCGCCCGCGGCATCGCCGAGAACGCGATGAACTCCGTCCTCATCAAGCTCAACCAGATCGGCACGCTGTCCGAGACGATCGATGCGATCGGCCTCGCCCGGAGCGCCGGCTGGACCGCGATGGTCAGCCACCGCTCCGGCGAGACGGAGGACACGACGATCGCCGATTTCGTCGTCGCGATGGGGACGGGGCAGCTCAAGTCGGGCGCGCCATCGCGTTCGGAGCGCGTCGCGAAGTACAACCGGCTTCTTCGGATCGAGGGGGAACTGGGCGACTCGGCCCGCTACCTCGGACGATCGGCGTTCGCGGGGTCGTGACCCGGTTCGTCGATCGCGGCGCCATCACGGCCGCCTATGTCGGTATCGGCATGGCGGTCACGATCGGTGTCAGCTTCCTGCTGGTCATCCCGATCGAGTGGGTGGTATGGGTACTCGCGCTGCCGTCGGGGCTGCTGATCGGGTACTACGCCAACCAGCGCTCCGATCGTCGGGCTGGCCCGTGGCGTCGGATCCTTGTCAACGGGCTCTTCGCGGGGTTCGTGACGGGACTCTCCGGCGCGGTCCTGCTGCTCGTGGTCAAGGCCATCTTCTTCTACGCCGACACCGGCTATCCCGACTTCGACCGGGCCGACCAGGGGGGCAACCTGATCCCGCCGTTCTGCGAGTCGGGAGCCAATTGCGTCTACCAGCGCTATCTGGCGGCTGGGCGCGGCTCGGAATTCGCGGCAGCCGGGATCACGGACGTCGGGTCGTTCACGACGTTCTACTGGAGCGAGCAGCTCGGCAGTGCCGGCACGATCGTCCTCATGACCTCGATCGGCGGCCTTGGTGGCGCGGCGCTGTACGGCGTCTTCCGACCGAAGCCGGCAGCGGCCGCGGCCGATCCCGGGCGCGCGGCAGCCTAAGCCGGTTCCTCATTGGCCATGTCTCGCCGATCTGACGGCTACCTGCGACCAGCGGCCAGTGCCACCTTGGTCGAGTGGAACCCCAGCCGACACTCGAACTCAGCCTCGGCGTCGGTCACGTATGGCGGTCCTTCGCGCCCGAAGCAGGACTGCCAGCCAAGGTCGTCGGCCAGGTGGCCGGTGACGACCAGGTCCTGTGCCTGCCAGTCCCCGGGCAGACCGGCGGCGCTGAACTCGAAGATCTCGAAATAGGGCTCGCCGTCGTCCGCCCGGAAGGCGCAGAAGCGGCCGTCGTCCAGCCAGACGGGCCCGGACGCGCGATGCTGCATCGCCTCCGGCCGGCTGGCGTTCGTCGTGCACGCGACGCGGCCGGTGACCACGAAGTCTTGGCCACCGAAACAGGCGAGGGCTCCGACTGCCGTGAGGTCGAACACGGCGGCCGGCGTCGGATCGCCGACGACACACCGCGCCGTCCCAGATTCCATCGTCGGCGTTCCACCCTCGTCCCCTCGGACCCAGCCAAGCGGAAAGGACCGCTCGGGCGTGTCCTGGTCGAACGGCTTGACGAGATACCAGTACCCGCCCTCCAGGTTGGCCAAGACCGAAGAAGCGACGTAGAGGGACGTGCCCGTCTCGACCTCGGCGATCTTGTCCGAGCCGGGCAGCCTCGGCCCGTCGATGATCTTCAACGTGGAATACAACTCGAGTGGATCGGCCGATGACACGGTCGCGACCGTTCCGGACGTCAACGGCACGCCCTGGACCAGGCTCGGCGCGGACGACGGCCCGAGCGTAGGCCGCCTGATCGATGGCACCGCGGTCGGCTGGAGCGTGGACGACCGGCCTGAAGGCGCCGCGGTCGGCGGCGCGCCAGTCGGCACGATCGCCGGGCGGTCAGTCTTCGTGGAGCCGCCACCGAGGAACAGCGAGCCAGCGAGGACGGCCACGCTGGCCCCCACGACAGCGGCGACGGCGAGGAAGCGGGTTCGGGTAAGCGGCGCAAGACCGACGAGGTGCATCGCTGGACGCTCCTGTTTCGTGTCGGCCGCCGCCGCCCGGATCCGATCCGCGAGGTCCGGGGACGGGCTGCCGGCGGATCGGGCGACGAACGCAGCCCGGACCTGGTCGTCGGTGAGCTCGTCGTTCATGACTCGGACTCCAACGCGCGCTTGAGTGCCTCGCGCGCCTCGTGTAGTCGCCACTTCACGGTCCCGACCGGGATGCCAAGGACGGCGGCGATGTCCTTGACGGGTCGCTCTTCGAGGTGGTGCAGGGCGAGGATCGTCCGCTGTTCGATGCTGAGTCGGTCGATCGCGGCTTGGAGCGCGTCGGAACCGGCGACGCCCTCGATCGCCGCGTCCATCCGGCCGATCACGGCGCTCTCGTCTAACTCGATCGACACGACCGAGACCGTCATCACGCGGCCGCGGCGGCGTAGATGCATGCGCGCGGTATTGACGACGACACGCCCGAACCACGCGTCGAACCGGTCGGGATCGCGCAATTGGGGCAGTGTCCTCCACGCCTGCACGAAGGCGTCCTGCGTCACGTCATCGGCGTCGACCGCGTTTCCGAGGATCGCCTTGACCAGGCGATGCGTGGAAGCAAGTCGCGACGCGACGATCGCGTCGAATGCATCGGCGTCGCCGACCCGGGCGCGTTCGACCAGCTGCTGCTCGCCGATGGCCTGGCTGCGTTGTTCCATCGCCATGGGTAGATGCATCGTACGTTCGTGGTCCTGGCGAGGGACCTCACTGGTCCCTTCTACTCCGACCTGATGCGATCGACCGGGCGCTGGTTGGCGCGCAAGGTGTGAATGCGTGGGAACCACCGCTGGGCGCGCTCCCCGCGCATGACGTCCCCACGTCGAATTCGAAACGCCCCGGCGGACCGGGGCGTCGTGGCAGCCGAGGAAACGGCCCTACTCCTTGGTCGTCGCCTTCTTGGCCTTGGGCGCGGCCTTGGCCGTCGCCTTGGGAGCGGCCTTGGCCGTCGCCTTGGGAGCGGCCTTGGGTGCCGCCGTGGCCGCCTTCTTCGGAGCGGCCTTCGTGGCGGTCTTCGCGGACGGGGCCTTCGTCGCGGTGGCCTTGGCGGGCTTCGCCTCCGCGGTCGCGGCCGATGCCTCGGCGGCCGCGGCCTTGGCCGCGGCCGCCTCGGCGCGGGCTGTCTTGCTCAATGCGGCGCGGGCCTTGCCGGCGGCGGTCTGTGCGCCCTTGGCCTTGCCGGCCTTACCGGCGGCGATGCGGGCCTTGGCGGCCTTGGCCGCGGCGGCCTTGCCCGTCGTCTTGACGACCCGACCGCTCGTCTGCACCTGCTCGCCACCCAGGGCCGCGTTGACCTTGCGGGTCAGGCGCGACTTGCGTCGCGCGGCCGCGTTCGGATGGATGGCACCGACCTTGGCGGCCTTATCGAGCGCGCTGAGCGCCTCGGCGAGGGCGGCTACGGGGTCGATCGTCAATTCGGATGGATCGGCGGCGGCGGTCAGGGCCTTCGCGACGAAGGTCTTCGCGGCGGTGCGCCGGGGCTGCAGCACGTCGCGGCGACTCTGGGCCTGACGGACGCGCTTGAGACCCGACGGCGTGCGCGCGCCTGTCCAGGTGCGGGGCGTCTTGGCCAAGTGGGGGATACCTCGATTGATGGGACTGGATGGCTCCACGGCACGGATCGAGTGCCGGGCGCGAAGGCGGATGGTATCACAGGTCGACTGGCCGACCGGCCGCGTGCCGAGGCGGCCGGGTACATTTCGACGGTGATCGACGACAGGGGCCCGGACATTGCATGAGCAGTCACTCGCAGTACAGTCCGGGCCCCGACCACGAACCGAGGAGTGACGGATGCTTCGACCCGAGGACGCCTACGAGCTGTATGAGCGAGCCTGGAACGAGCCGGCGCGCGCCCTCGACCTCCTCGAGGAGTGCTGGGCGCAGGACGGCGTCTACGCTGACGACGAAGTGCCGGATGGCGTCGTCGGGCGTGCCGCACTCGCCGACCTGATCGCGGCGAGCCACGAGGCCCTGCCTGGCTTCCGGGTCTGGGGGACCAGCCCCCCGAGAATGCTCGCCGGTCGTCTTGGGATCACCTGGTCCGGTGAAGGCGGCGACCCACGGGAGTCGTCGGCCGGGACCGATGTCATCGAGTTCGCCCTCGTCGGGCGCATCGCCCGCGTGACCGACGTGCTTGCCATCCCCTGAGCGGGCATGACGGACGGCGCCGGAGGGTGGCAGGGCTCCGATAGCCTTCGGCCTCGTGACCATGCCCCAGGACGCCTGCGCTTCTGTCCAGTTCGATCATCCGGTCCAGACCTGCCTGGTAGCGGTCGCATCGGTCGGACCCCGATCCCCGTCGTACTAGGTCGGGGGTGAGCTCGGCGGGCAAACAGCCTTGAACGCAAGTTGGTGGCCGCCGTCGATCGATACGAGCGTCACCCGAACCCGGTCAGGGTCATGTCCCGCTGGGACGACGACCTCGCACCAGAACGTGACCGCTTGGGCCTCGGTGGTGCCGGCGGCCATCGTCACGAGGATCTCGTCAGGGCTACCTTCGAACGGATTCGACCTGGTGAACTCGACCCGCTTGATCAGGGGCGATCCCGATGCTGCGATGCGGTCAGCCACGGCCTGACCCTGCTGGACATTGGAGACCGCAAGGGCGCCCACGATGGCAAGCAGGAGCACGATCCCGCAGCCGAAGACCCACCGACGTCGCACGCTTCGTCGGCCGATCGTCATGTCACACCCCGACATCTGGAACCCTCGTCCAATGGTGATCCTCACTGTGGCGGAGGTCACCGACTACACTCCGGCGTCGTGAGTACCCCGATCCCACAAGAGCGCCTGCGCAATTTCTCGATCATCGCCCACATCGATCATGGCAAGTCCACGCTCGCCGATCGGCTGCTGGAGTTGACGCATACGATCGAAGGGCGACAGATGATGAGCCAGGTCCTCGATTCGATGGACCTCGAACGCGAGAAGGGCATCACCATCAAGGCGCGGGCGGTGCGCCTCGAGTACACGGCGCGCGACGGGCTGGTCTACGGCCTGAACCTCATCGACACACCGGGTCACGTCGACTTCGCCTACGAGGTCAGCCATTCGCTGCAGGCCTGTGAGGGCGCGATCCTCGTCGTCGACGCGACCCAGGGCATCGAGGCCCAGACGCTCGCCAACGTTCATCTCGCGTTGCGCGAGAACCTCACGCTCATCCCGGTCCTCAACAAGATCGACCTGCCGTCGGCCGACCCGGAAACGATCATGGACGAACTGGAGAGCGTCCTCGCCATCCCGCGCGAGGAAGTCATCCTGGCCTCGGCGAAGGACGGCACCGGCGTCCCCGAGATCCTCGAGGCGATCGTCGCGCGCATCCCCGCGCCGAAGGGCGACCCGGCGAAGCCGCTCCAGGGGCTCATCTTCGACAGCCACTACGACGCGTACAAGGGCGTCGTCGTCTATGTCCGCCTCGCGCAGGGCACCATCCGCGACGGCGAACAGATCCGATTGATGGCCAGCGGCGCGGTCGCGGATCCACTCGAACTGGGCGTCTTCCGGCCACAGCTCGTCCCGGTCCGCCAGTTGGTGGCGGGCGAGGTCGGCTATGTCGCGACCGGGCTCAAGAGCGTCCGCGAGGCCCAGGTCGGCGACACCGTCACGAGCGTCGCGCGCCCCGCGTCCGAGCCGCTACCCGGTTACCAGGAGGCCAAGAGCCTCGTGTTCGCCGGCATCTACCCGGTCAGCGGCGAGGACTACCCGTTGCTCCGCGACGCGCTCGAGAAGCTCCACCTCAACGACGCCAGTTTCACCTACGAGCCCGAAAGCTCGGTGGCGCTCGGGTTCGGCTTCCGCTGCGGCTTCCTTGGGCTCCTCCACATGGAGATCGTCCAGGAGCGCCTCGAGCGCGAATTCGGGCTTGACCTCATCGCGTCGGCACCATCGGTCGAATACCACGTGCAGCTGACGATGGGTCGTGGCGAGGTCGTCGTCGACAACCCGGCCCTCCTCCCCAACCCGACCGACATCGAGACCATCGAGGAACCCTGGGTCAAGCTCAGCGTGGTGACGCCGAGCGGCTACATCGGACCGTTGATGGAGCTGTCGACCAACCGTCGCGGCGATTTCACGACGATGGAATACCTCGACCCGACCCGGGTCGTCCTCCATTTCGAGATGCCGCTCGCGGAGCTGATCGTCGACTACTTCGACCAGATGAAGAGCCGCAGCCAGGGCTACGCCTCGATGGACTACGAGGAGCTCGGCTATCGAGCGGCCAACCTGTCGAAGGTGGACATCCTGGTCAACGGCGAGCCGGTCGACGCCCTCTCGCTCATCGTCCATCGCGATCGAGCCCAGGCCACCGGCCGCGCGCTGGCCGAGCGTCTCAAGCAGCTCATCCCGCGGCAGATGTTCGAGATCCCCATCCAGGCCGCCATCGGCTCCAACGTCATCGCACGCGAGACCGTGCGTGCCATGCGCAAGAACGTCCTTGCCAAGTGCTACGGTGGTGACATCACCCGCAAGCGCAAGCTGCTCGAGAAACAGAAGGAAGGCAAACAGCGGATGAAGCGGGTGGGTTCGGTGGAGATCCCGCAGGAGGCATTCCTGGCGATGCTTCGGATGGACGAGACGTAGGCCGGTCCCGATGGACGACCTGATCACGATCGGGCGCTCGCTCGTGACCATCGGCCTGACCCTGCTCCTGATCATGCTCCGGCTGGACGCCGAGAAGTTCGGGACGGCCGAGTACTACGAGGCGACCGCCGCCGGCGAGCGCCCCCGGATCCGGCGCCGGCTGACGTGGTACGCGATCGGGTTCGGGCTTGCCGTCGCCATCCTGGTCATCGCCCCGTCCGCCCAGTCGACGCTCTTCCTCGGGTCGGGCGATCGGCTCAAGACGGTCATCGGCGGCATCGCGTACGGCGTCCTCGGGATCGCCTTCGCGGTCGGCTTCGCCACGTTCCGCTATCACCGGATCCGCTTCCCCGATGCGGCGTCGTACCCGGGCGCGCTGCTCAACTCGACGGCCACCGCCTTCATCGACGAGGCGACGTTCCGCGGCGCCCTGTTCGGCTTGCTGCTGTCGAGCGGCATGGACCCCAGTCTCGCCAACGTCATCCAGGCGATCGTCTACACGCTGACCACTCGCCTCGGCGCCCCCGGGCGAGATCGCTACCTGCTGGTCCTGACGCTCGGGATGGGTCTCCTCGGCGGCTGGCTGACGGCCGCGACCGGCGGGATCGCCGCCGCCTTCCTCGGCCACGCCATCACACGCTTCGCGGTCTTCCTGTGCACGGGTCATACCGGCCAGACGAAGCCGCGCCACCGCGAGGTCGAGGAGATCGAGCGGCGCCGCCGGCCGCCCGATGGTTGGCGCGTCATCGGGCCGCGAGAGTCCGCGCCTCGAGACCGGTGAGCGCGAGGGCGGGGGCCGCGCCGGATCCGGACGCGCGGGCCGCGCCGGTCGCCCTGTACGTCCACATCCCGTTCTGTGTCTCGATCTGTCCGTACTGCGACTTCGTCGTGTACGCCGGCGCCGAGGCGCGTGGCCCGCGAGCACGGATCCGCGCCTTCCTGGCCGCGCTCGATGCGGAGCTCGTCCTTCGCGCCGATGGCCTCGACGAGGCGTTCGGGCCCGATCGTGCCCCGCTCGAGACGGTCTACATCGGCGGCGGCACCCCGTCGCTCCTGCCGGCCGAGGCCGTGGCCCGACTCCTCGAGCGCATCCGGGCGAGGTTCGGCCTGGCCGCCGGCGCCGAGGTGACCCTCGAGGCGAACCCCGGGCCTGACGAGCGCGGCGACGCCGTCGAGCTCAGGGCGGCAGGGGTCACTCGCCTGTCGATCGGCGCCCAGTCGATGTCGGACGGCGAATTGCGTGCGTCTCGGGCGACGGCACCGGGCCGCTGACGTCGCGACTGCCGTCGCCGCTGCCCGAGCGGCACGGATCGGGTCGGTCAGCCTCGATCTCCTGTACGACATCCCGGACGGAACGGTGGGCGGCTGGATGGAGACGCTCGAGACGGCCCTCGCCCTCCGACCCGACCACCTGTCGCTGTACGCCCTCACGCTCGACGACCCGGAGGCCGAGGGACTGACCGGGCCGGGCGGCGACCACCTGCCGACGACGCCGGGTGCGCGCCGTTGGCGGGCGCGGTCCCGACCGCGCCAGGACGAAGACCGGGCAGCCGCCCAGTACCACCATGCCGTCCATCGGCTGGCGGCCGACGGCTGGCACGGGTACGAGATCAGCAACTGGGCGCGGCCGGGCCATGAGAGCCGCCACAACCTCATCTACTGGCGACGTCGTCCGTACGAGGCGGTCGGGCCGGGCGCCCACGCATTCGATGGCGTCACCAGACGCTGGAATGCGGCCCGACTCGACGGTTACATCGCCGCGCTCACGCCACCGGGTGGTGGCGCCGCGACCCTCCCGCCGGGTGGGTCGGAGGTCGTCGACCCGCAGACGGCCGCCGCCGAGGGCGTGATCCTCGGCCTGCGGACGGACCGTGGCGTGACACGAGCGGAGGCCAACGAGCCGCCGCTCGCCGACGTCTTCGGCTGGGCGCTCGCCGCCGAGCTGCTCGAGGTGACCGACGATGACCGCATCGTGCTGACGACACGCGGTCGACTGCTGTCGAACGAGCTCTTCTCGCGCCTCGTCTGACCCGCCTCGGACCGGTGCGCCGGGACGCGCCGGAGGTCGGAAACCCGTCCGGCGGCGTTGACACTCGCGGTCCGCGACTGCTACGATGCCGCGAACACCGTTAGCACTCTCCACCATAGAGTGCTAACAACGAGGAGAACGGCCCTTGGCGCGTCGAAATCGCCGCCCCCTCGGCCCCCTGGACCTTCGCGCACAGTCGATCCTTCGGGCCGTCATCGAGGAATACGTCACGACCGCGACCCCGGTCGGCAGCATGGCGCTCGTCGAGCGCTACGGCCTCGGCGTGTCGAGCGCGACCGTCCGCAGCATCCTCGCCGAGCTCGAGGCCAACGGCCTCCTCACCCACCCGCACACGTCGGCCGGGCGCATCCCCACCGACGCCGGGTATCGCTTCTACGTCGAGTCGATCGTGGACACGGTGCCGCTCCCGGCCGTGGAGCAGCTGATGATCCGCCACCAGTTCGGCCAGGTGGAGTTCGCCAGCGAGCACTGGTTCCGGCTGGCGGCGACGACCCTCGCCACCGTCACAGGCTCGGCCGGTCTGGCCACCCCCGCCAAGCCACGTGCCGCACACATCCGGCGGATCGACCTGGTCGCCATCAACGAGCGGATGGCCAGCCTCATCCTCGTCCTGCGCGAGGGGTCCATCAAGCAGGCCCTCGTCACGCTCGATGGCGACGAGGCGGTCGACCAGGCGACGCTCAACGCAGTCGCCGGGTTGCTCAATGACCGTCTGGCCGACACGACCGCGGGCCTTGCCGCCGCCCGGCTCGTGACCCTGCGCGACGACGACCGCCTGGAGGCCCTCGCCCGGCGGGTGGGTGAGCGCATCGTCAAGATCGTCCGTGAATACGATTCGGCCGCCATCGAGGAGGTCTTCAGCGACGGCCTGCTCAACGTCATGGAGGCGCCCGAGTTCTCCCAGAGCGACAAGCTGCGGCGCGTGTTCAGCGCCCTCGAGAACCGGGCGTACCTCGGTGGTCTCGTGGGCAGCGTCGCCGGCTCCGGCCAGGTCCGGATCTTCATCGGGCACGAGAACGAGCCGCTCGAGATGCGCGACGTCTCACTCGTCCTCGCGTCGTACGGGCGGCCCGGCCGCGCCATCGGCGTGGTCGGCGTCCTCGGGCCGACGCGGATGTCCTACTCCCAGGCGATCGGCACGGTCCGCTTCGTGTCCGGTCTCATGAACGAATTGGTGGATCACCTGTATGCCTGAGCGACGCCGTACCCGCGCGCAGGAGCGCATCGACGGGATCGACGTGTCCGCGACCGCGCTCGTGGCCCAGATCGAGGCCCTCACCGCGGAGCGGGATGCCGCCCTGGGGACCGCCGACGAGTACCTCGGCGCGCTCCAGCGCGAACGGGCCGAGTTCCAGAACTTCAAGCGCCGCACGACCGAGGAGCGGATGCGCGAACTCGGTCTCGCCGGTGAGGACCTCATCCGCAAGGTCCTGACCGTGGCCGACGACTTCGATCGGGCCATCGAAGCGCGACCCGATGCGATCGCAGGTGACCCATGGTTCGAGGGCATCGCCGCCATCGACCGCAAGCTCCGCCTCTTCCTCGAGAGCGAGGGCGTGACCTCCATCGACGCGGCGCCCGGTCGACCGTTCGACCCGCGCGAGCACGAGGCGATCGCCAACGTCGCCGGGACCGACCGACCCGACGGCGAGATCGTCGAGGAAGTCCGCCGCGGCTATCGGATGCGCGACCGCGTCATCCGCCCGGCCCTCGTGGCCGTCGCCACCACCGAATCCACAGACAGCCCAGCCTGACCCCGCCACACCACGAAGGAGCACCATTCGAGATGGGAAAGATCATCGGCATCGACCTCGGCACGACGAACTCGGTCGTCGCTGTCATGGAGGGCGGCGAGCCGACCGTCATCGCCTCGGCTGAAGGCGGCCGCACGGTCCCGTCCGTCGTCGCATTCACCAAGACCGGCGAGCGTCTCGTCGGCCAGCTGGCCAAGCGCCAGGCGGTGACCAACCCGACCAACACCGTCTATTCGATCAAGCGCTTCATGGGCCGCCGCTGGGACGACTCGGAGGTCAAGCGCAGCAAGGGGCTCGTCCCGTACACCCTGGAGAAGGACGGCAAGAGCGACGGCGTGTCCGTGAAGCTCGCCGACGGGAAGAGCTACACGCCGCCCGAGATCAGCGCGATGATCCTGCAGAAGCTGCGCACCGACGCCGAGGCGTATCTCGGCGAGAAGGTGACCGAGGCGGTCATCACGGTCCCGGCCTACTTCGACGACACGCAGCGCCAGGCGACCAAGGACGCCGGGCGGATCGCCGGGCTCGACGTCAAGCGGATCATCAACGAGCCCACGGCGTCGGCGCTCGCCTACGGTCTCGACAAGAAGGGCGACGAGAAGATCGCCGTCTACGACCTGGGCGGCGGCACCTTCGACATCTCCATCCTGGAGCTCGGCGAGGGCGTCTTCGAGGTCAAGGCGACCAACGGCGATACGCACCTCGGCGGCGACGACTTCGACCAGCGTGTCATCGACTGGCTGCTGGCCGAGTTCAAGAAGGACCAGGGCATCGACCTGGCCAAGGACCAGCAGGCGCTCCAGCGGCTCAAGGAAGCGGCCGAGAAGGCCAAGATCGAACTGTCCTCGACGGCGACCACAGAGATCAACCTGCCGTACATCACGGCCGATGCGACGGGGCCGAAGCACCTCGTCGTGTCCCTGACACGGGCCAAGCTGGAAGACCTCGTCACCGACCTGGTCAAGCAAGACCGAAGGCCCGGTCAAGGCCGCACTCAAGGACGCCGGTCTGAAGCCCGCCGACATCGACGAGGTGATCCTCGTCGGCGGCATGACCCGCATGCCCGCCGTGGTCGACGCGGTCAAGGCGATGTTCGGGGGCAAGGAGCCGCACAAGGGCGTCAACCCCGACGAGGTCGTGGCCATCGGCGCCGCGATCCAGGCGGGCGTGCTCGCCGGTGACGTCAAGGACGTCCTGCTGCTCGACGTGACCCCGTTGTCGCTCGGCATCGAGACGCTCGGTGGCGTGATGACCAAGCTCATCGAGCGGAACACGACCATCCCGACCTCGAAGTCGCAGGTCTTCTCGACCGCGTCCGATTCGCAGTCGCAGGTCGAGATCCACGTCCTCCAGGGCGAGCGCGACTTCGCGGCCGACAACAAGACGCTGGGTCGCTTCATCCTCGACGGCATCCCGCCGGCCCCGCGCGGCATCCCGCAGATCGAGGTCACCTTCGACATCGACGCCAACGGGATCCTCGACGTCAAGGCCAAGGACCGGGCGACCGGCAAGGAACAGCAGGTCCGTATCACGGCCTCGTCGATGCTCGACAAGAGCGCCGTGGACCAGATGGTCCGCGACGCCCAGGAGCACGCCGAGGAGGATCGCGTGCGGCGCGAGGAAGTCGAGACGCGCAACCAGGCGGAGGCCCTGTCGTTCCAGGCCGAACGTGCCATCAAGGACCTCGGCGACAAGGTGTCGCCCGAGGACAAGGCCGAGGTCGAGAACAAGGTCGAGTCGCTCCGGAACTCGCTCAAGGGCTCCGACATGGAGGCCGTCAAGAGCGGCATGTCGTCACTGGCAGAGACGCTCCAACGGGTGTCGACGGCGGCCTACCAGGCGGCGGCCTCATCGGCCGGCGATTCGGGCAACGGATCGTCGGACGGTGGCGCTGGGGAGTCGGGCGACGGCACGGGCGAAGGTGCCGGCGACGGCGCTGCGGCCGACGAGGAGACGGTCGAGGGCGAGTTCAAGGAGGTTTAGGTCGTCCGAGCTCCTCGGCGAACAGGCGAACGGCCCGCAGGGAAACTGCGGGCCGTTTCGATTCTAGGCACGCGGGAGACCTGCGGACCACTTCACTGCGTGGGTCCGTCGGCCCGGCTCGGCCCGGCCCGGCCCGGCCCGCCGCGGCACGCCGGCCCGGGGCTCGGCGCGGCAGGTCCGTCGGCCCGGCTCGGCCCACCCCGGCACGTCCGGGTTCGTCGCCCAAAGGGCACGGTCTTCTGTCAAATGCTCGCCAGGCGAGCGCAAGTCAGGGACTTCGTGTCATATGCCTCGCCACGCGTGCTTCTGCCGGAAACGGGGCAGGCTGACCGGTCGGGCCACGCCTGGCTACCCCCGCGTTCCGCGCGAAGGGCCAGCCATTCGCTGACGAGCGCTCGCCTCAGGTGCATCTGACAGGAACAGGACCCCGTGGATGACACCGACCGGTTCCCGGATCCAGCGCTTGACCTCGACGGTTCGGGCGGGTAGCGCGGATCTGAACGTGGCGGCATGGTGGTCGACCCGTCGCCGCGCAGTCCGGTCGTCTGGAAGGACAAGCAGCCGGGTCACGGATGTCACCTTCCAGCCGCGATCCCGTGCGATCTCGTGGGCGAGACGACCTTTCCGGTCCATGGTCACAAGCATGGCTTGCATGTCTGGCACGACCGACTTGACCTCGATGACCAGGAGCGACCCGGTCGCCGGGTGGAACGCGAGGATATCGATGGATCCGCGCTCGCCTCGGATGCTGAACGACACCTCGGTCGCGAGTTCCCACCGGCTCGACGAGAGCAACTCGACGACGCGATCGACCAGGCTGGCGTGACGGGCATCAAGCAGTCGGTCAAGCCCCTCGCCGTGCCACAGGAGGCGCACATCCACCCGTGCGCCGAGGGCAGCCGCGACGCCAATGAGTGTGTGGAGCGCGACGCGATCGGCGTGCCCGCGCTCGATCCGCCAGATGACCGCTCTCGAGACGCGCGCCTCCGAGGCGAGTCGCGCTTGCGTCCAACGGCGACGACGCCGAAGTGCGCGCATACCGAGCCCGAACCGGATCACGTCCATCCGTCGAGGATGCCGATCAGCGCTTCACCGCCGCTCACCCACCACGGGACGCCGCCCCATGGACCACAGACGCGCTACCATCGCAACATACCGACTGGTCGGTCGGTTTGTTGGTGGGGTCGCGAGCGATGAGTCGGAACAAGGCGCGAGCGCCGACACAGGCAGAGCGGAGTCGGGCGCGACGTGAGCAGATCCTCGACGCGGCGTTCCACACGTTCTCGCTGCGAGGGTATCGCGACACGGCGGTCGACGAGATCGCAGCGGCGGCCGAGACGAGCAAGGGCGGGGTCTATTTCCATTTCCCGACCAAGGAGGCGATCTTCCGCGAGCTGATCCGGACGACCGCGGACCGACTCGCGGCCAAGGTCGACAAGGCGGTCGCCGAGCAGACCGAGCCGATCGCCCGAGCCGACGCCGCGCTGCGCACCGTCCTCCTGACGTTCGCCGGCCATCGCACGATGGCGAGGCTGCTGTTCGTCGACGCCATGGGGGCCGGGCGAGTCTTCAACGCCGAGACCAACGCGCTCCACGACCGGTTCGCGGCGATGATCGCGGGCTACCTCGACGAGGCGGTCGAGGCCGGCACGATCCCGCCGATCGACACGGCGCTGACCGGGGTCGCCTGGTTCGGGGCGCTCAACGAGGTCGTGGCACGTTGGCTGCTGACCGACGACCCCGAGCCCCTGGAATCGGTCTATCCGACGCTGCGCGCCCTGCTGCTCCGGAGCGTCGGCGTGGACGAGGCGCGGATCGCCCTCGGTTCCGCGGCAGCACCGTGACCGTCACCGACCGGCGGGAGGCCAGCACCACCGATCCCATCGAGCTCGACCTTGTCCGGCTCGCGGCGATGAGTCGGAGCGACGGCGGGCGCGGGCTCGCCTGGGCGGCGCGAACCGCCACCGCCATCGACCCGGTCGACCTGTTCGGCGCCGCCCATGCCCTGGGTGTCGAAGCCGCGCTCTGGCTCCAGCCCGCCGCGGATCGATCGATCGTCGGGATCGGGCGCGCATGGGCGTTCGATGGCGGTGGTCCCGACCGGTTCACGGCCGCTGCGACGGCGTGGCGGGGACTGCTCGACGCGGCGGTGTCATCCGGCGCGGGCGTGCCGGAAACGGGTCCGACCCTGCTCGGTGGTCTCGGGTTCAGCGGACGCATCCCCGAGGCGGGCGACCCGTGGGCGCCATTCGGCCCCAGCTCGCTGGTCCTGCCCATGTTCGCCGTCGCGCAGGCGGGCACGGACACGGGCTTGACGATCGCGATCGGTCCGGAGCAGGTCGCGGGCATCGACGCCGGCGATGTCGGGCGGCTGTGGGACGACCTCCATCGCGGGGCGCTCGATCATCGCGACACGCCAGCGGCCGATCCCGTCCCCCTCGCCCTGATCGACGAACGCCCCGACCGAGCCGGCTGGGACCGGATGGTCGGTCTCTTCGCCGGCGCCGTCGGTCGTGGTCGGATCGACAAGGTCGTGCTGGCGCGACGGGCCGTCTACCGGGCGGCGACGGATCTCGATATCACGGCGGCACTTCGGCACCTCGCGCTGACGGCCCCCGAGAGCACGACGTTCGCCTTTGCCCGTGATGGGTGCACCTTCCTGGGGGCAACACCTGAGCGGCTCGTCCGGACGATCGGCCGTGCGTTCGAGACGACCGCCATCGCCGGTTCGGCGCCGCGTGGCCGGGATCCGGGGGAGGACGACCGGCTCGCCACCGCCCTGCTGGCCAGCGAGAAGGAGCGCGAGGAGCACGCCGTCGTGGTCGATACGCTGCGGGCCGGCCTGACCCCGATCGTCGACGACCTCCAGATCGCCGACACGCCGGCGATCCTGCCGCTCCGACATCTTCAACATCTCGTGACGCCCATCACCGGGACGACCCACGACGAAGCGGGCCTGCTCGCGCTGGCCGAGCGGATCCACCCGACACCGGCCGTCGGTGGAGCGCCGCGCGACATCGCGCTGGCGATGATCGACGAGCACGAGGGCTTCGACCGAGGGTGGTATGCCGGCCCGATCGGCCGGCTGAGTGCCGACGGCGACGGGGAGCTGATGGTCGCGCTGCGCTGCGGCATCGTCGCGGGCCGGGACGCCACCCTGTTCGCCGGGTGCGGGATCGTCGCGGATTCGGAGGCGGAGCGGGAGTGGGCCGAGTCCGGGCTCAAGCTCAGGACGATGCTCCTCGCGCTCGGTGGCGGCGAGGAGGACAGCCGATGACCGATGTCCTCGCGCTCCGCGGGATCGTCTCGGAGCTCGCCGAAGCGGGCGTGCACGAGGTCGTCGTCTGCCCCGGCTCGCGCTCGACGCCGCTCGCACTGGCGGCGAAGGCCCACCCTGGTCTCCGCGTCCGGGTCCTGCTCGACGAGCGGTCGGCCGGCTATTTCGCGCTGGGGATGGCCCGGGCGTCGCGGCGACCTGTCGCCGTCATCGTGACGTCGGGGACCGCGGTGGCCAACCTCCTCCCCTCGGTCATCGAGGCATCCCTCGCGCGGGTGCCGCTCGTCCTGCTGACCGCCGATCGCCCACCCGAGCTCCGCGAGCGTGGCGCACCCCAGACCATCGACCAGGGCCACATCTTCGGCGGCCACGTGCGCTGGTACGCGGAACTGCCGCTTCTCGACGGCGCGCCCGAGACGCGACGCCATGTCCGGTCGGTGGTGGGGAGGGCCGTCGCGATGGCCCGTTCCGGACCGGCCGGCCCCGTCCATCTCAACGTCCCGTTTCGCGAACCGCTCGTGCCGGCAGGTGCGCTCGGCCCGCTGGATGCCGAGGCGGACGGCGCGTGGACATCGCGCGCGTTCACGGATGTGGTTGCCGGCCGTTCCGCACTGGGCGAGGAGGATGTGGCGGACCTCGCCGGGCGTCTCCTAGCGACGGAGCGCGGCCTGATCGTGGCGGGGCCCTCGGACGATCCGGACCTTCCGCCAGCCCTGGCCCGACTGGCGCGTGCGACCGGCTATCCGATCGCGGCCGACCCGCTCTCGGGCGTCCGTTGCGGGCCACACGACCGCGCGCTCGTCCTGTCGCATGCCGACCATCTCGTCCGCGCCGGCCCGTGGCGAGACGAGCACCTGCCCGAGCTGGTCATCCGGTTCGGGGCGACCCCGACCTCCAAGCCGCTCCTGACGCTCCTCGGCGAGGCCATGCCCACGCAGATCGTCGTCGACGGCGACCGCGGCTGGGGCGATCCAGCGATCATCCCGACGACGTTCATCCACGCCGACGCGGTGGCCACAGCGGTCGCGTTGGCGGTCGAGCTGGACGCCGAAGCGCCGCCGACGGCGGTCCGCCCGACACCATGTGGGGGAGAGCCTGGACCGATGCCGACGGTGTCGCCGACCGCACGCTTCGCGACTGGCTCAAGGGCGTGACGGCACGCGGAGAACCCTTCGAGGGTCAGCCGTTCTCCCTGCTCGGCGAGCTGCTCCCCGATGAGGCTCTCCTGTGGGCCGGGAACAGCATGCCGGTGCGCGATCTCGACGCCTGGCTGCCGGGGAGCGACCGCGCCATCCGGCCGCTGTCGAACCGCGGCGCGAACGGCATCGATGGTGTCGTCTCGACCGCGCTCGGCGCCGCCGCCGCCGGCATCGGTCCGGTCGTCCTTGTCGTCGGGGACGTGTCGTTCCTGCACGACCTCAATGCGCTCGTCGCCGCCCGGCTGCACGACCTGTCGGCGACCATCGTGCTCGTCGACAACGACGGCGGCGGGATCTTCTCGTTCCTGCCGCAGGCATCGACCGAGGCCCCCGAGGTCGGCCTTCCGGAGCACTACGAGGAGCTGTTCGGGACGCCCACGGCATCGATGTCGGCCCGATCGTGACGGCGCTCGGTGGCGATCACAAGGCGGTCGGGCCGGCCGACCTGGCCGCGGCGCTCGGCGCGTCGATCGGTCGCCCGGGGGTCCGGGTCCTGTCGTTCCGGACCGAGCGGAGGCGGAACGTGGAGCTGCATCACGAGGCTGCGGCCGTCGTGGCCGATGCGTTGGCGGCGCTGTGACCGGCATGGTCGTCGATGGTCTCCGCCTGGAGGTCCGCGTTCGCGGCACGGGCGCCTCGCTGCTCGTGCTCCACGGCTTCACCGGCCGAGGGACGAGCTGGGGAACCCACGCGACGGCGTTCGCCCGACGGTTCCGCCTCATCACGGTCGATCTTCCCGGTCACGGCCGGTCGGCCATCCCAGGTGATGCATCCCGCGCGAGCGTGGAGCGATCGGCCGACGACCTCGCGACGATCCTGGATCGCGCCCACGCCTCGCCGGCTCACGTCCTCGGCTACTCGCTCGGCGCGCGCGTCGCCCTCCGGCTGGCCATCGCGCACCCGAGGGTCGTCCGCCGCCTGGTCCTCGAGAGCCCATCGGCCGGGATCGCCGACGAGACCCAGCGCGAGGCACGACGCGCCGCGGACGCCGCCCTCGCAGACCGACTCGAGCGCGACGGCATCGAGCCCTTCGTCGACGAGTGGGAGCGCCAGCCGGTCTTCGCCAGCCATGCCGACCTGCCACCGGCCCGCCGCGCGCGCCTCCACGCCGAGCGCCTCCGGAACCATCCGGCCGGGCTGGCCGCCAGCCTCCGCGGCGCCGGGCAGGGGAGCATGGGACCTCTCCATGGTCGCCTCGCCGAGGTCGCGGCCCCCACGCTCGTCATCGCCGGCGAACGTGACACGGTCGGGCTCGGTCGCGCGACCGCGATCGCGGCCGGCATCGCCGGCGCCAGACTCGTGACCATACCCGGAGCCGGCCACACACCCCACCTCGAGACGCCCACGCGCTTTCGCGAACTCGCCATCGCATTCCTGGAGGAACCAGCCGCATGACCGCCACCGTCACCTGGACGTCCGTCGTCGACTACGAGGACATCCGCTACGAGCATTCGGGGACCGGGATCGCTCGCGTGACGATCGACCGGCCCGAGGTCCACAACGCCTTCCGGCCGGAGACGGTCAAGGAGCTGATCGACGCCTTCGCGCGGATCCGCGACGACCCGACGATCGGCTGCGTCCTCCTGACGGGTGCCGGCGACAAGGCCTTCTGCTCGGGTGGTGACCAGCGCTACAAGGATCGCGGCGGGTATGTCGGCGGGGACGGTCTCGCGCGGCTCAACGTCCTCGACCTGCAGCGCCAGATCCGGTCGCTTCCGATCCCGGTCATCGCCCTCGTCAACGGCTATGCCATCGGTGGCGGGCAGGTCCTGCAGGTGGTGTGCGACCTCGGGATCGCGTCGGACAACGCGATCTTCGGACAGGTCGGTCCCAGGTCGGGAGCTTCGACGCGGGGTTCGGGATCGGCCTCCTCGCGCGCCTGGTCGGCGACCGGAAGGCCAAGGAGATCTGGTTCCTGTGCCGCCGCTATGACGCGGCGGCGGCGCTCGAGATGGGCCTCGTCAACCACGTGGTGCCGCAGGCCGACCTCGAGGCCGAAGGCGTCACCTGGGCGCACGAGATCCTGGCCATGAGTCCCACCGCGATCCGATTCCTCAAGTCCGCCTTCCTGGTGGCCACGGACGGGCTGGCTGGACTCCAGGAGTTCGCGGGCAATGCGACCGGTCTCTACTACACGACCGACGAGGCGCACGAGGGTTCGACGGCCTTCCTCGAGAAGCGGAAGCCGGACTTCTCTCGTTTCCCGCGTCGCCCATGACGGGCTCCGACCGACCGTCGACGCTCCGCATCTGGCTGCTGGCCATCCGGCCGGCGACGCTGCCGGCGGCGCTCAGCGGCGTCATCGTGGGCCTGGGTGCCGCGTTCGCGGTCGGGACGCCGTTCCGGGCGGACGCGGCGATCGGTTGCCTCGCGGTCGCGCTCTTGCTGCAGATCACCGCGAACCTGTCGAACGATCTGTCCGACTTCCGCAAGGGCGCCGACACGCCGGCACGGACGGGCCCGATCCGGGTCGCCGCGGCCGGTCTCGTCACGGAGCGACAGCTCGAGGTCGCGATCGCGCTGACCGTGGTCCTGGCCGGGCTCGTCGGGCTCGGGCTGACGGTCATCGGCGGGCCGATCCTGCTCGCCATCGGCGCGCTCGCGATCGTCGCAGCCCTCGCCTACACGGGCGGGCCGTGGCCGTACGGCTACCGCGGACTCGGCGAGGTGTTCGTCTTCGTCTTCTTCGGTCTCGTGGCCGTCGCCGGGACGGCCTACCTCCAGGCCGGGCGCCTCGAACCGCTGTTCATCGCGGCCGCGATCCCCGTCGGCGCCATCACCACGGCGATCCTCGTGGTCAACAACTTGCGCGACATCCCGACCGACACTGCGGCCGGCAAACGGACGCTGGCGGTCATCCTCGGCGTGCGAGCGACACGGCTGGAATTCGCGACGCTCCTGGCGGTCGCGTTCCTGGTCCCGGTCGGCCTGGCCGTGGCGGGGTGGCGCTTGACGGTCCTCCTGCCGATCGTCGCGCTGCCCCTCGCGTCGCCCTTGCTCCGGACGGTCCGGACCTTCGCCGAGCCGCGCCAGCTCAACCCGGTCCTCAAGGGGACGGCCCGGCTCGCGCTTGTCTTCGGCGTGCTGTTCGGCGTCGGGCTGACGATGGCGGCCAGCTCCACGTGACAGTCATCCGCGCCTTCACGGCCGACCGCGTACGGATCCCGTTCCGCCGACCCTTCGCGACCGCGACCGGGATCTGGGTGGAGCGCGAGGCATGGCTCATCCGGTTGACGGATGTCGACGGCCGTGTCGGGCTGGGCGAGGCCGTCCTCGAGCCCGCGACCGGCGATGTCGCCGAAACGATCCTCGCCGCCCTGATCCGCGAGACCGCCGATGCCCTGACGCGGGTGGGACTACCGACGCGGACGGATCTCGACTTCCAAGGGGCCCCGGGCCGCGCGCTCAACGCCGCCATCGAAGCCGCCCGGCTCGATCTCGAGGGCTCCCTCCCGGCCACGATCGCGCCCGATGGCGATGGGGTGGCGGTCAACGCGACGCTGCCGTCGCTTGGACCCGACGCCGTGGCCGAGGCGGCGCGACAGTCGGTCGAATCCGGGTTCGCGACGCTCAAGGTGAAGGCCGGAGGGGAACGCGAGACGGAGGTGCTGGTCGAGCGGATCCGGGCGATCCGGACAGCCGTCGGACCGGATGTTCGCCTCCGCATCGACGTCAACGGCGCCTGGGACCTGGCGACCGCGGAGGACCGCCTGGAGGCGATCGCGCGGTTCGGTGTCGAGTTCGTCGAACAACCGCTCCCCGCGCATGACATCGACGGGTTGGCGGAGTTACGGCGGCGCGTGCGGATCCCGATCGCCGCCGATGAAGCGGCGGCCTCCGTCCGCGACGTCCGGGAGCTCCTGCTCGCCGAAGCCGTCGACGTGCTCGTGGTCAAGGCGGCGCGGGTCGGTGGTCCGAGCGCGGTCGCAGAGATCGCCGAGCTCGCCGCCGATCGTGGCGTTCCGGTGGTCATCAGCACGCTCTTCGAGACCGGGATCGGGATCGCGGCCGGGCTCGCGATGGCCGCTGGGCTGCCCGAGGTGATCGGTCCCAGGCTTGCCGCCCCGCCCGACCACGGGCTCGCGACAGCGGGATTACTGGAGCACGATCTCTTGGCCGAGTCGCTGATCGTCGAGGACGGGCGGATGATCGCCCCGGTCGGCACGGGGAGCCTGGGACTCGGGATCGAGCTCGACGGACGGGCGCTGGATCGGTATCGGGTCGAGGCCGTCGGGTCCGCGCCGTGACGTCGCCACTCCGGTTCAGGCCGCTCGCCGAGGCCGCACGCCTCGCGGCGGCCGAGGCTCCCATGGACTTAGCCGTGGTCGATGGCGTGACCCGCTGGGATCGCAGCACGCTGGATCGGAGAGCCGACGGGTTCGGCCGCGCACTCATCGCCTTGGGGGTCGGACGCGGTGACCGGGTGGCGCTGCTGGCGCGGCCGTCCGCCGCGGCGATCGCGGCGATCCACGGCGTGGCGCGGGTCGGGGCCGTGATCGCGCCGCTGGGCACGGGACTGACCCCGACCGAACTGACCGCTGCGGCCGCGGTCGTCATGCCACGGGTCGTGGTCCACGGGGCGGATCTCGCGGAGGCGCAGGCGGCACTCGGGATCGGCCGGCTGGCGCTCGATGACGGTGGCTCGATGGAGGCCGGCGACGACGCATCGGCACGCACGGGCATCGCCACGCCCACCCGCGGATCGCCCGACGAACCAGCCGCCGCGATCCTGACCTCCGGGACGACCGGTCAGCCGAAGGTCGTCCTGCTGTCCGACGCCGCGCTCGAGGCGAGCGCCGACGCCTGGCTCGCGACGCTGCCGCCCGCCACGGGCTGGCTCCTCGCAGTCGGACTCGCCCATGTGGCGGGTCTTGGCGTGGTCTGGCGAGCTGCCCTCGCTGGGGTCCCGCTCGTCGTGTTGGACCGACCGGATCCGGCTGCGATCCTCGCCGCACTGACGGCCGACCCGTCGCCCAGTCACGTCTCGCTGGTGCCGACGACGCTCACGAGGATCATGGACCTCGCCCGGGACGCCCCGCCACCGGCGACCGTTCGAGCCGTCCCGCTGGGTGGCGGGACCATCCCGTCGGAGCTGGTTCGTCGCGCGCTTGCAGCCGGCTGGCCCGTCGTCCCGACGTATGGATTGTCCGAGGCCGGCTCCGGCGTCACCGCCCTCCCGACCGACGAGGCGGCTGCCCATCCCGACAGCGCGGGCCGACCCCTCCCGGGCGTCGACATCCGGATCGCCGGGCCCGACCCGATCGGTGCCGGCGAGATCGAGGTGCGCAGCCCTGCCCGGTTCATCGCGTACCTGGGCGACCCCGCGTCGACCGCTTCGGTCCTGACCAGCGACGGTTGGCTGAGGACCGGTGACGTGGGCCGGCTCGACGTCGACGGACGCCTCTTCGTCCTCGACCGCCGCACCGACCGGATCGTCCGTGGCGGCGAGAACATCTCGCCATCGGAGGTCGAGGCCGTCCTGCTCGACCACCCCGCGATCGCGGAGGCTGCCGTCGTGGCCCGCCGCGATCCCACGATGGGACACGTTCCGGTGGCGGCCGTGGTGTTGCGCGAAGGGGCCGCCGATCCCGGTGACGAGGCGATGGCGAGCCACTGCCGCGAGCGCCTCGCCGCGTTCAAGGTCCCGGCCGCCTTCATCCGCGTCGCGACCCTGCCCCGCACCGACAGCGGGAAGCTCCGCCGGGTCGAGATGCGGGCGATGCTCGAACCTGAGCCCGCCCCGGCCGAGGACGCGTCGGCGCCGCCCGAACCGCCACGGCCCGGCGACGTCGAGCGACCCGACGGGACCCGGATCGCCTGGCGCAGCTTCGGTCGCGGGCCCACCCACCTCCTCCTGCTCCACGGGACGCTCTCCACGGCCGGGCAGTTGACGGGTCTCGCCCGCGACCTCGCGGCCGGTGACGACCGGACCGTCCATGCGGTCGATCGGCGGGGGAGTGGGGCGAGTCGCCTCGCCGATCCGACACCGCTCGACATCGAGGTACACGTCGGCGACCTTCGCGCCATCCTCGATGCCGAGAGCCTCGACACGGCAGTGCTCGTCGGCGTCAGCTTCGGTGGCATCGTTGCGCTCGAGTTCGCCGCCCGGCTGCCCGAGCGCGTCACCGCGGTCGTCGCCTACGAACCGCCGTATGGACCCGCGGCGGACCGGGCGACGCAGCGGGCGTTCGCGACCGTCGCCGTCGCGACGGAACGGGCCTACGACCGTGGCGGGGCGCCCGCCGCCGCCGAGGCGTTCATGCGCGGCGTCGCTGGGGAGGCGCCCTGGAACGACCTCCCGGAGCGTGCCCGGAAGTTCCTCGCCGACGAAGGGGCGAGCGCCTACGTCGACGCCGGCCTGCGAGGCCTCCACCCGGCCGGTCTCGGGGACATCCGCGTTCCGACCACCATCGTCACCGGCGATGCCAGCGAGCCGTTCTATTCGCCCATCGCCGATGCGCTCGCCGCGCGGATCGCGGGAGCGCGCCGCGTCCATCTGCCCGGCATGACGCATGCTTCCCCGATCACCGACCCTGCCCCGGTCGCGGATGCGATCAGGGCCGCCCTCGCCACCGGGGAGTCCAACGCATGACACCGACCCAGGACGACGCGCCCTCCGGCCTCGCGACGGATCGCGGCAATGCCGCGCCGACCGCCGAGGTCCGGGCGATGTTCGACCGGATCGCCCGGGTCTACGACCCGATGAACCTGGTCATCTCCGCGTTCCAGGAACCGCGCTGGCGGAAGCGCGCGGTCGGGCTCACGCGGCGCCCGACCGGGCGACCGGATCCTCGACGTCGCCACGGGCACGGGGAAGGTGGCCGCGGACCTGCATACGCGGGTCGGGCCGAGCGGGAGCGTCCTTGGTGTCGACATCTCGCCGGCGATGATCCGCGTCGCCAAGCGCCACTTCGGCGACCGCCAGGGACTCGAGTACGTCGTCGGTGACGCGATGGCGTTGCCGACCGAGGACGGAGCCTTCGACGCGGCGACCATCGTGTTCGGGATGCGCAACCTGCCCGATTACGGCAAGGGCTTCGCCGAGCTGGCCCGTTCCGTCCGACCCGGCGGTCGCGTCGTCTGCCTCGAGATCGCTCGCCCCAGGAGCCGCATCGCGCGGGTCCTCCAGTTCTGGTTCGAC
Source organism: uncultured Chloroflexia bacterium (assembly GCA_963833705.1). Classification (GTDB taxonomy): domain Bacteria; phylum Chloroflexota; class Limnocylindria; order Limnocylindrales; family CSP1-4; genus SPCO01. The sequence goes on along the minus strand of CAWHYQ010000005.1, from coordinate 145,605 downwards.
CGGATCGTGCCGATCGTCGGGCGGGCGGCGGGCCAGGGTGGGGCCTACGGCTACCTCGTCCGCAGTGTCAAGGGCTACCCCGACCCGGATCGCATCGCCGAGATCATGCGCGAGGTCGGGTTGCACGACGTCGGCTGGCAGGGGATGTCCGGCGGGATCGTCACGCTCCACGTGGGGACCGTCCCCGAACAGTAAGACGTCCGATGGGTTGCGGTAGGATTCCGGGTTCATGTCGGAGATGCCCAGCCCGCCGCTCATCCATGCCCGCGGACTGACCAAGCGGTTCGGTGACTTCGTGGCCGTCGACGCCATCGATTTCGACGTCGCGGCCGGTGAGTCGTTCGGGTTCCTGGGCCCGAACGGGGCGGGCAAGACGTCGACGATGCGGATGATCGGGTGCGTCTCGCCGATCAGTGGCGGGACGCTGACCGTCATGGGCGCCGACCCCGCGACCCAGGGTCCGCAGATCCGCGCTCGGCTCGGCGTCGTGCCCCAGCAGGACACGCTGGACGTGGAACTGACGGTCCGGGAGAACCTGTCGATCTATGGGCGCTACTTCGGGCTGTCGCGGGCCGAGGTCAGGCGCCGCGCTGACGAGCTGCTCGAGTTCGCGCAGCTGACCGAACGCGCCGACGACCAGGTGGAACCGCTGTCGGGCGGCATGAAACGCCGGCTGACGATCGCGCGCTCGCTCATCAACGAACCAACGGTCCTGCTGCTCGACGAGCCGACGACCGGGCTCGATCCCCAGGCGCGGCATCTGCTCTGGGACCGCCTGTATCGGCTCAAGCAGCGCGGCGTCACGCTCGTCCTCACGACGCACTACATGGACGAGGCCGAACAGCTGTGCGACCGGCTCGTCGTCATGGACAAGGCCAAGATCGTCGCCGAGGGCAGCCCTCGCGCGCTCATCGAGCGATACTCCACCCGCGAGGTCACCGAGTTGCGCTTCGCGCCTGGGATCGCCGAAACCCTCGATGGCCAGCTCGATGGGATCGCCGAACGGGTGGAACACCTGCCCGATCGGGTCCTCCTCTACGCCGACGACGGTGAGGCGGCCGCGGTCGCCGTCCACGATCGGGGTCTTCGGCCCGAGACGGTCCTGGTCCGGCGCTCGTCGCTCGAAGACGTCTTCCTGCGCCTGACCGGGCGCTCCCTGATCGACTGACCGCGATGACCGTCCTCGCTCGTCCCGGCTCGACCATCGGGCGGGTCTTCGAACATCGCTTCCTCTCGTACCGGCGAACGTTCCGCGCGTCGATCTTCACCTCGTTCGTGTCGCCGGTCCTGTTCCTGACCGCCATGGGGATCGGTCTCGGCGCCTACGTGACCAACGACGCGGCCCTCGGTGGCGTGCCGTATCTCGTGTTCCTGGCGCCCGGCATGCTGGCAGCGACCGCGATGCAGTCCGCGTCGTTCGAGGCGACCTTCCCGATCATGGGTGGCCTCGTCTGGAACAAGGTCTTCCACGCGATGTACGCGACCCCGATCTCGCCGCGCGACATCGCCCTCGGCAACCTGCTCTGGATCGTCGCCCGGCTGACACTCATCACGAGCATCTTCACGCTCGTCATCATCGCGTTCGGGGCGGCCGGGTCACCGCTCATCGTCCTGGCGATGCCAGCCGCCGTTCTGACCGGGATGGCCTTCGCTGGACCGATCGCGGCCTTCTCCGCGACCCAGAAGACGCCGAGCAAGTTCGCCGCGATCTTCCGTTTCGGGATCACGCCCCTGTTCCTGTTCTCCGGCACGTTCTTCCCGATCAGCTCGCTGCCCGCCGCGCTCCAGGCCCTCGCCTGGCTGACGCCGCTCTTCCATGGCGTGGCGCTGACCCGGGGGCTTTCCCTCGGCACGACCCTCGACGACCCGGTCGCCTCCGCCATCCATCTCATCTACCTGGTGACCTTGGCCTCGGTCGGGGCGTACCTGACCGTCCGCAACGTCAGCCGCCGACTGGTGCGCGGATGACGGCGCTGCGGGTCGTGCCCGCCTTCACCATGGGCAGCCGCCGGTCGCTCCGCCTGATCGAACGTAACCTCTATGTCTACAAGCACGGCTGGATGGTCCTGCTGTCGGGCTTCTTCGAGCCGCTCTTCTACCTGCTCGGGATCGGATTCGGGCTGGGGGCGCTGATCGGCACGGTCCCCGGACCGGGCGGTCAGCCGATCAGCTACCAGCTGTTCGTGGCGCCGGCACTCCTTGCGAGCGCCGCGATGAACGGGGCGATCAACGAGAGCACGTTCAACTTCTTCTTCAAGCTCAACTACAACAAGACCTTCACGTCCATCCTGGCGACGCCGCTGTCGCCCGGCGACATCGCCCTCGGGGAGCTCGGTTGGGCGCTCATCCGCGGCGGGCTGTATGCGATCGGGTTCATGGGCGTGATGCTGGTCCTCGGCCTGTTCATCTCGCCGTGGGTGATCCTCGCCGTGCCGGCGGCGCTCCTCGTCGGGTTCGCCTTCGGGGCGGTCGGCATGGCGGCGACGTCGTTCATGAAGACGTGGCAGGACTTCGACCTGATCCAGCTGGTCGTGCTGCCGATGTTCCTGTTCTCGGGCACGTTCTACCCGATCGACGCGTATCCGCCGGCGCTCCAGCTGTTCGTCAGGCTGACGCCGCTCTACCAGGGAGTCGACCTGATCCGGTCGCTGACCGTCGGGGCGATCTCGCCGATCCTGCTGGTCCACGTCGCGTACCTGTCGATCATGGGCGTCGTCGGGCTGGCCATCACCTCGCGCCGGCTCGACAAGCTCCTGCTCAAGTAGGTGGCCGATCGGGTGGCGCTCGAGGCGCTGACCGCCGAGATCGTCGGCTGCCGGCGGTGCCCAAGGCTGGTTGAGTGGCGTGAGCGGGTCGCGCGCGACAAGGTCCTCCGCTTCCGCGACGACGTCTACTGGGGCCGGCCGGTGCCGGGGTTCGGTGACGCGGAGGCGCGGATCCTGCTCGTCGGGTTGGCCCCAGCGGCGCATGGTGGCAACCGGACCGGGCGGGTCTTCACGGGTGACGCTTCGGGCGACTTCCTCTGGGCCTCGCTCCATGCGGCGGGTCTTGCCGACCGCGCCGCCTCGCGTCGGGGCGACGACGGGCTGACGCTGACCGACACGTACATCGCGGCCGCGGTCCGCTGCGCGCCGCCGCTCAACAAGCCGACGGTCGAGGAGCGCGATGCCTGCGCGCCGTTCCTCGCCCGCGAGCTGCGGTTGCTCGATCGGGTCGTCGTCGTGGTGGCGCTCGGTGCATTCGGGTGGGATGCGGCGATCCGCGCGATCGCGGATCTCGGCCATCGCGCCGTGCCCAAACCACGGTTCGGCCACGGGATCGAGGCGGTCGTCGGGCCCTATCGGCTCGTCGGTACCTACCATCCATCGCAACAGAACACGTTCACGGGTCGACTGACGAGGTCCATGTTCGAGGCGGTCCTCCGACGCGCTATCGTCCTGGCCTCTGGATAGTTCCGAAGCGTCGAGGCTGGAGGTCGGAGACGGTGGCGAACCCTCCGCCGGGTTGGATGGTCCGGCTGAACGTCGCGGTCCTCCGTCGCGGCTTGAAGGTCGGTTCTCAGTACCTTCTGACCGCCCGGGGACGCAGGAGCGGGGCGCCGCGCAGCACCCCGATCTCGGTGGTGACGCTGGAAGGCGAGCGGTACATCGTGTCGGCCTTTTCCGAAGCCGACTGGGTCAAGAACGTCCGTGCGGCGGGAGAAGGCTCACTGACTCGTGGCAAGCACACTGAGGCCGTGAAACTCGTCGAGCTGCCAGAGCCGGAACGCGACCCAGTCCTCCGAGCGTTCCTCCAGCAGGTGCCCGGCGGCGTGCGCTTCTTCGAATCACCGGATCCGGACGACGTCGTTGCCTTGGCGAGTCGTTACCCCGTGTTTCGCGTCGTGGCGGTCTGACGGCCGCGCCCGAGGTCTCATGACTCGTCGGGGGTCGATGGGCGCTCGCGTCGACGCTCCGCGACCGACCGTCCGACGAAGGCCCCGACGAATCCCACGACCCAGATGAGCGGGACACCGACGAACGCGAATGTCAGGAGCCCGACCCGCCAATCCTGCCCGTCCGGGCACGGAACGGAGGGAAACTCGACGAAGCACGCCTGCTGCGCCTGGACGAGACTCACCATCGCGACGACCGCAAGGACCGTCGCGACGACCAGCATCCCGAGCGTCCAGAGCACAACCCCTCGCACCCACCGGTTCCGAGGCATCTCATCCCTTCGAATGGCGTGCGTTGCTTCGCGATGATGGTGCGCTCAACTGTCTGCGGTCGGCAAGGGCGTCCCTTCGACGGGTTCGGCGTCGCCACTAGATGCTCGCGAGGTAACGCAGTAGTGGCGTGCCGATGGCGAATGCGTCAGCAAGCGTCTCCGGCAGCGACGGGCTGAACGCGTCTTCGTCGGACAGTCGGCGGCCGAACGTCACGTTCTTCTTCCGCAGCAGGTTCGCTGCTGGATGGTCGGGCGGGTAGCCGGGCGGGACGCGCTTCAGGGACTCGCCGTCGTCGCTGACCGAGCCGAATGCCTCGACAAACTCGGGCGCCTCAATGATCGCACGGAACTCGTCGGGCCGGTTCGCGACTCGGTCGCGGAACCCCTTCAGCCACGACGACTCCGGGTGCCAAACACCACCGCCGACGTAGATGTTGCCGGGCTGAAGGTGGAAGTACCCGCCGGAAGCGTGGACGTTGTCAGCATGTGAGCGCCCCTCAGTCCGGCTTCCGTCGTCGCCCAGCCATGCGAAGCTCGCGGACGCCGCGGTCTTGTACGGACTCTTGTCTTTGGAGAAGCGCACGTCACGGTAGATGCGGAACGGCGACTTCGCCGGGTCGGCGTGGAGCGGGACGCCCCGGCTCCGAAACTCGCCATCGAGCGCCACGCACAGAGCTTCCAGCGGCTCCTTCAGAAGTTGTTCGTACTCGGCCTTGCGCGGCTGAAACCAGTCTCGCGAGTTGTTCTGTGCGAGGTCGAGGAGGAACTGGATCGCGTCGTGGCGGAAGCCGGTGAAGACAGCCGGTGTGCTGACAACCATTGCCTAGCTCCCTGAGTGGATATCGGTTCGCACCTTGTCGTGGTGGGGGTCCATATCACCTCTGGCGGCGCACGGACCAGCCCAGGAGGAGTCCGATGACGCCAGTGATGCCACTGAGGCCCATCGACACTACCTGGCTCCGCGAGTCGATGCCTCCCCCGAGGGTTGTGACGTACCCCCAGTAGAGGACCCAAAGCACGGCGTAGCCGACCCAGAACGGCAGCAGGAACCTGCGGACTCGCTCAGCAGTCAAACCCGATCGCTCGCCTGATGGCCTCCGGTCGGAAGCCCGTGAAGTTCGAGACGTCGACAGCCATGGCAACTCCTCTTGGCGCTCCCCTTGGCACCGGTTCCCTGCAAGTCTGCACCTGCTTGCACGCGGTCACACGCAGTCGAACTCGCCGCCGCGGGTCGTCAGGCTGTTACGCTCGATCCGTGGAACGGGCATCGACCGTGGACGAGCGCGGCTTCTGCGACCCCGCCCGTGGCTGACGATGACCACCAGGTTCTGCGCTTCAAGACGACGGCGAAGGCATCGGCCGACGCCCACGCGCTTGCCGGGGTCGGCCTTGCCAGGTTCGACCTCATCGTCGATGGTGCGGCGCTCGTCCTCGCCCTCGTCCTGATCGCGACCGGCAGTGTCCCCCTTGGCGTCTTCGTGGCCGTCGTCGCAATGTTGTCGCTCGCCGGCAGCCGCTTCCACCCGCTTCAACGTGCGCTGATCGCGGTGCGGTACCGAAGTGTCCTCGGGAGGACGACCGAGGTCACCATCGAGGACGGCGGTCTCCGTTTCGAGAATCCACTCGGCTCATCGTTCGTTCCGTGGTCGTCGATCACGGCCGTCAGGTCCAACCGCCAGACCGTGGCGTTCTTCCGTGACCGCGTGCTCCTTGGCTATATCCCGTCGGCGGCATTCGACTCGCCGGCTGCGCAGGCGAGGGTGGCGAACCTCGTGGCCGATCGCATCAAGCCTGCTGCCTGAAGCGTCCGTGCCCACGCGGCGGTTACGTCGGGCGCGTAGCATGCCGTCACCGGCGCCGGGGTCGGAAGGCACCGCAACGCGGACTGGAGGCTTCGATCCATGGGTGAGAAGGGCAACCTCGCCGTCGACGACCCGCTGTTGGCGCTCGACGCACTCCCGCTGGATGTGCTCCAGGGTTCGCCCGAGACGGTGAGCGCCTGGCTCGACACGTACACGAAGTACCGCGAGGCGCGGGCGGCCGGCGCACCGGAAGAGGTCGATACGGCCGCGACCGAGGCCGGGACCAGGGCAGGCGACACGGGTCCGTCGGCTGGGGGCTGACGCCCCGTTCGCTCGTCCAGCGCCCGTCCGATGGCCATCATCCGGGGTCGGCGCACGCCGGCCGACCGCCTGAGCGCCTCGCTCGCCCGCCTGCTGACGCGGGACGTGCGCGGGCGCGCCGCGACGACCGACGGAACGGGCTCGCTGATCGGTATCGAGCACGAATTCCGCGTCGGGATCGACGACCGTTGGATCGACTTCCGGCATGTCATCCACACGCTGCCGATCGCCGGCCGCCGCGTCGACCCGGCCGACCCCAACGCCTACCGATGTACCTGGGGAGGCACGATCACCGCGGATGGCCGTGAGGCCGAGATCGCCATCCCACCCATCGTCGTCGGGCCGGGCGGTATCGGCCGAGCGCTCGCGGCGGCGGCCCGGGGTCGAGCCGAGCTCGCGGCGGTCCTGCCACCGGGCGCCTCGCTCGAGGGCTACAGCACCCACCTGTCGGTGGCGACGCCGCCCGGTCTCGCCGAGCGTGCGGCGGAGCTGTACGTGCGGCATTTCGCCCTGGCGATGTCGATGTTGCTCGACGGACCGGCGTCGCCGGGCCTGCTCGTCCGCCCCCGGGCCGGCCGACTCGAGCTTGGCGGCGAGTACGCCGACGGCCCGACCCTGGCGGCGGCGCTGACCTTCGCCATCGGATCGGCCCGCGCGGTCGCCCGCGAGGCGAGTCGGCGTCGCCCAGGGCGATCGCGCCTGCCACCCGCGCTCGAGGTCGAAGCCATGCCGGCGATCGAGCGCTACGGGTGGTTCGTCGGCGACGGCGAGCTTGGGGCGGACCTCCATCGACTCGGTCGGGCCGCGCGATTGCGGCGCCGGGATAGAGGTGAGATGACGGCGGATGCGCACCTGGTGGCCGCCTGGTCGGCGGCGCGTCGCGAACTGTCCGATCTCGATGAGTCGGCGCTCGAACTCGTCGACGACCTCGTCGCCGGTCGTCGTGCGCTCGGCATCGAGCGGCCGGCGGAGACGACGACCCGGGTCGCTTCGGGGACGAACACACTCATGGCCGGGGCCGACGCCGGGGCCGCCGGGGCCGCCGACGCCCTCGATCCGCTCGGTGCCGCGATGCGGGAGCGGGTGCGCCCAGGGTTCCGCGTCGAGCCTGCCATCGTGTCGTGGGACTTCGTCGTCCTGCGCCTCGATGACGGTTCCCGGGGGGCCTACGCCTGTTTCCCCCGCGCCGTCCTCGGGGATGCGCTCGCCGCGCTCGACGACGGTCGCCTCGACGCGCTTCTCGGGGCATACCTCGACGTCGCGAAGGGCGACGGTCGCACCTTGTCGAGCAACCGCCAAACGTCGGCCGCGGGGCTCTACGGGAGCGTCGCCAAGGGCGCGGACCTGCTCGCCGGCGAACGAGACCCGATCGGCGGCGGCGGGAAACGGCAGCGGCGACAGGAACGTCGGCAGGACGACAAGCCACGCCCGCGATCCGACTCGAAGCGTGTCGTGAAGGCGGCGGGGGCGGCCGGCGCCGCCGCAGGCCTGACCCTGTTCGGCCTGCCGGCAGCCCTCGTCGCGGCCGCGGCAGGGACGGTCGGTGTGGCTCTCGTCGGCGGCGCGCTGCTGCTCGGTGGCGGTTCCTCGGCCGCATCGGCGACCCCGGCCTCGTCCGCCGCGGCCCTCGTGTCAGCGGCGCCGACCGTGTCGGGGCCGCTCGGGCCCACGCCAACTCCCAGCCCGAGTCCGAGTCCGTCGGCGACGCCGATCCCGATCGCCTTCGAGGTCGGGACGGCCACCGGGACGCTGGCGACCGGCGGCGGCCACCCCGGCTCGGCGGCGCTGTTCCAGAACGACGCCAAGATCGGCGGCGTGACGATCCTCGACCCGGGGACCGTCACCTTCGACGTCCGCTCGGCCGGGACGGGCGCCGCGCTCGCGATCGCCGGGACCGCGCGGACCGACCCGACGCCGACCGGGGCAGGGCTGAGCCTGTCGTTCGGGTCGACGGCAGGGGCATTCACGTCCGATGCCGGTGAATGCACGATCCAGGTGACGTCGATCGGACCGACGCGAGTGGAAGGCATCTTCGCCTGCCCGGCGATCGTCGCCGTGGGCGGCGATCCGACGGCCCTTGCCGCCGCGTCGGGCACATTCGCCTTCGACACCGCGGTCGCCCAGCCACCGGCGACTCCGACGCCACGACCGACCGCGAAGCCCACGGCGAAGCCGACCGCGACGCCCGTCACCGCGTTGACCACGGGATCGGGCTCGCTCACGTGGCCGGGCGGACCGTTCGTCGAATTCACCAAACTCCAGATCGGCCAGCTCGCGCCCGGCAATGTGGCGCTGATGTGGGTCGCCATCGGCAAGACGCGGACGGGTGAGGGCATCACCGATTCGGCCCTCATCTTCGGGACCGATCTGCCGGCGGGCAAGTACGTGACCTCGGCCGACACCGGCGTCCAGATCACGTTGTCGGATGGGAGCAGTGCCACGTCGACCGGCGGCGAGTGCACCCTCCAGGTCGCCCGTCCGAAGCCCGGCTTCGTCAACGGTTCCATGGACTGTCGCGTCCTCCCGGGCCTGCCGCAGGGCCTGGTCGCGAAGTTCGACGCGGCGCCCTGACCGCGACCTCCCGTATCCTTCTCGTCCCGATGGCCACCACCGAACGCGACTACTACGTGATCCTCGGCGTCGAGCGCGGCGCCTCGGATGCCGACATCAAGCGTGCCTTTCGCAAGCTCGCCCAGCAGTGGCACCCGGACGTGAACACGGACCCGGCGGCGCAGGAGCGGTTCAAGGAGATCAACGAGGCCTACCAGGTCCTGTCCGATCCGGCCCGGCGCGGGCGCTACGACACCTTCGGTCGGGCGGGCGTCGACGGAGGCGCGGCGGGCTCCGGCGGGTTCGAGGGGTTCGGCGGCTTCAGCGACATCTTCGACGCCTTCTTCGGTGGCGGCGCGGGCGCCGCATCCGCTCGACGTGGTCGACCGCAGCCCGGGTCCGACCTCCGCTACGACCTGCGGATCTCGTTCGAGGAAGCCGTCAAGGGCACCGAGAAGGAGATCGAGTTCTCCGTGCTCATGCGCTGCGAGACGTGCCACGGGAACGGTGCCAAGGAGGGGACCGAGGCCATCACATGCCCCGCCTGCAACGGTCGCGGCGAAGTCCGGTCGGTACGCCAGACGATGCTCGGTCAGATGGTCAACGTGAGCGCCTGTCCGCGGTGCGGCGGCGAGGGCAAGGTCATCGAGTCGCCGTGCGAGACGTGCAAGGGCGACGGCCGCACCGAACGCAAGCGATCCCTCCGGGTCAGCGTCCCGGCGGGGATCGACGAGGGCCACCAGGTCCGCCTGTCGAACGAGGGCGAGGTCGGCCCGCGCGGTGGACCGCCGGGCAGCCTGTACGTGGCCGTTCACGTCCAGCCACATCCGTCGCTCACACGCGAAGGCACCGAATTGTTCTACGAGGCCCAGATCTCGATCGTCCAGGCCGCCCTCGGCACGCGCATCGCCGTCCCGACCGTGGACGGTGAGGAAGAGGTCGAGGTCAAGCCGGGGACCCAGCCGAACACGGAGATCCGGCTCCGCGGCAAGGGTGTCCCACACCTGCGTCGATCCGGCTCGCGCGGTGACCTGCACGTCATGATCGACGTCACCGTGCCGACGAAGCTGTCCAAGAAGGCCCGAGAGCTGCTGGCGTCCTACGCCCAGGAGACCGGCGAATCGGTGACGTCTGGCGGGGGCGGCATCCGCGAGAAGCTCGGGCTGGGTTGAACGAGGCCGACCCGCGAGCGGCGGCGGCCGGCGGGGCGTGGCTCGAGCTCGCGGTCGAGGCGGATGTCGAGGCCGTCGAGGCGGTCAGTGAGATCCTCGGGCGAGCGGCTCCCGGTGGGTCGTCGGTCGAGCCCGCGTTCGAGCTCACCGATGAGGGCCTCGGTGCCCGCATCGACCCGGCCCGGCCCGCCATCGTCCGAGCGTATGTGCCCGCCCGCGATCGGGCCGCGGCGGACCGGGCGGCCGCCGACGCGGGGGAGGCGCTCGGTCATCTGCAGGCGTTCGGGATCCGCCCGATCGGCGAGTTGCGCACGAGACTGGTGTTCGAGACCGACTGGGCCGATGCCTGGAAGGCGTATTTCCCGGTCATGCGCATCGGGCGACGTCTCGTCATCCGGCCGACGTGGCGGCGCCATCGGAGCGTGCCGGGTGACGTCGTCCTGGCGCTGGACCCCGGGATGGCATTCGGGACCGGGCTGCACCCGACGACCCGGCTGTGCCTGGCCGCCGTCGAGACGCTGGCCGACCGGGATACCCTCGAGGGTTCGCGCGTCCTCGACGTCGGCTGTGGCTCGGGGATCCTCGCGATCGCCGCACTGAAGCTCGGCGCCGGGCAAGCCCTCGGTCTCGACACCGACCCGATCGCCGTCGAGGCGACCCTCGCGAACGCCCGACGCAACGCATTGGTCCGCCGTCTGCGAGCGCGCGAGGGCAGCCTGCCGAGTGGCGAGGCGCCCTTCGATGTCGTCCTGGCGAACCTGATCGCGGGGTTGCTGGTCCCGCTCGCCGCGACCCTCCATGCCGAGCTCCGTCCGGGCGGCACGATGCTGGCGTCGGGCATCTTCGTCGATCGTGAGGCGGAGGTTCGCGCCGCCTTCGAAGCCACCGGCCTGACCGTCGTCGAGCGAACCGACGAAGGCGACTGGGTCGCGCTCGAGGCCGTTCGCCGGGCGTGAACCGTTCGCCCGCCTACAATGCGGCGGCGATGCCCTCGTTCTTCCCGATCCTGCTGGCGACGCACATCTTCCTGGCGGTCTGCCTGGTCCTTCCGTCGATCCTGCTGCCCTTCGCATTGCGGACGCGGCGGGCCACCGTGGAATTGGGGAGCCGTGTCGTCCAGACACTGCTATGGGGCCAGAGCCACGGCACGCTCGTGATCGGGGCGGGACTGGCGCTGACCGGCATCGGCCTGATCGCCGTCCTCGGTCCGGCGCTGCTCCAGCAGACATGGCTGATGCTGGCCCTGACGATCTACTTCATCAACCTCGGCATCGCGTTCTTCATCCAGCGCCCGAACCTGCGAGGCCTGGTCGGGATCCGGGCCGCGGCGGACGACGTGACGTGGCTGGAGCGCGCGCGGCGCCAGCGCTATGTGTCGTACCTGATGGCCGGGCTGGTCGGGACGATCGGATTCCTCATGAGTTCGAAGCCGGTGCTGTGGTGACACCGCCGACCAACGGAGCGAAGACGACCCAGAGCTCCGGTGAATGCCTGTTCTGCCGGATCGTCGACCACGAGATCCCCGCGGAACGTCTCCACGAGGACGACCTCGTCGTCGCCATCCGGGACGTCGCGCCTCGCGCCCCGACGCACATCCTCCTGCTGCCGCGTCGCCACATCGCATCGGCGGCCGACCTCGTCGAATTGGACGGTCCCATGCTCGGCCGGTTGTTCGCGGTCGCGGCCGACCTGGCGCGTTCCCAGGGAATCGCCGACGCCGGCTATCGGCTGGTCTCGAACGTCGGCCGGTGGGGCGGCCAGACCGTGCCCCACCTCCACATCCACCTGCTGGGCGGGCGCGCGTTCGAATGGCCACCCGGGTGAGAGAGGGCGCTCGTTGCGCCACGGTCGCGCTCGTGCTGGCCCTCTTCGTCGTCGCCGTGGCGGGGTGCGCCGCGACGGATGACCCGGGACGAACGTTCCCGGTCGCGTCCGTCGGCCCGTCCATGACGGTGTCGCCAACCGTGAGCCTGACCCGCGCGGAGCTGGTTCGCGCGCTCGGGATGCATGGCCTGGTCCTGACCGACACACAGGCCCCTGTCCGGCCGGCGGAATTGGCCCTGCTCACCGCCGCGCCGCGGGCGGTCTACCAGGTCACCCTGCCCAAGGATCCGACGCGCGGGTTCATCGTCGTCTACGAGTTCGTCGACCCGGCGCATGCGGCGCTCGCCGCGGCCGAGGAGCAGGCCTATCTCGCCACCGGTCCGGGCCGCGTCCAGACGCCGCAGGGGACCGTCACGGTCATCCGCCAGGTCGGCTCGACGATCGTGCTCTACCCCTGGCTGCCGGGCGCGGCCCTCGACCCGACGGCACCCGATATCCAGACGTCGCTCCAGACGGTCGGCGAGGGCTACCCGGTCCCGAACTAGCGCACGGTCGTCGCCGCGTCGGCTGCGACCCAGGCGCGCACCTGGATCCGCTTTACCTTGAGCGTGTGCGTCCGCGGGAAATCCTCGTCGGGCCACAGCCGCCAGCCGGCGATCCGCTGGTTGGGCCCGAGACTCGCGTTAGCCGACTTGACGGCCGCATCGATGCGCGCGCGGACGGCCTCCGGTTCGGTCTCGCCGACGGCTCCGGGCGCGCCGGCAGCGGAACCGAGCACGACCGCTTCGATGCGCCCCGGCTGCGTCTCGAGGACGACCGAATCGCGGATCCCCGCGATTCGCAGCGCGTTCTCCAGGTCCTCCGGGTACACGTTGAAGCCGTTGGGCAGCACGATGAGGTCCTTGATCCGGCCCGACAGGATGAGCCGGCCGGCGGGGTCGAGATGCCCGACATCGCCCGTCCGGTACCAGCCATCGGCGGTGTACGCATCGGCCGTGGCGGTCGGGTTGTCCCAATAGCCCTTGAACAGGGTCGGGCCGCGGAACTGGACCTCGCCGTCGGTCGCGATGCGCATCTCCACGCCCGCCGGTGGGCGGCCGACCGTGCCAAGGCCGTGGTCGTCGAGCGTCGTGCAGCTCGCCGGTGCCGGTCTCGGTGGCGCCGTACCCCTGGAGGACGGTCACGCCGAGATCCTCCCAGCTCTGCTGCAGGGCCGGCGGCAGGAACGCCCCTGCGGACAGGAAGAGGCGGAAGTGACCGCCCAACTGCTTGTGGACGCTGCCGAACAGGCGAGGGCGGAGGCCCATGGGCAGACGTCTGGCGATCCCGCGAAGCCTGGCGAAGGCGGTCTCGCGACCGCGCTTGTCGACCTCGCGCTCGATGGCGCTCCAGAAGAGGTCGAGCACCTGGGGGACGACGACCATCGAGGTCACCCGGTGATCGCGCAGCGCATCGAAGATGACGCGGGGATTCCGGCTGCGCACGTACAGGATGTCCGCCCCGACCGACAGCGCGTAGTAGAGCCCGACCGACTGCTCGAGCAGATGCGAGAGCGGGAGCAGCGAGACGATCCGATGCTCCATCCGGGGGATGATCCGGTGGAACGAGTCGATCGAGGCGAGGACGTTGTCGTGGGCGAGCATCACGCCCTTGGGCGTTCCCGTCGTCCCGGACGTGAAGATGAGTTCGAAGATGTCCTCGGCGGCAGGGGCGGGCCACGTCTCGAGCTGCGCCTCCCAGTCGGCCGGGAACGACGCATCGGGTTCGGCGGCCATGACGTCGAGCGGCGTCGTCGGGAAATGCTCGAGGCCTGCCTCGCGCGGGTCGGGGGCGTCGCGGCCGGTGCCCAGGACGAGGTGGGTCGCGCCCGAGGCACGCACGATCCCCTCGACCGCGTCGGACGACATCCGAAGGTCGAGCGGGACGAGGATCAGCCCTGCCCGCATCGCGCCGAAGTAGACCGCGGGGAGTTCCGGGGTCGAGGGCGACCAGGTCAGGAGGCGGTCGCCGCGCTGGAGGCCGGTCGCACGCAGGCGCCATGCAGCGACACGCGAGCGGTGATCGAGCTCGCGGTAGCTCCAGGTCGCGGTCGAACCGTCGTCGAGGCGCAGGCTGAGCGCAGTCTTGTCGTCATTGGCCGCGACGGCCTCAGCGAGCAGGTCGAGCAGGGTTCCCATCGCGACCTCGGTGCGAGCGGGTGGGCGTGTCCATCGTACGACGCTCGATGGGCCGGTTCGTGACTGTCTCGATGGTCCCCCTCGGGGTCGTCGACGGCGACCCGACGTCAGCCGCCGCTGGAGGAGCGCACGCGAGCCCGCTGTCGATCGGTGATCTCGCGGATGGCGACGAGGTGGTCGCGCATCGCCGCGAGTTCTGTCACGTCGAACTTCGCGAGGAGCGGAAAGCCCCCCTCGACGAGCGGTCCGTACATCGCCCAGGTCCTGGCCTGACCTTCCTCCGTCATCTCGACGATCACCTGGCGTCGATCGGTCTCGTGTTTGCGCCGACGGACGAATCCCTTGCGCTCGAGCCGGTCGATCATCGACGTCGTGGCGGCCGCCGACAGACCCGTCGCCTCGGCGAGCCGTGTGGCCGACATCGGTCCCTCGGTCAGCCAATCAAGGCAGCGCAGGTCGGCGGGATTGAGGCCAAGCACCCGACCGACCTCGTCATCGAATGCCGCGGTACTCCGCTGGTAGGCCTGCATGGCACGCCCAAGCTCACCGATGAGCGCTTGACGGCGGGACGTCACGGGTATATCCTTCCAATCTCGAAACGTCAGATATAAGAAATATACGGAAGTGGTACGGAAAGGATAGCACGATGCGCGCGCTCATCATCGGGGCCGGCGTGGCCGGTCCGGTCACCGCGATGGCCCTCCACAAGGCCGGCATCGAGGCGGTCATCATCGAGGCCCGCCCGCGCGACCGTGGGGACGTCGGGTCGTACTTCACCGTCTCGCCCAATGGGCTCGATGCCCTTGTCGCGGTCGATGCGTTGCCGGTCGCCATCGCCGAGGGATTCCCGACGCGGCGCAACGTCATGCGCAACAGTGCGGGGGCGGTGCTCGGCGACATCCCCCTCGGGACGCCGCTGTCGGACGGTACGCCGGCGCTGACGATGAAGCGGTCCCGATTCGCCGTGGGCCTGGCCGAGGAGGCCGCCCGGCGCGGGATCCGGATCGAGTACGGACGTCGGCTCGTCGGCGCGGAACGGAGCGGTGACGGCGTCGTCGCGACGTTCGATGACGGCTCGATCGAGCGGGCGGACCTGCTCATCGGTGCCGACGGTGTCCACTCGGTCGTTCGCACGATCATCGATCCCACCGCCCCGGCGGGCCGATACGTCGGCTTGACCAATTTCGGCGGCATCACGCCGGCCGGTGCGTTGCCTGGTCCGGGGCTCGAGCCGGCGACCTGGCAGTTCACCTTCGGACGCAAGGCGTTCTTCGGGGCGCAGCGGGCACCGAACGACGACGTCGTGTGGTTCGTGAACGCCCCGCGGGACGAGATCGGCCGATCGGAGCGGGCGACGACGTCCGACGATGCCTGGCGGCGCTGGCTTGCGGGCCTCTTCCACCACGATGCGGGGCCGGCCGAGGCGCTGATCCGGGCCGGTCGCCTCGAGCTCGCCGGTGACAACACCTACGATCTCGGCCACGTCCCCACCTGGCATCGCGATCGGATGATCGTCATCGGCGACGCCGCCCACGCCCCGGCTCCGAGCTCGGGTCAGGGCGCGTCGATGGCGATGGAGGATGGCGTGCTGTTGGCGATGGCGCTTCGCGATCGGCCCTCCATCGAGTCGGCCTTCGCGGCTTTCGAGGCGGAGCGTCGGGACCGTGTCGAGCGGATCGTCGCCTACGGCGCTCGGAGCAGCAGCTCCAAGACACCCGGCCGCGTCGGAAGCCTGTTCCGCGACGCCTTCATGCGCCTCGCCTTCCGCTACCTCATCACGGACCGATCGCTTGCCTGGATGTACGACCATCGGATCGATTGGGGCGCGCGGGCGACCGCTTGATCGACCCCGTGAGCGCGTATCGAAGTCGACATCGGAGCGTTTGACCGTGCGAGGACCCTCGGCTACACTCCGCCAGCCCCGGACGGGACCGCCGTCCGAGCGTGCCAGGACCGGCCGGCCGCGTGCCCTGGCACCATCGAGAGCCCTGGCCTGGGGAGGTGAACCGGGATTGGCAGAAGTCCGAGTGGGTGAGAACGAGACGTTCGAAAGCGCCCTGCGCCGCTTCAACAAGAAGATCCAGCAAAGCGGCATCCTCGCCGAGGCTCGCCGACGCGAGCACTACGAGAAGCCGAGCGTGAAGCGCAAGCGCAAGGAAGCGAAGCGCAAGAAGAACGCCCGAACGCAGGTCGGCTGAGCGGGCCCCCCGCCCGACCTCCAGCCCCTGTTCCCCGCGGGCTCACCGGCGGCTCACCGCGACCGCGGTGACCGCCCGCCCGAGGTGCCAACCGGTGTCCCTTCAAGACCGTATGCAGACTGATATCGCCGCCGCCATGCGCGCGGGTGACGGGCTGCGCCGCGACGTGCTGCGGATGGTCTCCAGCGCGGCCTACAACGTCGAGAAACGGCAGGGCCGCCCCCTCACCGATGACGAGTACCTGGCCGTCCTGAGCCGGGAGGTCAAGACGCGTCGCGAGTCGGTCGATGCCTTCCGAGCGGGCGGTCGCGAGGATCTCGTCGCCAAGGAGGAGGCGGAGATCGCCATCCTCGGCGAATATCTGCCGCAGCCTCTCAGTGAGGCGGATCTCGAGGCCCTGGTCCGCCAGGCGATCGGTGCGACAGGCGCCGCGTCGGCCCGCGACATGGGCAAGGTCATGGGTTGGCTCGCGCCGCGGACCCGCGGCCGGGCCGATGGCAAGCACGTCAGCGAGCTCGTCGTCCGGGCCCTCGCAAGCGCCGACCTCGCCGCCCACGACGTCGGGACCCACTGAGCCACACGCGAATGACCCGGCCATGCTGACCCAGCGCACCGACACGATCTCCCGCTTCACCAGGAGCGATGCCTCCCGGCTCGCGATCGCCGCCATCATCCTGATCGTCGCCCTGACGGCCATCCTCGGCGCCGACATCCTGCCGGAGCAGCCGCTGCAGGTCACGGTCGGGGACCTGGCCGGGCGGGACATCGTCGCACCTCGCGCGCTCGACTTCGAGAGCACGGTCCAGACGGCGGCCGCCCGAGAGGCAGCGAGGACGGCGGTCCCGCCCCAGTACGACTTCACGACCGAGAACGCGATCGCCATCGCGGCCGAGCAGCAGCTGGCCTTCGAGAAGCGCGTCGCGGGGATCGACACCACGTTCAAGGCCCAGTTGACGCCCGAGGCCCGCAAGCTGTTGCTCGACAACGCGGTCGTCGGCCTGTCCGACGGCGCACACGAGACGTTGCTCGGCCTCGATGCCGCGACCTGGGCGGCCGTCCGGACCGAGGCGGCCCGCGTCCTCGACGCGACGCTCCGCACGGAGTTGCGGGACACGGAGGTCGCCGACACGCGCACCCGCCTGACCGGTCGGATGGCGGGTGGTCTCGATGAGGCCGAGCGGATGCTTGCCGCCGAGCTCATCGGGCCGTTGCTCGTCGGCAATTCCTCGTTCAGTGCCGAGCTCACCAACGCGGCCCAGGCCAAGGCCGCTGAAGACGTCGTGCCGGTCCATGTCAAGATCCGCCAGGGTGAGGTCATCGTCCGCAACGGCTCGCCGCTCACCCCGGCCGATCTCGAGAAGATCGATGCCCTGAGCCTCCGTGAGACGGCGCCCGACGTCGCGAGCTTCGGTGGCTGGTTCCTGCTCGCGGTCCTCATCGTCGGGATGCTCCTCGCCTGGATCTGGCGATTCCGACCAACGCTGTGGCACCGCGACAACGCGCTGATCCTGGTCGGACTGCTGGTCGTCGGGGCGACGCTCGTCCTCAAGATCACCGCGGGCCGGTTGATCCTGCAGTACTTCATCCCGACGGCCGCCATCGGCATGCTGCTGGCCGTCCTGCTCGATGCCTCCCTGGCGACGATCGTGATGGCCCTCGTGGCCGTCATCGGTGGGGCGGTCAACGGGGCGTCACTCGAGTTCACGACCTATGTCTTCCTGGGCGGACTGGCGGGCATCGTGACGGTCCGCAAGGGCGACCGTCTGCAGGTCTTCGTCCAGGCCGCGTTCGCCGTGTTCGTCGTGAACGCGCTCGTCGTGTCGGTCTTCTCGTTGCTGGGAGCGCGCGACCTGCGCGGCGTCCTCGAGCTGTGGTTCGCCTCGGCCGCCTCCGCGGCCGGGTCCGGTGTGGCCGCGGTCGGCTTGTTCGCGGTCCTCGGCTCGGTCTTCGGGATCCTGACCGTGTTCCAGCTGCTCGAGCTGGCCAACCCGTCGCAGCCGCTCCTGCGCCGGTTGCTGGTCGAGACGCCCGGCACGTACCACCACTCGCTGATGGTCGGCAACCTGGCCGAGCGGGCCGCCGAGGCGATCGGCGCCGATCCGCTCGTCACCCGCGTCGCCGCCTACTACCACGACATCGGGAAGCTCGCCAATCCGCTCGCCTTCATCGAGAACCAGGCCGGCGGCGACAACATCCACGACCAGCTCGATCCCGAGGTGAGTGCCGGGATCCTCAAGCAGCACGTGGTTGACGGCATCGACCTGGCGTACCGGGCACGCCTGCCGAAGGCCGTCATCGCCTACATCCCGCAGCACCACGGGACGGCGATCATGAGCTACTTCTACGCTCGAGCGAAGGAGCTGGCGGAGCCCGGCGCCGTGGTCGACGAGCGCAAGTTCCGTCACGCCGGCCCGAAACCGCAGTCGCGCGAGGCGGCCCTCCTGATGCTCGCGGATGGCGTCGAGGCGTCCGTCCGATCGCTGGTCGCCCGCGACGAAGCGTCCATCCGCGCGATGGTCGTCCGGATCATCGAGGAGCGTACGTCGGATGGACAGTTCGACGAGTGCGACCTGACCCTGCGCGACCTCGAACGGATCCGGGAAGCGTTCGTCGGCCAGCTGCTGGGCATGTACCACACCCGGATCGCATACCCGCAGAACGTCGTCGTGGAACTCGAATCGCGGCGAGCGGCCGGGGGCGGAGGGAGCGGCCCGACCTCGTGACCCGGGCGATCCACCTGGGTCCCTGGCGCGTGGACCTGACGATCCGCGACGGCGTGATGGCGCCGGTCTCGGGTGCGGCCCTGGCTCGGGCCATCACCGCAGCGCTCGATGCGGCCGGCGCGCCCTCGCCCGCTTCGATCGGGCTGATCCTGTCCGACGACGACGAACTGGCCCGACTCAACGCGGCGCACCTCCAGGGATCCGGCCCGACCGATGTGCTGTCGTTCCCGCTGCTCCCGCCCGAGGCGTTCCCGG
The DNA here is from genome assembly GCA_963833705.1 of uncultured Chloroflexia bacterium. Taxonomy (GTDB): domain Bacteria; phylum Chloroflexota; class Limnocylindria; order Limnocylindrales; family CSP1-4; genus SPCO01. The sequence goes on along the minus strand of CAWHYQ010000005.1, from coordinate 126,377 downwards.
CGGGGGGTCCCCACGACGCGGGCGCGGCGGGCGCGGACCACGGGACCGCCGCAGCCCCGTCGTTCGCCTTGCCGCCCGGTCGCCGCCCCCACCTGGGCGACATCGTCGTGTCGGTCGAGCGCGCCATCGCCCAGGCGGAGACCGGTCGCGGCGGCCATACCGGCGACATCCGTTGGTCCGCGGCCGACGAGCTCCGCCTGCTGGTGACCCACGGCACGCTCCACGTATGCGGCCTGGATCACGCCGAGCCCGCGGAGGAAGCCGCCATGCGCGCGCTTGAGAACGACCTGCTCGGTCGACCCGCCTGAGGTCGCACGGCCCCGGCTGCTACCATCGGTCCCGGGCCCTCCCGCGCGGGATCGGGCCCTAACGTGTTGTCCGCGAACGGACGACACGGGGGAGGAACGCGTGAAACTCGTCGTCGGCCTGGGGAATCCCGGGTCGCAATACGCCAAGACCCGGCACAACATCGGCTGGATGGTCGTGGACCGGCTCGCCGATCGCGCCGGCTGGGCGGGGCGAGGTCGGCAGCGCGACGCATCGAGCGTGGTGATGGGCCGGTACCGGGGTCTCGATCTGACCCTCGTGAAGCCGCTGACGTACATGAACGACTCGGGACTGGCCGTGCGCAAGGTCCTCGCCCGCGAGCACGCGCCGCTGGGCGATCTGCTCGTCCTTGCCGATGACTTCGCGCTCCCGTTCGGGAAGCTTCGCTTCCGCGAGGGCGGGAGTCACGGCGGGCACAACGGCCTGCGCTCGATCGTCGACGAGCTAGGCACCGAGAAGTTCAGCCGCCTCCGGGTCGGCATCGGCGAGCCTGACCGCGCCGCCGTCGACCACGTCCTGTCCACGTTCACGGCCGAGGAGAAGCCGCGTCTCGACGAGTTGATCGATGCGGCGGCGGACGCCGTCGAAGCGTGGGCCCGAGACGGGACGAACAAGGCGGCCAACCAGTTCAACAAGTTCGAGTTGCGGCCGGCCGACGCGACCCGCATCGCCGCGGCCGGCGAGGTCGACGGTCCGCCCGGCGCCGACGGGATCCGACGGACGCGCACCGGTTGGCGACGGATCCGGCCGGCCAAGCCGGACGACGCCTGAGATGTCGACGCCCCCGTTGCGCGGCCGACGCGGTCGCGACCGCCGGATCGCCGAGCGTGTCGCGACTGATTTCGCATCGCGGCACGCGCCGCGGGATCCGGTCGAAGCCGTCGACTTCGACGTGGCGGAGGTGGACGCCGAGGTCGACGATCAGCGACGTCAAGACGCCGCGGCGACGCCGGCACCGGGACGCGTGGTGCCCGCGGCGCCCAAGGTGGCCGCCGAGGCCGGATCCCGAAAGGGGAGCGGCCACCGACTCCCCGACCTGTCGGCACTGCCGCCCCTGCTGGCCGCCACCGGCACCTTCGCGGCACTCCGCGAACGCCTCGGCCGCGCGACCGACGATCCCAGGCGGACCGGCCGGCACGTCGGCCTGGTCGCCATCCCGCACGGGGCGAAGAGCTATCTCGCGGCCACGCTGGCCCTTGCCACGAACGGGGAGCGCCTGGTCTGGATCGCCCGCGATGCCGAGATCGGCGACCGCGTCGCCGAAGAGCTGGGGGCGTGGCTCGGCGACCCCGACGCGGTCGCCGTCCTGGAGCCCAGGACCGCCCTGGCCTACGAGCGGAGCGAACTCATCGCCGATGAGACGGCGGCTCGTGTCGCGGCGCTGGCCGCGTGGCGGAGCGGTCGTGCCCGGGTCCTCGTAGCGAGCGTCCAATCGCTCCTCCAGCACACGATCGACCCTGCCGACCTGTCTGCGGTGCCACGGGAACTGCGGCTCGGCGCCCGGATGCACCAGGACCAGCTCCTGCACGAGCTGTTCGATCTCGGATACGTGCCCGTCACCGAGGTGGCGGGTCGCGGCGAATCGGCCCGACGCGGCGGGATCGTCGATGTCTTCCCGCCATCGCTGCCGCTGCCGATCCGGATCGAGTTCTTCGGCGACGAGATCGATTCGCTCCGCTCGTTCGATCCGACCGACCAGCGGACCGTCGGTTCGATCGAGCGCGCCGTCCTCCTGCCAGCATCGGAGTTCCTGTTGCCGGCGGGTGGCGCGGGCGCCATCCGGGATCGGCTCGGGCGCGCCGCTGCGCGTCTTCCGGAGCGTCTTGCCGCGGACCTCGAGCGCTTCGACTCCGAACCCCTCGACGCCGTTCACCCGACGACGGGTGCGACCCGCGCCCTCGCCGTCGGGGACGCCGCCGAGGTGTGGGCCGCCCATCTCGCCCCGGCGACGGGCTTCGACCATCTGGAGCCGGGCACGCTCCTCGTCATCGACGAACCCGGCGACATCGCGGAGGCCGCCGAATTCCTGTGGCGTCAGGCGGATGAGCGTCGCGCGGAGTTGATCGACTCCGGCGAGCTGCCCAAGGACTGGCCGTCCACGTACCTTCCACCGCGCGACTGGAAGGGCCACCTGGTCGCGTCGCGGACGCTGGAACTGACCTGGGAATCCGTACCGCCCGAGGATTCCGCGATGGCTCGAGGCGCACTGTCGTCGGGCGACCCGTTCGGCTGGCGCGAGCCGGTCCTGCCGGCCGGCCGTGCCGGTCGCCTGGCCGAAGCCGTGGAGCACTGGGCCGCCGATGGCGCCCGGATCGTCCTGGCCTCGGACCAGGCGCCGCGCCTGGCCGACCTCCTCGAGGAAGCCGGCCATCCTGCCGCGGTCGTCGGGCGGGTAGGGGAGGCGCCGCCACCCGGCGCGGTGGTGCTCATCGAGCGCAGCCTCAACGGTGGGTTCGCCGGTGGCCCCGACGGGCTCGCGTTCGTCACCGACCGCGAGCTGTTCGGGACGGTCCGGGTCCGTCGTCCGCGCGCCCTCCGGCGAGTCGTGCCGCGCGACATCCTCGAGCGGCTGAACGCCGGCGACCTGGTCGTCCATATCGATCACGGCGTCGCTCGGTATGAGCAGATGCTGCGACGCGGCGGCACCGGCGAGGACCGCGACTACCTCGAGCTGTCGTTCGCGGGCGGCGACCGGATCTTCGTCCCCGTCGAGCAGATCGGGCGAGTCAGTCGCTACTCAGGCGGAGAGCGGCCGGCCCTGTCCAAGCTCGGTGGCACGGAGTGGCTGCGGGCCAAACAGCGCGTCCGCAAGGCCGTCGACGACCTCGCCGAGGAGCTCCTGGAGTTGTACGCGGCCCGGGCCGGCTCGCGCGGCCACGCCTTCGCGCCCGACTCGCCGTGGCAGGGCGAGATGGAGGCGTCCTTCCCGTACGAGGAGACCGTCGACCAGCTGCGTGCCTCGCTCGAGGTCAAGGCCGACATGGAGCTGGTCCGCCCGATGGATCGGCTGGTCGTGGGCGATGTCGGCTACGGCAAGACGGAGGTCGCGCTGCGCGCCGCGTTCAAGGCGACCCAGGACGGCAAGCAGGTCGCTGTCCTCGTGCCGACGACCGTGCTCGCCGCCCAACACGACGCCACGTTCTCGCAACGGTTCGCCGCTTTCCCGATCGAGGTCCGGCTGCTGTCGCGATTCGTCTCCCCGGCGACCCAGGCGACGACGGTCGCCGGTCTCGCCGACGGGACCGTCGACGTCGTGATCGGGACGCATCGCCTGCTCTCGAAGGACGTCCGGTTCCGGGACCTCGGGCTCGTCGTGGTCGACGAGGAGCAGCGGTTCGGTGTCGCCGCCAAGGAACGCCTCAAGCAGCTCAAGCGCGAGGTCGACGTGCTGACGCTCTCGGCCACGCCGATCCCGCGCACGCTCAACCTGGCCCTGGCCGGCATCCGCGACCTGAGCGTCATCGAGACACCACCCGAGGATCGGCTGCCGATCCAGACCCGGGTCGCCGAGGCATCCGCCGGACTCGTGCGCGATGCGATCCTGCGCGAACTCGACCGCGGCGGGCAGGTCTTCTACGTGCACAACCGGGTCGAGACGATCGAGGCGCAGGCCGAGCAACTGCGGCGGATGCTGCCCGGCGCTCGGTTCGTCGTCGGCCACGGGCAGATGGCCGAGGGCGCGCTCGAGAAGGTGATGATCGCCTTCGCCGACGGTGCCGCCGATGTCCTCGTCTGCACGACCATCATCGAATCGGGGCTCGACATCCCGAACGCCAACACGATCGTCATCGACCGCGCCGACACGCTCGGGTTGGCCCAGCTGTACCAGCTTCGCGGCCGCGTCGGCCGGTCGGCTCGGCGGGCCTACGCCTACCTCTTGTACCGGCGCCGCGAACGGTTGTCGGACGAGGCACGCAAGCGGCTCCAGGCGATCTTCAACGCATCGGAACTGGGGGCCGGGTTCCAGATCGCGCTGTCGGACCTCGAGATCCGTGGTGCCGGCAACATCCTCGGTGGCGAGCAATCCGGCCACATGGCGGCGGTCGGGTTCGACCTCTACTCGCGCCTGCTGGCCGAGGCGGTCGAGTCGCGCAAGGCCACCCTCGAGGGGCGGGACCCGATCGTCGAGCCGGCGCAGGCCGTGGTGGACCTGCCGGTCGAGGCCCACCTGCCGACCGAGTACGTCCCCGATGAGGCGCAGAAACTCGAGCTGTATCGCCGGTTGGCGCGGGCGCGCACCCCGGGCGATCTCGCCGCATTCCGCCAGGAGGTCCTCGATCGCTACGGCCCCATGCCGACACCGGTCGGGCGCCTCGTCGAGGTCGTCGAGCTCCGGCTCGCGGCCGAGGCCGCCGGCGTGGCCTCGATCTCGCGCGAGGAGGGCTGGCTGGTCGTCCGCTTCGGCGCGGGGCTCACGCGTTCGACCGCGATGCGGCTGCTGGCCGGGCCGATCCTGCCCGGCGTTCGACCGACCGATGTCGCCTTCGCCAGCAACCAGGTGCGAATCCGGTTGCCGCGCGACCCGCTCAAGGGTTGGACGCTCACCCAGGCGGTCGTGGCGAGGCTGACCGTCGACACCGAACCTCTGGGGGGACCCTCGGATGACCGATGAAACGCCCGAGCTCGACGGGCTCAACGACCACGAACGTCGGAACCGAACGATGTGGAACGACTACAGCGACGAGTACCAGTCGCGCCACGGGCGCCAGCTCGCCGACAGCGGCGGGCTGGCCTGGGGGACCGCCCAGATCGCCGAAGCGGAGCTCAACGTCCTCGGCGACGTGACCGGTCTCGACGTCCTCGAATACGGGTGTGGTGCCGCGCAATGGTCCATCGCGCTCGCGCGGCTCGGGGCGCGTCCGGTCGGCCTCGATCTGTCCGAACGGCAGCTCGAGCACGCCCGCCGACTGATGGCCGAGGCGGGTGTCGACTTCCCGTTGATCCACGCCAGCGCGGAATCCGTGCCGCTGCCCGATGCGAGCTTCGACATCGTCTTCTGCGATCACGGGGCGATGTCGTTCGCCGATCCGTACCGGACCGTGCCGGAGGTCGCCCGCCTGCTCCGTCGGGGTGGCCTGTTCGCGTTCAACCAGCACTCGGCGATCGAGACGATCTGCTGGCCGCTCGGCGCCGACAGGGTCGGCGAGCGCCTGGCCCTCGACTACTTCGGCATGCACCGGTTCGACGACGGCGAGGAGGTCTTCTTCCAGCTTCCGTACGGCGAATGGATCCGGCTGTTCCGCGCCAACGGCTTCACGATCGAGGACCTCATCGAGCCTCGACCCGCTCCGGACGCGGCGAGCTCCTACCGCGATGCCGAGCAGCTGGCGTGGTCGCGACGCTGGCCGTCCGAGTCGATCTGGCGCCTTCGACGAGCCTGACCGGCGGGCCCGTTGGACGGGTCCTGGCGGGTCCTCAGCCCTTCAGGTCACCGAGGCCATGCAGGTCGCCCGAGCCGTGGAACTCCACCAGCGTCTCTCGCCGGCCGCCGGCCCCGATCTGCCGGTCGGCCACGAGCGCGTGGCCGGTCACGACTCGACCGTCGCCGGTCCGTCCGGTCAGCTCGCCTTCATCGGGCACGGGACTGACCCGCGTCACGACGCGGGCGCTCCATTGCGAGCGACCCTCGTCGTCGTGCCAGCAATCCATCGTGGCGCCCGGAAGCTGGACGCCGGCGAACGTCACGTCGAGCAAAGCGAAGCGCTGATGACGGGTCGTCACGCGTCCACGGTACCAGCCCGTCGCGTAGTGCCCCTGGCGAACGCGACAGGCCCACGGCCACGTTCGAGAGCTTCGTCCCCCTGCTAGGCTCAGCATCACCGATCGGAGGAGGAGCCAGGGATGGTCGAGCGATCCAACGAGGAGATCATCCACGCCTATCTCGAGGCGCTGACCGCCGAAGATCGCGACACCATGGGGCGCCTCCGGCACCCTGACTGGATCCTTGACTACCCGCAGTCCGGCGAGCGCATCCGCGGCCATGCCAATGAGGTCGCGATCGCCGAGAACTACCCCGGCGGCCTGCCACAGGTCGAGGCCAACCGCCTGGTCGGCAGCGAAGACCATTGGGTCGTGACACCGAGCTTCACGTTCGAGCGGATCACGGGGAGCGGTGACGCCTGGTGGACCGAGGGCAAGGCCCAGTATCCGGACGGGTCCACGTGGTACCTGGCGAGCATCTTCCAGCTGCGTGACGGGACGGTCTTCCGCGAGACGACGTACTGGGCCGAGCCGTTCGATCCGCCCGAATGGCGCGCCCAGTGGGTGGAGCTCATCGCGGTCGACTGACGCGACAGACGTCCGGGCGCACATGCGACGGACGGCCGTGGCGGACCGCCGTCTCGAGCGCCATCCTTGTCCGATGGAACTTCGTGTCGGCACGCGACCCGACAGCCTGTGGCGACCGGATCGGCGCGCGCTGACGCTCGGGCTCGTCCTGACCATCACGCTCGTCGCCTTCGAGGCACTGGCGATCTCGACAGTCATGCCGATCGTCGTCCGGGAACTCGGTGGCCTCGAATGGTATGGCTGGGTCTTCTCGGCCTTCTTCCTCGGCTCACTCATCGGGATCGTCGTGGTCGGCGGGCTCATCGACCGAGGCGGCCTGGCCGTGCCGTTCGCGGCGGGACTCGGCCTGTTCGGGGTCGGGCTGTTGATGGGTGGCCTGGCGCCGTCGATGGCCGTGCTCGTGGGCGCCCGGTTCATCCAGGGCCTCGGTGCCGGCACGATCCAGCCCATCGCCTATGTCGCGATCGGGCGCAGCCTGCCCGATTCGCTTCGCCCCCGGATGTTCGCCACGCTGTCGACCGCGTGGGTGCTGCCAGGGGTCATCGGACCCGCCATCGCCGGAACGGTCGGCGAGGCGATCGGGTGGCGGGTCGTGTTCCTCGGCCTGTTGCCACTCATCGCGGTCGCCGGTGCGCTGACACTCGGCGCGCTGCGCGCCGTCCCCGGCCCGGCCGTCGCCGAGCACAAGGCGGGTGACGCCAACCGTGGTCGCCTGCCGTTGGCGCTGCTGGTCGCGCTGGGCGCCGGCCTGACGACGGTCGGCCTGACCACCGGCGAGGCCATCCCGACGGTCGCCCTGACCGCGACCGGCCTCGCGATCGGGATCTTCGCCCTGCGCCGCCTGACGCCGCCTGGGACGCTGCTCGCACGCCCGGTCCTGCCCGCTGCGGTCCTGCTGCGCGGGATGCTGACGTTCACCTTCTTCGGGGTCGATGCCTTCGTGTCACTGGCCCTGGTCGGCTGGCGCGGACTGTCCGCGACGGAGGCAGGCATCGCCCTGACGGCGGCCACGGTCACCTGGACGGCGGGCGCCTGGATCCAGGCTCGTGGCGCCACCCGCTGGCCGACCCAGCGCTTCGTGACCGCCGGGTTCGCGGTCACGATCGTCGGACTGGCCAGCCTGCTCCTCGTCCTCCGCCAGGACGTGTCGTGGCTGGTCGCCATCCCGACCTTCGGGATCGCCGGTCTCGGGATGGGGCTGGCCTACTCGCCGCTGGCCCTGATCGTCTTGCGCGAGGCGACGCCGGACAACCAGGGCGCCTCGACGAGCTCGCTGTCGCTGACCGATTCCCTTGGGACCGCCCTCGGGACCGGGGTCTCCGGCGCCATCATCGCCGCGAGCGTCCGCGCGACCGGGCTGCCGGTCCCCGGGCTCGCCATCGCGTTCGGTGTCGCCATCACGGTCGGTCTCGGGGGGTTCCTGCTGACCGCCCGCCTCCGCCCCCGAACGGCCGTCGCACCTGCACCCGCCATGTCGTCCGTGACGCCGACACCCTGACGGCCGGCGACGGCGCGAGCCCGCGCCTGGCGGTCCGGGCGCCGTGGACGCCGCCGACGCCTGCGGTAGACTTCGGGGCGCCTACGCTGCCGCCGACCGGCGCCGCGATCCAGAGGATGGAGGCCCCGTACGTGTCTGCCGAGGAGCTGCGCGCGAAGATACGCGAGGTCCCCGATTTCCCGAAGCCCGGGATCCTGTTCTACGACATCACCACGTTGCTGAAGGACCCGAAGGCCTACAAGGAGGCCATCGACCTGATGCTCGCGCCCTACGCCGGCGAGCGCATCGATCTCGTGGTGGGGATGGAGTCGCGTGGGTTCATCTTCGGGGCGCCGATGGCCTACCAACTCGATGCTGGACTCGTGCTCGTACGCAAGCTCGGCAAGCTGCCGGCCGAGACGATCACCGTCGAGTACGCGCTCGAGTACGGTTCGAACACGCTCGAGATCCACCGCGACGCCATCCAGCCCGGCCAGCGCGTGCTGATCATCGACGACCTGCTGGCGACGGGCGGGACCGTCCACGGGACGATCGAGCTGGTCGAGCGACTGAAGGGCGAGGTCGTCGGTCTCGGTTTCCTGGTCGAACTCGAGTTCCTCAATGGTCGCGACCGGCTCGACGGACGCCGTGTCACGAGTGTCATCAAGTACTGACGGACCGTCCGCATCGAGGCCGGCCGATTGACCGATCCCGTCACCGACCCCAGCGCGACCCCGGAGCCGCCACCGCCGCCCGACGCGGCCGCGCCCGAGATGTCGTCACCCGCCCCTGCGACGGCCACCGCCCCGCCGGCCGCGACCGCGCCGACCCCGGCCGACGTCGGCCGACGGCGATTCTTCCGCCAGTTCGCCGGCGAGCTGATCCAGACCGCGGCCACGGTCGCCGGAGCCGCCCAGGCCCTCCAGCAGGCCTCGGCGGAGGCGGCCAGCGCGATCCTGACACCGGGCGGGGAGTCGCCCATCGTCGGGTCACACGAGGAGGTCGGGGCCCCGGCCGTCGGTCCGAGCGGGTTCCGGACGCCGTTCCGCGAGGATGCGGGGGTCCTGTATCTCATCGATCAGCGCCGCCTCCCTGACCAACTGGTGGAGTACCCGTGTCGATCGGCCGGCGAGGTCGCGTTCGCGATCCGCGAGATGGTCATCCGTGGCGCCCCGGCGATCGGGCAGGCCGCCGCGATCGGGATGGCCATCACCGCCGACCGGCAACGCGATGGGATGCCGTATGCCCGCCGGGCGACGTTGCGCGGCTCGGCCAACGCGCTCATCAACGCCCGGCCCACCGCGGTCAACCTGCGCTGGGCGGTCGATCGGGTGATGGCCAGGTACGAGGCGGTCGGCGACCTCGACGACGATGGCGAGATGATCGCCGACGCCATTCGAGCCGAAGTCGATTCGATCGTGTATGAGGCGACCACCGATCACGGCCGATTGGCCGAGTTCGGTCTCGAGATCCTGCCGACGCCGGAGGATCGGCCCGTCCGGATCCTGACCCACTGCAATACCGGGCCCCTCGCCTGCGGGCAGTACGGGACCGCGCTCGGCATCGTCCAGGTCGCCCACCACGCCCAGCGACCCGTCCATGTCTGGGTCGACGAGACGCGACCGTATCTGCAGGGCGCACGCCTGACGACGTGGGAACTGGCCCAGGCCGGGGTCCCCCACACGCTCCTCCCGGACATGGCGGCCGGACACCTCATGGCACGTGGCGAGGTGGATGTCATCCTGGTCGGGGCCGATCGCGTGGCGGCGAACGGCGACACGGCCAACAAGGTCGGGACGTACACCCTGGCCGTGCTGGCGGCCCGTCACGGCATCCCGTTCTATGTTTGCGCGCCGACCAGTTCGGTCGACCTCGAGACCCCGGACGGTGCGGCCATCCCGATCGAGGAGCGCGGCGCCGACGAGGTCACCGACGTCCGCGGGGTCCGGATCGCGCCACCTGGCACGGAGGTACGCAACCCGGCGTTCGATGTCACCCCGGCGGAGCTCATCACGGGCATCGTCACCGAGCAGGGCGTCATCCGCGCCCCATTCGAGACGGGCCTGCGCAACGCCACCGCCGACGCGCGCGCCCGCTGGGCGTCCACCCCGAGCTTCGGGGCCATCCACCCGCCGGCCGGAGCCGCGTGATGGCCTCGGTCGTCGTCGGTCGTCGCGGCTCGATCGTCGCGCGCACGACCATGGACAAGGAGCTCCTGCGATCCTTCCTCGAACGCGACCGGCTGTATGCCGCGTACGCGATCTGCGACCTCGAGGAGCGCGAGTTCGCGCGGACCCGCTGGGGCGTGGCCTGGGAGGGGGACGCACCCATCGCGATCGTCCTCGAGTACAACGGGCCGACGCCGCAGCCGTTGTTCGCCATGGGGCGCGAGGACGGGGTCCAGGTCATCCTGCGCGACCTCATCCGGCCGAGGGTGGCCTACGTCGCCGCGCCCCAGGCCCTGCTCCCGGCGATCGAGACCGCCTACCGGGTCGACCGCGGTCCGTCGATGGTCCGCATGTGGGTCGATCGGACCCGCTTCCACCCGTATCCGGCCACGGTCCAACGCCTGCTGCCGGTCGAGATCGGCGAGCTCAATCGGCTCTATCAGCTCGGTTTCGCGTCGTGGCTGCCCTCGACGGCGATCGCCGACGGTGTCTACTACGGCCTGCGCGTCAACGGACAGCTGGTCGCCGCGGCCGGCACGCACGTCGTCAGCCCGGGCGCCCGCCTGGCGGTCGTCGGCAACGTCCTGACGCATATGGATTACCGTGGTCGAGGCTTTGCCACCGCGGTCACCGGTGCCGTGACGGCGGAGCTCCTGCGGTCGTGCGACCAGGTCGTGCTCAACGTCCGGTCCGACAACCCGCCGGCCCTGAACGCCTATCGTCGTCTCGGCTATGCGGAGCACGTCCGCTTCGAAGAACGACTCGTCCACCGCCTCGGCTCGCCGTGGCCGGACTTCGCCGCGCCGATCCGGCGCCTGTTCACCCGCAAGGAGATCGACCCTCGATGACCACCGCCAGCACGTCCCCGGCCCACGACGTCACCGACCTCGGCCTCGCCGCCGAAGGCGTCCGTCGCATCGAATGGGCCGAGCGCGAGATGCCCGTCCTGCGCCTGATCTCGCGAACGGTTCGAGCGTGAGCGGCCGCTCGACGGCCTGCGCATCGGGGCGTGCCTGCACGTCACGACGGAAACGGCCAACCTGATGCGCACGCTGAAGGCCGGTGGTGCCGACGTGGTCCTCGCCGCGAGCAACCCGCTGTCGACCAAGGACGACGTGGCCGCCGCGCTCGTGGCCCAGTACGGGATCGCCGTGTACGCGCGACGCGGCGAGGACCGCGACACGTACTACGCCCACCTGGAAGCCGTCGCCGATACCCGTCCGCAGCTGACCATGGACGATGGCTGCGACCTCGTATCGCTGCTCCACAGCACGCGACCGGACCAGGTCAAGGACGTCCTGGCGGGCACGGAGGAGACCACGACCGGTGTCATCCGGTTGCGCGCGATGGCCGCCGACGGCGCGCTCGGCTTCCCGGTCATCGCGGTCAACGAGGCCCAGACCAAGCACCTCTTCGACAATCGCTACGGCACCGGGCAGAGCACGCTCGACGGGATCCTGCGGGCGACCAACATCCTCATCGCCGGACGCAAGGTGGTCGTCGCCGGCTACGGCTGGGTCGGTAAGGGCATCGCCTCGCGGATGGACGGTCATGGCGCGCATGTCGCCGTGATCGAGGTCGACCCGGTCCGCGCCCTCGAGGCGCTGATGGATGGGTTCGCGGTCATGACCGCCGGTGACGCGGCCGGTTGGGGCGACCTGTTCATCACCGCCACCGGCAACATCAACGTCTTCCGGCGCGAGCATTTCGAGGCGATGCATGACGGCGCGATCATGGCCAACTCCGGCCATTTCGATGCCGAGCTGGACCTCAACGCGCTCCGGGCGCTCGCCGAGGGTCATGTGCGCGAGGTCCGCGAGAACGTCGAGGAATTCGACCTCGGCGGCAAGAAGCTCAACCTCATCGCCGAGGGGCGGCTGGTCAACCTCGGGGCCGCGGAGGGTCATCCAGCCGCCGTCATGGACATGAGCTTCGCCAACCAGGCCCTCTCGGCCGAGTACGTCGCCCGGCATCACGGGGAGCTGGAGGCTCGCGTCTACGTCGTGCCCGAGGCGATCGACGCCGAGGTGGCGCGGCTGAAGCTGGCAGCCCTCGGCATCACGCTCGATGCGATGACCCCCGAGCAGACCGCCTACGTGGCGTCCTGGCAGCACGGGACGTAATCGGTGCCCGACCCAACGATCGCACCGTTCGGGGCGTGGCCGTCACCGATCCGGATCGACGATGTCGTCGGGCAGGTCGTCATCCTCGCCGAGCCGTGGATCGACGGTGACGACGTCTACTGGCTCGAGGGTCGACCCGAGGAGGGCGGACGTCGCGTCCTGGTGCGTGCCGCCGCCGACGGCTCGACCGCCGACCTGACCCCGTCGCCGTTCAACGTCAGGACCCGCGTCCACGAGTACGGCGGCGGGTCGTACGCGGTCGACGATGGGGTCGTCGTCTTCTCCGACTTCCGCGATGGTCGCCTGTACCGACTCGATCCGGGTTCGGCCGGGCCTGTCCCGATCACGCCGGTGGGTCCGTGGCGCTACGGCGACCTCCGGCACGACCTGGCGCGGCGTCGCATCTACGCGGTCCGCGAAGACCACTCGGGTGATGGCGAGGCGGTCAACACGATCGTCGGCGTATCGCTCGACGGCGGGGAGCCATCGGTCCTCGTGGCCGGGCCGGACTTCGTGGCCTCGCCGCGACTCGACCCCGACGGTGGGCGTCTTGCGTGGCTCGAATGGGACCACCCGGACATGCCCTGGGACGCGACGCGCCTCCATGTCGCGCCGATCGAACCCGACGGATCGCTCGGGACGGCGACCCTCGTCGCTGGTGGCCCGGACGAGTCGATCGTCCAGCCGGTCTGGGCGCCCGACGGGACCCTCCACCTGATCAGCGACCGGAGCGGGTGGTGGAACCTCTATCGACTGGTGGACGGTCCGCGACTGGAGCCGATCGCGCCGATGGAGGCCGAGTTCGCCGATCCGGCCTGGATCCTGGATCGCTCGTCGTACGGGTTCCTCCCCGATGGCGCCATCGTGGCGGTCGCCCGATCCGGCGGCCACGACCACCTGTTCCGCGTGGAGCCCGGGCACTTCATCGGCGAGGTGGACGGGCCGTTCACTGAACTCGAGGCACTCAAGGTCGGTCCGCATGCGTTCGTCGCGCTGGCCGGCAGTCCGACCGAGCCGGCCATCGTCGCGCGCTTCGACCCGGTCACGCTCGCACCGTCCGGCGTACTCCGGCGGGCGAGCTCGATCGCGCTCGATCCGGCGTGGATCTCCAGCCCCGAATCGATCGAGTTCCCGACGACGGGCGACCGAACCGCGTTCGCACTGTATTACCCGCCGACGAACCCGGATGTGGCCGCACCGGAGGGCGAGCGCCCCCCGCTCGTCGTCCTGTCGCACGGTGGACCGACCTCGAACGCCTCGACCGGACTGGACCTCCCGACCCAGCTCCTGACGAGTCGCGGTCTCGCGGTCGTCAACGTCGACTACGGCGGCAGCACCGGCTACGGCCGCGACTACCGCCAGCGTCTCGACGGGCAATGGGGCGTCGTGGATGTGGACGACTGCGTCGCGGCGGCGCGATTCCTGGTCGACCGGGGTGACGTCGACCCGGCTCGCCTGGCGATCATGGGCGGCAGCGCGGGTGGGTACACGACGCTCGCCGCCCTCGCCTTCCGGGACGTGTTCGCGGCCGGCGTCAGCCTGTTCGGCGTCGGCGACCTCGAGCGCCTGGAGCTCGATACGCACAAGTTCGAATCGCGCTATTCGGATCGGCTGGTCGGTCCCTACCCGGAGGCCGCCGAACTGTATCGCCAGCGGTCGCCGGCGAACTTCCCGGACCTGTTCGACAGTCCGGTCCTGATCCTGCAGGGGCTCGATGACCGCGTGGTCCCGCCCTCGCAGGCCGAGGCGATCGTCGAGGCGCTGGCCGCGAAGGGGATCCCCTACGCCTACCTCGCGTTCGAGGGCGAAGGGCACGGGTTTCGTGGGGCGTATGCGCTCAGACGCACCTACGAGGCCACGCTGTCGTTCCTCGGCCAGGTCTTCGGGTACGTGCCGGCCGACGAGATGGAGCCGGTCGAGATGCACGTCGGGGAGCCGCGCACCGTCTGATGGTCGTCAGCCCGATCGAACTGGTCCTCGGCCTGTTCGTCGTCGCCGTGGGCCTGGCATACGTGGCGCGATGGATCGGGGTCGCCTACCCGATCCTGCTCGTGCTGGGCGGTCTCGCCCTCGGCGTCCTGGAGATCGCTTTTCTGCCGGGGATGCCGACGATCGAACTCGAGCCCGACGTCGTGTTCCTGCTGTTGCTCCCGCCGATCCTGTTCGGGGCCGGGTACTCGACGCCGATCCGGGACATCAGGGCGAACGCGCGGCCGATCGCGCTGCTGGCGGTCGGTCTCGTGCTGTTCACGGTCGCGGTCGTCGGTCTCGTGACCCACGCGCTCCTGCCCGACATGGATCTGTACGCCGCGTTCGCGCTCGGCGCCATCGTCGCTCCTCCTGACGCGGTCGCGGCCACCTCCATCTTCCGGCGCATCGGCGCTCCGCGACGGGTGGTGACGATCCTCGAGGGCGAGAGCCTGATGAACGATGCGACGGCCCTGATCGCCTACCGCGTCGCCGTGGTCGCCATCCTCACTGGCACGTTCTCGTTGGCTGAGGCGGGCGTCGCCTTCGTCTATGTCGGGTTGGGTGGCATCGCCGTCGGGCTCCTCGTCGGGCTCCTCGTCACCGAGGCATGGCGGCGGACGTCCGATCCGACCCTCGAGATCCTCGTGTCCCTGCTGGCGCCGTTCGCTGCCTACCTCCCGGCCGAGGCGCTCGGCGTGAGCGGGGTCCTGGCGGCCGTCGTGGCGGGCCTGATCGCGGGTAGGCGCGCGCCTCGGACGCTGTCGCCGGACGCCCGGCTCATGGGTAAGGGCGTCTGGAACATCGTCATCTTCGTGATCAACGGGTTCGCGTTCATCCTCATCGGGCTCCAGTTGCCGACGATCGTGGCCCACCTCGCTCCACGGTCGCCGTCCGAGCTCATCGGTCTCGGGCTCGCCATCAGCCTGACGGTCATCGTCGCCCGGATCGTCTGGGTGTTCCCGGCGACGTACGTGCCGCGGATGCTCAGCGCACGGGTCCGGGCGCGCGATCCCTATCCGCCGCCCAAGGCGGTCTTCGTCGTGTCATGGGCGGGGATGCGCGGTGCGGTCTCGCTGGCGGCGGCCCTGGCACTGCCGATCACGGCGCGCCTGCCGGAGCGGGACCTGTTGATCTTCCTGACCTTCTGCGTGATCCTCGCCACCCTCGTCGGCCAGGGACTCACGCTGCCGTGGCTGATCCGTCGCCTCGGGGTCGTGGCGGTCACCGGTCCGGACACGGAGGAGGCGCACGCGCGCCTGGCCGCCGTCGAGGCGGCGATGAACCGACTGAGCGAGTTGGCGCTGGAATACCCGGGGCATATCGAGCTCATCGACCAGCTCCGGTCCCGCTACGACCACGAAGCGAGCCACGTGTGGCCCAACGCCGAGGCGCCACTCGACGACTCGGAACGCGAGTCGCTCGACCACATGGAGATCCTGAACGCCGTCCTGTCCGCAGAACGCGAAGCCGTCATCGGGTTGCGCGACGACGGGATCATCGGTGACGAGGTGCTCCACCGCATCGAGCGAGACCTCGACCTCGAGGCGCTTCGCTCGGCGAGCTGAGGCGGCCGGCGTCCGGCGCCCGCCGCTCCGGCCCACCCGCGAGCCATGCTAGGCTTCGGGGCCATGAGTATCGTCGACGCCGCCCAGTACCTGTTCACGTCCGAATCGGTCACCGAGGGCCACCCGGACAAGATGTGCGATCAGATCTCGGACGCGATCCTCGACGCGATCATCCGAGAGGACCCGGGTGCACGGGTCGCCTGCGAGACCGCGACGACGACCGGTCTCGTGATGGTCCTCGGCGAGATCTCCACCACGGTCTACGTGGACTTCCAGGCGGTCGTCCGCGACACCGTCCGCGACATCGGCTACACCAGGGCGGATTACGGGTTCGACTACCTCACCTGCGGCACGCTCGTCTCGGTCAAGGAGCAGTCGCCGGACATCGCGCAGGGCGTCGACGCCGCGCTCGAGATCCGCGACGACGCCGCATCCGCGTTCGAGCTCGGCGCCGGCGACCAGGGGATGATGTTCGGGTTCGCCTGTCGCGAGACGCCCGAATTGATGCCGCTGCCGATCGCGCTGGCCCACCGGATGGCTCGCCGATTGGCCGAGGTCCGCAAGTCCGGCCAGCTCCCGTATCTGCGGCCGGACGGCAAGACGCAGGTGACGGTCGAATACGAACGCGGCATCCCGAAGCGCGTTCGGACGGTCGTCGTCTCCGCCCAGCACGACCCCGACGTGCGTGCGGAGCGGTTGCGCTCGGAGATCGTCGAGACGGTCATCCGCCCGACGATCCCGGCCGACCTGCGTGACACGGATCCGGTCATGCACGTGAACCCGACCGGTCGGTTCGTGACCGGCGGGCCGATGGGCGACGCCGGGTTGACCGGTCGCAAGATCATCGTCGACTCGTACGGCGGGATGGCGCGCCACGGCGGCGGCGCCTTCTCGGGCAAGGATCCGACCAAGGTCGACCGCTCGGCGGCGTATGCCGCGCGTTGGGTGGCCAAGAACGTGGTCGCCGCCGGACTGGCGGACCGCTTCGAGGTCGAAGTCGCCTACGGGATCGGCATCGCCCGACCGATCAGCTTCAGCGTCGACTCGTTCGGGACCGGGCGGATCGAGGACACGCGGATCCAGGCCCTCATCGAGCGCCATTTCGACCTCCGGCCAGCGTCGATCATCGCAGCCCTTGACCTGCGCCGGCCGATCTACCGCCAGACCGCGGCGTACGGCCATTTCGGCCGACCCGATCTGGACCTGCCCTGGGAGCGCACCGACAAGGCGGCCGTCCTGGCCTCCGAGGCCGGACTTCCCGAGCCGACCCTCGCGCAGGCCAGCGCCGCGGGCTGACGCCCGCGGCCCGACCGTCCCGCGAACCGGGACCTCCGGCGCCCGCATCGCCCCGGACCTTCGGGTCGGTGTTGCTGGACCCTACCCGCGCCTAGCATCGCCATGCCCAGGCTCGTCGCAGCCTGCCCGACTGGGACACGATGTATCGCGCTTCGATCACGGCAGACCCACGCGCCCACTTCCTCGCGCTGCTCCGCGCGGGGCTTCTGGCGGGTGCCGGCCTCCTGATCGTGGCGCTGCCGGCGTCTGCTGCCGACCCATCGGCCGAGCCCGGCGCGACGCCGAGCGGCACCCCATCGACCGAACCATCGCCGAGCGCCGACCCGTCGCCAAGCGCCCAGCCGGCACCGGATCCGGCCGCCACGCCGTCGCAACCGCCCGAACAGACGGCCGATCAGACGCCGTCACCGACCGCGACGCCCAGCATCGAACCCACGCCTCCGCCCGGACCGACCCCTCCGCCCGAGCCGACGCCGACGCCCACGCCGACGCCGACCCCGACGCCCACGCCGAACATCGAGTCGAAGCTCATCTTCCGCTCAGCGGCGATCACGCGGCAATACACGAGCTACTGGTGCGTACCCGCGTCGACCCAGACGATGTGGAACCTGATCAAGGGCATCTCCAACCGCACCGTGCTACGCCAGGGTGTTCTCTACACGCAGATCCGAGCCCACAACCGGTATCACTATCGGACGCTCGGCAACGACGTCCAGGGCTGGGCCTGGGGCCTCCGCCGCTACACCCGGATTCCCTATGCCGCCAAGTCCTATACCACGCGGACCCAGGCCATCAACGCCATCGTCGAGGCGATCAGGCGAACGGGCCACCCGGTCGGCATCACGGTGAAACGCGGGACGCACGCCTGGGTCGTGCTGGGCTACAAGGTCGCCGTCGACGCGCTCGACCCGACCAAGCGGACGATCCTTGGGTTGTTCGTCATGGGTCCGCTCGGGGTCGGACGCGACCCATATCCGTATCGCTACATGACCCTCGCGCAGATCGGGGGCGTGTACACGAAGTACCACGAGTCGACCCGGAGCGTGATCTGGGAAGGCCGCTACGTGATCGTCGCCGACTGACGCGCGTCATCCGGCGCCCGGGGACGTGCCGTCGGCCCGGTCCCGCCTCGTAGAATGGGAGGCGCATGTACGCGGTCATCATGGCCGGCGGCGGCGGGACTCGCCTCCACCCACTGAGCCAGCCCGAACGCCCAAAGCCCTTCCTGCCCTTGATCGGGTCGCGCTCGCTCTTACAGACGACCGTGGATCGGCTGGAAGGCCTGACGACCGACATCACGGTGGTGACGGACAACCACTACAAGGCGCTCGTGCAGCGCCAGTTGCCCGACGTCGGTCTGCTGCTCGAGCCGATGGGGCGGAACACGGCCGCGGCCATCGCGCTCGCGGCGCTGGCGATCGATCGACCCGAGGACGACGTGATGGTCGTCCTCCCGGCCGACCAGACGGTCGAGGACGTCGACGCGTTCCGCGACGTCGTGCGCGCGGCTGCGGCCGATCTTGCGACCGGCGCCTTCGGTATCGACGACCCGCTCGTGACGCTTGGGATCCAGGTCGATCGCCCCGCGACCGAGTACGGCTATCTCATCCCCGACCACGACCGGGGTGTGGACATCGACGGCCTGCACGCATACCCGCTGACCCGATTCGAGGAGAAGCCCAAGGTCGCACGAGCCGAAGAGCTGGCCAAGATGCCGGGCGTGGCTTGGAACGCGGGCATCTTCCTGTGGCGTCGCAGAGCGATCGTCGCCGCCCTCGGCCGCTACACGGGGCTCGTCCAGTCGCTTGGCCCGATGTTCGGTTCGCCGTCGATGCTGCAGCGGGCCTATGAGTCGATCAAGGTCCCGCTGTCGATCGACTACGCCGTCATGGAGAGCGCCGCGCGTGACGGACAGGTCGTGATGGCGTCGATGGATGTCGGCTGGTCCGACCTCGGGTCGTGGACGTCGCTGCTCGAGGCCATCGGCGCTCGTGGGACCGGGTCGGTCGTCCGTGCCGGTGAGTCCGTCGAGGTCGATGAGGGCGATCTCGTCGTGCGCCAGGTCGGCGGCCGGCTGGGTGTCATCGCGGCGCCGGAGCGCGGTAGGATGACCGCGACGCAGACGATCGCCGTGCTGCGTGGGACCGGTCCCGACCGGGGGGTGGTCGAGCGACTCATCGAGCGCTGCTCGGAACCGGAGGACTGAGGTGACCTTGACCGGCGAGGCCCCCGCGCCGACGACGATCGTGTTCGGTACCGACGGCTGGCGGGCTCGGATCGCCGACGAGTTCACCTTCGACAACGTCCGTCGGTGTGCGGACGGGGTCGCGCGGTATGTGGCCGATCGCGGCGAGGCGGCCAAGGGAGTGGTCGTCGCCTACGACCGTCGCTTCGCGTCGGAGCACTTCGCGATGGCCGCCGCAGAGGTCCTGCTGGCCCACGACATCCCCGTCGCCTACGCGGTCCACGCCGTGCCCACGCAGATGAGCTCGTATGAGGTCGTGGAGCGCGGCGCAGCGGCCGGCATCGTCATCACCGCGAGCCACAACCCATGGGTCGACAACGGCTTCAAGGTCAAGGCGCCGACCGGCGCGGCCGCAGGCCCCGATATCCTGGCCACCATCGAAGCCCAGCTCGGGCGTAACGGCGGTGTGGGCATCGCCCGGCGCCCGTTCGCCGATGCCGAAGCAGCGGGTCTCGTGGAGCGCTTCGACCCGTTCGAAGGGTATGAGCGATACGTCCGACGGACGGTCGATATCGATGCGCTTCGGGCGGCAGACGCGTCCATCCTGGTCGACCCGATGTGGGGTGCCGGGAGCGGCTGGATCTCGCGCCTGCTGGCCGGCGGTCGGATCCGTGTCCACGAGATCCACCAGGAGCGCAACCCGTACTTCGGCGGCGTCAACCCGGAGCCGATCCGCCCCAACATCGATGAGGCGCTCGGGCTCATCGCGGCCGGCGGCTACGACCTCGGCCTGCTCCTCGATGGCGACGCGGACCGGGCCGGCGCCGCCGACGAGCGCGGCACGTTCATCCATCAGCTCCAGGTGACCGGCCTGTTGATGTACTACCTGGCCGAACATCGGGCGATGCGCGACCCGGTCGTCGTGAGCGTGAACAACACGTCGATGGCCGAACGGCTCGGCACCCACTTCGGCATCGAGACGTTCGAGACCCCGGTCGGGTTCAAGTTCATCGGGCCGAAGATGATCGAGACCGACGCCATGATGGGGGCCGAGGAGTCGGGCGGCTTCGGGTTCGGCATGCACCTGCCCGAGCGCGACGGGATCTATGCCGACCTGCTTCTCCTCGACCTCTTCCTGCGCGAACGCGCGGCGGGGCGATGGCCGGTCTCGAGCGCCATCGAACGGTTCCACGAGATCGCCGGACCGTCACGCTACCGGCGCATCGACGTCCACATCGAACGCGCCCTGTACCCGGAGGTCAAGCGCCGGTTGCTCGTCGAGCTGCGCGACGCGGTGCCGACCGAGCTTGGCGGTCGACCGGTGACGCGGACCATGCCCCTCGACACGAACGACGGCTTCAAGTTCTGGCTGGCCGACGGCTCGTGGCTGCTCGTCCGTGCGTCGGGCACGGAACCGCTCGTCCGCGTCTACACGGAGGCGACCTCGGACGAGCTCCGCGACGCGCTCGTGGTCGCCGGTGAACGACTGGTCCGCGGCTCATGACGCCCGAGCCGGTCAGCGCCAGCCGTCGCATCGACAAGCCGTGGGGGCACGAGCTCATCTGGGCGCACACGGATCGCTATGTCGGCAAGATCCTGGTCATCGAGGCCGGACGCCGCCTCTCACTCCAGCGTCACGAGGTCAAGGACGAGTCGATCCTGGTGGCCTCGGGCAGGCTCCTGCTGACGCTCGAGGACGAGACCGGCAACGTGATCGTCGAGGAGCTCGGCCCGGGTGATCACCGGCGCGTCCCGACCGGCCGCATCCATCGGTACGAGGCGCTCGAGCGCTGCGAGCTCATCGAGGTCTCGACCCCCGAGCTCGACGACGTCGTCCGACTCGAAGATGACTTCGGGCGGCAGGGGACCAGCGCGCCGTAGTCGGATGGCAGTCGCGGGCGGTACGAATCGGGGGTGACCGACGACCGCCGAGGGGTGTACGCTTCAGGCACGCGACCGCCACCACCGGTCGAGGTGCATGACCGGACGGCGGCCCCGCGAGCGCCCATGTGGGCGACGGAGGTAGCACCGCGATGCACAGCTCCCTGATCGGCAAGGTCGAGAAGGCGAATCGCTACGCGCGAGAGCTCGATCGGATCACGATCGAACGACTCTCGCTCACGTTCCGTGGCGATAACGACACCCACCACATCGGTCTCGACGCCGGCCAGTGGCGATGCACCTGCCACTACTTCGAGAGTTGGGGGTCGTGCGTCCACCTTCTCACCCTCCAGAAGGTGTTCGGCGTGATGCTCCCCGAGGATGCCCAGGTCTCGATCTTCGCCGCCGCGGAGCCCGTCGCGACCGCTTGATTCAGCGCCGCCAGGCGACGACCGCGCCCGTCGCCGTCGCGATCTCCGGTCGCGCCACACGGCGCCAGCCGGCGTTCCCATCGTGGACGGCGAGGCTGACCGTCTCGTTCTCGGCGGCCCAGGCGATGGCCAGCCGCCCTCCCTTCGCGTCCAGCGCGAACGCGATCGCGGTCGATCCCTGGTCGGGTGGATCGACCGACCCGACCGACGAGCCGTCGCCCGATAGCCATCCATCGGTGGCGCGGATCACGATCGGCGCGCCCGGGCCGGCCACCGTCGCGACCCTCGTTCCGTCGGCCGAGATGGCCAGGAGCCGGACGCCGACCGGGCCATCGGCGAGATCCCCGGTCGTCGTGTCCACGATCGTCGTCGCGGGCGAGGACGCATCCCCGGTCACGAGGATGAGCCGGTCGCTGTCGATCCAGGCCGGCGGCGCGGCCACCACCGGGCGATCGATCGGGATCTGGAACGCGGTGGACACCGACGGGTCGATGAGCACGACCGCGACCGTGCCGCCCGACGCGAGGTCACCGGCCAACTCCGCGAAGCGACCGCCGGCGGGGTCCCAGGTCGCGAAATAGGCCGGCTTCGGCGGCGGCTCGCCGGCCGGGTCGAGGGCGTGGACGGTCCGCCACGCGAGCGGCTTGCCGAGTTGGACGGGGTCGCTCGTTGCCGTCGTGCCGGCTGCCAGCGTGGCCGCGAGGACGTCCGAGCGTCCCGTCGCCACCCAGGTGGTCGCGCCCTTGGGCAGGTCGATCGGGACACCCGTGGCGCTCGCGGCGGACCACCCACTGAGCGACGGGCCGTCGTTGGCGGCGACGAGCGCGACCAGACCGTCGAGCGCCGCGTCGTCCGCGGGCGTCTGGCTGCAGGCGGTGGCCACCACGGCGACGAGCAACGCGAGGGCGCTGGCGGGCACGAGGCGGGGCGGAACCCGGAAGGCGCGCGGGGGGATCGGTGGCATCGGCCCGAGAAGTGTGCCACGACGCCCCCGAACGTCAGTCCACGTCGAGCCGCCAGTAATACGTCGCCGAACCGAGGTCGTGGGCGAACCGGATCGCGACCTGGACGGACCAGGATCCGGCCCCTGGCGCGTCGAAGGCGACCGGACCGGTGCCGGTTCCCAACGGGCGGGCGCCGGTCCCATCGACCGACCCCGCCGGTGCCCGTCGTGCCGACCATGCGGCGATCCCGACGCCGTCCGACACGACGAGCCTGAGTGGCTCGCCCGGTCCGGCATGGATCGGCTCGCCCGGCAACCATGGACTGTCGGAGCCGCCGCCGGCCCACGTGTACGAACCGAGGCTGCCTGTGACCGGGTCGCCTCCTTCCACGGCCAATGTCGCCGATGGCGGCTCGGCGGCGGCCGGCGGCGGCGAGGTGATGGCCGGCGTCGCCGGCGCGACGGCCGTCGCCGGGGCCGTCGGCCGGACGGTAGGTGCGAGCGTCCCGACGGCGGTCGCGACCGCGGCGGGAGAAGGTGTCGGTAGCGGGCTCGTCGTGGCCCCGGTGCCCGCGCAGGCGCCGCACAGCAGCACGATCGACACGAGGACCGCCGCGGCGCCTCCTGGGCGGTGAGGGGTCATCGGTCTCTCCTTGTCGATCGGGCAGTCAGGGGCAGGGAACGTTGACGGTCTCGAGCCCGTCGACGAAGACGGCCGTGCAGGCGCCGACGTAGACCCGGACCGTCCCCGACGTGTCGCCGCCGAGGCCCTCGTCGGTCGGCGTCTTGAAGATCGCCCGGTAGTCGGTGTCGGCCGCGGGTTTCTGGGTGAGGACATAGGTCCCCGCCGCGGCGGCGGCTGACATCGTCCCGACCGTGGTCCACGCCGTCGCTCCGACCGCCCGGCGCTGGAGGGTCACCATCCGGGCAGAGACCGGGTTCCCGCCGAGTCGGACGTACGCCGCGAGGTCGACGACCTTGAGCGTGGCCGTGAGGGTCGCGGCGCCGCCGGTCGGGATCGACGCCGACGACGTCACCAGAGTCAGGACCGAGGTCAGGGCAAGGCAGGTGGAGTACTTCGCGGTCCAGGCCGACATGTCGTACTGCATCTGGAGCGTCGCGACGTCGCAGCGGCCGAACGCGTGGGCGTTCCAGCCGGCCGACGGCTTGGTCCGTGAGTAGGTCTGGACGACCGCGTCCGTGTAGTCGGAGTCGTCCGCGTAGTTGACGTGGTGGCCGAGTCCCTCGACATGCCCGAACTCGTCGAGCGCGATCGTCTCGGCGTCGTAACAGCCGTTCGGGGCGGTCGCATACGCCTGACACCACTTGAGCGTGCCCCAGTCGAAGACATGGCCCTGCTCGCGGAGCCACATCGTGAACCCGGTGGGTGCATTGCGCGTGAAGCAGGCCAGGCCGTTCACGCCGCACGTCGCACCGGCCCCATAACCGATGGGGTTGGCGCCATTGGGGTCGTATGTGAGGGTCGCCGCCTTGGACCCCCGACTGGCCGTGGCCGCCGCGGCGGCCGCCACGATCGCCGTCCTGATGGCAGCCGCCGGTTCCGACCCGGCGCGCCAGCGGAAGCGCAGGTCCTGGTTCTGGGCGAACATCCCGCCGCCGAGGATCGGGTCGGGCGCGTGTGCCGTGGCACCGCCGACGAGCGCCAGGCTCAGCACGACCGAGGTGATGACCGCCAGGACGACGGCCGGCCAGGACCGCACACGACCGGGAAAGGGCTGTCGCAGGGCGTTCATCGCACCACCTCGTTGAACGGGACGGAGGAGCCGTCCGGGAGATGGCGGAGCTGCGGGCGGACCGATGGGTCGGTCGAGGTCGGATCGTCCGGCGCCAGGACGACCCGATCGGTCGGCGCCGACGGCGCGTCGCCCTCGCCGCCGGGCGTGGTCTGCAGGCGGAGCCCGTCGGGGAGCGCGCCGAGATCGGTCCCGCCGAGGCCGTCGAGCGCCACCGCCCTGAGCCGCCGCCCGGTCGTGCTCAGGACCTCGTGGACGAGCCTCGGGCCGGTCGGGGTCTCGAGCACGGTGGCGGCGCCGGCATCGCGCGCAAGGACGTCGCGACGCATGGTGTTGAGGTCGGTGGAGACGATCGGGCAGGGGAGGCCGCGACAGGCCGCATAGGTCACGAGCCGATCGCCGCCGAACCCGATGATCGGTCCGAGGTCGGGCGCGTCGACCGTGGTTCCCGGATCTCCCCGAGGGTCGAGCAGGCGCGTGCGACAGGCGATCTCGCCACATGCCTGGATCGCCAGTCGAGGCCCGGCGGTCTCCCAGGTGAACTCGGTCGAGAACGTGCGACCGAAGCGCTCGTCGGTCCCGAGCGGAGCGAGGATCCGTCGTGGAGCGTCCGTGCCGTCCAGCGCGCGACGCCATACGCCGAGGTCGATCCGGCGCACGCGGTCGACCCGGGTCTCATAGACCCACACGCCGCGCGCATCGATGGTGGCCCGCCGGATGACGGATGCCTCATCGGCGATCGACCAGGCGCAACCCGAGTCGAGATCGATCGCCTGGAGGTGCGACGTCGTGCCGTCATCCGAACCGACCAGGATTACGCCGCCGAACGGACCGGCAGCGAACGACTCGGGCGGCAGGTCGAGGGTTCCCCTGAACGCGACATCGCCCCGGCCGACCGACAGGCGCTGCCCGGCCAACGCCCCCTGCGCGTCGAGGATCGGGTCGAGTCGGAAGTCCGGCACCCCGACCGCCCCGAGGCGGCCTGCGTTCGTGGGAGGGCCGGCAGGGATCGATGCCACCCCCGCGGCGACCTCGCCCGGACACGCGCCGGGCACCCACCGTCCGCTGCCACCGAGTGCGGTCGCGGCCACCGCTGCCACCGCCCCCGCGGCGAAGATGCCTGGCGCGACCATGCGCAGCCATCGGGACTCCAGCCTCATCACGGTTGACCTCCTCCGGCGGGACGACCTGTGGCGGGAGGAGGGCGAGGCGGTGATGGTGGACCCGAGCCCTTATCCGACACTTATCCGGGTCGGAGGACGGCCGCCCAACGGGGACCGCGTCGAGCGTGGCCCCGGTCGGGCTGTGCTAGTCTCGGGTGGACAACCTCTGTCACGCCGCGTGGTCGCGAAGCCGGTGAGATCCCGGCACAGTCCCGCTACGGTGAACGCCCCTTCGGAGGCGCAAGTCCGGTCGCCGACCCCACGGTGGATGCTCGAACCTTCGAGAGAAAGGTAGGCAGGACCGTGCACCCCACCGGCTAGACCCCTCGTTCGGCTTGTTCGAAGCGAGGGGGTTCGCGTTCGACCGCGACCCCTCCGACCCGTAAGTCCCGCTCGGAGGTCCGCCCGTTGTCCCCGCTATCCAGTCCCGCTCACCCGCGCGCCGCGGCGGCACGCCTCGCGCCATTGTTCGCCGCCCTTTTGCTCATGCTCGCCGCCTGTTCGACCGGCGCGGCCAGTCCATCCGCCTCGGCCCCAGTCGCGAGCGCGGGCGCGTCGGCCGCCGTCACGGCCAGTCCTCCACCGCCCAGCGCGACGCCGGCCACGTCACCGTCGGCCTCGGCCGCCGAGGCGTTCCCGGTCTCGGTCATCGACGACGAGGGCTCGTCATACCAGATCTCGAAGTCGCCCCAGAAGATCGTGTCGCTGACCCCGGCCGCGACGGAGACCCTATTCGCGCTCGGTGCCAAGGACCGCGTCGTCGCCAAGGTCGAGGACATCGCCAACTACCCGCTCGAGGCCAGCACGCTCCCGGTCGTGGCCACCTTCCAGGGCGTCGATGTCGAGAAGATCGTCGGCCTCGGCACCGACCTCGTCATCGCCGGCGGCAACTTCGGCACGCCGCCGGACGCGATCGCCAAGCTCCGCTCGCTCGGGATCCCGGTGCTCGTCGTCTACGCGCCCGACGTCGCGGGAGCGCTCAAGGACATCGAACTCATCGGTACGGCCGTGGGGGAGGCCGACAAGGCCAAGGACCTGACCGCCTCCATGCGTGCCGGGTTCGACCAGATCTCGGCCGCGACCACGGGGCTCCCGGCCACTCGCGTCTTCTACGAGACGGGGACGGACCCGCAGGGCGCCGTCTACGGGATCGCCGACGCATCGGTCTACGAGGAGCTGATCAAGCGGGCGGGCGGCGACCCGGTGACGACGGGAAGCGCCACGAACTGGGAGATGGCCACCGAGACGCTCATCAAGGAGGATCCCCAGCTCATCCTGCTTGGTGACGGGGCCTATGGCATGACCGCCGATGCAGTCGCGGCACGGCCGGGCTGGAAGGTCGTGACGGCGGTGAAGGACAAGGCCATCGCCCCGATCGACGACATCATCGTCACCCGTCCGGGGCCGCGCCTCGTCGAGGGCCTGCTGGCGCTCGCCAAGGCCATCCATCCTGACGCGGTCCTGCCCTCGCTGGCGCCCGTGGCGCCATAGTCCATGTCCGTCCGATCGGAACCGCTGGCACCGGCCCGCCCCCGCGTCGCGGGGGCGGGCGCGTCGCGACGGCGACCGATCGTCCTTGGCCTCGGGATCGGGGCGATGCTCGTCGTCGCCCTCGTCCTGGGCGTCGGGATGGGCACCGTCAACGTCGACCCGGGCGATACCGTCGCGATCCTTGCGCATCGCCTGCTGGGCGTCGATCTCGGTCGGACCTGGACGGAGCAGGCCGAGGTCATCGTCATGGACCTGCGGTTGCCGCGCGTCCTGACCACGATGCTCGTCGGGGCCGCGCTGGCCGTCGCCGGCGTCACGTTCCAGGGGCTGCTGCGCAACCCCCTGGCCGACCCGTACGTGCTCGGGACCGCGTCGGGAGCGGCGCTCGGCGCGGCCATCGCGGTGTTGATCCCGGTCCACTCTGTCGTGCTCGGGTTCGGACTCTCGAACGGCCTTGCGTTCATCGGTGCGATGGCGGCGGTCATCGCCGTGTACCGATTGGCCCGGCTGAGCGGGCTGGCCCCACTGACGGGACTGCTCCTCACCGGGTACGCCGTCGGTTCGCTGCTCGCCGCCGGGTTGGCGATGGCCATGTACCTCTCGGGCGCGGCGCTTCGCCAGATCGTCGGCTACCTGCTGGGCGGCTTCTCCAATGCGACATGGGAACACTTCATCGGGGCGGTCCCGATCGTCATGATCTGCAGCGTCCTGATCCTCCTCCGCGCCCGGACCCTCAACGGGTTGCTGCTCGGCGAGGAGACGGCGGCTCACCTCGGCATCGACGTCCGTCGCGAACGACGGATCCTGCTCGGCCTGGCGTCGCTGTTGACCGCGGCCGCTGTCGCGATCAGCGGTCTCATCGGGTTCATCGGGTTGGTCGTCCCGCACGTCGTCCGACTGCTGGTCGGACCGTCGGCGCGCCTCGTCCTGCCGTTGTCGGCCCTCGGCGGGGCGGCGCTGCTCGCCTACGCCGATCTCGCCGCTCGGCTCCTCGGCGACATCCCGGTCGGCGTCGTCACCGCCATCATCGGGGCGCCGTTCTTCATCGTCGTCCTGCGCCGGTCAAGGGCCGGGTACGAGCTGTGACCGCGATCCTGCGGGTCGTCGACCTCGATGCGACCTATCGGAAGACCGCCGTCCTTCGCGATGTCGCCCTGTCCGTGGATGCCGGCGAGCGGCTCGCGCTCATCGGGCCGAATGGCGCCGGCAAGTCCACGCTGCTGCGGGTCATCGGCGGACTCGTGGCACCGGCGAAGGGCGACATCGAGCTGGCCGGCCGGCCGCTTCGCGACCTGGATCGGGTCGCGGTGGCGCGTCGCCTGGCGTTCGTGCCGCAGGAACCGAGCATCCCGTTCGCGGCCCGCGTCGAGGAGATCGTCGGACTCGGCCGGTTGCCCCACGAGGACCCGTTCCGCGGCGCACGTCCCGTCGACCGGGCGGCCGTGGCGGCCGCCATCGAGCGGGTCGGCGTCGGCTACCTGCTCGGGCGCGACGCGCGCGAGCTGTCCCTCGGCGAACGCCAGCTCGTGCTCATCGCGATGGCGGTCGCCCAGGCCGCGGAGGTCCTGGTCCTCGACGAGCCGACCGTCCACCTGGACCTCAGGCACCAGGTGAGCACGATGGAGTTGCTCGTCGACCTCAACGAACGCGACGGCACGACCGTGATCGCCGTGCTGCACGATCTTGCGCTTGCCGCCCATTTCTTCCCGCGGCTCGTGCTGCTCGACGGCGGGCGGGTCGCGGCCGACGGCTCGCCCGTCGAGGTCCTGACCCCGGAGCGGATCCGCGAGGTCTTCGGCGTGGATCCGAGGTTCGTCCGGCTGCCGAACGCGGTGACCTGAGCAGGCGTTTCGGCGGCTCAGGCCGGCGCGAAGGCTGCCTCGACCAGCTGCACGACCGCGTCGGCTGTCCCCGGACCGTCGCGGCCGACGCCCAGGTTGATGGTCGTCGCGCCGAACCCGACCACCGGCATGGCCGTCGCAAGGAGCCTGACCACGCGGACGGCATCGTCGAGGGCGAGCCCGTCCGGTTCGGGCATCGTGACCGCCCAGCCGCCGGCTGCGTCCAGGCAATCCATGTCGACCGCGAGGTAGACGCCGTGGACACGCGACGCGACCACGCGCGCCCATCCCGCGAGGGCCGCACGCCCGGCCTCGGTACCGAGCATCCCAGCTCCGAAATGCGCGATCCGTGACGCGGCGATCGAGCGCGACTCCGACTCGTCGAGCACCTGTCCGCCGAGCAGGACGGCGTCCTGCTCCATGACCGTCGGGCCGTCCGCGGCGGCCACGAGATCGGGATCGCCGCGGCCGCACAGCATGGCGAACGGCATCCCCCAGACGTTCCCCGATGGCGTCGTGTCAGGGGTGTTGAAGTCGCCGTGCGCATCGAACCAGGCGATCGCAAGCCGGTGGTCGGGGTGCGCCTTTCGTAGCCCGGCCATCGCCCCGGCATGGGCCGTGCAGTCCCCGCCGAGGATGAGCAGGCGTGGGTCGCGCGACGTCGTCGTGTGGGCCAGGATGCCCGCGACACGGTCCCGCTCGCGCGGCAGGAACTCGCAGATCGCCGCGCAATTCTTGGCGCGCCGGTCGGGATCTGGCCGGAAGCCGGGCGTGATCGGCAGGTCGCCCGCGTCGACGAACTCGATCCCGGCGAGCCCAGGCCGGGCGCGCAGCCGATCGAGCAGGCCCAGCGCTCGCAGGCCGGCAGGTGTGGTCTCCATCCCGGACAGATGGCCCCCGAGCGACGTCGGGACACCCAGGATCGCGACGCGCTCGTCCATGACCCACATCGTGCGCCATCATGGCCCGGTGCGCATCGCCGAATTCGCCCTGGAACGCTATTTCGCCCGCTGGGAGTTCGCGGTCGAGCACCTCCTGTGTGCGTCCGACGTCCAGGGCTACCCGATGGCCGATCTCCTGGCGTTGGCCGACGACGAGACTCGCGACCTGTGGGACGGCCTCCAGCTGGGCTACACCGAATCGACCGGGCACCCGCTCCTGCGACGCGAGATCGCGTCGCTATACGAGACCATCGACGCCGACGAGATCCTGACCTTCGCCGGTGCGGAGGAGGCGGTCTTCTGTCTCGTCAATACGCTGGTCGGGCCGGGCGACCACGTGATCGTGACGTGGCCCGCCTACCAGAGCCTGCACGAGATCGCCCGGGCGGTCGGAGCGGACGTGACCCTCCACGAACTCCGGGAAACGACCGGGTGGGCGCTCGATCCCGACGCCCTCCGCCGCCAGGTGTCGCCGTCGACCCGCCTGATCGTCGTCAACGCCCCGCACAATCCGACCGGGATGCTGCCCGACCGGGCCACGTTCGACGCGGTGGTCGCGATCGCCGCCGAGGCGGGCGCCCACCTGCTCGTCGATGAGGTCTATCGCGGCCTGGAGTTCGATGAGGTCGACCGGCTGCCGGCCGGCGCCGATGTCCTGCCGACCGGCGTGTCGCTCGGGGTCATGTCGAAGTCGTACGCGCTGGCGGGCCTGCGGGTCGGCTGGCTGGCGACGCACGACCGGGCACTGCTCGCCCGGGTCGCCGCGTTCAAGGACTACACGACGATCTGCTCATCGGCGCCGTCCGAGATCCTGTCGATCATCGCGCTTCGAGCCCGCGCGACCGTGCTCGATCGGTCGCGCGCCATCGTCGCGGGCAACCTCGACCGTCTCGACGCCTTCTTCGCCGGATGGCCGGACCGGTTCAGCTGGGTCCGCCCCCGTGCCGGCTCGATCGGCTTCCCACGGCTGACCGTCCCTGGGATCCGCATCGACGACTGGTCCGCGGCGCTCGTCGAAGCAGAGGGTGTCCTGCTGTTGCCCGGGTCACAGTTCGGGTATCCGGGCAACCATTTCCGCCTCGGCTTCGGCCGGACCGACCTGCCAGAAGCGCTCGAGCGCCTGGAGGCCTTCGCCACCCGAACCCTGCGCTAGGGTCAGGGCGGCGGGGTCAACCCCGTCCGTCGCGTGACAAGCGACAAGACCTGCGCGCCACGGTCCCGACCAAGCACGCGAATGTCGCGAAACCGCCGATGTCGCACACCAGGCGACAAGACCTGCGCCACGAGGTCGCGAGACCCACCGGAACGGCCGCCGATCGCTTCGTGACCTGCGCCGCGCAGCAGGCGTCGACTGTGAGGCGACAATGAGGCGCCTCCGCGGGGTCCGGGCCTCAGCCGCCCTGTCGCGCTCGGGCGATCGCCCAACCGACCCCCGCCCCCACAGCCGCGAAGGCCAGCGCCAACAACGAGCCGGTCGAGTCGCCTCGGCCGATCTCGATGATCGGCGTGGGCAGACCCACGAGGAGCGTCCACAGCCACGGCCGGTCGCCTGCGACACCCGCGACCAGGCCGGCCGACGTGAGCAGGGCCACGGCGGTGATCCCGGTCGAGTCCCAACCGGGGCTCGAATCGACGAGGGCGATGACGATCCCGGCGGCGAGACCGAGAACGACCAGGGACCGCGTCCTGATCATCGTCACTGGGCAGCTCGCCTCAGGTCCGGTTCAACTCCGCTTCCGGGCCAGGTCCAGGAACGGCAACTCCACGACCGTTGCGCCGACCCGGCCGCGGCGTCCCTCGACCGTCCACTCGACCGCCAGCCTCGTCCCGACCGTCTCGTGCGCGGGTCCGACCGACGCCAGCGCGATGGCCTGCTTGAGCATCGGGCTCCAGCCATGGCTCGTCGCGCGGCCGATCTGGCGACCCCCGGCGAACACCGGCACCGCTGAGCGATCGACGCTCGGGCTGATCGCGGGCGGCAGACCCTGGGCGTCGTACAGGCCCTCGATGTCGTACCAGTCGAGTTGCAGCCCGACGAGTCGGCGGCTCGGGCCGCCGGCGCGCGCTTCGCGCTCCAACGCGAGCCGGCCGACGAAGTCGCCCTTCTCGAAGCTGACCAGCCGGCCGAGCCCGATCTCAGCGGGTGAGTAGTGCTGCTCCGGGTTCATCGCATGGCGAGCCGAGGTGTAGTCCACCTCGATCAGGATGAGCCCGGCCTCGAGTCGGACGACGTCGAGCGCCAGCATCCCGGCGGGTCGGATCCCGTAAGCGGCCCCGGCCGCGGTCACGGCGTCCCAGACCTTGACCGCGCCTTCGATCGGGATCCACAGCTCATAGCCCAGGTCGCCGGTGTAGCCGGTCCGCGAGACGTCGATCTTCGTCCGGGCGATCTTCGCCGGGCGACGGCGGAAGTAGCGCAGATCGGCGAACAATTCGCCGGTGGCGGCCTCGAGGATGTCGCGCGAGAGCGGGCCCTGCAGCGCCAGTGCCGCGGTCGACTCCGTCTCCTCGGTGATCGTGACGTCCAACCCGGCGCTGTTCTGGCGCAACCAGCGGAGCTGCGGGTCGGCGGCGGTCCAGCGATACC
Source organism: uncultured Chloroflexia bacterium (assembly GCA_963833705.1). GTDB lineage: Bacteria > Chloroflexota > Limnocylindria > Limnocylindrales > CSP1-4 > SPCO01. The sequence continues at coordinate 93,945 of CAWHYQ010000005.1, read as the reverse complement.
GTCGCTCGTCGAGCCGATGGATCGTCCCGTCGTCGACGACCTTGCCGTTCTCGTCGCACCACGGGGTGTAGAAGACGCCACCGATGGCGAGCTTCGTGGCATCGCGGGTGATGACCCGATCGACCAGCCGGAGCGCGTCCGGACCCGACACGAGGTACTTGTAGAGCGGCGACACGTCGATGAGCGCCGCGGCCTCGCGGATGGCGTTGTATTCGATGTCGTGCGCGTCCGCATAGACGCTCGAGGCGAAGTAGCCCGACCACTCGCGCCACTGCATCTTGCGGTTGAGCGGCGAAGTGCGCGGATGGAAGGCGGTTCCGACGCTCACGTGCTGGCTGTCCTCCTGCTCATCGAGTCGCCAGTATGCAGGTTCCTATGCAGGCTGGATGGCGCCGACTCGTCAGTCGTAGCCGAGGACGCGGACCCCCTGGACCTCGAAATCGGACGGGTTGCGGGTCACGACCGTCGCATCGTTGAACCAGGCGACGCCGGCGATGATGGCGTCAGCAAGCGATCGAGGCCCGCCGGCGACGCGCCGGCGACGCAAATCGGCCGCCCACACAGCCGCATCAGGTGCTGTCGAGACGTATTCGAGGGCACGAACGAGGGATTCGATCGTCGCTCGTTGGACATCGTCGCCACCCGTCAGCGCTTCGGCCACGACGACATCGCACGTATACAGGTCACTCGTCTCGTCGAACAACGACGCGAGGAGTTCGGCCACGCCGGGTCGACCCTTCGAGTGGTCGATCAGCACGGTCGTGTCCAGGATGTACCGCATCCGTGTCCTCCCAGATCCATGGACGATCCCACGACTCGCGGACCTGCCTGAGGAGCCGGTCTGTCTCCTCTGGCGTCCGCCCCCACGTGTCCGAGTCCTTCAGGAATCCGGCGTACTTCTCCCAGACCAGCCGAGCGTTGTCGCGGCGGACCTGCCTGGCGACGAGGTCGGCGATGTAGCGGCTGCGGCCACGTGGGCCGGCGACCGCATCCACGAGGGCGAGTGTCTCTTCGGGCAGGGTGATGTTCGTGCGCACGAGGCCCATGATGTGACCATCTGTGTGTGATCGATGCACACATCGTAGCACACGTTCCAGCTACGAACCTGCCTCCTGTAACAATCCTCGAGCATGCTCGTCCCACCGGCGTGAACGACCTACCCGAGTCGACGGTCCACGACGAGGCGCCACCCGCGCTGGAACGGCTGCGGGGCGGGGCGCGCTCGGACGAGTTGACCTTGGCGGCGCTCTATGAAACGCATCGCATCGAGCTCTTCGCCTTCCTGATCCGCATGACGCGCGACCGCGAGACGGCCGAGGACCTCCTCCAGGAAGCGTTCATCCAGTTGATCCGCGAGGCTCGCGCCGGGCGAATGCCGGACCAGGTCCGGCCGTGGCTGTATCGCGTGGCCTCGAACGCGGCGATCAGCCGTTCGCGTCACGGTGCCGTCTGGAACCGCCTCATGCCTCGCCTGGTGGATCGTCGCGAGCCCGCGATGCCAGAGCGCGAGGCCTTGCGCGCGGAACAGGATGGCGCGCTGCACACGGCTTTGCGCGCATTGGCGCCGGACGCTCGTGCCGCTCTGCTGTTGGCCGCGCAGGGCTTCGACGGCCATGAGATCGCCGAATCGATCGGGAGGACCGAGGGCGCCACGCGGACGCTGCTGTGTCGCTCACGCGTCCAGCTGCGCCAGCTCCTCGAACGCGCGGAGGGCGGGGCATGAGCATCCAGTACGTCGACGAGGGCCGCCGCCACGACCGCAGCCTCGAGCTGGCCGCCACGGCTGTCGACTTCGACCTGACGAACGCGGAAGCAAGCGAGCTCGAGGCGCACCTCATCTCGTGCGCCGCCTGTGCCCGGCGCGCGGCCGCCCTGCGCACCGACGCTTCGGCTCTCGGTCGACCATTGCAGATCCTGCCATCCGCCCGTGTCGATGCTGCCGTCCACGCCGCGATCGCCGGTCGCGGTGTCCGTCCGCAGCGGATGGTGCTCGCTGTCGCCGCCATCCTCATCCTGGCGGCTCTGCTCGGGGCGGTCGCGGTCGGCTCGCAGCTCCTGCGGAACCGGGAGCCGCTGCTGACCACCGTCCCGCCGACGCCGACCGCACCGGTGGCCGTGGTGAGTCCGGGCCCGAGCGCCGCGGTGGCCGTGATCAGTCCTGACCCGAGCGCCCCGGTAGCGATCGTCGGCGACGACTGGGAAGCGCTCGACTTCGACAAGAACTCGGTCGGCGGTTCGATCGAAGCCATCGCATTCGCTGGAAGCGATCTCGTGGGTGGGGGACGCGGTGGGTGCCTCCCGGTCGGCGGCGAGCCCACCGCGTGCTTCGTGTCGGCGTACACGAATGCCCCCGGCGGATCATGGCTCCGCACACCGGACCAGACCGGCCTCCAGGTTGGTACCGCCGTGGGGACGAGCAGCCCGCCGGCAGGGATCTTCGACATCGTGGCCGGGCCAGCCGGCATCGTCGCGATCGGCTACGGGGACGATGGCAAACCCCGCGTCTGGCGTTCACCGGACGGCAAGGCCTGGCAGCTCGCGACGGCTGATCTCGCCACGTCCGAACTGGCCCGCGTGGCCGCGATCACAGCCAACGAGACCGGCTACGTCATCGTCGGGTGGGTTCGAGATGCAGCGGGCCAGCGGGCGCACGCCGCGGCCTGGACGTCGTCAGATGGGACCGGATGGGCGCGCGCGCTGGACAACGCCGACATGGACGTAGGGCCCTGTTTCCAGGCCGGCGAGGACGCGACGTGCGGCGGCATGCTCGGCGTCGTCGCCACGCCGACGGGTCTTGTCGCCGTTGGTGCAGACCATTCCACGGCCCGCGGCACCGAACCTGGCCGTCCGGCGGCCTGGACGTCACCGGACGGTCGCACGTGGGCACGGGCGTTCACGGGTCTGGACTTCACCGGGTCGCTGTCGGATGTCTCGCTCGGTGGTCCGGGGCTGGTGGCGGTCGGCACGATCTGCCCACCCCAATGCTTCGAGGCGACGGCGGGCGCGGTCGCCGCCACGTCCGTGGACGGCGTGACCTGGCGCTTCCGACCGATGACCGGAGCCGTCGGCCCACAGCACCTGGCTTCGGCAGGTGGGCGGCTGTTCGCCGTCAGTCTCCTGAACCAGGACGTGGATCCTCGGGCGGAAGTCCAGTTGTGGAGCACCGGTGACGGCGTGGCCTGGCAGCGCGTCGCCGGCCTGCCCTCGATCCCCGATGCCACCTTCTACGGCGGCGTGGATATCGCCGCATCCGGCGATGGCCTGGTCATCGCCGGCTGGCTCAGGCGCGGAGCCAGTGGTGAATCGCAGAACTTCTCGTATTCGAGCCCAGCCGCCGCGGCGCCACCTGAGCCGCTGCCGAGCTCGTCCGGATCACCGGATCCATCGGCCCCGATCGCATCGACACCGTCGGTCAGCGACGTCCGACCGGAGGTCCTGTCGTCGCCGACGTCGGGCGATGCGACGGGCCTGGCGTGGTCGCTGGCACACACGGACGGCAGGGCGTACGGCGAGGGGATCGCTTACGGTCCGGCCGGCTGGCTCCACGCCTTCTCCAATAGCTACGACCGACCGCCCACGTTCGGGCTCAGCCTGTCAAACGATCTGAAAACGTGGTCGGACGTCACGCCTCGAGGGATCGGCGCCGGGTGTATCTCACTCGTGGCCTCCCGGGCCGCCTACCTATCCTTGTGCAGTGGCGTCGCGCGTTCATCGGATGGACTGACCTGGGCGAACGTCGATGCGCCCGCGACCGAGGGCCTCTTGAAAGGCAGTGTCAAACAGCTCTACACAGACGGGACCACGTTCCTCGCTACGACCGGGGGATATCCTGCCGACGACGGCATCTGGACCTCGCCGGATGGCGCGGGTTGGACGAAGGTCCACCTCCCCGGCGCCGCTCACGTGATCATTGACGCAGTCGCGGGTAGGGCGTCGGGCGGGTACCTCATCGCCGGTCGGGCCGGCGACGATGCAGCGGCGTTCAACGACGCGAGAACCCTGCCCGTCGGCAACAAGAACCCGGGGCGTCAGGCGATGTGGCAGTCGACCGATGGCGTGACGTGGACCGCGCTTCCGCTCGGTGACGTCTTCGACGGCGCGCGTATCACCGGCCTCGCGGTCGACGGTCCTGGCGGCGGCATCGTCGCAGTCGGACACTTCGGCGAGTTCTCCCCGAACGGCCGCACCATTCCCACGGCCACGGTGTGGCGATCGTCTGATGGGGTCGCCTGGCAGCACCTTGTGGGCCCGGCATTCGACCTTCGCGAGGGAGACGTCGGGGACGCTCGGGTCGTCGCCCTGCCGGGTCGCTGGTTGGTGTTCGCCGAACGTCCACGGACGGTCGGAGGCCAGCCGGCCATCACCGGCACCGGTGTCGCCCTGGGTTCGGAGGACGGCACTGCGTGGTGGTCGACCGATCCGCTCTCTCTCGTCGGTCCCACGCCCTATACGATCACCGGCCTGGTCGTCGCGAACGGGCGACTGGTCGCCCTGGACAACACGCTCGTGGACTCGGCCACGGTCGACCCGTCCGCACGGATCTGGGTCAGCCCCTAGCCGCGGTCCCCGAACGCCCGGCTATACTCGCGCTCGCCCGGGAGTTGGCGCGGCGGGCGGCGCGCCATCGGTCGCGCGACCGGGTCGTCCAAGGCCAACACGACCTCGATCCGGAGTCCGCCGTTGATCGCGTCGCTCGGTGCGTTGCTCCGGGTGAGCCTCCGCCGCTCCCGTGCCGACTGGCCCATCGTGCTGGCGGCCGGCCTCATGTGCACGCTCGCCGCGTCGCTCCTGGCCGCCGGGGTGATGTATGCGAGCGCGGTCTCCGTCGCGAGCCTGCATCGAACCCTGGCCGATGCCCCGGTCACCGGTGCGAACCTCCAATTGACCTCCCGGATCGACCACGCGGCGTGGCCGGCGGTCGACGCCACCCTGTCGGATGAGCTTCGCGGCACCCTGGGGCCGGTGGCGCCGACGATCGACCGGTTCGGGCGGACGGACAGCTTCGCCCTGCCGGAGCAGCCCGCCGGTGGGGTTCGGGACCTGGTCACGCTGGAGTTTCTCGAAGGGATCGAGCGGGACGCGACCCTGTCTGCCGGGGCCTGGCCGGCCGACATCGCAGAGGCGGACACGACCGTGCCCGTCGCCGTTTCGGAGAACGTCGCACGCCCGCTCGGTTTGGAGGTCGGCCGTCGGCTGAGCCTCCAGAGCCGACTCGACCCGAACCTCGTCGTGGACGCGCGTGTCGCCGCGATCTTCCGCATCGACGATCCGGGCTCTGTCGCCTGGTGGAACGATCCCCAGGTCCTCGAGGGGGTCCAGACCAGCGAGCCGTACGTCACCTTCGGGCCGTTCTTCACGACCCGGGCGAACATGCTGTCCCGCGCCGCCACCGGGACCATCCAGGTCGGGTGGCGCGCCATCGTCGATCCGGACCTGGTGACGCCAGACGATATCCACGACCTGAGCCTGGGCGTCGCCGGCATCGGCGCGCGGGCCAAGGCGGCGATCGGGGATGGGACGACCGTCACCGTGAGCACCGATCTGCCGGCCATCCTCGATCGGGTCGAACGCTCGTTGCTGGCCAGCCGCGCGGGGATCGTCCTGCTCACGATCCAGCTCGCCATCCTGGCCACGTATGCCGTCCTCCTCAGCGCGGCCCTGGTCGTCGAGCATCGCCGGCTCGACACCTCCATGCTGCGATCGCGGGGCGCTGGTCCGCTCCGGGTCGCGGAGCTCGCGGCGATCGAGGGGGTCGTCCTCGTCGGCGTGGCAGCGCTGATCGCGCCGTGGCTCGCCGTCGCCGCGCTCAGCCTCTTCGATGTCGTCGGCCCGTTCGCCGAGATCGGACTCCACATCGAACCGACCGTGACGATCGATGCGTACGTCGCCGCCGGAGCTGCCGCCCTCCTTTGCCTCCTGGCCCTGACGCTGCCCGCCCTGCTCTCGGCGCGCCAGATGGCGGGTGTGTCGGGCGGTCTGGCCCGTGGCCACACGCGGAGCCTGGGTCAGCGACTCGGGCTCGATATCGCGTTGCTGGCGGTCGCCGCCATCGGCATCGTCCAGCTCCGCCAATATGGGGCGCCACTGACACGGTCGGTCCAGGGCACGCTGGGCCTCGACCCTCTGCTCGTCGCGACACCGGCGATCGGACTGCTTGCCGGCGCGATCCTGGCGCTGCGGCTCATCCCCCTGACGGCCGGTCTCCTGGAACGGGTCACCGGACGCGATCGGGGCCTGGTCCCGTCGCTCGGGGCGCGCCAACTGGCCCGTCGACCGCTCCGCTACAGCCGTGCGGCGCTGCTCCTCACGCTGGCGATGGCGATGGGCGTCTTCGCCGTGTCGTACGCCGCCACGTGGACGACGTCACAACGGGACCAGGCGGACTACCAGGTGGGCGCGGACGTGCGGGTCGTGCCGAGCCGGCGTGGCGACGCTCCCGAACGTTGGACGCTCGACGCTGCGTACGGAGCCATCCCCGGGGTGACTGCGCGGATGCCGGTCGACCGCGAGTCGATCCGCCTGTCGACGTCGAAGAGCGGCAGCCTCGTCGGTCTCGATGCGACGTCGGCACCGACGGTCGTCACCCTCCGTCGCGACCTCGCCGAGCCGGTCCTCGCCGATCTCATGGCGCCGTTGGTGGCCGGCCGGCCCGCGTTCGCGGGTGTCCGGCTGCCGGGTGAGCCGCGAAGCGTTCGCCTCGTGGCGAGGCTGGACATCCGGCGACTCGTGGGGCCGGAGGGGCCTGACCAATCGGTCGACCCCGAAGGGTCGGTCGACCCCGCCTCGATCGCCGATCTTCCTGGCATGGGGATCTCGATCGTCGTCCGGGATGCCCACGGCGCCCTGTCCCGGTTCAGCGGTCCGCCGTCGACCCTTGGCGGGACCGGCCCCGTGACCATCGAACTCGGCTCCGCCTCCTCGGGATCGTTCGTCTATCCGCTGGAGGTGCTGGCGATCGAGGTGGCCGTCGGCGTCCCGTCCGACCTCCAGGTGATGGACGCGACACTGTCGGTGGCTGGATTGGAGGCTTTCTCGGCGGGGACCTGGCAGACGGTCGCACTCGCGCCCTCGGGCGGTTGGCGGCCGACCGCCGGCCGCAACGACGGAGACGAGGCGACGGTGCCGGTGACGACACTGCCCGACGGGTTCTCGGTGACGATCCAAAACGGCGAGCCGCCGGGCCTGTTGGGCATGGATTTCAATGGTCAAGCCAACCTCATGGTGTTCACACCGTCTGGGCTCGCGGCGGTCGATCGAGCCGTGCTCCCGGTGATCGCCACCGACCAATTCCTCGAGGCCACCGCGCAGAGCGTCGGCGAAGACGCGACGTTGACGATCGATGGGGTCCAGCGGCAGGTCCACATCACGAATGCCATGCGGGCGTTCCCGACCACCGATGCCGACTCGGCGATCGTGCTGATGGACTTGCCCTCGCTCTCACTGCTGCGTTTCGCCGGGTCCGGATCGATCGACCCGCCCGAGGAGTGGTGGCTTGCCGTCGCGGACGGGCAGGACGACGCGGTCGCGAACGCCCTGCGGGCGGCGCCGCTGCGGAGCGATAGCGTCGTCAGCCGGACCGCACGGACGCTCGCCCTGGCCTCGGACCCGGTCGCCCTCGGCGTGATCGGGGTCCTCGCCATCGGGTTCGTCGCGGCGGCGTCGTTCGCCGTCCTCGGGTTCGTCATCAGCGCCGCCGTCTCGGCCCGCGAACGGGTGACCGAATTCGCGTTGCTGCGCGCGCTCGGATTGTCCGGCGGTCAGTTGTCGGCGTGGCTGTCGCTGGAGAACGCCACGCTGGCGATCATCAGCCTCGTGGCCGGGACGCTGCTCGGCCTGTTGATGGCCTGGGTCGTCCTGCCGTTCGTGACCGTCACGCAGGGAGCCAGCACGCCGGTGCCGCCGGTCGAGATGCATGTGCCATGGACGACCATCGCCGCCCTGGTCGCGATCAGCGCCATCGTGTTGGCCATCGCCGTGGTCGTGCTGGCGTGGCTGCTTCGTCGGATCGGGCTGGCATCGGTCCTTCGGATGGGCGAGGACTGACGCGATGCGACGAGTCACGGCCCTGACGACCCTGATGCGCCGGCTGCGGGCCGAGCGCGGCGTCATGACGTTCCTGTTCATCCTGGTGGCGATCACGAGCCTCGTGGTCGCCATCAGCCCGCGTCTGTTCGACCGCATGGCGGACGACGGCCTGCGCTACGACGTCGCCCGCGCCACCGTCGTGCAACGAGACGTCGAGTTCACGAGGGTCGGCCAACTCGGTGCGACCGACTCGGAGCCATTGGCCGGTACCGAGCGGATGCTGAGCGTGCTCGGGGCGCGATTGCCGGCGGCGATCCAGGCCATCGTCGGTGACCGCCACTACGTCATCGACGGTCCGCGCTTCGAGGTCACCGATCCGCCGAACTACCCGACGTACGTCTCGTTCCGCTACCAGGACGGGCTGGACGGGCGCATCGTCTTCGTCGAGGGGCGCTCTCCCGCATCGGTCGCGCAGCCCGTGGACCCCGAAGCGGCCCCTCGGTTCGAGATCGCGCTGGCGAAAGCGGCCGCGACCGAGACGAAGATCAAGCTCGGCGATCACCTGACCGCGGCCGCCGACATGACCGATCCACTCATGCGCGACCAGTTCCGCGAAACCCCGGTCGGCGTGGACATCGAGGTGGTCGGGTTGTTCGACGTCAAGGACGTCCGGGATCCGTACTGGTTCGGCGATGTCCGGCTGGCCCGCGCGGCGATCGGCGGCAGTGCCGACAACCCGATCGCCTTCACCACCGGTCTCATCGCACCCGACGCCTTTCCCGACCTGGTGGTCCTCGACCTGCCGGCCCGGTATCGCTGGCGCTACTTCATCGATCCGTCCAGGCTCGACCAGGGGCAGCTCGCCGAACTCATCCCGGGCCTCCGCCGACTCCGATCCGACTTCAGCGCGTCTGCGGCCTCGGACCCGAGCGTCCTGATCATGCGGACCGGTCTCGGGCCGATCATCGACCGATTCGTCGGCCGAACGGACGACGGCGGAGACGGTCCTGTCCGTCGCGGCGGTCGGCCCGCTTGCCGTGGCTGCCGGCGCCATCGGCCTCGTCGCGATCCTGATCGTGGCGCGCCGGCGGACGACGATGCTGCTGGCGCGCGGGCGCGGCGCATCGGCCAGCCAGTTGCTCCTGGCCCAGCTTGCCGAAGGGCTGCTCGTGACCGTCCCGGCCGCGCTCGTGGGAGCGCTCGTCGGTCTGGCCCTGGTCCCCGGCCGCCCGAACGACCTGTCGGCCCGCGGCGCGATCCTCGTGGCGCTTGCCGCGACTGCACTCCTGTTGCTGGCGACGTGGCCGTCGTGCGCCGGCCGCGTCGTGCCATGGAGCGCGACGACGTCCCCATGCGCCGTCGCTCGCTGCGCCGGCTGGTCCTCGAGGCCCTGGTCATCGGTCTCGCCGTGGCCGGCGCCTGGCTGCTGCGCGAGCGTGGGCTGTCGGCCGAGGACCCGGGCGGCGATGCTCGGGCGTTCGACCCGTTCCTGGCACTGACCCCGATCCTGATCGGCGTCGCCGTCGCCCTCGTGCTGATCCGGCTGTATCCGATCCCGGTGCGAGCGTTCAGCTGGCTGGCGGCGCAGCGACGCGACCTCGTCGCCGTCCTCGGGCTCCGGACCATCGCGCGGAACCCGAGAGCCGCGTACCTGCCACTGCTGGTCCTGACGCTGACGGTCGCCATCGGGACGTTCACCTCCGTCGTCAGGGTGACCATCGACCGCGGCCAGGTCGATGCCGCATGGCACGCGGTCGGCGCCGACTATCGCATCGAGGCCGGCGGTGGCGGCTCGTTCGACCCATCGATCGACCCGACGAGCATCCCCGGCGTGGAGGCGGCGGCCCCCATCTATCGCTCCGCGGGCGTCTCGATCGCCACGGCACCCGGACGCATCGCGAGCACGGTCCTCGTCGCCGTGGACGCTCCTGCGTATGAGGTGGTCGTGGCCGGCTCGCCGGTCGCGGTCCAGCTCCCGCCAGCCCTCCACGTCGAGTCGGCGGGGCGAGTCGACGGGACCGTCGCGGCACCGATCCCGGCCGTCGTGTCCACGCGCCCGCCGACCGGGAGTCTCCCGTTCGAGGTCGGCGACACCTTCACCCTCACGATCCAGGGGACGCGCCTGACGTTCCGTGTCGCCGAGGTGGCCGACGCCTTCCTCGGGACCGGGCCGGGTATCCCCTTCGTGGTCGCGCCGCTGGGGCCGATCACGACGGCCACCAAGAACGACATCGAGGCGTCGACGTACCTCGTCCGCGGCGGCGACGGGCTCGCATCGGGGCTGCAATCCCTGGTCGCGGGCCAGGCATCCGAGGCCACGGTCGACTCCCGTTTCGAGCAGTACGCCACGGCGCACGACGCACCGCTCGTGTCGGGCGTCATCGGCGGGTTCGGCCTGTCCCTGGCCATCGCCCTCGTCTACGCGCTCGTTGGCGGTCATCGCGGTCGTCGTCCTCGACGCGCAACGCCGCTCCCGCGAGCTCGGCTTCCTGCGCACGCTCGGCATGACCGAGCCGCAGGTCGCCGGACTGACCGTCGTGGAGCATGGGCTGCCCGATCCTGTTCGCGCTGGCGGTCGGGGTCGGCCTCGGTCTCGAGCGTCGCCTGGCTGCTCGAGCCGGGACTCGGGCTGGAGGGGTTCATCGGGCCGGAGCGTCGGCCGTGCACCTGCAGGTGGACTGACCGTCGGTCGCGGGCCGTGGTCCTCGCGGTGGTCGTCGTCGTGATCATGGCCGTGATCACCAGCGCCTGGCTCGCACGGCGGTTCGACCTCGGCCGCGTCATGCGGATCGGCGACGAATGACCGACCATCAGCGCGGAGGACCGATGACCGAACCGCTCCCCGAGATCGTCGACGAGTCGGCCCGAGATCGTCGACCTCCCGCCACGATCGAGCCCGCCGCCGCGCGCCACGCTTCGGCGACCGGGCGCTTGATCGTGTGCGACAACCTGGTCAAGATCTACAAGGTCGCCGACCTCGAGGTCGTGGCCCTCCAGGGTCTCGACCTGCTCATCGAGTCGGGCGAGTTCGTGGCGCTCATCGGCGCGTCCGGGTCGGGCAAGAGCACGCTGCTCAACATCCTCGGCGGGCTCGACGTCCCGTCGGCCGGGCGCGCGGTCGTGGCCGGTCACCAGCTCGCCGAGCATGGGCTCGCGCGAGCAGACGCGGTACCTGCGCCAGGTCATCGGGTTCGTGTGGCAGCAGACGGCCGCAACCTGCTGCCGTACCTGACCGCGCTCGAGAACGTGGCGCTGCCGATGATCCTCGACGGCGTCGCGGCGGGCACGCGCGACGACATGGCCCGCGAGCTCCTGCGCCTGGTCGAACTGGCGGATCGTGCCGACCATCGTCCGGATCGGCTGTCCGGCGGCGAGCAGCAGCGCGTGGCGATCGCCGTCGCGCTCGCGAATGGGCCGGACGTGATCCTGGCCGACGAGCCGACCGGCCAGCTCGATACGGCCACAGGGCACCAGGTCTTCGAGCTGTTCCGCAGCCTCAACCGCGAGCTCGGGGTGACGATCGTCGTCGCGACCCACGACCCGCTCGTGAGCGAACAGGTGGCCCGGACGGTCGCCATCCGCGACGGACGGGTCAGCAGCGAGACCCTTCGCCAGCGCTCGATCTCCGGCGCGGGTGACCACCACGTCGTGAGCACGGAGTACGCCGTGCTGGACCGGGCGGGCCGTCTCCAGTTGCCGCGAGCGCATGTCGAGGCGCTCGGTCTCAAGGAGCGTGTCCGCCTCGAGCTCGAGGACGACCACGTCGGTGTCTGGCCCGATCGACCCGCCACGGACGGCTCGGGGGGCGCGCCGTCGGCCGCAGCGGACGGACGCGGCCACGAACGGCGGCCGGACCGATGAGCGCGGCCGTCGCCCATGGTCGAGACCGCGGGCCTGTCCCGGGAGTTCGAGCTCGGCTCGACGGTCGTCCAGGCGATCACCGACGTGGGCATCCGGGTCGAACGCGGTGAGCTGGTCGCCATCCGAGGCCGATCGGGCTCGGGCAAGACGACGCTGCTGTCGCTCATCGGCGGGCTCGACCGCCCGACCGCCGGCGACATCGTCATCGACGGCACCTCGCTCGCGGGGATGAGCCAGGCGGATCTCGTCGACATGCGCCGCCGCCGGGTCGGCTTCATCTTCCAGGCGTTCGGACTGCTGTCGATCCTGTCGGCGGCGGAGAACGTCGAAGTCCCGCTGCGGCTCGTGGCGGCCGATGGGCGCCTGCGCGAGGAGCGCGTCGGCGACACTGCTCGATCTGGTCGGTCTTGGCGAGCGCGCCAGGCACCGCCCGCACGAGCTGTCCGGCGGCGAGCAACAGCGCGTGGCGATCGCCCGGGCCCTTGCCAATCGCCCGGACCTGTTACTGGCCGACGAGCCGACCGGCCAGCTCGATTCGGGACAGGACGCTCGATCATGACGCTGCTCCGGTCGGTCGTGCGCAGCGAGGGCGTGACCGCGCTGATCGCGACGCACGACCCGATGCTCCTCGACGTCGCCGACCGGGTCGTCGAGCTGCGTGACGGTCGGGTGGTGGATAGCGTCGATGACGGGGTTGCCGGCGCGGTCGGCGAGGCCGCGCGCGCCGCACCCCCCGGGCATGGTCAATCGGGATAGCGGACGGACTTGAGCAGCGCCGCGAAGATGGCGCGATCGGTCGCATCCGAGGCGGCGTGGACGCCGGTGTCGCGGAAACCGAACATGTACGCCACGCCCTTGTGGACGGAGATCGCGCTGTTGATCAGGATCCCGCAGTCGAAGCCCAGGAGCGTTCCGCGCTCGCCGCCGATATCGATCGGGTCCTTGACCTCAGGCACGGCCGGACAGGTCGATCCGTGGACTGCCGCGTTGGCGGTGATGCTCTCCTTCACCCTGCCTGCCAGGTCCTTTGTCGTGGGCGCCCCGAAGAACCACGCACTCGCGGCGGCCGGGCCGACGAACTGGTCGGCCATCGGCTCGTCATGGAATGGTGCCCCCTTGCCGTCCCACGCCTGGGTGGCCTGGATCGCCTTCCATCCGGCGGGCAAGGTCAGCGCATACCGGTAGGTGGTCGAGGTGAACGTGGTCGGGCCGACTGCGGTGCTCGCCGATGCCGCGGGGACCGGCGTTGCCGACGTCGCCGGCGTCACGATGACGACGGCGGATGGTGCGGGCGAAGGGACCGCAGCGACCGTGGCCGCCGCCGCCGACGGCGGCGATGAAGGCCCCGATGACGGCGCCGATGACGGCGCCGAGGCGGACCCTCCGGCGCAGCCGGTGATGACGAGCACGGCGACGATCAAGGGCGCAGTGCGACCGATGTTCAACATGCGTTCCTCCTGTCGGGCAAGGGCTGGACCGGGCGCGATCGGGGCCCACACGTCTGTGTTCATGGCTCGAGCCGCTGCCAGCTCGGTGGACAGACGATCTGGCCGTCGATGACCCCCAGAGCGACGGGCGTCTCGCGGAAGTCCCGATCGATCGAATGGAGCGTGCTGCGATAGGTCTCGGCGGCAAGGGTGGCGAGCTCGAGCCAGAGCAGCCTGGCCCCGTCCGGTGACCAGACGAACCACGGTGACTCGGGGCCGAGGGCCGGCGGTCCGGCGGGGGTCGGCCCGTTCATCCGGATGGTGACCAGGCGCTGGGTGCCGCGGTCCGCGGTGTCCAGGAAGGCAAGCGAACCGCCGTCGGGCGCCCATCCGGGGTCGGTTTCGGACGCTGCGGAACCGGTCAGGTCCCGGTCATCGGTACCATCCACGCCGATCACGAACAGGTCGCTCGCCGGGGACGGAGTCGAAGCGTCGGCAACGGTCGATCTCGGGGTCGGCGAAGGATCCGGCACGCCGACGTACGCGATGTAACGACCGTCGGGCGACCACGACAGTCCGTCACCCGACGACCCGGGCCGGCTCGTGACCCGATGCAGCCCCGATCCGTCGGCCGCGACCACATCGATCGCCGTCCGACGATGCTCGCCGGTGGCCATGTCGAGCATGGAGGTCCCGACCGCGATGTGCCCGCCATCCGGCGACCACCACAGGGAATTGCGGAGCTCGTTCGGGGCGATCGAGGCCGCGAGGATGCGGGATGCCGGACCGCCGGCGATCGGCGCGACCCATAGCTCGAGCCCGTCGCCGGGGGTTGCCGAGCCGCCGTCCGCGGCCGGCGGCTTGAGCCACGCCACCCGCGTCCCGTCCGGTGACATGGCCCAGACGACAGACGTCAGCGCTGAATTGACAAGGAGAACCCTGTGGACCGGCGTGCCATCGGCTCTCGCCACCGCCAGATAGGCCGAGCCTTCGTAGACCGGCCAGGCGAGCACGCTGCCGTCCGTCGAGTACGTCGGGCAGCGACCCGCCGCGACCTGGCGATCGCCCGTGCCATCCGGGTCGACCAGGTGGGTGACTGCGGCTGCGTGGTCGTTTCCGCCGGCCGTGAACGCGATCGTCCCGTTGCGAGCGAGCGGGCCGCGGGAATCGCGTCGGAAGGCGCCTCCGGCCACCGCCAACAGGACCGCGACGAGCGCGAGGGCTAGGACGACGAGGAGCCACGCCATCCGGATCGTCGGTCGGGCCTGACCGGGCTCGCGGCCCTCTCGAGCGGGGAGCCAGCCCAGCCAGTGCCTCTGGCCGCTGACCGTGGCCTGGCGAGCGAGCGCCACGTCGTCCATCGGCGGGGCGAGGTCGGCATAGCGACCGAGGGCGTCCGCCAGGCGTGCTTCGAACGTCGCGTCGTCACGCATGGTCGATGTCCGTTCTGAGGCGGTCGACGAGCCTCGCCAGCCGGCTCCGAACCCCGGAGGCCGACAGCCCGGTGTGGCGAGCGATCTCGGTCGAGTCGAAGCCGGCGACGAACCGTAGGGCGAGCAGCCGGCGATCGTCGGGCTTCAGCTGCGCCAGGGCACGCTGCAGGTCGACCAGGCCGATGGTGTCGGCCGGATCGCCGCCGGCATCGACCTGCACCGTCTCGGAGATGTCGATGACCGGCCGTCGTCGCTGCCGGCGGATCGCCTGCCGGGCTTCGTTGGCCGCGATGGCGATGAGCCAGGGACGCACGAGGCCCGGGTCGCGGAGCGCCGGCAATCGACGCCAGGCGATCGACCACGCTGTCTGCACGACGTCGCGGGTGACCTCAGGATCCCCGCAGATGACGAAGGCGACGCGGGCCATCGCGGCGCGATGCTCCGCAACAAGCCGCGTGAACGCCGCCTCGTCTCCCTGGGCGGCGAGGCGGACCGTGGTGTCCAGAACGGGCGCGTCCTGCACGGCGATGTCCGTCATGTGAGGTAGATGACGCTGAGGGCGCAAGTGTCCCATCCGACCCGGTCGGCTATCCTTGCATCAAACGTATGCAGGGTGGATAACCGCCGCCGGAGGTCGCATCCCTTGGCCCAGTCCTACGACGCCGTCGTCATCGGTGGTGGCCACAACGGCCTCGTCAGCGCGGCCTATCTCGCGCGCGCCGGACTGAAGACCGTCGTCCTCGAGAAGCGGGGCGTGCTCGGCGGCGCGGCCGTCACCGAGGAACTGTTCCCCGGGTTTCGCTTCTCGGTCTTCAGCTACGTCGTGAGCCTCCTTCGGCCCGAGATCATCCGCGACCTGCGGCTACCGGAGCACGGGCTCGACATCCTGCCGCTCGACGGCACGTTCACCCCGCTCCATCGCGGCGATGGCCCGGCGGCGGGAGGCGGCGACTACCTGTGGCGGGTCAACGACCACGGCCGGACGATCCGCGAGCTCCGCCGCTGGTCGGCGACCGACGCGGAGGCATACGAGGAATACGGCCAGCTCATGGTGGAGATGGCGCGGTTCATCAAGCCGATCCTGGCGATCACGCCGCCCGACGTCACCAGCCTCGACCCGCGTCCGATGCTGCCACTGGCCGGCCTCGCGCGACGGTTCCAGTCGCTGCCGCAGCGCCAGCAGGCGGTCTTCATCCAGCTCATGACGATGAGCGCGTCGGAATTCCTCGACCAATGGTTCGAGACCGACCCGCTCAAGGCGACGATGTCCGCGTCGGGGATCATCGGGACGTACCAGGGGGTGAAGAGTCCGGGCACCGCCTACGTCCTGCTCCACCACTACATGGGCGAGATCGACGGCGCCTTCCGCGCCTGGGGCATCCCCAAGGGCGGGACCGGTGGCGTGAGCAACGCGATCGGGAGCGCGGCCCGGGCGCACGGCGCGGAGATCCGGACGGACGCGCCGGTAGCCAACGTCATCGTCAAGGGCGGCAAGGCCGTCGGCGTCGCCCTCGAGTCGGGCGAGGAGATCCACGCGACCTCGATCCTGAGCTCGCTCGACGCGCGCCGGACGTTCCTCGGGCTGCTGGAGTCGGGCATCCTCGACCCGTCGTTCGAGGAGGAGGTCCGCCGGTTCAAGTTCCGTGGCTCGTCGGGCAAGGTCAATCTCGCGGTCGATCGCCTGCCCGACTTCACCTGCCTGCCGGGCGTGGGCGAGCATCTGCGCGGCGCGATCAGCTTCAGCCCGTCGATCGACGACATGGAGACGGCCTACGACGACGCGAAGTACGGCCACTTCAGCCGGAAGCCGTACATCGACATGATCATCCCGACGCTGGTCGATCCATCGATGGCTCCGCCCGGCAAGCACGTCATCAGCTGCTTCGTCCAGTACGCGCCATACAAGCTGGCCCCGGAGCTCGGGACGTGGGACGACCAGCGCGAGGCGTTCGGCGATGCCGTCGTCGACCGGATCGCCGAGTTCGCCCCGAACATCCGCGACGTCATCCTCTATCGCAACGTCCAGACGCCGCTCGACATCGAACGCACGACCGGGCTGACCGAGGGCAACATCTTCCAGGGCGAGCTGTCGCTGGAGCAGCTCTTCTTCAACCGCCCCGTGCCCGGCTACGCCCGGTTCAGGACGCCCGTGCCCGACCTGTGGCTGTGCGGATCGGCGACGCACCCGGGTGGCGGGATCATGGGCGCCAACGGCCGGATCGCCGCCCTCGAGGTCCTCAAGGCTCGTGGTCGGAAGGCAGCCTGAGTGGTGACCGCGAACGGGTACGACGCGATCGTCATCGGGGGCGGGCACAACGGCCTGGTCGCCGCGGCCTATCTCGGGCGAGCCGGGCTACGGACAGTCGTCCTGGAACGCCGCGAGGCGGTCGGCGGGGCAGCCGCCACGTCCGAGCTCAGTCCCGGTGCGCATGTCCCGACCCTGGCTCACACGGTCGGCCGGCTGCGGCCGTCGGTCGTCCGGGACCTGGAGCTCAAGCGGCACGGGTTGTCGCTCGTGGGCCCCGACGTCCGCCTCTTCGCGCCGGGGACGGACGGCGACGCCGTCGTCCTGTGGGGCGACATCGCCCGGACCGCCGACGGCCTCAGGGCTCGTTCCGGGGCCGACGCGGATGCCTATCCCGCGTTCGACCGACTCGTCCGGTCGCTGGCCGGGTTCCTCGGCGAACTGGCCGGGCGGACGCCGCCGGACATCGAGTCGCCCGGGATCGGTGACGCGCTGGCCGGGCTGCAGCTCGGCCGGGCGTTTCGCGGGCTCGGCCGCTCCGACGGGCGAACCATCACGCGCGTCCTGCCGATGGCCATCGCCGACTTCGTGGCCGAGTCGTTCGAGAACGATGCCCTGCAGGCCGCCATCGCGTGGCGGGCCGTCCAGTACACGGCGACGGGTCCGTGGTCGGCCGGGACCACGGCGGTCCTCCTCGCCGACTCGGCGGGCAACGACGGCGGCGCAGCCGGCCAGACCGTCTTCGCGCGCGGCGGGCCCGGGGCGCTCGGCGCCGCATTGGGCGCATCGGCGACCGCCTCGGGGGTGGAGATCCGGACCAGCGCCGAGGTCGTTTCCATCACGTCCCGGGACGGTCGGGCGACGGGCGTCGTGCTCGCGGGTGGCGAGGAGCTGACCGCTCGTGCCGTCGTGTCGGGCGTTGACCCGAAGCGGACGCTGACCGGGCTGGCCGATCCGGTCGCGGTCGGGCCCAGCCTGTTGTGGCGGGCCGGGAATATCCGCACGCCCGGCACGGTGGCCAAGGTCAATCTCGTGCTGGCGGGTCTGCCGCGGTTCACGGCCGCTGTCGATCCCGGCGTCCTGCGCGGTCGCATCGTGATCGCCCCCGGGATCGATGCGCTCGAACGGGCCCACGACGACGCCAAGTTCGGACGCCCGTCCACTTCGCCGGTCCTGGAAGCGACCATCCCGTCGCTCGCCGACCCGTCGCTGGTCGATGGTGCGCCCGAAGGCACCCACGTCATGAGCGTCATCGTCGGGGCCACCCCGTACAAGCTGCGCGAGGGTTCCTGGAACGAGGCGCGAGAGGCACTCGGTGACCGCGTCGTCGCGACGCTCGACGCGTACGCGCCGGGGTTGGCCGGGCTGGTGACCGCGCGACAAGTCCTGACGCCCGTTGACCTCGAGCGCGACTACGGACTCACCGGCGGGAATCCCATGCACGGCGAGCTCGGTCTCGATCAGATGTTCCTATGGCGGCCGTTACTCGGGCACGCCAGGTACCGGCTGGTCCTCGACGGGCTCTACCTGGCCGGTGCCGGTGCGCATCCCGGCGGTGGCATCACCGGCCAGAACGGGCAGAACGCGGCCCGCGAGATCGCGGCCGATCTCAAGAAGCGCCGCCACTGATCCGCGCCGAGCGGCCCCTCGCCGAGCGTCCCCTCGCTCGAACGGTCAGAGCGCGCCGATCGGCAGGGGTCCGGGCTGTCCGAGCCCGTCGGTCAGGCCGCGGAGCCCTAGGGCCAGCGGCCGGCGCAGCCAGCCGGGTCGGTTCCGGCGGGCCGTGGTCGGGTTGACGATGCTCGGCTTGACGCGCGGCCGGCGCCGCCCCATCGGCTCGCCCTCGAACGCGAGGCTCCCGTCCCGGCGCGGCTCCGCGATCGAGACGGCCGGCGCCCCGGCCAGCCGCTTGCTGCGCGGCGTCGTGCGGCCGTGCCAGTCGAGGAAGTCGTCGGGGACGATCCGGATGACCTGCGAGTAGATGGCGGCGTACGCCTCGGCGTCGAGGCCGATGGTCGCGAGGCGCCCGGCGTACTTGGCCAGGTGCTCAGGCGGGACCACCTCGGACGCCGGGCGGTCGAGCAGTTCGGCGCGCCCATGGATGAGCCCGACATCGAAGTCGTCTTCCGCGTCGCCGAGCGCGAGCATGACCACCGGATTCGCTCGCAGGTTGCGAACCTTCTGGGCATCCGGCTTGGAGAAGACCACGACCGCCTCGCCGTCCCACCAGAACCAGATCGGCACCAGGTACGGTTTGCCGTCGGCGCCGACGCTGGACAGCCAGACCACCGGTTCCCGTTCGAGGAACCGGGCGATCCGGTTGGCGGCGAGTGTCGGGGCGTCCATAGCTGCAGCATCGCCGCCGCGCAGGCTCCGGACAGCCGACGTCGGTCCGCGATCCGCATGGACATCCGACGATGTGCCGTCCCGCCACCCTGGTCGACCGCGGTCAGCGCTTGGTGGCGCCGCCGATGATCCCGCCCAGGACGTCCTCGAGGCCGCCGGAACCACCCAGGCCGTTGAGCAGGCTGCCGAGGTCCGGCGTTCCCGCACCCTGGTTCAACCCGCCACTCGGGACGATCCCGTTCGGGGTCAGCATGTTCACGATCTGCGGCAGGAACCCGGCGAGCAGTGGGAGCAACTGGCCGATGCCCATCCCCGATCCAGCCGACAGTCGCTGGACGGTGTCCGGGCCCAGTGCCTTGGCCACCTGGTCGGCGTCGACCGTCTGGTTGGGACCGCTCGACACCCACGAGTCGACCTGACTCCCAAGGCCGCCGGCCCGCAACTTGTTCATCAGGCCGTCGATCCCGCCCTCCTGCTGCACGGCGTGCTGGAGACCCGTCAGTGCGGCCGCGGGGTCGGTGCTACCGCTCGCGCCGGCCGCTCCACCCAGGTCCGAAACGAGCTTCGTCAGGTCATCCATGGCTCTGCCGTCCTCCCCGATGGTGGCGTCCGCTGGAGTGGCGAGGATACGCCCGTCAGTCGGTGCTGTCGGGCGCCGGGGGCAGGGACCAGTCCCACGTCCGCAGCCGCTTCAACAGGCGTCGTCCGGTCAGGTCCAGGTGGATGGGCGTGATCGAGATGTGCCGATTGACGACGGCGTGGAAATCCGTTCCGGCGACGGCGAGCCCTGACGGTGGCGGCCCGCCGATCCAGAAATAGGCGATCCCGCGCGGGTCCTTCCGCTCGATGAGCTCGTCCTGGTAGACGCGCTTGCCGAGCCTGGTGACCTCGAACCCGTCGAACTGGTCGGGGGTCAGGGCGGGGACGTTGACGTTGATCAACTCACCGGGCGACAGGCCGTGCTCGAGGACGTTCCGCGCGACCGCCGTCGCGGCGCGGCCGGCCAGCTCGAAATCGGGATGCTCGTAGAACTCCTGCGAGATCGCGAACGCGGGGCAGTTGTTGATCACGGCCTCCATCGCCGCACTGACCGTGCCCGAGTACGTGATGTCGTCGCCCAGGTTGGCGCCGTAGTTGATCCCCGCGGCGACCAGGTCGAAGCCGTGCTCGAAGTAGCCGAGGAAGGCGAGGCTGACGGCGTCGGTCGGGGAGCCATCGACGGAGTAGGCGAGCGACCCGTCGGCGAGCGTACGCTCGCGGACCCGCAACGGGCGCATGAGCGTCTTCTGGTGGCCGACCGCGCTCTGGTTGGTGTCGGGGGCGACGACCGTCACCTCGCCCATCCCCTCGAGCGCCTGCTTGAGCGCCAGCAGCCCACGCGACTCGACCCCGTCGTCGTTGGTCACGAGGATCCGCGGCTTGCTGGTCCACTCCTCCAGCGGGCGGGCGTAGACCCGCAGCGCCCGGGGCCCGCCCTTGCCAGCGCCGCCCCTGGCCGCTCCTCCTGCGAGCGGTTCGCCACGCTCCTTGTCGAGGTCGCGCCGTTCGGTCCGGGCGCGTTCCCGGGTCATGTCGGGCTGGTCGCCCCGGCGTTGACGCGCGCGCTCGTCGTCGGTCATGTCGGGGCGCTGGTCGGCGCACTGGCCTGCGCGCCAGGGTCGTCGGGTTCGTCAATGTCGGTCGCACTGCCCGGTGTCGGCTCGCGCGGGACGCGGACGGGTCGGCCCTCTCGTTCGGCGACGCGGCGGGCGGCCCGCCCGGCGACGGAGCGGTCGCCCGACGTGCGGTGCAGGAATTCCAGGAAGAAGGCCGATACGACGGCCGCGATGGGGATCCCGAAGATGGCGCCCGGGATCCCCGCGATCTTCGACCCGATCAGCACCGACCCGAGGACCACGATCGGGTGGATGCCGACCGCGCCTTGCATGATCCGTGGCTGGAGCACGTTCATGACGACCATCCACCCAGCGAACATCAGGATCGCGGTCGGGACGACGGCGTCGGGCTTCAGGAGCAGGGCAACGATGACCGGCGGCGCCCACGACACGAACGGGCCGAAGAACGGGATCATCTGGAGCAGGCCCGCGAGGACCGAGGTCAGGACGGCCAGCGGCAGGTCGAGCAGCAGGTTCGTGCCGAGCGCGATGAGGAAATAGACGAAGCCCATCAGGGCCTGCCCTCGGAGGAAGCCACCGAAGGATCGCGAGACCGACGTCTGGAGCAGGCGCGCCTCCTCCGAGTAGCTCGGCGGGACCATCCGGAACAGAAATGCCAGGACCTGGTCGCGGTCGAGGACCATGTAGATCGACAGGAAGAAGACGATCAGCATCGTCCCGATGACGCTCAGGCTCGCGACGGCGATCTGCTGGAGCGGTTGGACGAGCGCCGCAGCGATCTTGTCGAGATTGGCGAGTGCCGCGGTCGCCTGCTCGACCAGGTTGATCTGGTTGAGGCCGATCGAATCGAGCCAGTCCTGCCAGGGCTTCAGGATCGCCGGCAGGTTCGCCTTGATGCCGGGGAGCTTCGTGGCGAAGTCGGTGATCGAGCTTGCCAGCGCCCCCGCCGCGAGGACGACGACCGTGATGAGGACCAGGACGGCCAACGCGTAGACCAGGACGGTGGCGGCCGCCCTTGGCAGCCGCGGGACGAAGTCGACGAGCCGCGAGACCAGCGGGCTGATGATGAAGGCGAGCAACCAGGCGAGGAAGAACGTCAGGAGGATGTCGCCGAAGTAGAAGAAGAGGACGGTCAGCTGGCTGACGATCCAGAAGAAGAGCGCGACGACAGCGAGCACGAGCAGCAGCCCCACCAGGCGGCGGTCGCGGCCTCCGGGCTGGACGTTCAGCATGGCGTCAGCGCAGGCCCATCTTGTGGCGAACCTCGTCCATGGTCGCCTCGGCCTTCGGGCGGAGCCGCTCGGCGCCGGCGGCGAGGATCTCGTCGACCCGTGCGGGATCCGCCATCAGCTCCGCGTAGCGCTCCCTGGCCGGGGCGTAGTGCCTGATGATCCGTTCCGCTAGCAGCTTCTTCATGTCGACACAGCCGGTCCGGGCGGTCCGTTCGCCCTCCCACAGCTCATCGTAGTCGTCGCCGAAGGCCGGCTGGAGCTGGCAGACGTTACAGACCTCCGGCCGGCCCGGGTCCGTTCGCAGGATCCGCTTGGTGTCGGTGACCATCGACATGATCTGCTTCCGGATGACCTCGTCGGACGCGAAGATGTCGATCGTATTGCCGACGGACTTGCTCATCTTCTTGACACCGTCGGTGCCGAGCACGATCGGGGCGGTCGTGTAGACGGCCTTCGGCTCGGGGAAGGTCTCGCCGTACCGCGCGTTGAACGCTCGGACGATCTCCCGCGATAGCTCGAGATGGGCCGCCTGGTCCTTGCCGACCGGCACCAGGGAGGCCTTGTACATGACGATGTCGGCCGCCTGGAGGACCGGATAGGTCAACAGCCCGTGGTTGATGTCGTCGGGCTGGTTGGCCTTCTTCTCCTTGTAGGTCGGCGTCCGCTCGAGCCAGCTGACGGGCGTGACGGTGGCCAGCAGCCAGGCGAGCTCGGTGTGTTCGGGACGGTGGCTCTGGACGAACAGCGTGCAGCGCTCTGGGTCGAGCCCGAGGGCCAGCAGCGAGGCCGCCATCTCGCGTGTCCGCGAGCGCAGCAGGTCGGCGTCATGGGTGCTGGTGAGCGCGTGGTAGTCGACGATGCAATAGATCGCCTCGTACTCCCACTGGAGTCGGACGTAGTTGCGGATGGCACCCAGGTCGTTACCGAGGTGGACGATCCCGGACGGCTGGATACCCGAGAAGATCCGCGGGCGCTCGATCGCTGCGCTGAGCGGTGCAGGAGCGGGGGCCACGTCGACGGTCATGGTCCGCGAGTGTAGCCGACGCCACTCACCCGACGGTCAGGGTCGCGGTCGCTCGGACCGGTCCGCTACCATTCGGCCGATGTCCGTCCTTCGACCCCGCGACAGCGCGCCTCGGCGCGCTCGACGATGAGCCGTGCCCCGCTGCGCGTGGCCGTGCTGGGCGCCGGGACCGTCGGGCGCGAAGTCATCCGCGGCCTGCTCGAATCGCCCGGCCGCCTGTGCGCGACGGACGGCAGCCCGCTGGTGCTGACGGGCGTCGCGTGCCGTGACCTCGGCCGTGCCCGCGAGGCCGGCATCCCGACCGACCTGCTGACCGACGCCCCGGCCCATCTCGTGGCGTCACCGGACACGGACGTGGTGGTCGAGCTGATGGGTGGCGACGAACCCGCGCGGACGCTCATCGCCGCCGCGCTCGGGGCGGGCAAGCCGGTCGTCACGGCCAACAAGCATGTCATCGCCCACCACGGTCCGGCGCTCGAGGCGATCGCGCGCCGGAACGACGTGGCGCTCCGCTTCGAAGCTGCGGTCGGGGGTGGCATCCCCGTGCTGGGTCCGCTCGCGTCGGATCTCGCGGCGAACACGGTCGGGCGCGTCCGGGGGATCGTCAACGGCACGACGAACTACATCCTGACCGCGATGGCCGACGAGGGACGGAGTTACGACGACGTGCTCGTCGACGCCCAGGCGCTCGGCTACGCGGAAGCCGACCCGACCGGCGACGTCGAGGGCGACGATGCGGTCAACAAGCTCGTGGTCCTCGCCCGTCTGGCGTTCGGGACGTGGCTGGATCCGGCGTCGGTCGGGCGCCGGCCACCGACCGCACGCGGCACCGGACGCCCGGGCATCACCGGCGTGACCGACCGGGAGCTCGAGGGGGCCGCCGCGCTCGGTTTCACGATCAAGCTGCTGGCGACCGCCGAGCGCATCGATGGTGGCGTTGTGGCGGCCGTGCTGCCGACCGCCGTGCCGGCCGACAGCCCGTTCGGCTGGACCGACGGGGTCACCAACCGGGTCGAGATCGACGCCAAGCCACTCGGGACCGTCCGCCTGGCCGGACCGGGCGCTGGTGGCGCCGCCACCAGCAGCGCGGTCCTCGGCGACCTGATGGCCGTCGCTCGCGGGATGTCGTCCACGTGGGCCGGTCTGGCCGCGGCCTCGGATCCGCTGACCGTCGCGCTCGACCCACTCGACGGCCCCCGGCCCTGGTACGCGTTCCTGCCGCCGGTCCGTCCCGGATCGTTGCCGGGCCCGCTGGCCGATGTCCCGGCGGTCGCCTTCGACGAGGGGACGGCGATCGTGAGTGACGCCGTCACGCTCCGCGAGGCTCGGGCCGCCTTCGCCTCGCTCCTGCCGGACGGTGTCGACGTGACGCTGTACCCGGTCGATGACTGAACCCGCGGTGCTCGGGATGACTCGCCCCCGGCTCGTCGAGCGCTACCGGCGATTCCTCCCCGTCACCGATGCGACACCGGCGCTCACCCTCGGCGAGGGCTTCACGCCACTCGTCCACGCGCGGCGACTCGGGGCCGCGCTCGGTCTGGCGAACCTCTACCTGAAGGTCGAGGGCCAGAACCCGACCGGGTCGTTCAAGGACCGGGGCATGGTCGTGGCCGTCAGCAAGGCGCTCGAGGACGGCGCCCACGCGATCGTATGCGCCTCGACCGGGAACACCTCGGCGTCCGCGGCGGCGTACGGGGCGGCCGCCGGGATCGATGTCATCGTGGTCCTGCCGAAGGGCCACATCGCGATCGGGAAGCTGCTCCAGGCGCTCGTCGCGGGCGCAAAGGTCGTCGCCATCGATGGCAACTTCGACCAGGCGCTCGGCATCGTTCGCGCGCTCGCGGAGCAGGACGACCATCCCGTGACGCTGGTCAACTCGGTCAACCCGCACCGGATCGACGGCCAGAAGACCGCTGCCTTCGAGATCTGCGACGACCTGGGGCGGGCCCCCGACGTGCTGGCCATCCCTGTCGGCAATGCCGGCAACATCAGCGCCCATTGGGCGGGGTTCCGCGACTACCGGGCGGCCGGGATCGTCCCGACGACGCCTCGCCTGTGGGGGTTCCAGGCCGCCGGCGCGGCACCGATCGTCGTCGGCCATCGGATCGAGCACCCCGAGACCGTGGCGACCGCGATCCGGATCGGCGATCCGGCATCGTGGACGAAGGCGGTCGAGGCGCGCGACGAGTCGGGCGGCCGGATCAGCGCCGTGACCGATGACGACATCCTGTCCGCCTACCGGGCGCTCGCGCGCTATGAGGGCATCTTCTGCGAGCCTGCCTCCGCCGCGAGCGTGGCCGGCGTCACCAAGGCGGCCGCCGCGGGCGAACTGGACCCGGACGAGACCGTGGTCTGCATCCTGACCGGCCATGGCCTCAAGGACCCGACGACCGCCGAGCGTCAGGTCCCGCCGTTCCTCGAGGCCGAACCGACCGTCGGTGCGGTCGCTGTCGCGCTCGGCTGGTAGGGAGGGGAGATGGCCGGACACTGGCTCGCCGAACTCGATGGCAGCGGAGTGGTCGTCGAGGTGCCCGCGTCCTCGGCCAACCTGGGGTCCGGCTACGACTGTCTCGGGGTCGCCCTCGCGATCATCAACCGGATCGAGCTCGAGGTCCGGGTCTGGAGCCGCGGTGACATCGAGCTGACGGTCGACGGCGAAGGACGCAACGAGCTGACCGAGGATCGCGAGAACCGCTTCGTGCGCGGGCTGGAGGCCGCGCTCCGGGCTGCCCGGGGCGAGCTGCCCGAGGGCGTCGGCTGGCGGATCACGATGCGCAACCAGATTCCGCTCGCGCGCGGGCTGGGTTCGTCCGCGGCCGCGACGGTCGGTGGCGTCCTGGCCGGCAACGCGCTGGCCGGCGAGGCCCTCTCGATGGCCGAATTGCTGCGCCTGGCCACCGAGATCGAGGGCCACCCCGACAATGCCGCGGCCGCGCTGCTCGGCGGGTTCGTCATCTCGGTCTGCGATGAGGCCGGCGTGGAGACCGTTCGCTTCGACTCCCCGCGCGACCTCCGCGCCGTGCTGTTCGTCCCGGACCTTCGCCTGTCGACCGACGCGATGCGCGCCGCCCTGCCGGCGACGGTCCCGATGGCGGACGCCGTGGCGAACCTCGGCGCGCTGGCACTGGGCGTGGCCGGATTGGCGACCGGTCGGTACGACCTGTTGGCACGCCTGACCGTCGATCACCTGCACGAGCCGTACCGGGCTGCGGTCTACCCGCAATTGCCACGGTTGGTCGAGGCGGCCGTCGGCGCCGGCGCCATGGGCGCCTGCCTGTCGGGCGCCGGCTCGACCATCCTGGCGTTCGCCGATTCGATGGCCGGCATCACCCGGATCGAAGCGGCGTTCATCGGCGCCGCTGCCGACACCGACCTGCCCGGGCGCGTGCTGGTGGTCGAACCGCGTAACCGCGGCGCGAGGGTGCTGACGCGCGGCTGAGGGCCTCGCGGGCGCTCGGGGCCGGGCAGTGCGGGCCCGTCGACGCACAGACGACAAGACCTGTCTCGCAAGTCGGCCGCGGTCCAAAGACCCGGGATTCGTCGACTCCCAGGCGACAGAACCTCAGCGACGGGTCCGATTTCGACGGGCTCCGACCCGATTGCCACCCTGCGAGCAGGTTTTGTCGACTCCGAGACGACGGTCGCCCCTCGTTCAGGCCACGGGAGCGACGGTCCGTCGGCCGATGAAGGCGAGCGTCTCCGCCCAGGCCGCCGCGCTGGCATCGCCGAACTCCGCCGCTTTCCGGTCGAAGAAGCTGTGCGGGGCACCGGGGTAGGTGATCATCCGGTGGTCCACTCCGGCGTCGGTCAGCGCGCCGTCGAACGCCTCGATCGAGTCCAGCGGGATGCTCGTGTCCGCGCCGCCGAACACGCCCAGGATCGCGCCTTCCATCGCGAAGATCATGTCCACCGGCGCCGGTATGTCGTTTCGAGTGGTGGTCGGAGAACCGTAGAAGCCCACTGCCCCGGCGAGCCCGAGCCCGAGAGTGGAGGCGAGGAACGAGACACGCCCTCCGAAGCAGAACCCGATCGTGAACAGCGACGTGACCGATGGCGCATGGCCCCGCAGGTCGTCGGCGGCGGCCCGGATGTCGGCGCTCAACCCGGCCCAGGTCGTTCGATCGACATGCGGCATGTGCTCGAACCCGTCGCCGCGCGGCTCATCGGCCGCGGTCCGGCCGAAATAGTCGAGCGCGATCGCATCGACCCCGCGTTCCGCGAAGCGCAGGGCGAGCTCCTCGAAGAACGGGTGGAGGCCGCGGACGTCGGGCAGGATCACGATCCCGGCCCCGGTCGGCGCGGCGGCGTTGGCGCGGAACGCAGCGAAGCGATTGCCATCCGCCGCGGTGAGGATGGACTCCGTCGAGTCGAGGGCACCACCGGCGATCGGCACGATCGGCGGATGGCTGTCGAGGTCGAAGCACATGATGACGCTCCCGGGCGGTTCGGACGACGCCCGACATCGTACGGCCGCTGCGGTTCGGTCGGGTCGGAGGCCGCCGACCCACCGGGTAGAATGCCCCGGCCGATGTCAATGCAGCCTGCTCCCCTCGTCGTCCAGAAATACGGCGGCTCCTCCGTGGCCGACGCCGACCGCATCAAGCGGGTCGCGCGTCGGATCGCGCGTGAGCGTGCCGCGGGGAACGACCTGGTCGTCGTGGTTTCGGCGATGGGTGACACGACGGACGAGCTGCTCGGGCTGGCGGCGGCGATCACCGCCGACCCCGACCCGCGCGAGCTCGACGTCCTGCTGGCGACCGGCGAGCACCAGAGCGCCACACTCGTGTCGATGGCGCTCCACGGGCTCGGCGTCGGCGCGATCAGCCTGACGGGCCCACAGGCGGGCATCACCACAGACGGTCGGTACGGCCGTGCCCGGATCGCCGGCAT
Source organism: uncultured Chloroflexia bacterium (assembly GCA_963833705.1). Classification (GTDB taxonomy): domain Bacteria; phylum Chloroflexota; class Limnocylindria; order Limnocylindrales; family CSP1-4; genus SPCO01. The sequence continues at coordinate 65,846 of CAWHYQ010000005.1, read as the reverse complement.
CGACCCGCGCCGGGTCCGGACCGAGCTCGCGGCGGGCAAGGTCGTCATCGTGGCGGGGTTCCAGGGCCAGAGCGCCTCGGCCGTGGACGACGACGAGATCACGACCCTGGGTCGAGGCGGGAGTGACACGACCGCGGTGGCCCTGGCGGCCAGCCTGCGCGCCGCCCGCTGCCAGATCTTCACCGACGTGCGCGGCATCTACACCGCCGATCCGAGGCTGGTTTCGAGAGCCCGCCAGCTGCCCGTGATCGGCTACGAGGAGATGCTCGAATTGGCGCACCAGGGCGCCCAGGTCATGCAGGTCCGGGCGGTCGAACTCGGCTGGATCAACGACGTCGTCATCGAGGTCCTCAGCTCGTTCGAGGACGCCCCGGGCACGCTCATCAAGGAGGACCCGCTCGTGGAGCAGCGCAACAAGGTCCGCGGGCTTGCCCACGACCGGAACGTCGCCAAGGTCACGATCGTGGCCGTCCCGGACCGACCCGGCGTCGCTCGGTCCATCTTCGACCCGCTCGCGGAGGCCGGCATCAACGTCGACATGATCGTCCAGAACGTCGGTCACGGTGGAGCGACGGACCTCTCGTTCACCGTCCCGCGGGTCGAACTGGCGGCGACGAAGAAGACGCTCGACCCGCTCGTCCGCGAGTTGGAGGCCCGCGAACTGACCACCGATGCGTCGGTCGCCAAGGTCTCCATCGTCGGCGCGGGGCTGCACAACGCGCCTGGCTACGCGGCCCGGATGTTCGGGACGCTGGCCGACAGCGGTGTGAACATCGAGATGATCTCGACATCGGAGGTGCGGATCACCTGCATGATCGCCGAGGCCGACCTGGAGACGGCGCTGCGCGCACTCCACGATGCGTTCGAACTCGAGCGACCCGAGGCGATCGACGTCGGCCCGGCGACAGATGCGGCGGCTGCCGGTTGAGTCCGGGACCCCGATGACCACGTTCCTGGCCCGACACCAGCGGTTCGACCGCGTCGGTTCGACCAACGACGTCGTGCGCGGCTGGCTGGCCGAAGGGACGCCGGAGGTGTGCCTTGCCGTGGCGGACGAACAGTCGGCCGGACGCGGCCGCGCGGGTCGGTCGTGGGTCGCCCCCAGTGGCTCGGCGCTCCTGCTGTCGGTCGGCTTCCGCCCCGCCTGGCTCGCGCCGGAGATGACCTGGCGGCTCGCGGCCTGCGCGTCGCTGGCGATGGCCGAGGCCGCCGAGACGTCCGCCGGGCTACCGGCCGGGACCATCCGGCTCAAGTGGCCGAACGACCTCGTCGTCGAGACGGGCGGTGCCGTGCGCAAGCTCGCCGGCGTGCTCGGCGAGACCGACGGGCTCGGCGGTGGCGACCCGCGGGTCGTGGTCGGTCTCGGCATCGACACCGATTGGCGCGCCGCCGACTTCCCGACGGACCTCGTGTCGTCGATGACGTCGCTGCGCGAGGTCGCCGGCGGGCGGTCGATCCGCAACGATGCGCTCCTCGACGGGTTCGTCGGTCGGCTCGAGACACGGATCGAGGACCTGCGCGCTGGCGACTTCGATGCCGCCGCCTGGTCCGATCGTCAGCTGTTCACCGGCCGGACCGTCCGGCTTGAGCGTCAGGGCGGCACGGACACGGTCCACGTCCGCGGTGTCGACCCGGTCAGCGGGGCCCTGGTCGTCGCCGATCCACTCGCCCTGGACGGCGAGCGACACGTCGTCGTGGGCGAGATCGACCATGCCCGCCTGGCCGTCCCGATCGCCGGGGCGGTGTAACGCGATGGCCCGACCGGCATTGAGGAAGGTGGATCGTCCGGAGGTCGACGGTCCACGTCTCGTCCACCTCGACCGCGATCGGCGGCTCGTCGAGGCGGCCCAGGCGGACCCGGCCCGGTTCGAGGCCCTCTACCGGAAGTATCTCGCCCAGGTGTACAGCTACGCGTTCTACGAGCTGCGCGATCATCACGAGGCGGAGGACGCCACGGAACGGACGTTCCTGGCCGCCCTGACCAACCTCGGGCGGTTCGAGGAGCGGGCACGCCCGGCCGATGGCGAGGGTGCCTCGACGTTCCGGGTCTGGCTGTTCCAGATCGCCCGCAACGCCGTCGCCGAACGTCGACGCCGGCAGCGTCGGCGTCGGGAGGCACCGCTCGAGGCGGCCGCCGCCGTGGCCGCCCCGAACGACGTCGAGGCGGACGTGACGCTCCAGGACGACGCGGCGGCCGCGTGGCGGGCGGTCGACCGCCTGCCCGGCGATCGGCGGCGGGCGCTCATCCTGCGCTTCGTGGACGAGATGTCGACGGCCGAGATCGCGGGCGTCCTCGGGCGGTCCGAAGGGGCGGTCCGCGTCCTCATCCATCGGGCCCTTCGGAGCGTCGCGCGCGACCTCGACGACAGGTCGCGGTGACGGGGGAGTTCGCCGGTCGCGACGGTCTCGACGTCGATGCGCTGGTCACCGACCGCTATCTCGAGGTGCTCCTCGCCGCGCACGCGCGTGGGCTGGACGCCGGACCAGCCGCCGTCGATCCCGAGCGCGAGATCCGGCTGGCGGCCGATCGCCTCGCCCGGGAACTGCCGAGGTTCCATCCTTCGTTCCGGTTCGAGGAGGCGCTCGCGTCGCGTCTCGCCGAGGTGGCCGCCAGGATGCGGCTCCCGCTTGCGGCCGGTGGCGAGGGCATGGTCGTGCCGCTGCCACGCGACTTCGTCGACGATGGCGACCTCGACCCCGCGGGCGGACCCGGTCCCGATGGGGCGAGACCCGGGATCGGACGGCCGTTGCTCATCGGTGGGGCCCTGACCTCGGCCGCCCTGTCGCTGGCCGGTGCCGCATACGTGGCGTGGCGCCTCAACCGGCCGCCCGTCAGCCCGATGGTCCGCGCCGCGCGTGCGGTCGCACGGACGAGGCTCGCCTGATGCCGATCAAGCTGCCCACCTTCCGCGCTCGCCGCGATGTCTATCCGGCCGACCTCTGGACGAAGTGCCCGACGTGCGAAGCGATGCTGTTCAACAAGCAGCTCGACAAGGCCATGCGGGTGTGCACGACCTGCGGTCATCACTTCCGCCTGTCGGCCGCGGCCCGGCTGGAGCAGTTGCTCGACCCGGGCAGCTGGGCGGAGCGCGATGCCGGCCTCCAGTCGGTCGACCGGCTCGGGTTCGTCGACCAGAAGCCGTACCCGGATCGGCTGGCGGCTGCCCAGACGGCGACCGGCATGCGCGACGCGGCCGTGTGGGGGACCGCGACCATGGGCGGCATCCCGGTCGCCATCGCGGTGATGGACTTCGGGTTCATGGGTGGTTCGATGGGCGCGGTCGTGGGCGAGAAGGTGACCCGCGCCGCCGAGCACGCGCTCGAGAGCCGCACGCCGCTCATCGTCGTCAGCGCGTCGGGTGGCGCGCGGATGCAGGAGGGGACACTCGCCCTCATGCAGCTGGCCAAGACGCTGGCGGCGATCGAGCGACTCAGCGCCGCCGGCGTGCCCTTCCTGAGCGTCCTGTCCGACCCGACGACAGGCGGCGTGTTCGCGTCGTTCGCGGCGGTCGGCGACGTCAACCTCGCCGAACCGAACGCCCTGATCGGGTTCGCCGGATCGCGGGTCTCGGCCGGCACGATCGCGCAGGAGCTGCCGGCCGGGTTCCAGCGCTCCGAATTCCTGTTCGCCCATGGTTTCATCGACCGGGTCGTGGCCCGACCCGAATTGCGCGCGGAGATCATCGAGCTGCTGCGTCTCCTGCCGGTCCGCAACGGCACCGTGGGATCGACGAACGGCGACGGCGACGTGGCCGGCTTCCGACCGCTGTCCTTCCTCAGCTCATTGGCGGAACGCGTCAGCGAGCTGACCGGCGGCGACGGCGCCGTCGAACCCGCGATCGAGGCGCCGACGGGCGATGACGCCCGGGACGAGGTGTGGGCACGCGTCCAGCTCGCCCGCAACCTGCGTCGACCGCGCACGCTCGAGTTCGTGGCGACGATGACCGATGACTTCGTCGAGCTCCACGGCGACCGCCTGTTCGGTGACGACGCGGCGATCGTCGCCGGCCTTGCCCGTCTCGATGGTCGCCGGGTCGCGGTCGTCGGCCAGCAGAAGGGCGCCGACACCGAGGAGAACATCCTTCGCAACTTCGGCATGCCGCACCCGGAGGGCTACCGCAAGGCGATGCGCGTGATGGAGCTGGCGGAACGCTTCGGGCTGCCGGTCATCACGTTCGTCGATGTCCCGGGCGCGCATCCGGGCGCGGACTCGGAGGAGCGCGGGATCGCCGAGGCGATCGCCCGGTCGATCGGGCTGATGAGCCGCCTGCGGACCCCGATCGTAACGGTCATCACGGGCGAAGGAGGGTCCGGTGGAGCGCTGGCGATCGCCGTCGGCGATGTCGTGATCGCCCTCGAGAACGCCGTGTACTCGGTCATCTCACCCGAGGGCTGCGCGTCGATCCTGTGGCGCACCGCGGACGAAGCGGCGACCGCGGCGCTCGCGATGAAGATGACCGCGGCCGACCAGCAGGCACTCGGCGTCATCGACATCGTCGTCCCCGAACCCGGCGAGGGCGCCCACGCCGACCCGGCCGAGACGGCGCGCCGGCTGAAGGCGATCATCATCGACCGACTGGCCGCCCTCGAGGGGCTCGGCATCGACCAGTTGCTCGACGCGCGCTACCGTCGCTACCGGTCCCTCGGGTCCTACACTGAGGCGGAGATGCCGGAGCTGGCGATGCCGCCGGCCGGTCGTGGCCTCGGGGATCGGCTGCGCGAACTGCTCGACCCGGGGCGTCGTGCGGTCGGTACCGCCGTCCCGTCATGGTCACGCGATGAGCCGCCGGCTCGCGAGGAGGTCTAGCGAGTGCCCGAACCGGTGCAGCCCGAGTCCAGCCGGCCCCATCGTTCCGCTGCCGAGCGCGTCGACGACCACGCCGCCATCGACCGTCTGACCGGCGAGTTGCTGCCCGCACTCATCGCCAAGCTGGCCGCGACCGCGCTCGGCGAGCTCGAGGTCCGCGAGGGTGACTGGCGCGTCCGCCTTCGCCGACCCGGCGGCACCGCCGCGACCCGCGAACGGCGACCGGGCGACCGCGAGCGAGCGGGTCGATCGGGTGCGGGTCCGGGCGGCGTCCACCCAGCGGTCGGCCTGACCGCCGTGGGTCCAGGGCGGGACGGGCGCGACGGCGGCGGCCATCGCGACGGCGTCGCGTCGCGCGACGGCACGTCGGGTCGCGACGATCGCCGGACCGTCGCCAGTTCACCCGCGGTCGGGATCTTCCAGCCACGGACCGAGATCCGAGCGGGGACCAAGGTCCGCGCCGGCGACCGGCTCGGGTCCGTCGACATGCTCGGCATCGCGCAGGAGGTCGTCGCGCCCGCGGACGGCGTCGTGGGCGCCAGCCTCGTCGAGCCCGGCGACGCGGTCGAATACGGCCAGGACCTGATCGTCATCGAGTTCGCCTCCGCAACACCGACGGACGGCTGACCGTGTTCCGCAAGATCCTCATCGCCAACCGCGGCGAGATCGCGCTGCGCATCCTGCGGGCGTGCCGGACGCTCCGGGTCGAGGCGGTCGTCGCCTACAGCGAGGCGGACCGCGATTCGCTGCCGGTCCAGCTGGCCGATGAGGCCATCTGCATCGGTCCGGCCGATGCCAAGCGCTCCTACCTGTCGGCTCCGGCCGTCATCTCGGCCGCGCTGGTCACCGGGTGCGATGCGATCCATCCGGGATACGGGTTCCTGTCCGAGGACGAGGGCTTCGCCGACGTCGTGGCCGCGCACGGGCTGACGTTCATCGGACCGTCGGCCGCGGTCCTCGAGCGGTTCGGCAGCAAGGCCGGCACGCGCCAGCTGCTCGCGGCGCACGGCCTGCCGACGATCCCGGGATCGGACGGGATGCTGCGCGACGAGATGCACGCGCTTGGCGAGGCCGAGCGGATCGGCTACCCGGTCCTCATCAAGCCATCGGCCGGCGGCGGCGGCAAGGGGATGCGCATGGTGCGCACCGGTCGCGAGCTCGAATTGGTCCTGCGCGTGTGCCGCTCGGAGGCGAAGGCGGCCTTCGGCGACGACTCGCTCTATCTCGAGAAGTGGCTCGACGAGAATCGCCACGTCGAGATCCAGGTCGCGGTCGATCGCTACGGCCACGGTGTCCACCTCGGTGAGCGCGATTGCTCCGTCCAGCGTCGCCACCAGAAGATCCTGGAAGAGGCGCCGACGCCGGCCCTCTCGGACGTCGCCCGGACGGAACTTGCCGAGCGCGCGGTCCGTGCCGTCGTCGCGGCCGGCTACGAGAACGTCGGGACGCTCGAGTTCCTCGTCGATGCCAGCGGCGCCTTCTACTTCATCGAGATCAACTGCCGGATCCAGGTCGAGCACCCGGTGACGGAGATGCTTACCGGGCTGGACCTCGTCACGACCCAGGTCCGCATCTCGGCGGGGGAGCCGCTCGGGTTCAGCCAGGCCGACGTCACGCTCCGCGGCCACGCCATCGAATTCCGCATCAACGCCGAGGATCCGGCCCACGAATTCCGCCCCGGGGCCGGGGTCGTCGAGCGCTATCACGCACCCGGCGGGCCGGGTGTGCGGATGGATTCGCATCTGTTCAGCGGGTACGAGGTCCCTCCGTTCTACGACTCGCTGCTCGGCAAGCTCATCGTGTGGGGACCCGACCGGGCGACCGCCATCGCGCGGGGCCGGGTCGCGCTCGACGAGCTGGTCGTCGAGGGACTCGTCACCAACGTCGCGATCCACCAGGCCCTCCTCGCGAACGAGACCTTCCTGGCGGGGAAGATGACCACGAACCTGCTCGATCGGGTCGGGAGCGCCGCATTCCTCGCCGCGGCGGCGCGATCGTGAGCCCGGCGCCGCTGTGCAGACCTGCACGGACCGCGCCGCACGCGACCTTCGCCACCGACCACACTGACCATCAGCCGACGTGGAGTTGCCCGTGACCGATACCGTCCTCACGACTCGCGACATCGAGGGATTGATCCCGCACCGCTGGCCGTTCCTGCTCGTGGACCGGATCGTCGAGTACGACCCGGATGCCAAGCGGATCGTCGGGATCAAGGGTGTGACCGCGGGCGAGTGGTACTTCCAGGGCCATTTCCCGGGATTGCCCGTCATGCCCGGCGTCATCCAGGTCGAGGCGCTAGCGCAAACGATGGCGGTCTATGTCGCGCGGCAGCCGGGGTTCGGCGATCGGATCGGGCTGTTCGCCGGCATCGACGACTGCCGGTTCAAGCGGGTCGTCCTCCCCGGTGACACGCTCCGGCTCGAGGTCACGATGGACAAGCTCGGCGGGCGGTTCGGGCGTGGCCGCGGCGTCGCGAGCGTGGACGGCGAGACCGCCTGCGAAGCCACGCTCAGCTTCATCATCCCGTCGGAAGGCGTGCTGAAGTGACCCGCGTGGTCGTGCTTTCCGACGTGCATGGCAATGCCATCGCGCTCGAGGCCGTCCGGAAGGCGATTCGGGCGGAGAAGCCCGACCTCGTCGCCGTCGCGGGCGATCTCGTCCTGAACGGTCCCGATCCGTCGGGGGCGGTGGACCTGCTGCGCGACATGGAGACGGACGGCGCCGTCATCGTCAGCGGCAACACCGACATCGCCGTCGCCGATTTCGACTACGCCGCGGCCTTCCCGTGGATGACCGACGGCGTGCCCGAGACGTTCCAGGCCGCCGCGGAATGGGCCCACGACGAACTCGGCGACGACCGGATCGGGTGGCTCCGTCGATTGCCATCGGAGCGTCGCCTGCGCACCGACGACGGGACCATGATCCTGGTCTGCCACGGCTCGCCCGGTTCGGCCACCGCAGGGTTCGACCCCGCCCTCGACCCGAGCGTGGTCATCGAACGGGCCGCCCGGACCGACGCGCGGATCATCGCCTGCGGCCACACGCACCTGCCCGAGACGCGCGACCTCGGCTGGAAGCTGATCGTGAACGACGGCTCGGCGGGCTACGTGTTCGACGGCGACCCGACCGCGTCGTGGGCAGTGATCGACGTCGTCGATGGCGTCATCGGTGCCGAGATCCGTCGGACGGACTTCGACGCCCTCGCCGTCGCCAATGGCATCTCGGCTCGTGGCCTGCCCGGCGACGTCTATCGAGCGGCGACGGTGCGCACCGGGAAGCTCGTCCGATGACGCTGGCAGTGACCGGTCGCCGCCGGGTGGTCGTGACCGGGATGGGCATGGTCACGGCACTCGGGAACGATGTCGCCTCGACCTGGGCCGGGATGCTGGCCGGTCGCTCCGGCGTGCGCACGATCGAGGCGTTCGACCCATCGCGCCTGACCTCACGGATCGCGGCGGAGGTCCACGACTTCGATGCCAGCGGCGTCCTCGACCGCAAGGAACTCCGCCGGATGGACCGCTACATCCAGTTCGGGCTCGTCGCGACGCGCGAAGCCCTCGATCAGGCCGGGCTGCCCGAACGCTTCGAAGGGGAACTGGCCGAGCGATCCGGGGTCATCCTGGGAACCGGGTTGGGTGGCGTCGGGACGCTCGTCGAGGGCTTCACCGTCAACGTCCTTCGCGGCCCCGATCGGATCAGTCCGTTCCTCATCCCGATGGGCATCCCGAACATCGGCGCCGGCCAGGTGGCCATCCAGTTCGGGATGACCGGGCCCAACTTCACGACCGTGTCAGCCTGCGCCACGGGCGGCCACGCCCTGGGTGAGGCGAGCGAGATCATCCGGCGTGGCGACGCCGACCTGATGGTCGCGGGCGGCGCCGAGGCGGGGATCCTCGAGGCGATGGTCGGTGGGTTCGCGGCGATGCGCGCGCTCTCGACACGCAACGACGACCCGGAGGGGGCGTCCCGGCCCTTCGATTCCGGGCGCGATGGGTTCGTCATCGGCGAGGGCGCCGGCGTCGTGATCCTCGAGGCGCTCGAGCACGCCGAGGACCGCGGGGCGTCCATCCTGGCCGAGCTGGTCGGGTACGGGGCGACGGCCGACGCATCGCACATCACGTTGCCCGCACCGGGCGGGATCGGGGCGGTCCGCGCGGCCAGGCGGGCGCTCGATAAGGCGGGGCTTGAACCAGCCGACATCGATCATGTCAACGCCCACGCGACGTCGACGCCAGAGGGCGACAAGGCCGAACTCCAGGCGATCCGGACGATCTTCGGCGAGGACACCGGCCGCCTCGCCATCACCGCCAACAAGTCGATGCTCGGCCACACGCTGGGTGCCGCCGGCGCGATCGAGGCCATCGCGTGCGTCCTCGCCATCCGGGACGGCTGCATCCCGCCGACGATCAACCTCACCGACCCGGACCCGGAGGCGGCCGGTATGGACCTGACCCCGAACGTGGCGGCCCCGCGCCCCGTCCGGGCGGCACTGAGCAACTCGTTCGGGTTCGGAGGGCAGAACACGGCGCTGATCTTCACAGGACCGGCGCGGTGACCGACGAGACGACCGCCGCGACGCCGCCCGAGCCGCGCGATGGCGGTGACGCGGAGTTGCTGGCCCTGATCGACCGGCTGGCCGAGCTGCTCGACCGGTCCGACCTCACCGAGCTCGAGGTCGAATCCGGTGGGACCGGGCTGATCCTGCGCAAGCCGGTCGCCGTCGCGGCAGCGGCCGGGCCCGTACTGGCCCCCTCGAGCGTCGCGCCGTCCGTCGGTGCCGATGGCGCGACCACGACCGGCGAGCCGTCCACCGCCGGGCGCGATCCGGCGACGACGGCCCGTCCCTCGGTGAAGGCTCCGCTGACCGGGATCTTCTATGCCTCGCCCGCACCGGGCACGGCGCCGTACGTCCAGGTCGGGGGCGAGGTCGCGGTCGGACAGGTCATCGGCCTGATCGAGGCGATGAAACTGTTCAACGAGATCAAGTCCGATCTGGCTGGGCGCGTCACGCGGGTCGTCCCCGACAGCGGCGCGCTGGTCAAGGCCAAGCAGCCCCTGATCGAAGTGGAGCCACTGTGAGCGCACCAGTCCGCCATGCGCACGTGACCGGCTGGGGGCGCTATGCGCCGTCGCAGGTCCTGACCAACAAGGATCTCGAGCGGATGGTCGAGACCTCCGACGACTGGATCGTCTCGCGCACCGGGATCCGCGAACGCCGGGTGGCGGCCGCGCACGAGACGACCGCCTCGATGGCCGCGGTCGCGTCGATGCGTGCGATCCGGACCGCGGGGATCGACCCCGACGAGATCGACCTGATCCTCCTCGCCACGCTCACGCCCGACTACTGGATGCCCTCCACCGCGGCGCTGGTCAAGGAGGCGATCGGCAACACGCGCGCGGCGGCGATGGACGTCGCGGCGGCATGCTCCGGGTTCGTCTACGCGTATGCGACCGGTCACGCGTACATCACCAGCGGGCTGGCCAAACACGTCCTCGTCATCGGCGCGGAGCTGTTGACGCGCTTCCTCGACTACACCGATCGCAACACCTGCATCCTCTTCGGCGATGGCGCGGGTGCGGTCGTGCTGTCCGCGGCGGATACCCCGGGCGGAGGACTCGGGATCGAGATGACGACCGAGCCGCAGGGTGCCTACATGATCTGGCTCCCGGCGGGGGGCGCGAAGAGCCCGCCGTCGACCGAGACCATCGCGCGCGGCGAGCACTTCATCCGGATGGAGGGCAAGGAGACCTATCGCTTCGCGACGAAGACGCTCGCGTCCACGGCGTTGACCTCGATCCAGCGGGCCGGCCTGGAGCCGTCCGACATCGCCCTCTTCATCCCGCACCAGGCCAACATCCGCATCATCGAGGCCGTCGCCAAGGGCCTCGACCTGCCGATGGACCGGATGTTCGTCAATCTCGACCGGTACGGGAACACGTCCGCGGCGTCCGTGCCGATGGCCCTGGCCGAGGCGGTCAACGAGGGCCGGGTCCAGGTCGGGGACCGGATCGTGATCGTCGCGTTCGGGGCCGGGTTCACGTCGGGCGCGGTCACGATCGAGTGGACGGCCGATCCGGCGCGCGGCATCGCCGGCGACGCCGCGGTGCGGCCCGACGACGTGTCCGTGCGTCTGCCGGTCGACTGGGACTCGGTCGACCCGATCCCGGATGCCCTCGCCGAATTGATGCGTCGACCCGGCTCGGTCGACGTCCCGCTCGACGATGTGGTCCCGGGCGAACAGGGACCCGCGCACCAGGAGGTCCGCGCATGATCGATCTGACTGGCAAGTCGGCCCTCGTGACGGGCGGGTCGCGCGGCATCGGGCGCGCCATCGTCCTCCGTCTCGCGACGCAGGGTGCGGATGTGGCGTTCACCTACAAGGGCAATGCCGACGCCGCGGCGAAGACCGTCGCCGCCGTCGAGGCGCTCGGTCGGCGTGCACTGGCCATCCAGGGCGATGCCTCCCTCGCCGAGACGGCGGAACCGGTCGTGAAGGCCGTGCTCGAGGCGTTCGGCAAGATCGACATCCTGGTCAACAACGCCGGTGTAACGCGCGACGATCTGATCATGCGGATGTCGGCGGAGGCGTGGCGCGAGGTCCTCGAGACAAACCTGTTCGGGGCGTTCTGGATGACGAAGGCCGTGACCCGCCCGATGCTCAAGGCCAAGTCCGGCCGGATCGTCAACATCACGTCCGTGTCCGGTCAGGCGGGACAGACCGGGCAGGCCAACTACTCGTCGGCGAAGGCCGGGCTCATCGGCCTGACCAAGGCGTCCGCGCGCGAGCTGGCGAGCCGGTCGATCACGGTCAATGCGGTCGCGCCCGGCTTTGTCGACACGGAGCTGACGCACGACCTGCCAGAGGCGCTCAAGGAGCAGATCCGGGCGGCCACGCCCCTCGGGCGGTTCGGCGAGACAGACGAGATCGCCAACGCGGTCGTCTTCCTCGCGAGCGACGAGGCGGCCTACATCACGGGCCAGGTGCTCGCGGTCGATGGCGGCCTGGTGATGATGTAGGTCCGGTCGCGGTCCTTCGGGTCCTTCTCGGCCCCGGGCCTGCGCTTCGGCCCCAGGGCCCCGAAGGTTGCGTCCGGGTAGACTCCGGCCGTGCGTGTCACCCAGTATCGGATCGAAGGCCTCGGTCATCTGTCGACCCTCGTCGCCGATGAGACCGCCGGCGTCGCGGCCGTCATCGATCCGCGGCGGGATGTTGACCTGTATCTCGCCGAGGCCGCGGCCGCGGACCTGCGCATCACCCATGTGGTCGAGACGCACCTCCACAACGATTACGTCTCGGGCGGTCGCGATCTCGCGGCCCTGACCGGCGCCGAGCACGTCATCGGCGCCGGGGCGGCGCTTCGTTACGACCACCGACCCGCCCGTGACGGGGACGGGTTCGACGTCGGGTCGGTCCGGTTCCGGACGCTCGACACGCCGGGACACACTCCGGAACACGTCAGCTACGAGGTCGCCGACACGGCGCGGGCTGACGAGCCGTTCCTGCTGTTGACCGGTGGATCCCTGTTGGTCGGGGCGGTCGGACGGACGGATCTGCTGGGTGCGGAGAACGCTCGGCCGTTCGCGGCCGCCATGTACCGCTCGCTGCACGAGGTGCTGCTGCCACACGAGGACTCCGTGATGGTCTACCCGACCCACGGCGCGGGCTCGCTGTGCTCGACGGGGATCGCATCGACCTCCTGGTCGACCATCGGCTACGAGCGCCGCCACGACCCACTGCTCGCACCGATGGATGTGGACGCGTTCGCGCGGGCGCTGCTCGCGGGGCAACCGACCTTCCCGCGCTACTTCGCACGGATGCGCCCGATCAACCAGGCGGGTCCGCGTCTCCTCGGCGCGATCGTGCCGGAGGTCGCGCCACTGGCGATCGAGGCCGTCGACACGCTGCTCCGCCAGGGGGCGCTGATCGTCGACGCGAGGACGCCCGGAGCGCACGCGGAGCGACACATCGCCAATTCGCTGTCGATCCCGGCCGGCCCGTCGTTCGGGACGTGGCTGGGCTGGATCGTGGACGCGGACCGGGCGGTGGTGCTCGTCGTCGACGACCCGGGCGACCTCGACGACCTGGCGCGCCAGGTCGTGCGGATCGGCTTCGAATCGATCGCCGGATACCTTGCGGGCGGCGTCGAAGCCTGGGCCGGGGCGGGCCGTCCGGTCGAGGCCGGAACGGAGCTCGAGGTCGACGCGCTGGGCTCGATGCTGTCGGCCGGCGGGCAGAGGGCACCGTTCGTCATCGACGTCCGCCAGGCGTCCGAGTACGAGGCCGGCCATGTCCCGGGGGCCCGGCACATCGGCGGCGGCGACCTGCCCGACCAGCTGGACCAGCTGCCGCGGGGCCGCCCGATCGCCCTGATCTGTGCCAGCGGGTATCGATCCAGCGTGGCCGGGTCGATGCTCCGCGCGGCCGGATTCGAGAACGTCGCCACCGTCCCGGACGGCACCCCGACCTGGGAGGCGCACGGCCTGCCGCTCGACTACGGCCCCGATCCATCCGAGGGGGCGTGGCCCGCCGCCGCAGCGCCGGAGGCCCACGCACACCAGGCGCGTGACCAGGCGTGACCGCCCACAGGATCCCGTCGCCCGAGGCGCGCGCCCCCTCGAGTACGGCTACAGGTGCAGGACGTACTTGGCGATCTCGAAGTAGATGATCAGTCCAGTGCCATCGACAAGCGTGGTGATGAGGGGTGCCGATACGACCGCCGGGTCGATCCTGAGCCGTCGCAGGGCGAGGGGTAGGACCGCGGCCACGGTGGCGGACCATATACAGATGGCCAGGATGGTGATCGACACGACCAGGCCGACGTCCGCGCCGACGTTGAGCAGGGCGGCTCGACCGAACGCGATCACCGCCATGATCGCGCCGAGGATCAGTCCCACCCGCATCTCCTTGAACACGATCCAGGAGACATCGCGGAACGAGACTTCGTTAAGGGCCATCGCGCGGACGATCAGCGTGACTGTCTGGCTGCCGATGTTGCCGCCCGTCCCGATGAGCAGGGGGATGAAGAAGCTCAACGCGACGACAGCCGACAGCTCGTCTTCGAAGTTCCGGAGGACCGTGCCCGTATACGCCTCTGCCACGAACAGCAGGAGCAGCCACCCGACCCGCTTGCGCACGAGCAGGGCGACGCTCGACACACGGTATGGAACGTTCAGCGGTTGCGAGCCACCCAGCCGTTCGATGTCTTCGGTCGCCTCAGCCTCGAGAACGTCCGCCACGTCGTCTTCGGTGATGATCCCGAGCAGACGGTCGTTCTCATCGACGACCGGTATTGCCAGCAGGTTGCGCTCCGTGAGGAGTCGGGCAGCCGTCTCCCGGTCGGCGCTCGCACGGACTCGGACCGTCGTCGGGGCCATCATCTCGCTGACTGCGGTCTCAGCCGGGCTGAGCAGGAGTCGGTACAGCGACAGCACCCCCAACAGGTGCCGGTCGGCGTCGATGACGTAGATGTAGTTGACGGTCTCGGCATCGTCGACCAGGCGGCGGATCGCCGCGATCGCCTCGTCGGCGCGGGCCTCACGCGACACCGCGACGAAGTCCGGAGTCATGATGCCGCCAGCGCTGTCGGCTGGGAAGTCGGCCAGCCCACGGATCTCCGCGGCCTCGTCCGGTGACAACCGAATCAGGATCCCCTCGGCCTCCGGTGCGGTCAGCTCCTCAACGACATCGGCTGCGTCGTCGGGGTCCATGCCGGCTAGGACCGCCGCCGCCTCCGGCCCCGACAGCGTCCGGAGGATGCGGGCTGCCTCGGCCGGCGAAAGCTCCTCGAGGAGCTGCGGAACCTCATGGTCAGGGAGCCACTGCAACAGGACCGCGACCTCGCCCGAGTCGAGCCGCGGGACGAGGTCCGCCCACTCCGCCGGGCCGATCCGCTCCGCGAGCCCGAGGACGCCTTCCCGTTCGCGTTCGCGGATCAGTTCCTGGATCTCGGTCAGGAGTTGCTCGGTCACGGCGCCGGTCATCGGACGGACCTCCCGAGGAGCAGCGCGACACATCGTCCGTCGCCGTGGGTGTGGTCGATGAGGTCGATGGTCACGGGGATCGTGGCGGCCGGGCCGCTGACCGGCGGGCAGCGACCGCCGAGCGCGACGATGAGATCGTCGACCTTGCCGAGGGGCTCGCCGTTCGCGTCGAGCACGGGTCGGCCGATGGCCTGGCTCAGGTAGAGCATGGTTGCCACCTCACGGGCGGGACGTCCCGCCGCGGGTGGCGCGACCTTGGAGGGTCGCGGTCAGCCGTCAGGAGGCGGGACGAACCGGGATCAGGGTGATGACGTCGCGATCGACGCCGATGGGACTGGGACCGTCGTCCACGGGGTGAGCTGACCTCTGGAACGGGCTGGAACGGCCGTGGCACGAGGGCCCCGACGCCGCCGGAGTGTAGTCCGGCCTCACCCGGGCGGTCAACGGAGGAACGTTCGTCCTCCCCCGCGTCAGGACCGATGGTGACTCCGCGTCGCCACGCGACCGTGACACCATCGAGCCGTGCGCGCGCGCCTTGAAGAACCCGAGGACGAGCCCGGTCGATCCGGGTCGTCGATGGCCGCCCCGATCACGTACGGGGTCGGCTCCGGCACAGGCTCCTCGACGTTCGGCCGCCTCCTTGGCGGCGAACGGACGTCCTACGTCGAATGGGATCTCGCCTCCCCGTCCAGCTCGCCCGCCGGCCTCGAGGCCGAATTGGCCGAGCGGCTCGACTCCGTCCTCGGGATCGCCGGCCGGCTGGCCGCATCGCACGACCGCGAGGCGCTCTTCCGGATGATCGTCGACGAGACGAACCGGGCGCTGCGCACCGACAGCACGACGATCCGGACCCTTCACGACGATCGCCTCGAAGTGACCGCCTGGGCCGGGATCTCGGACGACGTCGCGCGCCGCCTGCCGGCCTTCCGGCGCGACGAGGGCTGGGCGGCGGAGGTGCTCCGGACCGGGCACGTCCTGGCCTTCCCCGACGTCCGGGCCGACCGCCAGTTCGGGTTCGATCGATACGACGGCATCCTCGACGTCGCGGCCGACCTGATCGCACCGTTGATCCATCACGACCGCGTCATCGGCTCGCTGTCGGCGGCCACGCACGAGCCGCGGGCGTGGACCGGCGGAGATGTCGCGTTCATCACGACGCTGGCGACGCACGCCGCGATCGCACTGACCAACGCGGAGCTGTTCCAACAGACCGAGGCTCGCGCGGCCCAGCTCGAGGTCCTGCAGGCCACCTCGGCGCGGATGAGCCGGGCGACGACCATCGACCAGATCGGCCGTACCGTCGTCGAGGAGACGCGGCGCATCATCGAGTACCACAACGCGCGGGTCTATCTCGTCGAGCTCCCCGACCAGGTCGTGCCGATCGCCTTCGAGGGGCGGGTCGGCGCCTACGAACAGGTCGACTACGCGTTGCTCCAGTGCCGGTTCGGCGAGGGCTTCACCGGCTGGGTCGCGCAGCACGGCGAGCCGTTGCTGATCAACGACGCCAACCGCGACACCCGTGGCGCGACGATCGAGGGCACGGACGACATCGATGAATCGATGCTGGTCGTGCCGATGCGCTACGACGGGACCACGATCGGCGTCATCACCCTCTCGAAGCTCGGTCTCGACGGCTTCGGGCCGGACGATCAGCGTCTGCTGACGATCCTCGCCGATCAGGCCGCGACCGCCGTCGGGTCGGCCCGGTTGCTCCAGCGGACCCAGGACCTCGCGCTCGAACTGCGGCGGCTCCTCGACATGAGTGCCGAACTGTCCGGCAGCCTCGATCCGCGCCAGGTCGCCGACCTGATGGCCGGTCACCTCGCCCGGGCGATGGGCGTCGGCGAGTGCGTCATCAGTTACTGGGATCGAGCCACCGGGCGGGTCCTCTCGCTCGGCTCGTTCCCGACCGCGCGTCTGGGCCAGATCGACCCGTTCTTCGAGGTCGCCCGGTACCCTGAGACCCTTCGTGTCCTCGAGCGCCACGATACGGTGATCATCGACGCGGCCGATCCCGGTGCGGACCCCGCCGAACTCGAGCTGCTTCTCCGCGATGGCAACCAGGTCCTCGCGATGCTGCCGCTGGTGGCCAAGGGCCAGTCGATCGGGTTGGTCGAGCTCGTGTCGAGCACCGTCGTCGTCTGGAACGAGGAGCGCCTCGAACTGGCGCGCACGATGGCGAACGAGGCGGCGATGGCCCTCGAGAACGCGCGGCTGTACGAGGACGCCCGCAAGCTCGCCGATCGCGACCCGCTCACCGGGTTCTACAACCACCGGTTCCTGCACGAGCGTCTGGGCGAGGAAGTCGTTCGCGCTCAGCGCGCCCGACGGCCGTTGAGCGTGCTGATGCTCGACATCGATGACTTCAAGCTCGTCAACGACACGTTCGGGCACCTGTTCGGCGACCGAGTGCTGACCTGGACGGCCGAACTCATCCGTTCGACCCTGCGGGCCTCCGACGTCCCGGCCCGGTATGGCGGCGACGAGTTCGCGATCATCCTGCCCGAGACCGACAAGGACGAGGCTCGCTCGGCCGCCGAGCGGATCCTCGAGGCGTTCCGCGATCGAGCGTTCGTCGGCGAACAGCGCGGCCCGGTCCCCATCGCGGCGTCGATCGGCGTGGCGACGTTCCCCGGTGACGGGCGGACCGCCACTGACCTCATCGCGGCGGCCGACCGGGCGTTGTACCGGGTCAAGCGCGATGGCGGTCACGACGCGGCAGGGGCAGGGGACGAAGCCGCCTGACCACCCGATGGTACGAAGGTACTGGTCGGTCCTTCCCGGGAGTACCAGGTTTGGGGATGGACGGAAGGGGTCCGGACCGCCATCCTCTATCCCTGACGTGAGCCAACCCACCACCCCGCCTGCACGACCCGCGGCACCGCCGGATCGTCGCATCCGACGAGCGTGGTGGACCTTCGCCGTCACCTTCTTCCTGCTCGGTTTCGTGGTCGTCATCCGTCTCGTCGTCGTATCGGCGCACGCGATCGACCTGGTCATCGCCACCCTCATCGTCGTCGTCGGATACGCCGCGATCCGTCACCGACAGGCGGTCTCGGCTCTCGAGATCGGCCGGCGCGAGGAGGCCGAGTCGTTCGCGCGCATCCTGTCGGGGCTGTCGCGGTCCATCTCGCCCGACGCGATCCTGGGTGCCATCGTCGATGAGCTCGCCGAGGCGACCGGCGCCGATCACATCGTCATCGCGCGCCGGCGACCCGACGCCCGTGTCCTGGAGGCGACGCTCGTCAGTGCGCGACCCGGCGTGCCGGACTCGACGACCCTGCTGCCGATCGCCGACCTCGAGGACCCCATCAGCGCGGAAGCCGGCGCGGCCGCGCGCGAACCCGTGGCGGTCCCGGTCGGGGCCGATGCCGAAGCCCCCGTTGGCGTCGGCGCCCGTGCCAGGGGCCGGTTCGACGGCCTGACGACCCGGATCGCGACACCCGTGACCCGTACGGGTTCGCCCGATCTCGCCCCGGGTCGCGTCACCGGTGCGCCGCAATTGATCGCCGAACGTATCGCCGACCGCGCCCGCCGCGTGTACGGCCTGAGCAACACCCTGGCGGCCCCGCTCACCTCGGAGCGCGGGGTGGTCGGCGCGATCGTCCTGTCCTATCGGACGGCGGGCGCCTGGTCGCCGACGACGCGCCGGATCCTGGCCGGGGCCGCGGCGGAGGCGTCCGCGGCACTCTCCCGGGCCTACTCGCACCGGGCTGCGGAGACCCAGGCCTCGACCGATGCGCTGACCGGCCTGCCCAACCGCCGCTACTTCGACGAGTTCTGCGGGCTGCTGGCACGGCGCCGCCGATCCGATGACGCCGTCGGCGTCCTGATGATCGACATCGACCGGTTCAAGGTCCTCAATGACCGTCACGGTCATGCGACCGGGGACGAGGTCCTCCGGGCGGTCGCCGGAGCGATCATGTCGGCGGTCCGCGAGGACGACGTCCCGGCCCGCTATGGCGGCGAGGAGTTCGTCGTGCTGCTGCGCAACCCGAGTCCCGAGATCGCCCGTGAGGTCGGCGAGCGCGTCCGGGCCGCCGTCGGCGCGCTCGACCTCAGCCGCCTGCGAGTGACCGGCGTGAGCGTGTCGGTCGGGGTCGCCGTCGCCGCCGAGGCGGACCAGCCGATCGACGACCTGATCGAGGACGCCGACCGAGCCCTCTACCGGGCCAAGCGGGCGGGACGCGACCGGGTGGTGGCCGCCTAGCCCGCGAAGGCGGTCCGTGCCAGCCGCTACCATCGGCCGGTGATCGACGATCCTGCCGACCTGACCAACGGCGACCTCGCCCGGATCTTCCACGAGATCGGCGACATGCTGGAGCTCAAGGGTGAGCTCGTGTTCAAGACCGTCGCCTACCACCGCGCGGCGGACGCCATCGGCCGCAGCCCGGTCGATCTCGCCTCGGCCTATCGCGCGGGCACGCCGCCGACGATCCCGGGTGTCGGCAAGGCGATCAGCGACAAGATCGCGGAACTCGCGAACACGGGCCACCTCGCCTTCTACGACCGGCTGCGAGCCGAGGTCCCGCCGAGCCTGGCCGAGATCCTGCAGATCCCGGGACTCGGCCCAAAGACCGTCCGCCAACTCAACGCCGACCTCGGCATCGAGACGGTCGACGACCTGCGCCTGGCGGCGGAGGCGGGCCGGCTGCGAGGCCTGCGTGGGATGTCGGAACGGACGGAGGCCCTCGTCCTCGAGGGCATCGCCCGCCTCGACGAGCGGTTCGACCGGATGCGGCTCGACCGGGCCGAGGAGCTGGTCACGTCGATCATCGATGCATTCGCCGCGACGCCGGGCGTCCGCTCGCTGGAGCCGGCCGGGTCGTTCCGTCGCCGCAAGGAATCCATCGGCGACCTCGACATCCTCGCGGAGACGGACGAACCGGCCGTGCTCATCGACGGCTTCACGTCATACGGGCTGGTCGACTCGGTCGTCAATCGCGGCGGCTACAAGGCGGCCGTCCGGCTGTTGCGCGGGCCGCAGGTCGACCTCATGGTCATGCCGCCCGGCGAGGCCGGCACCTACCGGATCCATTTCACCGGGTCGAAGGAACACAACGTCCGCCTGCGAGCGATGGCCCGCGATCGGGGCTGGAGCCTGTCCGAGAAGGGGTTCCTGCGCATCGGCGACGATGGCGAGCCGGTGACCGGCAAGTCGGCCGAGCTACGCACGTTCGCCACCGAGGCGGAGGCCTACGCATTCCTCGACCTGCCGTTCATCGAGCCGGAGCTGCGCGAGGATTCCGGAGAGATCGAGGCGGCCCTCGCCGGTCGGCTGCCCGTCGTCATCGAGCTTGCCGACCTGCGCGGCGACCTCCACAGCCATTCGGACTGGTCGGACGGACATCACTCGATCGAGGTCATGGCCGAGGCCGCGCGGCGACGCGGCTACGCCTACCAGGTCCTGACCGATCACACCCAGTCCCTGGCCATCGCCCGTGGCCTGACCCCGGACCGGGTCGCGGAGCAGGCCGCCGTCATCGCTGGGCTCAACGACCGGTTCGCGAATGAGGAAGCTGCCGGGACGGCGCCGCCTGGGACGCCGCCCGGGGGCTTTCGGCTGCTGCACGGCTGCGAACTCGAGGTCCGCGCCGATGGCGACCTCGACTTCGACGACGACCTGCTCGCCCGCTATGACGTCGTCGTCGCGTCGGTCCACGTGTCGCGGCGACAGTCGAAGGCGGAACTGACGCGGCGAACGCTCAACGCGATCCGCAGCCCGCACGTGGACGTCCTCGCGCATCCCGCCGGCCGCAAGATCGGGGAGCGCGACGACCTCGACCTCGATTGGGACGCGGTCTACGCCGAGGCGGCGCGGACCCGGACCGCCCTCGAGATGAACGGGTCGCCGGCGCGGCTGGACCTCGCGGTCGAACGCGCGCGGCGCGCCGTGGAAGTGGGTTGCGTGCTGTCGATCGACTCGGACGCCCATGACACTGCCGAACTCCCATACGTCCGCTGGGGCATCAGCCAGGCTCGTCGCGCGTGGGTCACCGCGAGGGACGTGGTCAACACGCGATCGCGGGCGGACCTGCTGGCGTGGGCGGCCGACCACGAGCGGCTGTCGTGATGGAGTCGCGTACCATCGCGGCGATGGACGACCGCCTGGCTCGTCGCGACCTTGCCCTGGTGGCGGTCACCGTCGTGGGGCTCTCGCGCCTCCTCGAACCACCCCTCGTCTGGCTCGTGGCCGGGCTGCTCCTCGGCGCGATGCTGCTGGGCACGCTCCAGGTCCTCGGCGACGAGATCGTCACCAGCGAGGCCGGCACGGGCGTCCCGATCGAGTCGCTCATCCTGCCGTCGGTGTCGGCGGTCGCCTGTCTCGGCGCCATCCGGCTGGTGCCATTCGGGTTGTGGCTCGCGCCGGCGCTCGCGGTGACCTGGCTGATCGTCGGGCGGACCCTGGCACTCGAGGGTCGGATCAACCGTGCCCACGAGGCCCTGTCCGACGACGACCGGAGTGCGCTGCTGGTCACGACCCTGCTGGTCGCGTTCCTCGGCTTCACGGGCGTCGCGGCGATGGTCCCGGGTGGACTCGTCCAGTCGAGCACCGGCGCGTTGCCCGAGTCGAACCTGCTCGTCCTCGCGGCGGGGGACGCCATCATCGCCGCGCTGCTCGGCTATCGAGCCGCGGCACTGCGCGTGCTCAATGTTCGCGACGCGCTGTGGTCGGCCCTGACGTACGGGATCGCGATCGCGATCGGCGCCGCCGCACTTCGGGCGATGGAGATCACCGCGGCTCGTCGGCCCGGCCCTGCTGACCCTCGTCTTCTACCTGTGGGACGCGTTCGCCGGAACGGCACCGTCACGCCGCCGCGACATGCGCTGGATCGGACAGACCGGGCTGCTCGCCGGGCTGGGGCTGCTGGTCGTCGCCTGGAACCTGCTGCTGCGCTCCTGACGGCGATCCCTCCCGCGGAGGGCGTCGCGGTCGCCGCGTTTGACCTGCCGGCCGGGGAGTGCTACAAACGGGTGCTCGCGCCGTGGCCCGCCGTAGCCGCGCGCCCCAGACGATCCGCTCCGCACTCCGCCGCGCCCCGAAAGGACGACCGCCTCGTGACCTTCCCCGACGTCGAGACCACCGCCCAGAGTCCCGTCAACCTGACTCGCCAGAAGCGGCAGCTGGCCGACCTGGCGATCGCCCAGGCGTCGGCCGCACAGTGGACCGAAGCCGCCGCGACGAACCGCAAGCTGATCGAGCTGGGTCCCGACGTCGAGTCGGAGAACCGTCTGGCCAAGTCGCTGTGGGAGCTGGGCGAGCTCGGTTCGGCCCGCGAGCACTATCAGATCGCGCTCGCGCTCGACCCCACCAACCGGATCGCCGAGCGAAACATCGACCGACTCAAGGTGCTCCTGGTCGCGGCGGGCGAGAAGACGGTCCCGGCGCAGGAGGGGAGCAAGGCCCCGGTCAGCATCTTCGTCGAGGAGACCGGCAAGACCGGGTTCGCGTTCCTGACCGACCTCGCCGACCCCCGCCAGCTCGCGCAGGTCAACCCGGGTGATGCGGTCGAGTTGATCCCCGAGGGCAATCGACTCATCGCCCACAGCAACGGGGTCCGCATCGGGGTGGTCGAGCCGCGTGTCGCGGCCCGGCTCCTCAAGCTGATGGCGGACGGCAACAAGTACGCCGCGGGCGTGACGTCGCTCGGCGACAAGGACGTCCGGATCATCCTGCGCGAGATCTTCCAGGACCCCGCCAACTACGGCAAGGTGAGCTTCCCGACCGCGGCCAAGTCCACGGACCTGCGCCCGTATACCAAAGGCACCCTCGTGCGCGAGGAGATGGATCTCGAGGACGACCTCGAGGACGACGAGGAAGACGACGAGATCGAGGACCTCGACCGCGTCCTGCCGCCCGAATCGACGACCGACGAGGCGTTCGAAGACGAGCCCGACGAACTCGACGAGCCGTAGTCGCTGAGGCGGGCGCGTCGGTCGTGCCGGCGGTCGTGCCCGCCGGGTCCTGTCGCCGGCCGGGGCGCGCTCCCGGGCGCCTGCGCCCTTCGGGCTGAACGGCGCCCGTCCGCACGCCCCGTCCGACGCCAGCCGGCGCTGAAGGTCACGGTCGGGAGTCGGCAGTGCGCGCGCCGGTCGGTCGCGGCCGCCGGGTCCTGTCGCCGGCCGGGGCGCGCTCCCGGGCGCCTGCGCCCTTCGGGCTGAACGGCGCCCGTCCGCACGCCCCGTCCGACGCCACCCGGCGCTGAAGGTCACGGTCGGGAGTCGGCAGTGCGCGCGCCGGTCGGTCGCGGCCGCCGGGTCCTGTCGCCGGCCGGGGCGCGCTCCCGGGCGCCTGCGCCCTTCGGGCTGAACGGCGCCCGTCCGCACGCCCCGTCCGACGCCACCCGGCGCCTGACGGTCGGGGTCGGTCGGGCTCCGCAGCCATTGCGCACCCGTTCGCGCCGGCGATATGCGTGGCAGTCATATCTTCGGGGGTTCGAGGTCGATAAGGGGCCTGCGACTGGTTCCGGCACGCTCGCGAGGTCTGCATCCGAGCGTGGACCCGCCCGGTTCCAAGGGCTTATGCCGTGGTAATCGGCCTGCGTAAGACTGCCAGGCATATCTGGAGGCACAAGGGCCGAGCGGCCGGAGACGCGGCCGTGTGGCCCTGACGGCGAACCGCTACTCGCTCGCCCTGACGCGGCCCGCGATCTCGCATGCATCGGTCACAGCGGCGGTCACGTTCGACATCGCGCTCGACCCGTCGGCGAACGGGGCGTTCAACGCGGCCCCGGAACGCCCGACGACCAGTGCCTCGAGCCGCCCGTAGGTCGCAAGAATCAGCCGGACGAGCCGCTCAGTCTCGGTCGGTCGACGGCCGAGCATGGCAAGCGTCTTGTCGACCTGGATGGTGTGCTCGCGGATGTGCGAGCCGTAGCGCCCGAGCCGGAAGTCGATCCGGACGTGCAGGCCCGACCAGCGGGCGGCCGCTCGCATCGCGCTCCCATCCAGTCCGGCGAACGCCGCGATGTTGTCGTCGACGACGAGGTCGAGGCGCTCGACCACGGCCTCCGGATCGCCGCGGGCCTCGTCTTCCTCCGTGGGCTCGGGCGGGAGTGCCCCGTCAGGCGGGTAGGCCACCTCATCGAGGTCGCGTGGCTGGCTGAGGAACCAGGCATTCAACCAGCCGTAGGACCGCTGGCCGCTGATGATGTGCCCAAGCGTCTGGCGGATCGTCCATTCGCCGTCGCCGGGGTCGGCGTCCCACGTCGAAACCCCCAACGGCGCCAGCGCGCCGTGCAGTTCCCAGCGAGCCGCCGTGGCTGCAGCCAGGGCCGGGACCGCAGGCCCGATGGGATCCCCGGGGCCGCCAGCTCGCCCCACCGCGATCGCCCCGACAGCCTCCTCGAACCGCTCGTGGATCCGGTAGATCCCGTAGCGGAGCTCGATATCGTCCGGGTCGGTCCCTCGCCACCGCCAGGGCCGGTCGAGCGCCTCGTCGGGCACGGCGAGCAGGTCCGCGACGACCGCTGCCAGGCCTCGCCGTGCGACCGCCAGCGAGGGATGCAACGGCACCGGGGTGGCCGGCGCGAGGTCGATCAGCGGGTCACGCATCGGCCAAGCGTAGCGCGCGTCGGCTAGCATCTGACGACGATGGCAAGCCGAGGACCCGTCGCCAACGCCGAACCGGGCTATTCGCTGCCCGTGTTCGATCGGCTGGCGCCGCCACCACCACCATCTGTGCTGGCGGCGCGGATCGACCTCCACAGCGGGCCGGGTGATGTCGTCGCCGACCTGTTCGGGCGCGGCGGTTGGGTGGCCCGAGCCGCCGTCGACCGGCAGCGACGAGCGGTCTCGCTCGAATCGAGCCCGCTCAGCCGGATGCTCGCCGAGGTGGTCCTGCGTCCGCCCGATGTCCGCCACCTCGATGCCGCGTTCCAGGGGATGGCCGCCTCGCCCCGTCGCGAGTCGAGCCTCAAGGTGTCGATCGGCGACCTGTTCGCGACGCGCTGCGCGACCTGTGCCCGGATGCTGGTCGCGGACGAGTTCCTGTGGTCGGAGGAGGGCGACGACGACGGACCGACCGTCGCTCGCCCGATCGCCCGCCACTACCGCTGCACGGTCTGTCGCGATCAACGGGGCGGTTCCGAGCAGCGTCAGGCGCCACTCGATGCCGACGACGTCCGGCGCGCCGAGTCCGACGCCGACGTCGCGACGACACGGGCGATGTTGCGGGCTCGCTTCCCGGACGTGATCGGTGCCGACGGGCTCCCGGATGAGCTGCTCGACCTCCACACGCCGCGGCAGCTGGTCGCCCTCGGCGCGATCCTCGAGCGGATCGAGAGCGACCTGCGGGCGGCGCCCGTGCTGGCCGCCCTCCGACTGGCGCTGCTCCACGCGATCCTGCCCGCCAGTCGCCTCGCCACGCACCCCGGTCGCGCGGCGACGCTGCGCATCGCGTCGGGCCACGTCAAACAGCCGAGCGGATCCCAGTTCCGCGAGCGCAACCCGTGGCTCGCCTTCGAGGACGCGTTCCGAGTGGTTCGAGGCTTCATCCAACGGCTCGATGGAGGCGCGCTCGGTCCGGTCCAGGCCCGCCTCGGTGAGGACCTTCGCAGCCTGGGCGAGGGGAACGCCACGACGGTCCTCGGCCTGATGGGTCCGAGCGGCCTGCTCGCCCTGCGCGAGCCCGATCGGATACCTCCGGACGGCGCCGACCCCGCGCGTCCGCCTGGTCCTCGGCCAACCACCGATGCGGCCGAGTATGGATCGACTCGCGGCGGCCTACCTCTGGACGAGTTGGGTCCTCGGTCGAGAGGCGGCCGGACTGCTGCCCCTCGCCGCCCTGGCCGGACCGTCGCTCCGCGCGCCGTGGAGTTGGCAGGCGGCCGCCATCGGGCACGCGCTCGAAGCGATCGAACCCGCGATGGCCCGCGACGGACGGGTCGTCCAGCTCGTCGACGGCGGCCCCGAGGCGATGGTCGCAGCGGTCATGGGCGGCGCGACCGCCGGGTACCGACTGCTGAGCGCCCGCCTGGCCGACGCCGAGGACGAGACGGGCGGCGTGGTCGAGATGCTGCCGCCAGGCGGGCTGCTGCCGCCCGGGCCGAGGACCAGGGCGAATGTCGGGCTCGACCCGACGCCGGGCGGTGCCGGCGATCCGGACGTCGTGCCGGGTCGCGGCCTGTTCGCGGCGCCGGAACGGTTCGACCAGCGCTCGTTCTCCGCGGCCGATGCCGCCAGGACGGTGACGGAGACCGCGGTCGAGACCCTGCGAGCCCGCGGCGAACCCGCCCGCTACGAACGGATCCTCGGCGAGATCCTCGTCGGCCTCGACCGGGCCGGCCAGCTCCGCCGTCTGGCCGCGGCCACCCTGCCCGTCGAACCGCCGCTGCCGAACCCGACCGACCTCGACGCCGACCGCCGCTCCGAGGACCCCAACCGCGAGGAGGGCGAGGGCACGATCCCGGGCGAGGAGTTCGGGCGGGGCTCGGAGGCGTCCGGTGCGGGTGGTGGGGCGCAGGGTCCCGGTTCGACGGGCACGCCCGCTCCGCTCGCCGCCGGCACGCCACCGGGTGTCACGGCTCGGTCGCGCCGGCTCGTGCCCGCTCGCGACGCGACGTCCGACCCGGTCGAACGCCTGCTCACGCTCATCCGCGACGAACTCGGCGGCCCGGGGCAGCGTCGCCTCGTCGAGATCGAGCCCGGTCGGTGGTGGCTGTCCGACCAGGACGATATCGACGCGGCGGCGGTCCCCTTGGCGGATCGCGTCGAGTGGTCGGTCTTCAGCCTCCTCTCGACCGCGGGACCGATCTCGGAGACGGCCTTCTTCGAGCGGATCGCGACCCTGTTCACCGGCCACGACCTGCCGGACGAGGCCCTCGTCCGGGCCTGCCTCGACAGCTACCGCAGCCTCGCCAGTACGCCGGACGGCTTGATCACGAGCGACGACCTCCTCCGTCGGAGCCAGGAGCACACGGAGCTCCTGGCCCACATCGCCGACGCCGGTCATCAGCTGGGGATGCGGGTCTGGATCGGCCGGCGCGAGCAGAGTCGACGGCTCGGGAATGGGCTCCTCGGCGAGTTGCTCGACCCCGTCGAGCGGCGCGCCTACCTCGGCGGCATCAGCCGGGCGCCGGAGGAACTCGCCGAGGTCGACTGCATCTGGTACGTCCGCGGCAAGCTGGCGCTGCTCTTCGAGGTGGAGTGGACGGCGATGCTCGGCGACCCGCTCCTGCGCCGGCACGCCCGGATCCCGCCCGACGACACGCTGGTCCGCTTCCTCGTCATCACGCCCGAGCGGACCGAGCTCGTCCGCTACAAGCTGGAACGATCGCCCCTGCTGCGAACCGCGCTGGTCGATGGCAACTGGCACATCATCAAGTCGACCAACCTGCACGCGTTCCTCGCGCGCGATCCGCTCGATCTCGACGACCTGGAACCGTATCTCGGGCTCGATCCCATCATCGAACGGACCGCCGAACAGATGCCGCTGTTCGGCGCCTGACGCGTGGGCCGCGGGCCCGCGACCGACCCCGGCGAGGGACGTCGCCGGGCGCTAGGCTAGGCGACCACACCACCCGGTCGCCCGGTGCATCCGCGCCGTGCTCCACACAGGAGAGACCCTTCCGTGACCAGCCCCGACACCGACCTGACGCCCGTCAACGCCCTGGCGGATCGCTTCTGGGAGGGCGTCCTCGAACTGAACCCGACGACGGCGACATTCTATGGCGATGACCGCTACGCCGACCGACTCGAGGACCCGGGACCCGAGGGTCGCGCCCGCGTGCGAGCGCTCATGGCGCGTACCGCCGCCGAGGCATCCGCGATCGACACGTCCGGCCTGCCGACGGAGGACCGCATCACCCGCGACATGCTGAAGGTCATCGCCGAACTCCAGATGGAGGAGGACGACCAGGCCATCTACCAGCTTCGCGTCGTCGACCAGATGGGCGGTCCACAGCAGCTCCTCCCCCAGCTCACCCAGTTCCAGCCGGTTGACACCCCGGCCCGCCTGGAGGCGTTCATCGCCCGGCTGCACGCCTACCCGGCGTTCATGGCGGCCAACGCCCAGTTGCTCCGCGACGGTCGTGCGTCGGGACTCACCGCGCCGCGCATCGTCGCCGAGCGGACCATCGCCCAGATCGAGCGGCTGCTCGAGGTGCCGATCGAGTCGGCGATCGTGCCGTCGATGGTCAAGGTCGCCGCCGAGGCGGATCGGGAACGCGTTCGCGACGTCGTTCGCGATGTCGTCTACCCGGCCGATGCTGCCTTCCTCGCGGAGCTCAGCGGCGACTACCTGGCGGCGACGCGCGAGGACCCGGGTCTCTGGTCCGCGCCGAACGGGGAGCAGCTGTATCGGACCGCGATCCGTAGTTGGACCACGCTCGACCTCGATCCCGAGGAGGTCCATCGGATCGGGCTGGAGGAGCTCGAATCGATCGAGGCGGAACGACGCGAGATCACGGCCGCGGCGGGTCTCGGCGACGACACCGCCGGCTATCGGGCCGCGCTGGATGCCGATGTCGCGAACACGCCGGGGACCAAGGACGAGCTGGTCGCCCGGGCGACCGAGGACATCGGCCGGGCCATGGCGATCGCGCCGCGCTACTTCGGCGTCCTGCCGCGCGCCATGTGCGACGTGCGACCGGTCGAGGAGTACAAGGAGAAGGACGCACCGTTCGCCTATTACTACCCGCCGGCGCCCGACGGTTCGCGGCCGGGGATCTATTACGCCAACGGCTACGACCTTCCGAGCCGCAAGTACACGAAGCTCGCGACGACCACATACCACGAAGCCGCGCCCGGCCATCATTTCCAGATCACGCTGGAGATGGAGAACCCGCACCTCAATACGTTCCGACGTCTGGGCGCACGGATGGTCGGTGGCGCCTACGTCGAAGGCTGGGGCCTCTACAGCGAGCGCCTTGCCGACGAGATGGGCCTGTTCCGCGACGAGGCGGAACGGTTCGGGATGCTCGACGCCCAGGCGTGGCGCGCCGCCCGGCTCGTGGTCGACACAGGTCTGCATGCGCTGCGCTGGCCGCGCCAGCGGTCGATCGACTTCCTCCTGGGCGCCGGGTTGTCGGAGACGGACGCGGAGATCGAGACGGACCGCTACATCGCTTGGCCCGGCCAGGCCCTGACCTACAAGATCGGCCAGCGTGAGATCGAACGATTGCGGGCCGATCTCACGCGGCGGGATGGTTCGTCGTTCGACCTGCGGGCCTTCCACGATGCCGTGCTCGGGCACGGGTCGCTGCCGCTGGCGACCCTGTCGCGCGAACTCCCGAACTGGCTGGCCAGCCCGGTCTGACCGAACGCTCGGCCGGGCCGGCGACGGCGAGGTCGCCGGCGCGTTCGAGCTCAGCACAATGTCGCCCCAAGGCGACAGAACCTGCTTCAGGACGAACGATCCGGTCTCTTGGCCCCAGATCGTCGAGTCGCAGGCGACAAAGCCTGCGCACGACCCGGGATTCCACCGCCTGACGCCGGGTTTGTCGACTCACACGCGACGATCGCGAGGAGGGAGGCATCGAGTCGCGGGCTAGCCTCAGACCTGCGGTGACCGCCGCCCGGGTGGCGTCCGGCGACGTGCGAGCAGGAAGATCCCGAACGCCGCGAGGACGATGACGCTGGTCGCCGTCACGATGGCAGTGAGGGTGGCGATGTCGTCCATCGCCGTCTGGCCGGCCATGGGAACCGCCGGTCCGGCCGGCGCCGAGATCGGCGCACCTCCATACCCTGGTGGCGCGCTGGCAACCGTGACCGCCACGGCCACGGTCACCGGAGCCTTCGACGGAGGCGGGGCCGTCGTCGGCCGTGGCGTGGCGCTCGGCCGCTGCGTCGGGCGGGGAGTCGCGCCCGCCGGTGGGACCGCCGCAGGCGTGCGAGGTCCGGTCGGCGTCGGCACGGGGGTCGGGGTCGCCGTCGGGGGTGGCGGGACCGTCGTGATGTCCCGCTTCGGGATCGGCTGGATCGAGACGAACCGGCCATCCCAGATCATCTTCATCGGCGTGTACTTCCACGGCGTGAAGAACTTCCGCAGCTGGCTCGGTGTCAGCTTCGTGTTCGGACGCATGTCGTAGCCGTTCTTGCTCTGTCGTGGATAGAGCGGCCCCACAACCCGGACGCTGGTGACCCGGAAGGCCTTCGTCACCGCGGGGTCCGCGGTCGCGGTGAAGCCGGTCAGGAGCCAGCCATGGTTGCCGTGCGAGACGGCGATCGCCACCGGCAGGTTGGTCAGTCGCAGGCGGGTCACCGCCGACCGCAGGGCGCCGTCGAAGGTCGCACTCGACACGAGCCGGTAGCGGTCGTCGACGAAGTGACGCATGCCCGCCGCCCAGCCCTGCGGATCGACCCCGGCCGACAGCGGGAGCGGGTACCGATCGTGGCGGCGCATCCAGTTGAAGTACGTCTGTTGGCTGCTTCTGCTGTGGTCCTGCTGGCCATCGACGATGTTCTTTGCGATCTGCACGTCGGCCGCGGTGCACCAGAGCAACGACTTTTGCGTCGTGAACGTGCCTGCCCGGAACAGACTGACGCCGCCACGCCACGTCGAGAGCTGTGACTCGGCCCCGACCGTGCTCGCCGGCACCACGACCCAGCTGAGCGCGAGCCCGAGCACGAGGAGCGATCCGAAGAGCGGGGCCAGGCGACGCTTTCGATCTGCCATCGGGCCATCCTGCCCTGATTCGTCGATTCGCGCCACCTCGTCCGTGCCCCCAGGCCTACGAGTCGAAGCCGATTCCGATCGCATCGAGGGTCCGCAGCAGCACGGATCGCCGCCCCTCGTTCCGGTCGGCCCGGTCGAGTTCGCGGCGGACCGCGTTGACCGCCACGGACCGGATGGGTTCGGGCGGAAAGGGGATGGGCGACGTCCGCACGATGCGCAGCCGCAGCCGGTCCTCGGCGGGCCGCAGGATGAGGTCGCGCACGACGCCGGCCGCCCAGCGGCTCGCGCCGACGCCGAGCCCGGTGTAGCCGAGGGCGTACGTGACACGCCCGCCCATCACCTGGCCGAACGTCACCGTGAACCGCGACGTCACGTCGATCGCGCCGCCCCAGCGATACGGGAAGCGCAGGCCTTCGAGGTCCGGGAACGCCCGGAAGAACTGCGCCTCGAGCCGGTCGAAGGTGGCGGGTCGGCGATCGAGCTCCGGCCCCACGCGACTCCCGAAGTGATAGATGGCGTCGTACCCGCCCCACAGGATCCGGTCGTCCGCCGTCAGGCGGAAGTAGTGGAACTGGTTGTGGGCATCGGACAGGCCCTCCCGCCCGGCCCAGCCGATGGCCGCGCGTTCGTCAGTCGAGAGTGGCTCCGACACGAGCGCGTAGTCGTAGACGGGGACGAAGGTCTGCCCCAACCGACGCAGCCAGCCGGAATAGGCCGACGTCACCACGACCGCGTGATCCGAGCGGACGGCCGGACCCCCCGCTGTCCGCACGACGACCCCGCCCGCGACCCGCTCGAGTCCAGTCACGCGGGTGTGCTCGTGGATGGCGATCCCGCGCTCCCGAGCCACTCGGGCGAGACCCCGACACAGCTTGGCCGGGTCGAGCATCGCGTCGCGGCCGGGCGGGCGATAGAGGCCGGCGTGCCAGATGGGGGAGTGGATCGCCGCCTGCACGACGTCGCGCTCGAGGAACTCGAGGTGTTCACCGTATCGAGCCGCCTCGTCGGCCCATGCCCGGAACTCCTCGACCTGGTACGGCTGATCGGCGACGGTCAGCGTGCCGGTCTCCTCGAGGTCGCAGTCGATGTCGTGCTCACGGGTGAAGGCGATCAGCTCGCGCAGGTTGTCGATCCCTTCACGTTCGAGGCGGTCGATCTCCTCCGGGAAGTGGCGGACCCCGTTGGCGAGGCCGTGGGTCAGCGACGCCTCGCAGAACCCGCCGTTTCGGCCGCTGGCCCCGAAGGCGACGGTCTCGGCCTCGAGGACGACCACGCGCAGGGCCGGATCGGTGTCGGTCAGGGCCAACGCCGTCCACAGGCCGGTGAACCCGGCACCGACCACGACCACATCGGCGATCGCGTCGCCATCGAGCGGCGGCCCAGCCGGCGGCATGGCGCCGCGCAACCAGAAGCTGATGGGCTCGGGACGGTCGGCACCGCCGGGGGGTTGTCGCATCGCTCCATGGTGACATGCCGTCGGCCATCGTTTCCCGCGCGGTTCGTTGCGTCGTTGCACGTGATTTCGCAGGCTCGACCACGTCCTGCCACGAAAATCGCGTTGACGCACGTGACGGGCCATGGCACGATGGCCGTGCCCGCGTCCCACCACACGCAACCGCTGTCCCAAGGACCGGGCCATCCAAATCCCGCACGAGGTCCGTATGGCCACCGAACCCGCCGCCCGCTCGGCCGCACCACTCCAGCGCAGCGCCCAGTCCGCCATGTATCGACGAGCCCTCCAGACGATGCCCGGCGGGACGGACTCCAACTTCCGCGCTTGGGGCGACGAGACGATCTACGTCGACCGCGGCAAGGGCGGCATGGTCTGGGACATCGATGGCAACGAGTACATCGACCTGCGGATGGGGTACGGGCCGGTCATCCTCGGCCACGGGGACGACCGCGTCGACGACCACGTCAACGAGCGGATGCGCAGGGGCGTCAGCTTCTCGCTCACGTCCGAGGACGAGGTCCAGGCGATGGAGCTCCTGAAGGAGCTCACCGGCTGGGTCGACAAGGCGCGGATGACGGTGTCCGGGACCGAAGCCACGATGCACGCGATGCGGATCGCGCGGGCCTACACGGGCCGCGATCGGATCGTGAAATTCGAGGGCCAGTACCACGGGGTCCACGACTACGCCCTCATCAGCGTGAGCCCGGATGACATGTCCGAGCTTGGCGACCCGGATGCTCCGGTCCGCCTGGCCTGGGGTCGTGGGATCCCCGACGCGGTCGCGGACACGATCATCCCGGCGCGCTACAACAACATCGAGGCGCTTCGCCGACTCTTCGAGGCTCGTGGCGAGGAGATCGCGGCGATCATCGTCGAACCCGTCCTCGGCAACGCCCAGGGGATCATGCCGAAGCCCGGCTTCCATCAGGCGATGCGAGCCCTGACCGAGGAATACGGGATCCTGCTGATCTTCGACGAGGTCAAGACCGGCTTCCGCTTCGCCAAGGGCGGGGCGGCCGAGTTCTTCGGCGTCACGCCGGACCTCGCGACATACGCGAAGGCGATGGGCAACGGCTACCCGGCCGCGGCGTTCGGCGGCCGCGAGGAGGTCATGAG
The DNA here is from genome assembly GCA_963833705.1 of uncultured Chloroflexia bacterium. Classification (GTDB taxonomy): domain Bacteria; phylum Chloroflexota; class Limnocylindria; order Limnocylindrales; family CSP1-4; genus SPCO01. The sequence continues at coordinate 32,872 of CAWHYQ010000005.1, read as the reverse complement.
CGTCCTCCCCGACAAGGTCAGCCATGGCGGGACCTACGCGGGGAATTGGATCGCCGCCGCGGCCGCCGTGAAGACGCTGACCATCCTCAAGGAGACCGACGCCATCGACGTCGTCCACGCCACGGGTCGCCGCGTGCAGGATGGTCTGCGGGAGGTCCTCAACCCGACCGGCCTGCCATACCACTTCACCGGTCACCCGAGCATGTTCGGGATCATGTTCTCCGAGGTCGAGGCGTCCGAGTACCGCGACTGGGCCACGACCGACCACGACCTGTACGACGCGGTCGCCAAGGGGATGCATCGTCGCGGGGCGATGCCGGAGCCCGACTCGCGCGAGCCCTGGTTCTTCTGCGAGGCGCACGCCGGAGGCGACATCGTCGACCGTGTCGTCTCGATCTTCTCCGACTCGCTCGATGCCGCACTCGAGGCCCGCGCGAAGGGGCAGTCCATCGAGACGCCCCACGTCGGCTTCGGCGCCCTGGACGGCTCCCACTGAACGGGCCGGGCGGCATGGTCCTCGACGGTAACGCGGTCCGCTCGGTCGACCGAGCCGCCGCCCTGCTGCTCGCGCTCGGCGACAGCCAGGGCGAGGCCGGCGTCACCGAACTGGCGCGCCGGCTGGGTCTCCACAAGTCGACCGCCTCCCGTCTCCTGGCGACGCTCCAGAAGCGTGGTCTCGTCGAGCAGGACGACGAGACCGGCAAGTACCGCCTCGGCCTGGTCGTGATCCGGCTCGCCGAACGTGCCGAACGAACACTCGACCTGCGGGGGATCGCCCTACCGGAACTCGAGCGCCTGGCTCGCCTGACCCACGAGACGACCGGCCTCGGCATCCTCGACGGTGACATGCTGCTGGCCGTGGCCCAGGTCGATGGGCCGAACCTCATCGCCGTCGGCGATTGGACCGGCCGATCGACGCCGCTCCATTGCGTCGCATCGGGCAAGGTCCTGCTGTCGTCGATGGCCGAGCGCGAGGTCCTGCGCGTGGTGCGCCGCGGTCTCGTCAGCTACACGGAGCGCACCATCGTCGAGCTCGAGCCGCTGCTCGAGGAGCTCGCCCGGATCCGGCGACGCGGCTATGCGACGGCCATCGGCGAGTACGAACTGGGGCTCAACGCGGTCGCCGCGCCCGTCCACGATGCGCGCGGCAACGTCATCGCCGCGGTCGATATCTGGGGGCCGGCGTTCCGCCTGACGCCGAGGCGCGTCCCGGAACTTGCGGCACAGGCGCGTGAAGCGGCCGCCGCCATCTCGGTCCGCCTCGGCGGGACGGCCCCGGAACGCCCGACGCCGGTCCACGCGACCGCGTAGACGGCGCACGCCGTCCGGTCTACGGGTTGATCGGCACGTTCGCGCAGGGCTGGACGTTCGCGGGTCGATCGGCTGCCATCGCCCCCCACGCGGTGAGCATCCCCGTCCAGGCCTCGAGACCACCACTCCGCTCGAGGGCCGCCTGCGGATCCGCGTTGGGATCGCCCTTCGCCTTGGCCACTTTGGCATCGGTCATCGCCTCGAAGGCCACCAGGAGCCGATCGAGCTGGACCATCGTCGGGGCCGCGGGGGCCCAGCCGGCGCCGACCTTGGCCTGCCGACGACCGGCCTCGAGCTCGGCCTTGATGTTCCCGGCCAACCGAACGGCCGTCTCGCCATCGTGTGCGGCGACCGCCGCATCGAGGCCGTGGCTGAGCTCCGAACCTTCCGCCGTGTCCGGGTTCCCGACCGCGCGGAACAGCGCCTGGAACGCCGAGCAGAACGCCACGCCGTACTCGGAGAACGAAGTGGCCGCCGGGGGCGCGGTCGGGGTCGGGACGGTCGTCGGGGTCGGAGTCGTCGTCGCGCTCGGTGCCCCGGACCCGCAGGCCGCCGCCAGGGCAGCCACGAGCGCCAGGACCAGGATCCGAAGTCGAGGTGGACGCATGTGTCGGGGCTCCATGGCGGCCGAGGGACGAGTGGCGTGCTACAGGCGGAGACGCATTCGCGACGGGTCTGTTACCGGTCCGGCGCCGCACGGGATCGAGGCATGTCCGGGTGGGGCGCGGTAGGATGGCCGAGCCAGACGAATCGCAGCCGAGGCCCACGTGAGCGTCGAGCCCTCCCTCCCGTCGCCCGAGATCGAGAACCTGCTCGCCGAGTCGCGGACGTTCCCGCCGGACCCGGCATTCGTCGCCCAGGCCAACGCGACTTCCGCCCTGTACGCCGAGGCCGATGCGGATTTCGAGGCGTTCTGGGCGAAGCGCGCCAGGGAGCGGATCGACTGGACGACCCCGTTCACGACGACGCTGGAATGGGACCTGCCGTTCGCGAAATGGTTCACGGGCGGCCAGCTCAACATCAGCTACAACTGCGTCGACCGGCACGTCGAGCGCGGGCTCGGCGACAAGGTCGCGTATCACTGGATCGGCGAGCCCGGCGACACGCGGACCCTGACCTTCCGGGATCTCCTGCGCGAGGTGAGCAAGACGGCCAACGCGCTCAAGGAGCTCGGCGTCGGGACCGGCGACCGGGTCGCCATCTACATGCCGATGATCCCCGAGCTGCCGATCGCGATGCTCGCCTGCGCCCGTCTCGGGGCGCCCCATACGGTCGTCTTCGGTGGCTTCTCCGCCGAAGCCCTGTCGAGCAGGATCAACGACTGTGGCGCCAAGGTGGTCCTCACCGCGGACGGCGGCTATCGTCGCGGCAAGGAGGTCGGTCTCAAGCATCACGTGGATGAGGCCCTCGCCTCCACGCCGACGGTCGAGGCGGCCATCGTGGTCAACCGGACCGGACACGACATCCACATGGTCGACGGGCGCGACCACTGGTGGCATGACATCGTCGAGCGCCAGTCGGAGGACTGCCCACCGGTCCCGGTCGACTCCGAGCACATGCTCTACCTGCTGTACACCTCCGGCACGACCGCCAAGCCGAAGGGCATCCTCCACACGACCGCCGGCTATCTCCTCGGGACCTCCTACAGCCACGAGATGATCTTCGACGTCAAGCCCGACGACGTGTACTGGTGTGCCGCCGACATCGGCTGGGTCACCGGGCACAGCTACATCGTGTACGGGCCGCTGGCCAACGCGACGACCGGCGTGTTGTACGAGGGTGCGCCGGACACGCCGGCCTGGGATCGCTGGTGGCAGATCGTCGAGGACTACAAGGTCACGATCCTGTACTGCGCCCCGACCGCGATCCGGGCGTTCATGAAGCAGGGCGAGGCGTGGCCGCGCGGGCATGACCTGTCGACGCTGCGCGTCCTTGGTTCGGTCGGGGAGCCGATCAATCCCGAGGCCTGGCTGTGGTACCGCGAGCACATCGGGGGCGATCGCGCCCCGATCGTCGACACCTGGTGGCAGACGGAGACCGGCCAGATCCTCATCACGCCGTTGCCTGGCGTGACCACGACCAAGCCTGGGTCGGCGACCTTCCCGTTCCCCGGCATCGACGCCGACGTCGTCGACGCCGATGGGACGTCGGTGCCGCTCGGCGGCGGCGGCTACCTCGTCCTGAAGCGACCCTGGCCGGCCATGCTGCGCGGCATCTACGGCGATCCGGAGCGGTACCGCGAGACCTACTGGACGCGGTTCCCCGGGATGTACTTCGCCGGCGACGGGGCCAAGCGCGACACCGACGGATACCTGTGGTTGCTCGGCCGGGTCGACGACGTGATGAATGTCGCCGGCCACCGGATCTCGACCACGGAGGTCGAGTCCGCCCTGGTCGATCACAAGTCGGTGGCGGAGGCCGCGGTGGTCGGCAAGAAGGACGACATCAGCGGCCAGGCGATCTTCGCGTTCGTCATCCTCAAGGCGGACCAGGAGCCATCGGATGCGCTCGGGGTCCAGTTGCGCGAGCACGTGGCCTACGTCATCGGTCCGATCGCCCGCCCCAAGTTCCTGATGTTCGTGCCCGACCTGCCGAAGACCCGCTCCGGCAAGATCATGCGCCGGCTGCTGCGCGACATCGCCGAGGGGCGCGTCCTTGGCGATACGACCACCCTGGCCGATGCGGCCGTCGTGGAGACGATCCGCGACAACACGGGCGCCGCGGAGGAATGACGTGCCGTTCGACTTCCTGAAGCGCAAGAAGGGCCCCCCCGTCGAGCCGGCGAAGCCGGCATCGGGCGCCGCCGCGCCGACGGGTGGCATCCCGTTCGAGGGCCTCACCGAGGACTGGCGGCTGGTCGGGCGGCTGTTCATCGAGGGCCGACTGTCCGACGCCCTCAACCGGCGCGAGCCGATCACGATGTCCGACGTCAGCTGGGCCCCGATCGACGGGTCGGAACCACTGGTGGCCGCGCCCGGTCTCAAGTCGATCGACCCGTACGACCTCGTCATCGTCCTCGCCGGCAGCGCGTCGCTGCCCGAGATGACCGAGGAGGAACGGATCGCCCACAAGGTCCACAAGGTGTCCTACGAGGTAGCCCTCGAGGCGCCGCCCTACCGGGTCGTGGGGACCATCCACCTGTACCCGGGCTCGGAACCGGAGAGCCTCCTCAACCGGTCGTCCGAGATGTTCGTTCCGGTGGTCGACGCGACGGCCACCATCGGCGACAAGCCGGTCGGTCCGAGCGGGCTCGACGCGATCCTCGTCAACCGCGCGTACCTGCGCGGCGTGATCCAGGTCGATGCGCGGACGGGTGAGCCGCACGAGACGCTGCCGGGGGCGCCCCTCGGCGGGACCAACTGGACGGACCGCTCCCGATAGGTCGGAGCAGAGGTCAGGCCCGGGCCGGTTCCTTCGCGCGCGTCGGGATGCGGAACCCGGCCTTCGCGGGCATCGCCGGTTTTGGCGTCCCGAGGACGCGGTCGGCAAGTTCGTCGAACTCGGCCGTGATCTTCTCCTTGGGGAACATGTCGATCACGGTCCGGCCCTCGTTGGCGGCGCGGACGAAGAGCAGCCCGCCGGATCGGATCAGCGCGAGGGCCGGCATCCCGACCGTACGCTCCATGTCGGCCACGGAGATGCCGCTGTTGGCGCGGTTGACGACCATCGCCAGGCGCTCACGGCAGCCGAGGCCGGTCGCCACGTCGCGCAGCTGCACGGCCGCGCGGATGGCGGGCACGTCCGGGGTGACCGGCACAAGGATCCGGTCGGCCTCGTCGAAGATGGCCTGGTTGAGCGAGCTGTACGACGGGTGCATGTCGATGACGATGACATCGACCCCGCCGCGAGCGGCAGCGATCGCTGCGACCACGCGTGCCGGCTCGAGCAGGTCGGTGTGGAGGGGCGAGTCGGTCAATGAGACGACCTTCATCCCCGACCCGTGCGCCGAGGCGATCTCGAGGAGGGATTCGGCCGGGCCGCCTTCGGCCTCGTCACGCCAGCTGTCGGAGACCGTGCGGACCGCCTCGATGCTCAGCGACGAGCTGACATGACCCGTCACGGTGTCGGCATCGACCAGCAGGACGGACTTGCCCTTGCGCGTCTGGAGCGCGGCGGCGAGGTTCGTGGCCACGGTCGTCTTGCCGACGCCGCCCTTCGGGTTGAACACAGCGATCGTCGTCGCTCGGCGAGACCAGCCGTCGAGCCCCATCGGTCCACCCTGCAGGATCGGTCCGCTGCCGTCGTCGACCGTCTCGCGCCGGATGCACATCGCCTCCACGCGCCAACGGATCGAGTCGGCAGAGTAGGGGCGGGTGAAGTATTCGTTGCCGGTGTCGTCGTCCTGGACCGTGGCGAGCCGTTCCATCGCCCGTGCCGACACGACGGTGAGGGCGGGGATGGGTCGGCCGGCCTCGCGCAGCGCGGCGACGTAGGCCCGGGATTTCTCGTCGTCGGCCTCGCCGTCGAGGATGGCGATGGCGATGTCGCGCCGGACTTCCAGGGCAGCTTCGAGCTGGTGCGGCTGTTCGACCTCGAGGACTTCGAAGCCGGCCGTCAGGAGCTCGGTGCTGACCGGGATGGACTCGTTTTCCGGCAGAGCGACGACGATGGCGGGACGGGCCACGAGGGACTCCTAGGGGGCTCCGCTGGGATCAGGAGGCCGAGTCGGGGTCGTGCGCCGCGACCTCGAGGCCATCGGCGTTCTGGGACGTGATCTTGGCTTCGAACCCTGGCAGGGCGGTGATCGCTTCGGCCAGGTTGAGTTCCGAGTCGTGGCTCACGGTGAAGACGAACTCGCCGTCCGGTCCGGAAGCGACACCGATCGCGGAGACGCCGGGGACCCGACCGAGGCTGCGCTTGAAGGTGGCGATGCTGGCCACGCTGACCAGACCCAGGACGACCACGCGGGTCGTACCGCGGCTGCCGCTCGGGGCTACCGACAGCTGGGCTTCCGGCTCGGCCGGGAGTCCGCCACCGTGCTCCGCGACGGATGCCGCGGACTCTTCGCTGAGCTCGCCGGAGAACGCCATGGCCTCTGCCTCGGCGGCGGCGAAATCGGGCTCTGTCGTGCCGGCTTCGGCGGATCCCGCCTCGGCAGACGCTTCGTCGGTCGGGGCGCCATCCGCGACGGAGGCTTCGGCCATCGAGGCTTCCGCAGTGTCGCCTTCTGCAGGAGTGTCGTGGCTCGGGGCGTCGCTGGTCGGCTCCTTGGCACGATAGGCTTCTGCCGCGGCCAGGGCCTCGGCGGCGCCGATCATCGTCCCATTGTTCGAGCTGTCGGCCTCGGGTTCATGCACGACCCGGGGGGCGACCGGGGACGGCGGTGGCATGGAGGCCACGACGTCCTCGAGGCTCGGCGGATCGGGCATGGTCTCGGCCATCGTCGCGATCCGGCTCGGGTCCTCGACCGCCAGCAGGCGCTCGAAGAATTCGCCCATCTCGGCCTGGTAGCCGGCCACCGCGCTGCCGACGCGCTCGACCCTCGCGGCGACCACGCCGGCGTGGGCCTCGATCTCTTCGTCGAGGTCGATCTTGCGCGAGGCGATGCGGGCTTCGGTCTCGCTTCGGATGCGGGCGATCTCGGCCTTCGACCATTCCCGGATGGCGGCGACGTCGTCGTCGGCCTGGCGGCGCAGTGCCGCGGCCTCGTCGGCGGCTTTCGCGTTGACTTCCTCGACGGCGGCCTTGGCTTCGGTCTCGAAGCGCGCCATCGTCTCGTCCCGCGCCGTCTCCGCCGCGGCCTGCATGGCCCGGCTCAGATCGGCCAGGAACTTGGTGGGTCGGCGGCTGCTCGCCGCGGTCCCGGTCGTTGCCTGGGCTGGATCGGTGGCTTCGGTCGCGTCGATCATCTGGGGCGTCTCGGTCTCCTCGGCGACGGGATTGTCGCCATCGGCAGGGGACTCTTCGACCGCGTCCTCGGGTGGCGCTCCGGACTCACCCCGCTCTGCCGTCCAGGGGAGCCGGAAGCCCGGTCGTGTATCTGTCTGGGCCATGGGTCGAGAACCTCGTGGGCGGATTGCTCGGGCAAGTCAGGCCGATCTCCGCGGCGTGGTCGCATCGTGGCAGCGAGGGTGAGTGAAGTGCAGTGTGCTAGAGGTACCAGAGGCCAAGAGCCGGTGGTACCGGCGGGATGGTCGGATCGGGCCACGATCCCGACCGGGGGCGCCCATCGGTCCTTCGGTCGCGGGGGGCTACCATGGTCGCGATGGACCAGCCGATGCCGTTCGATGGGCGCCCGGGCGTGACCGACACGCTCGGTCGGGCGATGCGCGACCTGCGCATCTCCGTGACCGACCGCTGCAACTTCCGATGCACCTACTGCATGCCGAAGGAGATCTTCGGGCGCGACTACGAATTCCTGCCGCGTGACCAGGTCCTGAGCTTCGAGGAGATCGACCGCCTGGCGCGTGCGTTCGTCGCGCACGGTGTCGAGAAACTGCGCATCACCGGCGGCGAACCGCTCGTCCGGCGCGACCTGCCACGCCTCATCGCCATGCTCGCTGCGATCCGGCGACCCGACGGTGGACCGATCGACCTGACCCTGACGACCAACGGCTCCGCACTGCGGAGCCTGGCCGAGCCGCTCGTGGCAGCCGGTCTGCAGCGGGTGACGGTGAGCCTCGATTCGCTCGATGACACGGTGTTCGGGGCGATGAACGGCATCGACTTCCCGGTCGAGCGGGTCCTCGACGGCATCGCCGCTGCGATCGAAGCCGGGCTGGCGCCCGTCAAGGTCAACATGGTGGTTCGACGCGGGATCAACGAAGCGAGCGTGATCCCGATGGCGGCCTGGGCGCGTGAGGCGGGCGTCGTCCTGCGCTTCATCGAATACATGGATGTCGGTCACTCGAACGGCTGGCGGCTCGACGAGGTCGTCCCGGCGACCGAGCTGATCGATGCGATCGCGGCCGTCTGGCCGGTCGAGCCAGCGGATCCCTCGTATCGCGGCGAGGTGGCCGATCGCTGGCGCTATGCCGATGGCGGCGGCGAGTTCGGCGTCATCTCGTCGGTCACCGAGCCGTTCTGCCGCGACTGCACCCGGGCGCGGATCTCGGCCGAGGGCAAGCTGTACACGTGCCTCTTTGCGGTCGACGGCCACGATCTCAGGGCCGTGCTGCGGTCGGGAGCGTCGGACGTCGAGCTGGCAGCGTTCATCGAGTCGGTCTGGCACCGCCGCGGCGATCGCTACTCGGAGCTGCGTTCAGCGGCCACGAACAAGGATCTGCCCAAGATCGAGATGTTCGCTATGGGCGGGTAGCCGCCGCCTGGCGGCCGATGCGCGCGTTGCCGGCAGCGCGCTCGCTCACGCACGTCGGAGTGCGCTCGCTCCGTTGCGCTGTCGACGCCTTCGCCTCGACCGCCAGGACGGCGGCTACTCTGGTCGCCGCCCGGGGCGCCCGCCCAGCGTTTTTCCACATCCTGTCCACAATCGTTCACAACTCGTGGATTTGCCGACCGTGCCACGCACGGACTTCGTGGATAACCGCGTTGACCCATCCGACCGCCGGCCCGTACCGTAGGTCTTGCCCGAAGGGGCCGACAGGATCGAAGGACCCGAGATCGCATCAAGGACCTACGCTCCGCCGCCGGTCGCTTCGGGCGCTTCGTTGCCCTGAGGGGCAGGTCGTCTCACCACGGCCGGCCGTTCGGGTCCGTGCCCGACGGGACGTGATCGGCATCCCGGTGTCGATACTTCCGTCGGGCCGACGAAGTCGGCGGGGCCTCGACCGTCGTCCCTCGACGTTCTGGAGGCCAGCGTGTCCCAGCTGACACCCTCATCCGATCCCGGTCGGCCCATACCGCCGATCGATCAGCCGGCTCGCCTCGCTGCGCTGGAGTCGGCGGTTCGCGCACGAACCCAGCGCATCCCCGAGGTCGCCATCGTCCTCGGCTCCGGTCTCGGCGGGCTGGCCGACGACCTGGTGGATCCGGTCGCGATCCCGTTCGACGAACTGCCCGGCTGGCCCGCGGCGACGGCTCCCGGGCACGTCGGCCGGCTGCTCCTGGGCGAGCTCGGCGGTCGCTCGGTGGTCATGCTCCAGGGCCGCTTCCACCTGTACGAGGGGAACGACCCGGGGCTCGTCATCCAGCCCGTCCTCCTTTTCAAGCGCCTCGGCGCCAGGATCGTGCTCCTGACCAACGCCGCCGGCGGGCTCGACCCGACCTTCGGTCCGGGCACGCTCATGGTGATGCGCGATCACATCAACCTCACCGGTCGGAGCCCACTCATCGGGCAGAACGCCGATGAGCTTGGACCGCGGTTCCCCGACCTGACCGATGCCTGGAGCCCGAGACTGCGCGAACGGCTGCACGCGGCGGCCCAGGCCGAGGGCGTCTCGCTCGAGGAGGGCATCTACATCGGTCTGACCGGGCCGACCTATGAGACACCGGCCGAGGTTCGGATGCTCGCGGCGCTCGGTGGACATGCGGTCGGGATGTCGACGGTGCTTGAGTGCATCGCAGCCCGATGGGTCGGGCTCGAGGTCTGCGGCGTCTCGCTGGTCACCAATGCCGGCGCGGGCTACACGGGCGAGCCCCTGACGCACGAAGAGGTCCTCGCGTCCGGACAGGAGGCGGGTCCGCGCCTGGCCGGGGTCATCCGTCGATTCGTCGCGGAGCTGCCGCACGACTGAGCACCTCGCTCTCGATCCCGGTGACGAGCCGGTCGGCCCGCCACGGCGTGACCTTCGCCACTCGGTGCGACGGCCGCGCGCGCCCACACTTCGACGATCAACCGGCCCGATCGGACCGGACGACGCACACCGGACGGAGGTGTGACATGACGCGAGTCCTCGTCGTCCATCACGACCTTGACCTCGCAGGGCAAGAGGTCGATTCGCTGCGGCGCCTTGGCTACGATGTCGTCGAGTGCGGTGGCCCGACCCGAAACCGGTGCCCGGTCCTGGCCGGTCACGCGTGCGACCTTGCCGAGCGCGCCGACGTGCTCGTCTACGACGTCTGGGCGAGCGGCGATGCCGATGGCTCGCAGAAGCTCATCGAGAACATCCGCGAGATCCACCCGGACACCCCGGTCGTGCTCACCTCGCCCGGGCTCGCCCTCAGTTGGGAAGAGACGAAGGGCGCCCACGCTGTGACCGTCCTGATCGGACAGCCTACCGGGGCCCGGCTCGATACGGCGATCCAGGAGGCTCTGGCTGCGGTCAAGGGTGCGGAGGCTGACCCCATCGGTGCAAACGCGGTGGCGGAGCTGCCCGGGGAGTGACGGCGAGCTCGGGCGGGCGGGTCGCGCGTCGCGACGGGGCGCAGCGGCCGACTCGCCCGCTCAAATTCCCTGGGTCGCGCCTTATGGGTTCCAACCCCCAGGGAAATGACTTGGGCGCATATCAGGTCGCCGAAGGGCGTCGGCGAGGGCGCTCCGGGCTAGGCGACCGGCAACTCCCGACCCGCGGCCTTCGCCGCGGCCGCCTTCTCGGCCCACGCCTCGAGGACCTGGTCCTTGTGCGGCCGGATGGGGCAGTGGCCATCGCGGTTGTTGAACTCGTCGCAATAGCCGAGCGGCACGCACTTCGGCGCCAGGAACGACCCGAGGAACGGCGACACCGCGAAGATCTCGTGGCGGATCAACTGGAAGAGCCGGCGGATCTCCCATTGGGCCATCGTGCACAGGCGCAGCCCGGACATGTGGATGAGGGCCCGCAGGTTGGTGGTCATGACGAGGTTGGTGCGGGTCGCGTTCGGGAATACGAACCGCGCGTCCTCGCCCGGGACGCCGGCCTGGAGCAGCTCGCCGTACAGCCCGAGCGCGCCATCGACCTGGGCCTCGTAACGCTCGCGCAGGTCGACATCGCCCTCGGCGATCGAATGCGGGAGCATCGTCGCGGCGCCCTTGAACTTGACGTACCGCTGGCTCTGCTGGTCGAAGGCGACGCCCGCCCGATGCCGCACGAGTTGATGCGACAGGGTCCGCGACACGCCGCTGATCGCGAACGTGAACACGACGTGCTCGATGGTGGAACCGTGCCCGGATTCGATGACCGAGCCGATGAGCTTCTGCATCTTCAGCGGGTCGAAGTCGCCATCGACGGCACGGCGGAAGATCTCGTCGGGATCCTGTTCCGAGTAACACGTGCGACAGGCCGTGTAGATCACGGGCACGTAGTAGCGATCGACGATCTCGCGGTTCGGGAAGAGGAGCGTGGCTCGCAGGCCGAGATCGCGCCGCCCCGGGTTCTTCGGGATGCCGCTCTTGGCGGCCGCAGGCTCGGGCGGGGTCGTCTGCGTCGTCATCGGAGGGCAAGTCTAGCCGAGTCGCCGCGCGCCCGACCCAAGGGCCCTCAGTAGTAGTCGGAGCAGGACAGGAAATACCCGCAACGACAGGTGAGCTTGCACTTGCGCTCGTCCATGGCCGCTCCGCAGTTCGCGCAGGTCAGGATGATCGCGGCCGGGTCGGTCGGGCCGAGCGCTGCGTTGATCGGGATGGGCGGAGCGTCCGGAAGGAGGGTGATCCGCGGGAACGGCGCTCGCTCGGAGGTTCCTTCGCCATCCGCCCCGTCCGGCCTGGGGATCATGTCTTCGCGACCCCCTCGTGTGTCACGGCCGCCGCGTCGTCGGAGCCCTCGAGTGCGTACGCGATGGCCTCGTCGAGCGTCATGGCCGCACCCTCTGCACCGTACCGCTCGACCTCCTCGGGCGACATGAGGCTTCGGACCGACGGCCGCAGACCCGACTCGAACATGTCCTCGACGAACCCTGCCAGGCCCGTCCCGGTCTCGGTCGAGAGATTGCGCGCGGCGCCGCGCAACCGGGCGGCCCGGACCAGGTCGCCCTCGATGGCCGCCAGCGCCGAGGCGTCGTCGAACGCAAGGGTGAGGCCGGCGGCGTCACCGGCCGACTGGAAATGGTGGGTCGCATGGCCGATGACCTCGCGCGCCTCGATGGTCTCACCCTGGCGCATCAGCGCCGTGCCCAGCATGTGCAGGGACCACGCCTCCATGGTCAGGTCGGCGGTTCGCCGGAAGATCGTCAATGCCTCCCGGAACTGGGTGACACCGAGATCGCCCTGGGAATGGAAGTACCGGCGGTTACCGAGGGCCCACAGGGCGTTGGCTTCGCCGCGCTCGTCGCCGATGCGTCGATAGAGTTCGAGAGCGTGCTCGATGTACTCGACGCCATGGTCGTTGTCCGGATCCGGGGCGCCGACGAGCCGGCCATCGGGCCCCTGCGTCATGGCATAGATGAACGCGGCGTTGTAGTACGCGTTCGCCAGTTCGCGGTCGTCGCCGATCTCAAGCCAGATGGCCAGCGCCTCCTCGTAGAAGGGCCCCATCGACGGCAGGTCGGCCTGCCACCAGCACACGCCACCGAGCGCCTCCACCAACTTCGCCCGAAGCCTTGGATCGTCTTTCGACCACGGTTGCGCTGCGATCGCCTCCAACCGTCGACGCGCTTCGGTGAGGTGGCCTCGCTTCTGCCAGAAGCGCCACATCGCGAAGGCGAGGCGGATGGCGACGTCCGGCTCGGGCCGGGTCATCGCCCGATCGAGCACCGCCCGGATGTCGTCGTGCTCGAGCTCGAGCCGTTCGAGCCAGCGGCGCTGGTCGGCGCCCGGCAATTCGATCGCCGCCGTCTCGGCCAGGGTCAGGAACCAGTCGCGGTGGCGGTTCCGGATCTGGTCGGTCTCGCCTCGCTCTGCGAGGTGCTCCGCAGCGTAATCGCGGATCGTGTCGAGCAATCGGAAGCGCGGTTCGCCGTCCGGCGTCTCCTCAGCGCGAACGAGGCTCTGGTCGGCGAGCGACATGAGGCCGTCGACGAGGTCGCCCCCGACGTCGGCCGCCGGCCCGCAGATCGCCTCTGCCGCCTCGAGGTTCGTGCCGCCCATGAACACCGACAGGCGGTCGAGGAGCCGGCGGCTGCCGTCATCGAGCAGGTCGTAGCTCCAGGCGATGGCACCGCGAAGGGTCTGCTGGCGTGGCGGCAGGTCGCGGCCGCCGGCGGCGAGGACATCGAGCTGGTGCTCGAGGCGGGTGAGGATCGCGTCAGGCGACAACAGCTTCACGCGCGCCGCGGCGAGCTCGATCGCCAACGGCATCCCCTGCAGACGGGCGCTGATGCCCGCGACGGCCGGTGCGTTCTCATTCGTCACCGCGAACCCCGGGCGGACGGCGACCGCGCGGTCGATGAAGAGCCGGACAGCGGCGTAATGCCCGATCGTCTCGGCATCGAGCCCTCGTTCGCTGCCATGCAGGCTCATCCGCTCGAGCCCGCTGAGCGAGGACGGATCGGGCGGCGTCGGCAGGCCCGGTACGGGGTATTCCTGTTCGCCCGAGATGCGCAGCGGGGCACGACTGGTGGCGATGACCTTGAGGTCCGGGGCGCCACGGAGCAGCTCCGCGATCGTGGAGGCGGCCTCGATGACCTGCTCGAAGTTGTCGAGGACGAGCAAGAGCCGCCGGCTGCTCAGCCACTCGACCACGGTCTCGATCACGGCTCGCGTGCCGCCCTCCAGGATGCCGACGGCGGTGGCGATCCGCGGCGCGACGAGCATCGGGTCACGGACCGGTTCGAGTGGCACGAAGAACACGCCGTCCGGGAATCCATCCGCAACGAGGGACGCGAGCTGGAGCGACAGCCGAGTCTTCCCGGTGCCGCCCGGCCCCGTCATGGTGAGCAAGCGGGTCGTGGCCAGCAGTCGTCGCGCCTCGTCGAGTTCCTCCTGCCGCCCGATGAACGTCGTCAGTTGCGTCGGAAGGTTGTTCGGGCGAGCGTCGAGCGTCCGCGGGGGTGGGAATGCCGCAGGGAGTCCCTCGGCATCGACCTGGACGAGCCGTTCCGTCGAGTGCAGGTCGCGAAGACGGAACTCGCCCAGCTCGCGCAGGCTGACACCGGTGGGCAGGTCGCGCGCGACGAGGCCGCGCGTCGCGTCCGAGGCGAGGATCTGGCCGCCATGCGCGGCCGTCGCGATGCGAGCCGCGCGATTGATCTCGAGTCCGACGTAGCTCCCCCCGGCGACTTCCGCCTCGCCCGTGTTCAGGCCCATCCGGACGCGGACGGCGCCATCTTCCGGCCACGGCTCGGCCGCCAACCCGCGCTGGGCCGCCACCGCCGCCGCGATGGCCGATCTCGCACTCCTGAACACGATGAAGAACGAGTCGCCTTCGGTGCCCTGCTCGATCCCGTCGTTCGCCTCGAATGCGGCTCGGAGGATCGCGCGATGTCGTTCTCGAAGGTCGCCGTACCGGCTGGTCCCGACCCGCTCCTCGAGGCTCGTGGAACCCTCGATGTCGCTGAACAGGAACGTGACCGTCCCGGTCGTCGGGGCGCGCCCCTCGGTCATCCGCGTGCCTCCGCGTTCAGTGATGGGGCGCTTCGGTCAGGTCGCGGAGGCGTCCTGCCAGCTCGCGCATGATCGCCAACGCGACGCTCGGCTGTTCCCCGACGACCGCCTCGAAGTCCCACGATGCGAGGGCGAGACAGGTCGTCGGCGCGGTGCTCACGACCTGGGCCAGGCGGGGCCGCCCGTCGAGCACGGACAGCTCACCGAAGAAGTCGCCGGGGCCGAGTCGCGCGATCGTCGAACCGTCACGCACGACCTCGACCGAGCCGGTCACGATCACGTAGAAGCCGGTGCCGATGTCGCCCTGACGGGCGATGACGCGATGCGCCGGGAACTCGATCTCGGTGACCCGCGCCGCGATCCGCTCGAGGCCACCGGCGTCGACACCGGCGAACAGATCCGTTCCCGCGAGGAGCTCGCTCGCGTGCTGGCTGGTCAGGGTCATCGATCCTCCGGTCCTGCCGAGGAAGCCATGCTGCGCTGCCGTGCGGCGGGCCGTCAAACTCCGCTGTCGAGGACCTCCTCGGCGCCGGGACTCCACGCGGTCCCGCCGCGTCTGGCACCATTCATGGATGGCCGGTCGTGAGGAGCTCGTGGATGCCATCGCGAGCTTCGCGCTGTTCGCCGATCTGAGCGATCCCCAGCTCGAGGGCATCGCCCACATCTTCGAGGAAGCGGTGTTCGCCGAGGGGGAACGCGTCCTGCGTCAGGGCCTGACCGGCTCAGGCTTCCACGTCATCCTCGACGGCGAAGCGGCGATCGTCGTCGACGGGACGGAGCGCGCCCGTCTGGCGCGTGGCGAGTTCTTCGGCGAGGTCTCGATCATCCTGGGCGAGTCGCCGATCGCCGATGTCGTGGCCGTCCGGCCGCTCCGTTGTCTCGTGCTCGCGGGTCCCCAGGTCGAACCCTTCCTGGTCGCGCATCCGCGCGTCATGTACCGGATGCTCCAGGCGCAGGCCCGCCGATTGCGGGCCGCGAACCGATGGCGGAGCTGAGCGCGCCGTTCCCGCCCGGCGAGTACCCGGTCGTCGTCGTCGGCAGCGGGCCGGGCGCTCTCCAGGTCTCGTACTCCCTGCGGCGCAATGGCGTGGACCACGCGGTCATCTCGGCCGATCCGACGCCCGGCGGGATGTTCCGGCGCTGGCCGTTCTTCCAGCGGCTGCTGTCCTGGACCAAGCCGCACGCGCCGGCCCAGCGCGGTAGCCGGGCGTACGAGCGGTACGACTGGAACAGCCTGCTCGGCGAGGATCCCGAGACCCGGGCCATCCAGGCGGGTCTGATGGATGGCACGTCGTACTTCCCGTCGCGTCCGGAGATGGAAGCTAACCTCGCCGCGTTCGCAGAGCGGGCCGGGGTCGCGGTGCGCCAGGGTTGCCGCTGGATCGGGACGAGCCGTGGACCGGGGCCGGACGGCGACCGCTTCGTCCTCGACACGAGCGACGGGACGTACCGCTGTCAGACGCTGGTCGTCGCGGTCGGCGTGGCCGAACCGTACACACCACCCGGGCCCGGGATGGAACACGCCTATCACTACGCGGACGTTCGCGCGGCCGACAGCTATGCCGGCCGGCGCGTGTTCATCATGGGCAAGCAGAACTCGGGCTTCGAGCTGGCCAACGGGCTCCTGCCGTGGGCGCGACAGATCGTCCTCGCCTCGCCGTCGCATGCCCGCCTGTCCGTGGAGACCAAGTCGCTGGTCGGTGTCCGGGCGCGCTATGTCCAGCCCTACGAGGACTTCGTGCTCGGTGGTGGCGTCAGCGTCCTGGACGCCGCGCTCGACCGGATCGAGCGAGCTGGAGGCGGCGAACTGACCGTCCACCTGCGACGGACCGACGGCGGCGCCGACCTCGCCATCGAGGTCGACGACGTCATCTCGGCGACCGGCTTCGTGACGCCGCTTGTGGATCTCCCGGCGCTCGGCGTGCAGACCTTCGGGGCGAGCCGGCTGCCGGCCCAGACACCGTGGTGGGAGAGCGTCAGCGTCCCGGGGATCTTCTTCGCGGGGACCATCGGCCAGGGCGCAAAAGGCCTCCAGAAACACGGGATCCCGGCCAACTCCGGGGCCGTGCACGGGGCTCGGTACAACGCCCGCGTGCTCGCCGGCCACATCGCCCGGACCCGCTTCGGGATCGAGCCGGACCGGCCTCACCTGGCGCCCGACGAGGTCGCCGACTTCCTCGCCACCGAACTCGCCGAGGCGCCCGAACTGTTCCACCAGCGCGGTTACCTCGCCCGGGTCCTCAGCGCGGACCCAGCGGGCGGCGTCCGCGACGACGGAGTCCAGCCACTGGCGCACCTGCTGGACACGGGCGGACCGGACGCGCTCATCGCGACCCTCGAGGCCGACGGCAGCGGGGCCATCTATCCGGTGCTCTACTCCCGGATCGACGGTCGGATCACGGAACGTGCCATCGATCCCGACCCGCTGATGCGCTACGACACGACCGACGCGCGACGAGTCGTCGCGGAACTCGCCACCAAGATGGCGAAGGCCAGTCGAGCCTGACCGGCCGGGTCAACCCCGACCCGCGGCCACGCTCAGGCGTCCCAGGCGCTCGGCCGCAGCGTCCAGGGTCTCGAGCCGCTTGGGAAAGGCGAACCGCACCTTCGTCCGGCCGAGCTCGGGTCGGGAGAAGAAGGACGAACCCGGCACGGTGGCCACACCCGGCTCGCGGATCAACCGCAGGGCGAATGCGACGTCGTCCTCGTCGGTCAGCGCGGCGATGTCCGTCATGACGTAGTAGGCGCCGGCCGGCTCGTGCACCCCGAAGCCCGCCCGGTACAGGGCGGGCAGGAGCGCGTCGCGCCGCGCTCGATACCCGGCTACCAGCTCGTCGTAATAGCTGTCCGGGAACCCAACGGCCACGACCGCGGCCGCCTGGAGCGGGGCCGCCGCGCCGATGGTCAGGAAATCGTGGACTCGCCGGATGCCGACGGACAGGTCGGCCGGCGCGATCGCCCAGCCAACCCGCCAGCCGGTGACCGAGTAGGTCTTGGACATCGAATGGATCGATACCGTCCGTTCGGCCATCCCCGGCAGGGTCGCCAGCGGGATGTGCTCGCCCTCGAACACGATGTGCTCGTAGATGTCGTCGGTGAACGCGAGGGCATCGAACTCGATGCAGAGGCCGGCGATCAGCTCCAGCTCGTCACGCCGGAAGACCTTGCCGGTCGGGTTGTGCGGGGTGTTGATGACGATCGCCCGGGTTCGCGGCCCGAACGCGGCGCGGAGCTCGTCCGGATCGATCGACCAGTCGGGTTCGTGGAGCGTGACGTAGCGGGGCACGGCGCCGGCGAGGATGGCGTCGGGGCCGTAGTTCTCGTAGAACGGTTCGAAGACGATGATCTCGTCGCCCGGATCGAGCAGCCCGAGCATCGCGGCGATCATCGCCTCGGTCGCTCCGCAGGTGACGGTGACCTGCGTCTCGGGATCGATCGCGCCCCAGCCCGGGAAGTGACGGACCGTCGAGGTGGCGATCGCGTCCCGGAGTGGCTTGCTCCCCCAGGTGATCGCGTACTGGTTGATGTCCTCGTGCACCGCGGCCGCGGCCGCCGCCTTCAGCTCAGGCGGGCACGGGAAGTCGGGGAAGCCCTGGGCCAGGCTGACGGCCCCGGCCGCCACGGCGAGCCGGTTCATCTCGCGGATGACCGATTCGTCGAAGCGCTCGGCCTTGGCCGAGATCCGCGGACGCGTCATGGACGGCAGTCTAGCCGGGCAGGATGCCGCAACCTCAGACCAGCCGGCGCGCGACGGTTTCCTGCCAGTCGCGACGGAAGAAGGGTTCGCCGTCGACGTCGACCTCGAGCTCGACGGTCAGGTGGAACGCGTCGAGGTCGCTCGTCTGGACGGATCGGGCGCGGATCTCGGTCGTGAACGCGCGCTCGTGCCAGCGGTAGACGACGTCCGCGTCGAGGACCGCGCGGGCAGGAACATCGTCGCTCGCCGTCATCACCAGCGTCTCGGCGGCGTACAGCCGACGACCGTCCTCGAGGACGTCCTCGCCGCCGTCGTGGACGGTCACCGTGACGGTCCCCGCGATCACGTCCTCCGTGACCTGCCAGACCGGCTCGTCGGCGCTGCCCTCGCCTCCGATCTGGATCATGTCCGGCGGCGTGGTCTTGAACGCCGGAACAGGCGCGTCGCCCGGTCCCCCGGGCGGCGGGATCACCGGCAGGATCAGCCGCGACGGCCGCACGCCGCCGTGCGACAAGTCGAACGCCGCCGGGTACGGCGACGGCCAGATGACCGGCCAGGCCGACGGCGCGACCGACACGCGGATCCGATGGCCGGGCGCGAACCGATAGCCGGCCGGTCGCATGTCAACCACGATCTCGTCGATCCGGCCAGCGACGAGCGCCTCCGGCTCGGTGTGTGATCGGCGGTGGGTGAGGTTGAGGATGCCGGCCGTGACCTGGGCCGATGTGCCGTCGGGGGCGACGTCGGACAGGCGCACGACCGCCGTCGCGACCGGCGCCGAGACCGCGAGGTGGAGGACGACCCGTGCGACGCCGAGGATCTCGAGCGGGTCGACCAGGGCGTCCGAGGTGTAGGTCGGAACCAACGCCTCGTCCGGCCGCAGGTCCCGGGCGAGCCCGTTCGGGGGCCCGCCGGAGCCCCATGACAGCGCCGCGCGGGTCCCGACCGTCGGGCGATGGATGTATCGGTCGACACCCGGAACCGCGTCGGCGGCCTCGGCCCCGTCACCGTCGCCGACGAGCCGCCCGACGAGTGCGACGGGCCCACCCGCGAACGCCCACGCACGTTCCTCGACCGACGGGTGTGGGTAGGCCGTCGCCGCGCGCCAGCGACCGGGCAGGACGGCCGGGAACGGCTCCGGCAAGGCGTAGTCACGCTCGAACCAGACGATCGCCGGTTCCGCATCGGCGCCGTTCGGGATGCCCTTCAGCCACCGGTCGAAGAACCGCACCATCTCGTGCCCCTCGTCGAGGTTCGGTCCGGGCGTCGCCGTCGCCGGCAGCCCATGGACCCAATTGCCGACGATCGTCCGGGTCGGGGCCGCGCACGCGGCCTGCATCCGGAACGCCGCGTCGACATACGAATCGATCCAGCCACCGAAGAGCAGGATGGCGGCGTCGATCGCGTCGTAGTCGGGCGCCAGCGACCCGGGTCGCCAGTACGACCCGTCGTGCTGCTGACGGAGCCACTCGATGAGCCACGGCGGCGTCGCTTCGAGTCTCGCCAGCCAGCGTTCGCGCCAATCCGGGCCCCAGAAGGCGGGGTCCGGCGGCATCGCGTTCATGGCCACCTGGCTGACGGCGTACTGGCTCAGTTCGCTCACCGTGAGGCAGCCGCCGATGTAGTGGACATCGGTCAGGTATCGGTCATCGGTCCCCTGGATCGGAACGATCGCGCGCAGGTGCGGCGGGCGGAGTTTGGCGACCTGGACCGAGGTGAACGCGCCATAGCTGATGCCCCACATGGCGACCGCGCCGTCGCACCACGACTGGTCGGCCAGCCACTCGACCGCGTCGTACCCGTCGAGGGTCTCCACCTCCGTGTACTCGTCGACTGCGACGCCGCCGGACGAACCGGTCCCGCGCACATCCACTCGGCAGAGTGCATAGCCGCGCTCGGCGAAGTACGTGCCGCGCGCGATGTCCGCGTCACGGCGCCAATTGTCCTTGCCGTACGGGATCATCTCGAGGATCGCCGGGAAGCGCTCGGCCGGGGTCACCGCCGACGGCGTCGGCAGCCACAGGTTGGCCGACAGCTCGATCCCGTCCCGGGCGGGGATGCGCACGTCCCACCGCGTCTCGACCCCGTGATGCGGTTCGCTGGCCGGACGGTGGCCCGCCGGATCCGATGGGGTCATGCCCCGAGTCTACGAGCCGGCACACACCGCCGGACGCCGCCGCCCGCGCCGTGCGACGATGCGGCGCATGGACGAGACCCCGTTCGAAAGTGGTCCCTGGACGCGTCGGTCTCGACGAGTCGCCTACGAGAACGCGTGGATCACGGTCTGGCACGACGAGGTCACGCGACCGGACGGCGTGCCCGGCGTCTACGGCGTGGTCCATTTCGCCAACCTGGCCGCCGGGGTCCTCGCCATCGATGACGCCGACCGCGTGCTGCTGGTCGGCCAGCACCGCTACGCGCTCGACGAGTACGCGTGGGAGATCCCCGAGGGCGGCGTCCCGGTGGGGGAGACGGCGCTCGAGGGCGCCCGGCGTGAGCTGCGCGAGGAGACCGGCATCGAGGCGCGCCACTGGCGCGAACTGGCCCGAGCGCATCTGTCCAACTCCGTGTCGGACGAGCTCGCGGTCCTGTTCGTGGCGACCGGTCTGACCGAGGGGGCCGCGAGCCCGGACGGGACCGAGGCGCTGGAACGGCGCTGGGTCCCATTCGACGAGGCGCTCGCGATGACCCTCGATGGGCGAATCACCGACGCGATGTCCATCATCGCCATCGAACGGCACGCGCTGGCCCGGGGCCTCGGCGCGATCGGGGACGGATCGTGACCGAGCTGACCGTCCTGCGCGTCTTCGTCGGGCCGGATGGTGGCGGCAACCCGCTCGGGGTCTTCCTCGATGGGCGGGTCATCGCCCACCACCGGCGTCTCGCGGTCGCCGCCGACCTCGGGTTCAGCGAGACGGTCTTCGTCGACGAGGTCGAGAGCTCCGGCGTGCGAATCGCGATCTTCACGCCGGGCACCGAGCTCGCGTTCGCGGGTCATCCGACGGTCGGAACATCGTGGCTGCTCGCGCTGGGCGGGATGTCCGTCGACACGCTCCATTGCCGCGCCGGGGATGTCGCGACCTGGCACGACGGCGACCTCACGTGGATCAGGGCGCGGGCCGGGTGGGTGCACCCGATCGAGGTTCGTCAGTACGACACGATCGCCGAGGTGGACGAGGCGCAGCCAGGCGCGATGGGCGACCCGGGCCGCTACCTCTGGGCGTGGGAGGACGAGCCATCGGGGCGCCTCCGCAGTCGCTATTTCCCGACCGATGTCGGCATCCTCGAGGACGAGGCGACGGGCGCCGCGGCGGTCGTGATGGGCGATCGGCTCGGTCGCCCCCTCGTCATCCGCCAGGGGGTCGGGTCCGAGTTGTTGGTCCGTCCCGATCCCGAAGCGGGGACGGTCGACGTCGGGGGCGGCTGCGCGCTCGTCGAGACGCGCCGGTATCAGGTGTGACCGGGACTCGACGCGACTGGGATGCCATCGTCGTCGGTCTCGGTGGCTTCGGGTCGGCGGCCGCCTATTGGCTGAGCCGGTCGCTGGGGACCGGCGTACTGGGGCTCGAGCGGTTCGACCTGGGGCACTCGAGCGGCGCCTCCGCCGACCACAGCCGGATCATCCGTCTCTCGTACCACCGCCCGGACTACGTCCGCCTGGCGCGACGTGCCTATGAGACCTGGGACATCGTGGAGGCCGAAGCCGACGAGCGGATCGTCACCATCACCGGCGGCCTCGACCTGTGGCCGGCCGACCCGGCCATCCCCAAGGCCGACTACACCGACAGCCTGGCCGCGGAAGGGGTCCCGTTCGAGCTGCTGGACGCGGCCGAGATCCAACGCCGCTGGCCGCAATGGCACCTCGATGACGAGGTCACCGGGATGTGGCAGGCCAGCGGCGGCCTCGCCGACCCGTTCAAGGGCAACGCGGCCCATCGACGCCTGGCGGTCGAACGCGGCGCCGTCCTCCGCGAGCGCGCGCCGGTCACGTCGATCCGCGACGCGGGCGGCGGGGAGCTGGAGGTCGTCACGCCCGATGCGACGTACCGGACCGGCCGCGTCGTCCTCGCGGTCGACGCCTGGACCAACGACCTGCTCAGACCCTTCGGGTGTCGCCTGCCCCTGACGATCACCAAGGAACAGGTGACCTACTTCGGCTGTCCGGATCCAGCGGCCTTCGCCCCGGATCGGTTCCCGGTCTGGATCTGGATGGACGATCCGTCCTTCTACGGCTTCCCGACCTACGGCGAGGCCGGCCCGAAGACCGCCCAGGACTGCGGCGGTCAGGTCGTCGACCCCGATGACCGGACGTTCGAGCGCGACGAGGCCGCCTACGCGCGCGTCCGCGACTTCATGGCCGACCACCTGCCGGGCGGGCTGGGGCCGCCCCTGTACACCAAGACCTGTCTCTACACGCTGACGCCCGACCGGGACTTCGTCGTCGACCGACTGCCGGAGCAGCCCGGCGTGGTCGTGGCGCTCGGGGCGGCGCACGGCTTCAAGTTCGCCTCCGTCATCGGCCGGATCCTGGCCGAGCTGAGCGTGGATGACGGCTCGCCGTCGCCGCCCGGACTGGAGCGATTCCGGATCGATCGGCCGATCCTGCTGGAGTCGGATCCGGCGGTTTCCTGGATGGTCTGACCCGGGTCGGCGCGCGGTACGGGCCACGTTTGCGCGAACTCGGTCCCTGTGCCAACGTACCGCCAATTCGGGCGCGGAGGGCCCATCAGGAGGAGACTTCCAATGCGACTGCCCCTGCGCGGGCGGCTGGCACGGACGCTTGCCGCGTTCGGACTGGCCGCGACCACCATCCTGCCCGCGGCGACGACCACGACCGGCGCGGATCCGCTGATCCTGCGAGCCGGCACCACCCAGACGGTCCAGGGCCTCAACCCGTGGAGCGTCGTCGACGTCGTCGACTTCGAGATCATGACGCTGAACTACGACACCCTCGTCGGGTTCGGTCAGGACGTGGAGCCCGTGCCAGGGTTCGCCCAGTCCTGGACCCGGTCCGCCGACGGGCTCACCTGGACGTTCAAGATCCGGCCGGGCATGAAGTGGTCGGATGGCCAGCCGGCGACGGCCGAGGACGCGCGCTGGACGATGCAGTACGTGCTGAACGCGACGAGCGCCAACCCGCCGGCGACGCTGGGGCTCGGCTATCTCGAGCCCTACCAGACTGCGGCCGGCGTGACCTCGGTGAGCGCGCCGGACGACACCACGCTGATCGTGAAGAGCAACCTGAACAATCCGCTCCTGCTGCAGTCGTACATCCCCATCCTGCCCAAGCATGTCTGGGGGAAGCTCAACCCGAAGACCGCCTCGAGCACCTTCCAGAACCCACCGCCGATCGTCGGCACCGGTCCGTACCAGGTCGTCGAGTACAAGCCGGGACAGTTCGTCCGACTCCAGCGCAACCCGAACTACTGGGGCCAGCAGGGCGCCGCCGACCAGATCGTGATCACGACCTTCAAGAACAACGACACGATGATCCAGGCGCTCAAGAAGGGTGAGCTCGACTACGCCCGGGATATGCCGGCCACGCAGTTCGACCAGCTCAAGGCGAACCCCGGGGGCCCGATCGTGACCACCGAGGGCGTCTCCAACACGTTCTATGAACTCGCGTTCAACTGCTACGACAAGCCGATCCCCGGCGGTGGAGCATCGACCAAGGCGCTCCAGGATCCCAAGTTCCGGGACGCCCTCGGCTACGCCATCGACAAGGCGGCGATCGTCACGAAGGCGTTCGCCGGGCACGCGACGGTCGGCAGCACCCAGATCACCCCGTTCCAGGCCGGGTGGCATGCGGAACCGAACGACCTGCGTGTGTTCAACATCGAAACGGCCAAGTCGAAGCTCGATGCCGCCGGCTATCCGCTCGACGCCACGAACCGTCGCCTCGACAAGGAGGGCAAGCAGATCACGCTGCGGCTCGCCTGGCCGGGGGCCCCGGAGGAGGCGACGGCCGCCGCGCTGATCGTCGACTGGTTCGGCCAGCTCGGGATCAAGGTCAACGCAGCCCCGGAGGACGAGGCCAAGCTCGGGGCCGAACTGCTGCCACCCGAAGCGGATCCGCCCGGCAAGGCGAACTTCGACATGTTCATCTGGGACTGGGTCGGCGACCCGGATCCGACCTCGCTGCTCAAGGTCCTGACCACCAAGGAGATCGGGGCCTCGAGCGACAGCCTGTGGTCGAACGCCCGGTACGACACCCTGTACGACCAACAGCTCGCCGAGGCC
The DNA here is from genome assembly GCA_963833705.1 of uncultured Chloroflexia bacterium. GTDB lineage: Bacteria > Chloroflexota > Limnocylindria > Limnocylindrales > CSP1-4 > SPCO01. The sequence goes on along the minus strand of CAWHYQ010000005.1, from coordinate 8,330 downwards.
GACTCCACGGCGCGACACGCCGAGGTCGCCGAGATGCAGCAGATCATGTACGACGAGGCCCCCTACCACGTCCTCTACTACCCGAACCAGCTCGACGCCAACCGGACCGATCGGTTCGGGGGCTGGCGCAACCAGCCATCGCAGAACGGGAACCCGTTGTTCGGGTTCGGCCCGCTCGACTACACGTACCTGACCGACGCCAACGCCGTCGTCCCGTCCGCTTCGCCGTCGTCGACTGCGTCTGCCGGTGCGTCTTCGGGCGCGTCGGCGTCGCCGGGCTCGTCGGAGGCGGCCGTTGCGAGCGCGCCCGCGGCGGCCCCGTCAGCGGCGCCGGACGCCTCCAACACGAGCTCCGGCTCGACCCCGTTGCTCCCGCTCGGGATCGTCGCGCTGGTCGTCATCGTGGCGGTCGGCTTCGTGGTCATCCGGCGGCGTCGTGAGGCGGCCGAGGATGAGTAACCAGCGGTCCATCCGCTCGGACTGATTCGAACGCCGTGAGCGGTCGGTACCTGCTCAGCAAGGTCGGGCAGGCGATCATCACGATCGTCCTGCTCATCATCCTGAACTTCGTGCTGTTCCGGATGATGCCGGGATCGCCCGAGCGGATCCTGGGCCGGAACCCGAACGTCAGCGCCGATGCGATCGCGGCCACCCGCGCGCGATGGGGCCTCGACAAGCCGGTCTTCCCGGACCAGCTCGTCAGCTACATCGTGGCCACCGCGAACGGCGACCTGGGCTTCTCGTTCGTGTACCGCGGCCTGCCCGTGGCCGACGTCCTGGCCGATCGGATCTGGCCGACGGTGATCCTGTTCGGGTTGGGCGAGCTCATCGCGATCGTCCTCGGTGTCGCCCTCGGCGCCTACACCGGGTGGAAACGCGGCGGCCTCGTCGACCACCTCGGGAACGGAGCGTCGCTCGTCCTGTACGCGACGCCGTATTTCCTGATCGGGATGACGCTCCTGCTCGTCTTCGCGGTCTGGCTTGGCTGGTTCCCGACCTACGGGATGTACACGGTAGGCGCAACGTACAACGGCTATTTCGACCAGCTGACCGACTTCCTGTCCCACCTGGCGCTTCCGCTGGCGACCGTTGCGCTGGGACTGATCGGGCAGTATTCGATCGTCATGCGGTCGTCGATCGTGGAGACGCTCGGGGAGGAGTACATCACGACCGCGAAGGCCAAAGGCATCCTCGATCGGAATATCCTGCGTCGCCACGCCATGCCGAATGCGATGCTTCCGATGGCGACACTCATCGCGATCAACCTCGGCTACGTGGTCGCCGGCGCGATCACGGTCGAGGTCGTCTTCAACTGGCCCGGTCTCGGGACCCTGACCGTGGATGCCCTGACGGCCCGTGACTATCCGGTCCTGCAGGGGATCTTCGTGATCCTGTCGGTCTCGGTCGTCCTGGCCAACCTCGTCGCCGATCTCGGCTATCAGTACCTCGATCCCCGGGTCAAGGCGTGACCACGCCCGCCGTCGCCCCCGACCACGTCGCTCTGGTTCGCCCGCACCAGCGGCTCGCCGGGGCGCTCGGCGTCCTCCGCCAGATCCTCCGGCGGCGAAGCGGGCTGCTGGGGATCGCGATCCTCGTCTTCTTCACCATCCTCGCGCTCTTCCCGACACTCCTGGTGGGACCGCTGCAGACCGCGACGACGGCGACCGGGCCGCGGATGGCCCCGCCGGAGCCCGGCTATCCGCTGGGTACCGATGAGCTCGGGCGCAGCATCGCCAACCTGACCGTCCACGGCGCCAGGATCTCGATGGTCATCGGACTCCTGGCGACCGTCGTGACCGTCTTCGTCGGGGCGCTGATCGGGATCGTCGCGGGGTTCCAGGGCGGGCGGACGGACGCCGCCCTGATGCGCATCACCGACTTCTTCCTGGTCATCCCGACCTTCGTGCTGGCGCTCATCCTGGCGCCGGTCATCACCAGCCTGTTCGGGACGGAGGGCGAGATCCTCGGGATCCGGATCACCCTGTTCGTCATCGTCATCGTCATCGGCCTGACCAGTTGGTCGTCGACGGCGCGGATCATCCGCTCGCAGACCCTCTCGCTCAAGGAGCGAGCGTTCGTCGACCGGGCGCGCGTCATCGGCTCGAGCTCGCGCCAGATGATGACCCGACACGTCCTCCCGAACGTCACCGACCTCATCGTCGCCAACACCGTGCTCGTCTTCGCCGGCGCGGTCCTGACCGAGACGACCCTGTCGTTCATCGGGTTGGGCGACCCATTCGCCCCATCCTGGGGCGAGATCCTCAACTCGGCGCAGGATGCCGGGGCACCAGGTTCCGGCGCGTGGTGGTACCTGGCTCCGCCGGGCGTCTGTATCGTCCTCGTCGTCCTCGCCTTCACGCTCGTCGGCAACGTCCTCGACGAGATCCTCAATCCGCGCCTGAAGGGTCGGCGATGAGCGGGCCGGCCGACCCCCGACGACTCGTCGACGCCGTCGAGGAAGCCGATCGCGCCCTGGTCGACGAAGATCTCATCACGGAGAACGACGGCAGCCCGCGGACGGTCGACCCCGTCGCCATCCTTCGTGGGTCGGGTCCCGACGGACCGACACCCGGCGCCGGCCGGCAGCGGCCGCTGCCCAAGCTCGCCGACCCGACCGCGCCCCTCCTCGTCGTCGAAGGCCTCAAGACCTATTTCGACCTGGAGCACGGTCAGGTCCGCGCGGTCGACGGCGTCTCGTTCGCCCTTCGCGATGGCGAGGCGCTCGGGATCGCAGGCGAATCGGGCTGTGGCAAGACGACGACGGCGCTGTCGCTCGTCCGGCTGCTCCCGTCGAACGGCCGGATCGTCGAGGGCAGCATCAAGTTGTTCGGGATCGACCTCGCGACCAAGTCGGAGAGCGCCCTCCGGCGCTATCGATGGCGCGAGATCTCGATCGTGTTCCAGGGCGCGATGAACGCCCTCAACCCCGTGCGGCGTGTCCGCGATCAGATCGCCGAGCCGCTCGAGGACCGCCTGTCGATGGCGCCCAGGGCGGCCCGGCGACGGGCGGGCGAGCTGCTCGAGCTCGTCGGGATCCCGAAAGCGCGCGGTCGGGCCTACCCGCATGAGCTGTCGGGCGGCATGCGACAGCGCGCGATGATCGCGATGGCGCTCGCCTGCGATCCCGCGATCGTCATCGGCGACGAACCGACGACGGCGCTCGACGTGATGGTCCAGGCGCAGATCCTCGAGCTGCTGGAGGATCTCCGGCGCAAGCTCGGGCTGGCCCTCATCCTCATCACCCACGACCTGTCGGTCATCGCCGAGACCTGCGATCGCGTCCTGATCATGTACGCCGGCCGGGTGGCCGAGGAGGGACCGGTCGAGGACGTCTTTCGGCACCCGCGCCATCCGTACACCCAGAAGCTGTTGGGCGCGTTTCCGAACATCGCGACCGACCGGCGCAGCCTCGAGGTCATCCCCGGCTCCCCGCCGGACCTGCGCGACCCGCCGCCCGGCTGCCGCTTTGCCCCGCGCTGCTACGCCGCGATGGCGGTCTGCTCCGAGGTGGTACCGCCCGAAACGACGTTCGACGGGATCCGCGTGGCCTGCCACCTCTACCAGGTGGACGGCGACGGTACGCCGGTCACGACGGCCCCGGCCAACGCCATCGGGCCGACCGTCGTCGGGGTCGGCTGATGGCGGCCGAGGAGATCCTGCGGCTCGAGGGGCTGGAGGTCCATTTCCCGATCCGCAATGGGATCGTCGATGCGCTGACGAGGCGCAAGGCCCTCGTCGTCCGTGCCGTCGACGGCATCGACCTCAGCCTGAATCGGGGCGAGGTGCTGGCGCTCGTCGGCGAGTCGGGGAGCGGCAAGACCACCACCGGACGCGTCGTCGTCAAGCTCACCCGGCAGACCGCCGGCCGGATCACGTTCGAGGGCCAGGATGTCAGCGCGACCTGGGGAACGGCGGAGCTCCGGGGCTACCGCCGGCGGGTCCAGATCATCTTCCAGGACCCGTATGAGACGCTGAACCCGAAGCAGACGATCTTCGACTTCGTCGCCGAACCGCTCGTCGTCAACGGCATCGGCACGGCCAAGGAGCGCGACGTCAGGGTGGTCCAGGCACTCGAGTCGGCCGGCCTGCGACCGGCGACCATGTTCGCCGCGCGCTTCCCACACGAGCTGTCGGGTGGCCAACGCCAGCGGGTCGTCATCGCCGGAGCCCTCGTCATGGACCCGGAACTCATCGTCGCCGACGAGCCAGTGTCGATGCTCGACGTGTCGATCCGGACCGAGCTCCTCCGGTTGATGCTCGACCTGCGCGTGGAACGCGGCCTGACGTACCTGTTCATCACCCATGACCTGTCGCTGGCCTGGGTCATCGCCGACCGGATCGCGGTGATGTACCTCGGCAAGATCATGGAGATCGGGCCGGCCGAGGCGGTCATCCGCTCACCGCGCAACCCGTACACCCAGGCGCTCGTGTCGGTCTCGCCGTCGCCTGACCCGCCGGACGCGGGCACCCGGGCCAGGCGGACCATCCTCAAGGGCGAGACGCCCGACGCCGCCCATGTGCCGACCGGATGCCGGTTCCATCCGCGCTGCCCGGTGGCCTTCGACCGCTGCCGGGTGGAGGAGCCGCCGCTGTTCGATCAGGGTGGCGGTCAGGCCGCCGCATGCTGGCTGGCCGAGCCCGGTCGCGTCCTCCCCGTGGTCGAGCCGTCGGTCGCGGTCGCGACCCTGTCGGCCTCGACGGTCACGCCGCCGGCCATCGACCCATGAGCGACCGGTTCGACCCGATCGCTCCGTTGACGCCTGACGTCGTCGCCGACCTCCTGGCGACGTCCGCCGCGACCGCCGCGGCCGAGTTGCGCGCGCTCGGCCCCGAGGCCGGATGGCGTCCGGAGCCCGGCGAATGGAGCGCCAGCGAATGCGTCGGCCACCTCATCGAGGCCGAGCGCCGCGGCTTCGCCGGTCGGATCCGGGTCATCCTCTCGGCCGATCGACCGATCCTCGAGACATGGGACCCGCCCGCCGTGGCCGCGAGTCGCGGCGACCATCTGCGGCCAGCCGGCGAGCTGGCCGACGAGTTCGAGGTCCTTCGGGCGGAGAGCGTCGTGCTGATCCGGGGCCTCGGTGCGTCCGATCTGGGTCGGGTCGGGGAGCACCCGGATGTCGGCCCGCTCCGCGTGGACGAACTCCTCGGCGAATGGGTCCACCACGATCGGAACCACATCCGCCAGCTGCTGGCGGTGACACAGGCGCGCGTCTGGCCCCAGATGGGGAACGCGCGGCGGTTCTTCCTCGAGGACCTCTAGGCGAGCGGTTCGTCCGCGCCGCCGTCCATCACCTTGTAGATGCCGTAGCCGATGATCCCGCCGATCGTCGGGCCGATCAGGTAGATCCACAGCTGGCTGAGGTCGCCGCCGACGACCGCGGAGCCGATCGAGCGGGCCGGGTTGACCGACGAGCCCGTGATGGTGGCGATCGCGAAATGGATGGCGACGAGGGTCAGCGGGATGGCGAGCGCCGCCATGGCCGCGTTGCGCTTCGAGACGACGAGGATGACGGTCAGGAAGATGGCCGTGAAGATCGTCTCGAGGACCAGGGCGCTCACGTCGCTGATGCCAGTGCCGGGCTTGGTGATGCCATCGGCGACGGCCGTCTGGCTGACCGTCAGCATCACCACGATGGCCGCGGCGATCGCGCCGATGATCTGGGCGACGATGTACGCGACCCCTTCGACCGGGAGCGTGCGCCGGTCCAGCATCATGGCCACGGTCACGGCGGGATTGAAGTGTCCGCCGGAGATGCTCCCGAACGCGAAGATGGCGGCCATCAGGCCGAGTCCGAACGAGAACGGCACTACCAGGATGTTCGGGGCGGCTGGCGCCGCAGCATGGAGCGCGGGCACGGACATGTAGCCGACCATCATGAACAGGAACGTGCCGAGCAATTCCGCGAGGTACTTGCGGGCGTTCATGATCCCTCCATCGGTTGTGACCCGGGTCCGGGTCAGCGTTTCGTCCACGATACCGACCGCGACCCGTGCCGCGCGAATCAGGAGCGCCTCGCGCCACGTCCGGCACAGGACCTCGACCAGTTCGAGGCGATCGACGGCCCCGGCGGGATCGCGCCCGACGGCGACGGCGCCGTGGCGTTCGAGTAGCGCGGCACTGGCAAACGGTTCGGGTGGCTCAGTCAGGGCGGCCGCGATCCGGGCCGCGAGCTCGCCGCTCCCCGGGACGCCGAGCCCGACGTACGGGAGCCGCGGAAGGAGGAGCGCCGTCTCGGGCAAGGTCGCCGGGTCCGGGACCTCGCCGGCCAGGGTCAGGCCCATCGCCGACGGCAGGTGGGCGTGGGCGAACGACCCGATGTCGGGTCGCGCCGCATGGACCGCGAGGTGGATGGCAAGATCCGATGTCGGGCGCCGGCCATTGCGCGAGACCGCCTCGCGGTCGGGATGGCCGTGCCACACGACCACGAGATCCTCGGGCTCGAGTTCGTCCTTGCGCGCGCCCCCCGGCGTCACGAGCAGCCGGTCGGCATCGAGTCGGACGGAGATGTTCCCTCGCCTGCCGAGATCAACCCCGGGCCCCAAGCCGTCGCCCAGCCAGAATGATCGCATCAGCCGCCGCACCCATCCCATCCACCCACTCATCCTACGATGCGACAGCGGGATCACGGGGCACGGGTCGCCAGGCGGGTTCGGCGAGCGGGCGTACCGATGTGGACCGGCACACGCAGTGGGCGGCAAGCGGACGGGCGCCGTTCAGCCCGAAGGGCGCAGGCGCCCGGGAGCTTGACGACCGCGGCGGCCTCGAGGCACTCCCCATCGGCGACCACGGCCCCACTACCATCCGGGTGATGTCCCATGAGCCCGCGCCGCTGCCGCTCGGCCAGAACCGGGATTTCAAGGTCCTGCTGTCGAGCCAGGGCATCTCGTGGCTCGGCGACGCGGTCAGCTTCACGGCCCTCCCGCTCCTCGTGCTGGCGCTGACCGGATCGGGTCTTGCGATGGGCGTCGTGGGAGCCTCCAGACCCTGCCCGACCTCGTGTTCGGGATGGTGGCCGGCGCCATGGCCGATCGCAGCGATCGCAAGCGGATGATGTTCCTGGCCGACCTCGGTCGCGCCGGCCTGACGGCCCTGATCCCGCTGTCGGTGGCGATCGGGGGGCCGACGATGGCCGTGATCCTCCTCGTCGCCGCCCCGATGAGCGTCCTGCGCTCCTTCTTCCTGGCCGGCTACACGGCGTCGGTCCCGGCGCTCGTCGGGCGAAGCCAGGTCGGGCGCGCCAACTCGTATTTCGAGGCCGTCTACTCGGTGGGCTACATCGTCGGCCCGGCCATCGCGGGCGTCCTGGCCTCGACCATCGGGCCCGGGCCGACCCTCGCCATCGATGCGATCTCATTCGGGGTGTCCGCGCTCGGCCTGGCGTTCGTCAGGCGCGACCTGCGCGCTCCGGTCGATCGCCCGCGGGAGCCGCTGTTGATCGCGATCCGGGAAGGCATCGACTACATCGTCGCCAGCCCGACCCTGCGCACCGTCATCCTGTTCTGGGGCGCGACCTCCATCCTGCTCGCGCCGCTCGTGACGGCGCTCGCGGTCCACATCACGCGCGACCTGAAGGATCCACCATCGGTCCTTGGGTTGATCCTGACCGCGTACGGCATCGGCACCGTGACGGGCTCGCTGCTGAGCGCGCGACGCCTCGGCGGACGCGCCCGGCCCGGCCCGATCATGCTCGTCGGGAACCTGGTGACCGCCATCTCCCTGCTCGCCGTGTCGGTCACGGTGGAGGTCCCGGCATTGTTGGCGATCGGCCTCGTCTCCGGCATCTCCCAGTCGATGGTCCTCGTCACGTACATCACCTTGCGGACCGCCTATTCACCGGACGCCCTGCTCGGGCGCATCGGGAGTACCGCGCGGACGATCTCGCTCGGGCTCCAGCCCGTGGGATTGCTGGTCGGCGGAGCCCTCATCGACCTCACCAGCGGGTCGACCGTGATCGCGGCGATGGGCCTCGCGATCGGCGGGGTCAGCGTCCTGTTCTTCCCCGTGACGGCGATGCGGCGAGCGTCACTCGCCCCCGCCTGATGGCGTCTCTCAGGCGGCCCGGGCGATGGGTTCCGTGATCGGATCCGGCGCGATCAGACCTCGATCGCGCATGCCGCGCATGCCGGGCGCATCCGTGAGGTCGACGACCGCCGGAGCGGTGCACCATGGACACTCGATGCTGAACATCTCTTGCGACTCCCTCGGCTGGTGGCGGGTTCGATGACCCGGATGCTCGAGGCCGCCTGTGACAGCTAGCGTGTCAATGCCGGCGATCGAGCTCGATTCCATCGTCAAGACCTATGGCCGGACGACCGAGCTCGATCGC
>CAWHYQ010000004.1:0-367571 GCA_963833705.1 uncultured Chloroflexia bacterium | reverse complement strand
GCTCCTGTCATCGCGTGATCCCCTTCGTGCCGGCCGGCTGAGCGCCTCGCTCACGCTGGACGGTGAGGATCCGCGCGATCGTCCGTCGTGTCTGCGGGATCGTGCTGTAGTCCTTGAGTTGGCGGGTCGACAGCGCGAAGCGCGCGCCCCAGAGATCCTGCTTGGCCTCGCGCAGAGCGAGCTCGAGCTCCGGATCGGACAGCTGGCGAACCTTGTCGATATCCATCAGTTCGCCTCCTTGCCCGTGTCGCGCACGACGACCCGGGTGGCTACCGGCAGCTTGTGGCTGGCGAGACGCATCGCCTCGATCGCCAATTCGTGATCGACGCCGGCCATCTCGAACAGGATCCGGCCGGGCTTGACGACCGCGACCCAATGGTCGGGTGCGCCCTTGCCCGAACCCATCCGGGTCTCGGCGGGCTTCTTGGTCGCCGGCTTGTCCGGGAAGATCCGGATCCAGATCTTGCCGCCACGCTTGACCGAGCGGGTCATCGCCCGCCGGGCGGCCTCGATCTGGCGGCTGGTGATCCAGGCGGGTTCCTGGGTGGCCAGGCCGTACTCGCCGAAGGCGACCGAGTGGCCGCCCTTGGCCATGCCCGACATCCGGCCGCGCATGACCTTGCGATGCTTGACTCGCTTCGGCATCAACACGGGTCAGACCCCCGTCCCGGCCACGGCCGGGACGCCGGCGTCGCGCGCGGCGCGCTCAGGGGTGATGTCACCGCGATAGATCCAGACCTTGACGCCGATCCGGCCGTACGTGGTGTGGGCGTGGACCTGGCCGTAGCTGATGTCCGCGCGGAGCGTGCCGAGCGGGATGCGGCCTTCCTTGTCCCATTCGCGGCGACCCATCTCGGAGCCACCGAGCCGGCCGGCGACGGCGATCTTGACGCCCTTGGCGCCGGCCTTCATCGACCGCTGGATGGCCTGCTTCATCGCCTTCTTGAAGGCGATGCGGCGGCTCAACTGGCCGGCGATGTTCATGGCCACGAGATACGCGTCGAGCTCCGGCTGGCGGATCTCCTTGATCTCGAGCTTGACCTTGCGGGTCGTGAGCGCGCCGATCTGCTGCCGCAGGACCTCGACGTTCGCCCCACCCTTGCCGATGACGATGCCCGGCTTGGCGGTGTGGATCGTGACGGTCACGTGGTTGATGCCGCGCTCGATCTCGACGCCGCTGACGCTGGCGTTGGCCAGCCGCTTGTCGATGAGCTGGCGGATCTTGATGTCCTCCTGGAGTGAGGCCGTGTATTCCTTGTTATCGGCGTACCACTTCGCGGTCCAGGTGCGCGAGACACCCAGACGGAAGCCGTACGGATGGACCTTGTGTCCCATGTCAGGCCTCCTGGTCCGCGACGACGATCGTGATGTGGGTCATGGGCTTGTGGATAGGGAACGCCCGACCCTGTGCCCGCGGCTGGAAGCGCTTGATCGTCGGGCCCTCGTTGGCGATGGCATCGACGATGAACAGGTCCTCGGCCGACAGGTTGTGGTTGTTCTCGGCGTTGGCCGTCGCGCTCTTCAAGACACGAGCGACGTCGGCGGCGGCCTTCTGGGGCATGAACCGCAGCAGGGCAGCGGCCTCTTCGACCGGCTTGCCCTTGATCGCCTGGGTGACCAGGCGGGTCTTGCGGGTCGAGGCCCGGAGGTACTTGGCGGTGGCGGATACGCGCACGTCGGCCCCTACTTCAGCGCGGTCGATCGGTCGGTGTGCTTGCCGTGCCCGCGATAGTTGCGGGTCGGGCTGAACTCACCGAGGCGATGGCCGACCATGTTCTCGGTCACGTAGACCGGGATGTGCTTCTTGCCGTTGTAGACCGCGATGGTGTGGCCGATGAACGTCGGGAAGATGACCGACGCGCGCGACCACGACTTCACGACCTTCTTCTCGTTGCGCTTGTTCATCTCCTCGATCCGGCCGAGGAGGCGGGCCTCGACGAACGGGCCCTTCTTGACTGAGCGGGACATCGGTTTCCTCCTCCCCTGCTACTTGCGATGCCGCGATCGGACGATGAGTCGTCCGGTCGTCTTCGACCGTCGCGTGCGGTAGCCCATGGCGGGCTTGCCCCACGGGGTCTTGGGCGGCATCCCGGTCGGGGATTTGCCTTCGCCACCACCATGCGGATGGTCGCGTGGGTTCATGACGACGCCTCGGACCTCGGGCCGCTGGCCCATATGCCGGGCACGGCCGGCCTTGCCGAGGTTCTCGTTGTCGTGATCGAGATTGCTGACCTGGCCGACGGTGGCCATGGATCGGATCGGGACACGACGCATCTCGCCTGAGGGCAGCCGGACGGTCGCGTAGTCGCCTTCCTTGGCGAGGAGCTGGGCGGCGGTCCCGGCGGACCGGACGATCTGCCCGCCCTTGCCCGGAACGAGCTCGATGTTGTGGATGGTCGTGCCGAGGGGGATGTTCGCGAGGGGCAGCGCGTTCCCGACCCGAGCCTCGGCGTCGGGACCGGCCACGACCACGTCACCGACCTTGAGGCCGTGCGGCAGCAGCATGTAGCGCTTCTCGCCGTCGCGGTAGTGCAGCAGGCCGATCCGGGCCGACCGGTTGGGGTCGTACTCGATGGTCGCGAGGCGCGCCGGCACGCCGAGCTTGTCGCGCTTGAAGTCGATCCGGCGGTAGTGCTGCTTCTCGCCGCCGCCGCGATGGCGGACGGTCAGCCGACCGGCGTTGTTCCGCCCGGATCCGCGGATCTGCGGCTCGAGCAGCGGCTTGTGCGGCTCGCGCGTCGTGATCTCCTCGAACGTCGAGCGCGTCATCTGCCGGAGTCCCGGGGAGGTGGCCTTGTAGCTTCGTAGCGGCATCGGTCAGACCCCCTCGAAGAACTCGATCTTCTGGCCGGGGGCCAGGGTGACGATGGCCTTGCGCCAGGGCGTGGTGTGACCCACGGTCTGCCCGCGACGGCTGCCGCGACGCTTCTCCTTGGCCTTCGTGGTCAGGACGTTGACCGACACGACGGTCACGTTCTCCTTCTTGTAGAGGGCCTCCACGGCGGCCTTGATCTGGATCTTGTTGGCCCGGTCGTGGACGGCGAAGGTGTACTTGCCGCGCTGCGACTCGTCGATCGACTTCTCGCTGATGACCGGGCGCAGGATGATCTCCGGGGCGGTCAGGGCACTCATGCGTAGACCTCCTGCATGCGCGCCAGCGACGGCTGCTCGATGAGGACGAGATCCGCGTTGAGCAGGTCGACCACGTTGAGCGAGTCGGCCAGGATGATCTCGACGGTGGGCAGGTTGCGCGCCGACAGCTCGAGCTTCTCGTCCCGCCCGGGGGCGACGACGAGGACCCGACCGGTCGCCTCGAGCGCGCTCAGCACGCCCACGAGATCCTTCGTCTTGACCGCGTCGAGCCCGAACGTGTCGATGACCTTGATGGCCTCGTCGCCGTATTTCGCCGTCAGGGCGCCACGGAGCGCGAGGCGCTTCATCTTGCGTGGCAGGCGCTGCTCGTACGAACGCGGGTGCGGCCCGAAGACGACCCCGCCGCCGCGGTAGTGCGGCGCGTTGGTCGAGCCCTGGCGGGCGCGCCCGGTGCCCTTCTGCCGATACGGCTTCTTGCCGCCACCGCGGACCTCGCCGCGGGTCTTGGTGCTGTGCGTGCCCGTCCGCCGACCGGCGAGCTGGGCGGTGACGACCTGGTGGAGGACGGCGGCATTGATCGGCGCCGCGAACAGCTCGTCACTGAGCTCCACGCTGCCGACGGTCTTGCCGGTCCGGTCGTAGACGTTGGTCTGCGGCATCGGTCAGGCCTTCTTCACGAGGATCAGCCCGCCGCGCGCCCCGGGGAGGCTCCCCTTGACCAGCAGCAGATGGCGATCGGGATCGGTGCGCACGACGCGCACCTTCTTGATGGTCACGCGCTCGTCGCCCATGTGGCCGGCCATCTTCAGACCGCGGTAGACGCGACCTGGCGTCGTGCCCGGGCCGATGGAGCCGGGGGCGCGGTGATGGTCCGAACCGTGCGTCTTCGGCCCGCGGTGGAAGTTGTGGCGCTTGATGTGCCCGGCGAAGCCCTTGCCCTTGGAGATCCCGGTCACGTCGACCAGGTCGCCGGCGGCGAACAGGTCGTCGATGGAGAACGTCTGGCCGACGGTCACGTCGCCGACGTTGTCGACCCGAAACTCCCGGATGGTCGCCACCTTGGGCAGGTCCTTGAGCTGGCCGGTCTCGGGCTTGCTCAGCTTCTTGGACACGTCGGTACCGAGCTGGACGGCCGTGTAGCCATCGCGCTCGGGCGTACGCAGGCGCGTCACCGTGTTCGGCTCGATGGACAGCACCGAGACGGCCACCATCGTGCCGTCGTCCTGGAAGACCTGGGTCATGCCGACCTTGCGGCCGATGAGTCCGATGGTCGCCATCACATCTTGATCTCGATGTCGACGCCAGCCGCCAGGCTGAGTCGCATCAGGGCGTCCACGGTCTTGGACGAGGGATCGAGGATATCGACGAGCCGCTTGTGGGTGCGGATCTCGAACTGCTCACGGCTGTCCTTGTCGATGAACGGCGAGCGCAGCACGGTGAACTTCTCGATCCGCGTCGGGAGCGGCACGGGACCGACGACGTCGGCACCGGTCCGCTGCGCCGTCTCCACGATCTGGGCCGCCGACTGGTCGAGCAGTCGGTGATCGTAGGCCTTGAGGCGGATCCTGATCCGCTGCTTCGCCATGTCGTCCCTACTCGACGATGCTGACGATGGCGCCGGCGCCGACGGTCCGGCCACCCTCGCGGATGGCGAAGCGCTGGCCGATCTCGATGGCGATCGGGGTGATCAGCTCGACGCTCATCTCGACGTTGTCGCCGGGCATGATCATCTCCGCCCCGTCGGGCAGGCCGATGGCGCCGGTCACGTCGGTCGTGCGCAGGTAGAACTGCGGGCGGTAGCCGTTGTAGAAGGGGGTATGGCGGCCACCCTCCTCCTTGGTCAGGACGTACACCTGGGCGGTGAACTTGGTGTGCGGCTTGACCGAGCCCGTCTTGGCCAGGACCTGCCCGCGCTCGATCTCCTCGCGCTCGATGCCCCGGATGAGACAGCCGACGTTGTCCCCGGCGCGGCCCTCGTCGAGCAGCTTCTTGAACATCTCGACCCCGGTGACCACGATCTTGCGGGTCGGCTTGACCCCGACCAGCTCGACCTCGTCGCCGACCTTGACGATGCCGCGCTCGATCCGCCCGGTCGCGACCGTGCCCCGGCCCTTGATCCCGAAGACGTCCTCGACCGGCATCAGGAACGGCTTGTCGATGTCGCGGGCGGGCGTCGGGATGTACGAGTCGACCGCGTCCATCAGGGCCTGGATCGGGACGTAGGCCGGATCGTTCTTGTCGTCGCCGGCCTCGAGCGCCTTCAACGCCGAGCCGCGGATGACCGGGATGTCGTCGCCCGGGAAGGCGTACTTGCTGAGCAGCTCGCGGACCTCGAGCTCGACCAGGTCGAGCAGCTCCTCGTCGTCGACCATGTCGACCTTGTTCAAGAAGACGACGATGTAGGGGACCTCGACCTGGCGGGCGAGCAGGATGTGCTCGCGGGTCTGGGGCATCGGGCCATCGGTCGCGGCCACGACCAGGATCGCGCCGTCCATCTGGGCGGCTCCGGTGATCATGTTCTTGATGTAGTCGGCGTGTCCTGGGCAGTCGACGTGGGCGTAGTGGCGCGCGTCGGTCTCGTACTCGACGTGGGCGATGGCGATGGTGATGCCGCGCTCGCGCTCCTCGGGCGCGTTGTCGATCGTGTCGAAGGCGCGGTACTCCGCCTCGCCCTTCAGGGCGAGGTACTTGGTGATGGCCGCGGTCAGGCTCGTCTTGCCATGGTCGATGTGGCCGATCGTGCCGATGTTGACGTGCGGCTTGGTGCGCTCGAACTTCTTCTTGGCCATCTGGGCTGCTCCCGGCTTCCTGCTAGACCTTGGACTTCTGGACGAGTTCCGAGGCCAGGTTGCCCGGCACCTCGGCGTAGTGGCTGAACTCCATCGACGAGGTGGCCCGGCCCTGCGACATGCTGCGCAGGTCGGTCACGTAGCCGAACATCTGGGCGAGCGGGACGAAGGCCCGGACGACCTGGGTCGAACCGCGCGATTCCATCCCCTCGATCTGGCCACGGCGGCTGTTGAGGTCGCCGATGACGTCGCCCATGAACTCCTCCGGCATGAGCACCTCGACCTTCATGATCGGCTCGAGGATGGCCGGATCGGCCTTGGCGAAGGCGTCCTTGATGGCCATCGAACCGGCGATCTTGAACGCCATCTCGGACGAGTCCACGTCGTGGTACGACCCGTCGAACAGGGTGACCTTGACATCCACGACCGGGAACCCGGCGTAGATGCCCGTGGCCAGCGTCTCGCGGATCCCCTGGTCGACCGGCTTGATGTACTCGCGCGGGATGGTGCCCCCGACGATCTTGTCGATGAACTCGTAGCCGGCCCCCTTCTCGGCGGGCTCCAGCTTGATGACGGCGTGGCCGTACTGGCCCTTGCCACCGGTCTGGCGGACGAACCGGCCATTGCCCTCGGCGGCGCGGCGGATGGTCTCGCGATAGGAGACCTGCGGCTTGCCGATGTTGGCGGCCACGTGGAACTCGCGGACCATCCGGTCGACGAGCACGTCGAGGTGGAGCTCGCCCATCCCGGCGATGAGCGTCTCGGAGGTCTCAGGATCGGTCTTGACCCGGAAGGTCGGGTCCTCCTCGGACAACCGCTGCAGGGCGAGCGCCAGCTTGTCCTGGTCGGCCTTCGTCTTCGGTTCGATCTTGACCTCGATGACGGGCTCCGGGAAGGTCATCGACTCGAGGATGATCGGATGCTCGGGGTCCGCCAGCGTGTCGCCGGTGTAGGTGTCCTTGAGCCCGACCGCGGCGGCGATGTCGCCGGCGTACACGATGTCGATCTCTTCGCGGTGGTTGGCGTGCATCTGGAGGATGCGCCCGATCCGCTCGCGCTTGTCCTTGACCGGGTTGTAGACGTACGACCCGGCCTTCAGCGTGCCCGAGTACACCCGGAAGAACGCGAGCTTCCCGACGAACGGGTCGGCCGCGATCTTGAACGCGAGGGCACTGAACGGCTCGCTGTCCGATGGCGTTCGGACGATGTCCGCGCCGCTCTTGGGATCGAGCCCGATCATCGGCGGGACGTCGAGCGGGGACGGCAGGTAGTCGACGACCGCATCGAGCATCTTCTGGACGCCCTTGTTCTTGAGCGCCGAGCCGGTCAGCACCGGGATGATCCGGGTCGTCAGCGTGCCGAGCCGGAGGCCATGCTTGACCTCCTCGACCGTCAGCTCCTCGCCCTCGAGGTACTTGTGGGTGAGCTCGTCGTCCATCTCGGCGACGGCCTCGACCATGGCGTGGCGATGCTTCTCGGCCTCGGCCTGCAGGTCGGCCGGGATGTCGACGACGTCGATCTGATTGCCCAGGTCGTCGCGATAGTAGATGGCCTTCATCTCGACGAGGTCGATGACGCCCTGGAACTGGTCCTCTCGCCCGATCGGGATCTGGATCGGGACGGCATTGGCGCCCAATCGGTCCTTGATGGAGTCGACGCATCGCCAGAAATCGGCGCCGGTCCGGTCGAGCTTGTTGATGAAGCAGAAGCGGGGCACGCCGTAGCGGTCGGCCTGGCGCCAGACGGTCTCGGACTGCGGCTCCACACCGGCCACGCCGTCGAAGACGACGACCGCGCCGTCGAGCACGCGAAGGCTTCGTTCGACCTCGACCGTGAAGTCCACGTGCCCGGGCGTATCGATGATATTGATGCGATGGTCGCCCCAGAACGCCGTCGTCGCGGCGGCCGTGATGGTGATGCCCCGTTCCTGTTCCTGGGGCATCCAGTCCATCGTGGCCGCGCCCTCATGGACCTCGCCGATCTTGTAGATCTTCTTCGTGTAGAAGAGGATCCGCTCGGTCACGGTCGTCTTGCCGGCGTCGATATGCGCGATGATGCCGATGTTCCGCGTGCGTGCGAGCGGAACCTGTCGTGCCACGGTCAGCCTACGCTCCCGGTCCTACCACTTGAAATGGCTGAAGGCCCGGTTGGCCTCCGCCATCTTGTGCGTGTCTTCACGTCGCTTGACCGCCGCGCCGAGCCCGTTCATGGCATCGACGAGCTCGGCGGCAAGCTTCTCGCTCATGCTCTTGCCGTTGCGCTTGCGGGCCGCCTGGACGAGCCAGCGGACGCCCAGCGACATGCGCCGGTCGCCCCGGATCTCCACCGGCACCTGGTATGTGGCGCCCCCGACGCGACGCGGCTTGACCTCGATGATGGGGGTCGCGTTGCGCATGGCCGCCTCGAGGATCTCGAGACCGGGCCGGCTGGCCTGGGCCTCGGCCCGGGCGAGCGCCTGGCGCAGGATGCGATCGGCAAGGTTCTGCTTGCCACCCTTCATCAGCTTGGCCGAGAAGCGCGCGGTGGTCCGATTGGCCGGGACGACCTCGTACTTGGTCTTGCGCGCGATGCTCGTTCGTCGCGGCATCTAGCGGGCTCCCGGCTTGGTCGCGGCCTTGGCGCCGTACTTGCTGCGGCCCTGCTTGCGGTCGCGGACGCCGGCGGCATCGAGCGTGCCACGGATGATGTGGTACTTGACCGACGGCAGGTCCTTGACCCGGCCGCCACGAACCAGCACCACCGAGTGCTCCTGCAGGTTGTGCCCGATGCCCGGGATATAGGCCGTGACCTCCATCTGGTTGGTCAGGCGCACGCGGGCGATCTTGCGCAGTGCGGAGTTCGGCTTCTTCGGCGTCATCGTTCGAACCTGGAGGCACACGCCCCGCTTCTGGGGGGCGCCCGGGATCGACACCTGGCGCTGGCGCAGGCTGTTCCAGTTCTTGCGCATGGCCGGCGCCTTGATCTTCGAGATCTTGCGCTTGCGGCCGTGGCGCACGAGCTGGCTGATCGTCGGCACGAAGACGCTACTCCTTTCGGTCGGTCAGGTTCCAAGGCGGTCGTTGGCGACCGGGGCCGGTCTCGGGGATCGTCGGCCGGTAGAGCGGCAGGCGATGGACCGGTTTCAGTGACAGGATGATGGTCCGCGGCGAGGGCGCCGCAGGCGGACCCCTCCCGAGGCCACGAACGCGGAGTCTAGCAGCGGCCCGACGAGCGTGTCAAACGTCCGACGGGCCGCGGATGAGCTCCGGATGGGCGGTTTCGTCAGCCCTCGTCGGCGGTCTCGGCGAGGACCTTCGCCTCCTCCAGGAACGGGTTGGCGAGGTCGTCCGCGCCATCCCCGTCGGTCTCGATGGACACGGGAACGGGTTGGCCGGATCGGCCTCGTCGTCGCCGCCCTCGGCGATCGTGGCGGCCAGCGCCAGGCCGGCCGCATCGTCGTCGGGCACCCGGCTCTCGCCGTCCTCGAGGAACGGGTTGAACTCGGTGCCGAGGTCCTCGAGCGCCTCGCCGGCGAGGGCCTCGAGGGCGGCCCGGCGGTCGCGCTCCTTGCGAGCGGCCACGTTCGCCGGCGCACCCGTCCCGGCCGGGATGAGCTTGCCGATGATGACGTTCTCCTTGAGCCCGATCAGGTGGTCCTTGGCGCCGTTGATGGCGGCCTCGGTCAGCACCCGGGTCGTCTCCTGGAAGGAGGCCGCGGCGAGGAAGCTGGAGGTGTTGAGCGAAGCCTTGGTCACGCCCAGCAGCACGGTCTGGGCCGTGGCCGGCTCGCCACCCTCGGCCAGCACGCGGTTGTTGTGCTCCTCGAACTCGAGCCGATCGACGAGCTCGGTCGGCAGCAGGTCGACGTCGCCCGGCTGGTCGATGCGCACCTTGCGGAGCATCTGCCGGACGATGATCTCGATGTGCTTGTCGTTGATCGTGACGCCCTGGCTCTTGTAGACCTTCTGGACTTCCTTCACCAGGTAGCGCTGGACGGCGTCCTTGCCCCGGGTGTCGAGGTACTCCTGCGGGTTGATCGGTCCGTCGGTGATGGCGTCGCCGGCGCGGATCTCCGAGCCGTTGTCGACCAGGATCTTGGCGTTGTGGGGGATGAGGTATTCGCGCTCGACGACATCCTCGGCGCGGACGACGAGTCCCTCGTCGCCCTTGACGAGGAAGCCCTTCACCGGCGCCGCGATGTCGGTCGTGGCGCCATCGACCTCGGCCCGCGCGAGGACCTGGCCGAGCTCGACGAGGTCGCCTGGGGCGGCCAGCATCTCGGCACCTGACGGCAGCGACGAGCGAGGTGTCGTAGACCTCGGTGGAGATGACCTTGACCTTGGTCGGGCCGTCACCGCGGACGATCTCGACGATGCCGTCGATGTGGCTGATCTCGGCCTTGCCCTTGGGGATGCGGGCCTCGAACAGCTCCTCGACGCGCGGCAGGCCGGCGGTGATGTCCACGCCCGCGGCGACGCCGCCGGTGTGGAACGTCCGCATGGTCAGCTGCGTCCCGGGCTCGCCGATCGACTGGGCGGCGATGATGCCGACCGCCTCACCCGAGCCGACCATCTCGCCGGTGGCGAGGTTGCGGCCGTAGCATGCCCGGCAGACGCCGTGGCGGGCTTCGCAGGTGAGTGGCGAGCGGACGAGGACCTCGTCGACGCCGGCCGCATCGATCCGGGCGGCGGCCTCTTCCATGATCAGCTCGTTGCGATCGACCAGGAGGGTCGGCTCCGCGCCCTTCTTGGTCTCGACCCGCGGATCGGGCAGCGGGGCCGCGGCCAGCCGGCCGACGAGACGCTTCTGGAAGGCGCCCTTCTCGTCGCTCGACTCGCTCCGGATGATCCAGCTCCCCTCTTCGGTGCCGCAGTCCTCCTCGCGGGTGATGACGTCCTGCGCGACGTCGACCAGACGCCGGGTGAGGTACCCGGAGTCGGCCGTCCGCAGGGCCGTATCGGCGAGGCCCTTGCGGGCGCCGTGGGTGGAGATGAAGTACTCGAGGACGGTCATGCCCTCGCGGAAGTTGCTGCGGACCGGGACGTCGATGATCCGGCCGGACGGGTCGGCCATCAGGCCGCGCATGGCGCCCAGCTGGCCGATGTTGCCCTTGTTCCCGCGGGCGCCGGACGCCGTCATCATCGTGACCGGACCGCTCGGGTCGAGCGACCGCATCATCTCGTCCGACATGGCCGAACTCGTCTCCTGCCACACCCCGACGACCTGCTCGTAGCGCTCGTCCTCGGTGATGAGGCCGCGCTGGAACTGGCGGTCGATGGCGGCGACGGACTCGTCCGCCGCGTCGAGGCGGGCGGGCTTGTCCTTCGGGATCTCGATGTCGAACAGGCCGATGGTCATGCCACCGCGCGTCGCGAACTCGAAGCCGACGCTCTTGATCCCATCGACGAGATGGGCCGTCTCCTCCGGTCCGAGCTGGCGATAGCACACGTCGACGAGCTCCTTGAGGTCGGAGCGACGCATGACCGTGTCATGGAAGCGCAGGGCGTCGGGCAGGATCTGGTTGAAGATGACCCGGCCGATGGTGGTCCGGCGACGCTCCAGGCGGAGCGTCGCCGCCTCGGCATCCCAGGTCTGGACCTCGACGTCGATCAGCTCGTGGAGCGTGGCGCCGGTCTTCTCGCGCAGCTGGTAGCCGAGGATCGCCTCGTCCTCCGTGGCGAACGTCCGGACCGCCTTGCCCTTGACGGGCTCCGCGTCCATGGTCAGGTAGTAGCAGCCGAGGACCATGTCCTGGGTCGGCGCCACGACCGGGCTCCCGTCGGCCGGCGACAGCAGGTTGGCCGTCGACAGCATCATCGTCCGCGCTTCTTCCTGGGCGGCCGTCGACAGCGGCACGTGGACCGCCATCTGGTCGCCGTCGAAGTCGGCGTTGAAGGCCGTGCAGACGAGCGGGTGGATCTGGATGGCCGAGCCCTCGACGAGGACCGGCATGAACGCCTGGATGCCCAGGCGGTGGAGGGTCGGGGCGCGGTTGAGCAGGACCGGGATGGTCCTTGATGACGTCCTCGAGGACGTCCCAGACCTCCGGTCGCACGCGCTCGACGATGCGCTTGGCGCTCTTGATGTTGTGGGCGAAGCCCTTCTCGACGAGCTGGCGCATGACGAACGGCTTGAACAGCTCGAGCGCCATCTTCTTGGGCAGCCCGCACTGGTGGAGCTTGAGCTCCGGGCCGACCACGATGACCGAGCGACCCGAGTAGTCCACGCGCTTGCCGAGCAGGTTCTGGCGGAACCGGCCCTGCTTGCCCTTGAGCATGTCGGACAGCGACTTCAGGCGGTGGTTGCCGGTGCCGGCGATCGCCCGGCCGCGCCGGCCGTTGTCGATCAGCGCGTCGCAGGCTTCCTGGAGCATCCGCTTCTCGTTGCGGATGATGATCTCCGGGGCGCCCAGCTCCAGCAGTCGCTTGAGCCGGTTGTTGCGGTTGATGACGCGCCGGTAGAGATCGTTCAGGTCGGATGTCGCGAAACGCCCGCCATCGAGCTGGACCATCGGCCGGAGGTCCGGCGGGATGACCGGCAGGACGGACAGGATCATCCAGTCCGGGCGCGTGCCCGACCGGCGGAAGGCCTCGATCAGGCGCAGCCGCTTGATCGCCTTCTTGCGTCGCTGACCGGAGCTCGTGCGGACCTCGACGTGGAGCGAGCGAGCCAGCTCCTCGAGGTCCATCCGGCTGATGATCTCGCGGACCGCCTCGGCGCCCATGCCGGCTCCGAACACACGGCCGCCCTTGGCGCCCGCGCCGTAGCGCTCGTCGAGGTTCGGAACTCGGTCTCGCCGAGCGTCTGCATCGGCTTGAGCGATTCGAGCTCGTCGCGCAGCTTGCGCAGCTCGTCCTTGGTCCCCTGCGCCTGCTCCTGGAGCCCCTCGCGCTCGTGGCGCAGGGTGTCGTCCATCGCGGCCCGCGAGGTCCTCGACCTTCTGCTCCACCGCACGCGCCTCGTCGGCCTCGCGCTGCTGGAGGTCGGCGTTGACCTGCTCGGTGTAGTCGCCGACGATCTTGCGCAGGCGGGCGGTCGCCTCCTTTCCGCCCTTGTCGCCGGCCGCGACGACGACCTCGCCGGTCGGCGGCGAACGCGATCGTCTCCGCGGCGACACCCGTCTTGAGCTCGGCCAGGGCGGCCTGGGTCGTCTGGGCGACGGCGGCGATCTCCTCGGTCCGCGCGGCACGCTGTGCCTCGAGATCGGCCTTGGTGCGGGCCAGTTCGGCCTCCAGCTCGTCCTTGTTCTTGTTCAGTTCGGCGCGCAGCTCGTCCTCGAGCTCGGTCAGCCGCTGGCCGGCCTTGCCGCCGCGTCCCTCGGCCTCTTCCTCGATCGCGGCCAGGGCGCGCTTGCGTGCGTCCTCATCGACGTGGGTGACGATGTACAGCGCGAAGTAGAGGATGCGCTCGAGGTTGCGCGGGCTGATGTCGAGCAGGATGCCGAGCCGGCTCGGCGTGCCCTTGAAGTACCAGATGTGGCTGACCGGGCTGGCCAGCTGGATGTGGCCCATCCGCTCGCGACGGACCTTCGAGCGCGTGACCTCGACGCCGCACTTGTCGCAGATGATGCCCTTGTAGCGGATGCGCTTGTACTTGCCGCAGTAGCACTCCCAGTCCTTGGTCGGACCGAAGATGCGCTCGTCGAACAGCCCGTCCTTCTCCGGCTTGAGCGTCCGGTAGTTGATGGTCTCGGGCTTGGTGACCTCACCCTTCGACCATTCCCGGATCTGGTCCGGGCTGGCGAGCGAGATGCGGATCGCGCTGAAGTTATTGACTTCGAGCATGGTTCTCCTCCGCGCCGCCGTCTGGCTCGGCAACGCGATGCGGACCGTGAGCGAGCGGCGGTCGCGTCGGCCATGACGCGGCGCCGCGGGTGTCGGGTCGGGGACGGGTTCAGGTACAGGAGATCAGTCCTCGAACCCGGCGAGGTTGATCCCACCGAGATCGGGGAGCAGGTAACCGGAGGCGTCGTCCTCCGCGAGCGGGATCTCCTCGTCGTTCGGATCGAGGATCTCGGCGTTGAGGCCGAGGCTGCGCAGTTCCTTGATGAGCACCTTGAATGACTCCGGGACGCGAGGCGGCTGGATCTCTTCGCCCTTGACGATCGCCTCGTACGTCTGGACGCGGCCCAGCACGTCGTCCGACTTGACCGTCAGCAGCTCCTGCAGGATGTTCGCGGCCCCGTAGGCCTCGAGCGCCCAGACCTCCATCTCGCCGAAGCGCTGGCCACCGAACTGGGCCTTGCCACCGAGCGGTTGCTGGGTGATGAGGCTGTACGGGCCGGTCGACCGCGCGTGGATCTTGTCCTCGACCAGGTGGTGGAGCTTCAGCATGTAGATGTAGCCGACGGTGATCGGCCGGTCGAACAGCTCGCCCGTCCGCCCATCGCGCAGGTCGATCTTGCCGTTCTCCGGCAGCGACTTCGACACGCCGTAGACCATGTGCTTGGCCGAGCGAAGCTCGTCCTTGATGTCGTGCTCGGTCGCGCCGTCGAAGACCGCCGTGGCCGCCTTCTGGCCCTTCTCATGGAGCGCCCAACCGAGGTGCGTCTCCAGGATCTGACCGATGTTCATCCGGCTCGGCACGCCGAGCGGGTTGAGGATGATGTCGACCGGGGTCCCGTCGGGCAGGAACGGCATGTCCTCGGCCGGCAGGATCTTGGCGATGACGCCCTTGTTGCCGTGGCGGCCGGCCATCTTGTCGCCGACGCTGATCTTGCGCTTCTGGGCGACTGACACGCGGACCAGCCGGTTGACGCCGGGCTGGAGGTCGTCGTTGAGCTCGCGACGGAACTCGCGGACCTCGACGACCTTGCCGCGCTCGCCGTGGGGCAGGCGCAATGAGCTGTCCTTCACCTCGCGCGCCTTCTCACCGAAGATCGCCCGCAGGAGGCGTTCCTCGGCGGTCAGCTCGGTCTCGCCCTTGGGCGTGATCTTGCCGACCAGGATGTCGCCGGGGCGCACCTCGGCGCCGATGTAGACGATGCCCTCCTCGTCGAGGTCCTTGAGGGACTCCTCGCCGACGTTGGGGATGTCGCGGGTGATCTCCTCGGGCCCGAGCTTGGTGTCGCGCGACTCCATCTCGTGCTTCTCGATGTGGATGCTGGTGAACAGGTCGTCGCGGACGAGGCGATCGCTGATGACGATCGCGTCCTCGTAGTTGCCGCCCTCCCAGCTCATGAACGCCACGAGGATGTTGCGACCGAGCGCGAGCTCGCCGAGCTGCGTGGAGCTGGAGTCGCCGATCGGCTGGCCGTCGACGACGCGCGCGCCGACGTCCACGATCGGGCGCTGGTTGATGCAGGTGCCCTGGTTGCTGCGCACGAACTTGAGCAGCTTGTACTCGTCGAGCTCGCCGGAGTCGGTCTCGATGTGGATCCGCTCGGCGGTGACGCTCGTCACGAGGCCGCCACGACGAGCGACGAGGACCTGGCCGGAGTCGCGCGCGGCGCGCTCCTCCATGCCGGTGCCGACGATCGGCGACTCGGGCTCGAGCAGCGGCACGGCCTGGCGCTGCATGTTCGAACCCATCAGGGCGCGGTTGGCGTCGTCGTGCTCGAGGAACGGGATGAGCGCCGTGGCCACCGAGACGACCTGCTTGGGCGAGACGTCCATGTACTCGATCTGGCTCGGCCCGGGCCTCCGGGAAGGTGTCCCGATAGCGCGATGGGATGCGCTCGGCGGTGAAGTGGCCGTCCGCGTCGAGCGGCGCGTTGGCCTGCGCGACGACGTGCTCCTCTTCCTCGTCGGCCGGCAGGTACTCGATCTCGTCGGTCACGACCGGCCGGATCGGGAACGCGTGGGCCTTCTGCTTCTTGAGCTCGGCGACCGCGGCCGCGTTGAACGGCTGGCCGGCCTTGACGACGACGTCGCCACCCTTCGACACGAGGTCCGTGCCCGCCTCGAACCGGGCGAGGTCGCCCTCGTCCCAGCCGACCGTCCGCTTGACCTTGCGGTACGGGCGTCTCGATGAAGCCGTAGCTGTTGATCCGGCCGTACGTCGCGAGCGACCCGATCAGGCCGATGTTCGGCCCTTCCGGCGTCTCGATCGGGCAGATCCGACCGTAGTGGCTGTGGTGGACGTCACGGACGTCGAAGCCGGCGCGCTCGCGCGACAGGCCGCCCGGGCCGAGCGCCGAGAGGCGCCGCTTGCTGGTCAGCTC
Source organism: uncultured Chloroflexia bacterium (assembly GCA_963833705.1). Classification (GTDB taxonomy): domain Bacteria; phylum Chloroflexota; class Limnocylindria; order Limnocylindrales; family CSP1-4; genus SPCO01. The sequence continues at coordinate 351,548 of CAWHYQ010000004.1, read as the reverse complement.
GGCCAGTGGGTTGGTCTGGTCCATGAACTGGCTGAGCTGGCTGCCGCCGAAGAACTCCTTCATGGCGGCGACCACGGGCCGGATGTTGATGAGCGCGTTCGGCGTGGCCTTGTCCAGCTCCTGGATGGTCATCCGCTCGCGGACGACCCGTTCCATGCGCAGCAGGCCGATCCGGAAGGCGTTCTGGATGAGCTCGCCGTTGGCGCGGATGCGCCGGTTGCCGAGGTGGTCGATGTCGTCCTTGGGATGCAGGCCGCGGTTGCACTCGATGAGGTGACCGACGATGGCCGCGATGTCCTCGCGGGTGATGGTCCGGCCTTCGCGCGGCAACTCCACCCCGAGTCGGGCGGCGACCGGGTCCAGCTTCTTGTTGAACTTGTAGCGCCCGACGCGCCCGAGGTCGTAGCGACGGAAGTTGAAGAACAGGCTCTCGACGAGCTGGCGCGCGTTGTCGCCGGTGGGCGGATCGCCCGGGCGGAGCTTCTTATAGACCTCGATGAGCGCCTCGGCCTGGGTCCGCGTCAGGTCCTTGTCGAGGGTCGCCGCGATGAACGGATGCTCGACCTCGATGTCGACCGCGGTGAACAGCGCGGCGATCTCGTCGTTCTGCTCGTAGCCGACCGCGCGGAGCAGGGTCGTCGCCGCGATCTTGCGCTTGCGATCGACCTTGACCCACAGCTGGTCCTTGTTGTTGGTCTCGAACTCGAGCCAGGCGCCGCGGTTCGGGATGACCTTGGCGCTGAACAGCATGCGCCCCGACGCCGGGTCCTCCGTCTCGCTGTAGTAGACGCCCGGCGAGCGGACCAGCTGGCTGACGACGACGCGCTCGGCGCCGTTGATCACGAACGTGCCCTGGTCGGTCATCCATGGGTAGTCGCCCATGTAGACGCGCTGGCGCTGGATCTCGCCGGTCTCCTTGATCAGGAGTTCGACGTTGACGTAGAGCGGCTTGCTGAACGTCAGGTCCTTCGTCCGGCACTCCTCCTCGGAGTACTTGGGTGCACCGAACTCGTAATCGAGGAACTGGAGCTCCATCACCTTGCCGGTGAAGTCCTTGATCGGACTGATCTCGTCGAACAGTTCGCGGAGCCCCTTGTCGACGAACCAGGCGAACGAATCGAGCTGGAGTTCGATCAGATTGGGGATCTCGAACTTCTCGTAACTGACGCCATCGACCTTCTTGTCGATCCGGGCGTACGAGATGCGACCCGACGGGGTTCGGGCGCGCGTCGACGAATCAGCAGCAGACAGCATGAAGCACCGCTCCTTGACGGAGGAGGAAGGGGAAAGAGAGGCCGCGCTCACAGAAGGAGTAGGATACCGCGATTTTCTGGCTTGTCAAACGCCCCACAACGTGGTAGGGCATTCGAGGTCACGATCCAAAGGTTTCGCCGCTGGGGCGGTTCAGGGCTGCCCCAGCGGCGACGTCCGTTGGCGCGGGGTTACTTGATCTCGACCTTTGCGCCCTGCTCCTCGAGCGCGGCCTTGATCTTCTCGGCTTCGTCCTTGGTCACGCCTTCCTTGACCGCCTTGGGCGAGGCGTCGACCAGGTCCTTGGCCTCCTTGAGGCCGAGGCCGGTCAGCTCGCGGACGACCTTGATGACCGGGATCTTGTTCGGCCCGATCTCGGTCAGGGTGGCGGTGAACTCGGTCTGCTCCTCGGCGACGGCCGCGGGGGCGGCGGCGTCGGCACCGGCGGCCGGAGCCGCGGCGACCGCGGCCGGAGCCGCGGCGGTGACGCCGTAGCGGTCCTCGAAGCGCTTGATGAACTCGGACAGCTCGAGGACGGTCATCTTGTCGATCGCTTCGAGCAGATCGTCCTGGGTCAGGACAGCCATGTCATGTCTCCTTGGTGTGTGTGACGGATCGGATCTGTGATGGGTCGGCGCCTACGCGCCGGTCTTGGCCTTCTGCTCGGCGACCTGCTGCAGGGCATAGCCCAGGTTGCGCAGCGGGGCGTTGAACAGACCGGCCAGCATCGCGACCGGGGCCTGCATCCCGCCGGCCAGCTTGGCCAGCAGGACGGCACGTGGTGGCAACGTCGCCAGGGTGGCCACATCCTCGGCGCCGATGGCACGGTCGCCGATGACGCCGCCGGTGATGCGGACGACCCTCGAATACGGGCGGGTCGCGTCGATGACGGCCTTGGCGGTGGCCGTCTCGTCCGACCCGAACGCGATCGCGGTCGGACCGACGAGCAATGGCCCCAGCGCGGCACCGACCGAATCCTCGGCGGCGATGCGCATCAGGCGGTTCTTGACGACGCGGTAGGTCACGTCCTGCTTGTGCAACGCGCGCCGGACCTCGGCGATCTCCTTGACCTTGAGGCCGCGGTACTCGGACACGATCATCGTCCGGGCGTTGGCGAGTTCCTCGCGCAGCTCGGCGACCGTCTCGCGTTTGGCCTCTGTCGGCATGGTGGCTCCTCTCCTTCAGCACGCGACCGGCGTGCGGCGGTGGGCCCCGATCGTCCGATCGGGCGGCCCCTGCGCGACGGTCCTCGGTCGCCTTCCGCGGAAGGCCGACCCCAGCTCGCAGGGGCGCTGCCCACCCGAAGGTGGAGCGGCACCGGTCTGCCTCGGCGTGCTCGTCGGCGTCCCCGGTCGAGCGACCCCTGCGGGCCGTGAGCGACCGATCCGGTCCGACGGATCAAGCTCCGACCGTCGCCGGGCCATGAGGTCCAGGCGGCGAGTCCGCGAGCGCAGGCTGTCTGCGGTAGTCCGTCAACATATGGTTCGCGACTCGCTTCTCGGCGGTCGCGGTGGTGACCGGCGCGAGCCGGTCGGGGCTGCGATCAGGCGGCGGCTGCCGCCAGGACGCCCGGCACGTCGACCCGGATGCCCGGGCCCATCGTGCTGGCGATCGTCAATGTCCTGAGGTACTGGCCCTTCGCGCCCGTCGGCTTGGCCCGGTTGATCGCGTCGACCAGTGCGGCCAGGTTGTCGACCAGGGCGGTCGCCTCGAAACTGCTCTTGCCGAGCGCGGCATGGACGATGGCCGTCTTGTCGACACGGAACTCGACCCGGCCGCCCTTGACTTCCTTGACCGCGCGCTCGACGTCGAAGGTGATGGTGCCGGCCTTCGGGTTCGGCATCAGGCCACGACGGCCGAGGATCTTGCCGAGCTTGCCGACCATGCCCATCGAATCGGGGGTCGCGATGGCGACGTCGAATTCGAGCCAGCCGGCCTCGATCTTCTTGACCAGGTCATCGCCGCCGACCTCGTCCGCTCCGGCACGCAGCGCCTCCTGCGCCTTCTCGCCCTGGGCGAAGACGGCGACGCGCACGATCTTGCCCGTGCCGTGCGGCAGGACGACGGTGCCGCGGACCATCTGGTCGGCATGCCGCGGGTCGACGCCGAGCCGCAGATGGAGCTCGATGGAGGCGTCGAAGGCGACGGTCGTCGTCTGCTTGGCGAGTTCGACCGCCTCGAGCGGCGAGTACACGCGCTCGCGATCGACGAGCTTGGCCGCTTCGAGATATTTCTTGCCGTGGTTGGCCATGGTTCCTGGTTCCTTCCTGGCGGTCGGGTCGAGCCCGACCTCCCCCTTCACGCGGGGTGGGCGTTCCGGCGAGACGGCGCCGCCGGCGCGAGCTGGTGGTCGCTCTAGTTGACGACCTCGATGCCCATGCTCCGGGCCGTGCCCTCGATCTGGCGCATCGCGCCCTCGACGTCGTTGGCGTTGAGGTCGGCCATCTTGATCCCGGCGATCTCGCGGACCTGGTCGCGGGTGACCCGACCGACCGTCTCGCGGCGCGGGGTCATCGCCCCCTTCTCGACGCCGGCCGCCTTGCGCAGGAGGTCTGCCGCGGGTGGCGTCTTGAGGATGAACGTGAACGACCGGTCCTCGAAGACGGTGATCTGGGCCGGGATGATCTGGCCCGCCTTGTCGGCCGTCTTCTCGTTGTAGGACTTGGTGAACTCGACGATGTTGATGCCGTGCGGGCCCAGTGCGGTCCCGACGGGCGGCGCGGGCGTGGCCTTGCCGGCCGGCAGTTGCAGGGTCAGGACGATTCGGATCTTCTTGGCCACGGGGGTTCAGGTCCCTTCTTAGAGTTTTTCGACCTGGAGGAAGTCCAGTTCGACGGGCGTCTCCCGGCCGAAGATGCTCACCAGCACCTTGACCTTGTTGCGTTCCGGGTTGACCTCGTCGACCGTGCCGATGAACTCGGCGAACGGCCCGTCGGTGACCCGGACGCTCTGGCCCTTGGTGAATGCGACGCGGTACTTGGGCGTCTCGACACCCATGTGCCGGAGGATCTGCTTGACCTCGTTCTCGTCGAGGGGGATGGGCTCACTGCGGACACCCGGGATGTTGGCGCCACCGACGAAGCTGGTCACGCCCGGCGTGTTGCGGACGACGAACCAGCTGTCGGGATCCAGGATCATCTCGACCAGGACGTAGCCCGGATAGACCTTCTTCTGGACCGTGTGGCGCTGGCCCTGGCGGATCTCGATCTCGTCCTCCATCGGGACGAGGACCTGGAAGATCCGGTCTTCCATCCCCATCGATTCGATGCGGTGCTCGAGGTTCGCCTTGACCTTGTTCTCGTAGCCTGAATACGTGTGGATCACGTACCAGCGCTTCTCGGGGGCGCGAGTCTCGGTCGTGGTCTCGGTCATCATCCCGCCCTAGCTCTTCGCGATGAAGCCGATCACGCCCTGGAACACGGTGTCCCAGAACGCGATGTAGATGCCGACGACAAGGCTGATCGCGAAGACCAGGACCGTGAGGGTACGGACCTGTTCACGCGTCGGCCACGAGACCTTGCGGAGCTCGGAGAAGACCTCGTTGAAATAGCGGCGGATGCGGGTCACGTCTGTCGTTCTTCTCTGCGGCTACGGAAGTGAAGTGGCAGGGGCGATAGGACTCGAACCTACAACCGCTGGTTTTGGAGACCAGTGCTCTGCCAATTGAGCTACACCCCTGTGGGCTGGCCTACTTCGCCTCGCGGTGAAGTGTATGCCGTCGGCATCGCGGGCAGTATTTCTGCAGTTCGATCCGATTGGGATCGTTCTTCTTGTTCTTTCGCGTCGTGTAGGTGCGCTCCTTGCACTCGGTGCAGGCGAGCTGGATGGTTGGACGTGCCTCGACCTTCGCCATGTCGTCCCTACTCGACGATGCTGACGATGGCGCCGGCGCCGACGGTCCGGCCACCCTCGCGGATGGCGAAGCGCTGGCCGATCTCGATGGCGATCGGGGTGATCAGCTCGACGCTCATCTCGACGTTGTCGCCGGGCATGATCATCTCCGCCCCGTCGGGCAGGCCGATGGCGCCGGTCACGTCGGTCGTGCGCAGGTAGAACTGCGGGCGGTAGCCGTTGTAGAAGGGGGTATGGCGGCCACCCTCCTCCTTGGTCAGGACGTACACCTGGGCGGTGAACTTGGTGTGCGGCTTGACCGAGCCCGTCTTGGCCAGGACCTGCCCGCGCTCGATCTCCTCGCGCTCGATGCCCCGGATGAGACAGCCGACGTTGTCCCCGGCGCGGCCCTCGTCGAGCAGCTTCTTGAACATCTCGACCCCGGTGACCACGATCTTGCGGGTCGGCTTGACCCCGACCAGCTCGACCTCGTCGCCGACCTTGACGATGCCGCGCTCGATCCGCCCGGTCGCGACCGTGCCCCGGCCCTTGATCCCGAAGACGTCCTCGACCGGCATCAGGAACGGCTTGTCGATGTCGCGGGCGGGCGTCGGGATGTACGAGTCGACCGCGTCCATCAGGGCCTGGATCGGGACGTAGGCCGGATCGTTCTTGTCGTCGCCGGCCTCGAGCGCCTTCAACGCCGAGCCGCGGATGACCGGGATGTCGTCGCCCGGGAAGGCGTACTTGCTGAGCAGCTCGCGGACCTCGAGCTCGACCAGGTCGAGCAGCTCCTCGTCGTCGACCATGTCGACCTTGTTCAAGAAGACGACGATGTAGGGGACCTCGACCTGGCGGGCGAGCAGGATGTGCTCGCGGGTCTGGGGCATCGGGCCATCGGTCGCGGCCACGACCAGGATCGCGCCGTCCATCTGGGCGGCTCCGGTGATCATGTTCTTGATGTAGTCGGCGTGTCCTGGGCAGTCGACGTGGGCGTAGTGGCGCGCGTCGGTCTCGTACTCGACGTGGGCGATGGCGATGGTGATGCCGCGCTCGCGCTCCTCGGGCGCGTTGTCGATCGTGTCGAAGGCGCGGTACTCCGCCTCGCCCTTCAGGGCGAGGTACTTGGTGATGGCCGCGGTCAGGCTCGTCTTGCCATGGTCGATGTGGCCGATCGTGCCGATGTTGACGTGCGGCTTGGTGCGCTCGAACTTCTTCTTGGCCACGAGACCGTTTACTCCTTACAGGCGCGGCTTCGCCGCTGGATCGACTTCAGGGGGCGGGAGCCGCCTGGGGCGTGGAGCCCACAATCGGACTCGAACCGATGACCTCTTCCTTACCAAGGAAGTGCTCTGCCAGCTGAGCTATGTGGGCCCGGGACCGATCAAAGACTGTTGGTGGGCAGGGAGGGAATCGAACCCCCACAGCCGAAGGCGGCTGGTCTACAGCCAGCGGAGCTCACCACCTGCTCAACCTACCCACTGTGGCAGCGGCACCGGGCCGAGACTGCGGTCTCAAGGTGAACCCGCCACCGGATCATTCGCGATGGAGCCGACGACGGGACTCGAACCCGGAACCTGCGGTTTACAAAACCGCTGCTCTACCAATTGAGCTACGTCGGCGCGACGCGCAGGGTCATACCGCAGATGACCCCATCGGCGCCGGGGAATGATAGGGCCGGCCGGCCGCATGGGTCAAGCGCGCTGGGTGCGCGGCGCTCGAGGTTTCTTCGGCTTGGCGGGCGAGGCCGGTTCCTCGGCCGGGACCGGACCACTCGGCAAGAGATCCCCGGACGCGTCCCCGCTGGGTGCGGCGGCCGCCTCGGGTATCGCGGCCTCGCCCGATCCCGGGGCGGGTTCGGAGGGGCCGGCCGTCAGGTCCGGGTCGGGGATCGCTGGCTGCTTCGATCGCGTCGTCCGCGGCTTCGCAGGCGTCGTTCGCGCCGTCGTCCGGACCGGCTGGCTTCCATCGGGGTCGCGCTGGGCCACGGCCTCGAACAGCAGGACCGACCCCGCCACGGCCGCGTTGAGCGAGCCGATGGCGCCGCGCATCGGGATGCGCATGAACAGGTCGCATCGACGACGGACGGTCGGCCCGAGGCCCTGGCCCTCACTGCCGACGACGATCGCCAGCGGCCCTCGAAGGTCGGTCTGGCGGGCCGTCAGCGGTGCATCCGCCTCGGAACCGGCGATGCGCAGGCCGTGGGCGTGCAGGTCGGCGAGCGCACCGGCGAGGTCGTCGACCGGACACAGCAATAGATGCTCCACGGCGCCGGCGGACGCCTTGACCGCAGCCGGCGACAACGGCGCCTGGCGCCGAGTCGGGAAGACGATGCCGTGGACACCGGCGGCCTCCGCGCTGCGCAACAGCGTGCCGACGTTCTGCGGGTCCTCGAGGGAATCGAGGACGAGCACGAACGGCGGCTCGTCGCGCTCGGCGGCCCGCGCCAGGACCCCCTCGAGCGTCGCGAAGGCCCGCGGTTCCACGACGAGTGCCACGCCCTGATGGCCGTCGAATCCCGCCAGGGCGGTCAACGAGCCACCCTCGACCTCGACGATCGGGATGCGGAGCCGGGTCGCGTGCAGGACCAGTTGCTCGAGCGCGTTGCGTCGCTGCGGGACGACCAGCAGCCGATGGGCGGTCCGCCCGGCCGCGAAGACCTCCTCGACCGGGCGACGGCCGGCGACGAGCTCTTCCTCCGGGCCGAGCAGGTCGGGCGGCGGGAGCGCATCGACCGGGCGCGGCCACGGTTCTCGCTCGAACCTCGGCCGGAACGACGGCCGGGGCGGCGGAGGCGGTCCGCCGCGGAACGATGGCCGTGGCGTCCCGCGTTCCGGCGGTGAGCCGCCGTGGAACGGCGGCGCGCCTCTGGGCCGATCGCGACCGGGGACGTCGCGCGGCGGCCAACCCTCCGCGGCGGGCGGCCGCGGCCGGTCGTACGGGCCGCGTGGGGCCGGCGGTCGACTGCGCTCGGTGCCCCGCGGCCGCCTCTCGTCCTCCCTCGTCCATCGCTCGGGCGGGCGCCCACCATGGGGTCGCGGACCCCCTCCGAAACCGGTGCCGGGTCGCCGGCCACCCGGCGGGGGGCGCCATGTCCCACGGTCTGGCCCGACGCGCTCGTCCCAGGGTGGCCCGCCCGGTCCGTCGGGGATCCGGGGCTCGTCCGCGCGGATCGGTGGTCGGGGCCGGGTCCCGGGATAGGGACCGCCCGGTCGCGGACCGCCCGGGCGAGGCCGGCCGCGGTCCGGCCCGGCGGGTCCTCGGTCCGGCCCGCCATAGCTGCGGTTCGAACCGGCAGGGCCGCGGTCCCGTCCGGCATGGTCTCGGTTCGGGCCACCGGGACCGAGGGGCTTCCCACCGGGCTTGCCACTGGACGGGTTCCGCGAGCCGCCGGCACCGCCTCCTGACCGGCCTGGCCCGCCCGGTCGCGGACGGTCCTCATCGCGGCGCGGACGATCAGCCACGGCCGGCCTCCACGGCGCGACGCCAGCGCTGGCCATCGCGGGTGTCCTCCACGGTGATGCCGAGCGCCCCGAGTTCGTCGCGAAGTCGGTCCGACGCGGCCCAGTCGCGAGCGTCACGCGCCGCCGCGCGAGCAGCGAGCAGGGCGGCCGCATCGGTGTCGATCTCGACCTCGATGTCCGGCAGGATCGCGAGCACCCGGTCGAGGTCCCGCATCGCGTCGAGCGCTCGCCCGGCGTCCTCGGTCGAAAGGTCCCGTCGCTCGAGTCGACGGTTCAGGTCTCGTACGAGGTCGAACACGACCGCCAGTGCCGCGGAGACGTTGAGGTCGTCATCCATCGCCGCGCCGAACAATTCGCGCGCCGTCGCCAGCAGGACCGGCAGCGTCGGATCATCGGCTCGCGTCTCTCGATAGGCGCCGAGGGCCGCGACCGCCGCATCCAGCCGCTCCAGTGCGGCACCGGCCGCCGCAAGCGAATCGTCGGAGTGGTTGAGCCCGGCGCGGTAGTGGACGGAGATGAGGGCGAGCCGCAGTGCCCGAGGCGAGGTCCCCGCCGCGAGCAGTTCGCCCACCCGGGTGATGTTGCCGGTCGACTTGGCCATCTTGGTGCCGCCCATCTGCAGGTGGGCGCAGTGCAGCCACGTGCCGACGAAGGTCTGCCCCGTGGCCGCCTCGCTCTGGGCGATCTCGTCCTCGTGGTGCGGGAAGATCAGGTCGACGCCGCCGGTATGGATGTCGAACGACGGCCCGAGATGGGCCATGCTCATCGCGGAGCACTCGATATGCCAGCCCGGGCGGCCGGGACCGATCGCCGTCTCCCACGACGGCTCGCCGGGTTTCGGGCCCTTCCACAGGGCGAAGTCGCGGACGTCGTCCTTGCCGTAGTCGTCGGCCTCGACGCGCTCCCCCACTCGCAGGCCCTCCGGATCGAGCCGCGCCAATCGACCGTACGCGGGCCACGACGCGATGCGGAAGAAGATCGAACCATCGTCGGTGCGATAGGCATGTCCGCGCTCGAGCAGGGTGGCGATGAGCGCGACGATCTCGTCGATGTGGGCGGTCGCCCGTGGCAGGACGTCGGGCGGAGTCATCCGGAGCGCCGCAGCATCGGCCAGGAAGCGTTCCAGGTAGCGCTCGGCGACGGTCGTGATGGACTCACCCGTCGCCGCGGCCCCACGGATGATCTTGTCGTCGATGTCGGTGATGTTCATCACCCAGGTCACCGCGTGACCGCGCCAGCGCAGGTGGCGGACGAGCAGGTCGGCGAACAGGAACGACCGGAAGTTCCCGATGTGGGCCGGCCCGTAGACGGTCGGCCCGCACGAGTAGATGCCGATCCGATCGTCGCGGACGGCCGTGAACGGGCGCGTCTCGCCCGACAGCGTGTCATGCAGACGGAGGCTCATCGGTCGGCCACCACGGTCGCCAGCGCGAACGCCGAGATGGACCTCCCTGCCCCGTCGGAGCCCTCGAGGTTCCCGCTGGACGCCTTGACGTTGACGCGGTCGGTGTCGAGCCCGAGCAGCGCCGCGATCGACTCCCGCATCGGCTCCAGGTGAGCGGCCAGCCGCGGCCGCGCGGCGATGACCGTCAGGTCGACCGAGGCGGCGCGCCAGCCGGCGGTCTCGATGCGCCGGCGGACCTCGACCAGCAGTGCCGTACTTGCGACCCCGCGGGGCGTCCGGTCGTCGGCCGGGAAGAGGCGACCGAGGTCACCGAGACCGGTCGCCCCGAGCAGGGCATCGGCGAGCGCGTGGAGGACGACATCGCCGTCGGAATGCCCGTACAGACGTGGCGCGGCCGGGATCTCGACGCCGCCGAGACGAAGGGACGTCTCCGGACCGAACGGATGGCTGTCGTGCCCGATCCCCGTCCGGACGGACCGCCGGAGGGTCAGCGCGGTCGCGGCCCGTTCCAGATCGCCCGGCAGCGTCACCTTGAGATTGGCCGGATCGCCTGGGACGACATGGACCGGGATGCTACAGGCTTCGAGGAGGGCGGCCTCGTCGGTCCAGGTCTCGGGTCCGTCCGGGGGATGGCCCCGGTAGGCGGCCCGCAGCAGGTCGCGTCGCACGCCTTGCGGCGTCTGGGCCGCCCCCAGACCGGTCCGATCGAGCGTGGCCCCGACGAGACCGGCGTCGATGCGTTTGAGCGTCTCGGCGACGGGTACGATCGGGATGGCCGCCCCGTGCCGATGGGTCGCCTCGGCCACCGCGGTCACGAGCAGCGGCGAGACCAGCGGACGTGCCGCGTCGTGGACCAGGACGACGCCGGTCTCGTCCGGGGTGTGGCGGTCGTACGCGACGAACCCCGCGTGGACCGATTCCTGGCGCCGCCCCCCGCCGGCCACGACATCGATGACCGACGACGGCAGCCACGCCGCGGCCGCGACGACGGACTGCGCCTCGGCGGACGTGACCACGACCATGCGCTCGATCTCGGGCGCCGCCGCCAGCGCGGCCAGCGTCCAGGCGAGCAATGGTCGCCCGCCGACGTCCACGGCGAGCTTGTCGGTGCCGCCCATCCTGGCCGACCGGCCCGCGGCCACGACGATCGCGTCGGCCCGGACGGCCGAGGCCGAGTAGCTCAATCGAGCCGTGGCTGGGCGAAGATCATCCGCCCGGCGACGGTCTGGAGCACGCGCGTCACGGCGACGTCCAACTCGCGGTCGATGTGCCGTGCGCCGCCCTCGATGACGATCATGGTGCCGTCGTCGAGGAAGCCGACGCCCTGGCCCGCCTCCTTGCCCTCCTGGATGACCCGGACCCGCAGCTCCTCGCCGGGCAAGACGGCGGGCTTCACGGCATTCGCCAGCGAGTTGATGTTCATCACCCGGACACCCTGCAACTCGGCCACGCGGTTCAGGTTGAAGTCATTGGTCAGGATGACCCGGCTGCGCGCCCGCGCGAGCGCCACGAGCTTGGCGTCCACCTCGGGGATGTCCGGGACGTCGTCCTCGATGATCTCGACCGGCGTGCCGGGTTCCTTCTGCATCCGGTTGAGGATCTCGAGCCCTCGTCGGCCCCGATTGCGGCGAAGCGCGTCGGAGCTGTCGGCGATGTGCTGGAGCTCATCGAGGACGAAGCGCGGGATCACGAGCGTCCCGTAGATGAAGCCGGACTCGACGATCTCGGCGATCCGGCCGTCGATGATGGCACTGGTGTCGACGACGATGCGCGGTTCGCCCTGGGCGGGTCCGCGGTCTCGACCGTCGTCGGGTCGACGGATGAGGCCCACCGCCTCCGCGGCGATGAGCAGGTCACCGCGCTTGGCGACGGTCAGGCCGAGCATCCCGAGCCCCAGGAAGATCGAGACGCCGAGTGGCAGCCACGTCCCGAGCGGCCCGTCGAGTTGCGAGAGCGGCACACCGAGCAACAGGCCCATCAGGAGACCGAGCAGCAAGCCGATCACGGCCGTCACGAACTCGGCCGTGGACATCTGTTCAACGTGCCGGATGAGCCAGGTCGCCGGGACGACGGTCAGGTACGGCAGGATCGCGAAGCCGACCACGACCCAGGCGACGACCCACGCCGCGAGCAGCGCACCCGAATAGTCGGTGCCGCGGAACAGCCCTTCGCCACTGGCCGCAAGTGCCAGACCGATGACGCCCCCGAGCGCGGCGCCAAGGACACGGATGTAACGGATCAATGATTCCCTCGGCAGTCCCGGCGTCCCCGGGTCGCGTGCGACCTGGCCGGACGGTCAGCCTAGCATCGCCGGGACCGCCTCGCCACGAGCGGGCGGTCGATCGGTGAGGGCGACTTCGATCGCCTCGCGCAGCGTCGAAACCGCCACGACATCGAGCCCGTCGATCCGCCCGAAAGTCGAACCCGCAGCGAGTCTCGGCACGATCGCACGCCCGAACCCGAGGCGCGCCACCTCGCGCAGGCGTCGCTCCAACCCGACGACGGCCCTGCAGCTCGCCGAGCAACCCGACTTCGCCGATGGCCACGGTCCCGGTCGCGATCGGGCGGTCGCGCGACGACGACGCGAGCGCGAGCGCCAGGGGCAGATCGAGCGCGGGCTCCATGACGGTCAGGCCGCCGGCGAGGTTGGCGTAGACATCGTGGCTGCCGAGGGCGATGCCGGCCCGCCGTCCCAGGACGGCGATGAGCAGGCTCAGGCGGTTCGGGTCGAGACCGCTCGCCTTGCGCGAGGGCGTGCCGTACCCGGTCTGGCTGGTCAGGGCCTGGACCTCGACGAGCAGCGGCCGGCTGCCCTCCAGTGTCGGGGCGACGATGCTGCCCGACGCCGACGACCCGTGGTCGACGATGAAGGCGCGGGCTGGGTCGGCCACCTCGAGGAGCCCTGTCTCGGCCATCTCGAAGACGCCGACCTCGTCGGTCGAGCCGAAGCGGTTCTTGGTCGTCCGCAGCAGTCGCAGCGTGGCGTAGCGTTCACCTTCGAGGTTCACGACCGCGTCGACGAGGTGCTCGAGCGTCTTCGGTCCGGCGATCGAGCCGTCCTTCGTCACGTGGCCGACGAGGATGACCGCGATCCCGTCGCCCTTGGCCAGGTCCATCAGGCGCAGCGTCGCTTCACGGACCTGACCGACGCTGCCGGCCGCCCCCTCGAGGTCGTCGACCGTCGCCGTCTGGACCAAATCGACCACGACGAGCCCTGGTCGCTCGGCCCGGGCGATCTCGACGATCCGGCCCACGTCATGCTCCGCGAGCACCCGGACCCCATCGGCCGACGGGCCGGTCAGCAGGCCCAGCCGCGCCGCTCGCAACCGGACCTGGCCGGGGGATTCCTCGCCGGTGGCGTACAGGACCCCGGCTCGGCCGCCCGATCCCCGGGTCAGGCCGGCGGCCGCCTGCAGCAGGAGCGTCGACTTGCCGATCCCAGGCTCGCCTCCGACGAGGACCAGCGAGCCCATGACCAGCCCACCACCGAGGACCCGGTCGAGCTCCCCGCTCCCGAGACTCAGCCTTGGCAGGTCCGCATCGGCGATGTCGGCCAACCCGATCGCCGGCTCACCGTCACCGGCCGTGGCGCGCGGGACGGCACGCGGACCCCGAGCCGACTCACGGACAACGGTCTCGACCAGCGTGTTCCAGCCCTCGCACGCACGGCATTGGCCTTCCCAGCGGGCGAACGAGGCCCCGCACGCTTGGCACACGAAGCGGCTCTGGGGCCGCGCCATCCGCTAGGCCGCCGATCTGGCGGCGCGGCTCACCGCGCCTCGACCGGCGTACGCGGCTCGGCCAGGCGGATGTCGAGGCCGGCCTCCGGATCCTTGTCGACCACGATCGTCGAGCCCGGCTCGTACTTGCCGAGCAGCAGGTGCTCGGCGAGCACGTCCTCGACCATGTTCTGGATGACCCGACGAAGCGGCCGAGCACCGTAGGCGACGTCGTAGCCGAGCTTGATGATGTGCTCCTTGGCGGCCTGGGTGACCTCGAGCTGCATCTGCTGGGCCCGAAGCTGATCGCGGACGCGAGCCAGCATCATGTCGACGATCTGGGCGATCTCCTCGACCGTGAGCGAGCGGAACACGACCGTCGCGTCGATCCGGTTGAGGAACTCCGGGCGGAAGTTCTGCTTGAGCTCGGTGGCGACCTTCTCCTTCATCAGCTCGTACGAGCTCTCGGCACGGGCGACGTCGGTGTCGCCCATCGACCGGAAGCCGAGGCTCGAATTCGTCTGGAGCTGCTTGGCGCCCAGGTTGGAGGTCATGATGATGATGCTGTTGCGGAAGTCGACCCGGCGACCCTTCGCGTCCGACAGGTGGCCGTCCTCGAGGATCTGGAGGAGGATGTTGAAGACCTCCGGATGGGCCTTCTCCACCTCGTCGAGCAGGACGACGCAGTAGTTCTTGCGACGGACGGCTTCGGTCAGCTGGCCACCCTCGTCGAACCCGACGTAGCCAGGCGGGGCACCGACCAGTCGACTGACGTTGTGCCGCTCCATGAACTCGCTCATGTCGATCTTGATGAGCGCGTCCTCGCTGCCGAACATGAACTCCGCGAGCGCCTTGGCCAACTCGGTCTTCCCGACCCCGGTCGGGCCGAGGAAGATGAACGAGCCGATCGGCCGCTTCGGATCCTTGAGGCCGGCGCGCGCCCGGCGGACGGCCTTGGAGACGATCCCGATCGCCTCCTCCTGGCCGATGACCCGCCCGTGGAGCGCCTCCTCCATGTTGAGCAGCCGTTGCGACTCCTCCTGGGCGATCCGCGTGACCGGGATGCCCGTCCACATCGCGACGACCTGGGCGATCTCCTCCTCGTCGACCTTCGGCTGGTCGCCCGAGACCTGCGATTGCCACTCGGCGCGCAAGGTGTCGACCGTCTCGCGCGCGGTCGCCTCGGCCTCGCGCAGCGTGGCCGCCTCCTCGTATTCCTGGTTGTTGATCGCGGCGTCCTTCTCCTTGGAGATGCGCTCGAGATCCTTCTGTGCGGTGCGCAGGGCCGGCGGCGCCGAGGCGTGACGGAGGCGGACGCGCGATGCGGCCTCGTCGATCAGGTCGATCGCCTTGTCCGGCAGGTGCCGGTCGGTGATGTAGCGGATGGACAGGTCGGCGGCGGCTTTGACCGCCTCGTCCGTGATGGTCACCTTGTGGTGCTGCTCGTAGCGCTCGCGGATGCCCATCAAGATCTCGATGGTCTGCTCGAGCGTGGGCTCCTCGACCATGACCGGCTGGAACCGGCGCTCCAGCGCGGCGTCGCGTTCGATGTACTTGCGGTATTCGTCGAGCGTCGTGGCCCCGATGCACTGGAGCTCGCCGCGCGCGAGGGGCGGCTTCAGGATGTTGGCCGCGTCGATCGCGCCCTCGGCGGCGCCGGCCCCGACCAGGGTGTGCAGCTCATCGATGAACAGGACCGCATCGTTCGTGTTGCGCAGTTCCTCGATGATCTTCTTGAGCCGTTCCTCGAACTCGCCGCGGTACTTGGTGCCGGCCACCAGCGACCCGATATCGAGGGTCAGGACGCGCTTGTTGAGCAGGGTCTCGGGAACGTCACCCGCGACGATCCGATGGGCGAGCCCCTCGGCGATGGCGGTCTTGCCCACGCCCGGTTCGCCGATGAGCGCGGGGTTGTTCTTCGTGCGTCTCGAGAGGATCTGGATGACCCGCTCGATCTCCTTCTCTCTGCCGATGACGGGATCCAGCTTTCCTGCACGGGCGGCATCGGTGAGGTTGATCCCTAGCTGGTCGACGGTCGGCGTCTTGCTGGCCCGCTTGGTCTCCGGTGTCGGACCGGCCGATGAGCTCTGCGACAGGACGCGGATGACCTCATGGCGGACCTTGTCGAGGTTGACCCCGAGCGACTCCAGGACGCCCGCGGCGATGCCCTCACCCTCGCGGACCAGCCCCAGCAGCAGGTGCTCCGTCCCGATGTAGTTGTGGCCGAGTCGTCTTGCCTCGTCGATGGCCAGCTCGATGACGCGTTTGGCCCGGGGCGTCAGGCCGACCTCGCCGACCACCGGGCGATCGCCGCGGCCGATGATGAACTCGACCGCCGTCCGCACCTTGGGCAGTTCGACATTCATGTTCTCGAGGACACGCGCCGCCACGCCTTCGCCCTCGCGGACCAGGCCAAGGAGCAGGTGCTCCGTGCCGATGTAGTTGTGGTTGAACCGTTGCGCCTCGTCCTGAGCCAAGGTCAGGACTTTTCGTGCGCGATCGGTGAACTTGTCGAAGCGATCCATGGAGTCGAACGCCTGTTCCTTGTTCGAGCGCCACGTGCGTGCCGCTCTGGCCATGCTAGCACGATGCCCCTGCCGGCACGCCGGTGTGGAGGCCCGTGTCTTCCTAGTCATGCAAACGCGGCGCGGGCCTTATCGGATGCATCCCGGAGCGTAAGGAATCGCAACGACCCGCCGTCATCGGCGGGTCGTCATGGGGTGGCCGAACGAATGGGTCAGGCCTCGGTGTTGGCCTCCATCGTTTCGCGGGCGATCGTCTCGATCGTCTCGGCGCCGGCCTCCTCCTCGACCGACTCGTCCTCGGCCACTTCGGCGACGACGGTCTCGATGGTCTCGGCGGCGGCCTCTTCCTCGACCGACTCGTCCTCGGCGACCGTCTCGACGATGCCCTCGATCTTGTCGGCCGCGAAGGCCTCCTCGATGGCCTCGTCCTCGGCGACGTTGCCGACGACCGTCTCGACGGTCTCGGCGGCGATCGCCTCCTCGTCGGCTTCGTCCTCGGCGACCGTCTTGAGGATGGTCTCGATCTCGCCGGCCGCGGCGTCCTCCTCGGCCGCCTCCAGGACGGTGACGGTCTCGACCACGTCGACCAGCGCCTCGGTGGCGGCCGGTTCGTTCGCCTCGTTGGCGGCCGCGGCGTCCATCAGTCGGTCGATCTCGGCGGCGGCTGCGGTCTCGAGTTCGGCCTCATCGGCGGCGACGGTCTCCGCGATCCCCTCGATCTTCTGGGCCGCGAACGCCTCCTCGATGGCTTCGTCCTCGGCGACGTTGGCGACGACGGTCTCGATGGTCTCGGCGGCGGCCTCTTCCTCGACCGACTCGTCCTCGGCGACCGTCTCGACGATGCCCTCGATCTTGTCGGCCGCGAAGGCCTCCTCGATGGCTTCGTCCTCGGCGACGGTCTCCACCACTTCGTCGATCTTCTTGGCCGCGAAGGCTTCCTCGATCGCCTCGTCCTCGGCGACGGTCTCGACGACGTCGTCGACCTCGGCTGCGGCGAGTTGCTGGCGGACCTGCGCGAACGCGGAGGCCAGCGTGTTGTCGATCCCGCCCTCCGGCTCCTGGACCGCGTCGGACATCGAGTAGCTGCGCTCGGGGCGCGGCCGCCGCTCGGGGCGAGGGGCGCCGGGGGCACCGGCGGCCGGCGGGGCGCCGACTTCGGGTGCCGGCCGAGCCGGGGGCTCCTCGGCCTGCTTGAGGCTGAGGCCAAGGCGGTGGCGCTCGGAGTCGAGCGAGATGATCTTGAGCTTGAGGGACTGTCCCTCGTGCACGACGTCGCCCGGGTGGGCTACTCGCTGGTGCGACAGCTCGCTGATATGGATCAGCCCCTCGAGGCCGTCGCGCACGCGCACGAACGCCCCGAAGTTGACGAGCTTGGTGACCGTGCCGTCGATGATGTCGCCGACCTTGAAGTCGGCCACGGTGGAATGCCACGGGTCGGGCTGGAGGCGACGGATCGACAGGCTGATCCGGCCGCGCTCATGGTTGATGTCGATGACCTCGGCCTCGACCTCTTCCCCGACGCGGTAACCCGCCTCCGGGTTGTTGACCTTGTTCCACGAGAGCTCGCTCTTGTGGACGAGGCCGTCGATGCCGCCGAGATCGATGAACACGCCGAAGGGCGCGATCGAGCGGACCGTGCCGGTGACCTTCTGGCCGACCTGCAGGCTGCTGAACAGCTCATCGCGCTTCTCGCGGCGCTCTTCGTACAGGGCGACCTTCTCCGAGAGGATGAGCCGGTTCGCCTTGCGGTTGACCTCGAGGATCTTGAGCCGGAGCTTGCGGCCGACGAACGGCATCAGCTTCTCGGCGATCTCCTGGGCCGCGTCGCGCGGTTGGTCGTTCTGCGGTCGGCGCGGGAAGTCGACGATCTGGCTGATCGGCACGAAGCCGCGGATGCCACAGTCGACGATGAGACCGCCCTTGTTGTGGTCGATGACCGGGGCCTCGATGATGACGCCCGCCTCGAACTGCTCCTGCATCGCACGCCACTTGCGCTCGAGACCGGCGCGACGAAGCGACAGGACGACATGGCCCTCCGGCGATTCGGGCTGGAGGACGTAGACGAGGACCGTGTCCCCGATCGCGAGCGCCGGCTGACCCTCGCCGTGGCGACCGAACAGCTCCCGGTTGCTGACGACACCCTCGCTCTTGGCACCGATGTCGACCAGGATCTCGTCCTTGTCGATGCGGACGACCTGGCCCTCGACGACGTCCCCGTGCTTGAAGCTCTTGATGTCCGAGTCCTGCTCGGCGAGCAACTCCTCCATCGTGGTCGGCTCCGGCCCGAGCTCGCGCGCGGGCACGGGCTCCTCGTCCTCGTCGCTCGCCGCCGGTGCGTCGGCGGTCTCCTCGGCGCTCAAGGTGTCCGTGGGGAGGTGACCATCGGTCGTCGCCTCGATCGCGACGGCGTCGGCAACGGCCTCGGCGGCCAGCTCGGTCACCGCCTCGTCGCCGGCGGATGGGGGCTCGGGGATGCTCTCCGGTTCGGGCGTGGGGGCTGGTTCGTCGGTGCTGGTGGCGGGCTCGTCGGCGACGGCGACCGCCGCGACGGTATCTTCGGACGCCTGGTCGGCGGAGGCGATGGCCTCCGGCTCCGGCGCGGTCCCGCCCGTCTGCTCTTCGGTCAAGGGTCTTGTCACTCCTGGTGGTGGATATGCGCCCGAGAATCAGAAACGGCCTGAGCGACGCTCAAGCCGGGTCCGAAGCGATCAAGTGGTCCGTGGTGATCGACTCCGCGGTCCGCTCCTTCGTGCGTCGAATGGGCTATCTGTCGCTCTTCAGCTGTCCTGCCTCTTGGGGCCGGGAGAGTCTAGCACACGCCTTCTGACGGCTACAATCGCCGCGCCGTGCCCGAATTGCCCGATCTGACCGTGGTCGCCGACGCCCTGCACGCGGCCTTGGCCGGCCGTCCGATCAGGTCGGCCGAGGCGCCCGGGCCGCTCGCGGTGCGTGGGACGCCCGCCGAGCTGGCGGCGCTGGTCGGTCAACCCGTCAGGTCCATCCGGCGGCGCGGCAAGTTCCTGTTGATCGATCTCGAACGCGATGCCATCGCCTGCAACCCGATGCTGACGGGACGCTTCCAGCTGGCCGACGCCGGCGACAAGCTGCCGTCCAAGACGGCGGTCGTCCTGGGCTTCGGGGCACGCACGGCCGGACCATCCGATGCCGCGGCCTGGACGCGTGGGGCGGCGTGGCTCCCGGCCGATGGCACCGATCCGGAGGTGCGTTATCGCGACCCGACCCAGATGGGCAAGATCTACCTGCGTCCGAACGGCCTCGAGCGACCCGTGCCGGGACTCGGCCCGCCCGAACAGGGCCCCGACGCCGACGATCCGGAGTTGACCCTCGACGTCTGGCGCGACCGGATCCGACGTCACCCGGGTGAGCTCAAGAACCTGCTCCGCAACCAGTCGTTCGTGGCCGGTATCGGCAACGCGTACAGCGACGAGATCCTGCATGCGGCTCGGCTGCTGCCGTTCCGCAAGCGGTCCAGCCTGGCCACCGAGGAGGTCGATGCGCTCTATGGAGCCACGCGCGCGACGCTCGCCGATGCCGTCGAGGTCCTGCGCGCGCGCGTGCCACCGACGTTCGAGCGGCAGGTCCGCGACTTCCTGGCGGTCCATGACAAGGGTGGCCAACCGTGCCCACGCTGCGGCACGCGGATCACGGAGGTCCGTGCGGGCGGCTTCATCACCTCGTACTGCCGAGGCTGCCAGCGCTGACGAGGTGGCTACCCGGCCGGCGGGATCTTCAAGACCTGGCCGACCCTGAGCTTGCTTGGATCCTTGATGCCGTTGAGCTTGGCCAGGATCGCCGCGGTCGTGCCGAACTTCTTGGCGATGCTGGCGAGGGTGTTGCCGGTCTTGACCGTGTACGTCGTGGGCCGGGGCGTCGGGCGCGCCGTCGGCCCACCCGAGGGGGCGGCGCTCGCCGAGGCATCGGCCGAGGCGCCCGATCCGGCCGACGATGCGGGGGCCGCGCTGGCCGAGTTCCGGCTGGGGCTCGCGCCGGCCGCGCTCGCGCGCGGACTGGATGACGCCCCGGGCGCACCCGCGATCCCGGCCTCGCCCCCGCTCGACAGCTTGGCCAGCACGATCGCCACGAAGGCGATACCGAGCAGGATCGACCAGGATGGCCTGACCGGTCGTGCGGTCCGTCCGGAGGGCCGGCATGGCGATGTTGAACCGGCCGCGGTCGAGCACCACCGGGGTGCTCCTGGCGCACGACGCGTGGACGGCCGGATCCGCGTTCGGGGATGACCCATCGCGTGGCCTGCGCGGCTTCGTAGGTGGCGCACGTCGCGTGCTCGGCGGTGAGGCACAGCCGGCGCTGCTTCTCGGTGGCCAAGCGGCGCGGGAGGTGACACGGCTCCGCAACGATGTTCGCGCGCGGGCGTCGCACTCCGCCACGCGCCGCCGTCGGCGGCCAGGTAGGGGCACAGGCCGATGACCGGGGGTCGTGGGCCTGGGGCGACGTCGTCCCGGTCTGACGTGGCTGGAGCCGCCGTTGACTGTCCCGGTTCGACCGCGGTCATGGCGCGAAGGATAGCCGGACGACGCGGCCGCCTCGCTGCGGCGCGCGGGCGGAGGGGATCCGGCCGTGGTCATCGGATCGGACTTAACGCAAAAATCCCGGCGACGACCTATTTTCCCGAAAGGCTGCCCTCTCAGTATCTTCGGCGCTGGAGAGCTTAACTTCCGTGTTCGGGATGGGAACGGGTGTGGCCTCTCCGCTAGAGTCACCGGGATCTCTTGCGTCTGGTCTGTTTCGGCAGCGGCTCGACGCGCGGTCGCGATGACCGTGCGGGGCGCCGGAATCGATCTTCGAATCGTGTTCGTTCGTCGTTGTGGATCTGATCACGATCCCCCAGCCACCGACCCCTGGTCAGTTGCTGAAGAGGTCAAGCCCTCGACCGTTAGTACCGCTCAGCTTCATCCGTCACCGGACTTCCACATGCGGCCTATCAAACAGGTGGTCTCCCTGCGGTCTTACCCGGTTGACCCGGTGGGGAACCTCATCTCGAGGCGAGCTTCGCACTTAGATGCTTTCAGCGCTTATCCCGACCGAACATAGCTACCCAGCGGTGCCCCTGGCGGGACAACTGGCACACCAGCGGTTCGTTCACTCCGGTCCTCTCGTACTAGGAGCAACTCCTCTCAAGTTCCCTACGCCCACGGCGGATAGAGACCGAACTGTCTCACGACGTTCTGAACCCAGCTCGCGTGCCGCTTTAATTGGCGAACAGCCAAACCCTTGGGACGTACTTCCGCCCCAGGATGCGACGAGCCGACATCGAGGTGCCAAACGGTGCCGTCGATGTGAACTCTTGGGCACCATCAGCCTGTTATCCCCGGGGTAGCTTTTATCCGTTGAGTGATACCCCTTCCACTCGGAGGTACCAGATCACTAAGCCCGACTTTCGTCTCTGCTCGACTTGTGGGTCTCGCAGTCAAGCTCCCTTATGCCTTTGCACTCTTCGGCTGGTTTCCATTCAGCCTGAGGGAACCTTTGGGCGCCTCCGTTACACTTTAGGAGGCGACCGCCCCAGTCAAACTGCCCGCCTGACACTGTTCCGCGCCCGGATCACGGGTCGCGGTTAGAAACGAAGTCCAGCAAGGGTGGTATTTCAACGTCGGCTCCACCGAGGCTAGCGCCCCAGCTTCAAAGCCTCCCACCTATCCTACACAAGCTGAACCCCAATCCAATGTCAGGGTGCAGTAAAGCTCCACGGGGTCTTTTTGCCCTGCCGCGGGTAACCTGCATCTTCACAGGTACTTCAATTTCGCCGGATCCCTCGTTGAGACAGCGCCCAGATCGTTACGCCATTCGTGCGGGTCGGAACTTACCCGACAAGGAATTTCGCTACCTTAGGACCGTTATAGTTACGGCCGCCGTTTACCGGGGCTTCGATTCAGAGCTTGCACCCCTCCTCTTAACCTTCCGGCACTGGGCAGGCGTCAGCCCCTATACGTCAGCTTTCGCTTTCGCAGAGACCTGTGTTTTTGCTAAACAGTCGCCTGGGCCTTTTCACTGCGGCTTCGATCGACCACTGCAAGCAGCGACCGCGAAGCGCCCCTTCTCCCGAAGTTACGGGGCCATGTTGCCGAGTTCCTTAACGAGGGTTCTCCCGATCGCCTTGGTATTCTCTACCCGCCTACCTGTGTCGGATTGCGGTACGGACACTATTGATCTCGCTAGACACTTTTCTCGCCAGCATGGCTCACTCGAATTCGAGGCAGAAGCCCCTTTCATTCACTGCTCGGGGTTGAATGAACGGACGGATTTACCTGTCCGATCCCCCTACCGGTTTAGACGCGTATAGCCAAAACGCGCTCGAGCTACCACACCGTGTCATGCCATTGCTCTCACCTGGGCTCGGATCGTGGACTCGACCGACTTTCGCCGGCCAACCTCCGTTCTCCTACCCCCAGGCGACACCTTGCGGTGCAAACGATCGTTAGTGGTTCCGGAATATCAACCGGATGTCCATCGCCTACGACGTTCGTCCTCGGCTTAGGCCCGACTAACCCTGAGCGGACAAGCCTTCCTCAGGAAACCTTAGGCTTACGGCGTGTGAGATTCTCACTCACATTGCGCTACTCATGCCGACATTCGCACTTCCGCCCACTCCAGCCGTCCTCACGGTCGACCTTCACTGCTGACGGAACGCTCCCCTACCAAACCACGACCGGCGAACCGGTCATGGAGTCCGTAGCTTCGGTACCAAGCTTGAGCCCCGCTGAATTTTCGGCGCAGATCCACTTGACCAGTGAGCTGTTACGCACTCTTTCAATGGTGGCTGCTTCTGAGCCAACATCCTGGTTGTCTATGCGAATCCACATCCTTTACCACTTAGCTTGGATTTAGGGACCTTAGCTGACGGTCCGGACTGTTTTCCTTTTGACCACGAAGCTTAGCCCTCGCAGTCTGACTCCCGGGCTCTGAAATCACGGGATTCGGAGTTTGGTTGGGGTTGGTAAGCGGGAAGCCCCCTAGCCCATCCAGTGCTCTACCCCCGTGATTGAACGCCCGAGGCTAGCCCTAAAGCTATTTCGGGGAGAACCAGCTATCTCCGAGTTCGATTGGCATTTCACCTCTATCCACAGCTCATCCCCTAGCTTTTCAACGCTAGTGAGTTCGGTCCTCCACGAGACATTACTCTCGCTTCAACCTGGCCATGGATAGGTCACTCGGTTTCGGGTCTACAGCGTGCGACTGATCGCCCTATTCAGACTCGCTTTCGCTCCGGCTCCGTCCTTCGCGGACTTAACCTCGCCACACGCTAGTAACTCGTCGGCTCATTCTTCAAAAGGCACGCCATCAGGCTACCGGCAAACCGGCAACACCCTCTGACTGCTTGTAGGCACGTGGTTTCAGGTACTATTTCACTCCCCTTCCGGGGTGCTTTTCACCTTTCCCTCACGGTACTAGTTCACTATCGGTCGCCAAGAGTATTTAGCCTTGGACGGTGGTCCGCCCAGCTTCCCACATGAGAGACCTTCCACGTGGTACTCAGGTGGCCGATCACGGAGGCCGGTCGCTTTCGCCTACGGGGCTGTCACCCTCTATGGCCTGCCTTTCCAGGACAGTTCGACTAGCGATCGACTTGGTAACTCCGCCGGGACCTTGCCGGGTCCCGATGATCGACTCCTACAACCCCCACTCAGAAACGGCGGCAACCTATCGCGCTGAGTGAGTTTGGACTGTTCCCTTTTCGCTCGCCACTACTCAGGGAATCATCTCTTTTCCTCCAGCTACTGAGATGTTTCAGTTCGCTGGCTTACCTCTTCCTGGCCTATTTGATTCAACCAGGAGTGACTGGGCATAACCCCAGCCGGGTTTCCCCATTCGGACATCTCCGGATCAAAGTCTGCTCGCGACTCCCCGGAGCTTTTCGCAGCCTGCCACGTCCTTCATCGGCTCTTGGCGCCAAGGCATCCACCCCGTGCCCTTTGTAGCTTGACCCCCTCCAGCCTCTGACCAGGCGGCCAGTCGCATGGATGGGATCGATCGGGATCATTTCCTTGACTAACTCGACGAAATCGAAGATTTCTTCAATCTGCCGAAACATTCCAGTTGTTAAGGTGCGGCGCGCCCGATGGCGCAGCCTCTCGACGATCCGGCCGAAACCGGTCCGTCGCCCAGCGATCCGCTGGTCCGTGGCCTACCCATGAGAGGGGAGGGCACGGATCAGGGGTTCGTTGCGGGACGTGAGGTCCCGATGGATGGCGATGGTGAGCTTCGGGGATGGGACCCGAACTGTTCAGTTTCGATCGGCGGCGGGGCTAGCGGTGGTGGAGACGAGGAGACTCGAACTCCTGACCCTCTCCTTGCAAAGGAGATGCTCTGCCAGCTGAGCTACGTCCCCGCGCCAGGGTGGGGAGGATGGTGGGCGATTCTGGACTCGAACCAGAGACCTCTGCCTTATCAGGGCAGCGCTCTAACCAGCTGAGCTAATCGCCCGCCGCGGGTGGTTGCCGTGCCCGTTCCGACGACACGGTCGTCGCCCGCGGACGGCTGCACCTTGACCCTTGAAGAGTGACAGGAAATTCCGGACTTCGGATGGTCGAATGGGTTCGGTGTTCTTTCCAGGTCGCGTATCGGCCTCCGACGACGATCCTTGCGGATCGGCGCCGGCGAGCTCCACCTGGCGGGGAGACTCGAGCGACCGTGCGATCAACCCTAGGAGCCATCAACGCCTCGACCCCACCAAAAGGTCGAGACTCGGATCTCCCTAGAAAGGAGGTGATCCAGCCGCACCTTCCGGTACGGCTACCTTGTTACGACTTCGTCCCAATCACCAACCCCACCTTCGACGGCTGCCTCCTTGCGGTTGGCCCACCGGCTTCGGGTGTTGCCAGCTTTCATGACGTGACGGGCGGTGTGTACAAGGCCCGGGAACATATTCACCGCCGTATGCTGACCGGCGGTTACTAGCAACTCCGGCTTCATGTAGGCGAGTTGCAGCCTACAATCCGAACTGAGACCGGCTTTAAGGGATTCGCTCCACCTCGCGGTTTCGCCGCCCGTTGTACCGGCCATTGTAGCGTGGGTGTAGCCCAGGACGTAAGGGCCATGCTGACTTGACGTCATCCCCACCTTCCTCCGAGTTTCTCTCGGCAGTCCCGTGTGAGTGATACAACACACAGTAGGGGTTGCGCTCGTTGCGGGACTTAACCCAACATCTCACGACACGAGCTGACGACAGCCATGCAACACCTGTGGCCAGGCCCCTTGCGGGGAACCGACGTTTCCGCCGGGATCCTGGTCATGTCAAGCCCTGGTAAGGTTCTTCGCGTTGCGTCGAATTAAACCCCACGCTCCGCTGCTTGTGCGGGCCCCCGTCAATTCCTTTGAGTTTTAGCCTTGCGGCCGTACTCCCCAGGCGGGACACTTAATGCGTTAGCTTCGGCACTGGCGGGGTTGATACCACCAACACCTAGTGTCCATCGTTTACGGCTAGGACTACCGGGGTATCTAATCCCGTTTGCTCCCCTAGCTTTCGCGCCTCAGCGTCAAGAACAGGCCAGGTAGTCGCCTTCGCCACTGGTGTTCCTCCCGATATCTACGCATTTCACCACTACACCGGGAATTCCACTACCCTCTCCTGCCTTCGAGTCGATCAGTATCGAATGACCCTCCCCAGTTGAGCCGGGGGCTTTCACACTCGACTTGATCGACCGCCTGCGCGCTCTTTACGCCCAGTAAATCCGGACAACGCTTGTCACCTACGTATTACCGCGGCTGCTGGCACGTAGTTAGCCGTGACTTATTCATCAGGTACCGTCATTATCTTCCCTGATAAAAGAGGTTTACAACCCGAAGGCCGTCATCCCTCACGCGGCGTTGCTGCGTCAGACTTTCGTCCATTGCGCAAAATTCCCGACTGCTGCCTCCCGTAGGAGTCTGGGCCGTGTCTCAGTCCCAGTCTGGGTGATCGTCCTCTCAGACCACCTACCGATCGTCGCCTTGGTGAGCCGTTACCCCACCAACGAGCTAATCGGACGCAGGCCCCTCCCGAAGCGCCTTGCGGCTTTACTGGTGTGAATGAACACACCACCACATGCGGTATTAGCCACCCTTTCGGGCAGTTATTCCCCACTTCGGGGCAGGTCACCTACGCGTTACTCAGCCGTCCGCCACTAACGATCAGAGCAAGCCCTGATCGTCCGTTCGACTTGCATGTCTCATGCACGCCGCCAGCGTTTATCCTGAGCCAGGATCAAACTCTCCAAAAAGATGCGCGGCCTCGCGGTCGCGACTTTTGTCCGAGGGTTTGACCACTCGCACATCCTTATCACGGATTTCCTGTCACTCTTCAGTTGTTAAGGTGCAGCGGCCGAGGCGCGACGGCCCGCGGCGCAGACGCCGAATGATGAGGCTTGACGCTCGAGGTGTCAAACCGCCCGACCGCCGCCAAGCACGGCAAGCCGGACCCTCTCTGGAGGCTCAGAAGAGCCCCGTCTCCACGAGGAGGACGAAGGCGGCGCCGCTGAGCCAACACAGGAGCGCGAGTTCGGCCGATGCGCTGGCACCGAGCGGTCCGATCAGGATGAGATAGAGGGCGACGCCGAGCAGCGCGGCGATGCCGGCCTTCGCCAGCCTGAGCAGGATCTCGTTGACGAGGTTGCTCACGTCCCGACTCAGACCGCTCGCCGGCCCTGGAGCGCGCGGATGAGCGTCACCTCGTCGGCGTACTCGAGGTCGCCGCCGACCGGCAGGCCACGGGCGATACGACTGACCATCCCGACGACATGCTCGAGCCGCTCGGCGAGGTACATCGCGGTCGCTTCGCCCTCGAGGGTCGGGTTGGTGGCCATGATCACCTCGACGAACGGCTCGCCTTCTCGGGCGGCGGTGTCGGCACGCTCGAGGAGCTCCCGGATGCGCAGCCGGTCCGGTCCGATCCCGTCGATCGGGGAGATGGCCCCATGCAGGACGTGGTACTGACCCTTGAACTCACCGGTGCGCTCGAGCGCGAGGACGTCGAGCGGCTCCTCGACGACGCACAGTCGGGTCGTGTCCCGGCCGGGGTCCCGGCAGATGGGGCACAGCGGCTGGTCGCTGATGTTGAAGCAGCGGTCGCAGAACACGACTTGATCCCGCACCGCGACCAGGGCGGCGGCCAGCGCGCGGGCCTCCGCATCGGGGGCTCGAAGCAGATGGAAGGTCAGACGCTGGGCGGTCTTGGGGCCGATCCCGGGTAGTCGCGCGAAGGATTCGATGAGCCGGGCGACCGGTTCGATGACGGGGCTCACCATGGGGTCGGGCGGCCTACAGGCCGGGCAAGCGGAGACCGCCTGTCACGGCGGACATCTTCTCTTCGGCGAGTTCACGCGATGCACGCAGGGCATCGTTGACGGCGGCGACCACGAGGTCCTGGAGCATCTCGACATCATCCGGGTCGACCGCCGAAGGGTCGATGGTGATGCTCACGAGCTCCTGCTTGCCGGTCACGGTCGCGCTGACCACGCCGCCGCCGGACGATCCGTCGACGATCGCCGATTCGAGCTCGGTCTGGATCCGCAGCATCTCCTGCTGCATCTGCTGGGCCATCCGCTGCAGGTTGCCCATGCCCATCGGGTCTCTCCTCTCGTCAACGCCTCGGGGTCAGTCTGCCGCAACCGACCAGCGGCTGCAGTGCGATCTTCGTGCAGGCCTCAATCGACCTCCCCGACATCGGCCAGGTCGTCGGCGAAGATGCGCCGCGCCTCGGCCAGGACGAACCCATCGTCGTTCGGTTCAGGCCTCGGGTCGGTCACTTCCACGTTCGCGACCACACAACGGACCGTGACGTCGTGCCCGAGGATCGCCCCGATGCCGGCTTCGAACTCCGCCCGGCGCCGTTCTGCCGCCTCCTTGAGGAACGCCTGCTCCTCGGGAAAGCCGAGGGTGACGATCGCACCGTCGACGGCGACCGGACGGCATCGGACGATCAATGGCTTCGTCGGAGGATGCTCGCTGAGCTTGGCGACGATGGCCGGCCATGCGTCGAGCAGGCCGGCCAGGGCATCGTCGGCCACGCCGACGACCGATGGCGACCTCGCCGTCGGGGCGGTCGTTGGCTCGGCGGGTTTCGGCGAGGGCGGCCTCGGCTTCGTAGCGGCGAGGACCGGAGGTGCCGGGACTCCGGTCGCGACTGGTCGGGTCGCGGCGGGGGTCGGCTGAGGCGTCGAGGCGCGCCTGGATTCGGGACGCGCGCTGCCCCCCTCAGCGGGCGCCGTCCCGGGCGTCCCCTCCCCTGCCGACTGTGGCGCGTGGGCCGGAGCGGTGGTTGTCGGGGCCGCAGGGGCCGGCTCCGGAGCGGCTGGCGTCGCCGTCACGGGGGCCGACGTCCGTGCGGCCGGAGCGGGTGCGCTCGGCGTCGCGGTGACCGGTTCGGTCGGAGCCTCCGCGAACATGGCGAGCTCGAGCTGGAAACGGAGGCCACCGATCCGCGAACGATTGACGTCGATGGCCGCAAGGCGTCGGCCGGCCGCCGCGAGCGCCAGCCGGTCGTGGCCCCCAACGGTCGGGTCAATGGTCGGGCTGACGAGTTCGACCCTAATGGCCTCGACCGCCTGATCGAGCAGCGCCCTGATGTCGCGGCCGCGCTCCTCCACCGTGTCGAGGAGCGCGACGCCGGCCGCCCCGTCGCCGCGCACCAGGTGATCGACGAACGCGGCCACGGTGTCTGCGTCGGCGAGCCCGAGCAGGTCGCGGACCCCCGCCTCGTCGATGCGGTCCGGCGCCGCGGACAGGAGCTGGTCGAGCATCGACTCGGCATCGCGCATCCCGCCAGCCGCCTGTCGGGCGATGAGATGGAGCGCGGCGGGTTCGACCTCCCGCCCGTCGGCGGCCAGGATCCGGTCGAGCTTGCCCTCGATCTCGGGCACGGTCAGGCGTCGGACGTCGTATCGCTGGAGGCGCGACAGGATCGCCGACGGGAAGCCAGACGGCTCGGTCGAGGCGAACATGAAGACGACGAAGTCGGGCGGCTCCTCGATCGACTTCAGCAGCGCGTTCCAGGCGGGACCGGTGATCTGGTGCGCCTCGTCGAGGATGTACACCTTCCGGCGAAGCTGCCCGGGCGGATATGGCAGCCGCTCGCGAAGGGCCCGGACCTGGTCGATGCCGTTGTTGCTGGCCGCGTCGATCTCGAGGACATCGAGCGTCGTGCCCTCACGGATCGATACGCACGATGGACAGGCGTCGCACGCGTCGCCGTCGCGGAGATCGGTGCAGTTGAGGGCCTTGGCCAGGATGCGCGCCAGCGAGGTCTTGCCAGTGCCGCGCGGGCCGACGAACAAGAGAGCGTGGCTGACGCGCCCCGTCCTGACGGCGTTGCGAAGGGTCTCGACGACCGCCTCCTGGCCGACGATCTCGGCGAAGGTCTGGGCGCGCCAGCGGCGATACAGGGCCTGATGCGGAACGGTCGAGATCAGGACCTCCTCCGGTCGACGACGGGCAGGCAGAGTCGATGTGCCGTGCACCCTCCGTCGACCAGGACGCTCCCGCGCCCACCGTGACGAGCGGCTCGGACCAGGCCGTTCCGCGGCACCCGACGATGATCGCTTAGTGCTGCTTCCTTCCGGACCTGACACGGTTCGCGGTTCGCCGCTGCGCGGGACCCGGTCCTCAACGTCGCATCGTCGGGCGGCATTCGAGAACGGAGACCTCGGGAGGGGATTTAGCCCTGCTGGAGCGGATTGCAGGTACAGGGCACCGCTAGTTCCCCGCCTAGCACGGCTCAGGAAGGATACCCGGTTTCCGCAGTGGGCCGGGACCACCCTCGGCGGTCATGCCCGAACCGGACGTGGGTCGCGTCGATCGACCGCAATCGTGCGACAGACCGGTCGTACGCCTCCTGATCCGAGGCGCGCGACCGACCTTCGCGGGCAGCCGGGTCCCCGACCCACTCACCCGGCGTGTACACCGCCTGACCGGCGAGGACGACATCGCCCGCGGCAGTTGCGACCACAAGCGACTGGTGACCGACCGTGTGGCCGGGCGTGGCGACGATGCGGATGCCCGGCACCGGCTCGTGGTCGCCGGCGATCGGTCGATAGTCGGAGCCGGAGAAGTCGATCCAGTCGAGGATCGTGTGGTCCGTGGTGTGAGCGATCTCCCATTCCGCCGGCTGGACGTAGATCGGGATGCCCGGGAACAGGCTGTTCTGGCCGGCATGATCGACATGGAGGTGGCAGTTGACGACGGCCGTGACGTCGTCCATGGCGATCTCGACCTCGGCCAGCACGTCGGGGACACGGCGCGCCTTGACTCGGTAGTACGTATCGAGCTCGTCGTTGCCGAAGCCGAAGCCGGTGTCGAACAGGAGCACGCCGCCACGATGCCGGACCGCATACGCCACCACGACCCCGGTCTCGCCGGCATTCGGCTCATCCACAGCGAACCGGAACTCACCAAGGAACAGCGGCACGACCTGGGCGCTCATCGATCACCGGATTTCCGAGGATGACCGTAGCGCGCCGCGAACGTGGGCGAGGCGAAGGCGGAGCCGAGGACCGGAGCGAGCGCACCCCCAGGTGCGTGAGCGAGGACCGCAGGCGACAACGCACGCATCGTCCGCGATCGTGGCTTGCGGAGCTGGCGGAGAGGGCGGGATTCGAACCCGCGATGGGTTGCCCCAAACCGCATTTCCAGTGCGGCGCCATAGTCCACTAGGCGACCTCTCCCCGAGGCAAGGATCCGTTGTTCGGCGCTGGCTCCGTGGTTGGTGCCACGACACTCGTCGAGCTTGCGGTTCCTGGCAAGGCGGCGTCGAGCACCGGAGCGAGCGCACCCGATGGTGCGTGAGCGAGGAGCACAGACGACAACGCGGCCAGGGGCCGTCAGATCGAGGAGTGTTGGCGGAGAGGGCGGGATTCGAACCCGCGGTGCTTTCGCACACCGCTTTTCGAGAGCGGCACCATCAACCACTCGGACACCTCTCCGCGGGAGAGGATACCAAACGGCGCCCGACCGACCCTCGGGGCCGGCCCGTCAGCGCGCCGGGAGCGGCTCGAAGAGCGCCCAGGCCTCGTCGCGCCGGATGCCACTGACCACCTTGATCCGACGTGGCAGGTCCGGATGCTGGGCCAGTTGGATGACCGTCCCGGCGGCCCCGTCGCGGTCGTTCGCGACCGCATAGACGAGCGCCTCGACATCGCTCTCCAGGAGCGCGCCGACACACATCGCGCATGGCTCCTGGGTGGCGAAGATCGTCGCATCCGCCAGCCGCACGGTCCCGAGCTTGCGCGCCGTCTCGCGCAACGCCACCACCACAGCGTGCGCCGTCGGGTCGTTCGTCTCCTGGACGCGGTCGTGCGCGCGGACGACCATGGCCTCGTCCACGACGGCGACGGCGGCGATCGGGCGCTCACCCCGGGCCAGCGCGAGTTGCGCCTCCGCGAGCGCTTCGCCCATGAACAACTCGTAGTTCATGCCCGGATGCTATCAGACGATTTTCACCTTCCCGTTCGGGTTCGCGCCGTCGCGGATACCGAACCGCAACCGGAACGACTCGCCCCGGAGCGGTAGCATGGCGCCCGATGCGACCTACCAAGCGGATCGCCGTCCTGACGGGCGGTGGCGATGTACCCGGGCTCAACGCGGTCATCAAGAGCGTCGTGTATCGAGCCACCGAGGTCGGCTATACGACCCTCGGCATCCGTCGCGGGTGGGAGGGCCTGACCCACCTGCGGCCGGGCAAGGAACCCGATCCCGACTACCTGCGGCCGCTCGATCGCAACACGACGCGGACGATCGACCGCACCGGCGGGACCATCCTGCACACCTCGCGGACGAACCCGCGCAAGATGCGCATCTCCGGCCTCCCGCCGTGGATGGACGACGCGACCCGCGCCCGGTACGCCGTCGACGATGGGATGTTCGACCTGACGCCGCTCGTCCTCGAGAACCTCGAGTCGCTCGGCGTCGACATCCTCATCACGATCGGTGGCGACGACACGCTGTCGTACTCGCAGGTCCTGGTGAACGCCGGCGTGCCCCTCGTGGCCATCCCGAAGACGATGGACAACGACGTGCAGGGTACCGAGTACTGCATCGGCTTCTCGACCGCGATCACCCGGGCGAAGGAGGCGATCAATCGCCAGCGCACCACGCTCGGCAGTCACGAGCGCATCGGCGTCTTCCGGATCTTCGGTCGGGACGCCGGCTTCTCGGCCCTGTACACGGCGTACGTGACCTCGTCGCGCTGCGTCATCCCCGAAGCGCCGTACGACCTGCAGGCGTTGTCGGAACTGCTGGCGGCCGATCACCAGGCCAACCCGAGCCACTATGCCTTCGTCATCACGGCTGAGGGCGCCATCTGGCATGGCGCGCAGATGAGCGATGTGGGCGGCGCGGACGCGTTCGGCCATCGCCACAAGGCGAACGTCGGCGAAGCGCTCGCCGCCGAGCTGCGGGAGCGGACCGGGATCGAGACCCTGGCCTCCGAGCTCACCTACGAGTTGCGCAGCGGCGAGCCGGATTCGGTCGATTCGATGGTGGCGACAACCTTTGCGAACGTCGCCATGGACCTCATCGAGAGTGGCGTCAGCGGTCGGATGATCGCCATCCAGGACGGCAAGTACGCGCATACGGCGCTGCCCGACCCGGCCCTCGGTCCACGCAAGGTGGACGTGCCCGCGATGTACAACGTCGCGCGGTTCCGGCCGCGCTACGACGGCAAGCTGGGCGACCCGATGCTGCTGGTCGGCCTCGACTGAGGCCACGGGCGAGGCCCGGCCGCTCAGCCCTCGAGAGCGGACAGCGCCCGGATCGCCCGGGCCAGGGCGGACATGTCCTCATCGCCATGGCCGCCGGCGATGAGACCGGTCTCGAGCTGGGCGGCCAGCGCAGTCACCGGCAGGACGGCGCCCAGTCGCTCGGCCAGCGCCAGGGCGATGCCGAGGTCCTTGCGATGGAGCGCGACCTTGAAGCCGAGCGGGTAGTCGTTCTGGATCATCCGTCCGCTGCGATTGGCCAGGACCCATGATTGGGCCGCTCCGCCACCGAGCGCGGCCACGACCTGTTCGACGTCGAGGCCCGCCTTGATGGCGAGGACGATCCCCTCGGCCACGCCCAGGTAGGCGCCCGCGAGGATGACCTGGTTGACGGCCTTCACCGCCTGGCCGGCCCCGATCGGTCCGACGTGGGTGATGGTCTTTCCGAGCGCCTCGAGGACGGGCCGCGCGCGATCGACATCCTCCACGTCACCGCCAACGAAGATCGTCAGCGTCGCGTTCCGGGCGCCCTCGCTGCCACCGGACACCGGGGCGTCGACCATCGAGAGTTCCCGCTCGGCGAGTCGGGCCGCGAAATCCCAGCTGCCGGAGGGTGCGATCGTCGAGCAATCGACGATGAGGGTGCCCGCCGTGGCGCCATCGACGACACCGCCCGGACCGAACAGCACGGCCTCGACATCCGGGGTGTCCGACACGCAGATCAAGACGATGCCCGTGTTGGCGACGGCCTCGGCCGGCGAGGCGGCGATCATGACGCCAAGGTCGACGAGCTCGGGGGCGCGACCCTCGGTGCGGTTCCAGGCGGTGACCGGGAAACCGGCCCGGGCCAGGTTGGCGGCCATCGCCGCCCCCATCGTGCCAAGACCGAGGAACGCGACGGGGTCGCGGTCCGGGGCGGCCCCGTCGGTCACGGGACGTCGGCGGGCGGTTCGGGCGGGGTCGGCTCTTCGGGCGCGGCCGTGGCTTCGGGCGCGTCGGCCGCGGCACCACCCGCGACGGCCGAGGCTCCGGCTGCGGCGGCTGCTGCACTGGCTGCGGCGGCCCCTCCATCCCTCCCGCCTGGCGGCGGCGTCACGCTGTCGCTCTCGTTCCTGCCTCTGGCGATGAGGAAGGCCGCGATCGCGCCGACGATGGCGATGATGATGATCCACATCAAGAGCCCACCGCTGTCGCCGCCGGTGGTCGGGGCCGGTGCCGGCGGCGGGCTGGCGGACGGGGACGCGACCGGGGTCGGCGATGGGCTCGGCGGAGCGGCCTCGGTGACGACGACCTGGACCCCGGTCTTCGGATTGCCCTTGGTGATGACCGGGACGCCAGCCACGTTGCGCCACGTGCTGGTCGGGTCGAGGACCTCGGCGGTCACCACGTAGTCGTTGTTCGGATCGATGTCCGTGATTAGGTACGGCACGGAGAAGGCGACCGGCAGGCCGGCAGCGGCAGGCCGCGTATCCATCCCGATCGAGTCACCGGTGGACGGGTCGACCAGGACGGTGATGGCCCATGCATCCGTCGTGGGCTGGAGCCCGACGGCGGAGACCTGGCCGGTGACCGCGCCCTTGAGCAGGTCTGGTCGATAGGTCAACTTGACGTCCACCTTGGACGGGTTGCCCTTCGTCAGCACGGGCACGCCCTTGGAGGTGACCCACGCATCCTCGCCATCCACGATGGTCGCCTGGAGCGTGTAGGTCACGCTCGGGTCGATGTCCGCGGCGTCGAAGTCGAGCGAGAACGCGAAGGGCACCTTCGTGACGTTGTGATAGACCTGCGAGGCGACGATCGACGACTCGTCCGCGCGGGCGGTCCCACGAACGAGGGCGACGGCTGCGATCGCGTCGGCGGACAGCGTGTGCGGCTCGGCGTAGGTCAACGTGCCCGTGAGCGGTCCGCTGATCGGGGTCGGAGAAGGCGCGTTCGATGGCGCCGCGGTCGGACTCGCGGTCGGAGATGGCGATGGGCTGGGCGTCGGGCTCGGGCTGGGGCTGGGGCTGGGACTCGGGCTGGGGCTGGGGCTGGGCGATGCCGTCGGGCTGGGGCTCGGCGTGGGCGCAGGCGTTGCCGTCGGGGCCGGGCTGGCGGTCGGTTTTGGCGTCCTTGACGGGGCAGCCGTCCCACTCGGTTCGGCGGTCGGCACGGGTGTTCCCGACGGCGCGGCGCTCGGCGCCACGCTGGGCACCGGCACGCCTGTCGGGGCCGGCGTCACCGGCAGGGTGACCGTCCCGACCGCGACGCCGTTGGTGATCGCCGTCACGCCTTCGCGGTTCTGCCAGACCGTCGCACCGTCGACGACGCCGCCCTTGACGACGTATGTCGCAGCGGGGTCGATGAGGCCTGGATCGAATCCGATCGAGAACGGTACGGCGCCGGCACCGGTGGCGACTGCGGCAGGGCTGGCGCTGGCGGCGGCCGCGGCTGCGCTCGCGATGGGGATGACCTGGCGGGCCACGAGCGTCCCGGTCTGGACCTTGATCAGCGCTGCGATCGAGACGGCCGACGGGCTCAGGCTCGTGTTCGCCGGCAGGCCGATGGTGCCCGTGATCGACGCCGGTGCCGAGGCCGGCACGGAGGTCAGGACGAGGTTGATGCCCGAACTCGGTCCGCCCGTGATGACCGGTTCACCCGACTTGTTCTGCCACGTGTTCGTGCCGTCGACGATGGAGGCGAACAGCGCATAGGAATGGGTCTTGTCGATGGTCGAGGTGTCGACCAGGACCGAGAAGTCGATGGGCACGTTCCCCGGTGCGTTGATCCGCTGCTGGCCGATGACGGCGCCCGCGTCGGGCGCGGCCGTCGTGTCGACGATCGTCACGATGGCGACCGCCGCCGGGGTGAGGGCGGTGCTTCCCTGGTAGCTCAGGGTCCCGGTGACCGCCGAGTTGGCGGCGAACGACGGCACCGTCAGCAGGCCACCCGCCAGCAGGCCGATGAGCGGGAGGAGGAGTGCGGTTCGACGGACGATGCGATGTGGCGACGACACAGGCGGGACCCCCGATCGGTGGTGGCGGGCGCGGTTTCGCGACCCGAGCTCGCCGCCCAAGCCTAGCAGGACGGCCGCACCCGGACCGTTTCGGCGGACACTGAACGGCCCGCCGGATCCGGCGGGCCGTGCGTGACCGAGGGGCGCGGGGCGACCGGCGGCCGCCTTGAGGGGCTTCAGCCGGCGCCGGGCCCGGCCGGTTCGCCCAGGAAGTCCTGCGTGACGATCTCGTGATCGACGGCGTCCTGCCCGATGTAGCAATCCCAGGTCATACCGGCGGTGTCCTGGCCGATGCATCCACCAGCGACGACGCCGTGGACCACGAGGACTTCCTTGGTCCCATCGAAGTCGGTGATCCCGCTTCCGACCGAGTCTGTCTTCGGCGGTGATGACAACGTGCAGTGATAGGCGCCGCCGCTCGCGTCGTAGGCGCAGCTCGGGTCCGTCTGGTCGAAGATGACGGCCCCGGCCGGCATCCCGGCCGCGACCTGTTTCGGCGTGAACAGACCGGCGGCGGCGGCCGTCCCGGTCCCGATCAATGCCACCGCCGCGATCGCGATGGCGATGCGCCGGATCGGTCGCCGGCGGGCGCTCTGGAGGTCTCGCGCGGTCGCCCGGGCAAGCGCGTCGCCGAGGTCCCCAAGGCTGTTCGAGTCGTTGAGCTGGGTCATCGATTGACTCCTTGCGGTTGGTCGGTGGCGCCGAGGTCGGTCGGATGACCGCCGCCGTTCAGGCGGCGACGGATCGCGATGAGGCCCCGGTGGACGCGGACGCGAGCGGCCTCGGGTGTGCAGTCGAGCTCGCGCCCGACGTCGTCGTAGGCCCGGTCGGCGAGGACGCGGAGCTCGATCGCTTTGCGCTGCCCGTCGGGCAGGTCGGCCAGAGCTTCCGCGAGGTCGTCGTCGAGCCCATCGATCCAGGCAGGATCCACGTGGATCGAGCGTGGCGCGAATTCGAGCCGGAGACGGTCGCGAGCGGCACGGTCGAGCGAGCGCCGGCGGACCGAGGCGGCCAGCACGTGCCGCGCGATGCCGAATAGCCAGGGCGCGATCGTCCCTTCGCCGTGGTCGGTGTAGCGATCGCGCGACAACCACGCCTGGGCGAACGTTTCGGCGGTCAGGTCGACCGCAGCAGCCGGATCGCGACTTCGGCGCAGGTGGAACGCGTGGATGCGCGCCGCGTGCCGGTCGTACAACACCCGGAATGCCGCCGAGTCCCGGCGAGCGTCTCGGAGGAGGTCGGCGTCGCTGGCCGTGTCGAGCGCGTCGGTGTCTGCCATGCGGGTCTCCGTGCGGGTCGTTCGCCCATACATGGCGCGGCGGACCCGATCCGTTACCGATGCGCCGACACAAACGAAGCGGGCCTCCGAGGAGGCCCGTCAGATGGCTGTTGTTGGCGCGCCCGGCGGGACTCGAACCCACGACCTTCAGGTCCGCAACCTGACGCTCTATCCACTGAGCTACGGGCGCACGATGCTGCGCGAGGACTGGCGGAGAGGGAGGGATTCGAACCCTCGAAGCAGGTTACCCCACTTGGCGGTTTAGCAAACCGCTGCACTAGACCTCTATGCGACCTCTCCCTCGGGACAGCGGCCGAAATCCTATCATGAGGGACGCGGAGGTCCGACCGGCACCAGACCCGGCGCCTCGATCCACGCCCGGGGAGGAGCGGCTCATGCTGAGCGCGGAACTGCGGAGGCTGCTGATCGCCCAGATCGGCCACGAGCTGGCGGCGCACCAGCTGTATCTCGCGATCGCGCTCTACTTCCAGCGGCAGAGCCTCGACGGCTGGGGCAAGCTGTTCCGGGCCCAGTCGGTCGAGGAGGCCGAGCACGCCATGCGCATCGTCGACTTCCTCATCGACAACGAGGTCGACTTCGACCTGCCGGCGTTGAAGGCGACGTCGACCCGGTTCGAATCGCCGGCGGCGGCCGCGCGGCGAGCGCTCGAGTCCGAGCGGACCGTGGCCAAGCAGTTCGATCATGCGGCCGGTGTGGCGCTCTCCCATGGTGACCATCGCGGCCACCAGTTCCTCCAGTGGTTCATCGCCGAGCAGGTCGAGGAGGAGGCGAAGCTGCAGCACCTCGTCGACCTCATCGAGAGCGGCATCAACCTGTTCCAGGCGGAGGCCCAGCTCGAGGCGTTCGAATGACCGAGACGACCGGACGCGACGACTACATGCGTGAGGTGACGATCGGCGCACGACGGCGAGTGGACGGGCCGATCGTCCTCGCCGACTCCGATCCCGGCTGGCCGGCGCTCTACGCCCGCGAGGCGACGCGCATCCGGGCGACACTCGGCGCCCGAGTCCTGCTGCTCGAGCACGTCGGCTCGACGTCCGTGCCTGGTCTCCCGGCCAAGCCGATCATCGATATCGTCCTCGCCGTCGCCGACTCGGCCGACGAGTCGGCCTACGTCCCATCGATGGAGGCGGCCGGCTACATCGTGCGGATCCGCGAGCCCGACTGGCACGAGCATCGGGTGTTCAAGGGTCCGGACGCCGACGTCAACCTCCACACCTTCAGTGACGGATCGTCGGAGATCGCGCGGATGGTCGCCTTCCGCGACTGGCTCAGGGCGAACGATGACGAGCGCGACCTGTACCTGCGAACGAAGCGCGAGTTGGCCGCCCGCCACTGGGTCCATGTCCAGGACTACGCCGATGCCAAGACCGAGGTCGTCGAGGCGATCATCGCCCGGGCGATGGCTGCGAACGACGCCTGACACCCTGATGTCGGGCCTCGCGCGCGTTGACAGGGCGGTCGGCAGTGGCTACCGTCCACCCACGCACATGAACCACCTCTTCTACTTTCGATGCCCGGCATGATCGTTCCCGTTCGCTAGAGCGGGGGCACGGGTCGTGTCGGGCAAACAGAGCAGAGGCCAGCCCTCTGCTTTTTTGTTTGGCCGGGGCGACCGACTGAGGAGACACGAGCGCGATGTTCGTCGTGATGGCCGTCGGCGCCAGTGAGGCCGAGATCCTCGGCGTCAAGAGCCGCATCCTGGCCGAGGGCCTGACGCCATTCGACCACGTCGGCGCGAAGCGGACCGTCATCGCCGTCGTCGGCGAGATCGGCGCCCGCAAGCCGACGCTCATCGACCAGTTCGCCTCGCTCGCCGGGGTCGAGTCGGTCACGCCGATCAGCCGGCCGTTCAAGTTGACGTCGCGTGAGTTCCATCCCGAGGACACCGTCATCCGCGTGCTCGACGCGGTCATCGGCGACGGCTCCCTCACCATGATGGCCGGCCCCTGCTCCGTGGAGAGTCGCGAGCAGCTGTTCGAGACCGCCGATGCGGTCGCGGCCGCCGGCGCGACGATCCTGCGCGGCGGCGCGTTCAAGCCGCGAACGAGCCCGTACGCCTTCCAGGGGCTCGGCATCCAGGGGCTTCGCTACCTCGCCGAGGCGCGGGAGCGGACCGGCCTGCCCGTCATCACCGAGGTGATGGAGTCGAACCAGGTCGACATCGTCGCCGAGTACGCGGACATCCTCCAGATCGGCACGCGCAACATGCAGAACTACTCACTGCTGCGAGACGTCGGGCGGGTCGCGCGCCCGGTCATGCTCAAGCGCGGGTACGGCGCCACGGTCGAGGAATGGTTGATGGCCGCGGAGTACATCGTCAGCTCCGGCAACCCGAACGTCATCCTGTGCGAACGCGGCATCCGCACGTTCGAGACGTACACCCGGAACACGATGGACCTGTCGGCCGTGCCGCTCCTGGACCGCTTGACCCACCTGCCGGTCATCGTCGACCCGTCGCACGCGACCGGCAAACGCTGGTTGATCAAGCCACTCTCCATCGGGGGCGTGGCCGTCGGCGCAGACGGCGTGATGGTCGAGGTCCACCCGAACCCCGATGCGGCGCTGTCCGATGCCGAGCAGCAGATCGACTTCGACGCATTCCGCGACCTGATGGCGGCGATCGTGCCCGTCCACGAGGGCGTGCGGCATCTGTACGCGCAACCCATGGGCGATGATCCCGTCGCACTCGGCGAGGCGGACGGGTCGTTGGCCAAGCATTGAGTGCGTCGACCGCGATGGCAGGCGAACCGGCCCGCGTCAGGGCGAGTGCGCACCTGCGTGGCGAATTGCGCCTCCCCGGCGACAAGTCCATCAGCCACCGGGCCCTGATCTTCGCCGCCCTCGCTGCGGGCGAGAGCCGGATCGAGGGCGCGGGCGACGGCGCCGACGTCCGATCGACCGCCGGCATCGTGGCAGCCCTCGGTGCGTCCGTCGGACGTTCCGACGGCGCCGGTCGGACGGTCGACTATCGGATCGCCTCGCCGGGCGCGGACGGGCTGACGGAACCGGACGGGGTCCTCGACTGCGGCAACTCCGGGACCAGCCTGCGGCTGATCGCGGGGGCCCTCGCCGGACTGCCGATGACCTGTGTCCTCGACGGCGACGATTCGTTGCGTCGGCGTCCGGTGGCTCGTATCATCGAACCGCTGCGCTCGATGGGCGCGGTGCTGCATGCACGCCACAACGACTCCCTCCCACCACTCACCGTGGTCGGCCATACCCCGCTCAAGGCGATCGACTTCACGACCCCGGTGCCGAGCGCGCAGGTGAAGTCCGCGATCCTGCTGGCGGGGTTGCGGGCGGACGGATCGACCACGGTCCGCGAGGCGGTCGCGACGCGTGATCACACGGAACGGATGCTCAGGGCCCGTGGCATCCCGGTCGAGCGGGCCGAGGCGGCGAACGGCGGCGTCGCCTGGACGGTAGAAGGAGGGTTGGCAGTGCACGCGGTCCAGGAACGGGTCCCGGGCGACATCTCGGCGGCGGCGTTCTGGCTCGTGGCCGCGGCCATCCACCCCGACGCCGAACTCACGATCCGCGACGTCGGGGTCAACCCGACCCGGCGCGCGGTGATCGACATCCTGCGCTCGATGGGCGCGGACATCGAGGAACGCCCACACGACGACGGCGGAGGCAAGGACGGGGTCGGCGAGCCGCTGGCGGACCTCGTCGTGCACTCGTCGGAGCTTCGCGCCGTCGACCTCGGGCCGACGGACGTCGCCTCGGCCATCGACGAGATCCCGGTCCTCTGCCTCGCGGCGACGGCCGCGACCGGCACCACCGTCATCCGAGGCGCGGGCGAGTTGCGTCATAAGGAGTCGGATCGGATCGCGGGCATCGCGGCCGGCCTTCGGGCCATGGGCGCGACGCTTGTCGTCGAGGGCGACGACCTGCGGATCGAGGGCCGAGCTCGCCTGCGCGGCGCCCCCACCGACAGCCTCGACGACCACCGCCTGGCGATGACGTTCGCGGTCGCCGGGCTGTCCGCCACGGGCGAGACGTCGATCCGACGGCCCGGATCGACGGCGATCTCCTATCCCGGGTTCTTCGATGACCTCGAAAGGGTGCGAGCATGACGAAGCGCGTGGTCCTGATCGGGCACCCCGTCGCCCATTCGCTGTCCGGGGCGATGCAGCAGGCCGCGTTCGATTCGCTCGGCATCGACGCCAGGTACGAGAGCTGGGACCGCACCCAGATGGAATTGGCCGACGCCGTCGCCGAGCTCCGAACCGACGAATTCCTGGGCGCGAACGTCACGATCCCGCACAAGGAGCGGGTCGTGCCGATGGTCGACCGCCAGACCGACGAGGCGCACGTCACGGGGGCGGTCAACACGATCACGCGCGAGGGCAAGCGGCTGATCGGCCACAACACGGACGTGCCCGGCTTCAAGGTCGCGCTCGACCGCCTCGTCGGCAAGCAGAAGATGCCGCGCCAGGCGGTCGTGCTCGGTGCCGGCGGCGGGGCGCGCGCGGTCGTCTACGGCCTCATCACCGAGGGCTTCCTGCGCATCGTCGTCTTCAACCGCCACCTGCATCGGGCGGAGGCCCTGGTCAAGCATTTCGGTCGGAGCGCGGCGCACATGGAGCTGCGCGCGATGCCGTGGCACGAGTCGATCATCGAGTCGGAGCTGGCCAAGTCGCGCGTCCTGATCAACGCGACGTCGATCGGACTGACGAGCGACGACAGCCCCATCCCGCCCGAAGTGCTCCACGACGAGCTGCTCGTCCTGGACCTCATCTACGCCCGGACCAAGCTCTTGCGCGATGCGGCGGCGGCGGGGTGCACCGTGGCCGATGGCGAGTTGATGCTGCTCCACCAGGGCGCCGCGGCATTCACCCTGTGGACCGGGCAACCGGCCCCGCTCGAACTGATGCAGGAAAAGCTGGCCGAAGCACGTGCCGGCGGCCTGCGCTCGGCCGAGGGCGAGCCGGCCGGGGAGCCCGACGCGGCAGAACCCGCCGCGGCCCCGGCCGACTGACGCCGGCGCGACCAGCCCACCTGACCAAGCCGACCCGATGACCGCGTTCCGCTACCTGACCGCCGGCGAATCACACGGGCCGGCGCTCGGCGTGACGATCGAGGGTGTGCCGGCCGGTCTGGTCATCACGGCGGACGGCCTCGCCGTCGACCTCGCCCGACGCCAGCGCGGGTACGGCCGGGGGGCGCGCCAGGCCATCGAGCAGGACCGTGCCGAGATCCTCGGTGGCGTCCGCCACGGCGTGACGCTCGGCTCGCCGATCCTCCTCCTGGTCCGCAACAAGGACTGGGAGAACTGGACGGAGGTGATGGCGGTCGAACCGCTCGACGAGGCGGCGGCCGCGGCGCTGTACACGGCCGCGGCCGACGGGAACAAGCGCGCGACCCCGGTTACGCGTGTCCGACCCGGCCACGCCGACCTTGCCGGCGCGCTCAAGTACGGCTTCAACGACGTGCGCAACGTGCTCGAGCGCGCCTCGGCGCGCGAGACGGCCGCACGGGTCGCGGCGGGCGGGGTTGCCCGGGCCTTCCTGCACGAGCTCGGGATCGAGGTCTGGTCGTTCACCGCCGAGGTCGGCGGCGTGAGCGTCGACCCGGCCCAGTGCACCCGTCCGCGCGAGGAGGCCGACGCCTCCCCGTTGCGCTGCCCGGACCCGACGGCGGAGACCGCGATGATGGCCCGGATCGATGAGGCCCGGTCCGCCGGCGACACGGTCGGGGGCGTGTTCGAAGTGGTCGTCCACGGCCTGCCGATCGGCCTCGGGTCGTACGTGCACTGGGACCGCCGGCTCGACGGCGCGCTGGCCGCCGCCGTGATGAGCATCAACATCGTCAAGGGCGTCGAATTCGGGCTCGGCTTCGAGCAGACCCGCCGGTTCGGCTCGAGCGTCCACGACGTCATCGAGGGGCGCGGCGACGGGGGCCTGTGGGTGCATCGGACGAACAACGCAGGCGGGCTGACCGGCGGGGTCACCAATGGCGAACCGCTTGTCGTGCGCGGGGCGGTCAAGCCGATCTCGACGCTAGCCCGCCCGTTGCCATCCGCCGACCTGGTGACCGGCGAATCGGTCGACAAGGCCCACTACGAACGCAGCGACATCAGCGTCGTGCCGGCGGCGGGTGTCGTCGCCGAGGCGATGGTCATGCTGACCCTGGCGCGGTTCGTCCTCGAGAAGTTCGGCGGGGACACGGTCGACGACGTCCGGGCCGGTCTGGCGCACTACCGCGAACGGATCTCGACCGCGCCCGATGCACCGGTCGCGGGCGGTCGACGCGGGGCGGCGGGCGCCTCGCCGATGCCTGGCACCGACGAAGCCGGCTCCGGCGGGGACGACTGAGGCCGGCGGTGGACGTCGTGCTGGTCGGGCTGCCCGGGAGCGGCAAGAGCGTCATCGGGAAACGACTCGCGCATCGTCATGAGGCGTCCTTCATCGACCTCGACGAGCGCATCGAGACCGCGACCGGCCGGTCCATCCCCGAACTCTTCGCCGAACGCGGCGAACCGGCGTTCCGGGCCCTCGAGCGGGTGGCGATCGCCGATCTCGGGCCGGCGGACCCGACGGCCGGCATCGCACGGGTCATCGCGACCGGCGGCGGCGCCGTGGTCGAC
Organism: uncultured Chloroflexia bacterium; assembly: GCA_963833705.1. Lineage (GTDB taxonomy): Bacteria > Chloroflexota > Limnocylindria > Limnocylindrales > CSP1-4 > SPCO01. Next base: position 307,760 of record CAWHYQ010000004.1, on the reverse strand, counting down.
CCGCGCAATCGCTGGGCGCTCTATCGCGGTCGTGCGACGGTCTGGCTCGATGGACGACCGGAGGTCCTGGCCCAGCGACTGCGGCGCTCGCCGCACGTCCGGCCGCTCGTGAGCGGGCGCGATCCCATCGGCACGATCCGCGACCTCGGGGCGAAGCGGGAGCGGTTCTACGCGGCCGCGGGAGTCCATCAATCGGGCGTCGCCGAGGTCCGGGGCGTCGTCGAGGCGGTCGACGCGATGCTCGCCGACGGGCCGGCGTCGGGCGGTACGACCCTGCTGCGGGCTCGCACCACGATCGGGCGGGTCGTGCTCGGGGACGGCATCCTGGCCGGTGCGCTGGCCGCCGAACTCGAAGGGCTGCGGGCGCGCCGTGCGATCCTCATCAGCGAACCCGGCGCATGGGCGGCAGTGGGTGAGGGCGTCGCGGCCGACCTGCGCGGACGGGGCTGGGAGGTCACCCCGGTCCTCTTGCCGGAGGGCGAGGCGGCCAAGCGCCTGGCCGTGGTCGAGACCGCGGCCCGCGAACTCGCAACGCTCCGAGTCGAGCGCTCCGAAGCGCTCGTGGCCATCGGCGGTGGCGCGCTCGGTGACGCCGCCGGGTTCCTCGCGGCCGTCTACCTCCGCGGCGTCCGGTTCATCCAGGTGCCGACGACGCTCGTCGCCCAGATCGATTCGTCGATCGGCGGCAAGACCGGGGTGGACCTGCCCGAGGGCAAGAACCTGGTCGGCGCCTTCCACCAGCCGGCCGCGACGATCATCGACGTGCGCGCACTGCGGACGCTGCCGGAACGCCAGATCCGGGCCGCGCTGGGCGAGGCGGTCAAGATGGCCGCCCTCGGCGACGAACGCCTCTTCGAGCTGCTCGAGGCGGACGGTGCGGCCATGGCGCGCGGCGATGTCGCGGTCTTCGAATCGGGCGCGGTCGCCGAACTCGTCGAGCGCGCCGGCTGGGCGAAGGTCGAGGTCGTCATCGCCGACGAGCGCGAGCGGGCCTCGACCGGCGGACGGATCACCCTCAATCTCGGTCACTCGCTGGGGCACGCGGTCGAAGCCGCGGGGGGCTACGGCGGGCTCCTCCACGGCGAGGCGGTCGCTTACGGCCTGCGCGCCGCGAGCCGGATCGGCGTCGAGACCGATGTCACCCCACCCGAGCGGGCGGAGCGGATCGGGCGATTGCTCGACGAGCTCGGTCTGGCCACGGCGCCGCTCCCCTACCCCCTCGATGCGGTGTTGCGGCATCTCTCGACCGACAAGAAGCATGCGGGTGGTCGATTGCGCTGGGTGCTGCCGACCGCCGATGGCGTCGTCGTCCGCGACGACATCGACCCGGCGATCGTCGAGCGGGCGGCGGCCGGGTTGCTGGCCGCCGGAAGTCCGCGATGACCGCCGTCCTCGTCCTCCAGGGCCCGAACCTCAACCTCGTTGGGACACGCGAGCCGGAGATCTACGGGTCCGAGACCCTCGACGAGATCCACGCCGGGATCGCGAGGCGCGCGTCGGAACTCGGCCTCGAGGTCGCGTTCTTCCAGTCGAACCACGAGGGCGCGCTCATCGACCGGCTCCACCAGCGCGACTTCGATGTCGCCATCGTCAACGCCGGCGGGCTGACCCACACGAGCGTGGCGTTGCGAGACGCGCTCCTCGCCATCCGGCGACCGTTCATCGAGGTCCACCTGTCCGACCCGTCGAAGCGCGAGCCGTTCCGGGGGGTCAACTTCCTGCACGACATCGCCATCGAATCGATCGTCGGGCAGGGCGCGCATGGGTACCACCTGGCGCTCGAGACGATCGCCCGACGAGACGGGGACGCGCGTGACTGACCGCACCGACGAGACGCCGGAGCTTCGCCGGCTTCGGCGGCGGATCGATGCGCTCGATCGGAAGATCGTCGGGTTGCTCAACGAGCGCTCGACGCTGGCGCGCGAGGCCGGGCTGGCGAAGGCGGCGGGCGGTCGCCGCGCGATCCGCGACCTCGAGCGTGAGCGCGAGGTCCTGCTGCGCGTGACCATGGCCAACACGGGACCACTGCCACAGGCCGACCTCGTGGCCCTGTATCGGCGATTGATGGCGGCCAGCCGGGCGCTCGAGACGCGTGACCGCCAACGGGCGCGGGCCCGCGCGCATGCTCGACCCGACGACGCCGGCTGATCCCGCCGGCAGCGGGCGCGCTTCGCTCGTGGTCGCGACCCTGCCGGTCCGGGCACGGACGCGGTTCGCACCGGCACCGACCGGCTATCTCCACCTGGGCCACGTCGCGAACGCGATCTTCGTGTGGGGACTGGCCGGGTCGGTCGGTGGATCGGTCCTCCTGCGGATCGAGGACCACGACCGCGGCCGCTGCCGACCCGAGTTCGATGCGGCCCTCCTCGAGGACCTTGCCTGGCTCGGCTTCGAGCCCGACGAGGGTCCCATCAGGCAGTCCGACGCTGACGGACCGTACGCGGCGGCGCTCGACCGACTTCGCGGCGATGGGCTCGTGTACGGCTGCGACTGTTCGCGCGGGACGTTCACGGAATGGGCGCGGTCGGGTGGCCGGCCGTGGCAGGGACCCGGCTGTCCCGGGGGATGCCGCCGTCGGGACCTGTCGGGACCGACGCTGCGGGCAGCCCTCGGTGGAGGATCCGAGCGATGGATGGATGCCCTCGTGGGCCCGTGCGCCGACGAGGTCTCGCCCGATGGGGACCTTCCCGTGCGCGATCGCGACGGACACTGGACCTATGCGTTTTCGGTCGTGGTGGACGACCACCGCCAGGAGGTGAGCCTCGTGGTCCGCGGTCGCGACCTGCTGGACGCGACTGCCGCGCAGGTCCGGCTTGGTCGAGCCCTCGGGCGGGAGGCGCCGCCGACGTTCGCGCATCATGCCCTCATCCGACGTCCGGATGGCCGCAAGCTGTCGAAGGCGGACGCGGCGACATCCGTGCGAGAGCTGCGGGCGGCGGGCCGATCCGCAGCGGACCTCATCGGCGCGGCGGCCGCGGCCGTCGGGTTGATCGACGCACCGCGACCGATGGCCGCTACAGACGTGGCCCGCTTGTTCGGCGGGTAGGCGTTCCGTCCCGCCGCCTCACTCGGGGTCGGTTCGGTCCTCGATCTCCCAGGCGTGGTCGAGCGCGTGCCAGGCGATCCGACGGGCGGCGTAGCGGGGCGGCCACTTGCGTCCGGCGATCGGCGAACCGTCCGACGGCACCCGGAGCGCGTCGAGCATCGCGGTGCGCATCGCCACGACGGTCCCTGGCGCCCCACGGTCGGGTGCGGCGACCGTGATGCCCATCACCCCAGCGTAGGCGTGGTCGGCACCATCGACATGCCCGACGACCTTGTCGCGATCGCGGCCGCCACCGCGAGGGCCCTTGCGGAGCTCGGCCGGAGCCGCGGCGGCGACCGCGTCAAAGACCGTCCAGACAGCCTGCACGATCCTGGTTAGGCGCTCTGCTTCCGTGGCCGTCACCGGCCGTCGGTCGAGATCCGTGATCGCGGACGGGACGCCGAACTCCGTGCCGCTGCCGCCGCCGCTCCGCTCGACGACCTCGTAGTGGTCCGGGTCGCCGGCCTCCTCCGGGAAGTCCTCGCCGGCCCCGCGCGCGACGACCGCGTAGCGTGGCGCGGCGGCTGCCAGCGCGGCGAGTGCCAACTCCTCGGTCTTGCCCGATCGCGACCAGCCGGGCCAGTCGACTGCGGTCGCGAACGCCTTCTTCGGCGCGGCCTCGACCGTGACGGCGATGGTGCCGGTCGCCACGCGGTCAGGGATTCCGGCCGAGCAGCAGGAAGGCCGGGTACCGGCGACCCTCGTCGACGATGTCGATGGACGAGCGTGTCTCGACGTCGACGAAGCCAGCGCTCTCCGCCAGCTTGGCGAGGGCGACGCGGTCGAAGCCCTGGTGGTGGATGCCCTCGGCCTCGGCGCTGTGGAAGGTGCCGTCCTCGGTGTCGAGATCCGACAGGGCGATGCGGCCACCGGGCCGCGAGCAGGCGACGGACCGCCGCCAGCGCGGCCGGCGTGTCCTTGATGTGGTGCAGGACGAGGAACGACACCGCGAGGTCGAATGGATCGCCTGGCGGTGGATCGGCCATGAGGTCGAGCTTGATCGCCGTGACCTGCGGCAGGTCCGCGGAGGCCAGCTTCTCCGCGATAACGGCCAGCATCCCATCGGACGGTTCGGCCAGCACGAGCTCGCCGATGTCGTCGAGGAGGGCCAGCCCGAGCAGCCCGGTCCCAGCCCCGATGTCGACGACGCGGTCCGTCCGTGCCAGCTCGACGGCCGCCCGGATCGCGTCCGCCGCATCGGCCGCGCGCGCGACCCGCTCCGGCGTATCCCAGTCCCTCGCCCGCTCGTCGAAGGTGCTCATGACCGGGAATGATGCCCCATCGGATCAGGTCGCAGCACGCAGGTCACGGACCAGGTTGGCCAGCGCGGCGACGTCACGGCCGTCCGGACCCAACGCATCGACGAGCGCCGAGGCCACGATCACGCCGTCCGCGCCGGCCTTCACGATGGCGCGGACGTGGGCGGGCCGGCTGACACCGAACCCGACTGCGACCGGGACCGGTGAGACGGCACGAACGTCGCGGATGAGCCTGCCGACCGTGGATGGCAACGAGGTACGGGCGCCGGTCACGCCGACGAGCGAAACGCAGTACAGGAACCCGCCACTCCTGGCGGCCACCGCCGCGCGCCGCGCAGGCGGCGTGGTCGGCGCGACCAGGTACACGACCGCCAGCCCCGCCGCCCGCGCCACGGCCTCGAACGGCGCTCCTTCGTCGGGCGTCAGGTCGGCGACGATCAGACCCGCGGCGCCGGCCCCGGCGAGTCGTTTCGCCACGGCCTCGCCGTCGCCACCGCCGATGACCTGGTTCGCATAGCCCATCGGGACGAGCGGGAGATCGGGCCGCGCCGCACCGATCCGCTCGATCAGCCGGAGCGACCGCTCGAGCGTCGCGCCGACCCCCAGCGCGACCCCGGACGCACGCTGGAGCGTCGCCCCGTCCGCCAGCGGGTCCGAGTACGGCAGCCCGACCTCGAGCAGGTCGGCCCCGGCATCGGCAGCTGCGAGGGCGATCTCGAAGCTCGTTTCGCCCTCGGGGTAACCGGCGACCACGTACGGGATGAGGGCGGCGCGCCCTTCGGACCGCGCGCGACCGAACGCCGCCGCGATCCGACGTGCGCCCACGGTCTCGTTCGTCCCCGCGGCCGCCCCGGGAGCTGCCGGCACGAGCGTCGTCACCGCGCGGCGCGCCATGCCCCGGCCAGCCGCTTGGGCGCTGTCCGTGCCCACGCCTCCTCGATCGTCTCGCGCAGGACGACGTCCGGGATCGACGCGAAATCGAGCGTGACCCACCCGAACCGTCCGGCGTACGGCGCGTAGCGCGCGGCGTCCGGGAACGACGCCATGAGCGCCGTCTGCTCGCCCAACGAGGTCTTGATGCTCCCGCCAGAGCCGTCGACCGCCATGATCACGAAGATCTTGTCATGGACGCGGAACGTCGGATGGCCCGGGTTCGTGTCGTCGCCCCAGGTCTCCTTTTCGGTCGTATCGGGAAGGGCGAGGCAGAGTGCGCGGACCTCGTCGCCGGTCATCGGGCGCGGTCCCAGGGCGCCACGTCGGCAAAGCGCTCGAGTGCCGCGAGGTCCTTGTCGCCACGCCCCGAGAACCCGAGGAGGACGAGGACGTCGTCGGGCCACGAACCCGAGGCGCCGCCCACACCAGCGAGGATCTTCGGCAGCGCGGCGATCGCATGCGCGGTCTCGAGCGCGGGCAGGATCCCCTCGGCGCTGGTCGTCGCCTTCATCGCGGCAACAGCCTCGCGGTCGGTTGCTGCTGCGACCTCGATCCGGCCGCCCTCCGCCAGCGCTGCCAGCTGGGGCCCGATCCCCGGGTAGTCCAGTCCCGCCGACGCCGAATGCGCTTCGGTCACCTGGCCGTCGGCGTCCTGGAGCATGAGCGACCGCGACCCGTGGAGGATGCCGGGCGTCCCCCCGAGGATCGCCGCGGCGTGGCGACCGGTCTCGATGCCATCGCCCGCGGCCTCCACGACCGCGAGACGGACGGTCGGCTCGCCGATGAACCGTGCCAACAGGCCGATCGCGTTCGAGCCACCGCCGACGCAGGCCACGGCAAGGTCGGGCAGCCGCCCCTCGACCGATACGATCTGGGCCGCGGCCTCGTCGCCTATCCGCCGCTGGAGGTCGCGCACGATGGTCGGATAGGGATGCGGCCCCATCGCCGAACCCAGCACGTAGTGGGTGTTCTCGACGTTCGTCACCCAGTCGCGCATCGCCTCGTTGACCGCGTCCTTGAGCGTCGCCGTCCCGGACGTGACGGACCGGACCTCGGCGCCGAGTGCCCGCATCCGGAGCACGTTCGGACCCTGGCGCTCGATGTCCTCGGCGCCCATGTAGACGACGCACGGCAGGTCGAGCAGCGCGCACGCCGTCGCGGTCGCGACGCCATGCTGGCCGGCGCCGGTCTCGGCGATGACCCGGGTCTTGCCGAGGCGACGGGTCAACAACGCTTGCCCGAGCGCGTTGTTGATCTTGTGCGCGCCGGTATGGGCGAGGTCCTCACGCTTGAGGTAGAGCCTGAGGCGCGGGATGCGCGGGGAGCGGGTACCGGCGGCCGTGGCGCGACGCTCGGCTTCGTCCCGGACGGCGGTCGCCAGCCGATCGGCTCGATACAGCGCCGTCGGGCGCCCGGCGAAATGGGCCAACAGATCGCGCAGCTCGGCCCAGAACACGGGGTCTTGGCGCACCGCGTCGTACGCGGTCTCGAGTCCCTCGAGCGCCGCCATCAGCGTCTCGGGCACATACCGACCACCGAAGTCGCGCTCCATCCCCCACCGCCCGGATCCATCCGCGTCGAGCAGGCCGGCATGAACCGGCGTCGGGCCGAACGGCAGGTTGGGCCGGTCGTCGCGCGCCGCCCGGGCACGCTTGATGAACGACGCGACGCGGAACGGATCCTTGGTCGGGCGGACGCCGGGGACGCGGGGGGCTTCGACGCCCGACGCGACATCGACCCCGACGGCCGGGATCGCGCGGAGCGCGCCGGCGACATTGGCCGGGCCCAGGCCTCCGGCGAGGACCACCGGCAAATCGCGCGCGACCGCGGCGGCAAGTCGTTCCGCAGCGCGCGTCCCCGTTCCGCCGGGATGCTGCCCACCGGCCGTGTCGAGGAACAGCCGCTCGACGCCGGCCGCGAGGTAGTCGTGCCCGCGCGACACGAGGTCCGCGGCGGTCGACGCCCCGTCGGCCGGCTCCGTGGCCGGGAGGTGCAGGACCTTCCAGGTCCGCCGGCCGACCGAACGGGCGAACTCGACGGTCTCGGTCCCGCTCAACTGGATGACATCTGGATCGAACGCCTCGACCACCTCCCCGATGTGTCGTCGGGTCGCGTCGGCGGTCACGGCCACCACGAGCGGGCTCCGACCGCCGGCCGTCGCATCCCGGATCAGCCGGGCGAGGGCGGCCGCCTCGTCGAGCGCGAGGACCCGGGGCGTGCCCGGGACCACGTTGAGCCCGATCGCATCGGCGCCGGCCGCGACGGCCGCGAGCGCGCCCGCGGCATCGGTGACACCGCAGATCTTGACGAACGGCCGTCGCGCCACGTTGGCCAGGTCGTCGGGCTCGGCCCCGGCGGCGACGAACGCTCGAGCCGCCGCGGCCGGATCGCCCGCCCGGACGAGGGCCTCGCCGACGAGCGCGCCGTCGAAGCCGAGTGCTCGCCAGCGCGCCACCGTGGATGGGTCACGGACCCCGGATTCGGCGATGACCAGGCGGTCGTCCGGCACGAGCTCGCGCAATCGACCGGCGCGCTCCACGTCCACCACGAGCGTCCGGAGGTCGCGGTTGTTGAGCCCGATGAGCCGGGCGCCGCTGTCCACGGCTCGGTCCACCTCCCTGGCGTCATGCACCTCGACGAGCGGCTCGAGACCGAGTGCCAGCGAGCGAGCGACGAGTCGCGCCAGGCGTTTCGCCGGATGGAGCACCGCGAGGAGCAGGACGAGGTCCGCCCCGGCGGCCCGCAACATCGGCAGCTGGACGTCCTCGACCACGAAGTCCTTGGCCAGGACCGGGACGGCGACCGCGGCGCGCACGGCACGAAGGTCGTCCACGGACCCGCCGAACCAGTGCGGTTCGCACAGGACGGAGATGACGGCCGCACCGCCCGCCTCGTAGGCGCGAGCCCGCGCGACGATGTCCTCGCCGTCGGCGGCGATCCGTCCGGCGGAGGGCGACGCCCGCTTGATCTCGGCGATCAGGTGCAGGCCCGGTGCCGCCAGGCGGCCGACGACCGGTCGGGGTCGCGCCGCCGCCAGGGCGGCCCCCTCGATGGCGGCGAGCGTGGTCCCGGCGACTTCGGCGACGAGGTCGGCGCGGCGGCGGACGGCGATCTCCTCGACGACGTTCGGGCGGGCGGACAGGGTCGGGCGAGCGGGTCGGGCGAGCACGGTCATGCGGTCGTGCCCTCCGCCGCGCGGGCCGCCTCCGCCGCGCGGGCCGCCTCCGCCGCGCGCCGCTCCTCGCGGAGCGTCTCGAGCAGTTCCACCCCGAGCCCGGCGTCGATCGTGAGGGCCGCCCGGTCGACGCCCTCCTCCATCGTCTCCACGACACCCGCGACCAGCAGCGCTGCCGCGGCGTTGAGCAGGACGACATCGCGCCGGATGCCCGGTTCGCCGCGGAGGACGGCCTCAGTCATCCGCGCATTCTCGTCTGGCGTCCCGCCGCCGAGTCGTGTCGTGGCGGCTCGCTTGAAGCCGAGCGCCGCGGCGTCGATGACGTGCCGTTCGACCGTGTCCCCGGCGACGATGTAGGCGACCCCGCTGCCGTCGAGCGGCAACTCGTCGATCCCGTCGCCATGGATCACGAAGGTGCGCTCCGTCCCGAGCCGCCGGACGACCTCCGCCATCTTGGCGGCCGCGGCCGGATCGCCGACGCCGAGCAGTTGCCGTCGCGTCCCGGCCGGGTTGGTCAGCGGACCGAGGAGATTGAACGCGGTCCGCACGCCGATCTCGCGTCGGGTCGGTCCGGCGTGGCGCATCGCCGGGTGGAAGTTCAGGGCGAACAGGAAGGCGAAGCCGTGCTCGCGCAACGCGGCGCCGGCAGAGGCGGCGTCGTGGTCGATGCGGATGCCGAGCGCGTCGAGCACGTCGGCCGAACCCGCCTTCGAGGTGATCGCCCGGTTCCCGTGCTTGGCGACCGGCACGCCGGCCGCCGCGGTGACGATCGCGGCCGTCGTCGAGATGTTGAACGTCCCGCTCCCGTCACCACCGGTCCCGACCACGTCGATGGCACCGTCGGGCGCGTCGACCCGGAGGACCCGCTCGCGCATGGCCGAGGCGAACCCGGCCAGTTCGTCCACCGTCTCGCCACGCATCCGCAGACCCATCAGCATCGCGGCCAGCTGCGCCGGTGTGGCCTCGCCGTCCATGACCGCGCCCATCGCCGCGCGCGCCTCGTCCATCGACAGCGTCCCGCCGTCGACGATGGTCGCGAGCGCAGCCCGAACGACGTCGCTCATCGGGTCCCCTCGCCGACCGGTCCGGCCAGGCCGGCGGTCGCGAACGACCCGGTCGCATCGTCGAGGAGCGAAGCCTCCCCCTCCCCGGCCTGGCGCAGGAAGTTGGCCAGCAGGTGCGGACCCTGCGGCGTCAGCACCGACTCCGGGTGGAACTGGACACCCTCGAGCGGAAGGGAGACGTGGCGGATCCCCATGATCACCCGGTCGACCTCGCTCATCGCGGTGACCCGGAGTTCGGGTGGGAGGGTGGCGGGATCGACCGCCAGCGAGTGATAGCGGGCCGCCATGAATGAGGGCGGCATCCCCTCGAGCAGACCGGCCCCGTCGTGGGTCACCTCGGACGCCTCGCCGTGGACGAGTGTCGGTGCGCGCACGATCGAGGCGCCGAAGGCCGCCGCCATCGACTGCATGCCGAGGCACACGCCGAGGAGCGGCAGACCGCGGGACGCGGCGACGAGCACGGCATCGATCGAGATGCCGGCATCGTCCGGGTCGCCCGGACCGGGCGAGATGACGATCCCGCGCAGGCCCACGCCCGGATCATCGGCCATCGCCTCGACCGCGCGGATGTCGATCGCGTCGTTGCGGACCACGTGAACCTCCGCGCCGGCGGCCTGGAGGGCCTGGACGAGGTTGAACGTGAAGCTGTCGTAGTTGTCGATGACGAGGATCATGTCCCGGCCCCGATCTCGTCCGCCTCGATCGCGACACGGGGCGTCTCGGGCACGCCGGCCGCCAGTTCGATGGCGCGACGGAGCGCGGCCGCCTTGTGCTCGGTCTCCTCGAACTCGCGCTCCGGCACGGACCCGGCGACGATCCCGGCGCCCGTGTGGATGTGGGCGCGACCGTCCTTGAGGACGGCGCTCCGGATCGTGATCGCGGTGTCGAGGTTCCCGTCATAACCGAGATAGCCGACCGCGCCGCCGTACAGGCCGCGACGCTCGCCCTCCGCGGCCGCGATGAGCTGCATGGCGCGAACCTTCGGGGCGCCCGACAGGGTGCCCGCCGGGAAGACCGAGCGCAACGCATCGAGGGCGTCGAGCCCGGGCTGGAGCCGGCCCTCGACGTGCGAGACGAGATGGAGCACGTGGCTGTAGCGCTCCACCTCCATGTACTTGCTGACCGTCACCGTCCCTGGCCGCGCGACGCGACCGAGGTCGTTGCGCCCGAGGTCGACGAGCATGACGTGCTCGGCCCGTTCCTTGGGGTCGCGCTGGAGCTCCTCGGACAGCAGCGCATCCTCTTTGGCGTCGGCGCCGCGTGGCCGGGTCCCGGCGATCGGATGGGTCGTGAGCTTGTCGCCCTCGACCTGGAGCAGGAGCTCGGGCGACGCACCGACGACCTCGAACACGGGCGTCCGCACGAAGAACAGGTACGGGCTCGGGTTGACCCGCCGGAGCGCCCGGTAGAGCCCGATCCCGTCGAGTGTGGCACGTGTGGCCGGGTCCGTCGGGAGGTCGAAGGACTGGCGTCGCGCCAGCACGACCTGGATCGCCTCGCCGGCCGCGATCGCGTCCTTCGCGACCTCGACGGCGTGGATGTACTCCTCGCGACCCAGGCTCGTCTGCATCGACCGCTCGAGCTCCGCGGCCCCGGCGGCCCGTGGCGCTCCAGCGGCCGTCGGGGCGGCATCACGGACCGGCGGCCGACCGGCGCCGCCGGCCATCTCCGTGGGGCTGGGTCGCGCGGTACGCTCGAGCGCCTCGAAGATGGCCGCCTCCGCGATCCGGTAACGGCCTTCGAGATCCGGCCGCTCGGTGTGGAGCGACGCGATCGCGGACAGCGTGTGGGTGAGGTGATCGAAGACGAGCACGAGGTCCGTCTCGATGAACGCCGCGGTCGGCACCCCGACCGGATCGCGATCGGGCAGCGGAACGGTCGGCTCGAAGACCGAGGTCGCGTCGTAGGCCAGCGCCCCGACGGCGCCACCCGTGAACCGAGGCATGCCTTCGGTCGGCTGGACACGCCTGCGCGGCACGAAGGCGCGGATGGCCGCGAGGGGGTCGCCGCCATCGACCGTCTCGATCGGGAGATCGGCGGTGTACGCCGGCTCCTCGACCGGCCGCGTCTGGACCCGGGCAACGCCGTCGCGCACCTCGAGCAGGCGACGGGGACCAACGCCGAGGAACGAATAGCGCCCGAGACGCTCGCCACCCTCCACCGACTCCAGGAGGTAGGCCGGTCCGCGGTCGTCGAGGCGGAGGAACGCGCCGATGGGCGTCTCGAGGTCGGCGGGGCGCGTGGCACGCAGCAGGATCGTGTCGGCGTTTGCGGCGAATCGCTGGGCCTGCGCCAGGCTGATCGGATCGGCTGTCGTCATCGCGGTCGGCCTCGAAGAATCAAAACGACCATTCGTCCCGGGACGAAAGGTCGTGCCTTCCGCGGTGCCACCCTCAGTTCGGCGATGCCGCACTCTCCTGACCGACGGGCCGTCCCGCGTCTCCGCGGCGACCGATCGGCGCTGCCCGCTATCGCTGGCGCTCTGCGCCGGAGCCTACTGACGTCCGCGGCATGCGCCGCCTCGTGTTCGGTCCGGAGGCTCCCGGGGCCATTCCCTGTCGTCGTCGCACCGGCTCGCACCCACCGCCGGTTCTCTGGATCGACGTGCGACGGGTACTCGTCCCGTTCACAGCCCGCTCATTCCTGATGTGGCGCGGAGTATGGGCGGGTGCCGCGCGACGCGTCAAGCGTCTCGAACCCCGCGCACGACACCATCGGCAGGGCCGGGTAGCGGCGGTAGCGCGGATCCGTGACGGACCGTTCGCACAGCCGGAAGACGGAGCCGCGCGCGGTCTCGATCCGGCGCGAGTGGCGGCACGTGCCACATAGGCCCGGCTCGGGTCCCGGCCCGGACACCGCATGCTCGCTCACCAGGTCCAGCCCGGCAGGTCCTCCAGGAGGACCCGGTGTTCGGCCTCCAGCTCGCCGCGCGCCGCGGCGGACCGATAGGTCGCGATCCACGTGCCGAGCGGGAAGCCTTCCGGCGTGACGGTGTCGGGCTCGACGATCGACCTGCCGTCCGTCTCGCCCGCTCGTCGCGCGTAGGGCAGCCCGGCCTCGAAGAAGAAGTCGACGACCGCGAACCCACCGTTGCGACGACGAAACCCGGCGGCGCAGTCGAAACACCACATCCAGTCGTCGGCGGGTTCGAGCGAGCGCATGATCGGGTGACCCGTGAGCGCGTGATGCGCCGTCGCGTGTCGGTTGGGACTGGCGTCGCAACAGGCGGTATGACCGCAGGTCAGGCACTGGCGCAGGTGGACGAAGCCCGACCCGATCGCCTCGCACGCTGCGCAGACGTCGGCCGCGGGACCGACGGCCGTGATCGAGACGACGTGCGGGCAAGTGACGGGCAAGCGGCGGCTCCGGGACGAGGCGGGATGCTGGCGGAGAGGGTGGGATTCGAACCCACGAAGTCTTTCGACTCAGCGCTTTTCAAGAGCGCCGCCATCAACCGCTCGGCCACCTCTCCGCGGCAAGGATATCCGTGCTTCTCGATTCGGACCGGCGCGCCGGACCCCGGGGACCGGCGGTCGCCGCCTACTTCTGGTCGGGCGGCGCCGTCACGACGACCGTGCCCGCGATGAGGTCGAACCAGCCGCGCTTGCGCTTGTCGATGAAGATCCAGATGTAGCCGAGATAGAAGACGAAGCCCGACACCCAGTAGCCGATCAGGCGCAGGATCGCGGCACCGACCGTGACCGGTCCACCGTCCGCGTCCCGGACGACCTTGATGCCCATCATCTTCATGCCGGGCGTCTGGCCGGTCGTCGACCAGAAGTACGGGAAATACGCCAGCGGCACGATGATGATGGCGAGGATCCCAAGGATCGCGAACGGGGCGAAGATGACCGTCAGGATGGCCCCGACGATGAAGATGACGACGATCAGGGCGAAGTTGATCAGGATGTCGATGATGTAGCCCACCAGCCTCGCGCCAGGACTGGCGAATTCCATCCCCGGCGCGGGACCGGTCGCCGGTTCCGGGGCCTGCCACGCGTTGCTCGGCTGGGTCACGTTCTCGCTCCCTTCGATCGGACTTGCGTCACAATTCCTTGACTACGACGGTGCCGGCGATCAGGTCCTGCCACCCACGATGCCGCTTGTCGATGAACACCCAGATGTAGCCAAGGTAGAAGACCGCCCCCGCGACCCACAACCCGATCAGGCGGAGCAGCGCAGTCCCCCAGCCGATCCGACCGCCGTCGCGATCGCGGAGGACCCGCAGGTTGAATGGCCGCATCCCGATCGTCTGGCCACCGCGCGCCCAGAAGAACGGGAAGTAGAGGACCCCGAAGATCGTGGCGATGAGGGCGAGCACGAGGAAGGCGAACGTCGCCCCGGGATCGACCGCGACGACCCGGTTGCCCTCGTAGGTCGCTGTCGCACCGAAGATGACGGCTCCGATGCCCAGCAGGATCGTGACGACGACGCCGATGATGATCCCGTCGATGATGTAGGCGACCAGCCGCGGGCCGTGCGGCGCGTACTCGATGCCGGGCGCCGGGCCGGCACTCTGCTCCGGGCTCTCCCAGGTCACCGCCGGCGGTGGCGTAGCACTCATGGGCGATCTCCCTCCTGGGCAGATGGTAGCGCGCACCGGAAGCCCGACGCGGCCCCTCTTCGCCTCCCTTCACCCGATCAGGCGATGGTCGTTCGCCCGAGGTACGGCTGGAGGACCTCCGGGACGGCGATCGTGCCGTCGGGTTGCTGGTAGGTCTCCAGCAGGGCGGCGACGGTTCGCGCCAGAGGGAGGCCCGACCCGTTCAGCGTGTGGACGAGTTCGGGCTTGGCACCCGGTTCGGGCCGGTATCGGATGGCCATCCGACGCGCCTGGAAATCGCGGAAGTTGGAGCAGGAACTGACCTCGAGCCAACGTTCGACACCCGGCGACCAGACCTCGATGTCGTACTTGCGCGCCTGCGTGAAGCCCATCTCGCGGGTGCTCATGAGCAGCACTCGATAGGCCAGACCGAGCCGCTGGAGCATGATCTCCGCGCGCTCCGTCATCCATTCGAGGGCCGCGTCGGAGTCTTCCGGCCGCTCGAACAAGACCATCTCGACCTTGTCGAACTGGTGGACGCGGAGGATGCCGCGCGTGTCCTTGCCGGCGGCCCCGGCCTCGCGGCGGAAGCACGGGGTATACGCGGCATAGCGGATCGGCAGCTGGTCCGCATCGAGGATCTCGTCGCGATGCAGGTTCGTGACCGGGACTTCGGCCGTCGGCACCAGGTACAGCTCGTCACGCGTGACGACGTACATCTGGTCTTCCTTGTCGGGGATCTGGCCGGTGCCTCGGGCACTGTCGGCGTTGACCACGGCCGGTGGCCACACCTCGGTCATCCCGTTCTCACGGGTATGGACGTCAAGGCACCAGTTGATGAGTCCGCGCTGGAGGGCCGAACCGGCTCCCTTGTAGACCGGGAAACCGGACCCCGTGATCTTCGCGCCCCGCGCGTTGTCCAGGATGCCGAGCGCCTCCCCGAGCTCCCAGTGGGGCTTTCGGGTCCAGGTCGCACCGCCGGCCGTGGCGTCCGCCCCGACCTTGCCGACGAGCGGCTGTTCCCGGGCCAGGATCTCGCCCCACGTCCTGACGGTGACGTTAGCCTCTTCGCCGCCGACGGGGATGTCTGGATCGGGCGGGTTCGGGATGCGCAGCAGCAGGTCGTCGAGAGCGGCCTCCGTCTCGGCCAGCGACGCGTCCAACACCTTGATCCGCTCGCCGGCCGCGGTCGACCTGGCGCGCAGGTCCGCCACCTCGGTCGCATCCGGGGCGCCTCCCGCCCGGATGGCGTCGCCCATCTGCCTCGAGACCGCGTTGCGATCGGCCTTCAGGGCCTCCCCTTCTGCCAGCAACCGCCGTCGCTCGGCATCGAGCTCGAGCGCGCGGTCGACCAGCGCCGGGTCCTCGCCTTTGTCGGCGGCGCCGCGGCGGATGACCTCGGGTTCGTCGCGCAGTCTCTGCAGGCCGACGCTCATGCGGTACCCCCGACGGCTGACGGCAGCCCTCCGGCGGCCTCGCGCAGCCGTTCCACCACGAACGCGGGCTCCAGGCTCGCCAGCAACCATCCGGCCCGCGGCCCGTTGCTCCGGCCGAGGAACGCGAGGTACAGCGCCGCGAACGCGCGACCAGCCGGGAGATCCAGGCCGCTCGCCGCCGCGAAGATGGCGGATTGCCACGCATCTCCACCCCGGGGCGGTGCCGGTGTCACGGCGTCGGCAAGCGCGACGAGGAAGGCTCGCTGGTCGGGCTCGAGGGTAGCCGCCTCGGCCGGCAGGGCGTCGCGCCGCACGGAGAGGCGAGCCCGGTCCGGGGCGTAGACCTCGAGCCACGCGCGAGCGGCCGCCACGCGCTCTTCGAGGATGGCACGTTCGCGGCCGGTCAGCGGACTGCCCTTCTCGGCCTCGATCCGGGCCGGCACGTCGACCCCCGGGACCTGGAGCAGCAGCGCCAGGTGTGCGAACGCGGGTCGGAACGCGGCGGCCTCGGCCGCGACGTCCGCGTTCGGATCGAGCAGGGAGTACCGGAACATCGCCTCGAAGCCGGGTGACAGCTCACCCTTGAATTCGCGCCCCGCGGTCGCGGCGGCGAACCGGTCGAACTCGTCGAACAACCGCGGGATCGCGTCGTTTCCGTCCGGGTCGAATTCGATGGCCTGGTTGGGGCGCGGCCGAAGGAACAGGAAGCGGAGCTGTTCGGGCGGGATGACCTCGGCGATGGTGTGCGCGGCGGCCCCCTTGCCCTTCGACGTGGACATCTTCTTGCCGGCGATGTTGAGGAACTCGTACGGGACGTTGAGTGGCGGTTCGCGCTCGAACACCTCGCGCGCGATGGCATCGCTCCGGTCGCGCGACCCGCCGGCCGTCGAGAGGTCCTTGCCGCCGGGCTCGATGGTCACCCCGAACAGCGACCACTGGGCGGCCCACTCGAGGTTCCAGGGCAGCTTCGACGTGCCTCCGAACGGGCTGATCCAACCCGATGCGCCACAACCGCGGGCCCAGGTGACGAGGTCGGCGCGGCACTCGTAGAACACGCGCTCGCCGTCCCACTTGGTCACGATCGTCGTCCCGACCTTGCCGCACGTCGGACAGACGACCCCGACCGGGTGCCACGTCTCGGGGTGGCGGACGTTGGCGACGCGCCGGTAGATCTCGCGAACCAATGCCGCCCGGTCGAGCGCGAGCCGGATGTACGGGTCCATCTGTCCGGTCGGGTAGATGTCGCTCATCCAGTAGTAGCGATCCGGGTGGATGCCGAGCCCGGCGAAGATGTCGATGAACAGGCCGGCGAAATGGCGCGCGTAGCTCGCGTGGCCGTCGCCTGCGGGGTCCGGGACATGCGCCAGCGGGCGACCCATCTCCCGGTCGATGGCGTCCGGGGTCAGCAGGGCCTGGGCGTCCATCGGGTCCATGTCGTCGACGCCGTAGAGCAGCGTCGTCTCGATCCCGTTGGCGCGCAGCGCACGGGTGATGACGTCGAGGATGACCGGGCCACGAAGGCTGCCGACGTGGACCGTCCCCGACGGCGTCTTGGAGTCGTTGACGACCTGCGGACCGGCTACCCGCGCCGCGAGTTCGTCAGCCCAGTCCATGCCTTGCCTCGTCTACTGCCACCCGCCCCGGCCTCCTTGCCCGCGCTTTCGGAGGTCCGAGGCGGAGCTCCGCGACGCCATCGGCCCGAGGATCTTAGGTGATGCCGACGATCTTGTAGGTGAAGTCTCCGGCCGGGACCTTCACGACGACCTTCTCGCCCTTCTTCCGGCCGAGCAGTGCGCGACCGACGGGACTCTCGTTCGAGATGCGACCCTCCGCGGGCTTCGCCTCGGCCGAACCGACGATGGTGAATCGTTCTGCACCGTCGGGGCTCTCGACGGCGACCGTCGAGCCGATCTGGACGTGGTCGGTCGAGTGGTTCTCGTCGATGATCGTGGCGTTCTTGATCAGCGCCTCGAGCGTCTGGATCCGTCCCTCGACGAACGCCTGCTCGTTCTTGGCGTCCTCGTACTCGGCGTTCTCGGACAGGTCGCCGTGTTCCTTGGCGTCATGGATCCGGTTGGCGACCTCGGGTCGCTTGATGGAGACCATGTCGTCGAGCTCCGAGCGGAGCTTCTCAAGACCGTCTTTGGACAGATAGGTCGGCTTGTTGTTCACGGCCGCTGGCCCCCGCGATGCAGGTGGTCGGATGTGGCAGACCGGCTGAGCGGTCTTCGATAAAGGAAAGAACTCCAGGCGACCCGCGGACTCGACCGCGCGCCTGAAGTTCCGACCGGGAGCGAATGGTAGTCGCGGAGCGTGCTCGTGTCAAAACGCGACGACCGCGTCGTCGGGCATGCGTCAGCCGCCTGGCGCACCCTCCGTCAGACGGATGAGGCGCCGGCGGATGCGCTGGAGCGAACCGCGATCCGGGAACGCCACGAACAGCGTGTCGTCACCGGCGATCGACCCGGCGACCTCGGGCCAGCGGGCACGGTCGAGGGCGGCCGCGATGGCGTGCGCGGAACCCGGCAATGTCCGCACCACGAGCAGCAGACCGGCCTCGTGGACCTCGACCGGCAGGTCCGCCAGCAGTTTCCGGAGGCGGTCCTCGCCCGATGTCTCGGCCTCGATCAGGCGCGGTGGGACGGCATAGGCCGCGGTGCCCTCGCGCGTCACCTTGATCAGCCCCAATTCGGCGACATCGCGCGAGATCGTCGCCTGGGTGGTCCGGAAGCCGCGCTCTCGGAGGGCGGCCGCGAGTTCCTGCTGCGTCCGGATCGGGCGCTGGTCCACGAGGTCGCGGATGGCCCGTTGCCGGAGTTGTTTCATGACTTCCATCGATCGTCGGCGCCCCTCAGCGTGCCAGCCAGACGACGATCACGACGGCAGCCACCACGAGTCGGTAGGCCACGAAGATGTCGAGCGAGCGCGTCCGCAGGTAGCGGAGCAGGAAGCCGATGGCCAACATGCCCGAGACGAAGGCGGCGAGCATGCCGACGAGCAGAGGGCCGGCGCTCACGGCGACGCCCGACTCGCCGGTCGCGAGCTTGCGGACCTCGAACAGCGCGGCACCGGCCGTGATCGGTGTGGCCATCAGGAACGAGAAGCGTGCCGCCGCCTCGCGGTCCAGGCCGGCGAAGCGCGCGGCCGAGATGCTGATCCCGGACCGGCTGATGCCCGGGACGAGCGCCAGCGCCTGCGCGGCACCGATCGCGATGGCCACCGGGAAGGTCACGTCGGCGACGCCCTTGGTCCGCCCGCCCCAACGATCGGCCAGCCACAGGATGACGGCGCCGCTGACCAGGGTCAGGGCGACGAGGCCGATCTCGCGGAACGCCGTCTCGATGAGGTCGCTGAGGAGGTAGCCGGCGATCGCGGCCGGGATGGTGGCCGCCACGAGGAGCCACGCCAGGCGTCGATCCGGGTCGGCCCGGAACGAGCGATCACGGACGGCCGCGAACCCCGCCGGGACCAGCCGGACCCAATCGGCCCGGAAGTAGACGAGCAGCGCCGCGAGCGTGCCGATGTGGAGCATCACGCTGAATGCCAGCGACGTGATGAACGGATCCGTCCAGCCGAACAGGAACGGCACGATGATGAGGTGGCCGGACGAGGAGATCGGCAGGAACTCGGTGAGTCCCTGCACGATCCCCATCACCAGAGCTTGGCCGAAGGTATCCACCTGATCACCCAGCCGTGCGGTCTTGAGAATCCGGCGTGCATGACGGTCCCAGGCCAAGGCGCCGCGGAGTACCCGAGCGAGCGCACCTCAGGGTGCGTGAGCGAGGGAACGGACGCGGCAACGCCGGCATGGGCCGTCAGGTGCGACGGCTAGCGAATGAAGAGCGGGGCGAGGACCAGAGAGATCGTTGCGAGAAGCTTGACCAACACGTGAAGGCTGGGGCCGGCGGTGTCCTTGAACGGGTCGCCGACGGTATCGCCGACGACTGCCGCGGCGTGGGCATCCGAGCCCTTGCCGAGGACGTTGCCGTCGTCGTCCTTGAGGTTGCCGGATTCGATGTACTTCTTGGCGTTGTCCCACGCGCCGCCGCCGTTGTTGAGGACGGTCGCGAGCAGAACGCCCGCGATGGTCCCGACCATCAGCATGCCGGCGACCGCCTCGAAGCCGAGGATGACGCCGATGGCGATCGGGGTGGCGACCGCCACCATCCCCGGCAGGATCATCTGTCGGAGCGCGGCCGCGGTGGTGATGTCGACGACCCGGGCGTAGTCCGGGCGCTGGCTGTAGTCCATGATCCCGGGCATCTCGCGGAACTGGCGACGGACCTCGACGATGATCGTCTGGGCCGTCTTGCCGACCGCCTTGATGGCCAGCGAGCTGAAGTAGTAGACGAGGGTCGCCGCGAGCAGCGCCGCGATGAACACGTTCACGTTCGCGAGGTTGACCGAGTTCAGGAGCTCGGCGCCCGGGACGCCGGCCGCGATGCGGCGGCCCTGGATCAGGTTGATCTTGTCGATATAGGCGCTGAACAGCAGGAATGCTGCGAGTGACGCCGAGGCGATCGCGTAACCCTTGGTCAGGGCCTTGGTCGTGTTGCCGACGGCGTCGAGACGGTCGGTGATGTGGCGAGCGCCTTCCTCGATACGGCTGAACTCGGCGATGCCACCGGCGTTGTCGGTGATCGGGCCGAACGTGTCCATGGCGAGGATGTAGGCCGTCGTCATGAGCATGCCCATCGTCGCGACGGCCGTCCCGAAGATGCCGCCGACGTTGACGCCGGTCGCGGACTTGAGATTGGCCTGGTCACCCAGCCAGTGGCTGGCGAACAGCGCGATGGCGATGGTGATAGCGGTCACGGCGGTCGTCTCGAACCCGATCGCGGTGCCCGAGATGATGTTGGTCGCGGGGCCTGTCTTGGACGCCTCGCGCGATCTCGCGCACCGGCCGGTATGAACCGGCTGTGTAGTACTGGGTGATGTAGACGAAGGCGACGCTCGTCGCGAGGCCGACGATGCCGGCGGCGAAGAAGTAGATCCACGTCGGGAAGCCGCCGTTCCCGGTCGACCCGTTCGTGTTGCATCATCACGGCGGTCGTGATGGCCAACCCGATCACGGACAGCAGGGTCGTGACCCAGTACCCGCGGTTGAGCATGTTCATCGGGTTCTCGTCTTCCCTGCCCCGGACGAAGAAGATCGCCACGATCGTGGCGAGGAGCCCGAAGGCGCGGACGACGAGCGGGAAGAAGATCCACGCCTGCGGGTTCGGCCAGCCCGCGGTCACGGCGATGGCGTAGACACCGACGCCCAGGATCATCGCGCCGATGTTCTCGGCGGCGGTCGATCTCGAACAGATCGGCGCCACGACCGGCGCAGTCGCCGACGTTGTCGCCGACGAGGTCGGCGATGACCCCGGCATTGCGGGGTCATCCTCGGGGATGCCCTTCTCGACCTTGCCGACCAGGTCGGAGCCGACATCGGCGGCCTTCGTGTAGATGCCGCCGCCGAGTTGGGCGAAGAGGGCGACGAACGACGCGCCGAAGCCGAAGCCGACGATGAGGAACGGCGCTTCCGCGACGGTCACCTCAGCCCACGAACGTCGAGTAGGCGGTGAAGATGCCGCACACGCCGAGGAGCGAGAGGGCCACGACGAGGAAGCCGGAGACGGCGCCGCCGCGCATCGCGACCTGGCACCGCCTCGACGAGGCTGCGCCGGGCGGCGGACGCCGTGCGCACGTTCGCCTTGACGCGATGAACATGCCGATGATGCCCGACGCCATCGAGCACGCCGCACCGACGATGAAGGCGATCCCGGTCGATGACCCCGATCGGGGCCGACGAGCTTCGGTCGTCGGCCACGGCGGCCGATCTCGACGAGGCCGATGATGATGCCGATGACGACCGCAGCCGACGACCGGCCAGGATGGCGATGGTCGTGTACTGGCGGCGGAGGAACGCGACCGCGCCCTCGTAGATCGTGCCGGCCACGTCCTCCATCTCGGCCGTGCCTGTATCGCGCGAGAGGACGTCCCGCGCGAGGTACAGCGCGAAGAGGATGGCGATGATCCCGGCGGGCAGGATGATCAGCTGGAGTGAACTGGCATCCATCAGGGTCTAGCGGTCCTCCTCGAGACGGGCTGTCGATCGCCATCCTGCCGAGCGCGCGGCGTGCCACTCGGAAACGGCGACCCTGGGAGAGGCGGCTCAAGGGTCCCTCGTCATCCAGCTTCTGGTGGGACCTTGCAGGCCGTCGGCGAGTGTAACAAGGCGCAAGAAGCCGGGTCAAACCCGCTCAGGATGCCCGTTATGCACCATCCGAGGGCCGACGGCGGGCCCCGGGGTCCAGCCCCTATACTGCCCGTCTTGTGACCCGACGACCCATCTTCGGGTGTCTCTTCGAGATCGTCGAGACACTCGTTCTCACGCTCATCATCTTCCTTGTCATCCAGAACTTCGTCGCTCAGCCGTACAAGGTCCAGCAGCAATCGATGGAGCACACGCTGGAACCCGATCAGTACGTCCTCGTCGACAAGCTGACGCCGCGCCTCGACACCTACAAGCGCGGTGACATCGTCGTCTTCACGCCACCGCCCGACTGGGTCCAGCAGGACGGCACGCCGTTCATCAAGCGGGTGATCGGCGTCGGCGGCGACAAGGTCGCCATCCACGACGGCAGCGTCTACATCAACGGCACCGCGATCGACGAGCCGTACGTGTACCACGACGACGGCGAGGCGCCGCAACCGACCACCGCTCCGCTCGATCAGAGCACCTGGGAGATCCCGGCAGGCGATCTCTTCCTGATGGGCGACCACCGCTCGAACTCGGCGGATTCGCGCGCCTTCGGACCGGTCCCGGTCGCGCAGGTCATCGGGCGGGCGTGGCTGCGCTACTGGCCACTTGACGTCTTCGGCATCCTCAAGACACCGACCTACCCGGAGCTGGTGCCAGCGACCCAATGAGCACGCCGCCGTGAACCCGGCCCTCGGGGGGGTCGCGCTCGCGGTCGTGATCGGAGCCGTCATCGCCGGCTCCGCCCGAAACGCACGGGTCGCCATCCTTGGCCTGGTCGTCGCCCTCCTCGGCGCCCCGTTCCTGGCCGACCCGATCGCCTCGCCGGTCGGGATCGCCGGGCGACTCGTGGCGGCGGTCCTCGCCGGCTACCTTTTGTGGATCGCCGCCCGAGGACCCGATCCACGGACCGGCGGATCGTCGGTCGGTTGGCCGACGGACGCGTTCGTGGCCGCCGCCGCGGCGGTCGTCGGCTACGGCAGTCACGGTCTCGGCGCGCCGGCACTGGGCCCGCCCGAAGCGCAGGCCGCCGGGTTCGCGCTCGCGGCACTGGCCGTCCTGCCCGTCGTGAACGGGCGCGACGTCATGCGGATCGGGCTCGGCCTGGGTCTGCTGCTCAGCGGTGCGCTCCTGGTCCGGACAGGGCTGGGTGGCACGCCCGATCAGCTCGAGGAGATGCATGACGGCGGGTCTCATCGCGACCCTCGGTGGCGCCGTCGCCGTCCTCGCGGTCGCCGCCCGGACCGACGGCACCGCGGGCTTCGAACTCGACACGTCCACGCGGGTCGTCTCGCGACCGGCGCGTGCGTCGCGGCTGACCCGCGTCTCGCGGCGCGCGCCCGACGCCGAGCCCCTCGAACCGCGATGAGCCTCGTCGCCTTCGTCGTCATCGCCTTCGGGTCGGCGTGTCTTGCGTTCGCGCTCCGCCGTCGTGGACGGTCGGCCGCCATCGTCGGCCTCGTGGGCCTGTTCGTCGTCACGATCCTGGCGATCGCGATGGATCCTGCGCAGGTCGTCGTGGTCGGTTCGGCCGGGCTGGTCACGACCGCCTACCTGCGCCTGTTCCTCATCCTCGGGTCGCTCGTCGGTCTTGGCCTGTACGTGACCGGTCTGGCTGCCGGCACGCGGCGCGATGCCCCATCCGTGACCCTCGCGATCCTGGCGGCGGTGGCGTTGACCATGGCGCTCACCGACCCGCGGGCCTCCGTCCTCGTCGCGACCGCCGCCGGGCTGTTCGGCGTCCTCGCGACGCTCGTCCCGACCGGCGGCCGGGTCGGGGCGACAGTCGGTATCCGTGAGGCGCGCGCCGTGGTCGTCGCGGGCACCCTGGCCATCGCGGCGACGGCCTGGTTCGGCCGGGACCTGACCCAGCTGGCGGCGCAACCGGTCGTCTTCGGGCTGGCCTATCTCGCCTTCGCGCTCGCCGTCGCCGTCCGCTTCGGCGCCATCCCGTTCCACCTGTGGGCCGCACGCCTCACCGATTCGGTGCCGGAGACGGCGCTGCCGATCTTGATGGCACTGGCTCCCGCCTCCCTGGCCGTGGTGGCCCTTGCCTGGATCGACGCGTCCGTGGCGCCACTGCCGGTCGACATGGACGCGGCCCGCGCCGTCGTCCTGGCGGTCGCCATCGCGTCGATCGTGCTGTCGGCCATCGCGGCGTTCGTCCAGGACGACCTGGAGCACGTCGTCGGGTACTCGATCATCGGCGACGCGGGCGTCGTGCTGCTGGCGCTCGCCGCACTCCAGCCCGAGGCCTGGCCGCCGGGTCGCACGTGGATCCTCGCCTTCGTCGTGACCCGCGGGGCGTTCGCAGCGTGGGCCGGTGGGGTGCGCACCGGCCTTGGGACGGGCCGGATCTCCGATCTCCGCGGGTGGGCGCTCCGCTCGCCGATCCTGGTGGTCGCCTTCGGGTTGGTCGTGGTGGCGAGCATCGGCCTGCCGGGCTTTGCCGCGTTCGAGGCCCGATCGTCCCTGGTCAACCTCGCGCTCGACCAGCCAGTCGCGGCGATCGTGTTGCTCGGGACGTTCGGACCGCTGGCGTACTACGGCCGGTTGCTCGTGATCGGCCTCACCCGCCCCGATCGCGAGCTGGTACCGGGTCGCCCATGGCGGCCCACGGTGACGGCGCCCGACCTGACCGCGGCCCGGAGCTGGATGCGCACGACGTGGGATGTCAACCGGGCGTTCAGCGCGGCGTCGGTGGCGGCGCTCCTCGGTCTGCTCGCGCTCGCGACGTCGGTCGGTGCGTTCGGTGGACCCTCGGCGGCTGCCGGCCTGCCGCCAAGCGTCCAGATCCCGGGAGAGACGTTCCTCCCGGTCGCGTCCGACGAGGTCCCACCGCCACTCGACTCGGCGGCTCCGTCGGCGAGCGCCGCCAGGCCGTCGGCGGCACCCTCGGCGAGCGCCGTAACGCCATCGGGAAGTGCGGTGCCATCATCGAGTGGCGCCAGCCCGTCTTCGAGCGCCGCCCCGTCCTCGGCCGGGCCGTCGTCGTCCGGGAGCGCCAGACCCTCCGCGAGCTCGTCGCGGTAGCGCCTACTCGTTCGGCGCCAGGACCCAGAGGTCGATGTCGCGGTCGTAGTCGAGCAGCTGGTCCGAGCTGAACCAGAGCGCCAGCTCGGACGCGGCCGCCTCCGGGCTATCCGAGGCATGGACGATGTTCTGGGCCGTCTCGAGGGCGAAGTCGCCGCGGATCGTGCCCGGGGCGGCCTCATGTGGTCGGGTCGCACCGTTGATCGCGCGAACGACCGCGATGGCGTTGGGTCCATCGAGCGCGAGGGCCACCAGCGGTCCGGAGATGATGAAGTCGACGAGCCCCGGGAAGAACGGCTTGGCGCGGTGCGCCGCGTAGTGGCGCTCGGCGAGGTCGCGATCGACCTGGACGAGCTTCAGCCCGACCACCTTCAGGCCGCGAGCTTCATACCGAGCGAGGATCCGGCCGACCAGCTGGCGCTGGACGCCGTCGGGCTTGACGAGGACGAGGGTCCGTTCGGTGCCGGGCATGTCTACCTTGGGTGCGTGGTTGTTGGACGCGCCCGATTGTATCGGATAGGTCGGGGCGGTCAGGCGGTCGGGTCGCCGTCGGGACCAGGGTCGGTCACCTCGTCCTGATCGCCGGGCGTGTAGCCGTCGTCGCGGAGCGGCTCGTCGTGGTCGTCGGACGCTCCCTGGCGGTCGCCGGACGCTTCCTCGCGGCCGCCGGACGCTTCCTCGCGGTCGCTGGGTGGCTCGTCGACGTCGCCCGGCGGCTCATCCCGGCCACCCTCCGTGTCACCGGCGGGCGGCGGCTCGGCGGTCGCGTCGGTGGCCATGGCCTCGGGGGCGCCGCCGATCGGGGCGTGCTCGTCCTCGGCGACCTCGACAGCGGGGGCCGCCTCGATCTCGGAGGCCGGAGCCACCGGCTTCGGCCGGGGCCGCCTGCGCCGCTCGGGCAGACCACCACTCGCGGCGAGGGCATACGCGCGCTGCGCTTCCGCCTCGTGACCGACGAGGCGGTACGCGTCGCCGCGGACCATCGTCAGGCCCGCGCCTCGTGCCCCGTCGGTCACCTCGAGCACGGCCGGAGCCAGCGCCGGTGCGAGCCGAAGCGCGATCCCGAAGTGCAACGAGGCCTCCTCGTGGGCGCCCTCCATGTAGGCCACCCGGCCGGCCTCCAGCTCGCCTGCTGGATCCGGTAGCGCCGGGGTGGCCGGGTCGGTCTCGACGTCGCCGTCCCAGAACCCGAGGGCCATCGGCGCCGAGTGCCCGATGGTCATCGGGGCAGGGGCGTCGGATCCACTGGTCCGACCCCGCCCGCCGGCGACACCGGCGACAGCCGCCGCGGGCGTGCCATCTTCGATCCTCGCGCGTTCCGTGGCTTCGGGGGTCTCGCGGTGGAACAGCGTCCCGGCGGTCGGGGGCGGCTCGGCCGCGTCGGCGGGCCAGATGCCCGCACGGGGCATGCCCGCGAAGAGGACATCGATCGGCGTCGTCGTGACCTCCATCGCGCGGTTGGCCAGGCGACGCGCCTCGCCCGGCCGTCCGACGGCCGCCGCGGCCTCCGCGGCGATGAGGAGCGCGAGTGGGTGCGCATCCTGGGCGACCAGCACGTCGCCGGCTGCCTGCCCGGCCGCCGCCAGGTCGCCCGTCCGCCAGCGGACCTCCGCCAGATCGGCCAACCCGTCCGTGTCGAGCGTGCCGCGACCGGCCAACGTTTCCAGCTCGACCCGCGCCAGCGACAACGAACCGAGGCGGAGATGCGCACGCGCCAGGGTCTGCTCGGCGGACCGTCCGGCGGGTCGGACGACCGTGTCCTCGTGCGACGAGGGCGCAAGCCCGTCCGTCATCCGGGCAGCCGCAGCCGTGCTTCGAGACCGCGCAGGTGCCGGGCCGGTGCGACCACCGCCAACCGCAGCGACTCATCGCGAAACAGCCGACCGGCGAGCCGGCGGATCGATTCCGCGTCCACTTCCTCGACCGCCGCGAGGGCCTCGTCGAGCGTCAGGACACGATCGTGGAGGGCCTCCTGACCCCCGATCCACGACGCGACGTGGCGGGTGTCGTCCATCCGCAGCTCCATCCCGCCGGCCAGGTAGCGCTTGGCCTTGACCAGCTCGTCGGTCGGCACGATCTCGTCGCGCAGCCTCGCGAGCTCGACCAGGATCGCCTCGATGGCGGCCGGCAGCGACGCCGGATCCACCCCGGCCGAGATCTCGAGCGCGCCGGCATCCGCGTACTCGACCAACCCGGATGACACGTCATAGGCGAGCCCCAGCTCCTCGCGAACGGATTGGAAGAGCCGGCTGCTCATCCCATCCCCCAGCACCGCGTTCAGCACGGCGAGCGTCCAGCTGTCCGGATGGTCGCGATGGAGCCCTGGGACGCCGAGGCACAGCTGCGCCTGGGTCGTGTGCCGCTTGCCGAGCATCACCCGAGGCCCGGCTGGCAGGACGGGCGCCGGGACATATGCGGGCACGGGGCCGTTGCCGGTTCCGAACGCCGCCGCGGCGAGGCTGGTCGCCTCGTCGTGGTCGAGGTCGCCGACCATCGCGACCACGGTGTTGGCGGGCCGGTAGGTGGTCCGCCAGAAGTCGTGGATGGCCGCCTCCGGGAGCGACAGGATGTCGGTTTCCTCGCCGCAGATCTCGCGACCCAACGGCCCGTCTCCGAACATCGCGGTCTGGAACAGGATCTGGCAATACTCCGACGGGTCATCAAGGTACGAGCGGATCTCCTCGATGATCACGCCGCGCTCGCTGGCGATGTCGCGATCCTCCAGCAGCGGTCGCACGATGAGCTCGCCGACGACATCCATCGCGCGCGTCGCCTCGCGGCGAGGGACCCGGACCCAGTAGACCGTCGATTCGCGGTCGGTCGCGGCGTTGAACGAGCCGCCGACACCTTCGATCGCCTCGCTGATCGCGCGCGTCGACGGGTACGCCGTCGTGCCCTTGAAGGTGAGGTGCTCCATGAAATGCGCGACACCCACCTGGCCGGTCGCCTCCAGGCGCGATCCCGCGAGCACGTACGCGGCGATCGACACCGAGCGCGCCGCCGGGAGCCGGGCGCTGATCACGCGGGGGCCGGCAGGCAGCTCGGTCCGTTCGAACATCGGGCCGATGGTACCGGATTGCCGGTACGGACCCGGAACCGGGTCTGGATGGCAACCCTCGTCGACGCCGATTCGGGCGGCACCGCCGGCCGTCCCCGGCTATCCTTCGAGGCGGCCACGCGGCCCGGGATCTCGCGGCCGGATTCGCCAGCACGCTGTCGTGGGGGGCGGATGCCGCAGCGTTCGGACACGGTCGAGACGAACGTCGAGGAGGAGAGATCCATGGTCGCCACCCGGCTCAGGGCGCTGTCGCTGTTCGCGACGGCGATCTTCATCTTCGCCGCCTGTAGCGGCACCGGCTCGGGCAGTTCACCGGCCGCGGGAGCGAGCGGCTCTGCGGCCGCCGACGCCTGCGCCGGCACCGGGACCCAGGCCGGCAAGACGGACCTGCAGATCCCGGACGTGGTCGCCGGCAAGTTCAACGTCGCCATGGTCCTCATCGGGCCGCACGACGACGGCGGCTGGAGCCAGGCCCACTACGAGGGTCTCCAGTACCTCTGCAAGAACATGCCCGATTCGCACGTGGCCTACATCGAGCTCGTCCCCGAGGGGGCGGATTCCGAGCAGGTCTTCCGGAGCCTGTCGCGCAAGGGCTTCAACTTCATCATCGGCACGTCGTTCGGGTACATGGACCCGATGGCGACCGTCGCCGGCGAATACCCGGACATCACCTATCTGCACCTGACCGGCTACAAGTCCAACGGGAAGAACTTCGGCAACTTCTTCGGCGCCGTCGAGGACTTCAAGTACATGGCCGGGATGCTCGCGGGCTCGCGCGCCAAGGCGGACAAGAACCCGAAGATCGGCTACATGGCGACCTTCCCGATCCCCGAGGAGCTTCGTCTCGGCAACGCGATCATGCGTCGGCGTCAAGGTGACCTGTCCCGAGTGCACCATGGACGTCCGGTTCATCAACACCTGGCACGATCCGGTGGCCGAACGTGATGCCGCGGCATCACTGTTCGACGCGGGCGCCCAGGTCGTCTTCACCGGCGCAGACACGCCGGCCGTCACCGATGTGGCCAAGGAGAAGGGCAAGTGGGCGGTCACCTACGACCACCCGACCTCGTGCAAGAACGACGCCTGCCTGACCGCCCCGTACTGGATCTGGGGACCCGAGTACACCCGGATCGCCGGCCTGGTGAAGGCCAAGACCTACAAGGCCGGCTACGAGTACTTCGACGCGGACTCCAAGGCGATGGGCCTGTTCGGGTTCATGGACGGCCAGACACTCCAGAAGGGCGTCGCCGACCTGCCCGCCGCCGACCTCGCCAAGGTCAAGGACACGCTGGCCAAGGCGCTGGCCGGGCAGTTCGGCCGGTTCGACGTCTTCGCCGGGCCGATCAAGGACAACACCGGCAAGGAACTGATCCCGGCCGGGGCCAAGCTCGAGCAATCGGATCTCGACCAGTTCCCGCCGGGCGCTCCCGGCAACACGTGCAAGACGTGCATGTACTGGTGGAACGACGGCATCGTCTCGAAGCTGCCGAAGCTATCCAGCTGAGCGCTCCTGAGGCCCGCGGGCGATCCGCCCGCGGGCCTCACCCACTCCCCCAGGGCGACCCCAGATGACGCCACCGGCGCCGGTGCCGGCGCTCGAGGCGCGCGGCATCGTCAAGGCCTTCCCCGGCATCGTCGCCAACGACGGTGTCGACTTCGACCTGCAGCGCGGCGAGATCCACGCCCTCCTCGGCGAGAACGGGGCGGGCAAGAGCACCCTCATGAACATCCTGGCCGGGCTGTACCGAGCGGACGCCGGCGAGATCCGGCTCGACGGCCAGCCCGTGACCTTCCGCTCGCCGCGCGAGGCGATCGCGGCCGGCCTCGGGATGGTCCATCAACACTTCACGCTCGTGCCGTCGCAGACGGTGACCGAGAACATCCTGCTGGGCCTCGATCGGCCCCGCTTCCGGCTCCAGGCACGCCGCTACGAGGTCGAGGTCGGGCGGCTGGCGACCCAGTTCGGCCTGCGCGTCGACCCGTCGGCCAAGATCTGGCAGCTGTCGGTCGGCGAACAGCAACGTGTCGAGATCCTGAAGATGCTCTACCGCGGGGCCCGCATCCTGATCATGGACGAACCGACGGCCGTGCTCGCGCCACAGGAGATCGACGAGCTGTTCCGGACCCTCCGCTCGATGTCGGCCGACGGTCGGAGCGTCGTGTTCATCAGCCACAAGCTCGGCGAGGTCATGGCCATCGCCGACCGGATCACCGTCATGCGCCGCGGGAAGGTGACCGCGGCCGGCATCAGGGTCGCCGACACGTCGAAGACGGACCTCGCCCGCCGGATGGTGGGGCGGGAGGTGCTGGAGACCCTCGATCGGACCCCGTACCGGCCCGGTGACGTGGTCCTCGCCGTCAGGGGCGTATCGGCGGACAACGACCGCGGATTGCCGGCGCTGCGCGACGTGACGCTCGACGTCCGGGCCGGCGAGATCGTCGGCATCGCGGCGGTGGCGGGTAACGGCCAGGGCGAGCTCGCCCAGGTCGTGACCGCCCTGCGCCCGTGTCGCGGGAGCGTGACGCTCGCCGGCATGGAGCTCGCGAACGGGTCCACCGGCAGGGCCATCGCCCACGGCGTCGCGCATGTCCCGGAGGACCGGACGGGCGTCGGCAGTGCACCCAACCTGTCGGTCTCGGACAACCTCATCATGAAGCGCTATCGATCCGCGCCGGTCGCCCGCGGCTGGTTCATCGACGACACCGCAGCACGGGATCTCGCCCAGGGTCTCAAGGACGAGTACTCGATCGCGGCACCATCGATCGACACGGAGGCGCGACTCCTGTCCGGGGGCAACCTCCAGCGGCTCATCTTCGCCCGCGAGATCGACTCGGGACCGCGGCTCATGGTCGCCGTC
Source organism: uncultured Chloroflexia bacterium (assembly GCA_963833705.1). Classification (GTDB taxonomy): domain Bacteria; phylum Chloroflexota; class Limnocylindria; order Limnocylindrales; family CSP1-4; genus SPCO01. The sequence goes on along the minus strand of CAWHYQ010000004.1, from coordinate 277,069 downwards.
CAGCCGACACGCGGCCTCGATGTCGGCGCCATCGAGGCGGTCCATCGGGTCCTCCTGGCGCGCCGTGAGGCCGGGACCGCGATCCTGCTCATCTCCGAGGACCTCGACGAGATCCTCGCGCTCGCCGACCGTGTCGATGTCATGTACGAGGGGCAGATCGTCGGGTCGTTCCCCGTCGACACAGCCGACATCCACGAGATCGGGCTGCTCATGACCGGCGGCGGACCCGATGCGGCGAGGGACTCGTCGACACCCCCGACGGACGTCCCGGACACGACCGCGGTCTCCGGCCCGTGAACCTCCGGCTCGAACCGCGGACCGATGCCCCACGCTGGTGGTCGGCGGCCCTGACGCTCGGGGCCCTCGTCTTCGCCCTGACGATCAGCGCGGTCGTCATCGCGCTCGTCGGCGGCGAGCCGATCCGTGCCTATCAACACATCCTGGTCGCCGCGTTCGGCAGCGTCGGCGTCATCTCGGACACGCTGGTCAAGGCAACGCCGCTGATCCTGACCGGGCTCGCCTGTTCGTTGGCGTTCCGGATGCGGCTGTGGAACATCGGCGCGGAAGGGCAGTTCCTGCTGGGTGCGTGGGGCGCGAGCGCCGTGGTCCTGGCGCCGCTCGTGCCGGCCGGGACGCCGGCGATCGTGGTCATCCCGGCGATGATGCTTGCGGGGGCGCTGGCCGGCGGTCTATGGGGGTTCATCCCGGGCGTCCTCCGGGCTCGCCTCGGGGTCAACGAGATCATCACGACCCTGATGCTCAACTATGTCGCCCTGCTATGGGTCCAGTTCTGGGTCTTCGGACCGTGGAGCGAAGGGGGCTTCCAGCAGACCCACCAGTTCCCGCGGGAGGCGTGGCTGCCGCGCCTGACCGATCTCGCGGCGTCGTTCCCGATCCTGTCCGGCCTGACCGTCCATCTCGGGCTCATCTTCGGCATCGTGTGCGCGACGATCATGTGGGTCGCGTTGGAGCGAACGCGCTGGGGCTACGAGATCCGCCTGATCGGCGACAGCCCGCGGGCGGCCCGGTACGCCGGCATCGACATCAACCGGAAGATCATCGTGGTCTTCGTCATCTCAGGAGCACTGGCCGGTCTCGGCGGGATGAGCGAGGTCGGCGGCGTCGTCCATCGCCTGCAGGACCACATCTCGCCGGGCTACGGCTTCACCGCGATCATCATCGCCTACCTCGCGCGGTTCGGGCCGTTCCGAGTCGTCGTGGCGTCGATCCTGTTCGGGGCGCTCATCCTCGCCGGTCGCGAGATCCAGCCATCCGGCGTCCCGGCGATGATCCAGGGCTTCATCCTCTTCTCGTTGATCGGCAGCGATGTCCTGATCCGGTATCGCGTCCGGATCGACCGTCGGGTCGCGCTCGCCTGATGGACCTCACCCATATCCTGGCCGCCGGCGTCACGAGCGGGACGGTCCTGCTGTTCGCTGCCATCGGCGAGATCTTTGCCGAGCGTTCCGGCGTCCTCAACCTCGGCGTCGAGGGGATGATGCTCATCGGCGCGGTGGCTGGGTTCTCGACCGCGGTCACGACGGGCGACCCGTGGCTGGGCCTCGTCGTGGCGATGATCGCGGCTGGCCTTCTGAGCATGATCCACGGGGTCATGACGATCCACTTCCGGGCCGACCAGGTCGTCTCAGGCCTGGCCCTGACCTTCCTCGGTACCGGCCTGGCGCGCGTCCTCGGCGAAGGATTGTCGAGTGCCGGCAACATCACGACCCTGCCGATCCTCACGATCCCGGTCCTGTCCGACGTGCCGTTCCTCGGCCCGATCTTCTTCACCCGCCAGAGCGTGTTGGCCTATGTCGGATACCTGCTGGTCCCGATCGCGTGGTACTGGATCGTGCGGACGCGACCCGGCCTGCATCTCCGGGCGGTCGGCGAATATCCGGCCGCGGCCGACGCCCAGGGCATCGGCGTCTACCGGCTCCGCTACATCTACGTGTTCGTCGGCGGGATGCTGGCCGGGTTGGCCGGGGCGGCCATCACGCTCGGGGTGTCACCCGGCTGGTTCGGCGACCAGACCGTGAACGGGCGAGGCTGGATCGCCATCGGGCTGGTCATCTTCGCCCAGTGGAGCCCGCTTCGAGCGGCGTTCGGGGCGTTGCTCTTCGGCGCGATCTTCCGGTTCATCATCGACCTCCAGGGCGTGGAGGTCATCTTCGGTGTGGAGAACCCGTTCCAGGCGGGGCGGTCCGCGACGTTCTTCCTCGGGATGCTGCCGTACCTGATGGTGATCTTCGTGGTCATCCTCGGCTCGCGCGATGCCGCCCGGAAGCGGTTGGGTGCACCCGCGGCACTGGGTCGTCCGTACGTCCGAGGCGAACGCGGCGCCTGACCTGCACCCGACGGCAGCCGACGGAGCGAGTGCGCGACCGGCCCGAGGTTCGCCCGTTCGACCGGCGCGCCGCGACCGTGTCGACTGGCACGACCGCCCCGAGTGCCGTCGCGTTGTCGCCTGAGAGGCGACAACGACGTGCTCGCCGATGGGATCTGGCGCCCTTTGCGGGGTGTAGGTCCCAGTTCGTCGACTGTCAGGCGACGAATCGCACCCGAGGACCCGGGTGTGGCCGTGCGGAGCCGGTCTTGTCGACTGGGAGACGACGCCGGCGTGTTTCGTCGGGCAGAGCCGCCTGACCGGGCCGCGACAACGCGGAGCCTGACGGCAACTTGGCCTGACGGCAGCTTGGCCCGACCGCGACCGAGGCTAGTCCTCGTCCGCGCTGACGTCGAGGCCCTGGAGCTCCATCTGGACGTAGCCACTCGTGTCGAACGCGAGCTGGCGTGGCGCGAACGGCGACCCGTCCTCGCCACCGGGGCCGATCGGGGCGAACTCCACGACGACCTGCTCGTCGCCCTGGACGAGCGTGTAGACGAGGAGCTGGTCGGGCCGCGTCTCGAACTCGAGGTGCTCGAACGAGTCGATGTTGAGCGTGATCGCCAGCGGTGTGAAGTAGGTGGACGTGTCATCGGCGTCGACGACGATCCGCTCCACCCAGCCGGTGCCGTGGGCCACGACCTCGCGTCCGCGCAGGTAGCGGTACGTGACGGTCTGCTTGAGCAGCGGTCGCAGGAGATGGAGCATGTCCGTACGGCTCGTGACGACGCCCTGATTCACAAAGAACTTGGCGGCCGGCAGGCTCGACACCGGGCGTCTCCTCGGGGCACGGAGGTGGACGGACGAACGCGATGGTACCGCACGCCGCCCGGCGCGACGACCCCGTTCGCGCAGCCGCCGGACCGGATGCGCCCGACCGGCCGCCGCCATCTGATGCGCCCGACCGGCCGCGTATCATCGTGGCCATGCTGCTCGCCCTCGACATCGGCAACACGAACATCACGATCGGTGTCTTCCGCGCCGGTGCGCTGCTCGCCACCCGCCGCGCCGCAACGGCCGCACGGATGACCGCCGATGAGGTCGAACTGCTCCTCGACGGACTCCTGCGCCTCGATGGGATCGCGATGGCCGACCTCGACGCGATCGCCCTCGCGTCGGTCGTGCCGGCGCTGTCAGACGCCGTCGAAGCGATCGCCGAGCGTCGCGACCACACGTTGCTCGTCGCCGGTGCCGGCACCATGCCCCTCGCCATCCGCGTCGATCGCCCGGGCGAGGTCGGTGCCGATCGCCTGGTCAACGCCCTCGCGGCGGCCCGGCTCTACGGCACGCCCGCGGTCGTCGTCGACTTCGGCACCGCCACGACGCTCGACTGCGTCGCCGCCGACGGCGCCTACGTCGGGGGCGCCATCGCGCCGGGTCTCGAGCTCGGGCTCGAGGCGCTGGCGGCGAGGACGGCGAAGCTCCCCCGGATCGAGCTGCGCGCCCCCGACCGCGCCATCGGGCGCGACACGGTGGGTGCGATGCAGTCCGGGACGATCTTCGGCTACCAGGCGCTCGCAGTCGGGCTGCTGACCCGCGTCCGGCGCGAGCTGGCCGATGCCAACGGCGTCGCGCCCGCGGAGGTGCGGGCGATCCTGACCGGCGGGCTCTCCGCGGCGCCCTGGGCCCGAGCTCTCGAGGGGATCGACGCGATCGACCCCGACCTCACCCTCAAGGGCCTGGCCATCCTCCACGCCGAGGTGGGCGGCGGCGAACCCCTCGAGCTCGGCCTGTCGTGACCGAGCGACCGACCGGTCGACTCGCCGGGCGCCTCATCGGTCTCGGCGTCACCGGCTCGATCGCCGCCTACAAGGCCGTGGAGCTGCTCCGCCTGCTGCGGGCCGAAGGCGCCGAGGTCGCCGTGATGCTGACGCCGTCGGCGACCCGCTTCGTGGGGCCACTCTCGTTCGCCGCACTGTCGCGCCACCCGGTCGAGACGGAGGTGCTCGATCTCCTGCCGGACGGCCGGATCGGTCACATCGTGGTCGCCGACTCGGCCGACGCGATCGTCGTGGCGCCGGCGACCGCTCACTGGCTGGGGGCGATGGCGAGCGGACTGGCCGGCGATGTCGTGACGGCGACCTGCCTGGCGACATCCGCGCCAGTCGTGGTCGCTCCCGCGATGGACGGCGACATGTGGGCGCACCCCGCGACGGCGGCCAACATCGCCCGACTTCGGACCTTCGGGTACGCGATCGTCGAGCCTGAGGCCGGGCCGCTCGCCTCGGGCCAGGCCGGTGTCGGGCGCCTGGCAGCGTTGCCGGCCATCGTCGATGCCGTGGTGGCGGCCGTCGGCTCCCGACCGGTTCGTGCCGCGGACCCGCTCGCCCGGCCACCGCTGGTCGCGCCCGGACGCGACGCCGACCTTGCCGGGCGACACATCCTGGTCACCGCGGGCGGCACGCGCGAGGCGATCGACCCGGTGCGCTTCATCGGCAATCGCTCGACCGGGCGGATGGGGGTCGCCATCGCCGAGGCCGCCCTGGATCGCGGCGCGCAGGTGACGATCATCGCCGCCAACGTCGAGGTGGCGCTCCCCGCCGGTGCGACCGCGGTCCCTGTCGAGTCCACCGCCGACCTCAACGCTGCGCTGTTGCGGGCGACACACGGGCCCGATGGCGCGGCGGGGTTCGATGCGCTCGTCATGGCCGCGGCCGTCGCCGATTTCCGGCCCATCCGGCGGGCCGACCACAAGCTCCCGCGCGGCGAAGGCCTCAGCCTCGAGCTCGAAGCCACGCCCGACCTGCTCGCCGAGCTCGCCCGGATCGTCCATGGCCTCGACAGCCACGGGGCCCGAACACGCCAGCCGCTGACGCCGACGCCGATCCTGATCGGGTTCGCGGCCGAGACCGGGTCGCTCGAACGCGCCGCCGACAAGCTCCGGCGAAAGGGCGTCGACCTGCTCGTCGCCAATGACGTGTCCGAGCCCGGCTCGGGCTTCGGCACTGAAACGAACCGGGTCTCGATCCTGGCGGCCGACGGCTCGCGGACGGATCTCCCGATGCAATCCAAGCGCGCCGTCGCGGATGCGCTGCTCGATCGGGTGGCCGCGGCGCTGGACGAGCGCGACCGGGCCGCGCAGACTGACGCCGAGACCGAACCACGCGGGGAGCCAGCATGAGCGCGAACCAGGATGTCGTCCGTCGTCTGACCATCGTCGATATCGCCAAGCTCTACGCGGATGGCGCCCGGATCCCGATGCTGACCGCCTACGACTTCCCGACCGCGCGGCTGCTGGACGAGGCCGGTATCCCGATGATCCTGGTCGGTGACTCGGTCGGGCAGGTCATCCTCGGCTACGACTCGACCGTCCGCGTGACGATGGCCGAGATGGTCCATCACACCAAGGCCGTCGCCCGCGGCAGCGCCCGCGCGCTCATCGTGGCCGACATGCCGTTCCTGTCGTACGCGACGCCCGACGAGGCCGTCGAGAACGCGGGCATCTTCCTGCGCGAGGCCGGCGCCGGGGCCGTCAAGGTCGAGGGCGGCGTGCGCAGCGCACGGATCATCGAGACGCTCGTGCGCGCCGGCATCCCGGTCATGGGCCACATCGGGTTGACCCCCCAGACGATCAACACGATCGGCAAGGTCCGGGTCCAGGGCAAGACGCGCGATCAGGCGCGGTCGCTCATCGCCGATGCGCTCGCGGTCCAGGAGGCGGGCGCCTTCAGCATGGTCATCGAGCTCGTCCCCGAGCAGCTGGCCGCGGCCATCACCGAACGCCTGTCCATCCCGACGATCGGGATCGGTGCGGGCGCCGGCTGCAGCGGCCAGGTCCAGGTCATCACGGATCTCATCGGTCTCGGTGACTTCGTCCCGCGCCACGCCCGGCCGTACGCCGACGTGCGCGGCACGATCCTGGCGGCCGCGACCGCGTACGCCGCCGACGTCGCGGGCGGGACGTTCCCAGGCCCCGAGCAGACGGTCCGAATGGAAGACGCCCTGCTCGACGAGGTCCTCGGTCGTGGATCGTCCGACCGGCCCGCGGGCGAGATCCCGATCGGTGGCATCCCCCTCGATCGCGACCTCTGATCGCCTCGACCGGACGCTTGACGCGGATCGTTCGAACCCGGGCCGAACTCCGCGCCGCGCTCGACGGCGTCCCCCGACCCCTCGGGCTCGTCCCGACGATGGGCTGGCTGCACGAGGGCCATCGAGCCCTGATGCGAACCGCCCGGGCGGCCGACGCGACCACGGTCGTGAGCATCTTCGTGAATCCGCGCCAGTTCAACGTGGCGGCGGACTACACCAAGTACCCGCGGGACGAGGCGCGCGACCTCGCCATCTGCGAGGCGGAAGGGGTGGACCTCGCCTTCGTCCCCGACCCCACCGAGGTCTATCCGCCGGGCTTTGACACGGTCGTGTCCGTCGGGGCGGTCGCGAAGCCGCTCGAGGGAGCCGCCCGACCGGGTCATTTCGACGGCGTCGCGACCGTCGTCGCCATCCTGTTCGACCTCGTCGGGGCCGATCGTGCCTACTTCGGCCAGAAGGACGCCCAGCAGGTCATGGTCATCCGCCAGATGGCGCGCGACCTCGCCATCGCCACCGCGGTGGTCGCGTGTCCGACGGTACGGGAACCCGACGGCCTGGCGCTCTCCTCGCGCAACGTCCACCTGACGCCGGAACAGCGCGCCGCCGCCCCGGTCCTGCGGCGGGCGTTGGTGGCGGCCCGTCGCCGGTTCGAGGCGGGCGAGCGGTCCGCCGAGGCGTTGCGGGCCGCCATGCGTGACGAACTCAACCGCGAACCGCTGGCCGAGCCCGACTATGTCTCGGTCGCCGATGGGTCCAGCCTGGCCGAGCTCGATCGGGTGGATGGCCCGGCCCTCCTGTCGCTCGCCGTCCGGTTCGGCACGACCCGCCTCATCGACAACGAGCCGCTGGGCGCCATCCCCTCGACGGCCTGAGCGCCGGTCGTGGCCGCCGGTCGCAGGATCCTCCTCGCCTATCTCGTCTACTTCGCGGCGATCGGTGCGGCATTCCCGTACCTGCCCGTGTTCTACCGGGACCTGGGGCTGAGCCTCCAGCAGATCGGGCTCCTGACCGCGATCCAGGCGACCATCCAGCTCCTCTTCGCCCCGGTCTGGGGTGGCCTCGCCGACCGGTTCCCGCGGACACGCCTGACGCTGCCACTGGCGGCGGCGGTGGCGACCGTGGGTGCCGCCATCCTCTTCCTCGCCTCCGATCTCACGGCGGTCTTCATCGGCTCCATGGTCCTGTACACGGGCATCTCCGGGATCGCCCCGACGCTCGACGCGAGGACCCTCGAGACGCTCGGTCCCGGCAAGCGCGGCCGGTACGGCGAGGTCCGGGCGTTCGGTTCGCTCGCGTTCGTCATCTCGACACTCATCGTCGGGTACCTGCTCGACGCCAAGGGGGCGCGGTCGCTGTTCTGGGCGTATCTGCCCTTGCTGGTCGCGACGGTCGCGGTGACCGCCACCATCCCGCGGCGCGGGTCGACCCGGTCGGTCAACCTCTGGAGCGGTGCCGGTGGGTTCCTGCGGACGCCGGGCGTCGCGCCGTTCCTCGGCGGGTTCGTGGTCGTCTGGTCGGCGCTGGCGGCGGTGACGGCGTTCTACTCGATCCAGATCGTCGCGCTCGGTGGCAATCCCGGCCTCGTGGGGATCGCGTGGGCCGTCGGAGCGGCCATCGAGGTCCCGTACATGTACGCGTTCCCGCGCGTCGCAGGGCGCGTGGGAACGGAACGCCTGGTCGTGTTCGGCTCGATCGCCTTCGCCCTGCGTGGGCTGCTGGCTGCCCTGGCGACCGACCCGATCGCGCTGGTGCTCATCTCGCCGCTCGAGGGGATCGGGTTCGCGAGCATGTTCGTCGGCGGCGTGACGGTCATCGCCGCTCGTGCTCCGACCGGCATGGGCGGCACGGCCCAGGGGCTGTTCTTCGCCAGCACCGGCCTCGCCACCATCATCGGATCGTTCGGGGGTGGCGCCATCGCCCAGGCGCTGTCGATCCCGGGTCTGTTCCTCGTGTGCGGTGTGGTCAGCCTGATCGGGACGGCGATCCTGGCCGTCGCGCTCCTTAGGCCGCGCCCGTTCGATCTCCGAGAGCAGCCCGCGTGACGCGCCCCTCGAAGCGGGCCTCCTCGGCCACCTCGAGGACGCGATCGATGAACAGGTACTGCCACAGGAGCGCCTTGATCTCGGCGATCTTGCCGGCGTCGGCCGGGTGCGTCTTGACCAGCAGGTCGTGGATCTCCGAGGCGACGAGGTACGTGTCCTCCGGCACGAGCGTCGCGAACAGGTCGGCCATCCGGATCGCGTCGAGCACGCGGTCGTGGGGCCGATAGCCGCCGGTCAGCACGAGCCCGATCGCCCCCTCCCCATCGTCGGATCCGTCCCGCCGGGCACCGACGATGGCCTCGACGACATCGACCCGGTCGCCGGGCACGATGACCAGGCTGCGCGGGCCGATCCGTTGGAGCATGTGTTCGGGCTCCATCGCACCGATGGCCACGCCGCCGATGACCTGGTCGAGGTCCGGGCCGGCGTGGATGGTCTCGCCGTGGACGCCCTCGAGCACCATGGCCAGCGTCGGGTTCGACAGGATCGGGCGATACGGCAGGACGCCCAGCAACGGGATGCCGTGGCGCGCGAGACCGCGTTCGAGCGTCTTCGCCAGGCCGGGCTTCGCATCGAGGTCGACCTTGTTGACGATGGCGCCGGCGACCCTGACGCCCACGCGTTCGAACAGCGCGGCGTTGAGCACGATCTCGTCGATCGGGCGCCCGACGCCACCCTCCGAGACGATGACGGCGGGCGCGCCCAGCATCGCGGCCACCGTGGCGTTTGACAACCCGATGACCGCTCCGACACCGGCGTGGCCGGTCCCTTCGATGAGCAGGATGTCGCGGTCGGCGAATGCGGCGTGGGCCGCCGCGATGCGCGCGGGGAGGTCCTCGACCACGTTCCCTTCGATGTAGGCCTGGGTGAACCCGCGCGGGATGTGCACGGGGCTCATCTGCCCGAGCGGCTCGCGCAGCCCGAAGACCTGCTTCATCAGCACCGCGTCCTCATCGGCCGGCACGCCGTCCTCGATGATCGTCCGCTGGCCGACCGGCTTCAGGAAGCTCGTGGACAGGCCCCGCCGCTGGAAGCCGTCGAGCACGCCGAGGCTGACCGTGGTCTTGCCCCGGTTCTGCCCGGTCGCGGCGAGGTAGACGTGACGCATCTAGTACTGGCACCCTCCCCGGTCGATCCGCACCCGCGCTCCGAGGTCCGAGGCGGAGCTCCGCGACGCCATCGGCCCGAGGATGCCGCTAGCTGCGGCTGGCGGTCTTGCGCTCGATGAGCTGGATGGCGTCGCGCAGCCGGGCGAGCGTCTCGGCCTCAACGGCATCCGGTTCGAGGTATGGCCCAAGGCGCTCCATGATGTCGGCGACGAGCCCGAGGAAGACGCTGGCGTCGGCCACGAAGAACTGCGGTTCGTTGTTGTAGCGGACGAGCGTCAGGCGGCCCTGCAGGACGCGCCGCTCCTCGACGTGGGCGATCTGGGTCGCGAAGTTGTGGCCCTGGATGCCGTCGGGGTTGTTGAGGAAGTTGAGGGCATTGTCGATGGCCAGCCCGAAGCGAGCTCGCCAGGCCACGAGACGCTCGTGCACCTCGGACGGGATGCGGACCTCGGCGACCTCGTCGAAGACTTCGGGCGCGACCGTCAGCAGGCCGACGAGGGTCGTGCCGGCCCGCGGGCCGAGCATCACCTGGAGACTCCGTTCGAGGGTGAACACCTCCGAATCGAAGCGAGGGCTCGTGATGACGTCGGTGAGAAGGTCCTCGACGTTGTCCAGCACGCCGGGTTCGGCGACGGCGTTGGACAGGTGGAGGATCTCCTCCTTGAACAGGAATTTCTCTTCGTGATCGAGCATGCCAGCGATGGTAGCACCGGCTGCCGCGGGCCCGGCCGGAGGCCCAGACTTGGCTCGGGCCGGAGGCCCTGACTTGGCTAAGCGCGCGGGTGCCCTGGTCGGCGCCCGGTGGACCGGGCTGTGCGTGCCACGACCATGAACGACCGATCAAACGATGTCCCGCGTCGCCCTTGTGCATTGGATGCACACTTGGCGAAGAAACGGGGCCCGGCAGGCCGATTGCGCGCGCCGGAGGCAACAAACGGGCATTTGCCCGCGGCCGTTGGTCCGTCATGGTCGCCGGGCGCACATCGGCGCAGCGGATCGCGGCCCCTGACAGCGCGAAGCCCCGGTCGAAGGACCGGGGCTTCCTCGTTCGTGTCGTGGCCCGCGATCTACGGGTAGAGGCCGCGCAGCTCCATCGCGTCGGCGACCCGCTTGACCGCCAGCAGGTAGGCCGCCGTGCGCATGCTGACGCCCTCGCGACGGCAGACCTCGAGCGTCTCGCCGAACGCCTTGACCATGATCTCCTTGAGCTTGGCGTTGACGACGGTCTCGCTCCAGTGGTCACGGTTGAGGTCCTGGACCCATTCGAAGTAGCTGACCGTCACGCCGCCGGCGTTGCACAGGATGTCCGGGATGAGGAACTTGCCGGCCTTGTACAGGATCTCGTCGGCATCGGGCGTGGTCGGGCCGTTGGCCGCCTCGGCGATCAGGCGGGCCCTGATGTTCCCCGCGTTGCGCGAGGTGATCTGGTTCTCGAGTGCGGCCGGGATGAGGATGTCGCAGTCGACCTCGAGCACCTGGGCGTTGGTGATGTCCGATGCGCCCGGGAAGCCCTGGACCGTGCCGTGCTCCTGCTTCCAGCCGACGACCTTGGCGATGTCGAGGCCCCCTGGGTTGTGGATCCCGCCGGTCGAGTCGGACACGGCGACGACCGTCGAGCCCTCCTCGGAGATGAGTCGGGCGGCGATCGAGCCGGCGTTGCCGAACCCCTGGACGGCGACCCGCGAGCTGCGGAGGTCCATGCCCAGGTGACGTGCGGCCTCGACGATCGTGTAGACGCAGCCACGGGCGGTCGCCTCGTTGCGACCCTCCGAGCCACCGAGGCTGATCGGCTTGCCGGTCACGACGCCCGGGACCGTGTAGCCCGCGTGCATGGAGTAGGTGTCCATCATCCAGGCCATGATCTGGGCGTTCGTGTTGACGTCCGGCGCGGGGATGTCCTTCTCGGGTCCGACCAGGACCTCGATCTCGGTGAAGAAGCGCCGGGTCAGACCCTCCAGCTCCTTCTTGCTGAGCTGCTTCGGGTCGACGATGACGCCCCCCTTGCCGCCGCCATACGGGATGCCGACGACCGCGCATTTCCAGGTCATCCACATCGCGAGGGCCTTGACCTCGTCGAGCGACACGTCCTGGTGGTAGCGGATGCCGCCCTTCGCCGGGCCGCGCCCGAGGTTGTGCTGGACTCGATAGCCCGTGAACACCTCGACGGACCCATCGTCCATGTGGACCGGGAAATGGACGGTGAATTCGCGTCGCGGTTCGCGCAGGACGAGACGCATGCCCGCGTCCAGCCCGAGGCGATCGGCGGCGAGATCGAACTGTCGCTGGGCGACTTCCCACGCGTTGATGCGCGCAGCGACGTGCTCGGTGGTCATGGAATGGATGTCCTCACGTGTCGGGCGGTCATCGACCGCCGTCGGTCTGGGTCGTCTCCCGGACGACCCCACGGGGCGCGCCGTCGGGTCCTGTCGGACCGAGGTTGACGACGAGCGCGCGACTCATGTGCGACCCGAGTATAGCCCGGCGAGGCGATTTCTCGCCTGCCCGATGGTACCGGTCGGCAACATTATCGCAACCGACCTGCAACCTTGCGGTCGTCGGGTCGCGGGGGTCCTACGCCCGATACAGGACCGCCGCGCCGACGCAGCCCGGACCGAGGTGTGGCCCGACCGATGGCCCGACCAGGTCGATCGTGACATCGGCCGCATCAAGGCCGACGGCGCGGGCGACGACCTCGTCGCGGAACGCCTCGACGTCAGGACTGACCGTATGCAGGATCGACAGCCGCTCGATGGGGCGTTCGGTGATGACCTCGATGAGCCGCTCGCGGGCCTTGGATCGCGTCCGCACGCGGGTCAGTTCATCGACCACGCCGTGCTTGACCACGATGATCGGCTTGACGGACAACAACGTCCCGATGGCCGCGCGCGTCCCGCTGATGCGACCGCCCTTGCGCAGGTATTCGAGCGTGTCGAGCGCGACGTACATGAGCATGTCGGGAGCGCGCGACTCGAGCACCTCGGCGATCTCTGCGGCCGATCGACCCTCGTCGGCGAGCTCCACCCCCATCCGGGCGAGGATCCCCTCGGCCATCGATGCGCCGAGCGAATCGACGACGTGGATCTCCCGGTCGGGCAGCATGTCGCGCGCGATCTGGGCGCTCTTGATGGTGCCTGACAGACTGCCCGCCACGTGGACGGAGACGATCGCCTCGGCCCCGGCGTCGAACGCCGCCTCGTACGCCTCCTTGAACTCACCGGGTGACGATGCCGCGGTCTTCGGGAAGGGAGCGTCGGGGGCGACCATCCGCTCCCAGAACGCCGCGGTGGACATCTCGACGCCGGCCTTGTACGTGTCTGCCCCGAAGGTCACGAGGAGCGGGACGATGCTGATCCCCTCCGCCGCGGCGAGGGCCGGATCGAGGTCCGACGCCGAATCGGTGAAGATCGCGACACGGCTCAACGGGCTTCCTCCTCGCGGGTGGGCCGGAACGTTGCGGGCATGATACGGGCCGGGTCCAGCCCGGTGTCGGAGCCGCTACCCTTCGCGGATGGATCGATCGCTGCGGGCGGTGCTGCTCGGCACGTTCACGCTCCGTTTCAGCACGGGCCTCACCGGATCCATGCTGGCCTTCTACCTGGCCCACCTCCCGGCCCACGGCGGGCCGCCGGTCGACGCCACGCTGGTCGGTCTGTACGCCGCGCTGTTCTACCTGGCCGAACTCGTCCTGTCGCCGTTCTTCGGCATCCTGTCCGATCGGTACGGGCATCACCGGGTCATGCTCTACGGCCCGGTCTTCGGCGCGACCGCGGTCGTCCTGACCGGACTGACCACGAACCTCGTCGTGCTCGGGGGCACGCGCATCCTGGAGGGCGCCTCGAGCGCGTCCAGCGTCCCATCCATCCTCGGATTCATCGCCATGGCGACGGCCGGCAACGAGGTCCTGCGCGGCAAGACCGCGGCGCGATTCGAGGGAGCGACCCTGGCCGGACTCGGGGTCGGGGCGATCCTGGGGGTCAAGCTGTTCGAGATCGTCGGGCCGACGGCCTTCTATCTGAACGCGGTCATCTACGGCATCTCGTTCCTGATCTACAAGTTCGGCGTCAAGGACCCAGCCGGTGAGCGCGCCGCGCTCGCGGGGAAGCACGTCCGTGTCGACCGCTACCTGGAGCTGGTCCGGACGTCGCATGTCTGGCTGCTGGCGCCGACCTGGATCGCCGTCAATGCGGCCATCGGGGTGTGGCTCAGCCAGTCCGTGTTCCAGCTGGCGAAGGGTGACGAGCGGTTCCCCGAGCAGGCGCTGATGGCCGGCTTCACGGCCAACCAGATCACCATCGGGGCGATCGTGGTGGCGGTCATCTTCGGGGCCGGCCTCCTGTACTGGGGCAACCGGTTCAAGAACCTGCGCCGAACGACGATCATCGGCTACGGCGTCGGTGGCGGGGCGGTGCTGGTGGCCGCCGGCATCGTGGTCAACCATGCGTTCACGATCTCCCCGCTCATCGCGCTCGTGGCGGGCCTGTTGGCCGCCGGCGGATTGTTCCTGCTGGCGGGTGCGACGCCGGCGGCACTCGGCCTGTTGGCCGACATGTCGGAGCGCTTCCCCTCGGACCGGGGCGCGATCATGGGCCTCTACTCGGTCTTCCTGGCCCTCGGCCAGATCACGGGCAGCCTCATCGGCGGCGTGGCGGCCCAGTGGCGAGGCATCGACGGGATGTTCATCGCCACGCTGATCCTGCTCGGCATCGCCGTCCTGCCGCTCGCCCAGTTGCGCGCCCAGGAACACCTGTTCGAGCAGGCCGACAGTGACGGCCTGACCGGCCAGGCGGCGCCGTGACCGACGGTCGGCCCTGGGCACCCGTGCCGCTGGCGCGCGGGACGCACGGTGCCGTGGTCGCGCCACACCACCTCGCGACCGAGGCCGGCCTGTCCATCCTGCGAGCCGGCGGCTCGGCCGTGGACGCCGCCATCGCGACGAACGCCGTGCTCGCGGTCGTCGAACCCGACGCGTGCGGCATCGGTGGTGACGCGTTCTGGCTGATCTGGGACGCGGCCGAGGGTCGCCAGCTGGCACTCAACGGGTCGGGACGGGCGCCCGCCGCAGCCGATGCCGAGGCGATGCGCGCTGCCGGCCACTCGGCGATGCCACGGCGCGGCCCGCTGTCGATCACCGTGCCGGGGGCGGTCCGCTCGTGGGGCGACGCGCACGCCCGCTTCGGTCGGCTGTCGCGCGACACCGTGCTGGCCCCGGCGATCGAGCTCGCCCGGTCGGGCTTCCCTGCGTCGGACGGGTTCATCGCCGACGTCGAGGGGACGGCGGTCGTGGTCGCGACGGCGATCGGGTCGTCGGCCGGGTTCTTCGAGGTCTGCCGGCCCGCCGGTCGGCCGTGGCGACCGGGCGAACGCGTCCGCTTCCCTGCCCTCGCCTCGACGCTCGAGACTCTCGCGCACGACGGCTTCGACGCGTTCTACGAGGGCGACCTGGGCGAACGCCAGGCACGCGGGCTGGCCGCCGCCGGGTCGGCCATCACCGTGGCGGACCTCGCCGCGCATGCCTGCACGTGGGGCGACCCCATCACGATCGACTACCGCGGCGTGCGCGTGACGACCCACCCACCGAACAGCTCCGGCATCGTCGCGCTCGAACTGCTGGCGATCCTTGCCCGGTTCGAGGCGCCGCCGGCGACCGCGTTCGGTCCGGACGGCGTGACCGATCCCGCCTGGATCCATCT
Organism: uncultured Chloroflexia bacterium; assembly: GCA_963833705.1. GTDB lineage: Bacteria > Chloroflexota > Limnocylindria > Limnocylindrales > CSP1-4 > SPCO01. The sequence continues at coordinate 261,810 of CAWHYQ010000004.1, read as the reverse complement.
CGGCATCGAGGCCTCCAAGCTCGCGATGGCCGACCGCGACGCACACCTGACCGATCCGGCGTTCCGCGACGTCCCGGTGGCGCACCTGCTGTCCGGGGACCACACCGCCGACCTGGCGGCGCGGATCGACCCCCGGCGGGCGGCCCGACCGGCCGCGGCGACCAACCCGTCGGGTGGCGGGACCATCTACCTCGCCACGGTCGACGGCGATGGCGACGCGGTGAGCCTCATCGAGTCGAACTACTCGGGCTTCGGCTCGGGCGTACTCGACCCGGCGACCGGGATCCATTACCAGAACCGCGGCAGCTATTTCAGCCTCGACCCCGCACACCCCAACGTCCTGGAGCCGGGCAAGCGGACCCTCCACACGTTGCTCCCCGGGATGCTGTTCCGTGACGGCGAGGCCGGTCCGTGGGTCGTGGCCGGAGCGATGGGCGGCGACGCCCAGCCGCAGATCCACGCGCAGCTCGTGTCGGCCCTCGTCGATGGCGGGCTCGACATCCGGACGGCGCTGACCGCGCCACGCTGGTTCGTCCAGCCGCCCGAGCACTTCGCGCCACCGGTCCAGGTGCGTCTCGAGCCGCGCCACGCGCCGGGCGTCGCGGAGGCGCTCGCGGCCCTCGGCCACCCGCTGGCGCCGACCGCGCCGTTCGATCCCGACCTCGGCCGAGAGCACGCGATCGAGCTGGTCGACGGCGGCCCGGCGGCCCCGAACGGCTCGCTGGCGGCGGCCACGGACCCTCGCAGCGCGGGGTTGCCGGCCGTCTGGTGACGTCGCCACACGAGGCGCCTGTGCGATACTCGGCGTTCCGGTGGCGGGCAGCGCTCACACGACGCCGCCACCGGTTCCGTCGTCCGGCGCACGCGCAGCGGGAGGGCACGTGACCTCGAACGTCAGCCAGAACTACCCGTACACGAGCGAGTCGGAGGCCCAGCGATCTGCCTCGATCGCCGCGCTCGTCGCCGCGCACGACGACCTGGCCGACCGACTCGCGACCGAGACGACGCCGCTCGATGGCAACGAGCGCTGGTGGGTCTGGAAGTGCCCGACGAAGGGGTGCCCGGGCCTGCTCCACGTCGCGGGCTACGCGGCGGAGAAGCACGCCGTCTACGTCGTCTGTGACGGGACCTGCGGGAAGAGCTTCCTCCGCTGAGCGCCGTGGTCACGGCGGACGTCCGGGCGAGTCGACGTCGGCTCGCCGCCGACGGGGTCGGCATCGCCGTCTCCGCGCTCGGGTTCGGCTTCGTCTACGGCCTGTCCGCGCGCGAGGCCGGGTTCTCCCCCATCGAGGCCACGGCGATGAGCACGATCGTGTTCGCCGGAGCCGCCCAGTTCGCCGCGGTCGGGTACGTCGCGAGCGGCCTCGCCTGGCCCGGGATCATCCTGCTGACCGCGCTCCTCAACGCCCGCCACCTGCTCTACTCGGCGGCCCTGTCACCGTGGCTGCGGCCCGTCCCGTTCGGGCGCCGAGCCGTGATGGCGCACCTCCTGACCGACGAGGCGTTCGCGTTGGCCATCAGCCATTTCCGACGCATCGGCCGGACCGACGAGCGTGGCTATTGGATCGGGGCGTTCCTCGCGACGTTCATCCCATGGAACGTCGCGTCGTTCGCCGGGGTCGTCCTGGGGGCGCAGATCCCCGACCCGGCGAGGCTCGGGATCGATGTCATCTTCCCGGCTGCGATGATCGGGCTGGCCGTCGGGCTCATCACCGGCCGGCGCGAGCTCGTCGCGGCGATCGTGGGCGCCGGCGTCGCGGTCGTCGTCGCGTTGCTGACGAGTCCGGCCATCGGCATCGTCGCCGGGGGCGTGATCGGGCCCATCGCCGGTCTCCTCGTGCCGGCGGCGGTCGCTGCCGAGACCGCCCCGCTGGGGACGTATGAATCGGCCGAGCGCTACGCGATGCCGCAGACCCACGTCGCAGCCGAACCTCCGACGGCGCTCGACATCGTCGGGCCGGGCGCCAGGCCGCCCACGCCACCCGAGCCCGGACCCCACGAGCCGTGAGCACCAACCTCGTCCTCCTGGCGGTCTTCATGTTCGCGGCGACCTATCCATTCCGGGCGCTAGGGCTGCTGACGCCCGGGCTCGATCGGCTGCCGAAGGCCGCCTTCGACTACCTCCAGCTGGTCGGTCCGGCCGTCCTGGCCGCCCTGGCGGCGGTCAGCGTCATGGTCGTCGTGAACGACGACGACGTCCCGTCCTTCCACGTCGGCATCGAATGGGTGGCGGTGTTCGTTTGCCTGGCGATCGTCGCGCGTCGGCGGAACCTGCTGCTTGGGCTCGTGTCCGCGGTGGCGATCGTCGCCATCGCCCGCGCGGCAGGCCTCGCCGAGATCCCGTCCTGACCCGTCGGCCGCTCCCGCGGCGCGGTCAGCCCCGCTTGGCTTCGGCCTCGATCTCGACGAGCATGGAGGGTTCGAGGAGCGCGCTGACGACCACGATCGTCGATGCCGGGCGGACGTCGCCGAAGACCTCGCCATGGACCGTCGCGACCGGCACGGAGAAGGCCACGTCGGTCACGTACATCCGGGTCCGGACGACGTCGGCCAGGGCGAAGCCGGCGTCGTCGAGGGCTCGTCCGATGATCGCCATCGCGGCCCTCGCCTGCCCGGCCGGATCGCCCGCGTGGTCATCGGTCGGATCGGTCGTCCCCGCGACCCAGCAGTCGTCGCCGACGACGACGGCGCGCGAGTAGCCGAACGGACGCTCGAACCGTCCGCCCGAGCTGACCAGTCGTCGCTCACTCACGACCGGGTGGCACGCCAGGCGAGGACCTCCGGGTCTGCGGCGATCGCCAGCAACAGTCCGGCAACGAGTGTCGTCCGCGGCACGATCGAGTCGACGTCGAGGTATTCCGACGGGGAGTGATCGTTGCCCCCGATCGGCCCCAGGCCGTCGAGGCTCGGCACGCCCATGCCCGACGTGGAGTTCGCGTCCGATGCGCCGCCGGTCGAGGCGTCATTCACCTCGAACCCGAGCCCTCTCGCGACGGCCTGGGCGTGCTCCACGAGCCGGCCGCTTCGCTCGAGCTTCTCCATCGGCCACCAGCGCGCCATCGGCTCGAACTCGACGGTCACGTCGGGGATCTCGGTCGCTTCGGCGATCCGCCGGATCTCCGCCTCGGCGGCCTCCAGCGCCTCGCGTTCGACCGCCCGGACATCGACCTCGAGCGAGCAGCGCTCGGCGACGACGTTCGGGCGCGTCCCGCCGGCGATGAGCCCGACGTTGACCGTGACTCCGGACCAGCGCCCGTTGAGGTCGTGCAGTTCACGCACGATCCGCGTCGCCTCCAGGATCGCGCTCCTGCCCTTCTCCGGCTCGACCCCGGCATGGGCGGCCCGACCGTGGACGACCATCCGAAGATCGAGGATGCCCTTGCGGGCCGACACGATGTCGCCATTCGCCCGGGCGCATTCGAGGACCAGGGCAACATCGGCGTCAGCCGCGAGCGCCTGGATGTGCGGCGTTGAGGTCGGCGAGCCGATCTCCTCGTCCGGGTTGGCGACGAACACCAGGCGCTCGAACGGCAGGCCGCCCCGCTCGCCGATGAGCGCCTTGAGCGCGTAGAGGCCGGCCAGCAGGCCCGACTTCATGTCGGTGACACCGGGGCCGTGGGCGACGCCGTCCTCGATCCGGAACGGCCGCTCGGCCGCGGTGCCCGGGTCGAACACCGTGTCCATGTGGCCGATGAGCAGGGCGCGCGGGCCGCCGGCGCGCCCCTCGAACGTGGCCACGACCGTGTCCCCGAGCCGACCGTCCGGATCCGGGCGCGCCTCGACGGACGCCCCGAGCTCCGTGAAGAACGCGGCCACCCAGCGGGCGACCTCGTTGACGCCATCGCGCGTGTAACTGCCGCAATCGATGTTGACGAGCCGCTCGAGGTCGGCCAGGTATGACGACAGGTCCGCGCCGACCGCGGCGCGCAGGGCGTCGAGTTCGGCGGTCCCGGGGGTGGGCGGCGAGGCGGTCGGAACGTCCATCCGGTCCAGTCTAGCCCGCGGGGCCTTGCTATCCTGCCCGGACCGTGCGACTGGTCGAAACCCGGCTTCTCGAGGGCCCGAACGTCTACCGGCTGGAGCCGGTGGTCAAGCTCGAGGTGGCCGTCGGGAAGCGTCGGACCTGGTATGGCCAGCGCGATCCGGAGCGCCACGCCCTGGTCCATCTCGGTCGGGCCGTGCCACCCGCCGACTGGCCCGACGCGGTCGCCGCGGTCGTGGCCTGGATCCGGCGCCTGCGCGCCGATCATGCCGAGGGCCGCGCCGGCCTGGTCGTCCATCGCTCGTCGGACCCCGGGCACTGGATCGTGACCTACCCGTGGGTCGGGGCGGAACGGGCCCTGACGCTGGCCGAGGCCGCGCTGGCCCTGGCCGAGCGGGACGTGTCGCCCTCGCGGACGGCCCGCCTGACGGGCGCCCAGGAGCGCCTCCACCAGCGCTGGACCGAGCGGCTCACCGAGGCGCGGGCGACCCCGCCGGAGTGGTTGCGCGACAGCGACCGGCGGGTCCCGATCGTGTCGATCTCGGGCACCAACGGCAAGAGCACGGTGACCCGGCTCATCAGCCACGTCCTGGTGCTGGCCGGCCGGCACGTGGGGACGACGACCTCGGATGGCGTCCTCGTGGACGAGCGCATGGTGGAACCCGGCGATTGGACCGGCCCGGGCGGCGCGCATCGGATCCTCGGCCGGCGGGACATCGACGTCGCCGTCCTCGAGACCGCGCGCGGCGGGATCGTCCTGCGCGGCATCGGCTACGAGTCGAACGACGCGAGCGTCCTGACCAACGTCTCGTCGGACCATCTCGACCTCCAGGGGATCCACACGCTGCCCGAGCTGGCCGAGGTCAAGTCGACCATCTGTCGCATCACCCGCCGCGAGGGGTGGGTCGTCCTGAACGCCGACGATCCGCTCGTGGCGGCGGTCGCGCGACGGGTCAAGGCGAACGTCGCGCTGTTCACGCTGCTCGGCGACGACTCCGTCCCGGTTCGGCGCCACCGGGCGCGCGGGGGTCGCGCCTACCTGGTCCGCGGCGGCAACATCGTCGAGGCCGACGGGGCGGTCGAGACCGAGATCGTGCCGGTCGAGCGGGTGCCGATCACCATCGGCGGGCTGGCCCGCCACAACGTCGCGAACGCCCTGGCGGCGGCGGGCGGCGCGCGCGGGCTCGGGGCCACGATCGCCCAGGTCCGGGCCGGGCTGCGCGACTTCGCGCCGACGGCCGAACGCTCGCCCGGGCGACTCAACTTGTTCCGCCTCGGGGCGAAGGTCGTCATCGTCGATTTCGCCCACAACGAGGCGGGCGTGGGCGCGGTGCTGGACGTCGCCCAGGGCATCGCGGCGGGCGCGGCCGGTCGAGCGGCACCCATCACCGCGATCGTCGGTACCGCCGGCGACCGGCCGGACGACACGCTGCGTGGCATCGGGCGGGTCGCGGCCGAGCGCGCCCAGCGTGTCGCCATCAAGCAGACCCTCCGCTACCTCCGCGGCCGCACGGCCGAATCGGTCGTCGGTGAGCTGCTGGCGGGCATCGTGGCCGGTGGCGGATCCGCGGCCGACGTGCCGATCTACGGCACCGAGACCGAGGCGCTCCAGGCCGAGCTCAACGGGTCGGCCGGCGCCGGCGCCCATGGCGGGCGACCCGATGCGGCCCGGGTCATCGTCCTGATGTGCCACGAGGACCGTGACGGCGTGTTCGAGCTGCTCGAGCGGCTCGGAGCCCGGCCGGTCGATGTCGCGTCCGAACTGACCGAACTCGTGCCGCGCCTCCAGAGCCGGCCGCGTCGAGCCTGACCGGGGCGTCGGCTTGCGGCGCGGCCGGGTCGCGGCGCATCATCGCCGAGAGGTTGTTCATGGATCGTCGCCCGCTCGGGCTGATCGGCATCGTCGCGATCATCGGTGTCGTCCTCGCCGTCGCCGGCGTGCTGGCGTTGCGCGGCGGTGGGTCGGGATCCGGCGCGTCGCCCGGCGCGGGGGCATCGTCGGCCGGGGGTGCGTCGCCGACTCCGAATGGGTCACCGCTGGCCGTCGCAACATCCACCGCGTCGTCGGCGGCGGCGACCGCATCGGCGGCCGCGAGCAACGGCCCGGCCGCCACGTGCGCCGAAGTGACCCAGCTGGTTGCGGTCAGGGCCGTCGCGCCCGACACCGGCTTTCCGGTCAAGGTCGTTTGGAACGGCCTCGGCCCGGCAGACGACCTCCATTTCACCCTGTCCGACGTGGCACCGACCATCCCGCTCGATCCGGCCGGGCCGGCGTCGCTGACAATCGGACTGAGCTACCTGACCGGCGGCGACCGGTTCGCGTTCACGGCAGGTTCCGTCGCTCTCGCCTACGACGCGGCCAGCGGCCGGCTGACCGGCGACGTCGCGACCGGCTACGGCAAGAATTCGAACCGCGCGACAACGGACGCCGCACCCTCGAAGTTCGAGGGCACGTTGCGTCCCCTGCCCAGCCCCGGGACGGACGGCGTGCTGACGGGGTCCATCGCCCACCCGGCGCGGACGTTCGCGTTCACGGTGCCGATGACCACGAAGACGATCCGGGTCGCGAGTGGTCCCGGCTGTCCATCGGTCCGACCCACCGACGCGCCCTGACGAACCGCCCGGGCCTCAGCCCTCCGGCGCGACGAGCTCGCCCGGGTCCGCGAAGGCCGTCCCGCCGCGCGACGTGCCGGCGGCCGACATCGCCTCGCCGTAGACGCCGACGGCGTCGTCCACGCAACAGACGACGAGGTCGCCAGGGATCGCCCGGCGCAGTGCGGTCCGGACCGCGGTCATCTCGTCGAGCACCTTCTCGGCGCGGGCGGCGCGTGCCACGCCGCGCGTCCGCGCGTCGCGCACACCCTCGATGACGTTCGTCGCCGTTTCGCCGGCCACCCGGCCACGCAGGTTCTTGTCCTCGCGGACGATGATCTCGTCGAACGCGGTCGCGGCGATCGCCCCGTACTGCCGCTGGTCCTCGTCACGGCGATCGCCCGGGATGCCGAGCACGCCGATCGCGCGTCCGGAGCGCGTGCCGGTCGCGGCCGCCCCGATCCGACCCGACTTGGTGGGCGACTCGACCATGATCCGGCTGACGAAGTCCGCCAGCTGGCGCATCCCGTCCACGTTGTGGCAATAGTCGATGACGACCCGCACGCCACCGACATCGACGAGGTTGAGCCGTCCGGGCGCCTGGAAGAACGACGTCGAGAACGTCCGCAGACCCTGCCGGATGTCGTGCAGATGGGCGCCCGCCGCCCAGGCCGCCGCCGCGGCCGCGAGGGCATTCTCGACGTTCATCCTGGCGCGTCCGCCGAACGTGGCCGGGATGAGGTGCGTGTAGAGCACGGGCATCGTCCGTGGCCCCAGGCGCAGCACGATGAGTTCGCCCTCCGTCGAGGGCTCGAGACAGAACGCCGCACCGCCGCGGCCGGTGTGGCCGTCGATCCGGTCGTAGCCGTCCTCGCCCTTGGCGGTCGCCGTGCTGAACAGCACGACCCGCCCGGCACAGTGCCGGCCCATCCGATAGACGTGGTTGTCGTCGGCGTTGAGCACCGCCGTGCCCGACCGCGGGACCGCCTCGACCACGACGCCCTTGACGTTGGCCAGCTGGCCGATCGAATTCGATGCCGCCGAGACCCAGGTGATCGGCGGTCACGTTGGTCACCACGGCCACGTCGTTGCGGTCGTAGCCGAGCCCTTCGCGCAGGATGCCGCCGCGGGCGACCTCGAACACCGCGGTGTCGACGGTCGGGTTCTGGAGGACCATCTGGGCGGATTTCGGCCCGGACATGTCGCCCTTCTTGATGAGCCGGCCATCGACCACGATGCCGTCGGTCGAGGTCATGCCGACCCGTCGGCCCATCAGCTTGAGGATGTGGGCGACCATCCGGACCGTCGTCGTCTTGCCGTTCGTGCCGGTCACCGCGATGATCGGGATCCGCGCCGACGACCCGGCCGGGAACAGTGAATCGATGACCGGCCTGGCCACGTACTGCGGCTCGCCCTCGGTCGGATGGGTGTGCATCCGGAAGCCCGGGGCGGCGTTGACCTCGACGATGGCGCCGCCGGTCTCACGCACGGGCGTGGCGATGTCCGGGCAGATGAAGTCGATGCCGGCCACATCGAGGCCGACGATGCGCGCCGCGGTCTCGGCGATCTCGACGTTGTCGGGGTGTGCCTCGATGGTCCGGTCGATGGACGTGCCGCCGGTCGACATGTTGCCGGTCAGCGCGAGCTTGACCCAGGCCCCCGCCGGCAGGACGTCATCGAGGGCGAACCCCTGCGCCGCGACGAGCGACTCGGCCGCGTCGTCGACCTTGATCCGGGTCAACACCTTCTCGTGGCCGATGCCTCGCCGCGGATCGCTGTTGGCGATGTCCACGAGCTGGCGGACGGTGTGTTCGCCGTCTCCCGTGACGGACGCGGGCACGCGCTCGGCGATGGCCGCGACCTTGCCGCCGATCACCAGGCAGCGGTAGTCGTTGCCCGCCACGTAGGTCTCGACGACCACGTCGCCGGCGCGGCTCTGCGCCAATGCCCCGACGAACGCGGCTCGGACCGCCTCCTCCGAGCGCAGGTCGAGATGGACGCCCCGACCGTGGTTGCCGTCGAGCGGCTTGACCACGCACGGGAACCCGAGCCGCTTGGCGGCGGCGACCGCGCCGTCCTCGGTGTCCACGACGTCGGCGCGCGGCACCGGCAACCCGGCCGAATCGAGCAGCCGGTTGGTCAGGCTCTTGTCCGAGGCGACATCGACCCCGATGGCCGACGTCTGCGAGGTCATCGTCGCGCGGATCCGCTGCTGGTGGACGCCGTGGCCGAACTGCACGAGCGAGTGTCGGTCGAGCCGGATGAACGGGATGTCGCGGCTGACCGCCTCGTCGATGAGCGCCTGGGTGGACGGCCCGAACGCCTGCCGTTCGGCGAGCCGGATGAGGTCCTCCATCTTCGGGGCGAAGTCGAAGAAGGCGTCGGGATCGTCGGGCGCGGCGAGGTGGTTGACCAGGGCGACCGCCATCCGGCCGGCTTCCAGCCCGACCGCCTCTTCGCGGTACTCGTAGATGCAGTTGTACTGGCCGACGGGTCCGGCGGCGCGCGTCTTGCCGTGGCGGACGTCCGTGCCGGCGAGGTTCTGGAATTCGAGCGCCACGTGCTCGGCGATGTGGCCGGCCCACGTCCCCTCGCGGAGGCGCGTGATGAAGCCGCCGCGACGGCCCAGCGAGCAGGCGTGGTCCTCGAGCGTCGGCAGCAGCGCGACCAGCGCGTCGGTGAACCCCGGAAGCTTGTCCGATGGGTACGACTCGAGAACGCCAAGGTCGACGAGCAGGCGGATGACCGGTTCGCGCGCCCAGTAGTTCGGGCCGCGCAGCACGCGGGTCTCGAGGATCCGCAACGTGGGCGCCGGCCCACTCGCGGGGGCCTCCCCCGCGCGCCCGCCGCGACGCCTCGTGTTGCGGCGGGATGCGGGAGCGCTGTCGGCCACGCTATCGGCCACGGGTCCTCCTGTGTCGGGTGACGCGGTCACCCGCTGGGCGCTAGCTTGAGGCGGCCTCGCCACCCGGGAGTGCGTGCAGGCTGGGTGTCGCGACCCGCTCGCGCCGGCGCAAGTCGAAGCGATACCCGGCCGGGAGCGAGTGGAGCACGACGCCGCTGATCATGAGTGGTCGGTGGCCGTGGATCTCCCACGCATCGGTCTCCGACTGCGACCCGTCGACGACCGTGATCGAGCCGCGCCCGATGACTTCCATGATGTGGTCGGGGCCCACGACACCGGCCGTGTCCTCGTCCACGCCGAGCCCGAGCAGGCTCGGGTTCTGGGCGATGAGACTGAGCAGCCGGCCGAGTCGGTTCCGTTGCTGGAAATGCTGGTCGATGATGACGCCCGGCAGGACGCCCAGACCGGCGGCGATCTGCGCCATACGATGCTTCGGCGTGGCGCCGGATGCCCCGAACGCGATCATGTGGCTCGACATGGCCGATGCGCCGGCGGACGTGCCCGCGACGACAGCTCCATGCTGGAACCGATCCAGGATGGCATCGGCCAGACGCGTCCCACCGATCGTGGACGAGAGGCGGAGCTGGTTGCCACCGGTCAGGAAGACCCCGGTCGCGTCGCGCACGGCGAGCGCCGCGGTCTGGTCGTTGGCCTGTGGCCGGGTGACGGCATGGAGCGGGTGGACCGTCTTGACGCCCAGCTCGCCGAACACCGCGCGGTATCGCTCGCCCGCTTCGAGGCCGAGCGAGGACGCGGTGCTGATGACCGCGATCGTCGCGTCCGAACCACCGGCCAGGGCGACGAAGCGGTTCAGGATGACGCGGTCCCGGACCTTGTCCTCCGCGCCTCCGATGATGATGACGGTTCCATCGGCCATGATCGGGCGGAGTATAGCCGGGCCACCCTGCCCGTCTCCGGTCCGTTCGGTCGGGTGGCAGCCGTGGGAGAATGCCGGCGCGATGAGCGAGCCCGAGCCACCGACCGGTTTGCAGCCCGTCCCGGGCAGCGCACGGGGTCGCGGCCGGATCACCGTCGACCTCTCCGACGTCCTCGACCGGGGGACGCGCCGGCGGGCCGGGGTCTTTCGCCGGGCGCTTCGGCGAGAGGCGTCGCGACTTCGGGATCCGCGCCGCATCGCCGCCATCGTCCTGCTCAGCCTGACCTTCGCGATCATCCTGTCCGGGCTCATCGCCCGCGGCGAGGCCGGTGGTGCGGACGCCCGCGCCTACTGGGCCGGGGTGCGGATCTGGCTCAACGGCGGCGACCCGTACCACCCGACCGGGCCCTTCCTGCCGTACGTCTATGCCCCGTGGATGCTGCCGATGTTCGCCCCGTGGGCGATCCTGCCGTGGGACGTGGCCTGGTTCATCTGGCGGGTCGGGACCATCCTGCTGCTGCTCTGGACCATCCACTGGGCCTATCGCCGGCGACCCCTGACCACGGCGATCATCGTGGCGGTGCTCGCCTTCCCGTTCGGCGCGAACCTCGATACGGGGAACATCAACCTCCAGCTGACGCTGATGCTGTGGGCGGCCCAGTTCACCGGCCCTCGCCTCGGCGGGTTGCTGTGGGCCCTGGCCACCTGGATGAAGTGGGTCCCGGCGCTGCTGTGGCCGATCCTCCCGGCGCGCACGAGACCCTGGGGCCTCATCTGGCTTGCGGTCTCGATCGGCCTGAGCGTCATCACACTGCCCCTGACCATCATCCAGTTGCAGACGTTGTTCGGGTTCGGGGCTCGCCCGATCCGGCTCGACTACGCGGTGTACCTGTGGGCGGCCGTCCCGTGGCTCTATCGGCGGCCCGACCCGTTCGACTTCCTGCGGCCCGCGACGTGGCGCGCCTGGGTCGCGGGCGCGCGGGCGCGGGCCACACGGTCGGGCAGCCGCGCCTAGGTCGCTGGGTCGCGCCTGGTCGGCTGCGCGCGCCTTCGGTGCCGTGCCCCAACTGGCGAGAATTGCCCCCACGGACCGTTATGGCGTGAAATCTGGCTCATTCCACCCCTTGGAGCCGATACCCAAGCGTGGACCGCCGCAACGGAGGGGAAGCGTGGCCTCAGAACGGCCATAGCGGTCCTCCGAGGCAAGTTCGGCCAGGTTATGCCAGGTTCGGCCAGGGTTCTGCCAGGTCGGCCAGGTTCGGTCACCATCGGCCTGCCCTACGGCCCTCGCACCTAGCCGGTGACCGCAGCCGCCACGGGCGCTGCGAGGTCCTCGCGCCGTCGCTCGTCCACGGGCCGAAGCAGCAGCGCACCGATGCCCAACAGCACGACGGCCAGCCAGAGCGCGGCCCGCGGTCCGGCGCCGCCGCCGACGAGGTCCATCAGGGTGCCGCCGAGCGCGATGGCCAGGACCCCGGCCGACGCGGTGGCCACGTTCGACAGCCCCATGTAGCGACCCGACGAGGCCTTCGGGATGATGTCGGTCATGAGCGCCCAATCGACCGCGAGGAAGATCCCGAACGAGATCCCGTAGAGCAGCGCACCGACGAACGCGACCGCCAGGACTGGGGCGGCCGCCACGGTCGCCAGACTGATGGCGCCGAGCCCGCAACTGACCCAGATGACCGGCTTTCGTCCGACGCGATCCGAGATCCGTCCGGCGGGCACGACCGAGGCCACGGTCCCGAGCGCGACGAGACCCGTCAACGGGATGATGATCAGCCCCGCGTCGTGCTGGCTCAGCGCCATCGACCGGGCCAGATAGAAGGTCGCGAGCTGGGTGAGCGTGGCGCCGGCCGTCAGGATGGCCAGGCGTGACGCGACCAGCCACATGAAACTCCGTTCGCGCAGGATGTCGGTGCCCCACGCCTCGGCCGCGATCGAGCGCCACGGGCGACCGTTGCGCGGCTTCGGCGGCGGTCCCTCGCGGACCCGGAAGACGACCGACAGCATGGTCAGCAGTTCGAGGATGCCAAGCGCCACGAGTCCCAACTCGAAGCTGTTGGTCGCCACGGCGATGCCACCGATGATGAAGCCGGCCACGTTGCCGAGGACCTGCATGAGCCCGACCAGCGCGCTCGCGGTCCCGACCTGGGGCGCGGGCACGAGATCCGGGACATACCCCTGGAAGGGGCCCTGGGCGAAGTTCGAGCTGAACTGGAGGAGCGCGATGAACGCGGCGATCGCGACGAGCGTGTTGCTGTAGGCGATGCCGATGAGGAAGACCAGGTCGAGACAGGACCCGATGAAGATGTAGGGCTTCCGACGGCCCCAGCGCGAGATGGTGTAGTCGGAGATCGAACCGATGGTCGGCTGGACGATGACGGCGATGATCGCGCCACTGATCGTCACGAAGAAGAGGGCGCGCCCCGCCTCGCCCTTCTCGACCAGGCCGGTGAACTCGAGACGGCCGGTCATGATGGTCGTCAGGCCGGCGAAGATCGACGACAGCCCGAGCCAGTACAGGGAGATCCGGATCAGTTCCCGGTTCGGCAGCAGACCGGTCGGGCGCCCCGTGGCGGGCTCGGACGCGAGGGTCGCGGCTGGCGCGTCGGTCATCGGTTCGTCCCTTGTGGCGGGCCTTCACGTGTCAAACGCGCGACGCGCCGTACCGTTACAGCCCGACCATCAACCCGTCCCCGGGCTCCCATCCTACGCTACGGGATCGGGGCTCCCGCGCGGTCCAGGCCGACGGTCGCGCGACGCGACACGAGTCGACGCTCCGTGGCACCCGGCGCGACGAACCGGAAGAGCGAGCGATCGAGCGAATAGATCCCGGTCGAGGCGACGCCGATGCCGCCGAGACGGAACGTGAAGACCGGGTTCTCGCCATTGCCCGCATAGTGGTACGGCGTGCCGTCATCGGCGAGCACGGCGAGGTTGGCCTGACCCCCGAACCGATCGTGAAGCGCCGCCAACAGGTGGCCGACCGGCTCGTCGTCGTGCCAGGCATCCTCCAGCCAGCGCGCGCCGACCTCGGTGTCCGCCCGCCCGTGGATACGGCCTTCCGCCTGGTACGTCTTCCGCAGGCCCTTGTAGTCGAGCAGGTCGCCGTTGTGGCTGAACGAGAACCTGCCGGCCGGATCGTCGAACGGCTGGGTGTCGGGAAGCGTCAAGGTCGACAGACGCGACGGGCGACGGAGGTGGACGAGCGCGGCGGTCGTCTCGTTCGCGCCGACGGCCTCGCGCCCCGGATCATCGCGGAAGGCTCGGATGTCTCGATATGAGGCGAGCTTGCCGTCGGTGCCGACCCACGCGGTGCCCCACCCGAAGCCGGCGAGCCCGAAGCGCTCCAGCTTCTCGGCGAACGGCCACAGCTCGTCCAACCGGAACGGCTCGGCAGCCCTGGCGATGAAGTGCTCGCACATCCGTCGCGATGATACGCGGTCAGGTCAGCCCGGTTCGACCTGGCAGCCGGGGCACCAGTACGTGGTCCGGGGGACGTCCGTGCCCTGACGGACGCTCGCGATCGGCGCCCCGCATCGGCGGCACGGACGACCGGTCCGGCCGTAGACGTACAGCGGGCCGGGTGCGGATCGATCGCCAGCGGTCGTGATCCGTTCGGGTCCGTGGGTCGGCCCGACGTTGGCGAGCAGGAGCCGCCGCCCCGTGTCGATCAATCGGCGCAGCGTCTCGTCGTCGAGAGCGGACACCGTGACGAACGGTGAGACGCGCTCGATCCACAGGGTCTCGTTCTTGTAGACGTTGCCGATGCCGGCCATGGCGCGCTGGTCGAGCAGCGCCTCCGCGGCCGTCACGGCGGCGCGCGACGGGTCGCGCAGGCGGTGCAATGCCTCGGCGGCGTCGAAGTCCGGGGCGAGCAGGTCCGGCCCGAGCCGCCCCAGCGACGGATGCAGTGGCTCCGCCCGAACCTCGAGGAGTTCGACGACGGGAGCATCGAAGCAGACCGCGATCGCGCCCGGGACCTCGAGCACGAGCCGTGCCCGCGCCGGTGGCCTTCGCCATCGCTCGCCCGGCCGATAGCGATGCCACGACCCGTTCATCCGCAGGTGCGTGCGGAGTTCCAGCCCGTTGTCGAAGCGGATCAGGAGGTTCTTGCCGAGCGCCTCGACCGCGGTGATCTCGTGGCCGACGATCCGCGCCACCTGAGGGACGGGTCCGGGCCCACCGGTTCGCGCGGCGGTGACTGTCCGGCCGATCAGGTACGGCCGGAGTCCCGCCGCCGTCCGGTAGAGCGTGTCGCCCTCGGGCACTCAGATCTCGGCCGGATAGACCGCCACCCCAGCGGCGCGTGCGGCGGTTCGAAGCTGGCTGTCCCAGGCGACGATGACTGTCGTGTCGCGGTCCAGTTCAAGGACGGATGCGAGCTGGACGGCATCGCCCGTGCGCAGCCCGAAAGTCTCCGCGACAGCGCCTGCCCGTCGGCCGACAGCGTCTTGGAGTTCGATGACCGCGTAGCCTCGCCATGCGACATCGAACGAGTCGACGGCTCGGTCATGCTCGAGCGCGGTGAGGCGGCCCGCACGCCGCGCCGCGGCCAAGGCTGATCGAACTTCCACGTAGGTCAATCTCGAGACAGCCAGGTCGACCGGCGTTTCGACGATGTTGTCGAGGGCATCACCGCCGGCCTCATGCAGGAGGTAGGCCTTAAGGATCGCTGAGCTGTCGAGGTAGGCGATCACTCGCCGCGGATCTCGTCCATCACGTCCTGGATCGACCCGTCGTACCGCACGCGTGGGATGTCCGCCCATGGAACTCGTGGTCCGGTCGGCAGCGTCACCCGACCCTGCGCTGCGAGTTCGAGCAGTCGGGCATGACCGGGATCGTCACGGACCAGTTTCGCGATCGGGCGACCGTGTTCCGTCACCGTGAAGGTCTCGCCTGCCTTCACTCGTTCCAGGTAAGCGGACAGGTGGTTACGAAGGTCTCGAACGCCGACTTCCGCGTCGTTCGTGAAGTCATTTGTGGCGCTTTTATCAGGCAGGACTCGAGCCATAGTGGCGAGGATACCACGGAGGCCTTATCTCACCATCACCGGGCGCTCGGAACGCAGGACGAGGCCGCGGTACCCGGCGACGAAACCGGCCTCGAGGAGGAACGGTCGGAACCGAGACGCCGCGACCTCCTCGCCATCGACTTTCCGAAGGACGAGTTCGCGGATCCGGCGATCGGCCACGAGGGCCGCGAAGGCACGGGCGGCCGCGACCGCTACTTCCGGGTCATCGGCGGCCGGAAGTGTCTGGAGCGTGGCGCCACCGCGTTCGAGATACAGCGTCGCGACCCCGTCCACCAGCACCACGTAGGCGCCGGCAGCGCGCTGCAGCGGTCGTCGGTCTGTTTCGCCACGTCGGGGCCAGGCGAGCGCGGCACCGTATGGGTTGGCCGGGTCTGCAGCCGCCAGGAGGTGGACCGTCCCGGAGGCCATGGGATCGGCCGCTTCGCGCGCAGCCCGGAGGCGGTCGAGCGACCCGGCGAGCGCGAATTGGGCCGCACCCAGCCCATCCACGAAGTAGCCACGCCGGATGCGGCCGGCCTCCTCGAGCGCTCGAAGGACCGGGTAGACGGCGCTGAACCCGCCATCGATGCCTTCGGCGGCGACGGCCTCGCGAGTCAGCACGCCATGTCGCTCGAGCAGGGCGAGGCTGAGCGCGTGGAGGCGCTCTGTCGCCGTCGCGGTCGGCGTCGTCCCGGCGGTCCCCGCCGCGACCGTATCGGCCGGCTCCACGAGGGACCAGCGACCGGCCGCCTCCGGCGGACCCAGCGAGGTCAGGCGGCCGGGCCGAGTCGGCCTTCGAGTCCCACCGTTTCCCGACCGCTTCCAGTGCAATGCACGCAACGGCGCGAACGTGTCGTTGGTGACCTCGCCGGCCCAGACGAGGTCCCACAGCGCGTCGAGGACCTGGCGGTCCGAGTTGCCGCCGACCGCGGCGAACAGCTCGCGATAGAACGAGGCCCCACGCCTGGCCAGGTGCTCGCGGATCGCGTCATGCCGTGGGTCGGAGGGCGGCGAGGTCCCATCGGGCGGACCCATCGGGCGGAGGATCTCGCGACCCGGTCGGACGAGCGCGATCCGCCCGTCGTCGCGACCCAGACTCCCCCGCCCGACCCAGGCGACCTCGCCGAGCGCGCCGAGTTCGTCGAGGAGTCGCGGTTGATACCCCGGGATCCGAGCGGGCAGCACGTCCCGTTCGAGGACAGAGGCGGGGATGGGCAACCCGGCCAGCTGGTCCACGACCTCGGCCAGCCGTTCCAGGGCGGCCGTACCACGCAAAGGGGATGGCGCCGAGCCACCACGCACGGAGACCGGCGCGACCCCCTGCCATTCGGGCAGGAATCGAGCCAGCGCCGCCGGATCGACCGGCTCGACCTCGCGCCGCAACCGCGCCAGCGACCGGCGCCGGAGCAGCCGCAGGACCTCCGGGTCGCACCACTCGCGCTCGGCGCCACCCGGCCGGAACTCGCCGCGAAGCATGGAGCCCGCCGCGAGGAGCCGCTCGAGGGCGTCCCCGATGACCCCGGCCGGCAGCCCCCAGCGGCGCGCGGGTTCGGGCGTCAGGAACGGACCGTGCGTCCGCGCCCAACGGGCCAGGAGACCGTCGAGGGCACCGACGGCCGGACCGAGGAACGCGGCCGGGATGCCGACCGGCGGCGAGATCCCGACGCCGTCGCGATAACGTGCGACATCCTCGACCGCGATCCAGCGTTCGTCACCCGCGATCCGTGTCCGTACGACGCGTCGCGCGGCCGCCAGCTCGGCGAGCCACGGTTCGGCGACCGCCAGCCCGCCCTCGGTCCGTGCCGACACCTCGGCCGTGGACAGGTCGCCGAGCCGGCGCAGGAGGTCGTGGACGCCGTCGAGGGTCGTCGCCCGTCGGTCGTCGGTCAGCGCCTGGAGCGTCAGCTCTAGGTCGGCCAGCGCGTCGGGGTCGAGCAGTTCGCGCAGCTCCTCCTGGCCCAGCAGTTCGCGGAGCAGGTCGCGATCGAGCGTCAGGGCGCCGGCGCGACGCTCGGCGATCGGCGTATCGCCGTCGTACATGTACGCCGCGACGTAGTCGAACATCAGGCTGCTCGCGAACGGCGAGGCGCGCACGGTCTCCACGGCGTGGACATCGATCGCGCGACTGGCGACGCCGGCCAGGATCTCGCGCAGGGCAGGCAGGTCGAACACGTCCGACAGGCACTCGCGGTACGTCTCGACCAGGATGGGGAAGGACCCGTAGCGCGAGGCCACCGCCAGGAGGTCGGCCGAGCGCTGGCGTTGCTGCCACAGCGGGGTCCGTGTGCCCGGTCGCCGCCGCGGGAGGAGCAGGGCCCGCGCCGCGTTCTCGCGGAACCGGCTGGCGAACAACGCCGACGACGCCAGCCGCCCGACGACCAGGTCCTCGAGCTCGTCGGCCTCCGGGAAGAGCGCCGACTCGATGCCGTCGAGCGGGGCGTCGCCCTCGGGCAGCCGAATGGCGATCCCGTCGTCGGACCAGATCGTCTGGACCTCGAGACCGAGGCGTTCGCCGATGCGTGCCTCGAGCGCGAGCGCCCAGGGCGCGTGCACCCGACCCCCGAACGGCGTCAACAGGCAGATCCGCCAATCGCCGAGCTCATCGCGGAAGCGCTCGACGACGATCCGCTTGTCGGTCGGCAGGACGCTCGTGACCTCGCGTTCGTCATCGAGATACCCGAGCAGGTTGTCGGCCGCCCGTTCGTCGAGGTCGTGGGTCTCGCGGAGCCGAGCCGTGGCGGTCCGGCGACCCTTCTCGCCGCGGGCGAGGTCGGCCTCGAGCTCACCGACGAAGGCACCCAGCGCCCGACCGAGCTCAACGGGGCGACCCACCGCATCGCCCTTCCAGAACGGCAACTTGCCCGGGACGCCGGGCGCCGGGCTGACGGTGACCCGGTCATGACCGATCTCCTCGACCCGCCAGCTACTCGCGCCCAGCACGATGACGTCGCCGTGCATCCCGGCGCGCAGTTCGTAGACCATCTCCTCGTCGAGCTCGCCGACACGCCGCCCGGGCGTGCCGGCCTCGCCGACCATGAAGACGCCATACAGCCCGCGGTCGGGAATCGTGCCGCCGCTCGTGACGGCGACGACGCGGGCATCTCGGCGGCCCTCGACCACGTCGGTCACGCGGTCCCAGACGACGCGCGGCTTGAGCTCGGCGAACTCGTCGGACGGGTAGGCGCCGGCCAGCATCCCGAGGACGCCCTCGAGCACCTCGCGGGTCAGCGTCTCGTAGGGAGACGCGCGCTGGGCGAGCGCCAACAGGTCGTCCACGGTCCAGCGGTCCATCACCGTCATCGCGACGAGCTGCTGCGCGAGGACGTCGAGCGGGTTGCGCGGGATCTGGGTCGTCTCGATGGCGCCCTCGTGCATGCGTCGGGTCACGACCGCGCACTCGAGCAGGTCGCCGCGGTACTTGGGGAAGATCACGCCCTTGCTGGGCGCCCCGACCTGGTGGCCGGCGCGACCGATCCGCTGGAGGCCGCGGGCGACGCTGGTCGGGCTCTCGACCTGGATGACGAGGTCCACGGCGCCCATGTCGATGCCGAGCTCGAGGCTGGAGGTGGCGACGAGCGCCGGGAGCCGGCCGGCCTTGAGCTCCTCCTCGATGGCGACCCGCTGCTCGCGCGCGATGCTCCCGTGGTGGGCACGAACCAGTTCCTCGCCGGCCAGTTCGTTGAGGCGCTGGGCGAGGCGCTCGCTCAGGCGCCGGCTGTTGGTGAAGACGATCGTGCTGCGGTGGCTGCGGATGAGTTCCAGGATCCGCGGATGGATGGCCGGCCAGATGCTCGACCGGAGGTCCGGACTGGTCGCGGGGCCACCCGGCTGCTGGTCGAGCGGCAGGATCTCGCCGATGGCCGCCATGTCATCCACCGGCACGATGACCTGGAGGTCGAGCGGCTTGCGCGCCCCCGCATCGACGATCCGGACGTCGCGGTCCGGTCCGACCCCGCCGAGGAAACGGGCGATGGTCTCGAGCGGACGTTGCGTGGCAGATAGGCCGATCCGCTGGGCCGGACGGGCCTCCGGTCCGCGGAGCGCCTCCAGGCGTTCCAGGCTGAGCGCCATGTGCGCGCCGCGCTTGGAGCCGGCGATCGCGTGGACCTCGTCGACGATGACGTACTCGACATGCCGGAGGACCTCCCGGGTGGCGCTGGTGAGCATCAGGTAGAGCGATTCGGGGGTCGTGATGAGGATGTCGGGCGGATGGCGGGCGATCTGGCGGCGGTCCTCGGCCGGGGTATCACCGGTGCGGCTTGCGACCGAGATGTGGGGCGCGGGCTGGCCGAGTCGCTCGGCGGCGTGGGCGATCCCGGTGAGGGGGGCCCGGAGGTTGCGCTCGATGTCGTAGGTCAGGGCCTTGAGCGGCGAGACGTACAGGACGCGGACGCTGCCGGGGATCTCGCGGGTCGCGGCGGGAGTCGGATCCGTGGCGAGCCGGTCAAGGCACCACAGGAAGGCCGCGAGGGTCTTGCCGCTGCCCGTCGGGGCGTGGATCAGCGTGTGGTGGCCGCCGGCGATGGCCGCCCATCCGCGTGCCTGGGCGTCCGTCGGCGCCTCGAAACTCGCGCGGAACCACTCGCGGACGGCGGGCGAGAACAGCGCAAGCGGATCGTCGATGGCAGCGGGCGTAGCCACGGGAGCCGAGTGTACCGCGCATGATGCATTTCGACCAGATGTTCTGTTCCTTGGCCAGCGCTCCGCGCCCGGTTTCATCTCAGGTGACCATTCCGGACACAAAGCGGTCCGCCATCTCCAGGGTTTCACCCTCGGTGAACACAGTGGCCGCAAGCGACCCCAAGGCGTCGACGATGTCACTGAGGGTGAACATTCGGAACCAGAATCCGATCCCACACGACCCGAGCACGCGAAATTGTTCAGCCACAGTGACAACAAGGGTGCCGCCATGGCCTTGGCCACAGCTTTGTTCACGGTGGGTGACATCTCGATCGACTCACCCGCGGTGAGGCTCGATTCGTTCACCGTGGGTGACACGCGGTTGGGCGGCGGTGGGGTCGGCGACGCGGACGCGGACGCGACGCGAAGCGAAGTGGGGCCCAGGCGGAATTCCGAGTGAGCCTGAGGTGAGCGTCGCAGGGTTCGATGCGTTGACCACGTCAGAGGTCGAGCCATTGCCTGAACCGCACCATGACAGACGCCGCATCGAACGCCGGACTGCCGAGGTTCGAAGGGCCTTCGGGACGCAGGTCCTTCACGATCGCGAGGACGCCAACCTGAAGGGTGCGCACCTCGCGGCGGCCGCCGGGATCAGCCGCGGGCACCTGTCCGGGATCGAATCCGGCACCTCAGAAGCCAGCCTGCGCGTGATGGTCGGCCTGGCGGACGCGCTCGGAGCCGATCTCGTCCTGCGGATGCGGCCCGGGACCGGGCCACGGATCAGGGACCGGATCCAGGCGCGGATCATCGAAGAGCTGATCCGGATCATCGACCCGAGGTGGCGATGCTTCCTTGAAGTTCCGGTACACCAGCCGTCTCGCGGCGTGATCGACCTCGTCGCCCACGACCACGCTCAGAACGTCATTGTCGCGACCGAGGTCCACTCCGCTATCACGAGATTCGAGCAGACGATCAGATGGGCGAACCTGAAACGCGAGGCCCTGCCATCGTCGGATCTCTGGTCAATGGCTGCCCACACGCAGGTCCCGGCGACGCACGGGCTGCTGATCCTCAGCTCCACGCAGGCCAACCGCGAGGTCGCGGAGCGCTTTCGACTCCAATTCGCGAGCCTCTATCCCGCCCTGGCCGCGGAGGCCTATCACGCACTCACGACGCCGGACGTCCCGTGGCCCGGCTCGGCGGTGTTGTGGGCGAGCGTCGAGGGTGACCGCGTCCGCATCCTCGAGCGCCCGCCACGAAGTGTCTCGCTCGGACGCTAGACAAGGGCGAATGAGCACCTCCGACCCCGTCAGTCGTCGCCGCCGAGGAGTCGGGTCGCCTCGTCCGCCGCGGTCTTCTCTCGATCGGTGAGGAGGTGGACGCGGTCGTGGCTCGAATGGGCCGCGTATCCGTCGAGGCGGGCGCGCAGGTCGTCGAAGCGCTCGAGTTGACGACGCGCCACTGGCTGGAACGCCGGGTTCCTGCGCGCCTTCGCCCAGAGCGCGAGGAAGTCATCGAGGCAGAACGGCGCCTCGGCCAGCACCGCCGCCCACTCGGGGTCGCGGCTCCGATCGTCGAACCGTGTCAGTGCCGTCTCGACCGCGGTCGCACCTTGCGAACATGCGATGCATGGTGGACGACGGCGCAGCAGGCCCAACCGCGTCCGGAGGCTCCGGCCCCGCGATCCAACGGCGTCACGCAGACCCTCCGTCCGCCGGTTGATGATCGCGCTCTGCAACATCGACGAACCCAAGATCCCACCGGTCTCGCGCCGGTCGGTGGCGACAAGCTGGGCGACATGCCGGCGACAGAACCCCTCCTTGCGCTCGAGACCCGCGCGGAACCCGATGTCGAGGACGCGTTCACGGATGATCGAATCGAGGACCGCCCGCTCCGACCTGGCGCGCACGACGCAGACCGGGCAACCGCCGAGACCGACGGCCTCGAGCAGACGGACGTCGATGATGTCGGCCGCGGGCGCGGTCTCACCGCGCTGGCCGCTCACGAGGTGGCTCCGGTGCCCGTTCGAATGGCGACGATGGCGCCGGGATCGGCGCCGCGCACGGTGGCCTCGGCGGGGGTCACCCTGAATCCCGTGCCCTCGAGCAGGCGCCGGGCGATCGCGCGACGGACGTCACCGTCGAGCGGGTCGATCGGGTCCCGCTCCGCGACGGTCAGCTCGGCCGACACGTCCCTGCCCCCCATCGAGTCGACGTGAACGACCAACAACTGCCGCGCGAGCCCGGCACGGCGCCAGGCCGGCGCGACACCGAGCGCGAACAGATCCGTTCGAGCGGCGCCATCGCCACAGCGTGACAGGGCCGCCCCGACCACCGTGGAACCGTCGACCGCCACCGTGGCGCACAGTCCGTCGCGGAGCCCGGCTGCCACCAGCGCATGGGCCGCCGTGGTGTCGGCCGGGGCGACCACCCCGGGCGCGAGCGTCAGCCGCGCCCAGGTCGCTCCATCGACCGAGGCGAGCACGGTCGGCGCGCCGCCGGTCGCCGAGGGAGCCGACGCCGGGGGAGCCGGCACGGTTTCCCGTAACGCACCCAACGGGTCCCACCAACCGCGATCCCGGGCCTCCCGGAGCAAGCGTGGGACCACCAGCCGTCGCACGAGCGCCGTCGTCGCCACCGATCGCGCCTCCGCCGCCGTCTGCGACCCGTCGATCTCGACCCCGGCGTTCGCGGCATCCTCGAAGGTCGTCGGCAGCGGCGCCTGCCCATAGCGCGACCCCTCCGCGGTCCATCGTTCGCGCCACCCCGCCGGCGTCGCGTCCGGCACGTCGCGATGCGCACCCGCCAGCCAGACCAGGCTCCAGGAACGTGGCACCACCCGATACGCGTCATAGCCACCCCCACCGGTCGCCAGCCACCGACCCGCGGCGTACCGGTGCGCGACCACGTCCACCAGCCGCGCCGCCTCGCCCATCGCGGTCGTCGTGACCCGCAGGTGTGCCAGTGGATCCCAGGCATGTGAATCGGCCCCATGTTGCGACACGATCAGGTCCGGCCCGAACGCGGCGGCCAATTCGGGGAGGAGCGTTCGCACGGCGGCCGACCACGGCCCCTCCCCGGTCATCGGCTCCATCGGCACGTTGACCGACGTCCCCGCGGCAGCCCCCTCGCCAAGCTCGTCCACACCACCGGTCCCCGGGAACAGGTACCGCCCGGACTCGTGGAACGACAGCGTCAGCACGCCCGGGTCGTCCCAGTGGATCGCCTGGACGCCGTCGCCGTGATGGACGTCAAGGTCGACGTACAGGACCCGCAGCCCGTCGCGTCGTGCGCGGGCGATCGCAAGCGCCGGGTCGTCGTAGATACAGAACCCGGACGCGCGGTCCGGCATCGCGTGGTGGAGTCCCCCGCCGGGATGGAACGCGTGCTCCGCGTCGCCGAGCAGAACCGCCTCGAGCGCCCGGAGCGAACCGCCGGCGACCATCGCCCCGGCGTCGTGCATCCCGGCGAACGGCGGGTCGTCGCCACCCTCGCCGATCCCCGCCTCGCCATGTCCGAACGGGTCGGCCGAGAAGCGCTTCACGACCTCGAGGTAGCGCCGCGTGTGGCACCACAGGAGTTCCGCATCGGGCGCGGGCTCCGGCGCCAGCCCGGGCTCCGCGCCGACCGCCCGCAACAGGTCGATCCCGGGGCCGAAGCGCCGCGGCGTCAGCGGGTGGCCCGGCCCGAAGTCGTACGTCGCCGAGCGAGGGCCATAGACCAGCAGCATGCATGGCACGATACCGGTCGTGGAACGCGTCTACACCACACCGCTGCTCGACAAACTCGGGATCCGACCGGGGATGCGCGTCGCCCTGATCGACATCGACGACACCGAGATCCGCCCCCTGATCGCCGACCGGACCACCGACCTCACCGAGGGCTGGCCCGAGCCCGACACCGACATCGTCCTGCTCGGCGCCGACTCGACCGACGCACTCGAGCCGCTGGAGGCCCTCGCGGCCCGCATCCGACCGAACGGCGCGATCTGGGTCGTCTCGCGCAAGGGCAAGTCGGCCACCCTCCGCGACGTCGACGTCATCGACGCGGGCAAGGCGGCCGGTCTCGTGGACAACAAGGTCGCCTCGTTCTCCGCGACGCACACGGCGCAGCGCCTCGTCATCCCCGTGGCCCGTCGTCCGCGCTGAGCGATGGCGCGCTGTACCATCCGCGCATGCCGGATGTCCTGCTCGTCCTGATCATCATCCTCGTCATCGCCGTCGTGTTGCGAGGTCCCAAGACGCTGCCGAAGCTCGGCGAGGCGCTCGGGCGTGGCGTCAAGGAGGCGAAGACCGAGGCGGTCAAGGCGCAGGAGGAGATCCAGGCGCGGGCGACCGGCACGAGCAACGCGACCGATGCGGCCGGTGCGCCCGCCGCGGCGCCGGCCCCGGCGGCGCCGACGGCACCGACCGACCCGACCGGCGGCACGCCGACCTGACACGACCGAGCGCCGACGGCGCCGCGCTATGATCCCCGACGACCTCACCGCGCTGACCCACCGGCCGGACCCCGGTCCGCACCGGGTCACGATCGAGATCGACGGCTCGCCTGTCGAGACCTTGGCCGACCTCCCACCGCTGCGCGATCGACTCCTGTTCATCGGGCTCAATCCGTCGCCGGTCAGCGTCGAGGCCGGCCATTACCACCAGGGTCGCCTCGGCCAGACGTTCTGGCGACGGTTGATGACCGCGGGTGTCCTGCCGCCGAGACACGTCCATCCCGACGGCCGACGACGCCCTGATGGCAAGCGGCCACGGCATCACCGATCTGATCAAGCTCCCGACCCCACGCGATGAGGCGACCGACGCCCAGCTCACCGCGGGTGTCGGACCGCTGTGGCAGAAGATCGCCGTGTGGCGGCCCGCCGCGGTCGTCTTCATCTACAAGCGCGCGGCGTCCATCTCGGCCGGACGAGCGCTCGCGGAACCGTGGGGCCAGCTCGAGGGGGTGGCGCTCGCCGGACGTCCCTGCTTCCTGATGCCCGGGCCCTACGCGCCCGTCGAGCAGGTCGACGAGGGGCTCAACTTCCTGCGCAACCTCGCCTCGGCCCTGCCGGGAGACCGGGGCTAACCGCCAGGGTGACCCGACAGCCACATCGCTGACGGCGCCAGACCCCGAAGCCGCTCGCGCGACGAGGCAAGGGCGTCGGCGTCCACCGGCCCCACGATCGACCGAGCGCCGCGCCGACCGTCCAGATCGTCGGCGATGACGACCGCGCCGTCGCCGACGATGAATGCGACGTGGTCGGGTCGCGGGCCCGGAGTCAGGACCGCCCGCATCGCGACGTCGCCAGCCGGCACGGTCCCCAGATCTTCGAGCTCACCGACCGCGTACGGCAACGTCCATCCTCCACCGGGACCGGTGAACACCGGGATCCCGAGCGTCTCGGCGAGGCTCTCCGCCCCGGCGGCATGGTCGGGGTCGACGTGGGTGAGCGCGATGGCTTCGATCGGGCCGCCGCGTTCGGAGGCCAGTCGAGACGGCCCGGTCCAGCCCTGGACCGGTCGGGTCGCCCGGGTCGACGAGCACGAACCGATGATGGCCGACCAGGTAGGCACAGACCGGCTGGCCCGCGACGCCCCCGCCGGCCGGCATGACGATCCGGGTCACCTCGGGCGACACGACCTCGACCTCGAGCTCGCCCAGGAGGCGGGGCGCGAGACGCTCCCGGATCTCGTCGATCGACCCGGCGTGCTCCAGCTGTTGCAGGGTCGAGCTGGTCGGCAGCCACATCCCCATCCGGCCGGCCGCCATCGCGGCGAGCGCATCGGTCGGTCGTATCCACTCGTGCGCGACGACCTCATCGCCCTCGAACGAGATCCGGGCGCCGCTCGGCAGGTCCGCTGCGAAGAACCGAGCGTCGAATCGTCCGCGGCATCGATGCCGGCGTCACCCATCGCGACAACGGCACGAGCAGGTCGGTGAGCAGCCGAAGGTCCAATTCCGTGGCGACCGCCCCGAACGTGGCCTCGCCACCGACCAAGGCAGACCGGGCGAGCGATGCCGATCTGACGGGCACCCGTTCGCCGTCGGCCTGTTCGGCGAGCAGCACGCCGGCCTCTTCGAACAGCTCTCGTATCGCGGCCACGTAGGCGGCAAGCGCAGGGCCAGGAGCGAGGTCGCCGCCGAGCCCGATCGAAGCAGCCTCCGCCGACACCACGGACCGTGCGGCGAGGCCCACATCCGCGTCGGCGAGATCGACCCGCCCGCCAGGAAAGACGTGCATGTCGGCAGCGAAGGCCATCGTGGATCGGACGATGTGTCAGCAACGCTTCGAACCCGTTCCGACCCCCACGAAGGAGGACGACGGTGGCAGCCGGTCGCGGCTCGACGACGCCGGACGTCACCCGCCGTTCTCGAACGGCAGCACGAACGACCACAGCGATTCGCCCGGCGCGAATTCCCAGTCACGCGACGGGTCACGCTCGAAGCCCATCGAGGCGTACAGGGCCTGCGCGACCGACCTGCCGGGCCGGGTGTAGATCGCCACGCCGGTTCGGCCTTCCGCGCGCGCCCGGGCGATGCAGGCCTCCGCGAGCGCGCGACCGACGCCCCGCCCAGAGGCGACCGGATCCACCGCAAGCATCCGGAAACCAGCCTCACCGTCGCGCTCCGACTCGGCGAACGGCGACCCGGGTCCGGGGACATACGTGACGCCACCCAACACGACCCCATCCGGGTCGACCGCGACGAGAACCGGGATCAGGGCCGCCCTCCGGGCGACGTCGCGAAGTTCCGTGTTGTAGCCCGGGTCGGCGAGACCGGGCACGGCATCGTAGGCGCGAACGGTGACCTCCCCGAGCGCCTCGTACTCGTCCGGCTGGATCTCGCGGATCGTGAAGGCCGCCGTCGGTCCGTCAGGCATCGACCAGGACGGCATCGAGCTGCTCGCGGAGCGCCGCGGGGTCGGTCACGGGCAGCCGGCAGACGAAGCCCCGGCAGACGTACGCGGTCGGTCGCCCGTCGAGCGCGACCCGGTCGGCCAGCAGCGGCATCGAGCTGGCAGCCGGGTCGGCGGCCACCGAGACGACCTGGTTCGGGCGGAAGCCACCGCGGACCTCTGCGAGCAGCGCGGCACGTCGCCGCGTCATCCGGCTCGCCGACGATCGCCACCTCGACCGACCGGCGCCAATGCAAGGTCCATCGCCGACAGCCACTGCGCGAAACCGGTCGGGTAGCGGGTGACGTACGGCACCACGGTCCGGATCGCCCGCTCGGCCGCATCGCGATAGCGCACCCTCGCCGTCCACGCGGCGAGTCGCAACGAGGACCCGCGCCGCCATCGCATTGCCCGACGGGACGGCGTTGTCCTGCACGTCCTTCGGTCGAGTCACCAGCCGCTCGTGATCGTCGGCGGTATCGAAGAATCCCGCCGCGGGGTCGGCGAACCGCGCCAGGACCCGGTCGGCCAGCGCCCGCGCGTCGTGAACCAGCGCTCGTCGAAGGTGGCCTCGTAGAGCGCCAGCAGGCCGTCGGCGAGGTGCGTGTAGTCCTCGAGTACGCCGTGGCCGACCGCCCGGCTGTCCTTCCACGACCGTCCGAGGGCGCCATCGGGCGACAGCAACCCGCCGACGACCGTCGCCGCCGCCGCCGTCGCAGCGTCCGATAGCGGCGAGCGGCTTCGGGGTCGGCTCCGGCCACCCGACCGCGGCGTCGGCGAAGGCGGCGATCGCGAGCCCGTTCCAGGCAGCCAGGACCTTGTCGTCGCGCGCCGGCTGCGGGCCGCCCCGCCCGGGCCGGCAGCAGGCGCTCGCGTGCGGCGCGAGGCGCCGCCGACCTCGTCCTCGGCGCAGCCCGAAGCGTCCGCCAGGTCGCTCGTCACCCGACGACCCTCGACAGGATCGTCACGCCCTCCCAGTTCCCCGACTCCGTCACCCCATACGCGGCCTCGAACAGCGGGGCGCGTCACCGAGGACATCGGAGATCTCCGGCGAGTCGCCAGGTGAAGGTCAGCCCTTCGATGCCGTCGGTGTCGGCGTCCTGGCTGGCGGCGAACGCGCCGTCCGGCGTGCGCACCTCGCGGAGCATGTAGTCGAGCGTCCCGGTCGCGACCGCGCGATACCGCGCGTCACCGGTCAGTGCCCACGCGTGCACGTAGACGCGCGCGAGCTGGGCGTTGTCGTAGAGCATCTGCTCGAAGTGAGGCACGAGCCACTCGGCGTCGGTCGAGTAGCGGTGGAAGCCACCCCCCAGCTGGTCGTGCAGGCCGCCGTCGGCCATGGCGTCGAGCGACCGGCGGGCGACGTCGCAGCGGCCTCGTCGCCCGTCGCGGCGTGGCGGCGAAGCAGGAACTCGATGGTCATCGGCTGCGGGAACTTTGGGGCCCGGCCCCAACCGCCGTTCGACGCGTCGAACGCGGCTTCGATGGCGGCCGTCGCGGCTTCGAGCAGCGACGTGGTCGGATCCTCCGTCCGCACGTCCAGCTGTTTGCCTCGATCACGCTTGCAACGAAGCGTCCGCCGGCGGCCTCCACCTCGGCGCGATCGGCGCGCCAGGCCCGATCCACGCCCTCGAGCACCTGGCGGAACGACGGCATGCCGTGGCGCGGCTCGTCCGGGAAGTACGTGCCGCCGTAGAAGGGCCTGCCGTCGGGCGTCAAGAAGACGGACATCGGCCAGCCTCCGCCGCCCGTCATCGCCTGGACGGCCGCCATGTAGACCTGGTCGAGGTCCGGTCGCTCCTCGCGATCGACCTTGACCGACACGAAATGTTCGTTCAGATAGCGGGCCGTCGGCTCGTGCTCGAACGACTCGCGCTCCATGACGTGGCACCAGTGGCACGCCGCGTAGCCGATCGACAGGAAGATCGGTTTGTCGAGCAACTTCGCCCGGGCGAGGGCGTCGGGACCCCATGGGAACCAGTCGACGGGGTTGTGCGCGTGTTGGAGCAGATAGGGGCTCGTCTCGCCGGCAAGCCGGTTGAGCATGGCAGCGATGGTAGCGGAGTCGGTGCGAAGTGGCCCCGAGTACCGCTGAGATAACGGCGAGATACGCAACAGGTATGGTGCCCTTAACACCCGGAGTACGCTGCAGTCCCTCGAAGGGGGATGGCCAAACCCATCGTGAAACGGCTCGCGCTTCGTCCATAGCCGCGTTTCTCGCCCTCGGGATTGTCGTGCCCGCTGGTTTTCTCGCGCCGTCCGAGGTGTACGGCCAGTCCCGAAGGTCGTGATCGTGGTCGGTCCGGCCGGGGCCGCGACGGACCGGTACCGGGCCGAGGCGAAGTCAGCCGCGGCCCTCGCCCGCAAGTACACCCCCGACGTCGTCGAGCTGTATTCCCCCGACGCCACCTGGCCAGCCGTGAGCGAGGCCCTCCACAAGGCGTCGCTCGTCATCTACATGGGTCACGGCAACGGCTGGCCAAGCCGCTACCGCGATCAGCTCTACCGGATCACCCAGGACGGGTTCGGACTGAACCCGGTCGCCGGCGGTGACGATTCGACCCACCAGTACTTTGGCGAGAAGTCGATCGGTCGCGAGGTCAAGCTCGCCAAGAACGCCGTCGTGCTCCTCAACCACCTGTGCTACGCCAGCGGCAACTCCGAGCCGGGCCTTCCGGAAGGGACGCTTGACGTCGCGCAAGCAGCGTGTCGACAACTACGCCGCCGGCTTCATCCACGCTGGCGCCTCGGCCGTCATCGCCGAGGCTTGGTCGAGCCCGACGTACATGGTCAAGTCCATCCTCGGCGGCAGTCGGTCGATCGAAAGTGCGTGGCTCAACAGCCCGAGCGCGAACGGGAACCGATTTGCGTACGAAAGCCAGCGGAGCCCCGGCTATGTCGCCCAGATGGATCCGGAGAACTCGACGTCCGGCTTCACCCGCTCGATCGTGCTGCGACGCGGCCTCACGTCGCGGGACGTCCTGACGAATGCCGCAGGCTCCACCACGACGACGCCTGGGATCCCGCCCGTTCCGGTGGACCCCACCCTGACGACGACCGGCATCCAGCTAAGGGTCCCCGACATCAACGACCTGACGTCGGCCGGCTCGACCGTCGCGCTCAAGCTTCCGTACAGGATCGGGAACCGGGAGGCGCTGCCGAAGGGCATCCAGGTCAGCATCCGCTGGGATCCGCTCCAGCCGGTGATCCCGACGCTCTCCCCGTCGACAAGCTCGGGCACGAATACGGCGCCTTCGACGGAGCCGGTCACCGACCCACCGACCGATCCGCAGCCGAGCGACGCGCCGGCCGCGACTGATGCGCCGACGCCGAGTGATGCGCCGACATCGAGTGCGCCTCTGACGCCGGACGGTCCCGCGACCCCGGTGACGCCGACCGCGCCACCGGCCGCGCCGCCCATCCCCGTCGATGCGCCTCCCGACCCGGTCGACCTGGTCGTCCCAGAGCAGGCCGGCAGCGTCGTCTCACCGGTGAGTGTCAAGGTGAGCCGGAGTTACCTCGCTGTACCCGTGGCGCTCCCCTCGACGCCGGGGCGATACCGGCTGTCGCTGACCCTGCACGATGCCAACGGCGTTGCCTATGACGCCGCGACGCAGGCCCTCCTGCCCACGCTGATCGTCCGCGTGACCGGTGCGTTCGATGGAGACATCGTCGCCGTGCCCACGGCCGAGCTGACCGCCGGGACCGCGGTGGACCTCCACGTCCGGGTGGTGAACCTCGGTCAGCTGCCGTGGGGCCGCGAGGCGACCATCACCCGACCGCATCGCGGAACGCCCAAGGCCGAGGCCACCGTGATCGGCCGCTGGGTCTCGTTGACCGGCAGCCCGGTCCCCGCCGAAGATGCCGAGACCTCCCTGCCGGCCGGCCTCAAGCCCGGACAGACGGTCGAGGCGACCCTGGGATTGACCGTTCCGACAGTCCCCGGCCAGTACCTGCTGCTCCTCGACATCGTCAGCCCCGACGATGGGTCGCTGGTCGCGACCGGAGCCGCTCCGACGCTGGTCCGAGTCACCGTCAGCGCGGCGCAGTAGCGCCGCAGCAGTCCGGTCCGGCGCCGCCTACCCGTCGAGGGCCGCCTCCAGTCGATCGATGAACGGCGCCTGCGTCGGCTTGATCCGCCGTCGCGCCTCATCCGGGTCGAACCACGCCACCCGGTCGATCTCGGGAAAGAGTTCGTGGCGACCTGACCGCGGCGGCCACTCCACCTCGAATGCGTTCGACTGCGCCGCCGCCGGATCGAGATCGCCTTCGGCCGCCCAGGCATAGACGGTCTTGCCGCCCTTCTGGACGATCGTCCCGAGCTCGATCGTCGGCGTCGCGGGGTCGAGCTCGGTGCCGGTCTCCTCGGCGAACTCACGCCGGGCGACGTCGGCCAGCGGTTCGTCAAGGCCGTCCGGTTCGCCCTTGGGAATCGTCCAGTCGCCGAGGTCCCGCGCCGCGAAATACGGACCACCTGGGTGGGCGAGCAGGAGCTCGAGCCGGCCACCGGGTCCGTCGGGGCGTCGGTAGAGCAGGATCCCCGCGCTGATTCGGTCGGCCATCGTCACGCGATCGTAACGGCGCTGGGTAGAATCCGGGGAGATGGTCGACTCCAACGCCGTCCCCGATTTCCTCCCGAGCACAAACGGGCTGCATTTCCCCAACCAGTTCCCGTCGGGCCCCACCGTCAAGCTCGGGCCGCTCGACCCTCGCTGGATCGGCATCGGCGACGCGTCGGGCGGGCTGTGCGGCGGGATGAGCTGGTACGTTCGCGAGCGGTTCGTGGCGAAGCAACCGATGCCGACCGACACCGTGCCGCCGGCCAATGGGTCGCCGCTCTTCAAAGCCCTAGTCCGGCGCCAGGTCCAGTCGCTCGAATGGCTCCAGGTGCCGCTGCGTTTCTACCAGATGGCCGTGTTGGGACCAGGCGGGGCCGCGAGTCGGACCCGCGACACCGAAGTGCCGAAGGTCCGCTCCGACGTGGACGCGGGGCGGCTGGCCATGCTCGGCCTCGTCCGCAAGACCGGCTGGAACCCGTTCGGGCTGACCGCCAATCATCAGGTCCTCGCGTATGCCTATGTCGTCGACGGCGACACGGTCACCCTCCGGATCTGCGACCCGAACCACGCTGCCGAGGACGGGGTCACGCTCAGCATCGCGCCGAGCGGCCTGAGCCAGTCGACCGGCGAGTCGCTCTTCGGCGTGATCGACCTCGGCTAGGCGTCGCGCGCTTCGGCGCGCAGTTGGGCGAGATACGCCGAGGCACGCTTGTAGTTGGGCCACGTCACGGCGTGCTCGTAGGTGGCGGGTTCCTCGGAGAGGCGATGGCTCGTGGCACCTGGTCCCAGGTGCAGCGCTCGCGGTCCGGCGGCGCGCGCCAGGGCTCGATCTAGGGTAGCCAGCGGGGCGATGAGGGACTCCGCGAGCACGAGGTATTGCGCGTCGTACGCGGTGATCCCGAAGCGCTCAACGGCCGAGATGGTGAGGAGCAGCTGGCCTCGATCGGCTTCGCGCGATTCGATGCGCAGGGTTTCGAGTTCATGGATCGCCTCGAGTACCTGATCGCCCGAGTAGCGATTCCCGATGGCGAGGGCGTTGACCACTTCCCACCAGAAGGCGCTCGGCACGACGAGGCGGGTCCCCGCTCGAGCCCAATCGCGAAACGCACTGACGACGACCGGCGTTGCGTGTTCGAGGCGCAGGCGAGCGACCGCGACAGAGGCATCGATCACGACGATCGGCTGCTTACGCATCGTCGTCTGTGTCGCCGTGCGGTCCGTGGCCGTGGTCGCGGTCCCGTCGGATCGCCTCGGCCGCGTCCAGGTCGTCGGGCCGGGGCGGGTGCTCGATCGCCATCCGCCGCGCGAACTCGTCGATCCTGTCGAGGGCTGCCAGTCGTCGCTTGCGGAGCTCGTCGCGAGACTCCCCGAGGCTGTCACCCTCCTCCACCGACACGAGATACGCCAGCGGCCGATGATCCCGCTCGATCAAGATCCGCTCACCCGCCGACGCCGCGTCAAGGATCTCCCCAAGCCGCTTCCGCATGTCCATCGCCGTCACGGTTCTCATGGTCGATCATGATAATCGCTCAATACCACGATCGACTCAAGCGTCGTAGGGGGCTCTGGTCTCAGCTGCCTTCCGAACCGACGTTATAGGTGCCTCAAGCTCGGCCTTGAACGGACCGAGCCACGAGCTGCTGATCGTGCGGCCCTGAGTGATGGCACTCGCGCCGAATCCGAACGATTGCTGGGCAGAAGCAGCCTCATGCCGGTGTCGAGCCGAATCGACCGTCCCTTGTGCCTGCGGCGAATTCGATCATTTCTGGTTCCAGGGCCGGCGATCGGAGGAGCTCGAGCTCGTTTGAGCTCCAACGCACCGTCACTAGTCCTTCGTCGAACAAGCGGTGCACCGTCGGGGTCATCGACAGACCATTGGGTACGGTATCTGGCCCTTGATCGCCCACAGGGCGGATATGCGCGGCATCGAGCAGGCGGGTTGCCCTACCTGCCGGGACTGAGCCGACGGTCAGGCCCGTCACGGCGCACTTGAACGCGTATGCAGCCATGACTTGTCGACGGAATCGAGCGTCCCTGACCACTGCGTCGACAACCTTGCGCGTTCTCTCAGCGACGAGGACTTCTCCCTCCGTCGCTTGAATCGCGTAGTCAGCGTTGATGCCCAACTGACCCGCATGGCCAAGTTCGAGAATGAGACGCCCTTCGTCTTCCTCCAGCCAACGCACAGACGAACCTGAGGACACCACATTGCGGTTCGCGGGCGGCATCTCGCGGAGCCAGCGCTCGAGCGGCTCGCCGAGGTAGTCGCGCGGCACGGCGTTCGGAAGGTCCTGGGCTCGGTCGAAGTAGTGGACCTCCCACAGCGGCTGACCGGCCGCCGTCGACCTTGGGCTGCGCACCGGCACGCCACGGAGTGCAGCCCAACCCACGTATGCCATTCGGCCACGACCGCCTGACCGTGGCTCGTAAATGATCGCGATCATCGGTTCGCCACTCAGGAGCGGTTCGAAGAAACGTCGGTAGCGCGCCGGGTACTCGTACTTCGTTGGCGTGTCGGCATATGGGCTGTCTGGCTTCGAGGTGAGGAGGACGAAGCGCATAGACGGTCTCTACGCCGGCTCGAAGAACCCGGGATCCACGCGGACTAGACGGAATGTCGCTTCGGCGACGACACCCACCTCGTTGTCGATCAGGAGGTCGGTGAGCTGGGCACCATCGACAAGCACGATCCTCTTGCCGATCGATCGGGCGTACTCGCGCGCATCGCTTGTGAAGGACGAGGTCGTTATGAGGACCCCTTTGGTTGCCTTCTGTCCGTCGAGACTTCCAGCAAACATCTGGACCACGGGCCTCCCGACTGGACCCTCCCATCTCTTCGCCTGAATGTAGACGGCGTTAAGGCCCAGTCGGTCTTCCTTGATGACTCCATCGATGCCACCGTCACCCGAGCGTCCGACCGCGGCGCCCGCGTCACGACGACTTCCGCCGTATCCCATGGCCAACAGGAGGTCGACGACGAGCCTCTCGAAGAAATCCGGTGGCGCAGACTTGATGCGATCAAGCAGCTCGGCACTGACAGCTTGACGGACGGAAAGCACTGCCGCCTCGATCGCCTCCGCTGGAGTGACGTCATCCAGGATGGGGGATGTCGCGGTAGCCGGCGACCTTCCTGCGCTCTTGGATTCCTGGTACTCAGGGAAGGTCTTGAGCAATGCCGCGGTGATCGGTTCCGAAGACGTCAGCAGCTGTCTCCCGCGATCCGTAATCCGGTAGCGACCTCGTCCGACCCGCGTGACTGCGCCCGCCTTGTACAAGTAACTCGCAGCCCAAGCGACGCGATTGGTGAACTTCGCTTGAAACCCGCTGGGAAGCAGCTCGGCTCGTTCCGATTCGGAAAGATCGAAGCGAACCGCCAATTCCGAGATGATGTCCTGCAAGCTGTGCTCCGCCCCGTCGGAGGCCAGCTCGAGCCAGGGTCGCATAATCGCTTGGAAATCCGGGATTGGCACGGCAACTCCTTGAGTTGCCATGATCCACGATCGTGCGGCGTCGGATCAACGCCAAAACCAATCTGGAGGGCGACCGCAGATTCCCTGCCAGGCGAGACCCAGGTTCGGGTAGCGCTCCGCGAGTTCGTCGAGGGTGAACGACGCGACACCGAGGCGGGCCTCGGTACCATCGAGGTCGGTGATCACCGCGTCGGCGAGGAGCTCGCTGTCGCCCGGCCGGAGCTCGACCTCTTCGAGGACGAGCTTCACGATCATCGGCAAGCTCTGGGTAACCTCGTCACGCAATTCGCGGCCATAGGCATGGATGACGATGTTCAGTGCCCAGCGTCGACTTGCTGATCCCATCGCTTCACGCTAACCCGATCACCGCCGATCGTCGATCCTCCAGATCGTAAGATCCAGCGGAATGGGTGTCCGATTCAGAACGCCGTCGAACTCCACGGCACGGCGGTCGTGGCGAAGAGGCGGTCGGCGGCGACGATGGCGCCCGGGCGGCATTCCCGCACGCGACCGGCGCGGGCCAGGTCGGCGAACGTGAACGCGCCGAGGTACATCGCGGCGAGGTCGGCCGTGTCGAGCGCGAGGTCGGGATCGGCGTCGGCCGACTGGGTCGCCACTCCCCGGTCGCCCGTCACGTCCAGCGTCCAGCGTCCGGCATTCGACGGGCAGAACGCGTCGGTCACCTCGAGCGTGACCCGCCCGGACCCGACGTACGACCGTGCCTCGAGTGCCGCGCCCAGGTCGATCAGCCGGAGCCAGACCCCATCGCCCACGATGAGCCCGAGCCGACGCAGGTCCTCGACCTGCAGGAACAGCGGGTGCGGCACGGGCGTCCGCCACGCCTTGATGCGGCCGACCAGGTCGATCCCGGCCAGCCACTCCCAGAGCGCCCGTTCCGCGGCCGCGTCGAGGCCGGTGACCTCCAGCGCGGTCAGGACATGCCGCGGCCCGCGCTCGTCCCATTCGGACTTCACCCGATAGAGGGCGTATCCCCGCGGTTCGCCGCCGACCTCGAGCACTGCGTTGTACTTCGGCGCCGATGCTGGCGCGTCGCCATTCATTGTCGGCAAGCAACTGGAGCCGCCACTTACCGGGTGACCGACTGACCTCGCCCGGACGTCCGAGACGGATCTGCTCGTAGATGGGCGGGATGACGCGCATCCCCGCATCGACATCGACGAGCCGCACGCGACCGAGCGGTTCGACCGGCTGGCGGAACCGGAAGAAGCTCCGCTCGATATCGAAGGAACCCTGGAGCGTCGCCATGCCGAATCCGAAATGCGGATAGATGGCACCTTCCGACGCATGGAGGACGGCGACCGGTTCACCCCGCTCCGCTGCCTGGTCGATGAGCCAGCGCATCATCTTGGTCAGGATCCCGCGACGTCGATGGCTCGGTGCCACCCCGACCCCGGTGATGGCCGCCGCGCGGACGTCCCCGCCGCCGGGGACGGTCAGGCGCGTCGATTCGGCTGTGGCGGCACCGACCCATGTCTCGCCATCGACCGCGCCGATGAGCCGATCGAGCTCCCAGAGTTGTCGGTCGAGCTCGAACATGGCATCGGTGTAGTCATCGGCGAACGCCTGCGAGGCCGGGGTGATGTACGCCCGAAGCGTCTCGACATCGCCGGCCGGCTGTCGGAGTTCGATCGTGTCGTCATGCATGCCGGCATCCTGCCACGGGGGTGAGTGGCGGGTAAGGGCTGCCTGCTTGACTGATGCCCGCAACCTTGACCAGCAGGGGTTTTGATGTATGTTGTACACCATGCAGCGAACACAGATCTACCTGTCCGATCGAGAGATCGCGCGACTTGATCGAGAGGGGGCCCGAACAGGGAAGACCCGCTCCCGGCTGATCCGGGACGCCATCGAACGAACCTTCCCGGAAGAGGTGGACCAGGCGGCGTTCGAACGAGTGCTGAACGACGTCGCCGGTGCCTGGAAGGATCGGCCGTTCACGGGCCAGGAATACGTCGAGGCGGTCCGGGGTCGGACACCCGGCGGCCTGGCCGCCCTCTGGCCCGAGGGATACGGGTCGGATGCCGATCCTGATCGATAGCACCGTCCTGATCGACGTCCTCCGTGGGCAACCGGCGGCACGTGCGTTCCTTGCTGAAGCGCGTCTGACGAGCGCGTTGATGAGCGTCACGCCGGTCCGAACGGAGGTGCTCGGCGGCGTCCTGGACGGCGAGAGTCGCGACACCTTCACGCTGCTGCGCCTGCTGGATTGGATCGACGTGACAGTCGAGCTCGCGGATGTGGCTGGTGCCCTTCACCGCCGGTACGGGGCGGGATACGGAGGAATCGATGTCGTCGACTATCTCCTGGCCGCCGGTGCCCTCGAACTCGGAGGGGTCGTCGCGACTTCCAACGTTCGCCACTTTCCGATGTTCCCGGGACTGCAACCCCCGTACTGATCGAACGTCAGACCTTCGGCAGTTCCTGCGCGTCGGTCTGGGCGGCGGCGAAGAGGTCGCCGCGTTCGGCGACACGCTCGACGATGTCGCGGATGGTCCAGCGATCCGGTCGCAGGCCGGGGTCGTCCAGCTCGTCCCAGGCGATCGGTGCTGAAACCGGCGCACCGGGCGCCGGTCGAACGGCGTACGGCGCGACGAGCGTCTTGATGCTCGCGTTCTGGGTGTAATCGAGTCGGGCGCGGCCCTTGCGCGCCTCCTTCGCCCACTCCCACGACACGAGGTCGGGCACGATGGCCCCGACCGCGCGCGAGATGCGCTCGACCCAGGCGCTGGTCTCATCGAAGCGGTAGCGCGGCTCGACCGGGATCCAGATCTGGATGCCGCGCTTGCCGGTGGTCTTGGGGTAGCCGCGGACGCCGAGGTGCCCGAGCGCCGTCCGATAGAGCCGTGCCAGGACCAGCGTCTCGTCCCACGTCGTCTTCTCGCCGGGGTCGATATCGATGTAGGCGAACGTGGGCTGCCACGGTTCGGGCAGCTTGCCGGTCCACGCGTGGATCTCGAAGCTCGCCTGGTTGCCGAGCCAGGCCAGGGTGGCGACGCGGTCCGCGATGAGGTGGTCGTTCGCGCCGCGGTCCTCGCGCCCGTCCAGGCCGGTCTCGCGCCACCGCGTCAGCCAGGTCGGGGCCGCGGTGGGGATGTCCTTCTGCCAGAAGCCGGGGGCGGCCGCGCCATTGGGGAACCGCTGGAGGTTGAGAGGCCGATCGGCCAGGTGCGGCAGCATCGTCGGGGCGATGCGCGCGAAGTAGCGGATGAGCTCGCGTTTGGTGACGGGAGGCTCGGCGGCGAACAGCGGCTTGTCGAGATTGGTGAGCTTCAGGTCGTGGCCGCCAAGATGCCAGACGCCTTCCTTGCCGAGGGCGTCCAGGGCGTCGAGTTCATCGGTTGTCGCGGCGGCGAAGGGACCACCCACTTCGGCGATCTCCTTTGGGCGATTCTTACGCGAGGAACGGGGGGCGTCAGGCGGTGCCGGGGCACCTGATATCTCCCAAGGGAGATCGTCGAGGGATGTCAGCGCGGACGCCGGGGCGAGAGCCCCGGCCTCGGCCTCACGGACGGCCGCGGCCGTGGCGACCGCGACCTCGCGTGCCACCGTCCGAGGGTCGCGCCCTTCCTCGATGCCCTTGAAGGCCGACTGGCGAACCATGCCATCGCGAGACCAGCCCCCAAGCTCGGCCCGGATGACCAGCTCGGGTCGCACCCAGTGGATGTCGCGGAGGTCACCGCCCCACCGGCCGCGATAGTCGCGCGGCGGCGCCGGATCGAACGGCGGATCGTCGGTCTCGAGCGACGCGAGACGCTCGCGGATGACCTTCCGTGTCCGCGCATCGAAGCCGGACCCGACCTTGCCCGCGAACCGAAGCCGCCCATCCTCGTAGACCCCGACAGCGACGGCACCCAGGTCCCGCGCGTTCCCCTCGCCCGGGGTCCAGCCACCGACCACAAGCTCCTGCTCCGGTCGGACCTTGAGCTTGAGCCACGACGACGAGCGCCGGCCGGGCTCGTACCGTGACCGACGGAGCTTGGCGATCACCCCCTCGAGACGTTGAGCTGCGGCCGCCTCGTAGAACGCGAGCCCCTCCCCGTCGACGTGGGCCGCGTAGCGGACGCGCGGGTGCGCCCGAAGCACGCTTCGGAGGAGCCGCTTGCGGTCCTCGAGCGGGACGTCGACCAGCGACCGCCCATCGAGATACAGGAGGTCGAACGCCTGGAAGACGAGACCGGTCGCCGTTCGATCGCCGAGGCGTTCCTGGAGCAGGCCGAAATCGGGCCGACCGGCCTCGTCCAGCGCGGTCACCTCGCCATCGACGATCGCCTCGCGGGCTTCGATCCAGCTCGGCGGCGTGAGCAGCCGGGGGAAATACGTCTCGGCGTCGTGGAGGTTGCGGGTCCAGATGCGGACGGCCCCGTCCCGGACGACGGCCTGGACGCGATACCCGTCCCACTTGATCTCGAACAGCCACTTCGGGTCGCTGAACGGCTTGGCCGCCAGGGTCGCCAGCATCGGCTCGATGTGCTGGGGCATCGGCGCGGCGACCGCCCCGGTCAGGTCGATCTCGGCCGCGGCGGCCGGCGCCTGCCCGATCCAGAGCGCATCGCGATCGGCCTTGACGTCGTCATTGGTCCGGCCGGTCTTGACGCTCTGCGGATGGTCCTCCGCGTCCCAACCGGCCACGGCGGTCTCGTCGCGCTTCTTGATGAGCAGCCACTGCTCACCCTGGTCGTCCTCGAACGCCCGGGCCGCGGGGTCGTCGGCCTTGTGCCTGCGACCGCTGGTCCGGACGATCGTGAACCGGCCCTTGACCTTCTGACCATCGAGTCGAAATTTGAGTTCGCCGTCGGCGATGTCGCGCTTCGGATGGAGCGTCGGCGCCTCCGGGGTCCAGGTGCCCCAATCCCAGACGATGACGTCGCCCGCGCCGTATTGCTTGGCGGGAATGACGCCTTCGAAGTCGAAGTACTCGATCGGGTGGTCCTCGACGTGGACGGCCATCCGTCGGACGGTGGAATCGAGGGTCAGGCCCTTCGGGACCGCCCACGACACCAGGACGCCTTCGACCTCGAGCCGGAAGTCGTAGTGCAGCCGGGTCGCGCGGTGTCGTTGGACGACGAATCGACCGGTCCCCCCGGTCAATTCGGCCGGTGCCGGTTCCGGGGTCTTCCCGAAGTCGCGCTTGCGCCGGTATTCCTCGAGGGGCATGGGGCCAGTGTGCCGAGCGAACCCATCGGGTGCAAAGTGCGCGGCGATACTTGTGGGCGACCAGGGGTTCGACGAGCGGGAGGCCGGCATGACCACGCGCGACATCGGCAGCGACATCCCGGCACCGCGCGACCTGCTGGACCTGACCGGATCCGTCGCGGTCGTCACCGGTGCCTCGCAGGGGATCGGTGCCGGGATCGC
Source organism: uncultured Chloroflexia bacterium (assembly GCA_963833705.1). Classification (GTDB taxonomy): domain Bacteria; phylum Chloroflexota; class Limnocylindria; order Limnocylindrales; family CSP1-4; genus SPCO01. The sequence goes on along the minus strand of CAWHYQ010000004.1, from coordinate 221,533 downwards.
GGTTCGGTTCGCCGCGGCCGGCGCGAGCGTGGTCGTGCATCACCGGACCGGGGCGGAGGCCGCGGCGGCCGTCGTCGAAGACATCGCGCGCGCCGGCGGGGCGGCCGTGGCGATCGCGGCCGAGCTCACCGACGAAGACGAGGCCGAGGGCCTGATCCGCGGCGCCCGCGAACGGTTCGGGTCGGTCGACATCCTGGTCAACAACGCCGGGCAGAACTTCCCGCTCCACTCGATCGAGGGGATGGCCCTCGCGGAGTGGCGGGCGATGGTCCGTGACAACACCGAGCCGATGTTCCTGTGCACGCGGGCGGTCGTGCCGGAGATGCGGGGGCGAGGCCGCGGGGCGATCGTGAACATCGGCTCGATCTCGGCGCTGAACCCCGCCTCCGACCACAGCCACTACAACAGTGCGAAGGCCGCCGTGCTGACGTTCACCCGATCGTGTGCCCAGGAACTGGGTCCGTACGGCATCCGGGTCAACTCGGTGTCACCGGGTCTCATCCGCAAGGATGGCATCGAGGAGGCCTGGCCCGACGGCGTCAACCGTTGGCTGTCGAGGGTCCCGCTCGGGCGGATGGGCGAGCCGGAGGACGTCGCCGACGCCTGCCTCTTCCTCGCATCGCCGGCCGCACGCTGGATCACCGGCCACAACCTGGTGGTCGACGGCGGGATCGTGGCGACCCGGATCTACTAGGGCCGCCCGGGTCAGGCGGTCTTGCGCCTGCGGGTCGTCCTGGCGGGCGCCTCATCCTCGGCCTCAGCCGGTGCGCCCGCCTCTGCCTCGGCGGTCGCTGCCTTCGTCCGTGATCCGGCCTTGGCCTTCTCCGCCTTGGCCGCCTTCGCGTCCGACACCGACACGGGCTTCCCGCTGTTCGCGTCGCGGGCCGCGGTGGCCGCATTGACCGACGCTTCCAGCGCGGCCATCAGGTCGATCAGGTTGCCGCTCTCCTCGGGCGCCTCGACCGCGACTGTCTCCTTGCCCTCCACCTTGGCCTGGATGATGGTCTCGAGCGCCTCGCGATACTCGTCCTTGTACTGGGCCGGGTCGAACTCGCCGGTCATCGCCGATACGAGCTGCTGCGCCATGGCCAGCTCGGCCGGCTTGAAGTCGTACGCCTCGTCGCCCAGATCGAGTTCGCTCGTGGCACGGATCTCGTCCGGCCAGTGCAGGGTCGTCAGCAGCATCGTGTCGCCGAACGGATCGAGCGCGGCGAGGGCCTCGCGGTCCTTGATGACGACCTTGCAGATGGCCGTCAGTCCGTCGCCCTCGAGCACGGACTTGAGCAGGTGGAACGCCTTGCGGCCGATCTTGTCTGGCTCCAGGTAGTACGCGCTCTTGACGAACCGGACGTTGGAGTCGTCGCGCTCGGCCTTCGTGAACTGCTCGATCTCGATGGAGCGGACGGTCTTGAGGGGGACGTTCTCGAGGTCCTCGTCCGTGATCACCACGTACTCGCCCGGCGAGTACTCGTATCCCTTGACCGTGTCCCCGCGGGAGATCGGCTCGTCCTCCACCGGGCACCAGACCTTCATCTGGATGCGCGACAGGTCCGTCTTGTGGAGCATGTTGAAGGCGATGCCCTTGGACTCGGTCGCCAGATAGAGCTTGACCGGGATGGTCACCAGCCCGAACTGGATGGCTCCCTTCCACATCGCACGCGCCATGCCGAATCCCCTAGGTTCGTTCCGCTCGCCCGCTGGATCGCCCCGTCGCGGGCGTCGGGACGGTCACGATAGCGCACCCGCGCAACCTCCGGGCCCTAGCGGACGATGAGGAAGCCGTCGATCTGGACCGCGCCACGGACGACGCGGACCTCGATCCGGTGCGTTCCACCGGCCGCGAACCAGCGCGCATAGACGATCTGGCGGCTGACGCCCGTCTTCGTGGCGAGGTTGAGATGCTTGACGAGGACGCCATCGATGTAGATGTCGGCCTTGCCGCGCCACTTGTTCCGTGGCGCGACCAGCGCGATCCCGTGCCCGTTGAAGGCCAGTTTCGCGCTCGCGCCCTTCTTGCTGGAACCCGTCATCGTGCCGGCCGTGGCGTACCGGTAGCTCGTCTTGGTCCATTTGCCGTGATAGACGACCGACCGGCTGCGGTCGTTCGTGTGGATGACACGGATCGGGGCGGCCGTGGAAACCCACGGGCTCCAGTGCCCAGGCACGTCCTTGGCCCGGAGCCTCGATACGTACGGCACGTTGTACGTCATGGTGTAGGTCGCCGAGCGTTGGGCCGCGGTCTTGGCCAGGCTGGTGCCGAATGCGCCGCCGGCACGGCTGAGTTGGACTTCATAGCCGCCGATGGGGCTGGACGGGTCCGTCGCGGCCGGCCATGAGACATGGATCGGGGCGGTGGTCGAGCCGACCCGATCGCCGACCGCAACGTTGCCGACGGGGGCCATGGCCGTCGGGTCGTCCTCGACGACGTCGACCGACACGGTCGCGGTATCCGTCCGCCCCTGGTTCGTGCCCTCGACGGAGATGTGATAGCGGCCCTTTGGCGTGTCCTTCGGGACCCCGATCGGGACCAGCCCGGTGTCGGCGTCCCAGCCCATGGCGCTGCCCGTGTTGTCGATGCCGGTCCAGCCATCGGGCACCGCCGTCACACGCAGCGTGACGCGCTCGAAGAAGGTGGAGCTGCGATCGATGCCGACGGCGGCGTACCCGGTCGACCCGCCCTCGACCGTGGCGATCTTGGACGGCGCGGTCAACCCGAACGTCCCGAGCGTTCCCAGGCGCGACACGTCGAGCAAGGGCTCGTGATACGGGTCGGGATCGGTCGAGGTCCTCCAGCCGAAGTTGCCGAGGTAGCGCAGCCCTTCGCGGACCTCGGTCGGTGTCGCGTTCGGGCGACTGGCCTTGTAGAGCGCCACGGCGCCGGTCACGGTCGGGGCGGCCATCGACGTTCCGGACATGTAGGCGTAGCCGGGTCCCGGCACGGTGGACAGGATGCACTTGCCGGGGGCGATGAGGTCGACATCCGAGCCGAAGTTGCTGAAGTTCGCGAACGTGTCGTCCTTGTCGTACGTGCCCCACGAGAAGCACTTGTTGCCACCGAGCCCGCCGGGCAAGCCATCCGTATCGGCCAGGGCGGACACCGTGATGACCTCGTTGTAGGAGGCCGGGATGTTGGCCGCGGCGTTGTGGCTGTCGTTGGCTGCCGCCGCGACGACCGTGATCCCGCCGGCCACGACCCGGCAGACGGCCTGGTGGAGCACGTCGTGATTGGTCAGCCCGCAGTCGTTGTCGTCGCTGCCGGCCTTGGTGACGCTCATGTTCACCGCCTCGAACAGCGGGCGGCTCGCGTCGTTCGGGTCGCGCTGGGTGAGGATCCAGTCCAGGCCGCAGACGTACCAGGACAGCAGGCCGTAGCCGTCGTCGTTGAGGATCTTGACGGCCCACAGGCGGACGCCGGGTGCCACGCCGACCACGCCGAAGCTGTTATCCAGCGCACCGACGATGCCCGCGACGTGAGTGCCGTGGTTCTCCTTGTCGCGCCACGCCGAGTGATCGGAGGTGGAGCAGTTGTAGCCGCCTGCGACGTTGAGGTCAGGGTGCTGGGCGATGCCCGTGTCGACGATCGCGACGTCGGCATCGACCCGCTCGTCGACGCCGTCGATCGACGCGATGTCGCTCTGGCCGACGCCGACCCGCGAGACACCGGTCGGCACGGTCTGGGTCAGCTCGATGACCTCATCGGGGACGACCGCGATGACATTGGGATCGGCCCCGATGTCACGCCGTTGTTTGGCGTCCAGCTTGGCGGCGAACCCGCGGAACGTCCGGGCGTAGCTTTGATCGGCGTGGACCCCGTCGCGCTTGCGGACCCGGTCCACGACGCTGGCGGTGTTGGTGCCGTTCTTGAGCATGACGATGTACCGGCCGGTGGTGTCCGGGCGGCCGGCGGCGTCCGTCGCGGGCGCGGGATCCGGGTAGGGTGCCGGCTCGACGCTGGGAGCGGCACTCGGTTCGGCGAATGCGGGAGTGGCGCCCGGATCGGCCGATGCGGGCGGCGGGGTCGCCGGATCCGGAGCGAGGCTCGGCTCAGTCGCTGGGGACGCCGTGGGTTCGGCCGCATTGACCGGGAGGACGACCGGGAGAGCGATGAGCGCGGCGAGGAACAGGGGCGCGATCCGTCGACGCATGTGCACCATCCTGAGTCTATCCCCACTTGACCGACACCGCCCGGTGGTCCGGGTTCGGCGTAGTCGAGCGGTCCCGGCGGGCACAGGACCATCCGGTCTAGGCTCGGATCTCCGCCTCGGCCTCGCCGACACGAGCCAGGATGTTCGAGCGCATCGTGTCCAGACCCGTCCAGACGGCCTTCGTCGCGGTCGAGATGGAGGTCAGTGACGCCTTGAGCGTCCGGACCAGCTCCAGCTGTTCGCGGATGGCGGTCAACGCGGTCGAGACGGCCGCGAGGTCCACTTCCCCCTCGTGTTCGACGAGCGAGGTCAGCGCCAGCAGCCGCGCCAGGCGGACCGCCGCCTCGAGCGTGGCCGGCTCGGGCGCCCCCGGATCGATGACGCAATAGACGTCGTCGCCGACGAGGCTGAACGGCGCGACGCCCGACGGTGCATGGGCCGCGCTGAACACCACGACGGCCATGGCCGCGCCGCGGTTCTCCTTCGCCTCGCGCAACTCCTCGCGGATGGCACGCATCGACATCGGGCGGTCCTTGGCCTCGATCACGACCCGCAGATCGCAACCGTGCGCCACGCGGGGGTCGAGCGTCAGCACGAAGTCGCCCTTCTTCGACTTGAGGACGGCACCCGTCTCGACGCCGGTGCGATCGAGCAGGTCGCCCGCGCCATGGGCCAGGTCGGCCAGCATCCCCTCGAGCAGGTCCTCGAAGTCACCGCCCTTGGCCGCCGACCTGGCACGCTCGGCACCACGGGCCGCGGCGGCGGCCTCGATGGCGACCAACCGCTCCTCGAGCGACTTGAACCCGGCGGTCATCTCCTGGCGGAACTGGTGCATCGGGGAGTTGAGCCGGGTCGGGTCGAGCAGGACGGCCAGCTTGGAGGCGTCGCCGTCGAAATAGCGCTCGAGCATCCGGCCGATGCGCCCGATCGCGCTGTCGCGCTTCGTCTCGTCGAACAGTTCATCGACCATCGCGCGGAGCGCGCCACGGTCGCCCAGGAACTTCTCGAGCGTCCGGGGCAGGCGGCCATCCACGTCGGCGAAGTTGGCGCGGAGCGTCCCCTCGAGGGCCTGTGCGGCCTTCTCGTTGACCGACTCGGCCTGTCGGACGAGCTTCTCGAACTCGGCGCGGACCACGTCGACATTGACGGTCACCCCGGCGTCCTGCAGCGCGAGCAGGCCGATCCGCAGGGCCCGTTCGACCAGTTCGGGTCGATCGTCGGCCGATCGCGCGCCGAGGAACCCGGCGAGCGCCGGATCCGCGATGACGAGGCGCTCGACGACGATCCGGTCGCTCTCGACCCGAACCCGGGTCGCTGGTGGTGGCGTATCACCGGTGGGGACGACGGTGAGTGTTGGAGCGGTGGGGGCTTGCATGGCGCGAACGTTCGTGGTGCACCGTGACACCTAGCCTGTCACGGATTCGCGCAGGAGGGCATAGGATGGCCCGGCCAATGTTCCGCCCACGACTCCCGTCCAGCGTCGCCGTCCTGACCGCCACGCTCGCCTTGTCCGGATTCGGCGTTGCGCCGGTCGGCGCCGCGGACCCGCCCTCACGCCCGCACCCGTCACCGGCCGGCGCTCGCCCCGAGCGGCCGGCTCCGGTCAAGTCGGCGCCCGAGGACGGCAGCCGCCTGATCGTCGAGTTCCGCACGACGACCGCGACCGCCGAGCGACGATCGACCGTCGCGACCGCCGGCACCGACCGGATCGCCGACCTGCCCTCGGCCCATGCCGAGGTGATCCACGTCAACCCGGATCAAGCGGCCGCTGCCATCGCCGCGTTGCGCGCGGATCCGAACGTCGTCCGGGTGAGCGTCGACCACCAGCGCTTCCGGTCCGTCGATCCGCGCTCGGAGCCCTACTGGGATGACCTGTGGGGGCTCCATAACACGGGGCAGGAACTCAGCGGGACGCCAGGGACCGAGGGCTCGAGCGATGTCGACATCGATGGTCTGCAGGCCCTTGGCCTGACGACGGGCTCACCGAGCGTGGTCGTGGCGGTCATCGACGATGGGGTCGACTTCAGTCACCCCGACCTCGCGGGGCGAGCCTGGACCAACCCGGCCGAGTCGGGCGCCGGCAAGGAAACGAACGGCATCGATGACGACGGCAACGGGTACATCGACGACGTCCACGGCTGGGATTTCTGCCACAACGACAACACGCTCCACCACCCTGGCGAGGACTACCACGGCACGCACGTGGCGGGGACGATCGCCGCATCGCTCAATGGGGTCGGGGTGGTTGGCGTGGCGCCAAGCATCTCGATCATGGCGCTCAAGTTCATCGGCGATCCGATGACCTGTGGCTTCGACTCGCAGGCGCTCGCGGCGATCGCCTACGCCAAGTCGTTCGGCGTCCGGATCTCCAATAACTCGTGGGGCGGCCCCGGTGACCGGGCGAGCGGCCCGAAGTTGGGCGCACCGGCGCTCTACGACGCGATCGCATCGTCCGGGATGCTCTTCGTCGTGGCCGCCGGGAACGACGGCATCGACAACGACACCGACCCGAGACCATCGCTGCCGGCCACGTTCGACCTGCCCAACGTCGTGTCGGTCGCCGCGCTCGACAACGCGGGTGGCCTCGCGGACTTCTCCGATTTCGGTCATTCGACCGTCGACATCGCGGCGCCGGGCGTCAATGTCCTGAGCAGCGTGCCCGCCGACACGGGCACCAGCTGGGCCTATCTCAGCGGGACCTCGATGGCGGCGCCCCACGTCACCGGAACTGCGGCCCTCGTCGCCTCGAAGTGGCCGGCCCTCGCGGCCGATCCGCTCGCGCTCAAGGCGCGACTGCTGGCGAGTGGGAAGTCGATGCCATTGACGGTCGGTGACACGGTCAGCGGCAAGATCGTCGACGCGTACCGGGCCCTGGACGCGACGCCGCCGGTCGACCATGCGCCGACGACCCACGGGTTCGCGCTCGGTTCGGTCCTCGGGACGACGACCACCGCGGTCGGGCGCGTCGGCTGGCCGGCAGCGACCGACGACCTGACCGGCGTGGCCGCTTATGCCGTCCAGGTCCAGGTCAACGGCGGCGGGTGGAGCACGGTGACGAGTTCGACGACGGCCCGCACCGCCAACCGGACGGTGGTGTTCAAGTCGAAGTACGCGTTCCGCGTGCGAGCGCGCGACGGGGCCGGCAACTGGGGCGCGTACGCGACGGGACCCATGGTGGTTCCGAAGCTGTTCCAGGAGTCGAGCTCACTGGTCACGTATCACGGCATCTGGGCGAAGTCGACGAGCACGACGGCGTCGGGTCACGCGACCCGGTTCTCGACCCATGCCGGAGCCTATGCGAGCATCCGCTTCAACGGCCGTGCGTTCGCCGTGGTCATGCCCAAGGGATCGACCCGCGGCAGCGCGAAGCTGTACGTGGACGGGGTGTATGTCGCCACGATCGACACGCATCGAACGACGTCGTCCTCGCGGGTCATCGTGGCGACCGGCTGGTGGTCGTCGTCGGGGGCGCACACGGTGAAGATCGTGGTCGTCGGGACGTCGGGGCACGCGCGCATCGACCTCGACGCCATCGCGGTGATGACCTGAGGGCTTTCAGCTCCCGCGGTAGGTCGTCATCGAATACGGGGCCAGCAGGACCGGGACGTGGTAGCTCCGGGTGACGTCGCTGACCCGCACGTCGACCGACAACCGCCGGAAGAACAACGGTGCGTCCCCATCGGGTTCGGCGTCCGTGGCCAGACCGAATTCCAGTCGATAGTCGCCGGTCGTCAGCGGGCGCTCCAGGAGGTCGCGCACACGACCGTCCGAGTCGGTCAGGGCCTGGGTCAGGCGGACCGGTCGGCCGTCGTCGGTCAGCTTGTACAGCGTGATGTGGACGCCGGCGGCCGGCTTCCCGCGCTCGGTATCGAGCACGTGGGTGGAAATGGTCGGGGCCGGCTGATTCGAGCCCTGCGCCACGCTATCCTCCGTGGATGGGAACCTTGCAGATCGATGTCGGCGACCTCCACTTTAGCGCCCGCTGGGACGCGGCCGCGCCGCTGACGACCGAGGCGATCCGGCGGATGCTACCGATCGAGTCGCGCCTTATCCATTGCCGCTGGACCGGCGAGTCCACCTGGATCCCGTTCGGCGACTTCCGACCGGGTCTCGACTACGAGAACCACACGTCGCACCCGGCGCCGGGCGTCCTGGCGATCTACCCGGGCGGCATCAGCGAGTGCGAGATCTTCTTCCCGTACGGCGGGTGCACGACGGCGTCGAAGGTCGGCCAACTGGCGGCCAACGTGTTCGCGGCCGTGATCCCTGATGACGGCTGGGACGACCGACTCCGCGAGGTGGGTCGTCGGTGCCTGTGGGAGGGCGCCCAGCCGATCTCGATCCGCGAGGTGGGCTGACCGGCGCAACGTGGCGCGGGCCGGCGCGGCCGCGTGCATCCCATGACCATGTCGGACGACGTTGACCCGCCCTGACATGGTGAAGACGCCGTGTAGGCCCGTTTGGTGGCCCGGACGGAGCCCAAACAGGACGATTTCGTGCGTGTGATGCACAGATGACCGTGTCGGATCGGTGGGCCACGACCTCGACCGACTGAAAGCGTTCGTTACGGTCACGTCATGCACGCCGGGCGGTCACCTGCGCCGCGACCTCGCCAAGATACTACCATGTGGTAGTATCTTGAGATGCCGGGCGCTTCGCGTCTCTCGTTGCTGTTCGACCTGTTCGCCACGGAACAGCGTGTCAGGACGCTCGTCTTCGCGGCGATGGCCGGCGCCGAGCTGCGGCCGGACGACTACGCGGTCTACAGCGTGCTGTTCGACGAGGGTCCGCACACACCGTCCGACCTGGCCCGACGCGTGGGGATGCCGGCAACGACGATGTCGCACTACGTCCGCGCCCTACTCGAGCGCGGTCACGCGGCGCGCGAGGTCGTGGCCGCGGACCGGCGTTCGTATCGACTCGCGCTGACGCCCGAGGGCCTTCGAGCGCATGCGGCGGCCGGTCGGGCCTTCCGCGAAGCCGACGAGCGCTTCCGCGACGCCCTCGGGATCGACGAGGAGGGAGCCCGCCGAGTGCTCGCGGCGATCGGTGACGCCGCGGTCATCGCAGGATCGCGGCTGGCGGCTGATTCGATGGAACACGCGGGATGAGGAGTCGTGGAGCCTCGCGGGTCCCCCGGGTCCGCGTCTTGGCGGTCATCGTGGCGGTGGTCGTCGGCTGCGGCACACCGAGTGCAAGCCCGGTCCCGTCCGCGACGACGTCGACGGCCTCGTCGGCTGCTTCGCCGAGTGGGCCCGCTGCTGGGTTCGCAGCGCCCAGTGTCAAACCAGCGTCCGTTTCACCCAGTTCATCGGCCGCCGCGCGCGACGCTGGCTGGCGCGCCGATATCGACGAGTTGCTCGCCGCGCGCGAGCGTCTCCACCCCGATCCATGGCACGGGCTCGATCGGGCGACGTGGGTCGCCGCCGCCGATGCGGTCAAGGCCAGGATCCCGTCGCTGACCGACGACGGCGCGCTCGTCGAGCTCGTCCGGCTGGCGTCGATGCCCGGCTGGGGCGGCCGCGAGGGGCACACCGGGATCTTCCCGTTCACGCCGGACAGCGGAACGCACGAGTACCCCATCCGCGTCTGGCAATTCAGCGACGGGATGGTCATCACGGCGGCGCGTGCCCCCTACGGCGACCTGGTCGGCGATCGCATCGAGGCCATCGAGGGCCGGCCGATCGCCGATGTCCTCGCGCTCGTCGAACCGATCGCGCCACGCGACAACCCATCGAACCTCCTCGCCTATGCGCCGCTGTACATGCGGGTCAGCGAGTTGCTGGCGGGGCTCGGCGTCATCGAGGCGGTGGGTCCCGCGAGGTTTACCGTCGTCGATCCGGACGGCGCGCGACGTGTCGTCAGCATCGAGCCCATCCCCGCGGCCGACGACGTGGCCTGGCACGGCGGCGCTCCACTCGAGCTGCCGAAGGGCACAGCGATGTGGCTGCGCGAAGGGCGGCCGCTGTGGATGACCTACCTCGCGGACTCGAGGACGCTGTACGTGCAATACAACTCCGTCGAGCGTGGGACCGAACCGACCGCGGACGAAATCCTCGCTCAGGCGACGGAGGGCGATGTCGATCGCGTCGTGATCGACCTTCGGCGTAACGGGGGAGGCGACAACACGACCTACGGACGCCTGCTCAGCGTCGTGCAGGATCCGGCCATCGACCGGCCGGGCGGCTGACCGTCCTGATCGGGCGGCTGACCTTCTCGGCGGCGGCGAACTTCGCGACCGACCTCGAGCAGAAGACCGGGGCACGGTTCGCGGGCGAGGACATGGGCGGCAGCCCGAACTTGTACGGGGACGTCCGGCGGGTCGACCTGCCCTACGGCGGGGTGGCGGCCTACATCGCCACCGCTACTGGCAGAAGTCCACCGCCGACGACCCGCGAATCACCATCGAGCCCGACCTCGCGGTCCCCTACTCGTCCGTCGACTATCGTGCCGGGCGCGATCCGGTCCTCGATTCCGCGGTCCGGGCGCCGATCCCCGGCGGCTGAGCGCGGCTATCCTGCCCGCGTGTTCGATACGCCCGATCTGCTCATCATCGGCGGCACGGTCGTCACGGCCGGCGGTTCGCGGCGAGCCGATCTCGCCGTGCGAGGCGGGCGGATCGCCGCGGTCGAGGGCGACCTCGCTGCGTTGCGGGCGTCGGCTCGCGAGACCGTCGATGCGACCGGCCTGCTGGTCCTGCCTGGTGCCGTCGATGTGCACACCCACACGCGAGTGGCGACCGACGCGGAGCCGGACCGGTTCTTTCAGGACTCGGTCGCCGCGGCGTTCGGCGGTACGACCTCGTTCCTGTCGTTCAACAACCCCGGGACAGGGTCGTCGCCGGCTGCCGAACGATCGCTTCGCACGGGCGTTCGGGAATGGCGTGCCGCGACCGACGGCGACAGCGCGATCGACTACGGCTTGAGCCTCGCGATCAGCGGTCGCGCCGACGACCCGCTGGCCGAGCTCCCGGCGACCATCGAGGCCGGGATCGCCACGTCCAAGGCGTTCATGGTCTTCGACTTCCGATTGCCCGATCAGCGCCTGTTCGAGGCGATGCGGGTGATGGGCCGCCACGGCGCGATGCTCCAGGTGCACTGCGAAGACCCGGTGCTGCTTGACGCGGCCGTCGCCGACGCCCTTCAGCGTGGTGATGTATTACCGCGCTACCACGCTACCACGCGACCAAGCTACGTCGAAGCCGTGGCCACGGCGCGCGCCCTGGCCTTCGCGCGGATGGCCGAGGCGCCGGTCCACGTCGTGCATCTCTCGTCGGCGGCCGCGCTCGACGAGGTCCGCCGGGCCAAGGCGGCCGGCGTCCGCGTGACCGCCGAGACATGCCCGCACTACCTGGTCCTGACCGATGAGCGCTACGACGACCCAGATCCGGTCTCGTGCGCCCGATTCGTCATCGCGCCACCGCTCCGGACGCCGGCCGATCGTGACGCGCTGTGGGCCGGGCTGGCGGACGGGACCCTCGATCTCGTTGCGACCGACCATGTCGCCGACCGGCTCGCGGTCGAGAAGGCCGAGGCCGCCCATGGCGTGCCGTTCAACAAGATCAGCAACGGCGCGCCCGGCATCGAGACGCTCCTGACGATCCTCTACAGCGAGGGCGTCGCCCGCGGCCGCATCACCCTGGAACGGATGGTCGATCTGCTCGCGACGACGCCGGCCCGCCGGTTCGGGCTCGCAACCAAGGGCGCCCTCGAACCCGGCCGCGACGCCGACATCGTCCTGTTCGACCCGGCAGCGCGACGGACCCTCCGCGCGACCGACCTCCATCACGCCAGCGACTACACCCCGTACGAAGGCCTCACGGTCGATGGCGCCATCCGGTCCGTGTTCGTTCGTGGACGATCGGTCATCGTGGACGGCATCTTCGTCGGCGAGCGAGGGCGTGGCGCCTTCGTCGAGCGCGGCGCGATCGCCACCTGACCAGCGGCGCGCTCCGGGTCCCCGCCAGTCCTCTCGGTGGCGCGGGACGACGACCTCTTGACAACGCCCACCCCACGGCACCGTCGATCTGGCCGGGCAGCGATCGCCCAACGGAGATCGTCGGACAGGATGAGCCGGGGCGCGTCGATCCGACGACGTAGGCTTCGCGGTCCGGGAGTCCGTACGCAGGGGAGCACCAGATGACGGTCGACGACCTCGACGGGGTGGCCGCCGCCCCCGGCAATCACAAGGTCCTGTTCGAAAACGACGAGGTCCGCGTCCTCGAGACGACGATCCCGTCGGGCGAGGCTACCCCGCTGCACACGCATCTCGCCCCCACCCTGCTGTACGTGCTCTCGGGCTCGCACTTCATCCGGCGCGACGAACAGGGCGCCACGATGTTCGACACGCGGGCGGACCCGGGCTACGTCCTGCCCAGGGTGCAGTTCGCCGCGTCAACGCCCAGGCACACGATCGAGAACACCGGCGACGACGACCTCGTGGTCATCGGCGTCGAACTGAAACACCCTCAGTCGAGCGCGGGATAGGCCCGCAGCGTCAGGAAGTCGGCGAAATCGTCGTCGAGGACGAGCCGGTCGAGCAGGTCCGCGGCCTCGGCGAGACGACCCTCCGCACGGCCGCCGAGGCGGCCCAGTTCCTCGTCGCGGATCGCGGCGTAGAACGCACCATCCACGATCCGCCCATCGGCCAGGGCCACGCCCCGCGTCCGCCAATGCCACAGCTGCGAGCGCGAGATCTCGGCGGTGGCGGCATCCTCCATGAGGTTGTCGATGGCCGCCGCGCCGACACCGCGCAGCCACGAATCCAGGTAGGCGAGCGCGACGCGGACGTTGGCCCGGACGCCGGCCTCGGTGACCGCGCCGCCGGGCACCCGCAGGTCGAGGAGTTCGGCCGCCGACACGGCCACCTCGTCGCGCAGTCGCTGCTTCTGGTGCGGCCGCGTCCCGAGCACCCGATCGAACACCTCGCCCGCGATCGGGACCAGGTCCGGATGCGCCACCCACGTGCCGTCGAACCCGTCGCCCGACTCGCGCTCCTTGTCGTCACGGACCTTGGCCAATGCCACTTCGGTCACCGCGGCATCTCGGCGGTTCGGGATGAACGCGGCCATCCCGCCGATGGCATGCGCCCCGCGCCGATGGCACGTTCGGACGAGCAATTCCGTGTACGAGCGCATGAACGGCACGGTCATCGTCAGCTGCGATCGATCCGGCACGGCGAGGTCCGGCCACGAGCGAAGCTTCTTGATGCCGCTGAACAGGTAATCCCAGCGACCGGCGTTGAGCCCGGCGGCGTGCTCGCGCAATTCGTACAGGATCTCGTCCATCTCGAAGGCGGCGAGGATGGTCTCGATGAGCACGGTCGCCCGGATCGATCCGCGCGAGATGCCGAGTGTCGTCTGGGCGTGGATGAACACCTCGTTCCAGAGTCGGGCCTCCTGGTGACCCTCCAGCTTGGCGAGGTAGAAGTACGGGCCCGTGCCGCGTCGCAGGGCCTCGGCCGCGTTGTGGAAGACGTACAGCCCGAAGTCGAACAGGCTCGCCGAGATCGGCACGCCATCCACGAGCACCCCGGATTCGATCAGGTGCCAGCCGCGCGGTCGGACGACCAGCGTCGCGGTACGTTCATCGAGGCGATAGGCCTTGCCCTCGGGCGACTCGAACGTGAGCTCCCGCCGGACCGCGTCCGCGAGGGCCGCCTGTCCGCCGATGACGTTGGCCCAGGTCGGGGACAGCGCGTCCTCGAGGTCGGCCATGAACACGCGTGCGCCCGAGTTGAGCGCGTTGATCATCATCTTGGGCTCCGCAGGGCCCGTGATCTCGACCCGGCGGTCGTCGAGATCGGCCGGTGCCGGGGCGACGGTCCAGGCCGCGGCCCGGATCTCGGCGGTCCCGGCCGGGAAGTCGGGGCGGACGCCGGCATCGAGCTCGGCCTGGCGCTCGTGCCGTCGATGCAGCAACTCCAACCGCATCTGCCCGAAGCGGCGATGGAGATCGGCGACGAAGGCCAGCGCCTCCTCGGTCAGGACCCGTTCGGCGCCCGGAACGGGCGGGCGGCGGACCTCGACTCCGGCTGGCACCTCAGACCTCGCTCCGGCGGATCGTCGCCTCGATCAGCCCGTGCGGTTCGGTGGTCGGCGTGTAGATCTCGCGATCGTTGGTCAACCCGAACGGCGACAGGTCGACGAGCCAGTGGTGCAGGTTCGGCAGGACCATCCGGACGACGTCGATCTCCTCGTGGCGCTCGATCATCGCCTTGGCCATGATCCAGATCGACGTCTGGACCGACGGGCTGTCGTGATCGGCGAAGACCTCGAGCAACGTCCGTCGGATCGCCGCGAACGTGGCGTCGGCGTCGAGGTCGGGGGACCCGTACCGCCACACGGCCGTGACCTTGGTCGCCATCAGCCGGTCGTCCGTCTCCGGCAGCGTCGTGTAGCGATCGCGCGGGAACCCGCTGAAGGCAGAGCGCCCCGTCTTCATGACGATGAGGTCCTCGACCCCGGCCTCCACGGCCGTACCCGCCCGACTCGCGACGATCGTCGCGACCCGCGTCCCCTCCCCACCCCGGACGAACGCGTTGGGCGAGGGCTGGCCGGCGACATCGATCGCGGCCCAGTGGTGGGCGCGGATGTTCACGGTCGCCACGTCCACCTGGGGCGCCTCGAGGAAGTGCTCGGCGAGCGCGCGCCCGTAGTCCTCGATCGCGCCGTCGAGGTGGTCCTTCGCGAAGGCGTAGGCCGTGTTCTTCATCGTGTCGGTCGCGATGACCAGGCTGTTGTCGCCGTCGGTGTGGGCGGCCTCGAAGGCCCCCTCGAGGGCGACCGCCACCGTGAGGTCGCGGACACGGTGACCGTCCGGGCCGCGCGCGACGCGGACCAGCCGGATGGCCGCCTTGCCATAGCGGTTGGCTGCGAGTTCGATCACCCGAGTCCCTCCGTTGCCGCTTCAGTCAGCTTCGCATGACGGTCGCGCGCGATGTCGACGATCGCGTCGATCGCCCGGTCGATCTCGGCGTCCCTGTCCGCTTCGAGCGCGGCGGTCATCCCGGGGAGCAGCGCCGCGCGCGACCGACCCGCCACGAACACGCAGTAGCGGAACCCGAACCGCGTCTCGTAGGCCGCGTTGAGTCGGTCGAGCTCGTTGGCCACATGGCCGCGCTCGGCCTCGTCTGCGCTCGCGGCCCGCTTCGCGGCGTCCTGCTCGTAGCCCTGCTCCACATACGACAGTGCCGACACGCTGGCCGGCGGCGCCCCGAGCCGCGGATGGGCGTCGATGAGCTCGACCTGTTCGGCCACCGGCATCGCGTGGGCGATCTCGCGGGCCCTCGCGAAGAGCGCATCGATGGACCCGAACGGCCTCGCCATCGCGAGACGACCAAGGAACCGGGGTGCGCCCTCGAACAACGGCGCCATCGACGCCGCGAACGTGCCGGCCGACAGCGTGTCGAGGACGTCGATCGAGGGCGGTGCCGCCGGATGACCCGGGGTCAAGGGATCGTGGGTCATCACCATCCGCCCGCCTCGCGGATGAGCCGGTGCAGGACGCGCGCGGCCACGAGACGGCGGTACTCGGCGGTGGACCGGACGTCGTCGATCGGTCGGAGCTCTCCCGCGAGGGTCTCGGCGGCGAGATCGGCGGTCTCCGGCGTCGGAGGCCGGCCGTCGATGATCGCCTCGGTCCGGAGCGCCCGGATGGGTGTCGCCGCGACGGATCCGAGCGCGACATGCACATCGGTCCACGGTCCGGCCGGACCGGCGTCGTTCCAACCGAGCGCCATGACCACCTTGCTGATCGACTGTGCCCGCCGGGTGCCGACCTTGCGGAACCGCAGCTCCCGCCCCGCCGCAAGCGGGATCCGGATGCGCAGCAGCAGCTCATCCGGCTGGAGTGCGGTGGTCCGGTAGCCGGTCCAGAAGACGGCCGCCGGGACCACCCGCTCGCCGCGGACGGACCCGACCACGAACGAGGCATCCGCCGCGAGCAGCACCGGCAACGTGTCCCCGGCCGGGGAGGCGTTGGCGATGTTGCCGCCGATCGTCCCCCGGTTCTGGATCTGGGCCGCACCGATCGTCGCGGACGCCTCGACCAGCACGGGGAGATGCTCGCGGCACAGCGCGGATCGGCGGATCTCCGTGTACGTGGTCAGGGCGCCCAGCGTGATGGTGTCACCGTCGATGGCGATCCCGCGCAGTTCGTCGAGGCCCCACAGGTCGACGATCCGGTCCGGTGGTTCGCCGAGCTCGCCGGTCAGCGCGACCATCAGGTCCGTGCCGCCCGCGATCGGCCGCGTCGGTGCGTCGGCCAGGATCGCGTACGCCTCGGCGAGGGCGCGCGGGCTGGTGACGGGTGGCTCGACCGGCATCGGAGGCGCCTCGCTCAGCCGTCGTCGTGGCTGTCGTCCGACCCGGGGCCGCGTCGTCGGGCGAGTCCGGCCAGGAGCAGCACGAGGGACGCCAGGATGCCGAAACCGACGGCGATCTGCCTGGGCGAGAAGGCGGTGCCGAGGTCGGCGTCGGAGATCGGCGGCTCGTCTTCGGTGTCGAGGGCGGCGGATGCGACGGGCGCCGGAGGGGTGGCCGGTGGCGCCGGAGCGGCCGGCGACGCGGGGGCGTGCGGCCCGCGACCATTGGTCGGAACGGGGATGCGATCGGTGCCTGGGCTCATCCTGGGCCTCCCTGGCTGTCGGTGGCGGGGCCCGTCGCGGCGCGCGCGATGGCCTCGACGATCTTCGTGTAGCCCGTGCAGCGACACAGGTTGCCCGCGATCGAGACGCGGATCGCGTCCTCGTCCGGCCCACCGCCGGCATCGAGGTATGCGCGGGCCGCCATCAGCATCCCGGGCGTGCAGATCCCGCACTGGGCGCCGCCGGTCTCGAGGAACGCCTGTTGCAGGGCATCGAGCCGGGGCGGTGCGTCCGGCGTCGCGCCGGGGGATGCCAGCCCCTCGACCGTCGCCACGCTCGCGCCCTCGACCTGGCAGATCGGCACGAGACACGCGTCCACCGGTAGCCCGTCGAGGAGCACCGTGCACGCGCCGCACTCCCCTTCACC
Organism: uncultured Chloroflexia bacterium; assembly: GCA_963833705.1. Taxonomy (GTDB): domain Bacteria; phylum Chloroflexota; class Limnocylindria; order Limnocylindrales; family CSP1-4; genus SPCO01. Next base: position 204,376 of record CAWHYQ010000004.1, on the reverse strand, counting down.
ACAGCCTTCTTTCGTGCCGGTCAGGGCCAGGTCCTCGCGGAGGACGTCGAGCAGGCGGCGCATGCCGGGCACGTCCACCTCGACCGTTGTGGCGTTGACGGTGAAGGCGAACGTGCTCATCGGGCGGGTTCCGAGGCGCCGGGCGGGAGCGGAGCGACCGCCGGGATCCCGGATATCGCGGCCAGGATCCGCTCGGGACTGGCCGGCAGGTCGGCGATCCACGCACCGGTCGCATCCGCGATCGCCGCGATCACGGCAGGAGCCCCGACGTCCATCGGGAGTTCGCCGACGCCCTTCGCCCCGTGCGGCGCGCTGGCGAACGGCGCCTCGACCAGGATCGTCGTGATCCGCGGTGCGTCGAGCGAGGTCGGGATGATGTAGGTGGCGAGCCGGTCGTTGAGATAGCGGCCGTCGTGCAGCTTGATCTCCTCGATCGTCGCGTAGCCGACGGCCTGGAGCGTGCCGCCCTCGACCTGCCCCTCGGCGAGGACCGGGTGGATGACCCGACCGATGTCGTCGGCGGCCACGATGTCCCGCACGTGGACCTCGCCGGTATCGAGATCGACCTCGACGCTCGCGACGCACGCCGCCCAGCCGAATGCGGGGTAGGCGTCGCCGCGATAGGTCGCGTCATCGAAGCCGACGCCCGGGTAGGGCTCGAAGCGCTGGTCGATGCGGAGCGGGCCGTGGGTCTTGACGTACCCCCGGTACGACGCCGCGAACGTGGCGCTCGTCGCCGCCTCCACCTCGGTCCGCATGCGCTGAGCCGCCTTGATGAGCAGGCCACCGACGACCATCGCGGTGCGCGAGGCCACCGTCGGCCCGGAATCGGGCACGAACGCGGTGTCCTGCGGCGCCAGCTCGACGTCGTCGAACGGGACCCCGAGCGCCTCGGCGACGAGTTGCGGGAAGATCGTCTTGGTGCCCTGGCCCATCTCGGTCGAGGCGGTCAGGATGGTGATCGCGCCCTCGGCGGGCAATTCGAGCGAAACGACCGACGCGAGCTTGACCTCGCCCGACCCGGTGAAGCCCGCCCCGTGCCACGCGAGCGCCAGCCCGACGCCATTGGCCGTCCGCTCGCGCTGCGTCCGCAACGGCGATTCCGGGATCGTGCCCGAACCCGCGCGGCGGGCTCGAGCCGCCTGGTCGCGCGTCCGCAACCGCTCGAATTCGCCGGCCTCGGCGGCGCGTTCGAGGACCTCCTCGCCAGCCACGCTGTCGCGCAGGACCTGTCCGGTCGGGGTCGTGTCACCGGGTCGATAGACGTTGCGCCGCCGGATCTCGAGCGGGCTCAACCCGAGCTCGTCGGCGATCCGGTTGAGGTGGGTCTCGGCCGCGAACTCGGTCTGCGGCGCCCCGAAGCCACGGAACGCGCCATTGGGGGGCGTGTTCGTCCGCGTCGCCCGGGCGCGGATCCGGACGTTCGGGCACCGGTACGGTCCGCCGGCGTGGATGGCGCCGCGCGACAGGACGACCGGCGTGAGCGTGCAGTACGCGCCGCCATCCATCACCACCTCGATGTCCTGGACGAGCAGCCGGCCATCGCGCATGACGCCGGTCCGATGGCGGACGATCGCCGGGTGGCGCTTGGTGGTCGCGGTCAGGTCCTCGTGTCGGTCGTAGACCATCCGGACCGGTCGCCCGGCCTTGCCCGCCAGGAGGGCGGCATGCAGCGCGATGACGGAGGGGAATTCCTCCTTGCCACCGAACCCACCGCCCGTCTCGGCCTGGACCACCCGCGCCTGGGCATCGTCGATGCCGAGGCCGCGCTTGAGCGCCGTGTGAACGTAGTACGGGCACTGGAGCGAGCCATGGACGGTCACCCCGCCGTCGTCGGATGGGACCGCGATCATCGCGTTGTTCTCGATGTAGAGCTGTTCCTGGTGGCCGACCCGGTATTCGCCCTCGAGGACGAAGTCGGCCGCGGCGAACGCGGCGTCCGGGTCGCCGGCCCCGAGATCGTAGGCGGCGAAGACGTGGTCGGACTCGAGCGGGTCGAAGATCGCCGGGAGCTTCTCGGTGCGGACCGTCACGGCCCGGCGAGCCGCCCGCAGTGTGCCGCGGTCCGGGGCGGCCAGCAGCGCGAGTGGTTCGGCGTGGTGCTGGATCTCGCCGCCGACCGCGACGAGGATCGGCTGGTCGGCCTTGATCGAACTGACGATGTTGTCGCCTGGGATGTCGGCCGCGGTGACGACGACGACCGACGACCAGTCGAACCACGAGGCGAGGTCGAGGGCGACGAACCGAGCATGAGCGTCGGTCGACCGGATGGTCGACCCGAACCAGGCACCCGGGAAGACGAGATCGTCGGCGTACTTGGCCGTCCCGGTCAGCTTGGCCGGACCTTCGCGACGGAGCGGAGCGACGCCCTGCGCCCGTCCCGGGGCGACGGTGCCAGGCTGGACGACGACGGCGCTGGACGGCTCGACCCGGGTCGTCATGCGCGGCGTCGGGACCTCCTCCATCGCGCAGACGTTAGCACCGGCCGATGGCCGAGCGACCGTCGTCTCCACACCAATCTCGCCCGGACCCCACCGGACGGCCCCGGCCGGTGTGAACCTGCACCGCGAAGTGGTCCCGACGGAGCGGCGAATCGGGTCATTTCACCCACCAGGACCCGTATCATCGGGCCCCCTGGTCCGTCCAGGGCGTCAAGGAACGAAGGACTCATCGGCCATGTCATCGGACTCACTCGTCGCGCTCCTGATCGTCGTCCTCGTCATCGCCAACATCGTCCTCATCGCCATCGCCATCGTCATGTCGCGGATGCGGCGACGGCGTGAGCGCGACGCCGCGCCCTCGACCGGGCCGCGGACGAACGGCCATGCCAACGGTTCGGCCGGCGGGAGCCGTGGATACCTGAGCGCGGCTCCCGGAACGGATGCCGTCGCCAGGCTGACCGACCCATTGACCGGCCTGCTCAACGTGACCGACTGGAACCGCGTCGTGGCCGACGAGGATGTGCGGATGGGCCGCTATCGGCGCCCAGCGACGATCGTCCTCATCGAGCTCGACGGGCTCGACCGCCTGGTCACGGCGCTCGGTCAGGCCGCGGCTGATCGGGTCCTCGCCGCGGTCGCCGACACGATCCGGAGCCACGCCCGCAAAGCCGACCAGATCGGGCGCCTCGGGCCGAGCCGGTTCGGGGTCGTGATGCCGGAGACGAACGAGGTCAGTGCGATCAACTACGTGGAGCGGATCCGGCGTGCCAGCGACCTCTGGCTGGAGTCCGGCGCCATCGCCCTCCGCCTGGCCATCGGCTGGGCCAGCCCGGTCGGTGACGCGAGCCTCGCCGACGCACAGGGGCAGGCGCTCGAGCGGATGTTCGTCGAGGTCCATCGCGGCGCACTGCGCCCGGATGGTCCGACCGGCCCGACGGCAGGACCCCCGACCACCGTCACCGGGATGGAGGGCGCACCCTCCGCGGTCTGAAGCTCGGTCCGTTGCGCGGTCAGTCGCGCCCGTGGCGCAGGCCACGGCCGGGCGTCGCTCGCGTATGGACGCCGTCGGTGACGACCGCCGTGCCCGCGACGATCACGTGGTCGATCCCGATCGGGTCGGAACGCGGCTGGTCGTACGTCGCGGTCGAACGGACCGTCGCCGGATCGAACACCACGAGGTCGGCGACCGCACCGTCGCGGATGGTGCCCCGGTCGCGCAGCCCGAGGCGCTCCGCCGGCGCCGAGGTCATCTTGCGGATCGCCTCCTCGAGGCTGAGCAGCGCCTCGTCGCGAACGAATTGGCCGAGGATGCGCGGGAAGCTGCCCCACGTGCGCGGGCTGGGCTTGTCGCCGGTGAACGTGCTATCGGTCCCGACCATCCCCACCGGATGCGCCAAGAAGCGCGGCAGCGTCTCGGCGGCCGGCCCGCTCGTCACCTGGCCGACCCCGAGGTCCTCCGCCAGCAGGAGGTCACAGATGACGTCGAGCGCGTCGCGGCCCGTCTCGGCCATCACGTCGGCCACGGTCCGGCTCTCCCAGCGGAGGTTCTCCGGTCGGTGGAACGCCCCCAGGCGGACGTCGGCCCAGCCGGCCGGACTCGCGTACGAGGCGCCACGGGCGGCGAACTCGGCACGGATCCGGTCGCGCGCGGCGCGGTCGGCGAGGCGTTCCTTGAGCGGCGCCGGCCCGCCGGCCTGGATCCACTGCGGGAGCTGGATCAGCAGACGGGTCGCTGCCCATTCAAACGGGTAGGTGTCGAACGTGACGTCGAGACCTTCCGCGCGGGCGTCATCGACCAGCGCGAGCATCGCGTCCGGACCGCCGGGGTGGGTCACGCGGTGATAGAAGTGGGTGATGTGGGCCGGCGCGCCCGCGCGCCGGCCGATGTCGATCGCCTCGCGGAATGGGTCGAGGTAGCGGTCTCCGAGCGGGTATCGCACGTGCGTGTGATAGAAGCCGCCATGCCGCCCCGCCTCCTCGGTCAGGGCCGCGAGTTCCTCGGTCGTGGCGAAGCTGCCCGGTGGGTAGTCGAGGCCTGAACTGAGCCCGACGGCGCCATCGGCCATGCCCTCGCGCAGGAGCCCGCGCATGCGATCCAGACCGCGCGCGTCGGCCTCGACGTCGTCCCAGCCGAGGGCGTTGATGCGCAGCGCCGAATTGCCGATGAGCGTCGCGATGTTGAGGCTGACCGTGCCGTCGTAGCGGGCGAGGTAGTCTGCGACCGTGGCCCAGTCGTACTCGATGTCGGGACGGCCGTCGAGCCCGGAATCGAGCTGGACGAAGGCCTCGAGGTCCGCGCGGCGTTCGAACGGGGCGAAACCGTTGCCATCCACCCCGACGACCTCGGTCGTGACGCCCTGGCGGACCTTCGGCTCGTGGTACGGATCGGCCAGGATGAACAGGCCGCCGTGGCTGTGAAGGTCGATGAACCCGGGCGCCACCACGCGACCCGTCGCGTCGATCGTCCGGCCGACATGGACCGGCGGCGCGTCGGCCGGGGCCAGGACCCGGATCCGGCCGTCGACCACGGCCACCGATCCGGGCCGACCCGAACCCCCGGTCCCGTCGACGATCGTCGCGCCGGTGATGAGCAGGTCAGCGTGCTCGGACATGCCCGGACCTTACTTGACCGCGCGGCCCCAAGCCGGGCATGTGCGTGCCGTGACCGTCTCTGACCGATCGCACCCTCGAAGGTCTCGAGTGCGGGTCGTCGAGCTGGCGATCCGAGCGTGCGCGGGGCTGTGGGGATCATTGGTGTGCACCCCCTGCACCAAACGGCGTGATCCGCCAGCGCGGCGGTCGCTTGCGGTCGCCTCGCGCACACCATCCCAGCCGGGCTTGGGCTTCGGTACGTGGCGGGTGAGTAGTGGGTGGGAACCTTCGATCATGCCAACAAGGGAGCGGGCCGTGGATCGGGGCAGCCGCGTTGCTCGACACCTGATCGCCGTCGCGGCATCCGAGATCCGTGCGGCGAGGCTCAGCCGCGGACTCACATTGAAAGAAGTCGGACGTGCGGTCCATCTGTCCTACTCGCAGGTCGGTCGGATCGAGCGCGGTACGCACGCTTCCGTCTCGGTCGAGCAATTGGCGAGGATCGGAAGCGTGGTCGGTCTTGACCTCGGCCTACGGATGTACCCGGGAGGCATTCCCCTTCGCGACGCGGCGCAGCTCGCGCTCCTCGAGCAGTTCCGCGGCCGACTCTCGGCAGACCTCACCTTCCGGACCGAGGTCCCACTCCCAGGATATGGCGACCAACGGGCTTGGGATGCGGTCGTCCTCGGGGCCGGCGATCCGATCGGGATCGAAGCTGAAACGCGTCTGACAGACGTCCAGGCTGTCGAGCGCCGGATTGCGCTCAAAGCCAGGGACGCTGGGATCAGTCGAGTCGTCTTGGTCATTGCAGGGACGCGCGGCAATCGAAGGGTCGTTCGTGAAGCCGCCGTGCTGCTGAAGGCCTCTTTCCCGATCCCGGGTCGGGAAGCGATGGACGCCCTTGCCGCCGGTCGCGACCCGAAGGGGTGGAGCCTCGTCCTTCTCTGACTCGGCGCGGTCGGGTGTGCGTCACAAGACCGTGACGAGCGCCTTATGCGAGGTCGGCCGCCGGAATCGGACCTGGGACACACTCGACGTGCACCAAGCGCACCGAAACGACCTGCAGATGCTCAGATCAAGCCGCCCGACCGCATGGACGGTCCTTCCCATGGTTTCCGAGCGCGGATCGGTCTGACATGGTCGTGGCACGCACACCGCACCGTTCGCCGGATGAGCGTCCTGCCTGGCTGGACATCAGCACGGGTTGACTGCATGACCCTCAACGCGCTCCGGGCCCGGCGAGCCGGCGCCCGCGGACCCACGCGCCGCGGACCATGTCCGGGTGGGCTCGGAAGATGAGCCGGCTCATCAGGTCGGACGGGTCGTCGTCGGTGACGTGGGGCACGGGCGCAACCACGGCGGGATCCACGGCGATCAGATCGGCCTCCTTGCCGACCTCGAGCGAGCCGATGACATCGCCCAGCCCCAGCGCCCGAGCCCCGTCGAGCGTCGCCATTCGAAGCCATGCGAGTGGATCGAGGATCCCGCCCCCGTCACCGGCCAACGATCGACGCGCCATCTGCGCGTACGCCCCGACTCGCATGACCGAGAAGATCGAGGCGTCCGGTCCACCCGACACGTCGGAGCCGAGCCCGATCGACAACCCGGCCTCGAGCCAGCGGCCCAGCGGCATGATCCCGGCCCCGATGAACAGGTTGGACGCCGGGCAGTGGGCCACGTGCGTGCCGGTGTCCACGAGACGTCGGACCTCCCGGTCCGACAGGTGGATGGCGTGCGCCAACACGGTCCGTTGGCCCAACCCGCCGGCCCGGTCGTACACGTCGACGTAGTCGAGCGCGTCCGGGAACAGGCGCCTGACCTCGTCGATCTCGAACGGATCCTCCGACACGTGGGTCTGCCACCAGGCGCCGGTCGTCCGCGCCAGGGTCGCCGATTCGCGGAGCATGTCGGCCGTGCACGAGACGGCGAACCGGGGCGTGACCGCGTAGCCGAGCCGACCATCGGCTGCCCCGTGCCAGCGGGCGATGAGATCGGCCGATTCGCGCAGCGAGCGGTCGAGGATCGTCGAAGGTTCGATGTCGGGGTCGTACGTCCCGCGATCCATCATGACCTTGCCCAGGATCGCGCGGATCCCGTGCGCCTCGGCAACCCGGAAGGAGGCGTCCATGGCCGCCTCGTAGAGGACACCGTAGGCCAGCACCGTCGTCGTCCCGGCCGCCGCGAATGCCTCGAAGATCAGCGGCGCCAGCCGCTCGGCGACGGCGACGTCCGACCAGGACTGCTCGGTCGGGAAGGTGAGTCGGTCGAGCCAGGTGAGCAGTTCCAGCGCGAACCCGACGCCCGCGTTGGGCAGCTGAGGAAGGTGCGCATGGAGGTCCACCATGCCGGGCATGACCACCCACGGCCGGAGGTCGATCGCGGCGGCCAGGTGTTCGGGGCCGGCGTGCGCGGCCGGCCCGGCGAACTCGATCCGGCCGAACGCGTCGGCGGCGACCAGGCCATCGGGTTCATGGAGCGTGCCGCCGGCGGCCAGTGGCGTCAGGAGGCGCGCACGGATCGCGAACGGCGGCGTGTCGGGCAACTCCACGGCGTCAGGCTAGCAGGGGCCGCAGGGTGCCGGACATGAAGCGACCCGGATCGGTCTGATCCGGGTCGTCTGATGGGCGTGCGGGGCGGGACTAACGCTTCTTGCCTCTGACCTCGAACAGGTGGGCGGTCCATTCGGAGCCGCCGCGATCGAGCGTCGCCGAGCTGCCGTGCCAGCCGCAGGTGCAGGTGATCGTCTGGGCCTGGTGCTTGTACTCGTCGATGACGTGCTTGAACGGTTCGACCGTGGTGGTGGGCTTGGCCGGTGGGCGACTGTTCACAAGGACTCCTGCGCGGATCGGGACGGGCACGCGGGAAGCGGGCGGGGGACCACTGATGATACTCGATTCGGCCGATTCCCGCCGGAGTCGAACTCCCTGCGGGCCGTGCGTGGCCCGCGCCCCTGGCTGCCCTCAGTTGCCCGCGGGCAGCAGGTCGTCGGTCACGACCTGCTCCGTCGTGACCGGGTTCGGCACGAGTCCGAGCTTGGTCAGGTACGCGATCGAGGTCGTCCAGCCGGCCGTGTCGATCGCCCCCAACCCGTGCGCGGTCTGGGTCGGCCCGGTCCACGTCTTGATCGTCGCCGCGAGGATGGCGGCCTGTTGGTCGCGAGCGGAGGCGAGCTCGGGCACGGCCTTGATCGCCGCGTCCAGCCCGACCTTCGGGTCGGCCTTGATCTCCTCCATCGCCTGGAGCGTCGCGGCCACGAATGCCGCGATCTCATCGTGCTTGGTGTCGATCGTGCTCGTCCCGGCGATGAGGCCCGGTCCCGGCAGCGGCGTGATCGCGTCGATCGTGAGGACGACGGCCTTCGTGCCGCCCAACTCCATCTGGACCGGCTCGTTGTTGGCGAATCCCGTCGCCGCGTCAACGGCCCCCTGCTCCACCGCCACGCGCTGCGTGTAGTCGGGGTACTCGACGATCTGGACATCCGCGGTCGTCAGGCCGGCCGATCCGAGCAGCGCCTGGAGCATGATCCAGCCCGAGCCGTACCGACCCGGCGTCCCGATCTTCTTGCCCTTGAGGTCGGCCGCCTTGGTGATCCCGGACGACGCCTTGGCGAAGACGATGTTCGGGAACTGGCCGTAGATCGTGGCGATGTACTGGACCGGGATCTTGTTGCTGAACGCCGGGATGACGCTCGTCCCGTCGCCGATCCCGATATCGATCGTGCCGCGGCCGACGAGCGGGATGAGGTCCTGGTCCACCTTGCTCTGGAATTCGATGTCGAGCCCACCGTCGGCGTAGTAGCCGGCCTGCTGGGCGAGATAGAACGGAGCGAACTGGACGCTCGGGATGTAGCCGAGGCCCACCACGAGCTTGGTCGGCGTGACCGAGGGCTCGGCGTTCGGGTCGGTCGAGGGCGCCTTGGACGCCGTGGATCCGCCGCAGGCGGTCACGAGTGCGGCCACGAGGAACACGGCGAGCGACGGGACGAGACGTTGGCGAAGCGATGACACGACGACCTCCGGATGGATGGGCAGGTTCAACGGGCGCCCACGAGCCGATGCTCGATGGCGACGACGACGAGGTAGAGGGCGATCCCGACGAGCGCGATCGTCAGGAGCGTGGCGAACATCAGCGGGATGTCGAACAACGACCCGCGGGCGATGTTGATGAGGACCCCGAGACCGCGCTCCGCGCCGGCCCACTCGCCCACGATCGCGCCGACGACGGCGAGGGTGACCCCGACACGCATGCCACCGAGGATGCTCGGGAGCGACGCGGGGATCTCGAGCGTGGTCAGGACCTGGCGGCGGGTCGCGCGCAGGCTCCGCCCCAGTTCGAGCAGACGCGCGTCGACGGACCGGATGCCGACCATCGTCGCGACCGCGACGGGGAAGAAGACGATGAGCGCGCAGATGACGACCTTGCTCAACAGGCCTGGCCCGAACCACAGCGCGAGCAATGGCGCGAGCGCCAGGATGGGCGTCGCCTGGGCGGCCACGAGGTACGGCGAGAGGAGTCGCTCCACGAGCGCGCTGCGCGCCAGCGAATAGCCGACGACCAGGGCGAGCCCCGCACCGACGACGAACCCGAGCGCGACCTCCACCAGCGTCGTGCCCAGGTGGGGCTCGATGATGCCGTCCGTCCAGGCCGACACGAACCGCTGCCCGACCGCCAGGGGCGATGGCAGGATGTATTCCGGCAGGCCGCCGACGATGATCACCGCTCCCCAGATCGCGAGGAACACGCCGAACGCCGCGACGACGGACAGCCAGGCCGCGCGCGTCATGAGGCGAGCTCGGTGACGATCGAGCCGACGGCATCGGGGTCTCCGAGGTGCGCCCGGATCTCGCGCGCCGTCCGCGACACCGACCCGTCATCGAGATCGGAGATCGTCCGGGGACGCGGCAACTCGACGGTGATGTCGGCGACGACCGAGCCGGGTCGCGGTGAGAGGACGACGACCCGATCGGCGACGAGGATCGCCTCCGGGATGCTGTGCGTGACCATCACGATCGTCGTCGCCGAGCGATCCCACAGGCGGAGCAGCTCGAGGTCGAATTGCTCGCGGGTCAGCGCATCGAGCGCGCTGAAGGGTTCGTCGAGGAGCAGGACCGCCGGCGCGAGGGCGAGGGCCCGGGCCAGCGCGACCCGCTGACTCGTCCCACCCGACAACTCCGCGGGGCGGTTTGCGGCCACCGCGGGGTCAAGGCCAACGAGCTCGGTCAGGGCCGCGAGACGTGCGGCACGGCGGTCCGCCGGCCAGCCGGCCAGTTCCAGCGGGTAGGTGATGTTGTCAGCGGCCGAGCGCCACGGCAGGAGGCGCGGCTCCTGGAATACGAGCCCGATGCGCGGGTCCGGACCGACGACCGGGGCGCCGTCGAGCCGGATCTCGCCGCGCCCGGGCAGGAGCAGGCCGGCGATCAGGCGCAGCAGCGTGGACTTGCCGCAGCCGTTCGGCCCGATCAGGGCCACGATGCCACCCGCGGGGAGCGCGAGGTCGATGCCGTCGAGGACCGGCAGCGGGGCGCCGTCACGTCGCTCGAAGGCGAACCCGACGTCCCGCAGTTCCAGACCGCCCGAAGCGCCCCCGGAAGCGGCGGTCGTCGTCGACCCGATCATGCGGACGCCGCGCTGAGCGGTCGGAGGATCGGCGCGGTCGCCGGATAGAGCGCCACGTACGCCTCGAACGTTCGGTCGTAGACGGCGGCGAGCTCGCGGCGAGGCTCGATCCGAGTCTGGATCCGGGTCATGGCGCCGATCGCTGTCGGGAGATCGCGGTGGGCGCCGATCCCGACCGCGGCGAGGATGGCCGAGCCCAGGACCGCGGTCTCGAGCACGGCCGGGACCGCCACCGGAAAGCCCGTCACGTCGGCCTTGACCCCGTTCCAGAAGGGGCTGCGAGCCGGGCCGCCGCAGACGCGCATCTCCGTGACCCGGACCCCGGCCGCCAGCATCGGCCCCGCGACGTGGCGGATGGCCAGCGCGGAGGCCTCCACGATGGCCCGTGCGATATGACCGCGACCGTGCCCGAGGGTCAGGCCGGCGAGGACCCCGCGCGCGTCCGGGTCCCACAGGGGCGACCGCTCGCCGGCCAGGTACGGGAGGAAGACGAGCCCTTCGGCGCCGGGCGGGGTCAGCGCGGCCTCGGCCAGCAGCGCGTCCATCCCGATCGTGCCACCGAGGATCCCGTCGCGATACCAGTCGAGCGCACGACCCGTCGCCGCCATCGCCGCGCCGACGCTGTACCGGCCGGCGAGCGGACCCGGCGTGACGAAGCCACCGGGCACGTCGAGCGGCCGGTCCCAGTAGACGCCGAAACCGCCGGCCGACCCGCCCGGATCGTACGCGTCGCCCGGGTCGAGGAGGCCGGCGCCCAGATAGCTCGTGAAGGCATCCACGGTCCCACCGACCACGGAGATCCCGGGTCGCAGCCCAAGGGCATCGGCCGCGGTGTCCGTGAGGGCACCGATGACGGTGCCGCAGGCCGTCGTGGGCGGCAGCCGCCCGGCGGGGACGCCGGCCGCCGTGGCCAGCGCCGGATCCGGCACGAGCTGATCCGGGACGAGCGGCGCGGCGGCGATCCCGGTCAGCCGGTAGGCGAGCCACTCCCAGGTCGAGAGGTACCAGCTGGTCGCCTCGGCGACCGCGGGTTCGTGGCGCTCCACCCAGAGCGCGGCGGGCAGGCCACCGAGCGCCCAGCCCCGCACGCCGCTGACACGGGCCAGTTCGTCGGCCTCGGCGCCGGCTCGTGTGTCGAGGAACGTGATCGCGGGTCGGGTGGCCTCACCGCGGGCATCGACCGCGGCGAGCGTCGGTCCGTGCCCGTCGACACCGATCGCGACGACATCGGCCACGTCCGCGGCACGCAGCGCGCGGACGGCACTCACGACGGCCGACCACCACGCGCCTGGGTCCTGCTCGGCCCAGCCGTGCCCGCCACTGACGTCGAGCGAATAGCCGCTTCGGGCGAGACCCAGCAGGCGACCGTCCAGCGACACGAGGCCCGCCTTGACCTCGGTCGTGCCAAGGTCAAGGCCGAGGACCGCCGGCTCGCGCACCGTCATCGCGGACGTCCGCCGGGCGCGAGTGTCGCCTCGTCGAGCGCCACGACGGCCTCGGCCGTGGCGACGTCGGTCACCAGCGTCCGCACGACACCGGCCCGCAGGGCACCCAGGATCGGACGGACCTTGCTCTCGCCGGCAGCGACCCCGATCGCGACCGGGACCCGGCCGAGCCGCCGGGCATCCATCGCGATGACGCGATCCCGCAGGCTGGGGCAGACGAATCGTCCATCGAGATCGAACGGCGCGACGAGGATCTCGCCGACGGCCTCGGCGCGCTCGAGTTCACCTTCGACCGACTCGCCGACCAGGGACGCGCTCCACGACGGCCCGCCGATCCCGAACAGCGCGATGTCGAGGCGTTCCCAGAGGTCGATGATGGCGCGGACGCCGGCGTGGGCGACGAGTGCCTCGCGCGTGGTCGCGTCGTCCACCAGACCCGGCGCCATGAGTCCCCGGGCGCCGCCACCGAGCGCCTCGGCCACGCGCCGGTACGGTTCGCGTTCCGGACCGGTCGACCAGTACCCGCCACACAGCGGGACCACGGTCACGGCCACCGGGGTCGCGGCCTCCTCGAGCGCGCCGGCGGTCGCGGCGACCGACGCGCCGTCGCCGACCCCGACCAGCGCCCCGGTCCGCAGGGAGCCGCGCAGGACGTCGGCGGCGAGCCGGCCGACCATCCGCCGCGTGAGGTCCTCGGGACCCGCGATCGTCGGAGCGAGGTGGACCGCGTCCAGACCGTAGCTCCGCCGGAGGGCGTCCGCGGCCGGGCCCTCGACCGCGGTCCGGTCCACGATCCGGATCTCGACGATGCCCTCCGCCCGGGCGCGCTTGAGCAGGCGCGAGACCTGCGGTCGGGTGACCCCGAGTTGCGCGGCGATGGCGTGCTGGGTCTCGCCCAGCTCGTAATACAGCCGGCTGGCCCGAACGAGCTGCTCGAAGTCGCTCATGGCACAGATGTACTGAACAGATGTGCAAGCATGTCCGAGCATCATCCGGGCGGGGCCGCGTCCTGTCAATCGCGACCGGGAATCCGAACGGCCCGGGTGATCGCCCGGGCCGTTGCGGAGCGCGCTCGGCGGCTCAGAACACGGTCGGCCCGTGCTCGTGGACGTGGGCGTAGCCCTGGTGCGGCGTCCCGATGTACGGGAAGACCGAGAGGAACGGGACGTCGTTCTTGTCGACGCCGTCACCGATGAGGTTGTTGGGGGTGCGGTTCGGCACGCCGAGGACCGCGTGGAGGGTCGGGCCGTAGCCCTCGACGACGGCGCGAAGCTCGATGTCGGTCACGTCGTCGAGCAGCCGTCGACCATTGGGGAAGCCGCACAGGTCGCCATCGAGGGCGCCGAGACGGCTCGGGGTGCCACCACCGGCCACACCGAAGACGCAGGCTCCCGCGGCATTCGGCTTGATGCCGGTGTTGACGCGAAGCATGTCGGCCTTGGTGGATCCGGTCCTGGTGTAGTGCAGGCCGCCGGGAACGACCGCCGAATCGGGGATGTCGAGCCCCGTCAGGAGGATCGCCACGAGGTCGTCACGGTTGGTCGTGGCCGGATCGTCGAGCGCCGCGTACAACGCGTTGGCGACGGCCGCGAGTTCCGGCGACTTGTAATACTTGGCGAACTGGCTGTCGCCCGACGGGTACTGGCTGTTCCAGTAGTCCTTCTTGTCGGTCGGGATGATCACCTCGTTGATGAGCGGGTTGCCGAGTCGCGAGACCTGGCGCCACGCGCCCCACGTCGTGATCGTGCCGTCCGCGTTGATCGTCTTGTTCTTCTGCCGGCTGGCGGATGCCCAGACGCCGAGAACGGCGTCCTTGTCGTTCGGGCCGGTCGGGAGACGACCGTCCCTGGTCAGCATCTGGAGCGGGACCTGGATGGCGATCGAATTGGTGTTGAACCCACCGACGCCGTCGAGACCCGGTGCCGCCGGGAGCGGGATCGCGTTGAGGGTGTTGAACGGGCGCAGACCGGCCAGATCGAAGATCGAGCCGAGATCGACGAAGAACGCGTCGTCACGCTGGCCGGCGAAGAGCTTGGTCCCGTACTTGAGCGTCTTGACTGCGGCGGCTGCGAGCGGGTCGTAGCCCGGGGTCGAGCGCGGCCCGATGTTGGCCGGCGGCGTGGGGACATCGGCCGCGATGTGCCGCCCGTTGCGCCAGACGTCGTAGGTCTGCCGCACGAGCAGGTTCGGGTCGGTCAGGCTGGTGACCGGGCCATCGTTGTAGAGGAACGTCGGGATGCCCGCGAAGTTCTTCGACGTCCGATGCGTCTTGAACCGGAACGTGTAGTCGATGTCGGAGCGGCCGTCGCCGTTGTTGTCGATATGGATCGCGTACTGCACCGCGGGGTCGAACGGGAAGAAGTTCGGGCCGCCCGCGGGCTCCTCGAGGGGGACGTAGTTGGCGATGATCGTCAGGCTGTTGGGGTTGTTCGGACTCACGAAGGCGTAGAGGTCCGTGTTGTCGGCGCTGGGATCGCCCGCGATGAGCGGCGCCTCCCGGTGGCTTGACGCGAAGACGCCGGTGACCGACGTGGCCGCGATGAGCAAGGCACCGGCAACGCCGGCGACCTTGGAGCGAGTGGACAAGGCAAGATCCTCCCCGTGTGGGTGATGGCGAGCCCGGCACTCCTCGGTCGGGCCTCGTTCGCCGTGTCGCCCGACTGGTTCGCGACCCCAGGTCCGGCTGACGACGGTGGTGCGCAGGCGGGCCGCGGATGGATCAATCCAGCGTGGCGAGGATCCTTCTCGCTTCGGCGGCGCCCGTGGCAGAGAAGCCAGGGTCCGTGGCGAGCGCCATCTCCAGGTCGCGTCGCGCCGTCGTCGTGTCGCCCAGCGCCGCCTCGATCGCGCCGGCGTGGTAGCGGAAGAGCGGGTCGCGCGAACCTAGACGAAGGGCCTCGTTCGCGTGCGTCCGCGCCTCTCGGTCACGCCCGAGGCGATGGAGGGCCCAGGCGAGGGCGTCCGACGCGCGGACGGTCGGCGTGGCCTTGTAGGCGGCCTCCGCGAAGCCAAGGGCACGGGCCGGATCGCCGTGGTCGGCCTCGAGCAGTGCGAGGTCGAGGTCCACCACCACACCCGATGCCTGGAAGAGCCCGATCTCCGCCCCCGCGAGCGCGAAGCTGTGCCCGGCGTCGACGGCCTTGCCCGCGGCCGCCTGCGTGTCGCCGAGCGCGGTGACGTACTCGGGGAGCGGCACGATGTCGGCGGCCCGGCCGAAGAGCGCGATGGCGTCGTCGAGCCGGCCGGCGGCGACCGCGAGGCGTCCCTCGCCGGCGAGG
The DNA here is from genome assembly GCA_963833705.1 of uncultured Chloroflexia bacterium. Taxonomy (GTDB): domain Bacteria; phylum Chloroflexota; class Limnocylindria; order Limnocylindrales; family CSP1-4; genus SPCO01. The sequence continues at coordinate 189,004 of CAWHYQ010000004.1, read as the reverse complement.
GACGGAGCATGGTTGGGGACGAGGTGGAGCGCCTCGGAGTAGACCCTGGCCGCCCCGGCCGGGTCGCCCGTGTAGACGAGCAGGTTGCCGAGCAGCGCGTCGACGTAGGCGGTGTTCTCTGGCGCGGGTCCCGGCGACGTCGCCGCGAGGCGCATCGCACTGAGCGCCGCGGGCAGGTCGCCGTGGAGCTCAGCGAGATAGGAGGTGCGGGCGAGGGTCGACTGGTCGGTGCTGATCCCGAGCATCTCGGTCGCGGCGGCGCCGGCCTCGTCGTACCGGCCGAGTTCCACGAGCGCGTCCACTATGACCGCGCGCGCGGCTGCCAGCCCGGGCGACAGCGCGGCGGCCTTCCGCCCCGTCGCGAGTGCGTCGGCGAATCGATGCTTCCCGAGCTGGAGCCCGCCGATCCCGACATAGACGAGGGCGTCATCCGGGGCGAGCGCTCGCGCAGCCTCGAGCGCGGTCTCCGAGGGGGCGTACAGCCTCGGGTCGGCGGTCTCGCGGACCCGCTGAAGGAGGGCGAAGCCGAGGTCCCGTTGCGACGGTTCGTCGCGCGGGTTCGATTCGGTCGCCGCCCCGAGCCGGACGATGTCGACGGCGGCCTTGGAGGGTCGGGTGGCGGGGAGGGTCGAGGACATCGCGGCCGAGGCCGCGGGCCCCGTTCCGGCCATCTGTGCGGCGGGCGTCGCGGACCTTGCATCGGTCGGAGCCGACGGGCCGCCGTAGGTGCCACAACCTGCCAACAGGAGCACCCCAACCAGCGCCGCGATGGGGTTGAGGCGACGGGGCGTGCTCGAAGGTGGCGTCACGGTGGGCATACGCAGGCGCCGTCCGATCGGATCACCAGACGATCGCCGGGCACAGGCCCCGATAGAGCCAGTTCGGCCCACGCGGAGGTGCTGTGCGTGTGGCGACCGTAACGACCATCGTTGGCACGCCGAACACGATCGGCCGTCCATTTCGTACTCAGATCGTGCGCGACGTGCACGGTTTCGACCGTCCGGGGCCGGATTGACGCCGCACGACCGGCCGGAGAGCCCTGCCGTAGTCGTTCGCTGGTCGAACGGTCCGTCATGGTCGCGACACGCACGGGCGCCTGCCCGGCCTACTGAACGCCAGCGCGGTCTCGTCGCGCGGCCCCGGCCCGCCCCGGCCCGAGCGCCCGAGCTAGAGGACGCGCCCCGGGTTCGAGGATCCCGAGCGGATCGAGGGCGGTCTTGATGGCACGCATGACCCGCACCGCATCTGCGCCACGCTGGACCTCGAGCCAGTCCCGACGGGCCAGACCGATGCCGTGCTCGCTGGTCACCGTCCCGCCGAGGTCGAGGGCCGCTCGGTACAGGTCCGCCTGGACGAGCTTCGTCTTCGCCTCGGCTTCGGGAGCACCGCGCTCGAACACGAGGTCGGGGTGCAGGTTGCCGTCGCCGGCATGCCCGAAGGTCCCGATCCGCACGTCGTGCTTCGCCGCGATGCGTTCGATCGCCCGAAGCATATCCGGCACGCGGGAACGTGGCACGCCGACGTCCTCCATGCGCACCTCCCCGAGGCGCTCGAGTGCGTAGTGGGCGGCCCGCCGCGCCTGGCGAAGCCAGTCGGCCTCCTGCGCATCGGCGGCGCGCACGACGTCGGTCGCGCCGGCGGCCCGACAGGCCGCCTCGGCCCGTTCCAGTTCGTCGATGGCGGCAGCCCCGGGCATGTCGGACTCGATCATCAGCATCGCGGCGGCCGTCCGGTCGAGGCCGAGGTCGTTCATGTCGTCGACCGCCGCGATCGTGAACTGATCGAGCAACTCGAGTGTCACCGGCGACAGACCCGCGGCGGCGATCCCGGCCACGGCATCGCCGGCGCCGTCGAGGGTCGGGAAGAAGGCCAGCATCGTCGAGCGTGGCGGCGGCGCGGGTCGGAGCTTGACGGTCGCCTCCGTGATGATCGCGAGCGTGCCCTGGCTCCCGACGAAGAGGTGCGTCAGCGAGTAGCCCGCCACGTCCTTCACGTTCTTGCCGCCCGTCCGGATGACCGACCCATCGGCCATGACGACCTCGAGCGACAGCACCGAATCGCGCGTCTGGCCGTATTTCACGCAGCACAGGCCGCCGGCGTTGGTGCCGAGGTTGCCGCCGATCGTGCACATCTCGAAGCTGGCCGGATCCGGCGGGTAGAACAGGCCCTCGGCGGCCACAGCCGCCTTGAGCCGGGCGTTGATGATGCCCGGCTGGACGACCGCGACGAGGTTGTCCTTGTCGATCTCGATGAGCCGGTCCATGGCCGTGAACGCGATCGTCAGTCCACCTTCGATGCCGGCCGCGCCTCCGGACAACCCGCTCCCGGCGCCGCGCGGCACGATCGGGACCCGGAGATCGCCGGCGATCCTGACGAGTTCCGCGACCTGGGCGGTCGTCGTTGGGAGGGCCACCGCGCGTGGCAGGCCCGGCCGGAGGTAGGGCGTCTCGTCGGTCCGGTACGACTCGCGGTCGACCGGATCGGTCAGGAGCCGGAGGTCAGGCAGCCGCGCTTCGATGGCGTCGAGCAATGGGTCGGCGGCGCGCGTCGGTCGTGTCTCTGCGGTCACGTCGCTGAGTCTACGCGGCCCGTGGGGACGGGCGATGAGCGCCCTCGAAGAGGCCGCGGGGTAGGATGGAACGGATGGTTCGAGTCACGCCGCTCGTCCTCGCCGTGCTCATCGCGGTCGGTGCGGTCGGGCTCCCCTCCCCGGTGGCCCAGGTCGCGCGTGCCGCCTCGCCGGTCGGCGTCGGCGACATCGTGGCGGGTTCGGTCAACCGCTCGAGCCTTCGGCTCGAGGCGACCTACGCCGCCGACCTGCGCCTCGCCTGGTCGAGCCGTGGCATCTGGGTCAACTCCACGGCGACGATCCGGAACACGTCCGGAGCCGCGATCGACCGCGTCGAACTCAACACGGTCGCCGCCCGGCTTGGCGGCTTGCGCCTGTCGCACGTGACCGTCGACGGGGTCGCGGTCAAGGCGTCCATCAACGACCAGACGATCGTCGTGCCGCTCGGCGGCATCCTGCCGGCGGGTGGCACCGTGCGCGTCCGGGTCCAGTACGCCGCCAAGCTGCGCGCCACCCTGAGCGCCTCGAACTGGATGTTCACCAAGGCCAACGGCATCATGGACATCTACCGCTGGCTGCCATGGGTCAGCCGCCGCATCGCGTTCGCGCGACCGAACCACGGCGACCCGTTCGAGACGCCGTCGAGTGCCGCGGTCCGCGTCCGGATCAAGACCGATCGGGTGCTCGTGCTGGCGACGACCGGCGATCGCGTCTCGGTCAGCGCCGACCGGAAGACGCAGGTCTTCAGCGCCACCGACGTGCGCGATTTCACGGTGACCGCCGCGGCCGACTACAGGACGGCCTCCAAGGTCGTCGGGGACACGACGGTGCGTGTCTGGTATCGGCCCGGCACCTCCGGCTCCGCGATTCTCACCAACGCCGTTGACGCGATCAAGAAGCTCGAGGCACGCCTGGGGCCCTACCCGCATCGCGTCTTCAAGGTCGTCCAGTCCGCGGGTGGCTACGGGATGGAGTCGCCCGAACTCATCTGGATCCCGACCGGCCAGGTGGCCGCCAACCGGCGCTATCTCATCACCCACGAGACGGCGCACCAGTGGTTCTACGGGCTCGTTGGCAACGACCAGGCGACCGAACCGTTCGCCGACGAGGCCGCCGCCGACTTCGTGGCTCGGTACGTGCTCGGGATGCGCCGCGGCAGCCGCTGTGCGACGTCGACGCTGGACCGGACGATCTACCAGTACTCGTCGGCCTGCTACTACGAGACGGTCTACATCCAGGGCGGCAACGTCCTCGACGAGGCCAGGAAGCGGATGGGGTCGACGGTCTTCTGGACGGCCCTGCGCGGCTACATCGAGGCCAACCGGAACGGGATCTCGACGACCGCGACGCTCCTCCGGGCGCTCGACGACGCGACACCGCTCGATCTGGGTTCGACGCTCTTCGCGCCGCGGTTCCCGCGGATCTACTGAGGCCCGCGCCGCATCCGCCGGTCGGCCGCGAGCGCCTTGGGCATCTGCCGCAACGCCTCGGGCATGAGCGGACGCCAGGCTCGCCATCCGGCCACGAGCCACGCCGACACGAGTCGTTCCCGGGTCCCCCAGCGCAGGCCGTAGTCCTCGCGAACGCTCGCGGGCAACAGGCCGACCGACGGCCAAGAGATCCAGGCGTGGGCGGCCGCCGGGACGTGACCCAACACGGTCCTGGCCGCGGACTCGAGCGGGAACAACGGCGCCAACGGCGCGAGCGGCGGCCGCAGGACCGCGTCGGCCAACTCGCGCGCCACCGGCGACACCCGCACCGGCCCGCCAGGCGCGAGCATCGCGGCGACATACGCCTCGAACGCGGCGAGGTCCGCCGGCAACAGGGCCCCGGGCACGCCGAACGCTCGTCCGATCGGGCGGGTCTCCGCGTAGTAGGTCGCGCGCTGTCGGGCGGTCAGCGGCGCCAGCCATGCCTCGTAGACCGCGATCGTCGATTCGACCAGGGTCGCATGGACCCACAGGGACAACTCAGGGTCCCGCGCCGTGTAGCCGGGCCCGACGATGCCGCGATGGAACGCGTTGAGTCGCCGGATCTCGCCGCGGGCCGATGGCGTCGTCCCGTACACGATCGTCAGGTAGCTCCGGAGCGTCGCCGCCAGGCGACGCCACGGGTCGGCACGGAAGTCGGAATGGTCGGCGACGCCGGCCGCCACCGCCGGGTGGGCGATCTGCAGGAGCAGCGCGCGCGGTCCGGCACCGAGCAGCAGCATCGCCTCGCGGTTCAGCCGCCACGCCTCGGACGCCGGGCCGTACAGTCCGGGGTCCGGCCGGGCCTCGGACGTGGCCGCGAGCCCCTCGCCCACCCCGTCCATCCGCGGCGGCTGCGTCGGCGTATCCATCGGCGCACCATATCGGAGCCTTGGGAGGGACGCTGCGGATGACCGAACCGACGCGCTGGGGGACCGACTTCGACCCAGACGAACTGGCTCGACTCGAGACCCGGATGTGGAAGGCGTACTACCGACGCCAACCGGCCCGACTGTTCGGGACGCTGGTCAAGGCGCTGCGAGCCCAGGCGCGGGTGTCATGGCCACGCGCCCTGGCCGCCAGTGTCCCCCTGACCAAGGCGGCCGCCGGGTTCGCCAGGGCGACGGGCGACTACGAGCGGTTCGCGCCGGACATCGGACGCGGCTACCGCTTGCTCGGGCTGCCGGAGGAGGTCGATGTCGAGGCGGTGGCCCGACACGAACTCCGTTGGTGGGTCGTCCGACGCGAGATCGGGCTCGCCGCTGGCGCCGCCGCCGGCGACACGATCACGTCGTTGTATGCCAGCCTGTACAACGCCCCGCCGGAGCGTGTCGCGGAGGCCGGCCGACTGCGCGGCCTGGCCGCTGAGGTCCGTGACCGTGGCGCGACCGACGATCCGGACGGTCCCGCGGGCCCGGGCGCTGCGTATTGGCCAGAAGTCGCGCGGCTCTTGCGCGAGTCCTATCGAAGCCTGAAGCAGGGCATCAGCGGCACCGCGGCCGCTTCACCGATCGTCGGGGCGTCTGCCGATCAGCCACCACGCGGTCGGGAAGATGGCGGCAGCGACGGTGAGCTTGGCCGCATCCCAGGCGAGGAACGGGGTGAGCCCGCCGGCGATCGTCTTCTCGGGTGACAACCCACCGACCACCGCCAGCCACGGCAGCCCGATCGCGTAGATGAGGGCGCTGCCGATGATCATCATCCCGAGCGCCCCACCGATGTGGCGATCCCAGCCCAGCTCGGCGAGCCGTCCGACGACGGCGCCCGCGAGCATGAACCCGATGAGATAGCCACCGGTCACGCCAAGGATGACCGACGTCCCGCCGCGTCCCTCAGCGAAGAACGGCAGGCCGACGAGGCCAAGCAGCACGTACAGCGTCACCGCTGCGAACCCGCGCCGGGCCCCGAGCGCGCCACCCACGACGAGCACGCCGAACGTCTGGCCCGTCAACGGGACCGGCTCGCGGACGATGTAGATCTGGGCGGTCAGATAGATGAACAACGCCCCGATGGCGATCAGGGCGACATGACGGACCCGGGCGTTGATTCGCTCCCCGACCCCGATCGGGACCAGGAAATCGGCGAGGGTGAGGCCCCGGTCCGCGGCCGTCGTTCGGTCGAGGCGCGGAATGGCGAGGGTCATCGGGACTCCGTACGGGGATCACGTCCAGCCGTGTCCTCGGCGGGAGTCTACCATCCGGTCACTCGTACTGGACGGCCCGGACGATGGACAGCCGGCTGGCGAGCCGGGCGGGATAGGCCGCAGCCAGCATCGCCAGGCCGACCCCCAGGACGACGGCGAGACCGACGATCTGCCAGGGCACACCGGTCGCGACGTCGATGCGGCCGCCGGCCAGGACGACCATCAGCGCGCCGACCCCGAGACCGACGACGATGCCGAGCATCGCCCCGGCCAACCCGAGGATCCCGGCCTCGACCACGACCGACCGCCAGACCTGTCGGCGGGTCATCCCGGCCGCGCGCAGGACGCCGATCTCGCGCACCCGCTCGAGCACGTTGACCGACAGGGTGTTCACGATGCCAAGCGCGGCGATGAGCACGGCGACCGCGGCGAGTGCGTCGAACAGCCCGAAGATCCGTGCCAGCGCATCGCTGATCGCTCCCTGGATGCGATCGAGGGTCACGATCTCGAGACTCTGCGAGGTCGCCACGGCCACGAGATCGTCACGTGCCGCGGGCGACACATCGGGCGAGAACCGCACCGCGAACAGGTCCGCACCCGCCACCCCGAGCTCGGTCGTCGCGTCGTTCCAGCCGACCAGCATGGCCTCGCCGCCGCGTCCCGGGATCGATCGCTCGACGACGCCGACGACGGTCAGGCCGAGATCGGCGCCGTCGACCGTCGGGACGGTCAGGACGCTGCCGACGGACAGGCCGAGGTGGCTCGCGAGATCCGCGGGCAGGATCGTCGCCCCACCCGCATCGAGAGCCGCGAGCGCCGCCGACCGGTCGCCGGCCACGAATCGGAGTCGTCCGTCGGCCGCCAGGTCGGCACCGACCACCGCGGCGGCATCCGTCCGAGCCCCGCCCACGGCGACATCGAACGTCGCGATCGGGCTGACCCGCGCGATCCCGGAGACCGACTCCCCGAGGTAGGCCGCCATGTCGTCCTCGGCCGGGACCGGCACGATCGATGTCGCGACGACGTCGCCCGGGATGACGTCGGAGATCCACGCGCCGGCCGCCGCGCGAGCGTGCTGGCCGACGCCTCCGAGGGCCACGATCATCGCCAGCCCGACGGTCAAGCTGGCGAGGGTCAGCGCCGTGCGCCCTCGGTCACGCACGACCGAGCCGCGCGCCAGCCGCTCCTCGAACCGCAGCAGGACGGCGAACGGGACGCCGGCGACCCGGGCGATGGCCGGCAAGACGAACGGGATGAGCAGCGTCGAGCAGAGCAGGATCGCGTAGACGAGCAACGCCTGGCCGACGCCCGCGCCGCCGGCGCCCCGCGGCCAGACGAGGACGCCGAGCGCCGCGATGGCGATGAACACCACGGCCACCCACCGGAGCCGGGCCCGCCGTGCCGCGGGCACGTCAAACTGCGACCTGAGCGCCTCGACCGGTTGGATCCGCGCCGCCCGGCGGGCAGGCTCGAGCGCCGCCGCGAGCGTGACCAGGACGCCCACGATGAAGGCCACCGCGAGGGCTTCCGGTGGCAACGTCGGGCGGTCCAGCGTGACCGAGCCGACCGTCCGCACGTACCCGACCATCGCGGCCGAGAGCAACGCCCCGAGGCCGAGGCCGAGCAGCGATCCGGCCGTGCCCAGGATCAGGGCCTGGGTCAGCATGTAGGAGGAGACCTGGCCGCGTGTCGCGCCCGCCGCCCGAAGGAGGCCGACCTCGCGGATCCGCTCACCCACCGTCATCGACAGCGTGTTGAAGATGAGGAACGCGCCGGCGAACAGGGCGATCGCCGCGATCAATGCGGTCGTCGCCTCGAAGTCGGCGGTCGACGCCTGCAGCGTCAGGGCGAGGTCCTGTGGCGAGGACAGCACGTACGGCTCGGTCGTGAGCCGGCCCTGAAGGGCGTCGGACACCGTCGAGGCCGACGCACCACGTGCCAGCCCGATGTCGACCCGCGTCACGGCGGTCGTATCGAACACGCGCTGCGCAGTCAGCAACGGGACGACGACCGTCCGCCCGAAGGCACCGGTCAGGGGTCCGTCGCCGGCGATGATGCCGATGACCCGGTAGGTGACCCGATCCCCGGTCGTCTGCATCGACACCGGCGACCCCACCGACAGGCCGTCCTGTTCGGCCAGGCGCTCCGTGATGAGCGCGCTCGACTCGTTCGGGTCGCGCAGCAGCGATCCGGACACGAGGGCCAGGCGGTGGAGGTTCGTCTCGACCGTCGGATCGACGCCAAGCACAGTCACCGCGGGAGGGAGCGTGTCGGTCGACTCGACATCGGGCACGAGGTACGTCCGTCGCTCCAGCGCGGGCGCAGCGACGTCGACGCCCGGCGTCCCCACGATCGCCGCGACGGTTTCGGGGGACAGGCCGTTCTCGCCGAAGGCCGCGACGCGCAGGTCGGTCCGCCCCACGAGGTCGCGGACGGTGCTGTCGACGGACGCCTCGATACCGGCGTTGGTGGACAGCCCGGCGAACAGCACGCCGACCCCCAGCGCGACCCCGAGCGTGCTCAGGATGGCCCGGAGCGGGCGCGCGCGCAGGCTGCGCCAGGCGAGGCCGGTCAACGACATGGCCCGGTCCTAAAGACCCAGCTGGGCGAGGCGCGTGATGAGGGGTGACGCGTCGTGCGTCTCACGGCGACCGAGCTCGATGGTCTCGCGGATCCGGCCATCCCCGATCACGAGCACCCGATCCGCGTAGGCGGCCGCCTTCAAATCGTGGGTGACGAGGACGACGGTCTGGCTGCGCTCGACACACGACCGCCACAGCGCATCGAGGATCTCGGTCCCGGTCGTGTAGTCGAGGTTGCCCGTCGGCTCGTCGGCGAACAGCAGGGCCGGTCGGGTGACGAGGGCACGCGCGATCGCCACCCGCTGCTGCTCACCCGCCGACAACTGGTCGGGCTTGTGATGTTCCTTGCCGGTCAGATCGACCAGCGCGATCGCGTCCCGGATGCGGGCCGGCAGGTCGCCCTTGGCGGGATCCTCCCCGGCGATCGTGAACGGCAACGCGACGTTCTCCCACGCATCGAGCAGTGGGATGAGGTTGAACGATTGGAAGACGAAGCCGGTCCGGTCACGACGGAGGCGCGTGGCTCGGTCGTCGGACAGCTGGCTGATGGCCTCGCCCTCGAGGACCACTTCCCCGGTCGTCGGCCGGTCCAACCCACCGAGCACCTGGAGCAGCGTCGACTTGCCGCTCCCCGACGGACCCATGAGGGCGACGAATTCGCCTGCCTCGACCGACAGGGACACGCCTCGCAGCGCCTCCACGCTGGCCGACCCGATCGGGTAGGTCTTGGTCAGGTCGCGCGCCTCGAGGATGGCGGTCCGGCGGGGCATGGTCGCCGGAGGGTGCGCGGTCGGGGCCTCCGGCCCGACCGCGTCCGGAGCCGGCGATCCCGCTCCCCTGGCGCGGCCCCCGGTCCGATCGGGCGTCGAGATGGCCATCGTCAGCCTCCGAAGAAGTAGCCGGCGACATCGCCGACGATCGTGTCGAGGAGTCCCTGTGGGGCCCCCCGGTCGACGACCCGCAGGCCGACGGCGCCGGTGGGCGAGGCGGTGTCGGGTGGTCCCGGGTCGGGTGGGACGAGGGGTTCGGCGGACGGCTCCTCGGCGGGGCCGCGGGGCATCGCCGCTGGGCAGCGGGGTTGGTCGCCGCCGTGGGCGGCGCCTCGGACGGCTCCTCGCTCGGCGTGGGCGTGACTCGCGGCTTGGCGGCGGGCTTCGGCGTCGCGGCGGGCTTCGGCCTCGCGGTCGCCCTCGGTGCCGGCTTGGGCTTCGGCTTGGCGGCTGGCGCGGGCGCCGTGCTGCCGCACTTGTCGGCGAACAACACCGTCCACATCTTCTTGCCGCCGGCGCCCTTGTAGGCGCCGACCCCGATCACGTCCCAGCTCTTGCCCAGGATGTTGGCCCGATGGCCGGGCGAATCCATGAACATGCCGTGGATCTGGGCGGTCGCCACGTCGTCCGGGTAGTTGTTCCAGCCGATGTTCTCGCCCGCCACCTTGTAGCAGTAGCCGATGGAATCGAGCTTGTCGAAGACCTTGCCGACACCCGGGATGTCGTGGCTGAAATAGTCGTGCTCGATCATGTCCTTGCTCCGCCAGCGGGCGATGGAGCGGAGCGTCGAATCGACCTTCAGGGCCTTGAGACCGGCACTCGCCCGGCTTCGGTTGGTGAGTCGAGACCAGGGTCGCCTCGGACGACGAGCTGTAGGCGCCCGCGTCCCACGCGAACGTCGGACGCCGGGCGCGGCCAGGGTGAAGGTCGCCCCGGTACCGACGAGCAGGGCCACCGCGATGGCCACCCGTCGGGCCGAGAGACCGAGGGTCGGAAGGAAGATGCGGCGCCCGGCGACGCGGGGGAAACGACATGCGCTCCGCGAACTCCGTGGCTGACCGACCGGGGTTCCGGTGTTGCAGTCAAGGTAGGTTCGGGAGGGCTGGGAGTCCGCGGCGCGATGGTCCCGGTGCCGGAGTTCGCTGGTACCGGCGGGTCCGGACCGGTCTGGTGGGGTCGGGTGCCGATGGGTGGGGCGCGGTGCGGGCGTGACCGGCGGCGTTGGCCCCGGCACGGCCTCACTGACGTCCGTGACCGGTGCCATCCATTCGTTGGGCGACTGCGCGGCAGAGACCAAGCGGGGTCCTTGCCAAACATGCCCCAGAGGACTCTTGGGCAGCGGGATCCGCGATTTGCGACCCGAATCCGGCCGGGCCTGGCGCATCCCGAACCCGATCCACGCTCGCACGACCGAGTTCCGCGGGTTACGGGACGCTCGGACCTGACTACCAATCGCCGGGCGAATATCTGGCCTCGCGCAGCCCGCATGACGCGTCGCCTCGCCACCGTCCTCGTGGACTTGCGTGCCCGGCGGAAGATTGAGTCGCCCGGTGACCAACGGCGCCCATACCGTGTGAAGCGTCCGGACCATCCGGGCGCCGATACGGCGGAAGTGGCGTGGATGCCGATCTGATCGGACGGGCGCAACGCGGCGACGAAGAGGCCTTCGCGAGCCTTGCCGTCGCCGTCGGCGACCGACTCCACGCGGTGGCGCACAGGATCCTGCGCGACACCGACCTTGCCGAGGATGCGACGCAGCAGGCGCTGCTGAACGTCTGGCGGGACCTTCCCGCAGCTCCGCGACCCGGCGCGCTTTGACGCCTGGTCGTACCGGCTCCTCGTGCGCGCCTGCTACGCCGAGGCTCGCCGGACGCGCCGCTGGGCGCCGAACCTTCGCCTCCTTCCGGCCGATGAGCCGATGGCGGCGGATGGCTCGAACACGGTCGCCGATCGCGACCAGCTCGAGCGCGGCTTCCGCCGGCTTTCCATCGACCATCGGGCAGTGGTGGTCCTCCATCACTACCTCGACATGCCGCTCGACGAGGTCGCCGAAACCCTCGGCGTCCCCGTCGGGACGGTCCGTTCCCGACTACATCATGCGATGCGCGGGCTGCGCGCGGCCCTCGAGGCCGACGCACGACCGACGGCGCGGGAGGCGACTCGATGAGTACCGATCGCGACACCACGCGCATCGTTCGGTCGTGGCTGGAGGAGGGCGCCACCGCGCTCCCGGACCGCGTCCTGGACGCCGTGCTCGACCAACTCCCCGCGACCTCCCAGCGCCGCTCCAGATGGCCGGCGCGGAGGTTCCAAGAGATGAATACCCCGCTTCGGATCGCCATCGCGGCGGCGGCTGTCGTGGTCGTCGCCGTGGTCGGCTTCAACCTCCAACCCAGGGAGGGTGGGATCGGCAGGCCAGGCCCGAGCCCAACGCCGACGGCGGCATCGTCGCCGGTCCTGAACTTCACCGGTAGTTTCGTTCCCGGAACGACCTATGTCATCGACGACCCATGCTGCGTCGGCTCATCGCGGATGACCTTCACGATGCCTGCCACCGGCTGGTCGCCATTCGATTTCGTGCTCGGCGGCAAGAATGTCCCGGGGACGTCGGAGACCTTCGACCTCTTCTTCAGCCCCTTCTTGGTCGGGAACGTCTACACCGGCGGCTGCCATTGGCGTGGGACCGCGCTCGTTCCAACCCTCGGACCGACGGTCGATGACCTTGCCACCGCACTGAACGCGCAGGCCGGACCCGGTGCCTCCCCGCCGACTCCCGTGACAGTCGGCGGGCACCCCGGCCAGAAGGTCGAATCTGTCCATCCCTGAAGATCTCGACGTCGGCGGCCACGTGCGATTCCGATGGCGATTTTCGGAGCTTCGGTCGGTGGACGTCGCCTGACGATCCGTATGCCGGCAGCGGTCCGTACCCCGTCGCCGGCCCATGGACGTTCGGCAAGGGGCAGCACGACACGGTCTACATCGTCGACGTCGACGGCACGCGACAGGTCATCGATGCGGGGTACATGTCGGGCACGTCGGCGGCTGACCGCGCCGAGCTCGACCAGATCGTCGCGTCGATACGCTTCGAACCTCGGCCATCCAGTCCCGAGTCGTCCGCCTCGCCGGCCCCCTGATCCGGCTCTCCCGGAAGCCTCGGCCCCGTGCCGGCGGGGCTTCCGGCTATACTCCCGTTCGCTCGTCCCGCCACGAGGCGCGGGTCCGCCACGCACGAGCGACCGCGGTGGCCTTAGCTCAATGGCAGAGCATCGGATTGTGGCTCCGAAGGTTACGGGTTCGAGCCCCGTAGGCCACCCCAACCCCCCCGGGTCATGGTGGACACGCGGGCGTAGAATCAAAGTCTCCCCGACCCGCCCACGAGCGGGACACCTTCAGCCCCTCGGACGGGCCGGAACGCGACCTCGAGGAGGTACCGATGAACGCGTTCCTGATCGAACTGGACAACAAGGTCGGTGAGCTCGCCCGCGTGACGGAGGCGATCGCGGCCAAGGGCATCAACGTCACTGGCGTGACTGGTTCCACCTGCGGCACGAGCGGCAGCGTGGCGATCATGACGGCCGATGAGGCCGCGACCCGCGCCGCTCTCCAGGGGATCCGCTGCTCGTTCCGCGAGCAGGAGATCACCGAGGCCACCTTGGGCAACCAGCCCGGCACGCTAGCCAAGGCCTGTCGGCGGCTGGCCGACGGCGGTGTCAACATCGAGGCCATCATGCCGACGGGGATGGAGGGCGCCAACGTCACGGTGGCGTTCGTCACCAGTGACCCGGCCAAGGCCCGCACGATCCTGTCGCACGCGGGTTCCGCCACGAGCTGATCGATCCGAACGGGGGTCGGACCGATCGTCCGGCCCCCGCGGTCGTGCGGCTGGCCCGGTCCCGGGCCTTGCCCTCAGCCCTGGGCGGCGATCCGAGGGACGCCGCTCGACTTGTCGACGTCGACCACGAGGTGGATCGGGTTCGGTTGTGTCCGGACGTCCCCGGGCATGGCGGCTCGGAAGCTCACCTCGATCCGCCAGGCCTCACCGACCTCGCTGACCGCGGCGACTTGCACGTCGCTGACCTGGGTCCCGGTGGGCTGACTGTCAGCGGCGAACTTCTCGGCGATGGCGATCGCCGCCGGTCGGTCGACCCCGTGGCCGCAGCTCGACAACAGGAGGGCGGCCGCCGCCGCGATCGCGAGGAAGGCACCAGCCCGACTCAGTCGTTTCGACTCCATGACCGCATTGTGGGGGTTGTCCCGCGCGCTGCCCATCGGGCCAGCAAGGTCAGGACCATCGTGGTCGGTGGCCGCCCGACCACCGACCGCGTCAGGCCCCTGGGCGGCCATGCGGTCGGCGGTCCGGCGATGTGGTGGCTCCCCGGTCCCTGACGACATTCGCAGGAGGTCCCTGTCGAAGCCGTTACGACGTCAGATGGCCGTCTGCAGCATCAAACGAGTCCCCGCGGCGTCAAAGGAGTGCCCGCGCCCAGCTCACCGAGAAACGGGCCCCACCCGACGGCGAATTCCCGACCTGCCAGCGACCGCCGGTGGCCCGCACGATCGCGTCCGCGATGGCCAGGCCGAAACCGGCCCCATCGGCGCCACTGGCGGCGCCGGCCGGTCCGTTGGCGCGATGGAAGCGGTCGAAGACACGCTCACGTTCGTCGGACGGGATCCCGGGGCCCGAATCGTCCACGGTCAACGCCACCCGTCCCCCCTCGCGGGCGACCGTCACGTCGACGGTGCCGCCATCGGGGACGTACTTGCAGGCGTTGTCGAGCAGCACCCCGAGCAGGCGATCGAGCAGATCCGGCGGGGCCGCTACGGACGCGCCGACCGTCCGGGACGTGGACCCCGAGCGCGAGGTGCCTCGTCTCGGCGACCGCAGCGAACCGGTCCGCGGTCTGGGCCGCCAGGACGCCGACGTCCACGGGCTCGACACCCGCCGGCGGTCGGGCGGCATCGAAGCGTGCCAGCCACAACATGTCGTCGAGCAATCGCCGCATCCGCTTGGTCTCGTGGTCGATCCGCCCGAACGCGGCGCGATACCAGCCGGCCTCACGCTCCTCGGCGATGGCGAGGCTCGCGTTCGCCTCGATGACCGACAACGGGGTTCGCAGTTCGTGCGAGGCGTCGGCGGTGAATTCGAGCTGTCGTTGGCGGGCGACCTCGATCGGCGCCGCCACCCGCCGCCCGATCGCCACCGCGCCGAAGAACACGATCAGCAGCAGGATCGGCGCGATGAGCACCTCGGCCAGCAGGATGGTCGATCGGGCGTCGTTGATGCCATCGACCGTCTGTCCGACGATGACCCGGCTGTCGCCCACTTCGGCGCCCTGTAACCGCAACTCGGAGCCGTCGACCGTGGCCGTGATCGGCCCATCGACATCGGTGAACTCGGACGGAAGTGCCGGCGATTCGTCGTCGGCGATGACCGAGCCGTCGGCGTCGGACGACCCAGATCAGGGTCGGCGGCCCGAACGGGCGGTCACCCTCCGGTCGTTCGGGCGGGTCGTCCCCCTGGTTCGGTCCGGGCGGCTGGTGGGTCAATGCCCCGGCCAGCCGCTGGTCGACCTGGGCGGTGAGGTTCCTCGTGACCACCGTCACGACGGCGAGCGCGACCAGCACGTACGCGATCGCCACGAGGCCCGTGGCCGCCAGTGCGACCCGGATCGACTGGCGTCGGACCGCAGGCGAACGTCCGACCGGTCACGCCTCCTCCAGCCGATACCCCCGGCCCCGGACCGTCACGATGCGAATGCCCGCATCCGGGAGCTTGGCGCGCAGCCGGCTCATCTGGACGTCGATCGCGTTCGAACCGAGGGGGTCGGTCTCGTCGGCCCACGCGTGCTCGGCGAACGTCTTGCGCTCGACGACGGCTGGCGCCCGGCGCATCAGGATCTCGAGCATCCGATATTCGGTGGCGGTGAGCCCGACCTCCCGGCCGTCAACGGTCACGACCTGCGGCACCGGGTCGAGCGCCAGCCGTCCGAGGCGAAGGATCGGCGCATCGACGCCGCGCGGCCGTCGCTGGAGCGCACGGATGCGTGCCAACAACTCGCCGAAATCGAACGGCTTGACCAGGTAGTCGTCCGCGCCGGTGTCGAGTCCGCGGATCCGGTCCTCGGGCGTGTCGCGCGCCGTGAGCATGAGGATCGCCGTCGGACGCTCGTGCTTGCGCGCCCATGCCACGACGTCGATGCCCTCGGCGCCGGGCATCCGCCAATCCACGACGGCGACGTCGTAGTCGTACCACTTGAGCTGGTCCATCGCGTCATCGCCGCGGTCGACGGCATCAACCTGGTAGCCGGCGCCGGTCAGGCCGAGGACGATGACGTCGCGCAGGCCGGGGTCGTCCTCCGCGACGAGCACGCGCACCTCAGCCTCCGGATGTCGTCGCCGGGACTCGCCCCACGGCTGGCGCCGTCATCGTCGCACGCGACACGGCGCGGAGTCGAAGCGCCAGGACGGGGCACGACGCGACGGCGCGACGAGCATGGTCGAGGAGGTGGTCGGGCACGGGCCCGCCGCTGATGATCGGGTAGCCCCAGTCATCGAGCTCGATCAGTTCGGGCAGCAGCTCGGCGCACATCCCGTGCCCGTCACAGCGGATCCGGTCGATGGCGACGGTGACCTCCTCGGACGGCCCGGGCATCAGGCGACCCTCCCATGTGACCTGGCGACCGGGCAGACCCGGTTCCGCTGGTGCATCGCGAATTCGTCGGCGAAGACGCGGAGGGCACTCCGCATCAGGCCGACCGCACCATCTGGATGCCGGCACGCGCCTCGTCCGGCCAGCTGACCGCTCCAGCGAGTGATCCGGGCAAGGTCGTCGCCGGCGGCGCTCCCACCTGCGACCCTCGCCGTCGCATCGGCGATCGCCCGCAGCCCGAAGACGCACGGTCCGCACTGCGCGGCACTCTGGCCGGCCATGTAGTCGATGATCCGTGCTGTCGTCTCGACGCCGCACGCGGCCGGGTCGAGGAAGCTCACGACCCCGCACCCGAACGCGCTCCCAGCCTCTCGCAAGGCGGCCGGATCCAGCGGGACGTCCCACGCCCCCTTGGCGGGCATCCAGCCACCGAAGTAGCCACCGAGCAGGACGGCGCGGGCGTTCCGCGAGACGCCGACCGATTCGGCGAGCTCCGCGATGGTCGTCCCGTGTTCGATCTCGGTCACGCCCGTGCCGGCACCGGACCCGACGGTCACGAGGGCGGTCCCACGCGTCGGGCCACGGCCCATCTCGCGGTACCAGCCCTCGCCGTAGCGAGCGATGAGCGCCGCATGCGCCAGCGTCTCGACGTTCTGGACGAGGGTCGGCCGGCCGTCGACCCCGCGCTCGAACGGCCGGGGTGTCGTGCCGGTCGGTCGAGCATCGCCGTCGTTGAGGAAATGGACCGCGGCCGATTCCTCGCCGGCCACGTACGTCGGCGGGGCGTCGACGATCGCCACGGGGACGCGACCCGCGCGGCAGGCCCGGCCGCACGTTCGGCGAGCGCCCTGGCGAGCGCGGTCCGAGCCGCGGTATGGGCGCTGCCCACGTACAGCACGATCTCGTTGGCGCCGACCGCGTCCGCGGCGAGCTCCGCGCCGTCAAGGACGAGGTGCGGTCGAGCGGCCATGAGGATCCGATCCTTGGCGCTGAGGGGCTCGCCCTCGGCGCCGTTGGCCACCACGATGGCCGAACCGTCGCTTCGCTCCGAGACGGCCGCCCACTTGCGTGCCGCCGGGAAGCCTGCCCCGCCGCGCCCGAGCAGGCCGCTTGCCGCGATGACCGGGATGATCGACCGCCGTTCAGCGGGGGTCGGCATGGATCCGAGCCGTCGCCGGTGATCGGCGAACGGTTCGGCACCGGCCGCGGGGGCGGGCCGGCAAGCAGTCGCGGCACCATCAGCGGCCCCTCCGCGGCGGCGTCGGCCCGACGATGGACGGCGTGGCGACGACCTCGGGCAGCATCGCTCGTCGGGACGTCCCGGCATTGAGACGCCACGCGAGCGCGGCGCCGACGGCGAGGAGGCAGGCGCCCTCGAGGACCAGCATCCAGGAGGCGAAGGCGTCGGTCCCGGCGGTCAGGGTGTGGAGGACCGCGAGAGGCCACGCCCCGTAGGCCAGCCAGTGGACCGCGCGCCAGACCCGCTGCCCGATCCGCTCGCGGAGAAGGCTCGTGACGATGATCGCCGCCATCAGGTCGACGGAGACCACGCCGAGCCCCACGGCGACCGGCCGGTACGACGACGCCAACGGAACGATCGCGGCCACGAGACCGAGCGAGGTGTATGGGTCCGCGATCGCCGTGACGATGTGGATGACGAGGAAGACGACGGACAGCAGCGCGATCCGTCGATGGAGTTCGACAGTCAGGAACCGCGGCCAGCCCGGACGCTGCCAGCGAACGACGGTGAGGAGACCGAGGCACACGACCGCGGTCGACAGGACGAGCGAGACGACGCCCGAACCGCGACTCGCGAACCAAAGGATCTGATCAGACATCGTTCCGCTCCTTGACCTCGGTGGAACACATCCGTTGCCGAGGGCCTTCCATGGGCTGAGTCTCTCTCGTGGGACCTTTCGGTCGGGTTACGCCAGCGCTTCGACGCCCCGACGGGCGGCGGCCGGCCAACGACCGATCCGGACGATCTCGCCGTCGGTCGCGACGAGCCGGGCCGGCAGGCCCGTCGCCTCGAGCCAATCGCGGCCGGCTGCACCGAGGACGATGGTCGCGGTGGCTGCCGTGTTGGCGTCCACGCAGCGATCGGCCGCGACCGTGACGGTCCGCCACGGGCTGATGGCCGGGGCCCCGGTCCATGGGTCGATGATGTGGTGGAGTCGCACGCCGTCCGTGCCGCGCCACTGGCGTACGGTCGTGCTGGAGGTCGCGATCGCGCCGCCGTCGATGGCGATGACCTCGCCCTCGGCGTCAGGTGGCGTGTCCGAATCCTCCGCCATCAGGACGCGCCAGCCGCCCGCCGGTGGCCGACCGGCCGTGGCCATGTCGCCACCGAGGCTGACGAGGACGCCACCGACAACTGCACCGTCGAGCGCGGCCTGGGCCGCGAGGTCGGCCGCCAGGGCCTTTCCGGTCGAGCCGAGGTCGAGCTCCACACCGCGGGGGATGCGGACCGTCCGGGCTCGTTCGTCGAACTGGACCGCCCGCCAGCCCGGGACCGACGCGATGATCATCTCGGGGTTCGCGGTACGTGCACCGACGGTCGTGAAATCGTCGTCGTAGCCGATCGCTCGCATCGCGCGACCGACGGTCGGATCGACGGCGCCATCGGTGGCTCGAGCGGCTCGCAGGGCCTCACCGATCGCCTGGGCGAGGAGCGGGCTGACGCGAATCGCACGGCCCGGGGCCGAGTCGGCTCCCAACCGTTGCAGCTCGCTGTCGGGGCGGAACCGGCTGTATGCGGCGTCAACCTCGGACAGGACGCGCTCGACCGAGCTCCGCGCCGTCGCGAGGTCGAGATCCTCGGTCAGAAGGTGGACGCTCGTTCCGAGGGCGCGCCACGACGCGTGCCCACCCACCTCACGATCCGCCGGTCGAGACGTGGGCGTGGCGCGAGGAACCGGAGACGCCGCTGCTCGACGAGCCCGACGACGAGCTGCTCTTCGTCGGCGTCGGCGTCGCGGTCACGCTGGACCCGCCCGAGCCGCTTGAGTTGCTCGAGCCCGACGTCGTCGTGGTCGTCGTCGTGGAGGGGTTCGCGGCGGTGGTGGTCGTCCCGGCGTAGGTCGCCGCTGCCAGCCAGCCGAAGCCGGCCGTGGCGGCAAGCGATGCGATCGCGGTCCCGATGGTCATCGTCCGAAGCCGTTCGATCGCCCGATTCCGGTCGTGGGTTCGCTGTGGATTCGTGCTCATGGCGGCATGGTGGACCGCCGAACCTGACAATTCCATGACAACGCCGCACATTCGTCGCGTTTCACCCTTGCGCCCTGGTATCGACGCCCGTACGATGCGGTGACCCCGAGCAGCCCACGTACGGGGCCCGTCCACGTCCGCCTCGGCGGCTGGATGCAAGGGCCCGCGATGGACCGCCGGGAGCGGAGGCTTCGCCATGGCTACCGTGACGTTCGACGACGTCAACAAGAACTACGGCGATTTCCAGGCGGTCAAGGACCTGAACCTGGAGATCGGGGACGGCGAATTCATGGTCCTCGTCGGACCATCGGGCTGCGGCAAGACGACCAGCCTGCGGATGATCGCCGGTCTCGAGGAGATCTCCTCCGGGACACTCCGCATCGGCGATCGGGTCGTCAACGACGTCCCTCCCAAGGATCGCGACATCGCGATGGTCTTCCAGAGCTACGCGCTCTACCCGCACATGTCGGTGCGCGAGAACCTCGCCTTCGGGCTCAAGCTGCGCAAGGTCCCGAAGCCCGAGATCGAGCGCCGGGTGAACGAGGCGGCCGAGACCATCCAGCTCCAGAAGCTGCTCGATCGAAAGCCGAAGGAACTCTCCGGCGGGCAGCGCCAGCGCGTCGCGCTCGGTCGGGCCATCGTCCGTGAGCCGGCCGTGTTCCTGATGGACGAGCCATTGTCGAACCTCGACGCCAAGCTGCGTGTCCAGACCCGCGCCGAGATCGCGCGCCTCCACCAGCGCCTCAAGACCACCGTCGTGTATGTCACCCACGACCAGGTCGAGGCGATGACCATGGGTTCGCGCATCGCGGTCATGAACGAGGGCCTCCTCCAGCAGGTCGGGACGCCCCAGGTCCTCTACGACACGCCGATCAACCGGTTCGTCGCGGGGTTCATCGGCAGCCCGTCGATGAACTTCGTGGAAGTCCACATGAATGAGGGTGCGACCCGCCTGGTCGGGCCGGGCGACTGGTCGATCCCGCTCCCGTCGCGCTATCGCGAGGCCGCGACGCCGAAGGTCGGCAAGACGCTCATCGCCGGCTTCCGGCCGGAGCATCTCGACATCGGCGAGGAGGCGGCGGGACTCGGTGGGTTCCGGGCGCGGGCCGACGTCGTGGAATACCTCGGCAACGAGGAACTCCTCCACATCAACGCCGCGGACCAAGACGTGGTCGCGATCGTCGGCTCGGAGCACCGCGTGCGCCCGGGCGACATCGTCTCGCTCGCCCTGCCGCTCGACAAGCTCCACCTGTTCGATGGCGAGACGGGCCTCACCCTCGCGCCGGACATCGCGGTGGTCGCCGCCTGAGCGCGGAACCTCCCAACAGCGAGTCATCGGCCCCGGAGGGATCCTCCGGGGCCGATCTCGTCGAGCGCGTCGTCGAGTCGCGGGTCCTGCACCACGGCCGGTACCTCGAGTTCCGGGTCGACACCATCGAACGCGCCGACGGCACCCACGGGACGCGAGAGATCGTGGGGCACCCGGGTGCCGTGGCCATCCTCGCCGTAGATGACGACGACCGCGTCCTCCTCGTTCGCCAGTACCGGGTGGCGGTCGGCGAGGCGCTGCTCGAGGTCCCGGCGGGCACGCTCGATGTCGCCGACGACGGGTCGATCGAGGATCCCGACCTCGCGGCGAAGCGCGAACTCGAGGAGGAGACCGGGATGCGCGCGGGGACGTGGCGGCCCATCGCTCGCTTCTACACGGCACCGGGGTTCGCGTCGGAGCTGATGCACCTGTATCTCGCCACGGATCTGCGAGCTGCGGACGGCGACCGGCTGTCGCCCGACGAGGACGAGCACCTGCTCCTGGAGCGGATGCCTGTGGCGGACGCGGTGGCGACGGCCGGACGCGGGGGGTTCAGCGACGGCAAGACGCTCGTGGCGCTCTTCTGGCTCGACCGCCTGCGTCGGACGGGCGGTTGAGCGCGGGGCCTCAGGCCTCGTCTGCGGGTGGGCGGGTCGGGCCCAGCCTCGCCAGCGCATCGCGATAGAGCGCCGAGTTCGGGCTCAGGGCGACCGCGAGGCGCAGATGCGTCCCGGCCTCATCGCGGCGGCCGAGGCGCTTGAGACTCTGGCCAAGCGCGAAATGGGCGTAGTGCGCCGACGGATCCACCTCGAGCAGTGCCTCGAACGTGACCCGCGCGCGCTCGGCCTGGCCGGAGTTGAAGTACGCCCGGCCGAGGGCTTCGAGGATCGACCCCTTGCGGGGCTCGAGGCGGTCGGCGCGCTCGAGGACGATGGCCGCCTGGGCGTGGTGACGCTGGTCGAGCAGCGCCTGGCCTCGCCGCAGGAGGTCGTATGCCGACTCGTCGTCGGGCGTCTCGTCGTCCGGGGCCTCGTCGTTCATCCGGGACTCCATCCCGCGATGGTGCCACGGACCGTCGAGTCCGGCTACCGCGGCCGGTGCGAGGGCGCGCCGAAGGTTCGGCGATGGCGGGTCCGGGCCCTACCCCTCGCGGTACGCGGCCAGGTCGACCGGCTTGAGGCGGGGCGAATCGGTCAGCCCGGGGATCCGTCCACGCTTGGCGATCGGTCGCCCGTCGATCTCCTTGATGTCACCCGTGAAGTCGATCGGGGTGGCGCCGCTGATGAACGATCCCACCGCGTACGAATCGACCGGCGCCCCCGCCCCCTTGAAGTAGCCGATCCGCTCCGGGTTCAACCCACCGGAGACCGTGATCCTGACGTGCCTGAAGCCGGCCTGGTCGAGCCGAGCCCGGACCTCATGGACCAGCTCGGCGGTGACCCGTCCCCGCTCCGATGGCGTGTCCAGCCGCACACCGTACAGCCGGTCGCCGAGGGCATGCGCCACCCGCAGCGCCTCTTCGGCCTCGTCCTTGAACGTGTCGACGAGGACGATCCGCGGCACGTCCGGCGCCACGTGCCGGTCGAACGCGAGGGCCGCCTCGACCGTGTCGCCGAAGATCAACACGAGCGAATGCGGCATGGTCCCGGTCGGCGCAAGACCGGCCAGCCGCGCCCCGGCGGGCGTCGATGCGCCGACGCAGCCTCCCACGATGGCCGCGTAGTCGAGCACGTCGGTGATGTCCGGGTGGATGTGCCGCGCCCCGAAGCTGATGACCGGGTCCGATCCGGCGACCTCGACACATGCCCGCGCCGCCGTCGCCCAACCGGTCGACTGGGCGAGCATCCCGAGGAACGCGGTCTCGTACAACCCGAACCGGCGATATCGGGCGCGGATCCGGAGCACGATCTCCTTCGGTTCGATCGTGTCGCCGTCGTGGAGTGCCTCGACCGTCGTCTCAGCCGGATCCGCGCCGGCCAGGACGTGCCCGAGCAGGTTGAGCGCCTCGTCCATCCCGCACAGGACGGCATCCTCGCGGGTGAACACCTCCATCGTCACGAGGGGATCGAGCCCCTCCTCGGCGAGGATGCTCTCGGCGCGCGCGAAGTACACATCGGCGGAGTCGCCCGACAGGATCTCGTGCGACGGACGCGAGCGCGAGAGGCCCATCAGTCCCGATCCACCCCCATGTCGCCGGTGTCGCCGGTCGCTGCGGGCGCGGCCGGGTCCGGAGTGGCGGCGAGTGTAGCGTACGGGTGGGCCATCGCCACGAACTTCCGGCGACGGCGATCGCGACGGCGACGACCGGCCCACACGGCCACGAGCAGGAGCAGTGCCACCAGCATCGCGAGGGCCAGGGTCGCGAGGCTGAAGGTCCGGCCGCGGCCGATCTGCTCGGCATCCGACCACACGGCGGCGGCGACCGCCGCGGCCGTGGCACTCCCGCGGAGATCGCCGGACGCGAACTGCGTGCGCGCTTTCGCAAGGTCGACATCTGGGGTCGTCCCCCACAGGCCGAGCGTCAGGAGGAAGTCGGGCGCGGCGGGACGCAGCGCCACCGCGGCGTCATACCGGTCGATCGCCTCCAGTTCGGCCGCCGCCTCGAGCTTCGCGCTCGTGAACCCATCTGGTTGCTCGAACGCGGTCTCCAGGGTCACCGGGGCGGTGAGACCGGATGCCGCCACCCGCGTCGCGATCTCGCGCCGCTGGTCGAGGACGGCCGAGGCGTCCGAAAGGAGCGTCGTCGCCTGGTCGAACCGCCACGACCGCATCGCGTCGCGGACGGGCCGTGGCAACTGCCACTCGCCGGCGTCCTTGACCACCGCGTCATAGCGCTCGCGTGCCGCCGTCCGCGCGTCCAGCAACGGCAGGTCCGTGTCGCGCGTGACCCACGTCCGCCACAGGTCGTCGTACGTGGCCCCCGTGTCCGCATCGAGCAGGTCGAGCAGGCCGCGCCAATCGGGCGGACCGTCGACGAGTTCGGGGTCGCCGGCGGTCGCACCGACCGCCCCGCCGACGGCCGGCGTGCCGGAGCTCCCGGCCACCAAGGTCGGCTGGTACGCGCCGATCCGTGCCGACGCGTCCGCCCAGACGCGGCGCAGGCCGTCAGGGCCGGCCCGTTCGGCGATCGCGCGCGCCAGCGCGAGCGTGGCAGCGTAGGCGTAGTCCTCGGTGGCATCGGACTCGCGCCCGATGGCGCCCCAGGCGTTCAATGCGATGCGCGACTTCTGGAGCGCCGGCGTCAGGACGTCACCCTTCGTCTTGACCGCCAGGGCCTTGGCGGCGGCGAGGCCGTAGTACGACGCGAACGCCTCGTTCGCCCAGCGGTCGGCCAGCATCGTGCCGTTGAACCACGCGTGGGCCGATTCGTGGAGGACGACGAAATCGTCGGCGTAGTAGGCGACCTCGATCGAGCCATTCGTCGGATCGAACAGCCCGGCATAGCCGCCGGTCGAGCGGCTCACCGCCTCCTGGACGATGAGCCCGCCATCGCGCGGCCAAGGCAGGCCGATGTCGGTGGACAGGACCGGCAGGGCACGCCGGATCAGGCCTCCGACCCGTTCGCCCCAGGCCTTGTCGTCCGGCCATGCGCGGATCGTCAGCGCTACCGGCGTCGAACCGACGGTCGTGGCGAGGCTCGACTGCCTGTAGGCCCCCGCGCGATCGGCGACCAGGTACGCGAAGAACGTCAGCGGCTTTGCCAGGCTCCCGGTCTGGAACACGACCTTGCCGTCGGCCGTGGTCGTCGGCGACGGGATGTCACCCGCCTGCACCTCCACCTTGAACCCGGCCGGGAACGTCACCCGGACCGTGCTCCCCGAGGTCGAATCGGTCGCGAACGCCCAGACCGGGAACGACGCGAGTGAGTCTCCGATGCGGACGTTCCGCGTCGCCTTCCCGCCCTTGTCGACCAGGTCGAAGCGAAGCCGGTAGCTGGCCGACTTGCCGCTGTAGATGCGTTGCGCGAGGTCGAGCCGGAGGAGCGTGTACTGGGTCGTCTTCTTCGAGACACGGACCGACGGCGTACCGGACCCGGCCCACGTCAACGTGAAGCCCGAGGTGCTGGGCAGGACGCTCAGAAAGGCCTTGTCGAAGTAGTAGCGCTTGGTGGTCGTGTCCTGGAGGTGGTTGGCCAGGACCATGTCCAGCGTGACCCGGACCCGTCGTTGCGACGGTTGGACGTCGTAGTGGGCGGCCGTGACGATGGTCAGGTCGGGCGCCGCCGCACGGACGTCGGCGACGCCGACGGGCGCACCGAGCAGCCCCGTCGCCGCGACGATGGCGAGCAGGAAACCGGCCAGGCGGCGTCCCGAGGTGCCCCGCCGCGTCGTCTGGGCGGTCATCACGGCTCCAGGAGTTCTGGCAGGCGGCCCGCATACCGATCCAGGAACGCCGCGTTGGCCGACGTCCGGTCGCCCGGATCCGGCATCCGACCGCCGACCCACAGCCAGTCCTTCGATTCGTCGAGGAGCCGGTCGGCGATGCCGAGGATCCGTGCGATCGCCAGGCCGAGGACGTCCGCATCGACCGTCTCCACGGGGAGTTCGACCGCCAACAGCGGCCGTTCGTCCTCGCCGACCGAGAACTTGGCGAACGGGAACTCGTCGTTCCAGCGGAGGAGACGTCGGTACGACTTGCGGAACAGGTCGTTGATCGGCGGCGCGTAGTGAGCCCAGCAGATGACCGCCATCGCCGGCTCGAGGATGACCGTGATGCGAAGGTCGAAGCGGCGACGTCCGTCGAGGACGAGATCCCAACTGGCGATCCCGTCGCGGTCGGCACGCTCCTCGGGCGTCAGGCCGAGGTCCGCGAACCAGCCCTCGACATCAGCGGGGCGCACGCTCCGTGCGCGCGGTTCGGCGGATGGCATGGCTGCCGAGTCTAGCCGAGTTCGGTCCGGGTGGCCGCCGGACGGTCAGTCGTTGGCGACCGTCTTGCCACGCGTCGGGGCCGCACCGACGACCGCGAGTTCGGGCTCCCGGATGACGGCGGTGGCGGCCGCGACGGCATTCGCGCGGTCGGTTCGACTGACACGTCGCACCTCGACCGACTCACCGCTGCGGACGACCCGCCCCGAGAAATCCGACGACCGGCAATCGGCGGCGATCTTCACGTTCCGCCCGATCCGCACGCCGCGAGGGATGACCGCCCGCTTGCCGACCACGGTGATGCCGGTGTTGAGCCGCCCCGGTTCCGTCTTGTTCGGCCGGTCGTCATACGGCCCGTCGCCCACGATGGCGCCCTGCCCGACCACGACCTCCTTGTCGAGGATGGCCCGATCGACCACCGCGCCCGAGCGGATGACCGAGTCGAACATGACGATCGAGTCGCGCACGACCGCGCCGACGTCGACCCGGACGCCAGGCGACAGGACCGAGTTGACGACCGTCCCGGCGATCACGCAGCCGTGGCTGATGAGGCTGCGATGGACCTGCGCGGTCGGGCCGACCTTGGCCGGGGCCCGTTCCTCGGACCGCGTATGGACGACCCAGTCCTTGTCGTACAGGTCGAGCTCCGGATCGTCGTTCAGGAGGGCCATGTTCGCCTCCCAGAACGACTGGATCGTCCCGACATCCTGCCAGTACCCGTTGAAGCGGTAGCCGAAGACGCGCGCCCCAGCGTCGAGCATGGCCGGGATGACGTTGGCGCCGAAATCGACGCGATCTTCGGACAACCAGCGACGGAGGGTCTTCTTCGAGAAGACGTACACGCCCATGGAGGCGAGATCGCTCTTGGGCAGTTTCGGTTTCTCCTGCCACTCGGTGACCCGGTCGTTCTCGTCGAGGGCCAGGATACCCATCCGCGTGGCCTCGGCCAGCGGGACGCGCCGGACGGCGATCGTGACATCGGCTCGGTGACGGCGATGCGCGGCCACGAACGGCTGGTAGTCCATCTTGTAGATGTGATCGCCGGCGAGGACCAGGATCGTGTCGGCCCCGTCGTGCTCGATGACGTTGATGTTGCGCAGGACGGCGTCCGCGGTGCCGCGATACCACTCCGCGACCCTGCCGCGGGCGATGTACGGCTGGAGCAGCTTGACGCCGCCCCGGTTGCGGTCCAGGTCCCACGGACGACCCAGGCCGATGTGGTCGTTGAGCGATCGCGGGTTGTACTGGGTCAGGACGACGACATCGTCGATGTCCGAGTTGACGCAGTTGGACAGCGTGAAGTCGATGATCCGGTATTTGCCACCGAACGGCACGGCGGGCTTGGCCCGCTCCTGGGACAGGATCGAGAGACGTTCGCCCTCACCGCCAGCGAGGATGACCGCCATCGTTCGCTTCACGAGGTCGATGCTAGCACGCGATGTCGCACCCGAGGGTGAACGGCGAGTTGCGGGACGGTGAACACTGGGATGGCAGGGCCCCACGCGGCGCCCGCCCGGGACGCTACAGGAACAGCCGCGGGTTCACGAACTCGTCGTTGAGACGGACGGCCCAGTGGAGATGGGCGCCGGTCGAGTGGCCGGTGCTGCCCTCGTAGCCGATGACCTGACCCGACGTCACTCGGCTGCCCTGGGTGATGCCGCCCGGATAGGCCGGCCGCATGTGGGCGTACCACGTCTGCAGGTTGTCGCTGTGGGCGATGATGACGATCCAGGCCGGATCCGCCCCGTCCGCATAGTTCCAGCCGATGTAGGCGACGATCCCGTCGCCCGACGAGCGGACCTTGGTCCCCTCCGGGGCCACGATGTCGATGCCCTGGTGGAAATGAGCGCAGCTCGCCGAGCGGTGGCTCCCACGAGAAGCCGGTGCACCCGAACGGCTGCGTGACGGTGCCGGCCATCGGCCAGACCAGCGTCCCGTTGTACTGCGAGGGGATGTGCCCCTGCTGCGTCTGCCGGCGGACGATATCCGCGATCTTCCCGGCCAGCTGCCTCTGGGCCTTCGCCGCCGCCGCGAGTGCCTTGGCCACGTTCTTCTTGTTCGCGGCGATCTTGGCGTACGTCGCGCGCTGTGCGGCCAGGCTCCGGGCCGTCGCCGCTTCGAGCTTCTTGAGCTCCGCCTTCGCCTGCTTGAGCCCTTTGAGGCTGGCGTCCAGCTTGGCCTTCTGGGCCGCTGTGGCGATCCGCAGCTGGTCCGTCTGGTCGCGTGTGTCCTCGACATCCTGGTGGAGCGCCGCGAGGACCTCCTGGTCCTTGGCGATCTGGATGGCCAGGGCCTTGTCCTGCTCCCCGACGTCGATGTAGTAGCTCATCTCCGCGAGCAGGTCCGTGAACGTGCCACCCGACAGGAAGGACTCGAGCAACGACGTCCGGTCGGTGTCGTAGGCATTGCGGACGCGATCGGCCAGGAGCGCCTTGCGGATGGAGAGTGCGGCGGCCTTGGCTGCCTCATCGGACTCGACCTGGAGGAGTCGGACGTTGAGGGTGGCGAGTTGGGCCACCAGGTTCGCGTAGTCTGCCTTGACCACGTCGATCCTGCCCTGCATCGTGTTGATCTTGGCCCTGACCACGGTCAGGTCGGCGTTGATGCCGCGGAGTTGGGCGGTGGTCTTCTGGATGTCGGCGGCGAGGCCGTCCTGGAGCGCGGCCAGCTGTTCGACCTGGGCCTTCTGCGCGGCCATGTCCTTCTTGAGCTGTGCCTGCTTGGCCTTCGCGTCGGACAGCTCGTCGCCCTTGGCCACCTGGGGTGAGGCGGGCACGCCGAGCAGTCCCACCAGCAGCGGGAACATGAGCACGACGGCCGCGAGGCGCCGGCCCATCCGTCGTCGAGGGGTCGCCGATCGGTCGAGCGAGGCCCAGCCAGTGGCGGGCGGAACGGTCAAGCGATCGGTCTGGCGGCGCTTCACGTAGGCGATGTCATCGTGGGAGCAAGCTCCGTAGGTCGCATGACCTGGGGGTCCACGCGTCTTCCGGCGACGCCCGCCGGGGAGGTTCGCCGCCCGAAATGAGCACTGGCTCCAGGACGACACCGGCTACGGCGCATCATACGCAGGCAGTCTAGTCACCGAGCTCGGCGGAGCGTCGTGGCCCGATGGTCCCGGTCGCGCTGGGACCGCCGGCGGTGATCGGCCGATGGTCAACCCCGGATCAGGACCGCCCATAGCGCGCCGAGGATGAAGAACGGCCCGAACGGGATGTACGTCTTCCGACCGATCCGCCGCGTGATCAGCAGCACGACGATGACGATGCCGGCGAGCGCGAGGGCGAAGACGACCGCGCTCACGGCCCGACTCCCTCCGGCGAGCAGGCCGACGCCCGCCAGCAGGATCACGTCGCCGAGGCCGAACGCTCCGGCGCCGAACGGGATCGACGGGATGTAGAGCACGGCCGGGATGATCACGGCCGCCGCGATCGCGGGCACGAGCTCGCTCCCGACGAGCGGGTTGGCGCCGCTGATCGCGTAGACCAGTCCGACCGGGATGACCGGCAGCGTCAGGATGTCGGGGAGGAGGCGCTGGTCGAGGTCGGTCGCCATCCCGATGATGAGCGTGACGAACCAGGCACCGAAGACCGCGACCGCCAGCGGATCGCCACCGAAGCGCAGCGTGAGCAGCCCCAGCGCCAGGGCGCCGACGAGCGCCGTGACGGCCGTCCGCCAGTCGACCGCGCGGCCGGGGGCGTGCTCCTCGTCGTGCTCCGGCCAGTGGGTCGCCAGGCGATCGGCACCCAGGCCAAGGGCGAAGCCGACGACGCCGAGGACACCGGCGAGCGGATCCATCGTCGGGGTCTCGGCGCGCCTGCCGACCGAGCGGTCGCCTCAGCCGGCCCGGGCGCCGGCCAGGGCGAGCTCGACGAGCGTGGCGTGCGACACGCCCGTGGAACCGCGCGGGGCGAACGGCACGGCCTTTCGGTAGTAGGCCGTCCCGGCGATGTCGAGGTGGACCCAGGGTCGCGTCACGAACTCGCGCAGGAACAGGCCGCTCTTGACCAGCGACGCCTCGGCCGAGCCCGAATTCTGGAGGTCGCCATACCAACTCTCCATGTCCGGGACGTAATCGTCGACCAGCGGGAGCTGCCAGTACCGCTCGCCGGCGCGATCGGCCGCCTGCATCACCTCGTCATAGAACCCTTGGGGCTCGCCGAACGCCCCGGTCACCAGGTGGCCGAGGGCCCGCGCGACCGCACCCGTGAGCGTCGCGACGTCGACCAGGTGGGTCGCACCCAGGCGTTCCGCGTAGGTCAGCGCGTCACCCAGGATGAGACGCCCCTCGGCATCGGTGTTGGTGATGTCGACCTTCTTGCCGTTCAGCGCGGTGACCACGTCGCCCGGGCGGGTCGAATGCGGTCCGGGCATGTTCTCGACGGTCGGGGCGAGCGCCAGCAGCGGCGTGCCGGGCGCCAGCTTCGAGACGGTCGCGATGGCCGCGATCACGGTGCAGGCACCGGTCTTGTCCATCTTCATCTCGTCCATCTTGTCGGCCGGCTTGATGCTGATGCCGCCCGAATTGAAGCAGACGCCCTTGCCGACGATGGCGAGGTGGCGGTCGAGGGCGTCGCGCTCCCCCTCCCCGCCGGAGCGCAGGATGATCATCCGTGGCGGGTTGTCGCTGCCACGACCGACCGCCATGAACATGCCCATGCCGAGCTCGATGGCGCGGGCCGGCTCGATGACGTCGATCCACAGGCCGTGGCGTTCCGCGACCGCGCGAGCCTCCTCGGCGAGGACCTCCGGGCTCACGTCGTTCGAGGCGCGGTTGGACAGGTTCCTGGCGTAGTTCGCGCCCTCACCGATGATCGTGCCGCGCTCGGCGGCGCGGGTCAGCGCCGCGGCATCCTCACCCGGGGCGACGAGGATCAGTTCGTCGAGGACCGGTGGCACCGAGTCGACGTTCTCCCGGTAGATCGTCCGCGGGTCATAGCCCCCTTCGACGATGCCGCGGGCGACCAGTTCGGCTGCCACCACCGCCCCGCCGTCGATGGCGTCGGCCAGCGGCGAGAGCCAGATCGCGAGCCGCTTGACCGACCGCCCGCCGAGACGACGTTCCGCCGACGCCGCGACGCGGACCAGGGCTTCGCGGTCGAGCTTCGCGGGATCCCCGATGCCGACGGTCAGGAGCCGTCCGCCCGACGACCCTCCCGCGGGAGCAAGCGTCGTGGCGTAGCGCTTGCCGGTCAGTTCACCGAACGCGACGAGCGTCTGGAGTTCACCGCCCGACCGCCGGTCCAGTTCGCCGAGCGGACCGTCGAAGACGGGGTCTGCCGCGACCGGGACGACGAGGACGTCGGCGGGCGCGTCCCACGGCTGATCGATGACGACACGAAGCTGCACGGGTATCGAGTCCTCCGAAATGGCGACGCGGGCGCAAGAGGCGAACCGGGCCGCTGGGAACTGGGGATGGGCCGCCAGTGTACCCATCCGCACCCCCGACCGGACGGCGGTGCGCCGGGCGGGCCGCCGGTCAGGGGGCGGGGCTCGCTCCCGGCTCGGTCGACGGCGTGGTGCTTGCGGCATCGAGCGCGTCGCTCAGCCTCCCGCGCGCCTCCTCGATGGCGATGACCGCCCCGTTCATCCCGCCACGCCCGATCTCCGACATGATGATGACCAGGCCGCGCGTGTCGGGTGGCAGGCGGGCCGCAGCGGCCTTCTCGGCCGCGATCGCCTTCTTGAGGGCTGCAGTGGACTTCTTGCCGACCTTTGAGATCTGCTTGTACAGGTTGCGCAGCGTCGCGTCGTAGTCCTCGTTGCGTGACAGCCACTCGTCGAGGACGGAGACGTCGACGGTGTTGGCCAATTGGTTGCGCAGGCTCCGCGCAGCGGCGATCTGGGCGTCAGCCCCGTCGAGGACCTTCTGCGCGTCGTCATAGCGCGCCTGTCGCCCACGCAGGGCCGCCTCGCCCACCAGCCGATCGTGCTCGGCCAGGAGCGTGCTCATCCGCGAGGCCGCCACCGACCCGATCGACAGCCGCGCCCACTGGAAATCGAGCCCGTCGGTGGCGTCGAGGGCGGACACCAGGGCCGCGTGCCGCGCCTCGACCGCATCGGACACGTGGAGCGCCGACCCGACCGTGCCGACATACGGGATGACCGCCAGCTTCTGGCGCAGGGCCGCCGTCTTCTTGGCAAGATCGGCAATGAGTCGATCGCCCTCGGCCATCGCGGCATCGACAGTCTTGTCGTCGGCGCCGTTGAGCGCGGCGAGCGCGCCGCGAGCCTCCGTCCCGAGTGCCGCGACCTCATCGGCCAGTGCGGAGAGGTCGGCCTGGGCGCTGTCGAGTTGTGGGGTCACGAGAGCATCGCCGGCGGCGGTCAGCTCGTTCCCCCCGGCGTGGCTCCCCCCGTGGTCCATCCCGGTCACCAACCCGGCCGCACCGAGGGCGATGAGGACGATGATGGCCAGCCAGGCAAGCGTGACGACGATGCGTCGGATGGGTCCGGTCATGACGCCCGTACGTTCGAGAGGTTCATGCCGGCTGGGCCGGCTGGACCAGCTGGTCGCGGGGCTTCGACCGCAGGTAGCCGAGCGCACCTTCCATCGGTCGCGGCTCGAAGCCGAACCGTGACGGGATGAGGCCGAGCGGCCCGGTGTTGTCGATCCGGAGGAGCCGGAGCTGGTCGGTCGCGACGGGGAACGGCAGGTGGAACAGCTCCGACGTCCCGGCCACGAGGCGGATGAGCGGGACCGGCGCCGGGACGATGGCCCGTCGCTTGCCCATGGCGGAGATGACCTCGCGCAGCATCTCGCGGTACGTCCAGTAGCGAGGACCGCCAAGGTCGTAGGCCTCGCGGACGGTCGTCGGATCCGCGAGCGCCTTGACGACGATCGTCGCGACGTCTCCGGAGTGGATCGGCTGGAACCGGGCCAGCCCACGCCCGGGGACCGGGACGATGCCCGGCGACATCCGGACCAGGCTGGCGAGGACGTTGAAGAACCCGTCGCCCTCACCGAACTGGAGCGATGGCTTGAGGATGGTCCAGTCGAGGCCCGACTCGCGCACGAGCGCCTCTGCCTTGGCCTTCGAGCTCGCGTAGTGCAGTGTCGGGTCGTCGGTCACGGCCATCGCGCCCATGTGGACGAGGCGTCGCGGGCCGTTGGCGACCATCGCCGCGAGGACCGCCCGGGTGCCCTCCGTGTTGACCAGGCGCAGGTCGGCGCCGCCATTGAAGTCACGCGGGATCGCCACGAGGTGGACCACGGCATCGACTCCGTCGAGCGCCGGGGCGAGGCTCGCCGGTCTGGTGACGTCCCCGATGCGGACCTCGAGGTTCGGGCGCTGCGACGCGCCCACGCGCCCCGCGACCGCGTCGCCGGAGCTCGGCGTGCGGACGAGGGCCACGACCCGATGACCGGCCGCGATCAGGGTCGGGACGGTGTGGCTCCCGACGAAGCCACTGGCGCCGGTGACGAGGACGGTGGACAAGGTGTTGATCCTTCGAGCTCGGACCGCCCGGGGGCGACGGCCACCGGTGTGCCCGCGCTCACCGTTGCGGATGCGTCAGACCCGGATGACGCCGGAATTGTAGCATCGAAGGCATGCAGCCCCCCATCGCCGGGCCGTCCTCCGCCGCGTCGGCGCGCCGCCTGGTGGAGGCGATGCCGAAAGCCGAACTCCATCTCCACCTCGACGGGTCGCTCCGCATCGACACCGCGATCGAGCTGGCGCGCAGCCGCCGGATCGACGCACCGCGCGACTGGATGGGGATGTCAGCCGCCCTGATCGCCCCGATGCCGTGCAGCTCGCAGGCTGAATTGCTGCGCGCGTTCGACCTGCCGATCGCCCTGATGCAGGACGCCGAGGCGCTCGAGCGCATCACGGCCGAGCTCGTCGAGACCAAGGCCGCCGATGGCGTGCGGTATGTCGAGATCCGCTGGGGGCCGCTGCTGCATGTGGCGCGCGGCCTCGGCCTCGGCGACGGGATCGCGGCCGTGTGCCGGGGCGCGGCGGCGGCGTCCGCCCGGACCGGGACCGTCGTCCGGCTGATCTGCACGGCGTTGCGCTCGCACGACCCCGAGGCGAACGTCGAACTGGCACGGACCGCCGTCCGGTTCCGAGGCGATGGCCTCGTCGGCTGGGACCTCGCCGGGCCCGAAGCTGCATTCCCGGACCCGCTGACGCACGGTCGAGCATTCGAGGTCGCGCGCGCGGGCGGCCTGCGGATCACCGTCCACGCCGGCGAGTGGGGCGGTGCCGCGCAGGTACGCCGAGCATTGGCGGTCGGACCGGAGCGGATCGCCCACGGCCCGGGTGCGATCGACGATCCGGCCCTGTGCGCCGAGCTCATCGCCCGGCGGGTCAGCCTGGACCTGTGTCCGACCTCGAACTGGCAGGCCGGGATCGTGCCGTCGGTGGCGGCACACCCGCTCGCGCGCCTCCATCGGGCCGGCGTCCCCGTGACGCTCAACACGGACGACACGACCGTGTCCGACATCAAGCTGTCCGAGGAGTACGTCGGCTCGGTCGAGGCGATCGGGTTGACGCTGCCGGAGCTCTGGGCGATCGACCGCTTCGCGCTCGACGTGGCCTTCGCCGACGAGGTGGACCTGCTGCCGCTGCGAGCCGCCTTCGACGCGTGGGCGGCGGGGATCGCGGAGCTCGAGGCCGGCTGAACGACGGCGGCGCTCGAATGAGCTCGACGATGCTCAGGCCCTGGCCAGGCGCTCCAGCGCCGCCGCCAATTCCCCGGCATCGGCGGCGATCTCGGTCGGGCCCTGGTCGGCCGGGAGTGCCTCGACCTCGGCCCGTGTCGTGACCCCGGTCAGCATGAACACGCAGCGAGCCCCGACCGCGCGTGCCGCCGCGAGGTCCGTGACGATCCCATCGCCGATCATGATCGCCTCGGACGGTTCCCGGCCCACGGCGTGCGCGGCGGCTTCCAGCAGATACGGCGCCGGTTTGCCGATGGACACCGGTACGACGCCGGTCGCGGCCTCCACCGCGGCGACGAGCGAGCCGGCACCCGGGCGCAGCCCGCGCTCGGTCGGATAGACCGGGTCCCGGTTCGTGGCGATGAAGTGGGCCCCCGCCCGGACGCAATCGGCGGCCACGGCTAGCCGCAGGTAGGTCAGCGTCGGGTCGAGCCCGACCACGACGGCGTCCGGGTTGCCCGCCGCCGCATAGCCGTCGATGCCCTCCTGGCTGACCCGTGTCGCGGCCGTCGCCGCCCCGACCACGTCGTAGCCGACGTCCCGCAATTCGCGCTCGAGGCCGCTCGCGCCAAGGACGAGCACACGACGGATCCCCGGGTCGTGCGCCCGCAGGTAGGCGGCGGTCGCGCGCGCGGACGACACGACGGTGTCGATCGAGACCGGCGCGCCCATGGCCGCAAGACGGGTCTGGTAGTCGGCCCGGTAGTGCATCGAGTTGTTGGTGACGTACACGACGTCGTCGCCGCGCTCCGCTCGGTCGGCCAGCACGGCCGCGACGCCCGGGACCGGCTCGCTGCCGCGATAGACGACGCCATCGAGGTCGACCAGCAGGAGGAGGCTCACGTGCCCGATCGTAGCCGGGCATCGGACGCCGCGTACGATGGGGTCGATGCCGAGACCCGACCGCGACCCACTCGCCGCCACGCAGCGCCTCCTGATCGACGGCACCAACCTGCTCCATAGCCTGTCGCGGACGACCACGAAGGCACCGCCGGCGGCGCTCATCGGCCGGATCCGCGCGGTCGTCCCGGCCGGCATCGGTATCGAACTCGTCTTCGATGGCCCCTCCGAGCGGGGGCTCCGTGGCGAGCGGATCGCCTCTGGGCTGACGGTCCGGTACGGTGGGCCACGAACCGCCGACGCGGTCATCCTCGCCCTCATCGATGACGCCCGCCTGCTGGACGGCGCCGCGGGCACGGCACCACTGCTGGTCGTGACCGATGACCGCGACCTGAAGCACGGCGCGAGGATGCGTGGCGCCCGGACGGCGGGGTCATCGTGGCTGTTCGGTCGGCTCGATGCCGGGCGTCTGAGCTCGCCGTCGATCGGCAATCCGCGACCGCCACGACCGCGCCCGGCCAGCCCCGCGGATGCCGCCGACACCGACGAGGGGGATCATCGCGGCTGGACGCCCGGACGCGGTGCGACGACCAAGCGAGGCAACCCCAAGCGGGCGCCGAAGGGGAGTGGGGCTGGTAGGATGCCGCCGTGAACATCATCGACGTCCTGAACCAGATCTGGACCCAGATCCTGGACGTCACGGCCGTGTTCGTGACCCCGGACTGGGGCGCCCTGATCGGGCTCCTGCCGGTGTTCATCGTCATCGGGCTGATCGGCCCGTTCCTGACGTTCCTGATGCTAGGCACGGTCATCTATCTCGTCCGCAAGCCGCGGGTGAAGCTCACCTTCGAGGAGGGTCCGCGGATGGCCGAGATCGGCCCCGGCGGCGAACCGGTCTTCCCGGTCGGCTTCCCCTTCTGCCGGCGCGATTCGATCGTCTATCCGTCGGGGACGCTGCGCTGCGAGACCTGCCGCGACGACCTCGCCGTGACCTGCCCGATGTGCGGGCTCGGCCGATCCGCGCTCCTCGACACCTGTTCGAACTGCGGGCTCGTCTTGAAGGTCAGCGCCCGCGCCGTCGCCGTCCGCAAGACCGCCGGTCCCAGGCCGGGCGGGGCCGCGGCAGCGTAACGACCCAGGCGCCGACCATGGCCGTGCTTTCGTCCGACCTCTTCTCGCTCGGTGTCATCCTCGTCGCGCTCGGGTTCGCGGCGCACGTCGGGCATGCGGTGATGCTGGCCAATGGTCGGCGGCTGTTGCCGGCACTGGGGACCGTCCGCCAGCCGGCCTATGCCGGTGTCGTGAGCGGCTCCTTCGTCGACGAGCAGGCCCGGGCATCCTCTAGCGGGCTCGGGACCTCGGCCGCACCCAGCCCGCTGTCGCGCGCGGCGATCGCCCTGACATTCGTCGGCTGGCTGGCGCTCGGCGGCTCGATGCTCCTCCGCGCGATCGTGGTCGGGCGCGGGCCGTGGGGCAACATGTTCGAGTTCAGCGTGGCCTTCGCCTTCTCGATGATCGGCGGCTACCTGTTCCTCCAGCGGCGCTACCCGATCCGAACGATCGGGTTCATCCCGCTCGGGGTCGCGCTCGCGATCCTGCTCTACGCGTCGAGCCTGCCGTCCGACATCGAACCCCTCGTGCCCGCGCTCCAGAACGCGCCGCTGCTGACCATCCACGTCGGCATGGCGGTCATCAGCTACGGCATCTTCGCGACGAGCTTCGCGGCGGGCGTCGCGTACCTCGCCCAGGGCCAGAACGACCGGTTCGCGTGGCTGCCGTCGCACAAGGTCCTCGACGAGGTCGCCTACCGCGCGGTCATCATCGGCTTCCCGATCTTCGCCACGATGATCATCCTGGGGTCGTGGTGGGCGTCGATCGCCTGGTCGCGCTATTGGGGCTGGGATCCGAAGGAGACCGCGGCGCTCGTGACGTGGCTCACCTACGCGATCTACCTCCACGCTCGCAACCAGCGGTCGTGGGCCGGCCGGCCGGCCGCGCTCCTGCTCGTGGTCGGGTTCGGGATGGTCCTGGTCACCTACTCCGGGTCGCTGTGGTTCAGCGGGCTGCACGCCTACAGCGGCCTGTAGGACACGCCGGTCGGACCTGTTGCCGTCGCGGGTAGAATGCCTCGGCTATCGACACCACAGCGTGCCGTCGCGGGCGGGAGGCCCTGACGGAGGAAGGCGCGTCGAAGCCATGGTTGGAGGACATCTCATGCGCGTTCCCGCATCGGCGACACGGGTCGCCATCACCTTGTCCGTGGCGGCCCTCGTGTTCGCCGCCTGCTCATCGGGTGGCGGCGCTTCCGCACCGCCATCAGCCGCCCCATCGGTCGCGGCCCCGTCGGCTGCCGCCCCATCTGCCGCCGCATCGTCGGCGGCTTCGGAAGCGGTCGTCGATCCCAACGACCTGCTCGCGAAGATCAAGGCCGCCGGGGTCATCAAGGTCGGCACGGATCCCGCGTATCCGCCGCAGTCGGAGCTCAAGGCGGACGGCACGTTCGAGGGCTTCGATATCGATACGGCCAACGAGATCGCCAAGCGACTCGGCGTGACCGCCAAGTTCGAGACGCCGGACTTCAGTGTCGTGGAGGCCGGCAAGTGGGCCGGTCGCTTCGACATCAGCGTCGGGTCCGTGACGATCACCAAGAAGCGCCTCGACAACCTCGACTTCACGGAACCGTATTACTTCACGCCCGCCCAGATGACGGCGACCAAGGCGTCCGGCATCAACTCACTGGATGGCCTGGCGGGCAAGACCGTGTGCGTCGGCGATGCCACGACCTACTACAACTGGATCACCGGCACCCTTGCCCTGGGCGATGGCTCGCCGCTGGCACCGGTCCCGGCCGGCATGAT
Source organism: uncultured Chloroflexia bacterium (assembly GCA_963833705.1). Lineage (GTDB taxonomy): Bacteria > Chloroflexota > Limnocylindria > Limnocylindrales > CSP1-4 > SPCO01. Next base: position 151,078 of record CAWHYQ010000004.1, on the reverse strand, counting down.
CGCGACGACGCTCAAGACCGACCAGGATTGCGCCCTCTCGGCAAAGTCCGGCCGCCACGACTTCGAAGGCTGGCTCAGCTCGTCGACGACCGTCGCGGCGGGGATCGCCGGTGGCGCACCGATGATCGTCGTCGGTGACCCGGTGTTCTACGAGCCGCTCGCGGTCGCGACCGACAAGAATGGCCCGCCGCACGCGGCCCTGCAGGCCGCCCTGGACAAGATCATCAAGGACATGCATGCCGACGGCACCCTGTCGGGGTTCAGCAAGAAGTGGTTCGACGGCCAGGACCTGACGACCAAGGCGTCATCCTGATCGGGAGGCCGCGCCCGACGAAGATCTGACAATCGGTGCGGGGACGTCGATCGACGTCCCCGCACTTCCATAGCGGATATCCGAAAGGATGTGGTGATGGCGACCGTCAACGCGACACTGGCCCCTCCGGATATCGAACCGCCCATCCTGGGTCAGATCCGCGGGGCACAGCGGGCCGCCCGCTCCTCGTTCAGGATCAAGTTCATCGTCACGTGGTTGGTGATCCTCGGCGCCATCGGCGTCGCGATCGTCGCGACCGGGAACGCCGACCCGGCGTTCACGAGCAAGTGGGCCGCGTACATCCTCGGCGGCGCCGGCCTGACGATCCTGATCTCGGTGGTGTCGATCTTCCTGGCCACCATCTTCGCGGTCATCGGCGCCCTCGGACGCCTGTCGAGGAACGGGTTCGTCAACGGGGCGGCGTCCCTGTACGTCTCGCTCGTCCGGGGCACGCCGTTACTGGTCCAGATCCTGTTCGTCTTCTTCGCCCTGCCGCAGATGGGGATCATCCTCGACCCCATCCCGGCCGGCATCATCGCCCTGAGCTTCAACTACGGCGCGTACATGACCGAGATCTTCCGCGCCGGGATCCAGGCGGTCCCACGCGGTCAGCGCGAGGCCGCGGAGGCGCTCGGCATGCCGGAACGCCAGGTCATGCGCCGGATCGTCCTGCCGCAGGCGGTCAGGATCGTCATCCCCGCCATCGGCAACGACTTCGTGTCGATGATCAAGGACAGTTCACTCGTCAGCGTGGTCGGGCTCCAGGAGATCCTGTGGCGAGCGAATACGGTCGGGCGGAGCAACAGCCAGCTCATCCAGGCGCTGCTCATCGCGGCCCTCGTCTACTGGGCCCTGACCATCTTCTTCTCCTTCTTCCAGGCGAGGCTCGAACAACGCCTGGCGCAGAGCGACGTGCGGATATGACCGGCCTGGCGGGCGCTCGGGTCGACCCGTACGCCAAACCCGGCAAGCTCACCCCACCCGGCGCCGAGCCCATCGTCCGGCTGACCGCGATCGAGAAGTATTACGGCTCCAACCACGTCCTTCGCGGCTGCAACCTCGAGGTCTACCCGAAGGAGACGATCTGCCTCATCGGCCGGTCCGGCAGCGGCAAGTCCACGCTCCTGCGCTGCACGAACTTCCTCGAAGAGCCGACGGTCGGCACGGTCGAGGTGGCAGGGCTGGTCCTCGAGGCCGATCCCCTGAAGAGCCGGAGCCGCGACCACCGCGAGTACATCCGCAAGATCCGGCTGTCGGCCCAGATGGTCTTCCAGGACTTCAACCTGTTCCCGCACATGACCGTGCTCGGCAACCTCATCGAGGCGCCCGTCAGGGTGCGGGGCATGTCGAAGGACGAGGCGGTCGCGACCGCCGAGAAATACCTCGACCGGGTCGGACTATCGGAGAAGCGGGACGCCTATCCGGCACGCCTGTCGGGCGGCCAGAAGCAACGTGTCGCGATCGCCCGAGCGCTGACCATGGAACCGGCAGTCCTGCTGTTCGACGAACCCACCTCCGCGCTCGACCCGACCCTCGTCGGCGAGGTCCTGTCGGTCATGGAAGAGCTGGCCCATGGCGGGTCGACCATGATCGTCGTCACCCACGAGATGGCCTTCGCTCGAGAGGCAGCCGATCGGATCTACTTCATCGAGGAAGGTGCGTTCGTGGAGGCCGGGCCGCCCGAGCAGGTCATCGAGAACCCGCAGGATCCGCGGACCCAGTCGTTCCTCTCGAGGCTCCTCGCGCGCGCCTGAGCGTCGACGGTCCGCGCGTCGGCGCGCCCTTTCGAGCGTCGGTCGTCGGCGCGTCCGTGATCGTCAACGCGTCCGGGTGACCTTGCTCAGGTTGCGCGGCGCGTCGGGGTCGAGGCCTTTCGCCCGGGTGAGGTGCAGCGCGTACATCTGGCCCGGGACGATCGAGGCGATCGGAGCCAGCCATTCGGCCGGCGCGGGCGGGACCGGGACCGGCCAGGTCGCGAGTGCGAGCGCCTCCGGGACGTCGCCGACCACCACGAGCTCGGCGTCCAGGTCGTCGCGAAGCCGACCCAGCAGGGCGACGAGTCCAACGGCCGCAGCCCCGTTGCGGGCGACGGCCAGGACCGGCACGCCAGGTTCGACCAGCGCCAGTGGCCCGTGCTGGAAGTCGGCGGCGGAGTACGGGTCGGCGAAGACGTGGGCCAGCTCCTTGATCTTGAGCGCCCACTCGCGCGCGGTCGCGTATTCGTAGCCCCGGGCGATGACGAGCGAACGCACGACGGCGGCATGGTCGCGCGCGATCTCGGCCATGTCGGGTTCGACGGACAGTGTCGCGGCCACCAGGTCGGGGACCGCGGCCAGGTCGGCACGGGCGACCGTGTCGTCACCCATCGCGGCCGACAGGGCGGCGACGGCGAGCAATTCTGCCGTGTAGCTCTTGGTCGCGGCGATCGCCCGTTCCGGCCCCGCGCCGATGTCGACGGTGCGGTCGGCGGCGTCCGCCAGCGGCGACTCCGGCGCGTTCGTGATCGCGAGCGTCGGGGCGCCCTGTGCGCGGGCCGCGGCGATGACCGCCACGATGTCCGGTGACGCGCCCGACTGGCTGATGCCGATGACCAACGCGCGGTCGAACCGCGGCGCCGCCCCGTAGAGCGACACGATCGAGGGCGTCCCGAGTCCGACCGACAGGCCGTGACGAACCCCGAGCACGTATTGCCCGTAGATCGCCGCATGGTCGGAGGTGCCGCGCGCGGCGATGACGACGTGATCGATGTCGCGGTCGCGCCAGCTCGCGACGATCTCCTCGATGCGCGGGCCCTGCGTGGCCAGGAATCGTGCCGCGACCTCGGGCTGCTCGAGGATCTCGTCGCGCAGGGTCATCGGGCGACCGCCCGATCCAGTCGGACCGGGACGTGGCCCCGAAACGCGATCGCTCCGGCCAGGGCGCTCGCCAGCGCCTCGAGCGGCGGCGGCAGGATCGAATAGGTGGCGATGGCCGTGACCCCGGCCGGATAGGTCGTCACGTCCCACGGTGTCCGCAGTGCGACGGCGATCGTCCGCGTGCCCGTGCCGGCCACGGCGGCCACCAGCGCGGACTGACCCGGCTGACGGAGCGCGTCGAGCGTGCCGACGGCGACAGCGTCGAACGCGGCGGCCCGCGCGCGCAGGGCGGCGATCTCCGCCTCGCTCGGCGCGACGCCGACGATGGCTTCCTCGACCGTGGCGAACCTCGTCCTGAGCGCGCGGGCAAGACCGGGCGCCACCGTCGACGACGTGTCCGCCGGGGTGAGGTCGGTCGGCTCGGGCATGATCGCGAGGATGGTCGCATCCGCGGGAAGCGGTACGAACGCCTTGGCGCCCGAGCCTGTGGGCCCGCCCGCGCCGACCAACGTGATCGAGCGCTCGGCCAGCTCGCGCGCGAGGGCCGCGTGTGCCGCACCGCCGACGACCGAGATGTCGGGTTGCGGGCCGGCCGACCCCAGCCACGCCCGCAGGTCACGCACGCGCTCGCTCGAGGCCGCCAGCTCCCCGCGGTCGAACAGGCCTCGACGCGCGCCCGCCACGAGCGTCTCCTCGATCCGTCGCTGTGCTGCGCGATCCGCCGAGCACAACAGCAGGTCGACGCCGGCACGAACGGCCGCGATGACGTCCACCGCCTGGGCCGCACCCTGGGCCAGCGCCCGCATGTCGAGCGCATCGCTGATCGCCAGCCCACGGAACCCCATCTCGCCGCGCAACAGGTCGGTGAGGACCGCCCGTGACAGGGTCGCCGGCAATGTCGAGTCCCCGGTGAGGGCGGGCACCGCGACGTGGGCCGTCATCGCCAGGCGGACCCCGGCCGCGACCCCCGCACGGAACGGTGCGAGCGCCCCTGCCTCCAGGTCGTCGCGGGTCGCCGTGACGACGCCGAGCGCGTGATGCGTGTCCTGGGCGACCGCACCAAGCCCGGGGAAGTGCTTGACCGCGGCGGCCACCCCGACCCCCTGCAGGCCCCGGATCGTGGCCGATCCGAGCCGCGCGACAGACGCCGGATCGTCCCCGAACGAGCGCACCCCGATGGCCGCGTTGTGGGGCTCGACCGCGAGGTCGAGGACCGGCGCGTAGACGACGTTGACGCCCATCGCGCGCGCCTCGAGCCCGATGGCGGCACCCACCCGCTCGGCGAGATCGTCGTCACCGACGGCGCCCAATGCCATGTTCCCGGCGAACGGCGTCGACCCGTCACCGAGCGCGATGAGTTGGCCGCCCTCCTGGTCGGCGGCGATGAGCATCGGCAACGGGACGTCGTCGGGTCCCGGCGCGCCCGCCGCGCGCCCCGCCGCCGCGGGTCCCCCGCCGGCCCGCTGGAATGCCTCGGTCAGTTCGCGGAGCTGCCCCGGCGACCGGACGTTGTGATGCAGGAAGACGGTCATCCCCGCCGCCGGCGCCCCGGCCAGCCGCTTGGAGACCCAGCGCGGGAGACGCTCCCCCTCGAAGGCAAGCATCACCCGCTCGAGGATCGCGCTGTCGGTCACCCCTTGACGGCGCCCGCCAGGCCGCGGACGAAGTACCGCTGCACGAGGATGAAGAACAGCAGGATGGGGATGATCGTCATCGTCACGCCGGCGGCGATGGCGCGAGCATCCGACGAGAAGAACCCCTGGAGGGCGGCCAGACCGACCGGCAGCGTCATCCCATCGCGAGTGTGGAGCATCAGCGACGGCCAGAGGAAGTCGTTCCACGACGTCACGAACGTGAAGATCGCGACCGCGGCCAGCGACGGGCGGACGATCGGGATGAGGATCGAGCGCCAGATCCGGAATTCGCCGGCGCCGTCCACCCGGGCCGCATCGATGAGGTCCTGCGGGACGCCTCGGAACGCCTGGCGTAACAGGAAGATGTTGAAGGCACTCACGAGGTTCGGGAAGATCAGGGCGGCGAGCGTGTCGTAGTACTGGAAGACGTTGACCGCCAGGATGAAGCTCGGGATATAGGTCAGCTGGGTCGGCACGATGAGCGTCGCCAAGAGCAGGAAGAAGATCGCGTCGCGGCCGAAGAAGCGCATCCGGGCCAATGGATAGGCCGCCAGCGCAGCCACCAGGACATTGAGCGCCCCTACGGTCACCGCCACGATCACGCTGTTGAAGAAGAAGCGCGGGATCGGCAGTGCGGCCAGGACCTTCTCGTAGTTGGCGAGTGTCGGGTTGCTCGGGATGAACTGCGGCGGCACCGACGTGATCGGGTCGAGCGGGCCCTTGAGCGAGGTCATCAGCATCCAGAAGAACGGGAAGACGGTGATGACCGCGATCGCCGTCAGGAGGATGTACCAGAGCCCATTCGTCACGAGTCGGCGACGACGCCTGCCGCGCGCCCGCTGCATCGCGGCCACGGGTTCGGCGAGCTGGATCATCCCGGCGTTGCTCATGCCTCACCCTCCTGCCGCCGCTCGAGGATGCGCACGTTGACGATCGAGAAGGCGAGGGTCACGGCCAGCAACGCGATGGCGATCGCGGACGCATAGCCCGCGTGGCTGAGCACGAACGCCTCTTTCCACAGGTAGAAGACCATCGTCACGCCGCTGTCGAGGATGCCGCCGCTGCGGTTGGTCAGGACATAGATCTCGTCGAAGACCTTGAGCGCGGCGAGGCTGGAGATGATGAACACGAAGACGATCTGCGGTCGCAGGCCGGGGATGCTGACGTAGCGGTGCTTCTGGAAATCGCTGCAACCGTCGATCACGGCCGCGTCATAGAGCTCCTCGGGGATGTTCTGGAGCCCGGCCAGGAAGATGACCGCGTAGTAGCCGAACCCGGCCCAGATCGTGAGCATCATCGCGATCGGCAGAGTCAATGACGGCGTCGCGAGCCACTGGATCGGCTCGGAGATGAGTCCGAAGGTCTCGAGGATGCTGTTGATGAACCCGTTGCGCTCGAACAACCAACGCCAGGACAGGCCGATGGCGATGCTGCCGCTGACCGCCGGCACGAAATACAGCGCCCGGTAGATGTGGATCCCGCGCAGCTGGCGATTGACGACGATGGCCAACGCGATCGACAGGACGATCAGGATCGGCGTCACCAGCAGGTAGACGAAGGAATGCTGGAGCGCCAACCAGAACACATCGTCGTTGATGAGATGTTCGTAGTTGTCGAGCCCGACCCAGACCGGCGGCCGGATGATGTTGTAGTCCGTGAAGCTGTAGTAGACGACCGCGATGATCGGATAGATGACGAAGATCCCGAGCAGCACCAGGGCCGGTGCGAGGAACAGATACGGGGTCGCCTTGAACCTTCGGGTCATCGTCCACTCTTCTGAATGGGGTGCCGGCCCGTTCCCGCGGGGGTCGGGAACGGGCCGGCGGTGGTCCGGGCCCGGAGGATCAGGCCCGGTGGTCGATCGACGGGTTGACGCTACTTGATGAGCGCGTTGGCCGCGGCGACGGCGTCGTCCAAGGCCTTCTGCGCAGGAACCTTGGGGGTCGCGAACAGCGCCGACTGGATCGCCTTGAAGACGATGTCATTGACATCCTTCTTCTTGGGGATGGTCGGGACGATGTCCGCATAGGTGGCGATGATGCCCTTGGCCAGTGGCCGGGCGCTGTCCTCGATGGTCGACGGGACGGCCGAGAAGAACGGATCGTCATAGGCCGATGGTGACGACGGGTAGACAGCGACCTGCTTGGAGAACTGGACCATGCTCCGCGGGTTCGTGAAGAACTGCGCAAGCGCGAGCGAGGCATTCGGGTACTTGGTGGATTTGTTCACCGACAGGGACATGAGGCCCTTGCCGAGGACACCCGACAGGCCGACCGGTGCCGGCTTCATCGCCAGGTTGTCATAGAGGGTCGGGTTGTTGGACTTGACCTCACGCGCCAGGTTCGGGCCAGTCTGGTAGAACGGCGCCTGTCCGGCGGAGAAGAGGAGCAGACCGACGCGGTCGTCGGATGTGGTCAGGATGCTGTTGTCGACAGTGCCTGCGGTGACCATGTCCACGTACTGCTGGAGCCAGGAGACACCGGCCGCGGAGTTGAACGTGAAGGCCGTGCCAGCGGAATTGATGACGTCGACCTTGCCCTCATAGACCATCTGCGCCAGCAGGTCATTGACCGTCAGGCGGATGGCGCACAGCGTGCCCTTGGTGTTGGTCTTGATGGTCTGGCAGAGCGATGGGAGATCGGTCCACTTGGTCGGGAAGTCGTCGACATTGAGCCCGGCCTGATCGGTGTAGATCTTCTTGTTGATCAGCTCGACGTTGAGCCCCTGGTACCACGGGAACTGGAAGTTCTGGCCATTGACCAGCTGCTCGTTCCAGAGACCTGGGAAGTAGATGTCCTGGACGGACTTCGGCACGGTGTCGTTGAGACCGAGGAGGAGGCCCTGGCCGGCGTAGTCGGCGACCCAACCCTCGCTGACCGACAGGTTGATGACGTCCGGGGCGCTTCCAGCCGCGAACTTGTTGTTGAGGTCCTGCTGGAAGGTGGCCTGGTGGTCCTCCCACTTCACTTCGACGCCCGGGTAGGTTGCCTTGAATCGGTCGATGGTGTCCTTGATGTACTGGTCGAACGTGGGTGACAGGTAGAACGTCCAGAACGTGATGGACGCGCCCTGCTCGACGTTCGGGATGACGGCTTCCTTCGGATCGACCGGGAGAGCGGTCGGGCTGGCGGCAGCCTCCGAAGCCGCGGCCGACGCGGACGCGGACGCGGCGGTGCTCGGCGCCGTGCTCGGCGGCTGCACTGGGGGCGGCCGGCGACGCCGACTGCGGGACCGGCGCGCTCGTCTGGGCGGCGCTCGAACAGGCCCCGACCAGCAGCGCGACCAACGCGGTGAGAGCGATCGCTCGTTGTGATCTCATCCTTCGAGGGACTCCTTTCGAATGCATCTGACTTCCTCCTCCAGGTCGTTGGGCATCACGGTTCACGGACGTGGCCCACCTCCCTCCGTTCATGACCGGCGACGGACGCGGCGTGGGCGGCGGCGGCGATGGTCACCGCGCCCCACGCGCCGGCGTTCGAGCCGGGCGGTAGCAGCTCCACGATCCCTGACACGAGCTGCTCGTTGGCGAGCGCGGACATCCCGCGCAGACGGTCGAGCTCGCGCTCGATCGGCTGCACGAACGCCTCGCCCGCATGGCTGACCCCGCCACCGAGCACGACACGCTCGACGTCGTAGGTCATGACCAACAGATGGACGGCCCAGGCGAGCCGGCGGCCGACGCCGTCGGCGATCTCCCTGGACACGGGATCACCGGCACCGACCGCGCGATACACGTCGATCGCGGTGGGGGCGCCGGGGGTGGCGGCGGTCGTCGTCAGGACGGTCGGCCGGCCGGATTCGATGGCCTCGCGCGCGAGCCGGGCGATGGCCGAGCCCGACACGAGGGTCTCCAGACAGCCGCGCTGGCCGCAGGCACAACGGGCCCCATCGGGCTCGACGATGACGTGCCCGATCTCCCCCGCCAGGCCGCGCGCGCCGCGATGGAGGGTACCGTCGATGATGACGCCGGCCGACACGCCGGTCCCGACGGCGAGATAGGCGAGGTCGTCGTACATGCCGACGACCCGACGGCGATGGAGCCCGAGGGCCGCCGCCCGCACGTCGTTCTCGATGACGCAGGCGCGCCCGAACCGCGCGGCCAGCAGGGCCCCGAGCGGCAGGTCCGACCAGCCGAGGTTGACCGCGAGCGTCACCGAACCCGTGACCGGATCGACTCGGCCTGGGACGCCGACGCCGATCGTCGCAACATCCTTGAGGCTGGCGCCTGCCGCCCCGAGCGCCGCATCGACGACCGCGCCGATCTCATCGACTGCGCGGTCCGGCGCACCCGACGACGTCGGCGCGACCTGGTGGGCGAGCGTCCGCTCGTCGCGATCGACCACCAGGACGGCGATCTTGCTGCCGCCGACATCGACCCCGACGAGCAACGGCCGCTCGTGGCCATCCAGACTTCCGCTGGAGCCCGTGGCCCCGCGGCGTGTGACGTCGGTCATCGGTGCACCGTGAGCCCGAGCTCGCGGGTGAGCAGCAGCGCGCAGGCGCCGGTGAGCGTCAGATCGTCGCCGAGGCCGCCGTCGAAGATGCGCGTCTCGCGCGCGAGCGGACCCAGCGACCGGCGCGTCGCCTCGTCGCGGATGGCCGCCAGCCACGGCTCGCCGAGGACGGTGACCGAGCCGTGAAGGACGATGTCGCGGACGTCCAGGATGCCGATGAGGTTGGCGACCGCGCTTCCGAGGGCTCGTCCGGCGGCACGCGAGACGGCGAGGGCTCGTTCGTCGCCTGCGCTGGCCGCACCGGCGATGTCGTCGAGGGTGGTGGCGCTCAGACCCGCGGCTTCGGCGGCGCGAAGGATGGCCGGAGCGCTGGCCACGGTCTCCAGGCAGCCGAACCGGCCGCAATGACACTCGGCACCGTCCGGCTCGACTACGATGTGACCGATCTCGCCGGCGCCGTCGCCGTCGCCGACGAACAGCTCGCCCTCGAGCACGAGACCGGCGCCGATGCCGCGTCCGACCTTGACCGCGACGAGGTTCGCGGGCCGAGCATCGCCGCGGAACAGGAACGTCGCGATGGCCGCGGCCCGGCTGTCGTTCGAGACGATCGTCGGGAGGTCGTAGCGCGCGTTCAGGAGCTCGCCCAACGGCAGGTCGGTCCAGTCGAGGTTGACCGCCCAGCGGATGGTGCCCTCGCCGTCCACGATGCCCGGGGTGCCGACGCCGATGCCGAGGATGGCCTGGTGCGGACCGGCCAGGATCTCGTCGATCAGGTCGTGGACGAGGGCGACGGCCGCGTCGCCGTCCCGGCCGTCGAGGTCGCGCGTCGCCCGACGGGCGATCCGTCCGCGGAGATCGAGCAGCCCGGCCGTGAAGGTCCGCTCGCCGAGGTCGAGGGTCACGACGTTCCGCGCGTCGTCGACGAGCGAGACGAGGGTGGGGGCTTTTCCGCCGGTGGATGGGCCGCGGCCGACCTCGCGGGCCAGCCCCTCCCCTTCCAGCTCGCCGACCAATTCGCCGACGGAGGTCCGCGTGAGACCCGTCAGGCGGGCGATCTCCGCACGGCTGATGGGGCCCAGGTCGTAGATCGCACGGAGGACCAGCGCGGCGTTGTGGGCACGCGTCTGCGCGTGCGTCGCCTTGGTCGGGAATTCGGTCCGTGCCATCCGCGCGGCGAGGCCTCCTCCGGGGCGTCACCCGACTTTGTCCAGAGACTTGGCAAAGCCGTGTTCGGCGGCATCCTAGCGGCCTCCAACCACTTTGTCCATACCACGGACAAAGATCGGTACGAGGCGAGGAAGGACGGATCGCGGCGCGTCAGGCGTACCGTCGATCTGTCGCGCGACGGGGTCAGCCCGGGGTCGCGGCCTCTGTCACCCGCCGTCCGGGCTCGGGCACCCTGGCGGGCACGCGCTCCGCGGGCGTCGTCCGAGGGGTGAGCCGGCGGTGGCTGCGCGACACGACGCGCTCGTGCCAGTTCACGAGCTGCTCGCCGGGACTGGCCTCGACCTCCTCGAGGACTCGCGAGCACAGGCGCCGAAAATCGGCCTGACCGACAGAACGCCAGGCCTCGAACGAGTCGGCCAGTGGCCGCTCGTGGATGTTGCCGAGTGCGTAGGCACGCGAGAACCCGTATGAGATCGGGACGAGCGTGCCGTCCGCCTCAAGGATCAGGAGACCGAGTTCGTCGGCAGCGTTGCCGGTCGCCATCGGATCGCCGGCATAGACGATCTCGGGATCGCGGAGGATCTCATCCCGAAGGAGGAGGTCGAGCCCGATCGAGAGCCGTTCGTGGTACTTGGCGCGCAGGGCCGCGACCATGAGGAACGCCCGCCCGAAGGCCATCTGCGCCGGTGCCTCGCCGGGCATCTCCACGATGGCCCGACCGATCATCTCCAGCGGATGGATCTGGAGGAGCGACGCACCTTGCTCAACGGCGAAGTCGGCCAACCACGGCAGATGCATCCAGTTCTGGTCGGTCAGCGTGGTGATGAACCCGAACCGCAGCCCGCGCTCACGGAGCAGCGCAGCGGCCCGCGGGACCGCTTCGAAGGCACCCGCCCGACCTCGGACACGGTCGTGGATCTCGGGTGGCCCATCCAGGCTGATCGCCACCCCATCGAGCGCGTCGAGCACCGGTCCTGCCTTGGGTCCTCCAAGCAGGATCCCGTTGGTCGTCATCGTCGTGGCCATGCCCCGCTGACGAGCCAGGCGGAGCAGGGCCGGAAGGTCCGGATAGAGGAGCGGCTCCCCTCCCGAGACGGACAGCACCCGATAGCCCACTGCCGCGGCATCCGAGATCGCCTGACCGGCTAGCTCAACCTCCAGCGCGAGCGTCGCGCGCGGTCCCGACTCGGAGTAGCAATGCCCGCACTGAAGGTTGCATCGGAGTGATGGATGGATCTGCAGGATGCGCTGTCGCACCAGCGGTTCCACGTGACGGTCCCCGCGGCCGACGGGCTCAGCTCATCTCGATCTCGGCGAGGAAGATCTCGGGGTTGATGATCCCGCGCGGGAAGACGCGGACCGTGTCGATCCGCGGCGACGTCAGCAGCAACTTCAGGATGCCATTCAGCGTGCGTGGGTTGACCACGGTGTGGACGATGATGCCGTCGGGCCACGGGATGCCCTTCGGAAAGACCCGCAGTCGCGTCGTGTCCGAACCCAGCGCCTCCCCGAGCAGCCCGACGAGCTCGGAGACCTTGGCGCTGTCCAGGCTCGGACCGCTGAGCTGATGGATCACTTGATCCCACGTCTCGGAATCGGTTGGCCGCTTTGCCATGTCATCCCCCTGTGCGATGCCGCGATGTCGCGAGGCTACGGCCGCAGCCAGCCGCACTGTCGGCGGCTGCCGTCATTGGAACGTCTCGGATTCACGTGTCCGGCTGACCGGACATATCGAACGTTTGTCCGATACCATGGCGTGTGGACGGCCTGTGGAACGCCGGCCGAATGACGTGGACAATGCCGCGACGATCGTGGACAACCCGGGCCTGAGCGTGGACGAAGTGCCGCTGAGCGTGGATTCTGCGAAACACCACATGTAGCGATGGGAACCGAGAGGCAACCACTACATCTTGTGGTTTTGACCTTGACTCGGCCCACCGATGCGCGTAGCATTCTTGGGGTCGACTGATCGCCCGAGATGCCCACGACGCCCGTCCGCCGGCCCCACCCGCTGGCTCGACTCGCGGCCCCCAGACCCTCGGAACGCTGACGACACCGGATCGGTGGCAGCTACCGCCACCGGCACGACACACGCGGAGGAAGAGACACGATGGCAGTCAACGGCGAAGCGGCCCCCGCCATGGATCCACACGCGACGAAGACCCACAAGCCGCCGACGACTACCAAGGGCACCAAGGCCCACGCCGCCCATGCCAAGACCGCCGCCGGATCCGCCGCCGGGTCCGCCGCCGATCGCCACCTGACCGGCCCGTACGGCGCCAGCTTCTCTGGCGAAGGCACCCGTGGCCTGACCTTCGAGCGCCGCTGGACCCGCCCGGGCGTCCATCCCTATGACGAGATCACCTGGGAATACCGGACCGCCGGCATCGCCAACGAATCGGGCAAGAGCGTCTTCGAGCAGAAGGACGTGGAGGTCCCCGACTTCTGGTCCCAGCTCGCCACCAACGTCGTGGTCAGCAAGTACTTCCGCGGCCACCTCGGCACCCCGGAGCGCGAGACCAGCGTCCGTCAGCTCATCGATCGCGTCGTCAACACGATCACGGCCTGGGCGGAGACCCAGCACTACTTCGCGACCGACGCGGACCTCCAGACGTTCAAGGCGGAACTGACCCACCTGATCGTCCACCAGAAGATGGCGTTCAACTCGCCGGTCTGGTTCAACGTCGGCATCGAAGCCAGGCCCCAGTGCAGCGCCTGCTTCATCAACTCGGTCGACGACACGATGTCCTCGATCATGGACCTCGCCAAGACGGAGGCCATGCTCTTCAAGTTCGGTTCGGGCGCCGGCAGCAACCTCTCGACCATCCGCTCGTCCAAGGAGAAGATGGCCGGGGGCGGCACCGCGTCAGGCCCGGTCTCCTTCATGAAGGGCTACGACGCCTTCGCGGGCGTCGTGAAGTCGGGCGGCAAGACACGTCGCGCCGCCAAGATGGTCATCCTCGACGCCGCGCACCCGGACGTCCTCGAGTTCATCGATTCGAAGGCGCACGAGGAGCAGAAGGCCTGGGCGCTCATCGAGGCGGGCTACGACCCCTCCTTCACCGGTGAGGCCTATGGCAGCGTCTTCTTCCAGAACGCCAATCACAGCGTCCGCGTGACCGACGAGTTCATGCAGGCCGTGGTGGACGACAAGGACTGGACGACCTACGCGGTCGTGGCGCCACACGAGCCGATGGACACCTACCAGGCGCGCGACATCTTCCGGCGGATGGCCGACGCCGCCCACTTGTGCGGCGACCCCGGCATCCAGTACGACACGACCATCAACGAGTGGCACACCTCGGCCGTCACGGATCGGATCCACGCGTCCAACCCGTGCTCGGAGTACATGTTCCTCAACGACACCGCCTGCAACCTGGCCTCGCTCAACCTGATGAAGTTCGTCGGCGAGGACGGCGAGTTCGACGTCGAGGCCTATCGCTTCGCTGCCAAGGTGACCATCACGGCCCAGGAGATCCTCGTCGACAACGCGTCCTACCCCACGCCGCGGATCGAGGAGAACTCCCACAAGTTCCGGCCGCTCGGCCTCGGCTATGCCAACCTCGGCGCGCTGCTCATGTCACGCGGTCTGGCCTACGACTCGGACGAGGGTCGCAACTACGCGGCCGCGCTGACCGCGATCATGCACGGCGAGGCGTATCGCCAGTCGGCGGAGATCGCCCGCGACCATGGCGGCCCGTTCTTCTCGTATGACGAGAACCGCGTGCCGTTCCTGCGGGTCATCGGCAAGCACCGCGATGCGTCGTACCAGATTCCGACAAAAGGTGTCCCGGCTGCCATGCTCGAGCAGGCCCATCTTGTCTTTGATGAGGCCCTCGAGCTCGGCCGGGATCATGGCTATCGGAATGCCCAGGTCACCGTCCTCGCGCCCACGGGCACCATCGCCTTCATGATGGATTGCGATACGACCGGCGTGGAGCCGGACATCGCGCTCATCAAGTACAAGAAGCTCGTCGGCGAGGGCTTCCTCAAGATCGTCAACCAGACCGTCCCGGCGGCCCTGCGCAAGCTCGGCTACGGCGCGGAAGAGGTCGACGAGATCCTCGCGTACCTGACCGAGCACGAGACGATCGAGGGCGCACCGCACCTCAAGCCGCAGCACCTGCCGGTGTTCGACTGCGCGTTCAAGCCGGCCAACGGCGAGCGGTCCATCCACTACATGGGCCACGTCCGGATGATGGGCGCCATCCAGCCGTTCATCAGTGGCGCGATCAGCAAGACCGTCAACATGCCGGAGGCCGCCACCGCCGAGGAGATCGAGAAGGTCTACCTCGAGGGCTGGAAGCTCGGGCTCAAGGCGATCGCGGTCTATCGCGACAACTCCAAGCGGAGCCAGCCACTCAGCACCGGCAAGAAGACCGGTGACGCGGGCGCCGATACCGTCGACTCCGAGGAGCTGGAGAAGCTGCGCAAGCAGCTGGCCAAGGCCCAGGCGGAGGCGGCACTCCCCCATCGACGCCGGCTCCCGGCCGAGCGCGCGGCGGTGACCCACAAGTTCGATATCGCCGGGCACGAGGGCTACATCACGGTCGGTCTCTATCCGGACGGCCAGCCCGGTGAGATCTTCCTCAAGATGGCCAAGGAGGGCTCGACCGTCTCGGGCCTGATGGACAGTTTCGCGACGACGGTCTCGGTGGCGCTCCAGTACGGCGTGCCGCTCAAGGACCTCGTCAACAAGTTCGCCCACGTCCGGTTCGAGCCGTCGGGCTTCACCGGCAACCAGGAGATCCCGATCGCCAAGAGCATCGTGGACTACATCTTCCGCTGGCTCGGCTCGCGCTTCCTGTCGCCCGACGACAAGGGCATCCTCGGGCTGATCGACCGGTCGGCCATCGTGGACGCGCCGCCCGCAGGGGCCGCGACGATCACCCCGGCCGCGGTGGTCGATGAGCCGGTGGCGTCAACACCGGCCGTCGCGCCGGAGCCCCCGGCCAAGACCACTGACACCGAACCCCCGAAGGCGACCGCCGTGGCGACCGAAACGGTCCCGCAGCCCGCCGCCTCCGAGCCGCTCGCGGTCATCGCCACCAACGGCGCGATCGCCAACGGCCACGCCGCCAACGGCAACGGGAACGGCAAGGCCACCAATGGCGGTGGTGGTGGCGGCACGACCCCGGCCATCTCTCTCAACTTCGGCGGCGCCAAGGTCTCGTTCCAGACCCAGGCCGACGCCCCCAGGCTGCGCCGAATGCGGCTCGATCATGGTCCGCAACGGCTCGTGCTACAAGTGCCTCAACTGCGGGAGCACCAGCGGCTGCAGCTAGCCCTGGCGACCGGAGGCGTTGGCCAGACGGAGGGGCGGCCATTGAGTACTTGGAGCCAATTGCCAAAGGCGTCCCGTTCAGCTTGTACGACGGGATGTCCAACTTGACGATGGTTCGTGAAGAACCGCAAGACGATCAAGCAAGGCATCAACACCGGCGATGAATCGAGGGTCCCGAAAGCCAGTTTGAGCTTCAAATGAACCCGTCCAAGCCCTGGCTCAAGGCTTCGAGTCGCTTGCCGGGCAGGTCATGCCGTCGACGGAGTCACGGCGGACGACGCCTCAAGCGATCCGCGTCGACTCCATCACCCAGTTGACCTCCCAGGTCGCGCCGTCATCCGAGGAGAAGGCCTGCTCCCAGCGGCACGTAGTGGCGGTGATGTCGGACCAGAGAAAGCGCACGAGGATCGACCGGCCCTCGAAGGTGTCCTCGGCGATGAACGTACCGATGCCGTCCTTGAACCCGCCGACCACCGGTGGATCGAGCCTCGTGGGACTCCGTCCGTCGAGCCACCAGATCGACCATTGGTCCGAGACCGGGTCGTAGGTTCGGAGCGAGATCGCCCGATACGTGCCGGCCGGCAGCTCGAGGACGTTGTCGTCGATGTTGCCGGCGCCGTCGAGGATCGGCCAGGCGGTCGACGTGCCTTCGAACTCGGCCCAGTCGTCGCTGCCGGCGAGGCGCTTCGTCAAGCGCCGGTGATGCACCCGCCAGGTCCCCATGTAGAAGTCGAAGTCGTGGACGGCCGGGCCTGGTTCGGCTGCCCGCGGGGCGATCCCTGAGACCGTGCTGCTCGTCATCGTCGTCTCCTCGAGGTCGGGCGCTGTCATGCCGAGTTGTAGCCCCCAAACCTGCCACGGACTGTCAGGTTCGCGTCGGCCGAAGGAGGCGACATGGACTTCAACAACATCCTCATCGGGTCGGAGGACGCACCACGACTGATCGAGTACTACACCAAGCTCCTCGGTGAGCCCGGCTTCGCGGACAGTGGGTTTGCCGGGTGGCAGCTCGGCTCGGGTTGGGTCAACGTGGGAGGTCATTCGGAGGTCCACGGGAGCAACTCGCAGCCGGGTCGGTTCATCTGGAACATCACGAGCCAGGACGTCAAAGGCGACTTCGAGCGGTTCAAAGCCGCTGGGGCGATCGTCATCAGGGAGCCATATGCCTTCGAGGGCTATCCCGATTCCCTGATCGCGACGTTCGCCGACCCGGACGGCAACTACTTCCAGCTGCAGACCCCATTCGAGCCGTAGATCGAATCCGAAGCCCGGCCGAACGAGTCGACCGGGCGCTTCCGACGGCCTAGATCGCCCCGACCGCGATCGCCGTCGAGGCGGCCGCGACGCCGAGCCCGATCAGCGCGAGGACGATGGGGCGCGTCGCGAGCCGATCGCCGTCCAAGGGATGGCTCGGGATGAGCGCGAACGCCGCGACCGCCAGTTGCGTGGCGATGAGCACGCGCAGGAACGGCATCGGATAGGCGAGATACAGGAGGAATGCGAACCCCGCGGCGGCCAGGTTCGCGAACACGCCGGCGAAGGAGACCCACCAGTCGCGGCTCGGATCCTCCGTGGTGATCCGTTCCGCCAGGAACGGCCCGGCCGGCACGTGGAACGGCATCCCGATGAGCGCGAGTGCGATCCCCGCGTCCCAACGTGAAGGCTGGAGTGCCGCACCCATCCGCCCCGCGACGACCAGGTGCCCGCACGCATGGACCGCCAGGGCGACGGCTGCCGCGCACAGGCCGATCAGCAGGGCGGTCCCGAACGCGTCCGGTGCCAACCAGTTGGCGGTCCAGGCCGTCGTCACGAAGAGGACGACGATCGAAGGGATCCACGCGAACGAGGACCGCCACCACCGTCGGTCCCCGTCCATGCCGAGGCGCACGCGGCCCCCGAGTCGCAGCCACCGGGGTCGCCGCCGGAGCAGGCCTTCCGTCGCGACGGCGCCGGCCGCCTCCTCCACGTCGCCGCCCAGGCTCGCGATGAGCTGACCGATGGCGCCGGCCGTCGCGATCACCCCGAACGCGGCCGCTCCGATGGCGGCGCCGGTACCGGGAGCGCGTGCCAGCTCGAGCTGTGTCCCATTGACCTCGACGCGGTAGACGCGCTCGTCCGTCCGGAAAGACATCTCGCTGGAGCGCAGGTCGCGGTCCTGTCGGCCCGCCTCGGCGAGGAGCGCCTGTCCAGCCGTGAGCACGGGGCCTGCCTCACGCGCATCGAGCACGCCGAGGTTCCAGATCGCGAGGTCGTATCCAGGCTGGAGCGAGAGCGCCACGACGAACTGGGTCCTCGCCTCAGCAAGGTCGCCTCGCCCGGCCGCGAGGACGCCAAGGTCGTTGTGCACCGGCGCCCCCAGCGGTGTCCCGTCGGGAGAGCGCTTCCCGGTACTTCGCGATGGCCTTGTCGACGTCGCCCGTGAGTCGCGCGACCCATGCCTGGTTCATGGCATAGACCGGGTTCTCGGGGTCGGCGGCCGCCGCGGCGTCGAAGGCCTCGCGCGCCTGGGCACATATGGCGGCGAAGGCCGTGCAATCCGGTGGTCGGTCCGTCTCCGTTCGAGCGGTCATCAGCAGCGCGATGCCGCGGTTGTTGTCGATCTGGTGGCGCAACGGCTTGGCCTGGACCTCGTCGATCTCGTACTGGGGGTCGGCGAACACCTGGGATCGGATCGCGGCGATCGCCAACTCGTAGTGGTCGAGCGCGCCCATCGGGTCCGCCTCGCGAAGGTCGAGGTCGCCAAGGCGTTGGAGACCAGCGATGGTCGTCTCCCCAAGGGTCGCGGCCGCCTCGTAGCGGTCATGCGCGATGTCGAGATGACCCGCCAGTTCGTTGAGCATGCCCGACTGGAGGACGGCAACGGCTCTCGCGGGATCCTGGTGATCGTCGAGTCGGATGATCGGTTCGATGGCGGCGGCGGCCGCTGCGTCGTCGCCGCGTCGGTGGGCTGCCTCGGCGACGCAGGTGACCACGTCGTCGCTGAAATCTGATCCCTTACCGGTGATCGCCGCTGCGAGGGTCGAACAGACCCGACCCTCTACCTCGGGTGGCAGTCGATGCGCCAGGTCGGTGAACGAGGCGATCGGGTCGTCGTCTGGGTTGAACAAGCCACCGTCAAGGAGGTCCATGACCTTGCCGAGTTCGCCCGGCGTCTCGATGTCCGAGCCCGCCTCGTCATCCGGAGACGCGGGATCGGCCGCGGGTATGTCGCCCTGCCACGTCGCGAGGACCTGCCTGGCCGTTGCCGTCTCGCCGCCGGCCATCGCCGCCAGCCAGGCTTCCGTGGCGGCGGTCTCGACGACCGTGTCCGACCGGACGTCAGCCGTCAGGCACGTCTCCGATTCCGGGAACGGGTCGAGGGTCACGACCGATGCGCCACCTTGCGTGTCCGCCACCGTCAGACCGCTGGCCAGCCTGCCGCTGTCGAACGAGTACCCGCCGTGTCCCCGGTCAGTCGCGTTGTCCGGGACGAACCTGAGGCCGGCTAGCGGCGTCGCCTTCGTCTTGCTCGCCAGACGGAGCGCCGCCTGCGCATCCTTCAGCCAGGCTGGGTTCTCGCCGGCGCAGGCCTCCAGATCGGCGAGGTGCAGTCGTCCGGCGATCGACGATCCGGCACGATCGACCGCCTCGCGGAGGGCCGCGGCAGCACCCGCCCGCCAACCGAGGAGATCCAACGCGCTCGCCCGGCCGGCGAACGCCGCGGGGTCGCCGGAGAGCTCGATCGCCTGGTCATAGGCGCCGAGGGCGCGCGTCGCGAGCGAACGGGAGGTGAACGCGCTTTCGACGGCTCCTCGTTCGGCGGCACGCAGGAGCGTGTCACCCAGGACCAGGTGACCGGCGGCCTCGGTCTTGGCGCCATCGATCAAGGGGTCGACGACCGCGATCGCCCGATCGAGGCCGCTATCGGCATCCGTGCGAACGAGGAGATCGGCCAGCAGCGACCGAGCCGTGACATCGGCCGGAGCTCGACCCACGTAGGTCCCGAGCGTCGCCATCGACGGCTCGGTTTCGGTGCCGAAGGTCTCGTCGAGGCTGTGCATGAAGGCGAGGTTGACGTTCATCGCACGGTCGTCCGGGAAGGACGCGATGCCGAGCTCCAGCAGCGTTGGTGCGGCCTGGCGGAGGTGCACGTATGACGCGAGCGGCTTGCCGTCGAGCGACGAGCGGTCGTCGACCGTGCCGCTTGCGCTCGCGACGAAGATGGCCACGGCGAGGTCGTTCAGGGCGACCGCATTCGCCGGGATCGCCGCGATCGCCGGCATCGCCCGCCGCGCCAGCGACTTGAAGGCGGCGTCGCCCAGTTCAGCCGTCACGCCTTCGTCGTTCGTGTCCACTTCGACGTCCGGGTCCTCGGACACGAGCCGAGACAGGAACGCGTCCGTGACGGTCCTGGCCGAGCCCTTGACCCGGATCTCGGCCATGGCGGCTGCCACGAGGTCAGACATCGACTTCGGGTCGTCGACGACCGACCTGCCGTACCGAACGAAGAAGGGTCGCGCCTTCGAGCCCGATCCCGGATCGACGATCGGGAGCGCATCGAAAAGGCCCGCCAGGGACTGCGTCTTCGCGGGCCCCACAGGCATCGCTTCGAAACGCGAGGCGTCGTCAAGCACCACCGGCGCGGCCGCCTGGATGGACGGCCGAACGGACAGCGCGACGCCGACGCCGAGCAGTGGCACGACGACAGCCGTGGCGATGAGCACGAGCGCGGCAACGGCTGTTCGTGGAAAGCGCATGGGATCGCGGCGTACGGTACCAGCCGCGCGCCGTTCCCCGTCTCGACGACCCTGGGCAGCTCGTGCCGATGCGCTTGGGGCCTAGCGTAAGTCGGGGGCCCGAAACTCCAATCCGACCGACCCGGTCACCACGTTGCGCCCATCGAGCCACAGGTCAGCCAACACGGTCTGGTGGATGTCTTCGCCGATGTCGTTGAAGGCCTCCGCTGGCGCCGAGCTGGTGATCGTGTGCCGACGGCCGTCGGCTCGAAGGCTGCTGAGGTGCGCCTCGAGCCCGTCGCGGCGGGCGGTGATGACGCCGGTCAGCGGCATGACGGTCCCCTCGGTCCGGGCGCCCGATCGAAGCCAGACATAGCCCGCCGACGGTCCCGGAACGCGGCCCCACATGCGGCTGCTGCCGAGGTAGGCCTCGAGCCGGGCGTCGGGGTCGTCATCGAACCCGCTCGCCGAGATCCACGCCCAGCGATCCGGGAGGCGTCGGCCCCAGTAATGGGTGACGGCGCCGGACGCGTCGAATGCGATCTCCCGGTCGCCGACGATGATCGTGCCGTGAAAGGTCGCGCCCGGCCGCACGACGACCTCCATGTCGAAGGGATGGAGCGGGCCGAACCAGTCCGGCCGCGGAAGCACCCGATCCGCCCCGAGGTCCCATTCGATCGTCCAGCTGACGCCCTCGACCGCTCCTTGCGAACCCGCCGCGGTGAGGACGGCGTCGTCGATCCGGATGCCCTCGGGATCCACGCTCCAGGTCCGGCTTGCGCGATGCGTGACGGGGCCGACGCCACCGTCCCAGGTGCCCACCCGAAGCTCCGCTTCGCCTCGTTCGCGCCGGACGATGTAGTCGACGATGGCGCCCCCACCGGGCCAATGCGCCGTCCAGAACCAATACTCGAGCGGCGCCCCACGCGAAGACAGATCGTGCATCCGGAGATGCTACCAACCGGTAGGCTCGTTGCCGTAGCCTCGAACCCATCGGAACCAAACGGCTGAGTGGACGTCCTTGCGGCATGAAACGACAGTTGCTCCTCGTGGTCCTCGCGTCGATCGCCATGGTGGTCGGCGCCTGCTCCTCCGGCGGCGCCTCAAGGTCGTCGGCCCCCAGTGCGTCCCCCCCAGGTTCGGCTGCCCCAGGTCCGGCGGCAACCGGTTCGGCGGCACCAGGTTCGGCAGCCCCAACCGCGCCGGCCGCTGGCGTGGATGGCAAGACCTACCTCTCGACCGACGTCAAAGGCGTGACCATGGTCCCGGGCACGCGCATCACCCTCGCGTTCAGGGACGGTTCGCTCAGCGCAGGCGGCGGGTGCAATGCGATCGGGGGTGCGTACACCATCACGGGCGATCGACTGTCGACCGCCCACTTGATCACGACCGAGATGGGCTGTGCGCAGCCGCTGATGGAGCAGGACCGGTGGCTCGCGAAGCTGCTGAGTGGCTCGACCATGGCCCTGGCCGGCGACACCCTCACGCTCGATGACGGCACGGTCCGCTTGACCCTTCTGGACCGGGAAGTCGCCAAGCCGGACAAGCCGATCACCGGCACGAAATGGGTCCTCGACGGGATCGTCACCGGCGACGCGGCCTCGAGTGTCCCGACTGGCGTGACCGCGTCGATGCGGATCGTCGACGGTCGGGTGGAGCTCGACACCGGCTGCAACACCGGAGGCGGGCCCGTGACCGTGACGGACGACACGCTGACCTTCGGGGCGATGGCGTTGACCAAGAAGGCGTGCATGGCCGGTCCCGCGGCAGTCGAGGCGGCCGTGGTCTCGACGCTCACCGGCACGGTCCACTACACGATCGAGGCGGACGTCCTCACCATCGATGCGGGCACATCAGGTCTGGTCTTCCGCGCGGCCCCATGACACCAACGCCCGTCCTCTACCATCGCTTCCTGGTCGACACGTAGAGGAGGGATGCCGAGGTGGGTGCCTGGCCGGGCCGGATCCATGCCATCACGCTGTTCGTGGAGGACCTGGCGGCAACGAAGCAGTTCTACCTGGATGTCTTCGAGCTGCCGGTCCACTTCGAGGACCCCAATTCGGTCGTGTTCGACTTCGGCAACACGCTCATCAACCTGCTCGAGACCAGCGCAGCGCACGCCCTGATCGACCCGGCCGTCGTGGCCTCTCCGGACGCCGGTGCTCGCATGCAGTTCACGATCCCCGTCGATGACGTCGATGCCATCTGCGCGAAACTGGCAGCCCGCGGCGTGGAGCTGCTCAACGGTCCGATGGACCGGCCATGGGGGATCCGAACCGCCAGCTTCCGCGATCCGGGCGGCCACATCTGGGAGATCGCGACCTAGGAACGCCCTCGCCATCGACCGAGCACCGACGCGATGATCGCGACCCAGGCGGCGATCGCGAGGGCAAGGATCGCCACGCATCGAGGGCACCTCGGCAACGCCATCAGCGCGGTCCCTCGAAGCCGCCATCGTCATCGTCGGGAGCGCACCCGTCGATGGCAGGATGGAACTGCCAGCCATTCTCGGGTCGACGCTGGCGATCGGCTGTGTCCTGTTGTTCCGGGGTCATGGTGAGTCCCGTGGCGGCTTCGCCGGTCGCCGGTGGAGCGGCCATGACCAGGCGGCACCACGCGTCGACGAACCCGTTCGCCTCGTCCTTTGGAAACCCGGCCGTCGTCGACTTCGGCAGCACCATCTTCTGAAGCGTCATCGTGGGGTGGAACTCGTTCCATCCGCTGTGGCCGCCGTCCCACGTCCACCGACCGGTGATGATGACGTCCTCGCCGAGTGAGATCTGGCGCGAGATCGGACCGGTCAAGAAGAGGTCATCGTGGATCCCAGCCGCAGCCCACGCAGCTGCCGCGGCGGCCGCCATGAACGGTGCCAGCGCGATCACGATCAGTGTCTCGATGACCGTGCAGATCGCATCGCCGAGCCATGGGATCCAGCCGAGCGCCGAACGACAGGCCCCGGAACCGGGGCCTCCCGTCGCCGCGTCGAGGAACGGCTTGATGGCTGTGCAGACCGCGAAGATCCGAGAGCCTTCGAACTCCGCATGGAGGATCGGAACCTCGCTGCGCTTGATGCCCGCAGCGTCCTGTTTGACCTCCTCGAGGAGCCGCTCCGTCTTGTCCTCGTTCGGCTCGTAGGGTGCCGCACCGCCTGGGGCGCCGAAGAGGTAAGTGACGGTGTACGGCGTCGGCGCACTGGCCGGCTCGTTCGGCACCGGCATCGTCGCGGGATCCATGTCGATGAGACCGCCCTGGATCCCGTCGTGTCGGACGATGTCCCAGTTGGGAAGCTTCGCCCCACCGGCGAACTCCCCGACCCGATGCGGGAAGAGCAGGACGTTGATGCAGAAGTCGTTGTCGATGTCGTCGGGGAATGGCTTGTGGTACCCGACCGGCTCGATGTGGACGACGGTCCCGATGGCACATCGAGTCCCATCGAGGCAGATGAGCTTCCGGCCGAGCAGGTACTCGCAGGCGTCCTTGCCGAGCGTCCCCAGTCCGGCGTCAAGCCCGAACGAGACCGGGTTGTGGTAATGGGCCTTGTCGACGCATTGGGTGAACCACGTGTACGGGGAGATCACCGGCCCTGTGGGCCCCGGGCCCGTCATGACCCGTCTCCCGTCACGATGAGGGTGACGCCGCCGATGAGTGCCTCCCCTGCCAATCCGTTGACATTGAACGCCCTGCGACCATCGAAGCCATCGGGCGCCGTGACCACGACCGACACCTCCTGCGCCTCGCCAGGCTCGAGATCGAGCGATTCGCCCGCCTGGCCGACGTCAACGGTCCAACCCTCCGGGATCGGGTGGTTGCCTGCCCCATGCGTCGCCATGACCCGCCGTCGGCGGCGCGCCTCGGCTTCGGGATCAGGTGCGCGCTCCTCGGGCGGGCACGGCCGCAGGTCCGGCAGTTCATAGGTGTCCACGCCCAAGGTGATACGCAACCTGTCCCGACTGGTGTTCCGGACAGGGACCGCGAACGCGGCACGGGGGCTGTTCAGCGGCTTCACATCCACATTGTGCTGGCCGAGGTTGTTGCCCGGGTCTGCGTCGAAGGGCCACACCAGCCGGACCTGGATGCAGTAGTGACCGGGCGTGCTTGGCGTCTTCCAGTCGACCGTTGCGATGGCCGGCGTGCCGGCGGCACCCTTGACACCCAAGTCGACCGTGGTCGATCCGATGGCGACCGAGACGCCACCGATCCCGAAGTCGAGGTACGACATCTCGACCGGCATGTTCGCGACGGGAGCCGTCGGCGAGCCGTTCCAGACCCGGGCGAGGATGCGGTAGACCGTGCCCGGCAACAGGGTATGAACGTCGACCGGAACCCCCGGGGTCGAGGGAAGCTCGAGGCGGATGTCCGGGTTATTCCAGGAATACGCGAGGCCGTGAGCCTGGAGCCATGGCTGGCTGTAGATGAGCGGATCGGGCTCGCGGAAGGCCCACTCCGGGATCGGGTGGGACTGGACCGGGCGCGGTGGCGTTCGTCGACCACCCAGACACGCCATGAGCAGCCGCCATAACGCCAGGAGGAAGGCACCGAGCGCGACGAGCACATACGCGGCGAAGATCGTCCGGACGAGGCAGCCGAAGCACGCGTCGAACCGCTTCATGGGCGGGATGCTCGCACGGGGATGTCTCGCCAGCATCTTGGCGGCCGCTCGGGTCGGCGTGACGCGACAGAGACGCAGTGGGGATAGGGTCCGCGTGTGGCTCGGGATCCCATCGTTCGGAGCGCGTAGCTCCGAGAGCGAAACGGAGGCATGGGAATGGGTGGTAGAGGTCTGCGCCTGCGCTTCTGGATCGAGGCCGGGCTCGCGGCGGTGAGCGCCATCCTGGCGATCGGAACGCTCGTGTGGCACGACTGGGCCGAGAGCATCTTCGGCATCGACCCCGATGAAGGCAACGGCTCATTCGAGGTCGCGGTCACCCTGATCGCCGTCGCCCTCACGGTGCTGTTCGTCGGGGCGGCCCGGGTCGAGTGGCGCCGTGCCGCGCTCGCGAGATCTTCGTAGCGAGTTCCAGGGCGGGAGGTTCGACGATGCCGAGGCAACCATCCGGACGGACGCGGGGACGGAAGCTTGCGCTAGCCGTCCCACCCCCCGACGATCCACTGGCGCGATCGCAGGAGCACGAGGTCGCGCGACTGTCCGGTGAGGCGCCGCTCGAGCACCTCGCCGTCGGCGACGGCATGCGAGTCCTCGTCACCGAACGCCTGATGGCGCCGCCGGCGGCGGCGCGGCGACGGGGTGGAGCCCCGGCGGATCGACGACGCGAGATGGCCCGGATGCGCCTCGCCGCGCTCGAAGAGGCGAAGCCTGTCGGGACACCGCCTGGAGATCGCGGACTGGGGGTCGCCGGGCCGCAGGGCGTGGCCCCTGTCCTCGGATCGTCCAACTGGGTCCAGCTCGGCCCGACGGCCATCCCGAATGGCCAGACCTACTCGGCCGCCAAGGTCCTCGTGACTGGGCGCGTGACCTCGATCGCCATCGACCCAACCGACCGGAACACGATCTATGTCGGGACGGCCCAGGGTGGTGTCTGGAGATCGATCGACCGCGGGGACCATTGGTCGGCGATGTCGGACAACGAGGCGTCCCTGGCGATCGGTGCCCTCACGATCGACCCGAACGACCACAACACCGTGTACGCAGCCACCGGCGAAGGCAACTTCTCCGGCGATAGCTATTACGGTGCCGGCGTGCTGCGGTCCTCGAACGGCGGCGCCAGCTGGACGAGGCTGGGTGGCGCGACGTTCACCGGCATGCGGATCGGCCGGCTGGCAGTGACACCAGGCAGCCCATCACGGCTCTTTGCCGCGACCGGGAGCGGCCTCTATCGCTCGACCAACACGGGCTCGACATGGACCCCATTCGGTGTGCTGCCGACATTCGGTGCGACCGACGTCGCGATCGATCCCACGACGCCGGCGACCGCTCTCGCCGCCTTCTGGGGCGGTGGGATCTATCGATCGACGAATGCGGCTGCCGGGACTCCGACTTGGACGAAGCTCGCGGGCGGCCTACCCGCAGCTGGCTTCACGCGCATCGCCTTGGGCATGTCGCGCTCCAACCCGGCGATCGTCTATGCCCTGATCGCGGACGCGAATTATGCCGTGAACGCCTTCTATCGCTCGGCCGACCAAGGCTCCACGTGGACGTCCATCCCGCTTCCCGGCGGATCGATCGGCGGTCAAGGCTTCTACAACCTCAATGTCGCTGTCGATCCGACGACGCCCGACATCGTGTACTTGAGCGGGGTGTCGCTATGGCGCGCCGTGAGGAACGCCGCGACTGGCGCCTGGACCATCACCGACATCGGTGGAGCCTTCCATCCAGATAATCACGCCTTGGCGTTCGACCCCACCGATGCGCTGACCATCTATGCAGGCAGCGATGGCGGGATCTATCGCTCGTCGGATCGAGGCGCGACATGGAGCGATGCGATCAATCGAGACTTCTGCATCACACAGTTCGAATTCATCGACGACCACCCCACCGCGGACGCGATCGTCTTGGGCGGAACGCAGGACAACGGGACCGAGCAATTCCGTAATAGTCCCGTCTTCTATCACAGCGACGATGGCGATGGCGGCTTCTGCCTCATCGACCAAGCGGACCCGCGAACCTTCATGGGCACCTACTACGGCAACAGTCCGAAGCGCTCGACCAACGTCGGCCAGATGGGCTCGTGGCTCGATGTCGGCCCCGGCATCGTCGGGAGCGGCCTCTTCTATCCGCCGCTCGCGGCGGATCGGTCGAATCCACAGCATGTGGCGTTCGGGACCGACCGGCTCAACCTCGACTCGGCGCAGGGAACGTCGGGTTGGCCGACGAAGATCGCCCTACCCGGCCTGGGTGCCGCCGAGAATGTCTCGGCCATCCACTACGCGAGTTCGAGTCGTATCTATGCCGGGACCTCGGCTGGGCGCGTCTATCGGGTGTCCCTGGTCGCCGGAACCTGGACGGCGACTCCCGTCCAGGCCGCTCCTCTTCCGTCGCAGTTCATCTGGGACATCGGTACGCGTCCGGGCGACCCCGACACGGTGTTCCTCGTCATGTCGGGCTTCGGTGTGGACCATGTCTGGCGCGGGTCGTTCACGGCCGGGGCGCCGGCATGGACATCAGCCTCGGGCACCGGCGCGCTCCGGTTGCCCGATATCCCGGTCAACGCCCTAGTCATCGACCCGACGGCCCCGAATACGATGTTCGTCGCCACCGACGTGGCCGTCTATCGCACGACGGACGCCGGAACGACCTGGACGGGATTCAGCGAAGGCCTGCCGAACTGCGCCGTGTTCGACCTCAGGTTGCACGGGCCATCGCGCCTGCTTCGTGCCGCGACACACGGTCGCGGCCTCTGGGAGAGACACGTCGACGAGGCGACCGCGCCGAATGTCCGGATGTTCGTTCGTGACAACCTGCTCGACAATGGGCGTGGCCCCAGCCCGGCCGGCGTCCCTGCGGCATTCCCGGATCCGCTCCATGGAATCACGCTCGGTGCGTCGCTCTGGTGGTGGCAGTGTGCCGACATCAAGGTGGACGCGCTGGCCGGGTTCCCACCGTCGTACCAGGCGCCGGTGGGGTCGGTCGACTACGTGGTGTTCGAGAGCACGCTCGCGCACCGAGATCCCCGACGCGGACAGACGAACCGTGTCTACGTCCAACTCCACAATCAAGGCGTCAGTCCCGCGACGAACGTCCGAGTCAAGGTGCTGTGGGCGAACGCAGCCGCCGGCCTGCCACCGCTTCCCGGGGATTTCTGGACCGCCTTCCCCGGCGACTCGATCAACACCACGGCCTGGCATCCGGTCGGGACCACGCAGACGGTGCCCCGGATCGCACCCTACCTCCCCGAGGTCGTCGCGCTGGATTGGTCGACGCCGACATCGGCAGCCGATCACTCCTGCCTGCTCGTGATCGTCGACAGCGCCGATGATCCCATTCCGGCGAGCAGCAAGGGCTTCGATGTCAACGCCCTGGTCCGAGCGGAGCGCCGGGTCGGCCTGAAGAACCTTCACGTCGTGAACGCTTCGCCCGGCGCCATCTACTGGACGGAGTTGGCCATCCGGGGTCGTGCTTCGACAGCCTACGACCTGCGCATGATCGGACGGCCGAAGGGCTGGGATGTGGGGCTTATCCTCCCCGCCGACGTCGCCGACCGCCCGACCATCGGGTTCACAGCGCGGTCGTTGACCGAACGGGAGGCCACTGCCCTGAAAGCACGGCTGGGCGACGCCTCGACCAGATACGAGACGAGTCGTCTGTTCGTCGCCGACAGGCGCGCGAAGAACGTGCTCGTCGGTCAGATCGCCCCGGGCAAGCGCGGAAATGGGGTGGTGATCGGGCTCATTCCACCCGTACGGAGGACGTCGGCGTCGGCGCTCGTATCATTCGTCCAAGAAGACAAGGGCAAGATCGTCGGCGGGAGCACGTACGTGCTGCGTACGCCGAAGGCACCAGCCGACCACCGATGATCTGACTCCGCGGAGCGGATGCGGATCCAGAGCCGCGCTGTCATCGCCGCGTTACCCTGCCCGCGTGGATCCCGACCTGGCCATCGCGTCTGCATCCGACGGCATCAACATCGCCTGGAGTTCGTTCGGCAGAGGGCCCGCGCTCATCCACCTGCCTGGTGTCCCGTTCTCGAACATCGAGGGGGAGTGGCGGATCCCCGTCCTCCAGCGAGCCTTCACCGAGCTCGGCGAGCACGTCCGGCTGATCCAGTACGACGGACGAGGGACCGGTGGCTCGCAGCGTGACGTCACCGACTTCAGTCTCGAGGCGTACCTTCGCGACCTCGATGCCGTGGTCGAGGCAGCGCGGGTCGACCAGGTCGTGTTGCTCGGGTTCTACCACTCGGTCACGCACGCGATCGCGTGGGCCGCGCGGCACCCGCAGCGGGTCCGCGGATTGATCCTGTTCGGCGGCTCGACCCGTGGCTGGGATCCCATGCAGGGCGCGGGGACCCAGGCGCTGTTGAGCCTCATCGAACGCGATTGGGACACCTTCGTCGAATCGATCGCGCACGCGTGGCTCGGCTGGCCGGCAGGCGACGAGGGTCGTCTCGCTGCCGACTGGTTCCGATCGTCGACGACGCCGACGGTCGCGCGGGCCACGCTCCAGGCCGCCTACGCGATCGACGTCACCGCCGATGCCACCCGAGTCCGTTGTCCGGCGCTCGTTCTCCACCGCACCGACGCATCGGTCATCCCCTTCGAACTCTCCGCCGACCTCGCACGTGCGCTGCCGAATGGCCATCTCGAGATGCTGCCGGGAGCGTCGGCAAGCCTGTTCTTCGAGCATACGGAGCAGGTCGTTGATCGACTCGTCGCGTTCGTGCGAGACCCCGAGGCCGCGCCGACCGCGGCTGCCGAACGAGGAGCCCGGCCGATCCGTGGCTCCGGTGGGCTGTCACCCAGGGAGATCGAGGTCCTTCGCCTGCTGGCTGCCGGCGACACCAACGGCGAGATCGCGGCGAAGCTCGGGATCTCGATCAACACGGTCGAGCGTCACGTCGGCAACGCGTACCGCAAGATCGACGCGCGCGGTCGCGCCGAGGCGACGGCCTGGGCGATCCGGAACGGCGTCGCGTGATCGGGCCGACCGAGCATCACGGCTTTCCGTCGGTCGGCACTGACGGGTTGCCGGGAAGTCGGCGAGGGGGGCGCGGTGCATGATCCAGACATGAACACTTCGTCGCCACATATCGTCGCCGGCCGGCCCCGCCTGAGCGGTCCGATCTGGGCCATCTCGCGCCGGTTCGGATCCATGGGCAACAGGCTCGCGGGCACACGCCTCTTGCCGCTGTGGGCGATCCTCCGCCACACCGGGCGCACGTCCGGAAAGGCGTATGCCACAGCTGTCGTCGCACTCCGAACGGCCGACGGGTTCGTCATCCCGCTCCCATTCGGCGACGCGACCCAGTGGGCCAAGAACCTCATCGCCGCCGGCGGCGGCACCATCCGGTCTGCCGGGCACGAGCATCGCATCGTGCATCCGGTGGTCGTCGAGCGCGATGCCATCGCGGCCCAGTTGCCGAGCGTCATCCGATTCGTGACTCGACGGATCGGGCTCCGCCACTTCGTCCTGGTGGAGGTATCGCGCGACGACCTACCTGTGCAGTGACGCCAGAACGATGCACCACGCCCCGAAGAACACGATCGGGAACATGACATCAGGTGCCAGGGTCAACCACGTGTTGGTCGTGGCGACACCCCACTGGAGCGGCCGTTCAGCCAGAGGCCCTGGGAGACGGAGCGCCGCCGACTCGTCGCGGAAGTAGTCTCGGTACGCCTCCCACGACAGGCGCTTCGAGTGGATCAGGGCAACGACGCCGACGAAGGTGAGCGCCGCGATCAGGATCCCTGCGGATGCGACGACCGTGCGGAACTGGGCAAGCTGGTCGGTCGGAACGTTGTCCGTGAACGTGAGACCGTAGGCCGCAAAGAGCAGGGCCTGCGTGGTCAGCGACCACGTCGTCTTCCGGTCGATCAAGCCATGCTCGAACAGTTGACGCTTGTTGAAGTCCTCCCAGATCCGACGCCCGACGTCGACTTCATCATCAGAGTGCGTCACCGGTCTACCTCCCGTTCGGTACGGCCCCAATACATGCTGGACCCGGGGCGTCGCGAGTCCATCTCGGGTGCTCTTGAAGACCCCAACTCTGTCGTGTCCGCATTCGGCAAGCCGCGGCCGCGCGCTTGCTTGGTCGGCGTACTATCCACGGGATCTCGCGCAATCCGTGGGTGGGAGGGCACGTGCGCTTCGCGATCGCTGCCGTCGTCGTGGTCCTGTCGCTCGGATTCGAGGTCGTATCCGCGGCCGAACCCGAACACCTCGTCATCCAGAGCCCCACCGCGCCATACACACTGACATTCGATTCGTCCAGGGTGGCGAAGGTGTCCGTGACCATCCTCAACGGTTCCGGGACTCCGGTGCGGATCACGACACGGTTCGTGGACGCGGGCAGTGGCGCCCAATCGGATGCCCTCGCACCCGCATCCGCGACACCGGCCGGGCAGGTGGTCATCATCGCGCCAACGGCTCCGATCGATATCGCTCCGGGCGGAACGCGCATCTTCGATGTCCAGCTGTCGGCCGGCGCTGGCACCGACCCGTCGACCGTTTCCGGCCTGATCGCCTTCGCGTCCGATGCGCCGGCGATCCTCGGCGCCACGCTGGCCGTCTCCGGGAAGCCGACCGATCCGTTTGCCGGGGCAAGAGTCGTGCCGTCGACCGTGACGATCAATGCGAACCGTGCCTGGCCAGGCTTTGTCCCGAACGACTGCGATTGTTGGGCGGATTGGATCGAGGGGCCGTCGGGGGCCGCGCGGTATCAGGTCTTCATCGATGGCCCGAAGACGGCGACGGGGTTGACCGATGTCGCGACGTACCTGTCGTCCGACACCGGTGGACGGCTTCACGTCATCCTTCGTGACTTCGCGATGGATGGAAACGGGCGGCTCGTCGCCATGGTGCGGCTGGCGGAAAGTGATCGAGCTGGCGCATACGCGGGCAAACTCAGCCTGAATCCAGACGATTCGAAGCCGACCGAGCTTGAGCTCACCGTCAACGTCCAGGACTTCTTCATCTGGCCGCTGATTGCCGTCCTTATCGGCGAATTGATCGCCTTCGCGTTCGCGTACTGGCGGGATCGGCGTCGCGCCAAGGTCATCCCGGAAGCGGCGATCAACATGGCTCAGAAGGAGTTCGACGCAGCCGTTGCGGCCGGAACGCTGTCAGAGCAGGAACGATCCTGGTTCGACGGCGTATTCGTCAGGCCCAAGGGCCATCCCGCCATGCCGTCGCTGGCCGAGAAGACGCTGGACCATGTCGAGCACGCAAAGGACAAGAACGACCTGGCCGACGCGGCGAAGGAAGCCTCTGACGTTGTGGCGATATGGGCGTCGTTGAAGGACCTGCAAGAAGCCGTGGCACGACTGCGCAAGGCCGTTGACGAGAACCGACCCATCGATCCAAGCGCAGCCGTGTTCACGAAGGCCGATGACCTCCTCACCGACCGCAGATCAGGCTTCGAGGCGACGTCCGACGCCAAGGACTACGCAACGAGTCTCGCGGATCAGGTCGACGCCATCGAGATCGTCCGACAGGCCCAGGACGAGCGTCGTCGTGGAGTCGCGTTGTGGGGGCGCTTGGCGGACTCGGCGAAGGCGGACCTGTTCAGGGAGGATCCGCAAGCCTATTGGCAAGGCCAGGTCCACCAGCTCGGGACCAAGGAAGAGTTGGCCGACCACGATGTGGTCGAGGAGCTCCGGCGCCGGAACGTGGCGCTCCTTGGTTTCATCGAGTCACACCCTGACCGACTCGCGAGGCCATCGAGAGGGGGCGCGGAGCCGCGGAGGTTGGCGGAGGAGGCCGCGGAGGCCATGGCCGCGGGATCGATGGTCGCACCGTACGAGTTTCAGGACCCTGTCAGGCAGCTGATGCGGATGCGGACGCTCGACCTTATCGAGTTTTCGGTGTCGTTCATCTTCGCCTTGATCGCGACCTTCGTCCTGCTCTACCTGGACAAGAACTTCGGGACGGGTTGGCAGTATCTCGCGGCCATCGCAACGGGATTCACCGCGACGACCGCGGTCGTGCAGCTGCTTCCCTGGTATCGCCAGAATCGGCTCGAGTCGAAGGAAACGACCGCCGCCGCAGTCTGACCGCGCAAGGCCTCGTCGGATCCCGCGCGGCACGCAGGATCTACCGGCGCCTCGCCGTACACTCGGGGCGATGAAGATCCGCCAGGCTCGGTCGGACGAGTGGCAGGCGGTTCGCGAACTGCGACTGCGAGCGCTCGCCGGCGACCCGGATGCCTTCGGGGAACCGCTGGAAGAGGCGCTGGCACGCAGCGACGCGGACTGGCGGGCGTGGCTGGAGTCGGAGGCGCGCGCCATCTTCATCGCCGTCGCTGACGACGGCGTCTGGGTCGCGATGGCCGTCGGGGCGCCGGCGCCCGATCGTCCGGAGATCGCCGGCTTGTTCGGGATGTGGGTCGCCCCCGAAGCGCGCCGACAGGGGATCGGCAGCGTCCTCATCGATGCCGTGGAGGGCTGGGCCAGTGGAGCCGGCTACGCGACGATCGGCCTGGGCGTCACGACGACGAACGGGTCCGCGATCCGCCTGTACGAGAGCAAGGGATTCGTCGACACCGGCGAGCATTACCCGCTCCGCGAGGGCACGGACCTCGCGATCCAGATCATGGGCAAGGTGCTATAGCTCGACACCCTCGCCGTATCGCTCGCGGTGGTCGAGCGGGATCAACGGCTTGTCGCCGCGGACCTTGAGCTCCTGGACGGTCCAGGTGTTGCCATCGGGGTCGGTGAAGCCGAAGAACGTGCCGCCGTCTCGCGGGTCGATCACGACGATCTCGCTGGCATCGACGCCGCGCTCGAGCAGTTCCCGGCGAGCCGCCTGCGCGTCGGCGACCACGAGCTGCAGACCCCGGATGGAGCCCGGCGCCATCTCGCGCTGGGCCGGCAGATCGCCGATCACGATCGAACAGCCCGACCCTCGCGGCGTCAGTTGGACGACGTGCATGTGCTCGTTCGTCGTGTCGTGATCGAGGTGGAAACCGACCTTGTCGCGGTAGAACGCCACCGAGGCGTCGATGTCGCTGACGGGCAGGATGACGACTTCGAGGGTCCAGTCCATGACGTGTCTCCTCCGGGCTCGGTGGTCGTTGGGGGTCGCCCCAGCGTACCCTCGACCGCCGGATCCCGCCTTGATCGAAGCGGAGGCGTGAGGACCGACACGCGCTCACGCTCGCAAGGTACCGTCGGGGCATGGAGCAGTGGCTGGCGCTCATCGCATTCTCGTTTGCGAGCGCGGTGACGCCCGGGCCGAACAACATCCTGCTCTGGGCGTCGGGCACCACGTTCGGTCTCCGTCGGACCATGCCCCACGTCTTCGGGACGGCGCTCGGGATCGGGACGATGACCCTCGCGATGGCGGCGGCGTCGGGCGTGGTCCTTGCTGCGCTCCCCGGCCTTGCCACGGCGATGAAGGTCGGAGGGTCGCTGTATCTGCTCTACCTCGCCTACCAGATCGGCCGTGCGGGGGTGCTCGAGCGTCCGGGGATGGCCCGTCCGTTCGGGCTGTTCGGGGCGGCCGGTTTCCAGCTCATCAATCCGAAGGCCTGGATCTTCGCCCTCGGGGCGATCACGACGTTCCGGCCGCCCGACTTGCCGGTCGTGCTGGGCAGTGTCGTCGTCGTGCTCACGATGATGGCCGTGATCGTGCCGAGCGCGATGCTGTGGGCGGGCGCCGGCGACGCTATCGGGCGGCTGGCCTCCGGTCCGACCGCCCGGCGCGCCATCAGTCTGGTCCTCGCGGCCCTCCTCGTCGGATCCGTGGCGCTGGTCTGGGTGTGAGGCGCGCCGGATCAAGGGTCGAGAATCGGACAACACTTGGAGGCGCGACCCTACGGCGTCGCCGGCCCGGCGTCGTAGACCGCCATCGTCCAGGTGGCTCCCTGTTCGGTGGTCACCGTGATCGGCAACTCGTCGGCGTCGATGGGATCGAAGAGAGAGCTGCCCGACTGATCGTCGGCCATGCAATCGATGCCGATGCCCTGGTCGACGACGTCCACGGTGACCGACCCGGCACCGGAGCACGCGATCTGGACCAGCAGCCGGTTGAGGCGCGAGAGGTGCACAGGCCCTTCCAGTGAGGTCGTCGTCTCGCCTGTCGGCGAGGCCGGGGCGGTCACGCGAAGCAGGACGGCCGAACCGGGGTTCGTCACGCCGCCGGCCGCGGCCCAGGCATCCAGTTGGGCGTCCGATGGCAGCGGCGGCGCGTGGCCGACCGGCGGGACGAGCGCCCCGGGCACCGGCGCGAACGGGTCGCCGCCCAGTTCGTCGGCTCGGGACGCGAGCAGGAAACCCGCGAACTGCCCATCGTGGAACGTCGCGGGAGAACCGTCCGTCGGGACGAGCATCCATCTGTCGATGTCCGGATCGTCGATGCTCGGCCTGACGCCGACGAGCGAGTCGTCCGGCGCGATCGCGTCGAGGCGACCTGCTGTGCTGTCGGAGCCGATGAACGCATCGATCGTGCTTCTTGTGGCGCCGGCGTCGTCCAGCCGCGCCAGGACGAGCTGGCTGTCCACCGGATCGTCACGGAGGATCCACATCCCCCGATCCGTGGCGCTGAACCCTGCATCCACCGCCAGGCCTGCACCGCTCGTGACCGGCCAGGTCGTCACCGTGCCGGTCACGTCCGCGCGGATGATCGTCTGGGGTTCGGGCAGGCTGCAGGACAGCGCCCTGCGACCGTGCTGCATGCACTGGGAGAAGACGTCGCCCGCAGGCGAGAATCGGTGCAGTCCCGCAGATTCGAACGTGGGCACGTATCCGGGCGCCGCGGCGGCCTCCCCGAGATGCTGGTGCACCCACGTCAGTTCTTCGCCCCCGACTGCCGCCCCAGCCGGGGTGCCGGACGCTCCGACGAACCCCGACCCGTCCGCCGTCCAGGTCAGTGGGATGAAGTCCGGCGTGACCCTCATCGACTCCGTGGAACCCGTCGACGGATCGATGACCGTGACCGTGCGAGGAACGGAGTCCGAGTCGGCTTGATCCAGCACGGCGAATTGTCCGTCTGGGCCCCACGCGACCTCCTGCGTGTTCGACGAACCGTTCACGATCCGGACCTGGGCCCGCGAGTCGACCGGGTTGACCAGGGCCCACCGTGTGCCGTCGCTGTCGGTGACGGCCAGCCAGCCGGTCGGCGAGACGATCGCGAGGTACCCGAGTGCGAAACCGATCGGCACCGACGCCGGCGTCACGCGCGTGACGAGGCGTTCCTGTCCGTCGGCCCGGATCGCGACGACGTCGATGGCGGTCACGGCGGACCCCTCATGGACTCGGGTCACGATCGCGTCGTAGCCGGGGCGTTGGCGGGTCGGCATCGGCGCCCCGGCGGCGAGCCAGCCGACGGGCAGCAGCATGACCGCCGCGAGACCCAGGACGAACCAGCGTCGACGCATCGATCGACGCCGATCACGATCCTTCCGACGCGCCTCCAGCCCCTCGACCGTCAGTCCGAGTGGGAGTGGGTCGAGCCGACCGGCGAGGACCCGATGGAGCTGGACTTCGAGTCTCGCGTCGTCGAGCTCAGGCATGTCGCACCTCCACCATCACGGTGGCCTCGTCCAGCAGCGCCTCGCGCAGGTGCGCGAGCGCGGCCTTCAATTGGGTCTTGATCGTGTTCGGACTGACCTCGAGGACGGCCGCGACGGTCTCGACCGGCAGGTCGAGGTAGTAGCGAAGCGCGACGGCCGCACGCATCCTGGGTGGCAGGCCCGTGACCGCCAGCCACAGCGCGGCCAGCTCGTCCGCATCGGGACCACGTCCCTGGGCCGCCACCGCATCCATGACGTCGAGTTCGACGACCCTCGCGGAGCGCCGTCGATAGCGCAACGCCTTGTTGGTGGCGATCCGGAGGAGCCACGGGCGGAGGGCGTCCTCGTCGCGCAGGTCGCTTCCGTGGTCGAGCGCGGCCAGCAGCGCATCGGCCACGACATCCTCGGCGGCCGCGCGGTCGCGGACGATGAGGTACGCGACCGCCTGCATCTCCTTCCCGTATCGGGCGAGCAGGTCGGCCAGCACCTCGGGTCGTCCCCGACGGAGCGCCTCGACCGTCATCCGATCCTCCACCAATCCAGCCGATCCGTGGCCCGCCGACCTCGTCGGCTACAGGGTAGATACACAACGAAGGGATTTTGGGTGAGTCGGCGTCAGCTGGTCGCTCCCGATCGATCGCGCTTCGTTCGCGGCCCGAACATGGCCTCCGACCAGAGCGCAACACCGATCACGCCGACGGCCGTGATCGCGATCACGCCGGCCCCGATGTCGCGTCGGCGAGCGGCCCGGCGACGAGGATCGGGACCAGGCTGGCAAGCGCTGACGATCGAAGCGAGGACCCCGAAGACGCGGCCGCGGACGGCCGCCGGCATGTTCTCGAAGAGCGCCGTCTGGGCCGAGACACGATAGTGGCCGCATAGGCCGCTCCGGCGCAGAACGCGAGGACGACGACCAACGGGATGATCGAGACGCCGTCGGCCGATCGCTCAGGACGGCGGCGATCGAGATCGCGACGCGCCAGCAGACCGAAGATGACGAGACCGGTCTCGCCGCGCTGGCGTCGCGAGACGCCGTCGTCGAACCGACGCAGTCCGAGCACCGCCGGCACGACCCCGAGCCCGAGCGGCAGGACGACCACGATGAGGTCCTGCGGGTCGAGCCCGAGTGAGATGGCGAGGCTCGGTCCGAGCACGCCGATCACCCCGACGAGCGACGCGGCCGCCGCCAGGTGGATGAGCGGCCGGCTGACCTCGCGGTCGCCGCTGATGGCGGCAAGGCCCTCGCGGAGCTGACGGATCGGTTCACGGACGTGCCTCGGCTGCCGCACCCCATTCGGCGGAGACGGGCGGCGCGATGGCAGCAGGAGCGTGGTGACCGTGGCGGCGGCGTAGAAGACAGTGACGACCGCCAGCGACGAACGACGGCCCGGCGATCGCCACCAGCAGTGGCCCAAGGAACGCGAAGCCCACCGCGAACGACGCCTGGAGCGTGATGTTGAAGACGCCCATCGCCGTCTCGAGCTCGGGCCTTCGGGACGATCCGCGGGATCATCGACGCCTCGGCCGGGGTGAGGAACACGGTCGTCAGGCTGATCCCCAGGTTGAGCAGCGAGGAGGAGCGCGACATTCGTGCCGGCCAGTGCCAGGCCCAGCGTCAGGAGCGTCCGGACGGCGTTCGGGACGATGAGTGCCATCCGGACGTCAAGCCGATCCACGATGACGCCTGCGACGGCCGACAGGAGGATCGTCGGGATGAGGAAGGACATGACGAGGGCGCTGACGGCGGCGTTGGACCGCGTCGTCGCGAAGACCAGGATGGTCAGCGCGTACAGCGCCATGTTGCCGCCGACCTGCGTCGACGCCTGGATGAACCACAGGCGCGCGAACGCCGGGTCGCGCAGGATCGAGACCGAAGGCCTGGCTGTCACGACACCCATTGTGCGGGCACGACGCGGAGTGCTCCGCCGCGTCCCACGTCGATGCCGGATGATGGTGCCGGTGACAACGCGTGACCCGTGGAGGTGGCTGGATGAAGATCGGCGCGATCGTCCCGCAGGGCTGGACCGGCGAGTACGACAGCTGGGAACCGCTCAAGGCCTGGCGACGAACGACGGAGGTCGCCCGTCAGGCCGAGCGACTCGGGTTCGAGTCGATCTGGTTGTTCGACCATTTCCACACGGTCCCTGAGCCCACCGACGAGATGACCTTCGAGTCGTTCACCTCCCTCGCAGCCCTGGCCGCGCTGACCGAACGGGTCCGCCTCGGTCACATCGTCATCTGCACGGCATTCCGCAACCCGGCGCTCACCGCGAAGATGATCTCCACGATGGATTCGATCAGTGGCGGCCGGATGGACCTCGGGATCGGCGCCGGCTGGAAGCAGGAGGAGTGGCTCGCCTACGGCTACGACTTCCCGGAGACGAACGTGCGGCTGGCGAGGCTCGCGGACGACCTCGAGGTGATCGCCGCGATGCTGGCCGGCGACAAGCACCAGCACGCCACGTTCGAGGGTCGGTACTCCAGCGTTCTCGGCGCCATCAACATCCCCAAGCCGATCCAGCGGCCGCGCGTACCGATCATCGTCGGTGGCAACGGCCCGAACGTGACCTGGCGACTGGCCGCGAAGCATGCCGATGAGCTCAATCTCGACGGGATGTCGCCCGCGGAGGTCGCCGAGGCGCTTCCCGTCATCCGGGCCCGCTGTGAGGAGATCGGCCGCGACCCGGGCTCCCTGGCCGTGTCGGTCCACGTGTGGGCCGAGGACATCGCGGAGGGTGGTTCCGCCCGTGTCGAGCGCCTTGCAGGGTACCGCGAGCTCGGGATCAGTCGCGTGATGGGCCTGGTCCAGGCATCGGCGACAACGAACGAAGCCCTCGAGTCGCTCGCCGAGGACGCCCGAGCCGCGGGCGTCGAACTCGCCTAGCGGACTGCCGGCGCGGTCTCCGAACTCCACGACCAGCTGGTCAGGATGCGTTTCTTACTGAAGTATTGCTCTAGTTGATGCTAGAGGCTTACTCTAGTTCCATGCCACCCGTCGAGTCCCCACGTCGACGCGATCGCGAGGCGACTCGAGCCTCTATCGTGCAGGCCGCCCGGAGCCTGTTCCGCGAGCGCGGCTACGCGCGGACCACGATCAACGACATCGCGGCGACCGCCGCAGTCGCCCCGCAGACCGTCTATTGGGCCTTCGGATCGAAGGCCCGCCTCGTGACCGAGATCCGTGACGCCTGGCTGGGCGCGGCGCGGACCGACGAACGGCTCGGCTCCGTCCTCGCGGAGACCGACCCCGCCCAGCGGCTCGATGCCTGCGCGACGTTCTTGACCTACGGGTGGGTGACCGGCAGCGAGGCGGTCGCGATCCAGCAGGACGCCATGCGCGTCGATCGGGATGTCGCGGTCGACGTGACCCGGATCCTCGCGACCCGCGCTGCGTCCCTGTTCGAGGTCGTGCGGCCGCTGGGCGAAGCCCTTCGGCCGGGCCTGACCGTGGAGGCGGCGCACGATCGCCTGCTCGCCCTGAGCACGCTGGAGATGTACCTGGAGCTCCTGGCCCGTGGGTGGGCGACCGAGGCCTACCGCGACTGGCTCAGCGAGCTCCTCCGGTCGCAGTTGCTCCGGCGAAGCCGTCGGCCGCTCCGCCCGCCCATCGAGGTGTAGCGAAGGCCGCGCCAAATGCGCGCCGTGTCTCCGATCCGCGCGGTCACGTCCAATACGTGTCGTGGCGGATGAAGAACGCGGCCTTCTCCTCGTCGGTCATGACCAGACCGGCTGCGGTGCGCGCCGTCGTCTCGAAGTAGTCCTCGCGCGGGGCGCCCGGGGCGAACAGGATCAGCATGGACGCCGGCGCGCCCGAGGCGTTGCGGAAGGCGTGGATCCCGCCCTCGGGCACGAACAGGAAGTCGCCGGCGGTCGCGTCGATCCAGCGGGCCCCGTCGAACAGGCGCATCGTCCCGGACAGGACGTAGAACGACTCGGAGATCGTCCGGTGGAAATGCGGATCGGGACCGCCCTGGGCCGCTGCCATCTCCCAGCGATACAGGCCGAACTGCCCGCCCGTGGAGGCGCCGGTCGCCAGGTAGTGAACGGTCCCGCCCGATGGGTAGGTCAGCTCGGGGTCGTGGTCGGTCGGCCTGAACGTCGCGTTGATGAGGCCGCCCTCGCCGTGGTAACGGGGCTCGGGATACGACATCGCCACCTCGCTTCGACCGCTCGGAACGTGAACGCCAGGGCTAGCGGATCCGTCCCTCGCGCAGGGTTTCGACCGACTTGGCGATGCGGCGCTGCCGAGTCTCGTCCGTCTTGGCACCATCGACCTGGAGCACGTGCCAGGACTTGTTGCTGTACGACAGGGCATCGAAAGTCCGACGGGCCGCCGGCTCGGCGTCCAGGGCAGCGGCGAAGTCGGCAGGCACGGTGACCTCGCGCGGAGCCGTGTCGAGTTCGACCTCGACGTCGACCACGTCCCCGCCGGCCACATGGGCGTGGCCTCGGACCTCCTCGCTGACGCTGATCATGAAGACACCGCCCATCGGGGCGACGCTCGTTCGATAGGTGTAGCCGTTGATCGTGACCGCCACCTTGGGACGCTTCCCGGACCCGAGCGCCGCGACGAGGTCCTCTGGGACCTGCACGCCGCAGGCGGTCTTGCCGGTTTGGAGCACGGTCGTCGTGAATTGCATCGCGTCCCATGCTGCCACGATTCGCGCCTCGCCGAACGACCGCCAGCCCCGTTGGTCCTGCCTCGTCGGACGCGGAGGCAGGCGGAGGTACGGGGCTCGGGATGGCCCGAGTTGGCCTCTCGCGGAGACGACATTGGCGACCTACCCTGTTGCCATCAGTCAACGCCGCCCCGGCGCGGACTGACCGACAAGGCAAACCCGCCGCGAGACGGGGACGCAAAGCCACGGGCCTCACGCAGGTAGCCGGGCTGCCGAACAGGAGGTGGGCCGTGAAGGTCCAGATGTCGCCGCGTGGACGCATCGTCGTCGGCGCGGTCATCAACCTCGGCGCGGTCCTGGCGCTGCTCCTCGGAGCGACGGCCAGCGTCCACCGCTGAGAGGGCGCGGCCGCCGGACGCGGTGCCCGGCGGCCGCCCCGCGATGCAACCCCTCCTGGCACTGTCGCAGGCCCCTAGAATCCGGGCATGCCCCCCCTCCGCGCGCGGCGCGACGACCTGCCCGCGTTCCTAGCCGCTGCCGCGCTCCTGCTGGTCGGCTGGAGCGGTCTCCTGGTGCCGTCGCTGGTCCGCTCGATCGAGCCCGCGTTCGGACAGACCGATGCCGGGATCGGCGTCTATTTCCTGATCCAGTCGGGCGCCTACGCGGCTGGGTCCATGCTGGGTGGCCTGCTCACCGAGCGGTTCGGACGGCGCACCGTCCTGCCGATCGCGATCGTCCTGATCACGGTAGGGCTGACTGGCATGGCGACCGTTGCCTCGTGGGAGGCCTTCCTGCTCGCCGCCATCCCGTTCGGCTTCGGAGCGGGCGCGATCGACGGCGGGACCAACGGGCTCATCCTCGACATGTACCCGACGACTCGCGGACGCGCGCTCAACCTCCTCCACCTGTGTTTCAGCCTCGGCGCGCTGGCGTCTCCGCTCGCGGCCGGTCGACTCCTTGAGCTCGGGGTGCCATGGCAGGACATCGTCCTCGGGACCGCCATCGCTGCGATCCCGTTGGCCGTCCTGCTCGCCGCGGTGCACGTGCCATCCGGGCGACACACCCGCGCCGAGGCTGGTGGCGAGGCCGGTGAGTCGCGCCGCGTTCGGCTGGTCCTCGCATTGCCGCTGATCGCGTTGGCAGTGGCCATCGGGTGTTACGTCGGGTCCGAGATCGGCGTGTCGAACTGGCTGGTGCGCTACCTGGAGGCGGCACCGATCGGTCTCGCGACGTCGGCCCTTGCGCTGTTCTGGGGATGCCTTGCGCTGGGGCGCCTGCTGGGCGCGCGAGTGGGCGATCGGTTCGACCATGCCCGCTTCGCGGCGATGGCGTCGGTCGTGGCCGCCGTCTCGCTCGTTGGTGCCGTCCTCGTCCCGTCGCTCGGGGCGTCGATCGCCCTGTTCGGGGTCGTCGGGTTCGCGTTCGGACCGATCTACCCGATGATCATGGCGGTGGCCGGGGATCGCTTCCCGGGACGGTCGGCCGCTGTCAGCGGTTTTCTTTCGGGGATGGCGGTCGTCGGGGCGATCTCATACCCACCGATCATGGGCTTCCTGTCGGTCCGGGTCGGGCTTGGTGTGGCGATGGGCGGTGCGGCGGTGTTGGCCCTCGCCTGCGGCCTGGTCCTCTTCCTCGTCGGACGCGCGCCGGCCCGGGTGACGGTGCCGGAACCAGTCTGAACCGCCCGACCTACCCCGCGTCCAGGTCCTCGAGCAGGCGCGCGAGCTCGAGGGCGTTGGTCGAGCCGTAGTTCGCGTAGCAGTTGTTGAACAGGACGTGGGTGTCCTTCGCGCGGTCGGCGATGTCGCGGACACGAGGCGCCCAGTCGGCGAGCTCCCCGGTGTCGTACAGGTACCGGAACCGCTCGACCGTCTGGATGCCCCTGGCCTCCCAGGTGGCCGTCCGGCGTCCATGGAAGCGGATGATGGCGAGGTCAGGTGATGGTGCCTCGACCACCGCGGGCACGCTCGACTTGAAACCCTGCGGCCCGTCGACGACGACGAGCGGGATGTTCCGGTCGCCGAGGAAACGGAGCGTCCGCTCGATGTTCTTCTCGTTGAACCAGCTGGCGCTGCGGAACTCGACCGCCCCGACCAGACCGGCGTCGCGGAGCCGTCCGGTCGCCGCCTCGATCGCATCCCGGTTCTCCGAGCTCGTGAAGAACCAGCGGGGGTATTGGAGCAGGATGGAGCCGAGCTGGCCGGCGTCGCGCAGCGGCTCGAGCGCGTCGACGAAGCGCGACCACACCTCGGCGTCAAGCTCGTCGGGGAGGTCCTTCGCGTAGATGCGCGCCTTCTCGACGAGCTCGATCGGGAGCGCCTCGCGGAGGTCCTTGGGGAGACGCTTGACCTCGGTCGGCTGACCGGTCATCAAGGCGTGCGCCTTGATGTCGAAGGTGAAGTCCGGTGGCGTGCGCTCGACCCAGAGTTCGGCGGTCCGGCGTGACGGCAACGCGTAGTACGTCGCATCCACCTCGACGATCGGGAAACGACTCGCGTAGTAGCCGAGACGCTCTTCGGCGGTGTCGGCGGCGTCCGGATAGAAGACGCCCCTCGCGGTCATCGTCGGGTCCGTCCAGGATGCGGTGCCGACCCGGATCGTGTTGCCCGACGCCGACCGGATCGGGTCTGCGGCGACGTCCTCGGGGAGCGCCTCCACGCGGTGCGCCGCCTCGGCCGGCCCAGGATCGTGCTCCGGGTCGAGGTCCGGCGCCGGGGCCGGCGTGAAGACGGTAGACGAGGTTCGGGCGGGTGTCACCCGGTCAGCGTAGCGCTCCGACCCGTCGGAACGAGACAGGAATGTGGAGGTCGCCTACGATCGAGCTCGTCATGACGAGCGGCGATGGGGCCAAGGGCGCACGCGGTCCCCGACCGATCTCCATCCTGCGTTGCCCGGCCTGCGGGGCCGCGAACCGCATCGCGCCGAGCG
Organism: uncultured Chloroflexia bacterium; assembly: GCA_963833705.1. Taxonomy (GTDB): domain Bacteria; phylum Chloroflexota; class Limnocylindria; order Limnocylindrales; family CSP1-4; genus SPCO01. The sequence continues at coordinate 106,985 of CAWHYQ010000004.1, read as the reverse complement.
AGCGCGGGTCGCCTCACTGCGGGACGTGCGGGAAGCCGCTGCCCTGGGTCGTGAACGCCACGGAGTCCACCTTCGAGACCGAGGTGCGCGCGTCGCCGACCGTCGTCATCGACCTCTGGGCGCCGTGGTGCGGGCCGTGCCGCGTCGTCAGCCCGATGCTCGACATATTCGCACGCGAGTTCGCCGGGCGGGTCAAGGTCGTCAAGGTCAACGTCGACGACAACCAGGGCCTCGCGATCCGGTTCGAAGCGATGAGCATCCCACTGCTCGTCGTGCTCCGCGATGGGACGGTCGTCGATCGGATCGTGGGTGCGCCCACGCAGCCGATGTTGTGGTCACGATTGACGCCGCACCTCAAGCCCCCCAAGACCAAGGCGGCGTCCGGAGCCTGACGTCAGCGGGGCTCGGTCACGTCCCGCTTGGAGAGCCGCTTTCGCAGGGGCGCCTGCGAAACCGCTCGGACGTCCAGCCGCGTCGTGCCCAGGAACGCGAGGAAGCGCGTCATGCCGCGCGCGAGGGCCTCGGCGAACGCCTCGTCCCGTGCCAGTCCGGGGTCCTCCAGCCACAGGCCGTTGATGACCAGCGCCCCGGCCGCCCGATCGAGCTTGCTGTCGAAGCGGGCCACGAGCCGATCGCCCCACAGGACCGGTAGTGTGTAGTAGCCCCACTTCCGCGCTTCGACCGGCTTGTAGACCTCCCAGACGTACTCGAAGCCGAACAACGGCTTGGCACGGCCACGTGCACTGACGGGCTCGAGCGGCGACAGGAAGGTGGCCTCGTCCTCGGTCGTGGCATCGAGCGGCGTCCAGGCCGCGGGCAGCCGGCCCTCACCCAGCGCGGCGAGCGTGTCCGCGTCGGAGGCGAGGGCCACCTGCGGTGCGCGCCAGCCCTCGACGCGGACTTCGATGAGGTCGCCCTCGGCCAGCTTCCGTTGACGCCAGGCGGCCACCTCCCCCGGGGTCACCTTGCGCCTCAGGTCGTTGCCGACGGTCCGCATCGGCGTGAGGCCCTCCGACGCCACCATCTTGAGCATCAGGAAGTCCTCGGCCTCGGCTGCGTCGCTCTCGAAGAGGAGATCCGGCGGGGCGACGGCCTCGGTCAACGCGTAGACGCGCTCGAACCGCTCGCGCCGGGAGACCATCGCATCGCCGATGCGCCACAGGTAATGGAGCGCCAGGGCGCTGTCCTTTCGGCCGCGGTAGTGGTCGACCCGTGTCCGCGTGTGCATCTCGAAGTCGCGGTTGCTGACGGTCCCGCGCTCGCGCAAGACGTCGCGCATCTCCTCGATCGCCTCGGCGTGCTCGCGCTCGAACGCCTGCCAGTTCGGTTGGTCGAGCTCGCGTCGCATGAGGACCCGCCAATGGGGCAGCTCTTCCATCGGCCGAACGGCGAGCCACCCGCCCCAATCGAAGAACTTGCGTTGTTCGTAGGTGAGCGTGGCCCAGTCGTCCGGGTGATAGTCGATGACCCGGCTCTGGAGGATGAGGTCCTGGGCCCGCGCGATGACCACGAGCGGGTCGAGCTGGAGGTGCTCGATGGCGCGCATCGCCTCCTCAGTGCCCTCGAGGCCGCGCCAGCGTCGACCAGGCCACAGACCCTGCCGGCCCATGACGAAGCGTCGCGCGGTCGTGATCGAGATGTCCATCGTTCGAGTGGTCCCGTGGGGCTCGATCACGCGTGTGGATCGGGTGCCAGGCTCCAGTCGATCGCCGTTCGCCCGAGCGCCACGAGCCCGTCGTTCGCGCCACTGAACGGCCGAGACCCGAAGAACCTCTTGGCGGAGAACGGCGAGGGATGGGCGGCCTCCAGGACGAGGTGCGGTGGCGTCACCAGCCGCGCGGCCCGTTGGGCCTGGCGGCCCCACAACAGGAAAGCGACGGGGTCGGGCCTCGCCACGACGGCCCGGATCACCGCGTCCGTGAACGCCTCCCAGCCGTGCCGGGCGTGGCTGTTCGGTTCGTGTTGGCGGACGGTCAGGACCGTGTTGAGCAGCAGGACGCCGTGACGCGCCCATGGTCGGAGCGAACCGTCGGCGGGTCGCGGCAGCTGGAGGTCGGCCTCCCACTCGTTGAGGATGTTGCGCACGGACGGCGGGAGCGGCATGCCGGGCGGGACTGAGAACGACAGCCCCTCGGCCTGGCCGGGGGCGTGATACGGATCCTGGCCGAGGATGACCGCCCGGACCGACGTGATCGGCGTCAGCTGGAGTGCGGCGAAGACCTTGCCGACGGGTGGGTAGATGACCGTGTCGGGCCTCGCTCGCTCCGCCGCGACGAACCGGACGATAATCTCGAACGACGGGGCGGCGATGGCGCTTGCCAAAGGCGCCCGCCAGTCGGCCGGGATGCGGTCCTCCATGGCGGCCAGTGTAGGGGGCCTTCTCGCCCTATCGCCCCACGGCGGGCCTCGACCGTCGCGGCCCGGCCACCCAGAGCGACACGGACCAGACCGCCAGCGCGCCGAGCACGACCGGGACGAAGAGGAGGTACGACCCGGTGGCGTCGAACGCGATCGCGCCGATGTAGACGGCGATGGTCCCGCCGACGGGGTAGGCGACGGCGAGCAATCCGAAGATCGTGCCGAAGTTGGGTCCCCCGAAGACGTCGCCGAAGGCCGCGGACCGGACCGCGATCGTGGCGCCGGTGCCAAGGCCATGGAGCGCGAGTCCGGCGATCGCAAGACCCGGGGAAGCACTGACCAGCCCGATCGCCGCGACGACACCTCCGCCGACCATCACCGCCGCCACGACCCCCACGATGCGGCGCCCGAACCGGTCCGACAGCCAGCCGCCGATGACCTGTCCCGCGACGTACGCCAGGGACTGGAAGCCCAGGGCGGCGGCCGCGGTCGCCGACGCCATCCCGCCCCGGACGGCGTTCGGGATGAAGGCCTGGAGGATGCCCTCGTCGAACACGCCGATCGCCGCGGCGCCCGCGAACAGGACCCAGAACCGTCTCGTCCGGATCGTGCGGCGGATGCTGTTTCGGTTCTCGCCGCTGCCGGTCGGGGGGATCTCCTGCGCGGCCGAAACGGCGCCCGGTGCGGCGGTCTCGTGCAGGCCGCTGGCGCGCGCGGCCAGACCGGATTCGGTCGCGCGAACGCTCAGCTGGCCGGCGCTGATCGGCTCACCGACCGCGGCCGATGTCGATGGCACAGCACCCCCTTGGCCCGGGTTGGCGGCCGCCCTGGCGCGACGCATTCCCGGCTTCGGGACCACGATCGCGGGACCGCTCGTCATCATCCAGACGAAGGCGACGCCGACCAGGCACGACGCCATGAACACGAGCGAGGTCGACCGCCAGCCGGCGGTGGCGACCAAGCCGGCCGCGATCGGCAGGGCCACGGCCACCCCGATGCCCGGACCGGCGTAGGCGATGCCGAGCGCGAGCCCCGATACACCGGCGTAGCGACGAGCCACGGCGGTCGACGTCCCGATGAACGCGAGTTGCAGGCCGATGGCCTGGAACGCCGCGTACGCGAGGATGACCAGCGAGATGTCCCGGGCGAGGTAGACGACCAGCCAACCCGCCGCGAGCAGGACCATCGACGCGGTCAGCAGGTCGCGATCGGCGAATTCGTCGTAGGCGCGGCCGAGGAGCGGACTGGCGAGCGCGGTCACGATGAGGAACATGGTCCACGGGGTGACCGCCAGGGCGCGGCTGATCCCGAATTCGTCGGCGAATGCGATCGAGATGACCGGGAACGTGTAGAGACCGCCATAGGCGATCGCACCGACCGCGAAGGCGCCGACGAGTGGGAGTGAGACGCGGGTCGCACGTCGCGCGATGGGGAGGGCCACGCGATCGGCTCAGAGTCCGTCGGCGATGTCCAGGAGGTACGACGTCGTGGCGGCGCGGGCCGCAAAGACGCGCGAAAGATGCGGGTTCGCGTCGGGCGGGCCCATCAGCAACTCGATGGGCAGACCGGTGAACCCCGACCGAAGGACCATCGTCGCCTCGAACGCGAAGCGCACGTCCTCCTCGTCCACCTCCGCGGCGACGCCCTCCTCGCGCAGGCCCGCCACGAATGCCGGGACGAGCACGGGATGGATGACCCGCAGGCCGTCGACATCGAGGTCCATCGACTCCGCCCGGCCGATGCAGAGTTGCGCCAGGTCGGCGCCGATCGGATGCACCCCCGCGTTCCCCCAGTCGACTGCGGTGGACCCGGGCGCCGACGTGATCAGGAGGTTCTGCGGGCACGCGTCCCCGTGGCCGAAGGCGGCCGGCGACGCATCGAGCCGGTCGAGCAGCGCCGGCGCGCGTTCCCACAACGAGGCGAGGCGGCCTCGGAGCGCCGGGTCCACGTTGGCGGCCATGACCGGATGTCGCCAGATCCCCTCACCGCCGAGCATCTCCATGACGAACCGCCCGCGACCGTCCAGGAGCAACCGCAGGAATGGCGTCCCCTGGTGCAGAGCCCCCCGCACCGCGTCGGCGCCGATGCGACCCGCTATCCGGCCGAGCGATCGGGCGGCGGATCGGTACCGCTCGACGTCCCAGTCTCCCGCGGCGACCTCGACGTCCTCCATCCACAGGCGGGTCCGATCGTCGCCCAGCTCCTCGATGCGATAGAGCGTCGGAACGCGGATGCCCGGCGGCAGCCCGAGGAACAGCCCGGAGTCGAAGACCTCGGCCTCCAGATGCCACGGGAAACCCGCGACCGCCGCCTCCCGGAGTTCAGGCGGGATCCGCGCCATGAGGGGCGAATGGCGCATCGACCCGAGCGTCTTGACGAACATCCGGAACGGGCGATCGTCGTCGCCCGACCGGAGCGTGCCGACGACACGCTCGAGCGCCATCGTCGACGGCGTCATCGCCGGGTAGCCGACCGGCTCGGCCTCCCAATCGCGGACCTCGGCGTCGGGACCCCACGCGACTGCCGCCGTCATCCTGACCGACTCGTCGTCTGGAAGTGGACCTCGCCCACCCACGACGGAGGGACCGGTCAGACGGGCTTCTTGGGCTTCTTCGGCTTCGGTGGCCGCTTCGGTGTCTTGTCGCCCACGGGCCTGGCCCTCCGCTGCTCGGATGCGCCACCGGGACCTCGGTCGGCCGGACGTGGCCGCGTCCGACGCCAGCCTACACGGCCGCGGTCCGCGGGAGGCGGTCGGTCCGGATCAGCCCGCGACCTGGGGGACGCGCGCCACCGCACCCAGGACACGCCCGATCGCCGCCGCGAGGTCGTCCACGTCAGCCTCCGACGCGATCAGTGGGATCGCGCCCATCCCTCGGGGGGCGAGATGGAACCCCGCGAGGAGCAGGCCGAGGAAGAGCGTTGGAGCGGCCGACACACCGGTCGCGAACGCCGCCACGCCCTCACCGGTGAAGACCTGGAAGAGCGAACCGACGACGCTGACCCGCGCGTCGAGCCCGTCCGCCTCGATGGTCGCGCTCACCCGACGCCCGAGCCGCTCGCCGAGCGCGTCGAGCCGGGCGTACGCGTCGGTGTCGAGTTCGGCCAACGTGGCCAGTCCGGCGGCCGCCGCGACCGGGTTGCCGTTGAACGTGCCGCCGTGACTGACCGCGCCCGAGCGCCGGGCGTCGAAGATCTCCATGAGGTCGGCCCGGCCACCGAACGCCGCGAGCGGGTATCCGCCGCCGATGATCTTGCCGAGCGTCGTCAGGTCCGGTCGGACCCCCAGTCGCTCCTGGGCCCCTCCGGGCGCGACACGGAACGAGATCGATCTCGTCGAAGATGAGGAGTGCCCCCTGGCGTTCGGTGAAGGCGCGGAGGAACCCGAGGAACGCCGGGGTTGCCGAGCGCACCCCGCCGGCTCCCTGGACCGGTTCGATGATGATCGCGGCGAGGTCTCGCTCGCGACCGCGGAGCAGCCGCTCCACCGCCTCTTCATCGCCCCACGGCAACTCGATGATCAGGTCGGACATCGCGTCCGGAACGCCCGCGGTGCCGGCCATCACCAGGTCGTGCGTCCCGTGGTACGAGTGGTCGAACTTGGCGATGAGCGGACGCCCCGTGAACGCGCGGGCGGCCCGGATGGCGAACATCGTCGCCTCCGTGCCTGAGCTGGTGAACCGCAGTCGCTCGATCGACGGGACCAGGCGGCGGATCGTCTCCGCCAGCTCGACCTCGGACGCGGTGGGGGCCGCGAACGCGGATCCGCGACGTACCTGCGCTTCGACGGCGGCCACGACGGCCGGGTGCGCGTGGCCCAGGATCAGCGACGTGTAGTTGCCGAGGAAGTCGCGATACGTGTTGCCGTCCACGTCCCGGATGCGCAGCCCAGCCCCCGACTCCACGTACGGCGGGTATGGCGCGGTGTAGACGGTCGTTCGGGTGGATCCGCCGGGCAGCGAGCCGGTGGCCCGTTCGAACAGCTCGCGCGAGCGCGGCGTGCGGGCGAGGTAGTCATCGATCAACGGCATCGCGGCGTCCTTCTGGCTGGACAGCAAGGATAGCGGCCGCGATCGGTCGTTCGCGAAGACCCGCACGGGCTATCCTCGACCGCATGCCGCGGACGGTCTACGTGACATCGTCGACTTCGAGGTGTATCCGGTCATGACGTCAGCCGAGGCGTCCGAGCGGATCGCGCCATCGCTCTGAGCCCCGAACTCTTGCGCCGAGGGGTCGGGCGATGTCAGTGTCAGCGTAGCTGTCGCATCGAGCATGGAGACTACGGGGAGTCGCCCACAGCTTCGAGGCAAGAGGTCGGTCAGTGCTCAACGCGTTCGGTCGCGGCATCCTGTTCCTGAGCTCGTATACCCCCCTGTTCGTCATCCTCGGGATCAAGGCCGCGAACCGGGACATCGTGGTCGCCTGGATCTTCGTGATCGTCGGCATCGCGTCCGGGATCGCGATGCTGCTCGTCCTCGCCTGGACCCGACGCCTCCAGCCGACCCCGGTCCGCGTCCTGTCGGCGACGCCGGGGTCCGGCGAGGTCGTCGCCTACGTGTTCACGTACCTCATCCCATTCGTCGGGACGAGCATCGCGACGACGGCCGACGTCATCGCCCTCGTCGTCCTGTTCGTGACGATCGGCCTCGTCTTCATCAACACGGACCTCGTGCTCGTCAACCCGCTCCTCGCGGGTGCGGGCTTCCACCTCCATCACGTCGAGACGCCGGCGCGTACCAACTACCTTGTGCTGTCGCGAAGCGACCTGCCGCCCGAAGCCGGGACCGAGATCAGGGTGCGCCGGATCGGGACGACATTCGGTGAGGAGGTGGCGGGTTGATCGACGACGCCGATGCGGATCGCTGGCGCGACATCGACGACCTGCGGGCGTTCGTCGCGGATGATGTCGATATCTGCGTCGCGCTGGCGGCCGGCGACGCCGGCGATCCGCTCGCCGAATTCCGCTCCCTTGCGTTGCTCGACGACGCGGGGGAACCCTTCCGCGACGCGGCCCGGGCCGCGGCGGGCATCATCGACCGGCTGACGCCGTTCACCCCCGGGTACGTCCCCGAACGCGGCGAGTGGCTGGTCATCCCGCTCGCCGATCATCCGCCGCTGCGCGACGCGGTCGAGCGGGCTCTCGCCATCGAGGAGGGTCCGATCTTCGGTGGGGAGGCGGAGTTCGTCGCCCGACTCCGGGCGTTCGCGACGATCCTGTCCCGAGACGGCCACCGGGCGGCCTTCATCCGCCGCATGTCGCCGCGCAAGGAGCTCAAGCGCAGCGGTCTCGTCGCCCTGTTGCTGACGGCTCGAGGGTTCAACCGGGTGGAGGATCGCCTCTTCCTGTTCGACCAGGAGGTCGACTGCATCGCCTGGCGCGGTCAGCTCTATGTCGGGAGCGTGGCTGCCCTCAACGCGCTGGTCCCGTCTTTCGAGGTGGTGGTCGAACGGGTGCGCGATACGCTGCGACGCGTGGCGCCATTCGTCGCCAACGGCGAGGTCTTCGAGGGGGCCGCCCTGGCCCAACCGGGGATGCGCAGCAAGCTGATGCAGATCGCGGCTCGACCCTACCTCGACCGCCTGACGATGAAGGGGCTCAAAGCGCAGATCGCCCGCCGAAGATTGGCCATCGCGGTGGAAGAGGGGGAGGACGGCGAGGAGCGCCTGGTCTTCGATCCGAGCCGCGAGAAGCGCTGGCTCATCCTCAAGCTCCTCGACGACGACTACCTGGACTCCCGGATGACCGATGAACACTACGAGGTCAATTCGAAGCTGCGGTCCTGACTCGCGTGACGAAAGGAGCGACCGACGTGGCTGACAAGCACCCGGCACGTCCCACACCGCCCGGACTGGCGCCGTTCTGGGATCGCCCGCTGAGCGAATTCGCGACCCTGGCGCCCGAGCCCATCGAAGATGGGTTGAACGAACGGCATGCCCTCTACTCGATGCTCACGCTGGCCATCCTGGCCAGCCAGTGGAACGGCAACAAGTTCGGCAACCACGGCGACTACGGCGCTTGGCGGCGCGACCAGTTGGTGCCCGGGCTACCCGCCGAACTCGGCGTCTACTCGGGCGGGACCTACCTCGGCCACAACATCGCGGCGATCGCGGTCGATGCGCGGGGCAACGTGGTCGACTTCGACTTCAATCACAACGAGGTGTTCAACAGCTCGGTCGAGCACGCCGAATCGCGCCTCCTCCGACGTCTGTTCAGCCTCGCCCAGATCTTCGACGCGTGGGGTCCGCACGGCGGCGGGCAGGGCGCCCATCTCGCGCGCCCCGACGGACGATCCCCACAAGGCGTACCTGCTGGCGGTGAGTTCGCCGCCCGCCGGGGCGGAGAAACCCGCCAGGCGGACGTCCTACGGGAAGCTCCTCACGGATGTGACGATCTATACGTCCCTCGAGTCGTGCGCCCAGTGCTCGGGGATCATGACCCTGGCCGACGTGCGCGAGGTCGTCTACCTCCAGCCGGATCAGGGTCAGTACCTCATCGGCAACATCATGTACCGCGCGACCGGCACGCCCGACGGCGGTGCTCGTGCCCCGCGGCCGGTCGCGGCCGCCGAGTTCGACTTCCCGTTCTACGGTCAGCTGATCGATGCGCAGGCGACCTTCCTGAAACGGGTCGGGACCGAACCGTTCTTCCGTGACGGTTCGGGCGCGAGGCGGGACCGGTCCACGACGTCGTTCCTGTGCACCGACCTCGCGCTTGGCGTCGCGCGCGCGGCGGCGAGGCAGCTCGACGAGATCACGGATCTCGCGATGCCCGACTACCGCCGCCCGGACCGCGATCTCAAGCCCGTCCCGGGCGGTCTCACCAACGAGGAGGTCCTCGTCGAGGTCCGCAGGTTCCTGGACTATGTCAAGAGCCAGGGAGGTCGGGGGACGCCCCATCGGGCGTGAGCCGTTGGGGTCGCGGGCCGTCCCTGCCTGACGCCGGATGCGGCCGGATGTCGAGGGGGTAGGCAGAACCGTGAGGATGGCCTAGAATTGGAGCAAGGGAATGGAACCGTCCATGCCCGTCAAACGTAGCTCGACGCAACTCGGACTCCTCTCACGACTGACGCGAGAACCCGACGGGATCGCGCCGGCTATCGAGAGGAGTTTTCGTTTTCGTGTACAACGACAAGAATCTGACCTGTTCGGATTGCGGCCAGGAGTTCGTCTTCACCGCCTCTGAGCAGGACTTCTACGCACAGCGCGGCTTCACCGAGCCGCGTCGGTGCCCGTCCTGCCGAGCCAGCCGCAAGGCAGCCAGGAACGCCGATGGCGGCGGCAGCTACAGCTCCGGTGGCGGTGGCTATAGCTCCGGCGGCGGATACAGCTCCGGCGCCGGCTATTCCAGCGGCGCGGGCAGCTACGGTGGCGACAGTGGTGGCTACCGCGAGCGCGCACCCCGGGAGATGTTCTCGGCCACGTGCTCGTCCTGCGGCAAAGAAGCCCAGGTCCCGTTCCGCCCGACCAGCGGCAAGCCCGTCTACTGCAGCGACTGCTTCCGCAGCCAGCGCGGCTAGTCCCCATCCTCTCGGCGCGGGCCGATGAACGGCCCGCCGAACCAGCGTGATCCCCGACCCGGGTCGTCAGTCGACCCGGGTCGATCGATTCGGGGGCCGAGTTCGTCCACGTCAGCCTTGACACCCGAGGGTCCGCGGGCGTTTAGTGGTGGGGTGTCTCGGTCGACCATCGCCGGGGTCGTCTGGGTCGTCGGGGGGCCCGCGTTGAGGTCAGCCCTCGGGGTCTACGCCCTCATCCCCCCACGAGCGTCCCTCGCCGAGCCGCGCCTCGCGCGATGCCTCGAAATCCGGCGTGCGACGCAGGTTCCAGGCGGCGATCCCCAGCTGCGCCGCCTCGTCTTCTCCGGCCAGTTCGCGCGGCGCCGGGCCATCGAACACACCCGCGACACCCGACTCGGATGCGAGTGCCACGGCTCCCGTGCTCGAGCTGTCCACGACCCACACGTGCGGCGAATAGACCTGCAGCAGTCGACTCTCGAAGGCGCCGAGTCGGGCCTTGAGGACGTCGGCCGTGACCGAACCATCGAGGATGACGAGGCGTTCGACCATCGATCCCTCTGATCTGAGCGGGGGCACCAAGGCGATCGACTTCGGAGGATAGACCATGGCGAAGCGCGCAGAGATCGCCCGGCAGGGCCTGATCATCCTCGACGCGAAGGGGGTGGCCGATCGCTACGGCACGACGGAGCGGGTCGCCGGGGCCGGCGGACGCGTCCTCCACCAGTACGGGTCGCGGATCCTCATCGGCGACGTCACGCCGACCGCGGTGCGCCAGGCCGCCGCCGCTCGCGGCGTTCGCTCGCTGCACGCCAGCGCCGTGCGCGAGGCGCCCAGGAAGCTGACGGATGTCGAGATGATGGGACTCGACGCCTGGAACCTGCGTCAATCGCCACGATTCGCCGCTGCCAAGGACAATCGTCCGCACGACGGCGTTCGGTGGGACGACGCCGGCCCGGCGGCGCCGATCGCGCCGGACGGCCCCGGGATGACCCATGTCAGCGATGGCGGTCCCGAGCGCGCGCTGGCGTTCGGGGCGGCCGAGGAGACCAGCACCTACCTGATCGGCAGCGTCGCGGTCGGCATCGTGATCGTGGAGGGCCCGTCACCCGACCTCCAGTTCAGCGACGAGGAACGGACCAAGGTGGTCGCCGAGGTCCAGGAGGGTCTGACCTGGCTGGGCCGCCAGGAGCCCAAGGCGGGCGTGACCTTCAGCTATGACATCCACACGGTCCGGATCGATGTCGCCCCGAACCCGGCGTTGACCGGCTACGAGCCGCTCGAGTCGCTGTGGCGGGATCCGGGGATGGCGAAGCTCGGGTTCGCCCCGAACATGGGTGGTGTCGAGGACTACGTCCGCTCTATCCGGCACACCCTGGGCACCCGCTGGGGCTATGTCGGTCTGTTCACGAAGTTTCCGACCGAACACTTCGCCTATGCGTCCCGGCCACGGCTCGTGATGCAGTACAGCAACGACGGCTGGGGCCCGGACAACATCGACCGGGTGTTCACGCACGAGACCGGTCACATCTTCGGCTGCCCCGACGAGTACGCGGCGAGTGGCTGCACATGCGACGCCACGTTCGGCTACCTGCGCGAACGCAACGGCAACTGCGAGCGGTGCGCGACCCCGTTCGTGCCCTGTCTCATGGCCGCGAACACCTGGGCGATGTGCAGCTTCACGCCGGTCCACGTCGGATGGCGCGACTCGGACGGCGATGGGGCCCTCGACCCGGTCGATCCAGTCAGTCACCCGAACCCGCTCATCGACCTCCGCCGGATCTGCACGCTGGTCCCGTTCCTATGCCAGATCATCGGTGTCGGGCGATCGCCCGGGGCGGCAGGCGTGGCCGGGATCGCGGCCGCGGCGCCGGGTGCGGCGTTCGATCCGGGTGGCCCGGCGATGGTGCCGATCGACCTGCTCCGGCAGGTGCTCACGGTCGAGGAGATGGCCCGAGTCGAATTCGGCGATCCGGTCGGAAGAACTGCGCTACCTCGAGGCGCTCGAGCGCAAGCTGCGGACCGCGGCCCGGCAGATCGCGCGCGAACGTGCTCGCGGTTGAGGAGAACGGCGATGGATGCCGACGGGATCGAACGCCTCCTCACCACGTCGCGAACACGGTCGGTCTCGTCGTCCGGCTTGACCGGTCCCGTGACCGTCCTGTCGGAGGCCGCGCGCGACGGCGGCGGAGCCACCTATCAGGTCAGTGCGTCACGCCTCGTCGCGATCGATGACGACGATCCGAACCTGGCCGGGGTGTCCATCCCCGTGCCGGTGAACGCCGCCGTGGAGGTCGACGGGGATGGGTCACTCGTCGGCCTGACGGTGCCCGACGATGACGAGGAGACCGACCGCGAGGCGCGAGCGTTCGCCCGCAACCTCGTCGCCAACGGTTCGGTCCGCGGCCTGGCAGCCGCCGGCCCGGCCCGACGCGGCCCGCCGACCCACGCCACGCACGAGGTGACGACCGACGACCAGGGTCACCGCGTGATCCGGCGGACCGGCTACTCGATCGCGCCCAAGAGCGCTCGCTGAGGGTCGGACGACCCACGCGCAGGTGTCGGCAGATTGACGCTCAGGCGGGTTGCCCGGGCTCGGGAGCCGGTGCTAGCCTGACCGTGCCGTCGGCTCGCAGACGCGCGACGCGGGGGACCACTTGCGCCGGGGTCGACTGGACACGGCGGCAAGGAGCGTCCCCATGGCCACGGTCTCCTACGTCCTGAACGACCCGATGGCGAACGGCGGTCCCCCGACCGCGACCATGACCGCCAGGAAGTTCCCGCCCGGGAATATCGCTCGGTTCAAGATCCAGCCGACCGCCGTGCCTGGCAAGTACCAGCCACTCACGCCGGAGTTCGACTACTGGCAGGCGAAGCTCGCCCTCATCGCCGGTCTTCGAAACTGGAAGAACCTCACCGGTGACTTCCTGCCGCGCTGGTTCGGGAACCAGCAGTCGCTGCCCGTCCTGACCGACTCCGGCGACGACCTCAACGCCTTCTACGACCGCAACAGCCTGCAGTTCTTCCACCATCGGTACAAGGGCGTGACGGTCCACTCCGTGGAGAGCGTGGATGTGGTCTGTCATGAGCAGGGTCACGCGTTCCTCGACGCGATCCGACCCGACTTCTTCGAGGTCCCGTTCATCGAGGTCGGGGCGCAGCACGAAGCCTTCGGCGATTGCTGCGCGATCCTCGTCGCCCTCGAGGACAAGCGCGTCAGGGACGCGGTGATCAAGGCCACCCCCGACCTGTCCAAGGGGCACTTCGTCGAGAGCCTCGCCGAACAGCTCGGCGACGCGATCGCGCGCGAATATGGCGCGAAGAGCGTCGAGGTCGGCGCGCTCCGACACGCGCTCAATACGTTCAAGTGGACGGACCCCACGAAGTTGCCGTCGTCCGCGCCGGCGGACAAGCTGGCCGGCGAGGTCCACAGCTTCGCACGTGTCTTCGTGGGCGCGTTCTACGACGTCATCCGCAACATCTATCTGGCCGGCAAGCACGACTCGACCGGCTTGCGCAATGCCTCACGGACTTCAGGGACGCTGCTCATCGCCGCGCTGCGGACGGTGCCCGCCGCTCCGCGGATCTTCGAGGGCGTCGGCGTCCGGATGCTCCAGGCCGACATCACGATGAACTCGGGGGCGAACACGGCGGCGATCAAGGCGGCCTTCGCCGCCCACGGGATGCCGCTCCCGGCGCCGGCCACCTCGCTGCCCGTCCCCATCGAGGCGACCAACGGCCACGGGCCGCGCAAGGGCCGGATGGCCGCCGGCGCCCTGCGCGAACGGCTCGGGGTGCCGGCCGACGCGAGGCTGGAGATGACGCCCGTCGACTCCCCGTTGCACGGCCCGATCGCGCACGTCTCCGCCTATCGAACCCTGGCCCTCGACAGCGAAGGACTGGAGGGCGTCCGGGTGATGGTCCCGGGCGTCGCCCGAGTCCAGATGGTCCGTCGCGGCGGCCCGATCGCCGGCGTCCTCGGCAACATCACGCCGGCAGGAGATGAGGTGGAGGCTGAGGCGCGAGCGTTCGTCCGTGCGCTGATCGCGAGCGGTGACGTCCGTGTCCCGCCGCGTGCCGCGACACGGATGGCGGCCGCCCTGCCCGAGCCGGACCGGCAGAACCCGCGCCAGCGGACGAGCCACGAGATCCGGATCCAGGGTGGCCAGCCGACGCTCGTCCGCGTGGGGTTCTCCCACCGGTCGTGAGTGTCAGCCGTTCGGGACCTCCAGGTGGAACCCCGGATGGCCGAAGAACTGGTAGGCGAGGTAGGTCGAGGAGGTCGTCTCGGGCGAGTCGCGGAACGCCGCACGCTCCGTCCGCAAGACTTCCGCCGGTGCCTCGCCACGCATCGCCCGTTCGTAGAAGCGCGTCGCGATGGCCCGGGCGAGGCCGTCGTCGATCGACCAGAGCGGGGCGATGACGCCTGACGCGCCGGCGGCGAGGAACGCCTCAGCAAGCCCCGCCTGATCGCCGAGCAACTGGTTGCCGCGTCCGACCTGGCAGGCGTTCAGGAAGATGAACGGGTGCCCGTGCAGCGCCGTCCCTCGCACCGCCAGCGGGTCGAGGGCGGAGCCGTCGACGAGGATCAGCCCCTCCTTGTCGACGTCCGCGTCGTACGCGCCGTGGACCGCGAAATGGATGACGTCCGCCGGCGGCCGGCCCTGGAGCAGGGCCAGGATCCCGACCGCCGTCGCATCGACGGCCGTCGCCTGGTAGGTGCGCGCGATGTCGGCCGCCTCGGCCTCCGCATCGACGAGCCGCCGCCAGCCCGGCAGTTCATAGACGCCCGACACCGCGGCGACCGCGCGGACAGTGAGCGTCATCGGCGGCGGCAACGGCGGTCGCCGCTGGCCGAGGATCCAGCGGCCAACGGTGGCCTGGGCCGCGAGGAATGGGGGCAGGCCGGGATCGAACGGCGGGTCGGTCACCGCGAGCTCCCACGGCACGTACGGCTCGGCCGACAGGAACAGGATCGACGGCGGACGCCGACCGCCGAGTCGGGCCACGATCCGCTCCAGGACGTCCCAGAACTCGGGCGGCAACTGGTCCGCGATGGTCAGACCGATCCCCCGGAGCGCGACGTATTGCGTCGGCCCCCCTTCCACCCTCGCCATCTCGTCGGCGATGCGGCGAAGGTCGCTGGCCGGGTCGCGCCCGACATCGATGAGCATCGGAGCGTCCGGCGTCTCGATGGCCGGGTCAGCCGCGAGCAACTGGACCAACAACTGTCCCCCGCCCTCGGTTCCACCTTGCTCGATCCGAACGGTAAGGTCCGGCGCGACCTGGCCAGGGGGTAGCGCCAGGTCGACCCCGGGCGCGGTCGGCTGTGTCGGTGCCTGCCCCAGCAGGTCGGCCGAGCGCACGATGGCCACGGACCGGACGGCCAAGCCGATCGGGTTGCCATCGATCGAGTACATCGCACGGATCGACGTCGCCCGGATCGGCGCATCGCCGGCGTCAGGGGTCAGCCGGATCGTGGCGACCGGGTACGGCGCGTCGACCGTCACGGGCAGCGCGACGCGCCAGGCGCCATCGGGATCGGCGAGGCGCAGGCCCTCGGCGACGATCTGGATGGTCATCATGTACGGGCCGACGTTCGATGCCGGTCGCCGCAGGGGGTCGCCGACGACGTGGCTGTCCGGCCGATCGCCGAGGCCGATGACGACGTCGAAGGGCCGATCGACCACGACGGCCTCGTCGCAGGAGAGACGCGCATAGGCGGTCCGTGGCGGGTCGGCCCCGATCGCGGCGGAGCCGACGGCGGCCGCTCCACTCGTTGCCGCCTGGGGCGTCGCGCCGGTCACCGGTTGCGGATCGGGCGGGCGCGCTGTCCCGGGCGCGACTCCAGCGGGTGCCGTGGGAGCCGCCGGCGCCGCCACGATCGAGCCGACGATCACGCGGCCCAGGCCGGCGATCGCCGCCGGGATCACCACCCAGACCACCACCGAGTCCGCGCGTACAACAGCCGCGCCGGCGGCTTGCGACACGAGGAGCAACCCGACGCCCGCGAGGCCACCTCCGCCGACCGCCTCGAGGACGCGACCGCCTTGGCGCGCCGACAGGATCGACCGGAGGGCGAGCCCGACCCCGACGAGGATGAGCGCGACCCCGACCAGGCCCGCGAGGTAGGTCATCGCCAGCCAGGGTCGATGCTGCCGGCAGGCGAGCGCAGCACCCGAACGGGGTAGGCGCCTCCGTCCCCCTCGGAGACTTCGAGCTCGAAGTCGAGGTATTGCACGGTTCCCCCTTCGTGACCCCGCAAGGCTACGCGCCCTCGCAAGCGTCGGTGAGCGATCGGCGGGCGGATCGGACCGGGTGCTATCGTGGTGCTGGTCCCCGGCGCCGCCCTCCACGCGGGCGCCCTGCAGCGGGAGGGGGGAGCGACGATGACGCTCGACGAGCTCGTACTCCAGTCGTTCGTGCTCATCCAGGCGGACGCCATGGCCGGGGTCGTGCGGACGGCGCTGGCGACCTCGACGGCGACGCATGTCGTCGTCGAACGGTACGAAGGGAACGCCCAGTACTGGTACCTCTTTCCGATCGAGCAGGCGCGGGCGATGCTCGCCGGCGACCGCGACGGCCCGATCGTGGACGCGTTCGGCCTGCATGAATGGTCCGCCAGCCCCACCTTGCCGGCGGGCGCCGACACGACGAACGCACCTCGCCGTGCCGTGATCCTGCGCGAGGGCCACGCGGTCGGGTTCATCGATCGCGACTTCCAGCCACCGGCAGCGGCACCGAGCGCACCTATTCCAGCGTTCGGCCAGCCATCCGGCATGGGTTCGGGGGGCGGCGGTTCCCCCGTCACGCGTGGCGGCGGGTCGGTCACGCGCGGCGGCGGGTCGGTCACGCGCGGCGGCGGGTCGGTCACGCGCGGCGGCCAGCATGCCGAGCCCCCGGCGCCGCGGGCGCCCGCCGGCGTCGGGGCCGAGGCCGCCCCGACCGCCGACGAGGCCGCCGGATCGGGCGCGACGGAACGGTCGGTCCAGGCCGATTTCCCGACGACGGTCAAGGCCGACACGATCGAGTGGCTGCTCGTGTCGATCGTCAACGCGGCGCCGACCGCGACGGGTCTCGGGATCGATGTCGCCGCGGGCGAATCCGTCGACATCCTCGTCCAGCCGCGGCGAGGGTTCGCCGTCATCGACAATGACCGCGGCACGCTGGACGTCCCGGCGACCGGTGAGAGTCTCTCACTCCAGTTCAAGCTGAAGGCGGTCGACATCGGCCCCGGCACGATCCGGGTCCTCGCGTTCCACCGCGGCGAGCCGCTCGGCGTCATCACGCTCGAGCCCACCGTCGAGCCGGCGGACGACGCCCGGAGCCGAGGACTGACGCCATCTCCACGATCCGAGCGGACCGGTGGAGCCCTCGTCGCGGCAAGCCCGCAGATCCCGGACCTGTCGATGTTCATCGAGGAGCGCGACAGTGCGGGCAAGCGCGAGTTCGTGATCCGTCTCAGTGCGTCGGACCCGACGCTGGACCTCAATCTGCGCCCATTCGGTCCGTTCGAGCTGGAGGTCGATCCGGCCGTCTTCTTCGAGTCCTTCTTCCAGGAGATCGAGGATCTGCCGCTCGACACCGACGCGGACCGCCAGATCGCGGATCGGAAGGTCGCTGCGAAGGGCGCCTACCTGACCGAGACGCTGATGCCGGCGGACCTCCGCGCCACGCTCTGGCAGCTGCGAGACCACATCCGCTCGATCATCGTGCAATCCGAGGAGCCATGGATCCCCTGGGAGCTCTGTCGCCTCGTCGGCCAGGAGAACGGGCGGGTCGTGGAAGGCCCGTTCCTGTGCGAGGCCTTCGCGATGACCCGGTGGCTCCCGGGTCTCGGCTTCAAGCGGCCGCTCCATCTCACCAACCTCGCACTCGTCGTCCCGTCGGATTCGGGGTTGCCGTTGGCGGCGGACGAGCGTGCCTACGTGCTATCGCTGGCCGGCCCGGGCCGGGCGGTGACCGCCATCGAACCCAACTTCGCCGACGTCCAGGACGCGTTCAGTGCCGGAACCTACGACGCCTGGCATTTCACCGGTCACGGCGCGGCCAAGGATGCGAACCCGGACCGATCGTCCATCTACCTGACCGGGGACGAACCCATGACACCAGAGGATGTCAGCGGCCAGGCGACCAACCTCGGCCTGACCCACCCGCTCGTGTTCATCAATGCCTGCCAGGTCGGCCGCGGCGGGATGGCGTTGACGGGCATCGGTGGCTGGGCGCGTCGCTTCGTGCAGGTCGGCGCCGGGGCGTTCATCGGGGCGTATTGGTCGGTCTACGACGACGCCGCGTTCGCCTTCTCCAAGGAGGTCTACAAGCGGCTCATCGACGGGGTGCCGATCGGGGATGCCGTTCGCGACGCGCGAGCGGCGGTCCGCACGGACGGGGACCCCACCTGGCTGGCATACACGGTCTTCGCCGACCCCCTCGCCGCCATCGAGGCGAAGACGGCCTGACCGGGCCTGAAAGGACGGGATCGTGGCCCAGTACGACCTGCCACTCGCCGAGCTGCGGGCCTACATGCCCGACCTTCCGGTGCCCGCCGACCTCGAAACGTTCTGGTCGGCCACCCTCGACGAGGCCCGCGAGCATCCTCTGGCGGCATCCTTCACGCCTGTCGACAGCGGCCTCTCGGTCGTCACGACGTTCGACGTGTCTTACGGCGGGTTCGGCGGGTCGCCTGTCCGCGCATGGCTGCATCTGCCGGCCGGTCGGCGTGGCCAGCTCCCCGTCGTCGTCGAGTACATCGGCTACGGTGGCGGTCGCGGTCTACCCCACGAGCGCGTCATGTGGGCCGCGGCCGGTTACGCGCACCTCGTCATGGACACGCGTGGGCAGGGATCGGCCTGGGGCGCCGGGGACACCCCGGATCCCGACGGGGATGGCGCGCCGTCGCACCCGGGTTTCATGACCCGTGGGATCCTCGATCCGTCGACCTATTACTACCGGCGCGTCTACACCGATGCCGTCCGCGCCGTGGAGGCCGCCCGCACCCATGATGCCGTGGACCCTGCGCGCGTGGCCGTGTTCGGTGGCAGCCAGGGAGGCGGGATCAGCCTCGCAGTCGCGGGATTGGTCCCCGACCTTGCTGGCGTCATCCCGGACGTGCCTTTCCTGTGCGATTTCCCACGCGCGACGACCTTCATCGACACAGACCCGTACGGCGAGATCGCGCGCTACCTCAAGATCCACCGCGACCACACGGAGGCGGCCTACCGGACACTCGCGTACTTCGATGGCGCGATCCTTGGCCGCCTGGCGGCGGCGCCGGCGCTGTTCTCGGTGGCCCTGATGGACCGGATCTGTCCCCCGTCGACCGTGTATGCCGCCTACAACCACTACGCCGGCGAGAAGGAGATCCACGAGTACCCCTTCAACGACCACGAGGGTGGCCAGGGCTTCCACGATGTCGTGAAGATGCGCTGGCTCGCCGGCCGGTTCGAAGCCTGACGCAGCCGCGTCACGACAGCGGGAGGATCCGTGACCAATCTGGTTGACGTCGACAGCGTGCCCGTCATCGATGTGTGGGGCGAGACCGTCCGAGCGCGGCGGATCGAAGGCGAGCGGATCACCCTCGCCCTCGTGGAACTCGCACCCGAATTCGATCGTGCCCGGGCATCGTCACGAGAACGAACAGCTCGGGATGGTCATCACCGGTGGCATCACCTTCACGATCGACGACGAGGTCCGCGAACTCGGGCCCGGCGGGACGTGGCGCATCCCATCGAACGTCTGGCATCAGGTCCAGGTCGGTTCGGCCGGCGCGGTCGTCATCGACGTGTTCACACCCATCCGTTCGGACTGGGACGGCCTGCCCACGCAGCCGGCGCGACCCGGGATGTGGCCGCCACGATCCTGAGTCTGGCCGGCCGCTCTCAGGCTCGTTTCAGGAGCCGCCGACACCATCATTCCCAACATCGGTCATGCTGTGCCCTGACCAGGAGGGACCGTGCGGGAACGAGGAGTGCAGTCGCGCCGGGCACGCGACGATGCGGAGCGGATCCGTCGTTCGGCGCCACCGGGCCGTTCGGGCGGCAACCCAGGGCTCTGGCAGGGGCTCGCGATCGTCGCCCTGATCGCCGCGACCGCCGGGTGGACCACCGTGGCGGTGCTCGCGCTGCGTCCGCAGGAGACGGCCGTGGCGACGCCATCGGACACCGCCGACACGGGAGACACGGCAGACTCGCCCGAACCGATCGTCCCCAGTCACACGGTCCCCGCGCTCGAGGCGCTCCTTCCGACCGAGGTCAGCGGGACGACCCTCGTCACCGAGAGCTGGACGGGCGATCAGAAGCTCGAGGACGACCCGATGAGCCAGACCCTGACCGGGTACCTGGGAGACATCGGCAAGACCCAGGTCGACCTCCAGCTGGCCCAGGCCTACGATCCGCTGACCAACAGCGACCAGACCAGTGCCAGCGACCAGAACACGGGTCTCGACCTCAGCATCGGGGTGTTCAGGGTCGTCGGCAGCACCGACGCGGTCGGGTTGCGGAACAACCTGATCAAGGCGTGGCAGGACGCCGTCCCGGATCTCAAGGTCTCGTCGGCGACCATCGGCGGCAAGGGAGTCGTCAAGGGCGACTTCGGACCGGATGCGGTCGACAGCTACTGGTACATCACCAACGGTGTCGTGTACGACGTCGAGACGACCGATGAGACCCTGGCGGCCGCGGCACTGACCAAGCTACCCGCGCAGTCCGGCTCGCCGGCGCCACCCTACGTGCCACCGCCGACACCGAAGCCGTCGACGGCACCCGCGTCCTCGTCCACACCGACCGCCTCGCCGAGCTGACCGTCTCGGCGGTCTACCGGCGTCGGAACCGGCGGAGGTTGTGCGGGAAGGTCGGACCCGGCGGCGACGGGATCGCCGCCCGGATCGTCGGATCGCCGGCTGCGTGGCGCCGGGCCAGCTCGAGCTTGAGGCTCTGCTCGCCGCGGGCCATCGCCCAGTGATGGTTGGCCGAGAAGATCGGCTTCATGATCGGCGACATCGTCTTCAGGACGCCCTTCTCGGCGATGACCAGCCAGTCGTACGTCACGGTCGTCATCGGTCCAGCCGAGTCTCCCGGGCCGGACTCCGGCAGCAGCGTCCAGATCCCACGGCCGACGAAGTCCCCGGTCGCCTCGAGCTTGAACCCGGTCGGCGGCTCTGACTCCGTCACGGTGAACCGCCAGCGCAGCGTGTACGGGAGGAATCCCTTCGTCCACAGGTCAGCGACCTTGCCGACCCCGCTCGAGTCACCGGGTGTGACCTCGCGGACCGTCAGGTAGACCGACGGCCACCAGCGCGCGAGGGCCGGTGCGTCGCCGAGGACCTCGGTGATCTCCTCCGGCGATGCCGGGATGCGCCAGGACGTGATGAAGTGGTAGTCGTTCGAGGCCACGGTCGTCGCCCCCAGATGGATCAGCCGCCGCCCGGCCCGTCGCGGGCGGGACTAGTCGCGGTTCGACCGACGCGGGCGCTCGTCCTTGGGCGGACGCGGTTCATGACCGGGACGTGGGGGTCGCGGCGCCGTGCCCGGCGCCATGTCGGGCCGCTTCTCCTCGGGGCCTCGTGCTCGCGCGGCGGCGACGGAGTCGGCGAACGCCTTGGCCGTCGCGGGCGGCAGGCTGCCCATCCACGCGGCTTCGATCTGCTTGACGCGCTCGGTCTCCGCGTTGCGACGCTCGCGCTCGTACTTGGAATGCCTCGCCACGATCCGTCCTTTCGATGCACCGTCAGGGGATGCGTCCCGGGGAGTGTACCCGAGGCCGTCTCCGCGTCCCCTCGAGCCGCCTCATCGCGCTCGGCCCATGGACGGTCGCCTATGCTTGGCGGGTGAGCCTGTACACGCTGGGCGGCGCGCTCGACCTGATCGATCCGGTGGTCGTGGCCGCGTTCGACGGCTGGGTCGATGCCGGGTCCGCGGCGACCACCGCGCTCGGCATCCTGGCCGATGACGGATCGGCGGTCGTCACCTTCGATGCCGACCGGCTGTTCGACTATCGAGCCCGTCGCCCTCCGCTCGAGATCGTCGATGGCCGGCTGACCGAGCTGACGTGGCCGGAACTCGTCATCCGCCGGACGCGCCTCGACGAGCGCGACGTGCTCGTCCTCGTGGGACCCGAGCCCGACTACCGCTGGCGCGCCTTCTGCGCGGACGTCGTCGAACTGGTCGGACGCCTCGGCGTCGTCGAGTGGATCAGTCTCGGCGCCATCCCGGCCGCGGTCCCGCACACGCGCGCGGTCCCGATCCTCGGCACCGAGGCGTCCCCGGGCTCCTGCGTGGGGACGTGCTGGCAGGCCCGGCCGGGACGCTGCGTGTGCCGTCGGCCCTCGTGTCGGCCCTCGAGATCGAGGTCGCCAAGGCGGGCGTCCCGGCGCTCGGCTACTTCGCCCAGGTGCCGCACTACGTCTCGGGACCGTACGCGACGGCCGCGCTGGAGTTGCTCCGGGCGCTCGGTACGCACCTCGGCACGGTCATCCCGGCACCCGAGCTGGCCGATGAGGCTCGCGAGCTGCGGACCCGGCTCGACACCGCGACCGGCCTCGACGAGACGACCCGGACCTACGTCGAGCGCCTCGAGGCGATGTACGACGAGCAGCGATTGCCATCCGGCGATGACCTGATCTCGGATATCGAGCGGTTCCTGCGCGACCAGGGCGGCAGGGCCCCCGGCGGCTCGAGCGGCCTGCCGAACTGACCGCGGGCGCCACGCGAATCAAAGAGGCCGTCAGCCCAGGCTGACGGCCTCTATCGGTGCAGCAGGATCGTCGACGGACCGCCGCTGAGGCAGGTTTGCCGGCTCCGCCGCCGCCCGGCATCCCGCCGGAGGGTCGACGCGCCGCCGGTCGAGAGTCTCGTTGTCCGGCGGTCCGTTCGCGATGAGAGCACTGTAGGTCCGGGACCGCTGATCCCGGACCTGCCAAGTGTCACGAACTGGCATGGACGGATGTCAACCCGCAGCCGCGGACGTCGACGACCCGTTCGACGGTGCGCGCCGTAGGATGAAGTCCGCTCCACCACCGACACGAGGCGCACCCGACGATGACGTTCGACCCCAACGCCCAGCTGGACCCCGGTCAGATCACGGACCGGCGCGGGGTCGGTGGTCGCGGTGGTCTGGCCGTTGGCGGCGGCGGCCTCGGGCTGGTCCTGCTGCTCGCCTATGTGTTCCTGGGCGGCAACCCGAATGACCTGAGCAATGCGTTCGACCCCGGCGCCGTGACCGGCCCGGAGAGCTCGGCACTGGCGACGGACTGCAAGACCGGCCAGGACGCCAACACCCGCGACGACTGCCGGATCCTGGGGTACGTCAACAGCATCCAGCGCTACTGGACGGGGGCCTTCGACGCCTCGGGCGAGCGGTACGAGCCGGTCAACACGATCCTCTTCACGGACCGCACCTCGAGTCGGTGCGGCACGGCCAGCGCCGCGACCGGGCCGTTCTACTGCCCGCCCGACGAGCGGGTCTACCTCGACCTCGGCTTCTTCGACGAGTTGCGCTCCCGGTTCGGGGCCGAGGGCGGGTCGTTGGCCCAGGGCTACGTCGTCGCGCACGAGTACGGCCACCACGTCCAGGACCTGCTCGGGCTGCTCGACGCGAGCGGCGGTGGGGCCGGCGCCCGGGCCGGCTCCGTGCGGACCGAGCTCCAGGCCGACTGCTTCGCCGGCGTATGGGCCAACCATGCCGCGGGCACCGGGTTGCTCGAGCCCTTCACCGACGCCCAGATCGCCGACGCGCTCGACGCCGCGGCGTCCGTCGGCGACGACCGCATCCAGGAGGCGACCAGCGGGCAGGTCAACCCCGATTCATGGACGCACGGCTCGTCCGCGCAGCGCCAGAAGTGGTTCTCGACCGGGTACGAGAGCGGCGACCCGGCGGCCTGCGACACGTTCAACGACCCGATCTGAGCGATCCCGGCACGCTTCGCGCGGAACCGATATGGTCCGCGAGATGACCAGCCAGGACCCGCTGACGCGCCGCGCCCTGCTGCGCGCGATGGCCGTCGGGTCCGTGGCGGCCTTCCTCGCAGCCTGCGGAGCGAGGTCGTCCTCGGCGACACCGTCCGGTGCGAGCACCATCCACTGCGGTCCCGCCGACGTCCCGGCCATCCGTCTCAGCCCCCGCGCCCTCGGGCTCGCCGAGGCCCGTGGCGACGCCGACGCCGACGCCCGTCGCCTCGACCGATCCGGCCGCCCTGCGGGCCAAGATCGGCCGGATGTTCCTGGTCGGGTTCCGGGGGCTCGAGATCGGGCCGTGCCGACCCGATCACGGCCGGCACTCGCCGGCCGGGTTCGGCGGCGTCATCCTGTTCGACCGCGACCAGACGACGGGCGGCATCCGCAACATCAGGTCGCCGAGCCAACTCAGGGCGCTCACCGCGTCGCTCCGCGTGGCGGCATCGGGACCGTTGTTCATCGCCATCGACCAGGAGGGTGGCAAGGTCGCTCGCCTGGGCCCGACGCACGGGTTCCCGGCCACCCGCTCCGAGGCGGCGATCGGCGCGACCGGGGATCCGAACCAGGCGCTCGCCGCCGGGCGCTCCATGGGCGCGACCATGGCGGCTGCCGGCATCGACTTCGACCTCGCACCGGTCGTGGACATCAACGTGAACCCGAGGAATCCGGCGATCGGCGCGTTGGGTCGCAGCTTCTCGGCCGACCCCGCGGTCGTGGCCGCCATGGCCGAGGCGGAGATCAGGGGCCTGCACGAGAAAGGCATCCTCTCGGCGATCAAGCATTTCCCGGGCATCGGGCAGTGCCACGGCCAACACCGACTTCGCACCGGTCGATGTCACCAGGACCTGGACCCGGACCGATCTCATCCCGTTCACGAGGCTCATCAAGGCCGGCCTGCCGGACCTGGTGATGAGCGCGAACATCCTCAACGGCCAGATCGATCCGAAGGCGCCCGCATCCCTGTCGTCGGCCACCGTGGACGGCTTGCTTCGCGGCCAGCTCGGCTGGAGTGGGCCGGTCGTGACCGACGACCTCAGCGCGGTCGCGATCACGTCGCAGTTCACCCAGGCCGAGGCCATCGCCCTGGCGATCGAGGCCGGCAACGACCTGCTCACGTTCTGCCAACCAGGCGACGTACGTGCCGCACCTCGCCGAGCAGCTGGTCGACACCGTGGTGGGGCTCGTCCGGTCAGGGCGCATCAGCGAGGCGAGGATCGACCAGTCGATCGCCAGGCTCGACGTGCTCGCCGCGAAGCAGCCGGCGATGAACATGACATCTTCTGGCAGGAACTGTCGTACCGTTGCCGGGTGCGAGCCTCCCGTCTTGTGTCCGTGCTGCTCCTGCTCCAGGCACGCGGTGGCCTGACCGCCAGCGAACTGGCGGCGGAGCTCGAGGTCTCCGAGCGGACCATCCACCGCGACGTCGAGGCACTCAGTGCGTCCGGTGTGCCGATCTACGCCGAGCGGGGTCCGCATGGCGGGATCCGTCTCGTCGACGGCTACCGGACCAGGCTGACGGGGATGACCGGGGATGAGGCGGAGGCGCTGTTCCTGGCCGGGCTGCCGGGGCCGGCCGCGGAACTCGGACTCGGGACGGTCGTCGCCGCGGCACAGCTCAAGGTCCTGGCGTCATTGCCACCGGAGCTTCGAACCAGGGCGTCACGCCTGGTGGAGCGGTTCCATCTCGACGCGGGCGAATGGTTCAGGGCGAGTCAGCCGGTCCCACACCTCGGCGCGTTGTCGGACGCGGTCTGGGGCGGCACCCGGATCGCCGTCCAGTACGAGCGTGGTGGCGGGCCGGTCCGACGCGTGCTCGACCCGCTCGGCCTGGTCCTGAAGGCCGGCACGTGGTACGTGGTCGCCGTCGTCGAGGGCCAGATCCGAACGTATCGCGTGTCGCGGGTCGTCGCGGCCGAACCGACCGGGGAGTCCTTCGAGCGCCCGGCCGGCTTCGACCTGGCCGCCTACTGGCTGGAGTCGTCCACGGCGTACGAGCGGGATGCGCCACGGATCGACGTGATCGTGCGGGTGCGCCCCGACCGGGTCGAGCGACTCCACGACGCCGTCGGGAACGCCGTGATGACCGCCGCCGAACGACTGACCGAACCCGACCCGGAGGGTTGGCTACGGTTCCGGTTGCGCCTGGACTGGCCGGACGAGGCAGCGGGCCGCCTGCTCGCCGCCGGACGTTGGGTCGAGGTACTCTCCCCGCCCGAGATCCGCGCTCGCGTCGCCAACACCGCGAGCGCGATCGCCGCGCGCTACGCGGGCGACGCCGCCGGCGACCTCGGCTGACGCCGCGGCCATCTCGGCCCTCGCATCCCGAAGCGCCTGGCGGTGCCAGCGGTCGCGCACCCGGCTCCGATCTGCGTGGTTCGCAAGGTGGGAGTCGAGCAGGTGCATGGCGTAGAGGTCAAGGAACATCGCGGCATCCTCCGGGTTGGCGACCGCCCGATCGCGTACCCAGACCGTACCGCTGAAACCTGCCAGTTACTGTCAGGAATGCCGGCGATCAGCCGCCGGTCGTGGCGATCCGATGCTCCGTCGACGAGGCGACCCGCGCCTCGAACCGCTTGGCAGCCACGTCGAGCTTGGCGAGGTGCTCGGCCAATCGACTTCGTGCCGCCTCGGCGGTGGCATCGAGGTTGGTGAGCTCGAAGATCCGCCAATGGCGCAGGATCGGCAGCAGGACCTCGTCGCGATGGACCCGGAGGTCGTAGATGCCGGCCTTGGCGATCTGGGCGGCCTTGCGCACGAACCCCGGGATGCCCGCGCCCGGCATCTGGAAGGCCAGGACCTCGTCGACGATCGCACGCACCGCCGCCGACGGCTCCAGCACGAGCGCGGCGCTGATGATGTCGCGGTAGAACACCATGTGGAGGTTCTCGTCGGCGGCGATCCGGACCATGATCTTGTCCGCGACCGGGTCGTCCGAGTATCGACCCGTGTTGCGATGGGCGATGCGTGTCGCGAGCTCCTGGAAGGTCACGTACGCCAGCCCGTGCAAGGTGTCGGGGGCATCGTGGTCGTAGCCCTGCTGGAGCTGGGTCATGCGGCCACGCTCGAGTGCGACCGGGTCGATGTTCCGGGTCACGGTGAGGTAGTCGCGCAGGACGATCGCGTGACGTCCCTCCTCGGCGGTCCAGCGCCCGACCCAGTTGATCCAGGCGCCGTCACCGGCTCCGAACATCCCGTGGATGAGGCGGTGGTAGCTCGGCAGGTTGTCCTCGGTCAATAGGCCGATCTCGAACGCGGTCTGAGCCACACCGGTCAGCCGCGGCTGGTCCGGCGTCCACGGGTCCTTGTCGAAATCGCGGCCGAGGCGATATGGGATGAAATCGTGGGGGAACCACTCCTGCGCCACGCCGGCGTGACGGTCGTACAACCGTCCGGCCTCGGGCTCCAGTTCGTGCAGGAGCGAGCGCTCGTCGTAATCGATCATCCGCGCAGGGTACGCGCGATTCGGTCCGAGCCTCGTGAGACCCATGCGGGTCTGCATGGGGCCGTCCGGACGGACGGTACTCCGCTACGCTCTGGGACATGATGCGGACCGTCGTCGCCACTCGCTACGTGACGCCGCTGCGCGAGGGGGGATCGCTGCCGGGCCTCGTGGAAGCCGATGACGATGGCCTGTACGTGGTCAAGTTCAGGGGCGCTGGGCAGGGACCACGGGCCCTCGTCGCGGAATGGTTGGCCGGCGAGCTGGCACGCGCCATCGGGTTGCCGGTCCCCGATCTGGTCGCCGTGGAGATCGATCCGGGCCTTGGCGACGCCGAGCCGGACGAGGAGATCCACGATCTCGTCAACGCGAGCGGCGGGTCGAATCTGGGGATGGATTTCCTGCCCGGGGCCTTGACGTTCAATCCGGCCGCCACGACGGCCCGCGAGGTCGTCGACCCGGCGTTGGCCGCCGACACGGTCTGGCTCGACGCGCTCGTCACCAATCCCGATCGATCGGTCCAGAACCCGAACCTGCTCGTCTGGCACGGACGTCCATGGCTGATCGACCACGGCGCGGCGCTGTATGTCCATCACACCTGGCGCGACCCCGACGAGCACGCGCGTCGTCCATTCGAGCGCAGTCGAGACCATGTCCTGCTCCCGTATGCATCGTCGATCGAGGCGGCCGATGCTCGCCATGCCGGGCGCATCGATGGCGCCTTGCTCGGTGAACTGGTCGAGGCGCTGCCCGATGCCTGGCTGCCCGACGACTCGGCCGTGGGGGACGCCACCGCCCAACGGCGGGCCTACGTCCGGTATCTCACGCTGCGGCTCGACGCGCCGCGCGGGTTCGTCGGGGAGGCGGAGCGTGCCCGAACCGCCGCCTAACGCCTTCCAGTACGCGATCGTCCGAGTCGTCCCTCGGGTCGAGCGGGGTGAGTGCCTCAACGTCGGTGTCATCCTGCTGTGCCGGGAACGTCAATTCCTGGGCGCCCGGATCGCCCTCGACGAACATCGCCTGGCCGGGTTCGCTCCGGACCTGGATCCAGCGACCGTCCGACCCCATCTAACCGCCATCGAACGCATCGCGGCGGGCGATCCGACGGCGGGACCGATCGCCGCGCTCGGGCAGGCCGAGCGGTTCCACTGGCTCGTGGCGCCGGCAAGCACGATCATCCAGCCATCCGAGGTCCACACGGGGCTCTGCGACGATCCCGCCGCTGAGCTCGAGCACCTGGTCGCAACGCTGGTCGATTGAGCGGTCGGACAGTTCGGGCCCCAAGTATTCCCACCAGTCTTACGTTTGGGGCTTAGACAGCCGTAACGGGCTCGATCGAGCGCGAATGGCGCCGGTCTGAGCACGGTTCGCGGCGGACTCCGCGCCGAGCTGACGAGTTAGTGGTCCCGATACTGCCGGGCTATGACTCCCAGGAATATCAGGCACCTCAACGGCCACGGCCGCGGCCGAGGCGGCACAGGCGACGACGGGATCAGGCCGACTGAGCCGCCCGCAGTCTCTCCCCCAACCGGCGCTCGGCCTCGGTCATCGCTTCCTCGAGCGATCCGTGACGAGGCGCGGACGCGACCTCGATGCACAGGCTGGTCCCGTCTGACCAGCCGTCGGGATCGGCCCGGAACCTGCGGTCGAGCCGCTCGGAGACGGTCCGGGCCGCCCGGCTCCCGGTCTCGGGGAGGAGCAGGCGGAAATCGAGGGCGCGCATGCGAACGGCGCGATCGGTGTCGCGCACCTCGGCCCGGATGACGTCCGCGAGCGTCCGCGCGATCCGATCGATGGCCGCGGCGCTGGGTCGCCCGGCGAGGCCGAAGAGGAGGATGGACGCCGGCCGGCCGTAGCGCAGGTGACGGGCCGCCTCGGCCTTGACGGCTGCCTGCCAATCCGGGCGGGTATCCAGCTTGATCGGACCCGTGCCGAGGCGTCGATCGGGCGGTGGGCGCCGAGCCGGGGCCGTCGATCCGTCGATGAACGCCTCGATGCGTTCGGTCGCCCGTTCGTCGTGATGATGCTCGGGGAGGACGAACCGTCTGGTCCGTCGCGGTCGGGACGCGGTGGACGGCGGAGTCGGCGTGGGCAGGGCGGCAGGATCGGGCACGGGTGGCCCAGTCTAGCCGCTCCGACCGGTTCAGGCAGCGAGGGCGTCGATGGTGACTTCGACGAGTGGGCTGTACTTCGTCATGACGTCCACGTCCTGGTCCTTCCAGACCTTCACGACATCGGCGAAGACGGCGCGTCGTTCGGCTTCGTCGGTGATGACGCGCGCGGTCGCCGGCAGGTCAACGCGTACGACGCGCTTCAGGTGGAAGGTGAAGTGCGGGTCGGCCTCGAGGTTGAGCAGCCAGGCGCGGGTCCGGCCGGCTCGCGGCATGCCCGTGATGTAGAGGCGCCCTCCGAAGTTGTGGAAGACGATCTCGATGCGGCGGTCTGCGCCGGACCGTCGGCCGGTCGTCGTGATATCGATGAGGTCGCCGTGGGTCAGCGCTCGTCGGACCTGTTCATCCATGGGTATCGGGCTCCAGTCGTTGCGTGTGCAACGACATGGTACACCCGAGACGCTCGAGCATCGTCGAGGCTCGAGCGTGCCGCGGTCTCCCGACCCGCCTCGAACGGTCAGCCTTTGCCGGCAGCTCGCAATTCGGCCTTGTGGGCACGCTTGCCGGCCTGGTAGGAGGCGAGGGCCTCGGCCGAGTCGACATCGCCGAGCGTCGGCCACGTCGGTGCGACGCCGTCGTATCCCGGCGGACGGACGTCGAACCGCTTGCCGAGGACCGCGATGAGCGATTTCGCCTTCATCTCCCCGATGCCGGGCAACCCGAGCAGGCGAGCCTCCAGGTCGCGGCCGTCGGTCGCCTCGGCCCACACGCGTCGGGCGTCGTTGCCGTAGATGTCGGCGATCGTCGCGCACAACGCCTGGATCTTGCCGGCCATGGAACCCGGGAAGCGGTGGATGGCCGGCCGTTCGCGGAAGACCGCGTCGAGCGCGCTCGGGTCCATCGCGGCGATCCGCGCGGCATCGAGGTGGCCCAGCCGCCGCTTGAGCTCGATGGGGCCGCTGAACGCCTTCTGGACGGTCACCTGCTGGTCGAGCGCGAACCCGATGAGCAAGGCCAGGGGTTCGGCAGCCAGCAGGCGATCGGCTTCGTCGTCGCCGGTGAACGGGAGTGAGGTCGCGATCGTCATGCGGGGCAAATGGTAGTCCGCTCCACTCACCGCTGCCTTATCGGGAGCCGCCACCCATCCGACCCGGGAGGCCGCCCGCGATCCCGGCCACGGATGCCGCGACGACCAACATCCCGGCGGCGAGGAACATCGTCGTCGCCCGCGTGTCCACCAGCGCCCCCGCCAGCGCGAGCGACAGCGGCGCGGCCACGACCGAGCCGAGCATCACGAAGCTGAGCGTCCGTCCGAGCAGGCGCGGGTCGGTCCGCTCCTGGATCCAGGCGATCACGACGACGTTGGTGTACCCATTGCCGATGCCGATGCCAAGGCCGATGGCTGCGACGGCCGCGATGCTGGGCGCGAACCCGACCGCGGCGAGCCCGATGCCCATCCCGATCAGGATGGCCAGCACGACCCACCCGAACCGTGCGGGTCTCCGCGCCGACCCGGCGACGATGACGCCGCCCAACGACCCAAGCCCCCAGGCGGCGAAGGCCAGCCCCAGCGCGAATGCGTCGCCGCCGAAGTGGACCAGCACCAACCACGGCAGGCCGACCACGACCGGTCCCGTGAAGGCAAGGTTGGCGGCGATGATCAGGATGACGATCGACCGCATGACCGGATCGCCGAGGACCGCCCGCGTGCCCTCCAGGAGTGAAGCCAGCATCGACGGCCGGTCCGCCTCGGCCGGGTGCGGTTCGCTGGAAACGACGCCCGTGCCGGCCTCCCCGCCCGATCCGTCCGAAGCGGCAGGCGGGCCGGCCGTCGCACCGCCACGGACCAACCACAACGCGATGGCCGCCACCGCGAATGACACGGCGTCGATGGCGAACGCGGCCCCGACGCCGATGATCGCGATGGCGAACCCGGCGATGGCCGGACCGACGGTGTTGCCCAGTTGGGCGGTCCCCTGCATCACGGCGTTGGCCGAGGCGAGACGATGGGCCGGCACGAGGCGCGGCACGAGCGTGTTGATCGCCGGCAGGAACACGGCGTCGACCGTCCCGAAGATCGCGCCGGCGACTGCGAGCTGGTAGAGCTCGACGCGGGCCCCGACCACGAGACCCGCGACCACCGTCGTGACGACGGCGCGGACCACGTTGGAAACGAGCGCGAGCGACCGCGGCGAGACCCGGTCGGAGAGCACGCCGCCGACCAGCATGAAGATCCCACGCGGGATGGCCGCCGCGACGAGGACGCCACCGAGCGCCAGCCCGGACCCGGTCATCCCGAGGACGAGCCATGAGAGGGCAACGAAGTGAAACTGGTCGCCCAACAGCGAGACGCTCTCACCGAACCAGACGAGGCGGAAGTCGCGAGCCTCGAGCGGGGCGAAGACCGGGAGCCGGGTCGCGCGTGCGAACGGTCGGGTCACCGCCCGGAGACTGCTCATTCGATCGTGACGCGGACTCGATCGTCCCCGTCGTCGACCTCGACGATCGGACCCTTGATGCCGGCCTCGATCGCCTCCCGGATCCGGTCGGAGGTCGCCTCCGAGATCCCCGGGACGCGGTTGATGGCCGCTCGGCCGAGCGCCAGTGGCACGCGAAGATTGACGACGGTGCGTCCCGCCTCGGTGACCTCGACGCGGAGGGCGTTGGCGGGACGATCGCCGTCATCCGAACCGCCCCACTGCCGGCGTTCGATGGCGTCGATGATCGGGCCCGCCTCGTCGGCGGTCAGGCGTCCCTCGGCGACGAGCCGCAGGATCTGGTCGAGCGGGTCGTCAGGCATCGGACGCAACCGCGGTCGCGGTCGTTCTCGGCCCGTTCGTGTCGCCGCCGTCGAGCGCCTCGAGCCGCCGGCCGGCCTCGGTGACGTCGATCTCACCACGCTCCAGCGAACGCAGGATGCGCAGCCGTGCCTCGTCGTAGGCGGCCGCGATGGCCGGGCTCATCGCCGGCGTGGGGCTCGCCGCGGTCGACCCGGCCGCCTCGGTCGACCTGGCCGCCTCGGTCGGTCTGGTCGCCGTGGTCGCCGCGGTCGTCCCAGAGACGCCGACGGAGGTCGGTCGGACCAGCCGGAGGTCGCCGGACATCGAGCGGAAGGTGACCAGCGGTTCACCGGCGCCGACGACGATGGTGCGCCGTCCGCGTCCTCCGTCGCTTCGTCCGTCGAGGTCCGACGACATATCGCCCGTCACGGTCGTCATCTCGACGCGCACGTCGCCCGCTGGTGCCAGTAACGCGTCGCCGCTCACCGTTTCGATGCTGAACGGCCCGGGTCCGACGAGGCGCCCGGCGATCCTGAGGTCGCCGGACGTCGAGGTGATGCGCAGCGACGGCAGGTTCGCGGCACGCAGCGCGATGTCGCCCGAGACCGTCCGCGCCGCGACGGCGCTCGATCCGGTGGCGACGATGTCCACGTCCCCGGACACCGCTTCGACGCGGATGCGTCCGCTGACGGCACGGAGGACGACGTCGCCCGAAGCCGTGCGATAGCGCTGGTCGCCGAGCAGGCCGTCCGCGCCGATGTCGCCGCTCACCGCCTCGACGACGATCGTCGCGCCTCGGGGGACCTCGACATCCAGCTCCGGTGTCGGGCGGCGTCCTTGGCGCACGGTGATGAGGTCCGACCCGCGCGCCGAACGGAGGGCAAGGCTTCCGCCGGCCGCGTCGATGGAGAACATCTCGTCGAGGTCGTGACCACCGCGGTCATCGACGCGCACGGTCGGGCCATCGACCGCGCGGAGGCGGACATCGCCGTCGTGGAGACGCAGGTTGAGCAGGCCATCGGCCCCGATGTCGTGGGTCAGGCTCGACCCGATCGCCGTGGTCATCGTGCGGTCCTGCCGAGCGATCGGATCGCGGCCGCCGCGTCCTCCGCGCTCATCTCGTGGCGAGCCAGGGCCTGCAGGATCTCCTCGCGAGTCCGCTCCTCCCCGGCCGGTTCGGGAGCCGTCGCGTCCTCACCGTCGTCCGCGTCGGCCCGTGACCCGAACCCGAGCGCTCGAACCAGCGCCTCGACGCGGGAGCGGACCGTCGGGTAGCTGATGCCGAGCTCACGCTCCATCTCGCGCAGGTTGCCGCGCGACCGGAGAAAGCTCTCGAGGAGGGTCAGCTGTTCACGGCTCAGGCGTCCGAAGCGGCCGACACTGAAGTCGCCCTCGAGCGTGGTCCCACAACTCCGACAGTGGAGACGAGTGACGGCCAGCTCGTTGGCGCAGACCGGACAGGTGGCGATGACGTCATGGGGCATGACCGTTCTCGTGCCTCGATGTGCAAAGTAAATGTATGGTTCATCTTATAGCAACCAGCACATCACTTTGTCAATCTCACGAGATACTTTGTAGGACGCACCCGAATCAACCGGTCGTCATCCGTCCTGTCGCGGGCTGCCGTTCGGCCGCTCGAGGAGACCACGAACGCCGGGTGGAACCAAGCCACGCAGGATCGACACTTCGGGCATCGCCTGACAGAGAAACGTCAGGCCGGACGCGGGAACGGAAAGGAGATGCTTCGATGACCGCTCAGTCGTTCAACGCCCAGGCGGATGGGTTCGGGGTCCTCCCGGCCGCACTCGTCGTCCTGATGGCGATCCTGGCCATGCTCGGGATCGTCGCGCACGCCGCAGTCGCCTAGCCAACCTGGGCGCCTCGACCACGCTCGCATCCACCACGGCCCCGACCGGGAACCCCCGTCCCGGTTCCGGGGCCTCCATCATCCCTGCCGACCGGCGGCTCCGGCCACCGGGTCGGTCAGCCGCCGACGCCGAGCTGCCCCATCAGCCCGAGCATGTCCACGTCGTACCAGCTCTCGACGACCTGCCCATTGGCGACCCGCAGGATGCCGATCTCGCCGAACGCCACGTGCTTGCCGGTCAATGGCATGCCCATGAACGGGCCCGTCTGCGTGCCCGACTCGGCGAACCGACCGACCACATACGGGTATTCCACGATCGTGTCCTCGATCGTCATGTGGAAGTCGGGAAAGGCCGTGCGCATCATCTCGGCGATGACCCTGACGCCGGTGCCGCCGACCGGTAGCTCGGGGACGCTCGGGCTCGTCGCCGCCGGATGGAAGAGCTCATCGGCGACATCGAGGTTGCCATCGTTCCAGATGTCGTCCACGAAGCGGACCATCAGCTCGCGCATCTCGTCCGTCGTCAACGGCCGCTCGTCGACGATCTCGACCGGCGCGGGTGCGGATGGCCGCGGGCTGTACCCCGGGATCGTGCCGACCCCCTGAAGGATGCGCAGGACGTCGATCTGGCCCCAGTGTTCGACGAGCATGCCGCCGGCATAGCGGCCGATGTGCGTCTCGGTCCAATCGAGCGTCTTGCCACTCGGCGGGATGCCGAACAGCTCGCCCAGGTGCGTCCCTCGGCCGACGACGTGATGGGCGACGTGGTCCCCCTCGCCGATCAGGTCATCGGGCGTGAACCTGGTCACGGTGTAGGTGAGATCAGGGACGGCGACCCGGAACATGCGGACGAAGGCATCGAACCCCGCCCGACCGGTCGGGAACCCGGCGGGGAGGGGGATGTGTTCGACGTAGTCGTCGGTCATCACGGCCGCTGACAGCTCGATCTCCCCGTGGTTGTAGATCCGTTCGGGGATCCGCCGAAAGCTGGCCTTGTTCTCCGCGACCGATATCGCCGTGTGCTGCGCCGTGCCCATGGGGCCGTCCTCCTGCCCGGGTCCGATGCGAGACCGGGGCGGCGAGGGCGGTGCCAGGCGGGGCGCAGGGAATCCCGGAGACCGCAGCAGGGCTGCCGTGACTTGGGAGGAGCCATGTCTCGAGCTCACCGAGCCACGCCGCGCGCTGCCACACCGAGTCAAGCGAATTCGGGCCATTGTCAGACCGCGTTCGGACCCCGTCAAGGTTCGAATCAGGCGTGGCGGCGCCCTCCGGACGCGTCAACCGGAGGGCGTGGTGGGCGGACGATCAGCCCGCTCGAACCTGCGCTGCGGTGACCGCCAGCGTGCCGACGACGGAGCGGTAGTAGCGACCCGGCGAGGACGGATCCATCCAGACCACGGCGCCCGGCGTTCGCTTCGAGGCGAAGGTGAAGTCGTACCTGCCGCTGAAGTTCGAGGAGCTCCGGAAGATGGCGGCGAACGAGAGGTTCGACTTGAAGAGGCCCGCCAGGACATACGACGCGCTGGTGATCCCTTCGGCGAAGACCGCTCGAGCGTTCGCGCGCAGGAAGCCGGCCCCGAAGTTATCGGCCCGTTGCTTGGCCACCGACTTGGTCGGGTTCGGGGCGCCCCACTCCGAGTCGCCCGACGCGTAGCAGAGGCGGTTGAGGATGACCACGGCGTTCTTGGCGAGACGGATGTAGGTCTTGATGTAGTACTCGCCGTAATACTTGGTGTTGTTGTTGCCGTGGTTCGCCGACGCGTTCAGGCCAAGCCCGTCCTTGGTCTTCGCCGAGAAGGCGCCGTATGGGCTCGGCGAGCCGTTGCCGTGGCCCAGATAGATCAACACGTTGGCGCCCGTCGTGGCGGTCTTGACCTTCGTCCACGTGGCGCGGGGGCTGTAGATCTCGATCACGGTGGCCCCGTACGAGCGGGCCTGCGCCGCGTATCGCTTGGCGCTGGCGATGTACTTCGCGGTGCTGGAGCCGACGGGCCCGACGACCACGACGACCTTCATCCCGGCGGCGGAGGTGGGGTTGGGATCGGCCGCTACGCCGACCAGGGCAACGAGCGCGAGGCTGAGACTGAGGACGGCCAGTCGCATGGACCGGCTGGAAGACGCCCGCTGGGCGCCGGTATCGGGGACTCGCAACGCTCTTGCCTCCTCTCCGCCGGAACATCGCGCGGTGAGCGCGCGATGACGGTGGGTGGTGTCGCCGGCGGCAGAGAGGGGCGAACGTGGCGAACGCCGAAGGGGACCGGTGCGGGGTCGCGACCGAGCCGAGAAGGTGGATCAGGTGAGCCGATCCGTTCGCCAGGTGGGAGCACCCGACGCGTTGACAGGAGATCTGCCGTGGGGGCGGCGGTCTTCGGTTGTGCCTGTCTATCGGGTGGCCTGGGAGCCCCCTGAGTATGCCACCCGGGGAGGCTCGCTGTCAGCCCGGACCATGGTCCCGCGCGATCGGAGCGCAAAGGGCGCTGCACAGACGCACCAGGTCGGCGGGCGCGAGCTCGACCTGGAGCCCCCGACGGCCGGCCGACACGAAGACCGTGGCGTGCCCCATCGCCGACGCATCGATGACGACCTCGAGTGGACGTTTCGAGCCGAGCGGGCTGATGCCACCGATGACATACCCGGT
Organism: uncultured Chloroflexia bacterium; assembly: GCA_963833705.1. Taxonomy (GTDB): domain Bacteria; phylum Chloroflexota; class Limnocylindria; order Limnocylindrales; family CSP1-4; genus SPCO01. Next base: position 70,332 of record CAWHYQ010000004.1, on the reverse strand, counting down.
CGCCCGTTGCGCGACCTCGGGCTCGGCGAGTACCGCCCGTCGCCCGCCGGCGGCGGCGGCCAGGCGCTTCGGCTCGAGCTCCCGATCGACCGGCACGACCGCCAGCACCAGCCGCTCGTCGACCGACACGGCGAGCGTCTTGAACACGCGCGCCTCGGCCACCCCGAGGGCCGTCGCGGCATCGGTGCCGTAGCTCGGCCGCAGGTCGCGATCCCGGCCGTGGCGCTCCGGCGACTCGTACGCGTGGACGCGATAGGCGACGCCGGCCCGACGGACGAGGTCGAGCGCGCGGGTCGCGGCGGCGGTCACGGTCCGATCCTAGCCATTTCGGCTATGCTCCGGGCGGCCCGTCACCGGTCGCGTCCATCGACGCACGGCGACCGGGCCGCCGTCGCGCTCCGACCTGGTGCCCGCGGCGGGACCACGCACTGGAGCGACGCTTGACCTTCGATTCACTCGGCCTGTCGGCCGATCTCGTCCAGATGGTGGCCGAGGAGGGCTACCTGATCCCGACACCCGTCCAGGCAGCCGCCATCCCACTCGTGCTCGCGGGGCGCGACGTGCTCGCCGCCGCCCAGACCGGAACGGGCAAGACCGCGGCGTTCGTGCTGCCCATCCTCGACCGTCTCCGCGGGCAGGCCAACACGAGCTTCTCGCCCGCGCGGCATCCGGTCCGGGTCCTCATCCTGGTGCCGACGCGTGAGCTCGCCATGCAGGTCGACGAGAGCGTCCGAACGTATGGCCGGACGGTGCCCCTGCGCTCGACCGTCGTCTACGGCGGGATCCCGATGGATCCGCAGATCAAGGCACTGCGTGGCGGCATCGAGATCCTGGTGGCGACACCGGGCCGGCTGCTCGACCTCGTCGGCCAGAAGGTCGCGAACCTGGGCCAGGTCGAGATCCTCGTCCTCGACGAGGCGGATCGGATGCTCGACATGGGCTTCCTGCCCGACATCCAGAAGATCATGGCGCTGCTGCCGCCGCGGCGCCAGAACCTGATGTTCTCAGCGACGTTCTCGGACGACATCCGCCGGCTGTCGGGCGGGATCCTGCGCGACCCCGCGGTGGTCGAGGTCGCACCACGGAACACGACGCTCGAGGCGATCCACCAGCTCGTCTACCCGGTCGATCGCGACCGCAAGGAGGCGCTGCTCGCCCACCTCATCCGCAAGGACGACATGCGCCAGGTCCTCGTCTTCACACGGACCAAGCTTGCGGCCAGCCGGTTGGCCACGCGCCTGGACCGCGAAGGCCTCGACGCCGTGGCGATCCATTCCGATCGCTCGCAACCGGAACGGACGCGGGCCCTCGAAGGGTTCAAGACCGGCGAGATCCGCGTGCTCGTCGCGACCGACGTCGCCGCGCGCGGACTCGACATCGAGGACCTGCCGGTCGTCGTCAACTTCGAGCTGCCCTGGAACCCGCAGGACTACATCCACCGGATCGGGCGGACCGGTCGGGCCGGCGCGACCGGCGAGGCCATCTCGCTCGTGTGCATCGACGAGACGGACCTGCTCCGCGGCGTGCAGCGGATGCTCAAGGTGGCCATCCCGTGGACCGTGGAGGAGGGCTTCATCCCCGACCGCGATGTCGAGCCACGGCCGCTCGGCCTGCGGGCCGGCCACGCTCGGGTCAGCCCGGACCATCATGCCCATCGAAAGCCGGTCCGTCGGCGGGCCGGCGCCGGGTCCGGTCGGGGCGGGTGAGCCGAGCCTAGAGCGCGCGGCGTCCGGTCAGGCGGCCCCACCCATCCCGGCGGCGCCATCGCCACCCGGGCCGTCGACGGCGTCGACGATCGCCCCCGGAAAGAAGAACCCGAGCATCAATTCGGCCTGGATGCGTTCGACCGCGTAGCGATTGACCAGGGCGTGGTCCCCGGTCGCCGTGCCGGCATCGGGATGATCGCGCAGGATCAGGCGCACATCGCGGAGCATGATGAAGTCGCCAGCCGGCCGCGTGAGGGCACGACCGGGATCGAACCCGGGCATGGTGGGCAGGTCGCCCTCGACCGTATAGGGACCCGATTCCAGCCGGACGTGGTGCCAGACGGAATGGACCGGTCCGCCGAGGTCGTCGTCGGCCACGGCGACCAGGACGTCATCGGCGGGCAGGGTCATCGAACCGGCCGCCTGGGCAACGGGTTCGTCGAGACCCTGCCAGTCGACCCCGTCGAGGGGGAGTTCCGCATCCTCGTCAAGAGCGTCGCGGAGCGGTCGCGTTGAGGCGAGGATGCCGCTGGCCATCCCCCGGCTCATGTAGGCATCGACACGAATGGCCATATCCAACCTTTGCTGGAACGTGGCCGCAGTGTCACGCCAACGGTCCCGGTCGGGAATGGCCCAGCCGTACCGCGGCCCGGGAGACGCTCGTACCGTCAGGGTCCGGGGCCGCGCCGCGATCCGGACGCGTCGCGTGCCGACCCTGGTCAGCGGCTCAGGTTGCAGATGAAGCAGTCCGGCCGGGGTTCCAGGCCGACCCGCAACAGGTCCCGCAGGACGAGGTTCGGGTCGGTCCGGCTCTGGTTCGTCAGCACGGCGATCGCGATCCCCTCGTCCGGCAGCCAGCGGACGACGGCCCGAAAGCCGAGCAGCCGCCCGGAGTGACCGAGCGTCGGGTGGCCTTCGACCTCGATGGACTGCACGCCGAGCCCGTAGCCGATGGCGGGCTTGTACTTCGCGGTGCGGTCGATGTCGCCGAGCATCATCGCGAGCGCCGCGGGTCGGAGGGCACGGCCGCCGTACAGGTCTCGTGCCCAGTGGGCGAGGTCGTCCGCGGTCGTGGCGATCGATCCTGCCGCGCCGGCCGCCGTGACGACCGACGTGAAGGGCACGACATCGGTGCCGTCCGAGAGGTCGATGGCCGGCAACGCCGGATCGGCACCCGTGAACCGGTAGCCGTGGGCGATCGGTCCGACAGGAGGGTCGACCGCCTGGAACGTCGTGTGGTCGAGACCGAGCGGGGTGAAGAAGCGCCGTTCGAGCTGGTCGGCGACCGGCGCGCCACCGACGGCCTCGGCGAGCATCCCCAGGAGGAGGTAGTTCGTGTTCGAGTAGTGCCAGGACTTGCCGGGCTTGCCGTACGGCTTGCCCAGGTAGCGCAGGGCGTCCTTCGGGGTCCACACGCGTGACGGGTTCTTCAGAAGGGCGGCATCGATGGACGGATTGAAGAAGTAGTCGCGGAGTCCGCTCGTGTGGTCGAGCAGTTGGCGGACGGTGATCGCGGGGTCGAGGTGCAGGCCCGGCAGGAAGCTCGCCACGCTCGAGTCGAGCCCGAGGCGGCCGTCCTCGACAAGACCGAGCACCAGTGCCGCCGTGAACGTCTTCGACACGCTGGCGACCGCGAATTGCGTCTCGCTCGTCACCGGGCGACGAGCGGCGACGTCAGCCAGGCCGGCGGTCCCGATCCAGCTCGAGCCGTCCGCGAAGACGATCGCCGCCGAGACGCCCGGCAGCCCATATCGCTTGAGGAGGCGCTGCAGGCGACCGTCGAGCGCCGCGTCCATCGCGATCGTCGCCTTGGGCGGATCGATCCGCGGAAGCGGTGTCACGACCGGCGCGCTGCCCGGCGCTGCGGTCGGGTCGGGGGCTCGAGGCGTCGGGACGGGGGTCGCACCCGCCGTCGGCAGTGTGCTGGCGTAGGGGCCCGCGCTTGGCGGCGCGGGCACGGAGGCGGCGGCGGTCGCCGCCGGGACCGGCGTCGAGATCGCGGCCGCGGGCGGCGGGGCCTTGGCGATCGGTGGCGTCGGCGCCGCCAGCAGCGGCGACACGCCGAGCCAGCCTGCGACCGCGACCGCCGAGACGGCGAGGGCCTGGAGCGGGCGGCGGACGGCCGGTCTCACGAGTGGGCGCCGCGCGACATGATGGCCGCACCATAGCGCGGAGCGTCCGCCTGTACCATCCACCGGATGGCCCACGACCCGAGCGCCGCCGCTCTCCTCCGCTCGGTCGGTCTGCTCGCCGACGGCCCGGCTGTCTGGGGCCGGCCGATCCCCGCCCAGGGCCCCGGTGTCTTCGTCGTCGAATCTGGCCGCGCCGCTGCCGACCGCCCCGATCGAGCTGACCCGCGTCGGGAAGTGGATCGAGCGCGTCGAGACGCTTCGACTCGACGGGGAGCGGCCGAGCTCGCGAGCCCTCGTCGCCCGGTTGGCGGCGTTCTGGCTGCCGTCACAGACGATCCTCTACATCGGCGCATCGGAGACGTCGGTCGGTCGGCGCGTGGCGGCGATGGCCAAGACCGAGCTCGGCGACCGCCGGCCGTATTCGGGCGGACACTGGCTCAAGACGCTGCGCGGTCGCTCGACACGGTCCGCGTCTGGTGGTCGCCGACGAACGCGACCGAGGAGTACGAGGACGCCCTGCTCGCCGCCTTCGCCGATGGTGTTCCCGAGGCCGACCGGGCCGCCCTGCCGGACCGGACGGTCGTGCTGCCGTTCGCCAACCTGCGTCGATCGACCGGAGAGCGCAAGGCGACGGGCCTGACCGGGACGCTCCTGCCCGAGCCGGTCGAGCCACCGCCCCCGCCGACGCGGGTCGTCCAAGTGCCCGACGGTGACGCCGAGGGAGCTCGCGGGGAGCCACCCGAGCGTCGACCACGTCGGCCGTCTGTCCCGGCCGTGCGAGCGCCATCGTCGGTCGGCGCCCGGTCCGCGCCGGACCGCCCCGACACCGGTCGGTCCACCGCCCGTCGCGGAGGCGGTCACGGCCGAAGGTGCGACCCGGTTGCGCGCGGAGCTCGACGAGCTGATCGGGGTCCAGCGGCCGCAGATCATCGCCCGGATCCGGACCGCCAAGGAGCACGGCGACCTCAAGGAGAACGCGGAGTATCACGCCGCGCGCGAGGAGCAGTCGTTCCTCGAAGGACGCGTCCAGGCGCTCGAGGCGCGGCTCCGCAGCGCCGTCATCGTCAAGGCCCCGGCCGCCGGTTCACGGGTCGGTCTCGGCTCCGTGGTGACCGTCGAGGACGATGGTGACGAAGTCGCGTACACGATCGTCGGCGCCGATGAATCGAACCCGGGCGCCGGGCGGATCTCCTCGAGCTCGCCGGTCGGGCGAGCCCTCGTCGGCCACGACGTCGGCGACGAGATCGTGGTCCGCACGCCGGCCGGCGACCGCACCTACAGGATCTTGGCGATCAAGTAGACGCGGGCTGGGATGCCCCATGGCCGCTCGTGGCCATTCGGTATCTCAGTGCTTGGGTGGCTCGACGAGCTTGTGCTCGACCGCATAGAGCGCGGCCTGCGTTCGCGAGGCGAGGCCCAGCTTGCCCAGGATGTTGGAGACATACGTCCGGGCGGTTCGCTCCGTGATGAACAGGGCCGTGCCGATCTCCTTGTTGCTCATCCCCTGCCCGAGGAGGTTGAGGACGTCCTTCTCGCGATCGGTGAGCGGCTCGGCCATGCTGTCGTCGGGCGACTTGCGCGTGCGCATGCGCTGGGCCAGCAGGCGCGCGACGGCGGGGTCGAGATGGACCTCGCCGTGGTACGCGGCGCGCACCGCCGAGGCGACCTCCTCGGCCTCCGCGTCCTTGAGCACGTAGCCGGAGGCACCGGCCTCGAGCGCCGCCGTGACCTGCTCCTCCTCGATGAACGAGGTCATCGTGACGATCTCGGTCTCGGGTCGCTCCGACTTGATCCGGCCGATGGCGGTGACACCGTCCATGTTCGGCATGAGCAGGTCCATCAGCACGACGTCAGGCTCCAGCCGGCGGGCCATGGCCACGCCTTCGGAGCCGTCGGCGGCCTCGCCGACGACCTCGATGTCCGGCTGCAATTCGAAGAACGTGCGTAGCCCCATCCGGACGACCGCGTGGTCGTCGACGATGAGCACGCGGATCCTGGTCGATTCGGTCACATCGGCTCCTGGCGCGTGCGCGCCATCGGGTGGTGTGCGATACGCATGGGACGCGGTCGAGTCTAGCAAAGGACCATCCTCCGAAGACGGGTCAGCTCGTGGCTTGGGCGGTGGCGGCGAAGATCGCCGCGATCAGGTCACTCGGTCGGAACGTCTTGCGGACGTAGCCGTCGCAGAAGTCCGACAGGTCCGGCTCGTCGGGAGGGGTCGCGCTGGACATGACCAGCACACGGACCGCCGGCGCGGTCACCCGGAGCCGCTCGATGAAGGCTCGACCACCGTCCATGTCCGGCAGACGGGGGTCGACGACGATGATGTCGGGTCCGACCTCGGCAACGAGCTTGAGCGCCGCGTCGGTGCCGCCGGCGCTGCCCACGATCCGGAGTCGGTCATCGATCCCGAGCAGCCTCGTCAGGCTCTCCCGGATCCGCTCGTCCGCGTCGATGACGACAACGCGGATCGGGGCCGGCCGGTCGGGGTCGGATGGCATGTGTCCATCGTGGGGGCGTTGGTGCCACGGACGGAACGGACCTTCGGCGATGGCCACGGTCGGCCGAACGACGCGCTCGTCTACGTCATCCGTCGCGGATGGAGGCCGGATTGGCGTGGGCGGAGGTCGCGCCGCCGGCGCGGATCGCCGCGTCCGGCACGAAGACCTCGACGGTCGTGCCCTTCCCCGGCGTGCTGCGGCACGTGAAGCGGGCGCCGAGCTTGTCGGCCCGGGCGCGCATGCCCGCGAGGCCCAGGTGCCCGTCGGGCACGCGCTCGGGATCGAAGCCCTTGCCATCGTCGGTGATCCGAAGGCGGACGCCGCCGGTGATGCGCCCGACCTCGAGGCGAACCTGCCGGGCGCCAGCGTGCTTGACGACGTTGTGGAGGGCCTCCTGTGAGATCCGGTAAAGGACCTCCTCGATCTCGAGCGGCAGGCGCTCCTCGAGCGAGGTCTCGACCACGACGGGGAGGCCGATCCTGCCCTGCAGCGCGGCGCTGTGGGTGCGCAGCGCATGCGCCAGACCGTCCTGCTCGAGGTTGCCCGGGCGCAACTCGAAGATGAGCGCACGCATCTCCGCGAGGGCCTCCCGCTGGAGGTCGCGCAACTGGGTCAGCTGCGCCTTGGCGGCCTCCACGTCGCGGTCGATCAGCATCTCGGCCGATCGCGACACGAGGGTCATGGAGAACAGCGCCTGCGTGACCGAGTCGTGCAGTTCCCGTGCGAGATGTGCCCGTTCCTCGCCGGCCGCGAGCTCGCCGGCCTGGCGACGGAGGTCGCGCTCGAGGCGGTCGCGCTCGCTCACGTCGCGGGCGGCCCCGTGGGCCCCCGTGAACCGACCCGTTTCATCGGTCATGCCCGTCCCGCTGATCTCGACCAGCACGTCATAGCCGTCGGCGTGGCGGAACGGGAGGCGCATCCGATGGACGGCTTTCGGGTGCCGGGTGACCCAGCGGAACCGGACGGTCGCGTCGCGCCGTGCGGCAGGGGCGAAGATCTCCTCGTACCGACGGCCGACGATCTCCGCCGGCTCGAACCCGAGCATCGTGCGGGCCGAATCGCTGATGAACGTCAAAGTCCCCTCGGCATCGGTCACCCAGACGAGGTCGGGCGAGGACGCGACGAGGTAGCGGTAGCGCTCCTCGGACGACCGTAACTCGTGCTCCAGGCGGGCCCGTTCGCTGATGTCGCGCGTCGAGCCGTGGATGCCTGCGAACCGGCCCTCGTCGTCGACGATGCCGATCGCGCTGACCTCGACCGGGATCAACCGCCCATCCGGACTGCGCAAGTTGAGGTGCGAGACCTGCTCCGTCGAGGGATCCTCGACCAGCGCCGCCCACCGTGACATGGCGACCGGGAAGCTGCCTTCGTCGACGACCCTCGAGAAGTGGCCGCCGGTGACCTCTTCCGGGGGCCAGCCCGAAACTCGCTCCATCGACTCTGACATGAACGTGAAACGGCCTTCGGCATCGGTCGAGAAGACGACGTCCGGCGAGTTCTCGACGAGGAACCGATAGCGGCTCTCCGAGTCGAGGAGGTCGCGTTCGAGGCGGTCGCGCTCGCGCATGTCGCGGACGGAACCGTTGGCGCCCACGAAGCCGCCGTCGGCATCAAGGCGCGCCGTGGCGATGAATTCGGCCGCGACCGGGCCGCCGTCGCGCGCCAGGAGATTGACCCGACCGCGGACCTCCTGCGACCCACTCTCCATCCCTGCCGCCCAGTCGTAGTCGGCGATCTCCTGCGACGACGCGTGGACGAGTGCGCCGAAGTGGCGCCCGAGCAGTTCGTCGGGGCGGAACCCGGTCAGTCGCTCGAGACTGTCCGACACGAAGGTGAGCCGCCCATCGGCGTCGATCGACCAGACGAGGTCTGGTGCGTTCTCGACGAGGTATCGGTAGCGCTCCTCCGACTCGGTCAGCCGACTGACGAGGTTCGAGTTCGTGATGGCGATGGCGGCCTGATCGGCGAGGCCCTGGAGCAGGTCGAGCTCCTCGGGGTCGAAGCTCCGCGGGCGCGCCGACGAGATCGCCAGCGTCCCGATCACCTCGCCGCCCGGGGCGCGCAATGGCGCCGCCGCCATCCCGGCCAGGTGGAGCCGCGCCGCGACCTCGACGTCGTCCGGATCGTGGGGGATGCGCGGATCGGTCGCGTAGTCGCTGGTCCAGGCGGGCGCGGCGCGCGAGGCCGCCAAGCCGTTGATGCCACCATCGAGCGGGAACCGCTTGCCGAGGAGCCAGGTCTGCGTGGCCGGTTCGGTCCCACCGGCAACGACCACCGGGACGAGGTAGGTCCCGTCGTCGCTCATCCGCGTGAGGTGGGCACCATCGGTGTCGAGCAGCCGCTTCGCCTCCTCGACCACCCGCTCGAGGATGACGTCGGGTGCGCGCAGGGCAGCGATCCCGGCGGTGATGTCGCGCAGGGCGCGCTCCGTGTCGGCACGTTTGGCGACGGCGGCCTGCGACTGCTCGAGCGCCTCGATGAGACGAGCGTTGGTGAAGGCGATCGCAGCCTGATCGGCCAGACCGCTCAGGACGGCCTCGTCGATGGCGTCGAACGCGTGCACGCGACGGCTGAACACCTCGATCGCGCCGAGCGGTCCCGCCTCGCCGATGATCGGGGCGACGATCAGGTCGCCGATCCCCGCGTCGGCTGCCGACGAGTCGGCCAGCTCGTCGTGGGGGAACTCGCCCGCCAGGTAATCGCCGGCGCGCATCACCCGCCGCTGCTCGATCGCGGTTCCCGACAGCCCCTCGCCGATCCGCAGGGACGACGATCGGACCTGGGCGCGCTGGTCGTCGGACAGGCCCGCGTCGTACGCCCACTCCAGGCGGAGCGTGGCCGGGTTGAACTCGTCGATGAGCGCACCGTCCGCGCGAAGCAGGCGCTGCGCCTCGTCGACCACGTGCTGGAGCAGGTCACCGGGCTCGCGGATCGCGGTGATCCTGACCGCGATCTCGCGGAGGGCTCGCTCGGCCTCGGCTCGCCGCTCGATGACCGCCCGCGAGTTAGCCAGTTCCTCCATGAGGCGGGCATTGCGGATGGCGATGGAGGCCTGCGTGGCGAACGCCGTCAGGGCCTCGCCATCTGCGTCGTCATAGGCGCCCGGGTTGCGCGACACGACCGACAGCGTGCCGAGCGGCCCTTCATCGCCGGCCAGCGGCACGGCGATGACCGAGCGGATGCCGGAGTCGAGCACGAACTGGTGGGCCAGGTCGTCGTGGACGAAGCGATCGTCCGCGATGTAGTCGTCCGTCCGCACGGGTCGTTGTTCGGCGAATGCCGTGCCGGCCACCGCCTGGCCGGGCTTGAGGCCGCCGTTGACCGCCCACTCCGGGATCACCGACATGGCGTCACCGGCCGCGTACGACCACTGCAGGGTGTCCGTCGCGGGGTCGTACAGGTCGATGCGGGCCCCATCGGATTCGAGCAGACGAGTCGTCTCGTCGACGATCTGCTGGAGGACCTCGGCCGGATCGAGGATCGCCGACACGCGGGCCGCGATCTCGCGCAACGTCCGTTCCGAGTCGGCACGCCGGGCAACCTCCGCCCGCGATCCCTCCAGCTCGCGGATCAGGCTCGCATTGGCGATCGCGACGGCCGCCTGATCGGCCAGCGCGGACAGGAGCTGCGCATCGGCGGCGTCGAACGCATCGGCCCGCTCGCCGTAGACCGTGATGGCCCCGACCACGACGTCGCGGTGGACGAGCGGTGCGGCGATGACCGAACGCACGCCGGCCTCGCGGACGAACGCGTCACGGGCCGCCGTGTGCTCGAACCGATCGTCCTCGAGATAGGCGCCGGTCCATTCCACCTGCCGGGTCCTGACCGCGCGCCCGGACACGCCCGCGTCGGGCTCCAGGGTGACCTCGCTGAGCAGCGCCATGCTCGAGCCGGCGCGAACGCCCGCTTCCTGGCTCGTCCACGCCTCGGCCATGCCGGCATCACCGATGAGATCGATCATCGCCCCTGTCGCGCCGAGCAACCGGACGGACGCGTCGATGACCGACTGCAGGATCTCGTCCTGGTCGCGCATCGCGCTGACCCGCCCGGCGATCTCGCGCAGGGTGCGCTCGGCGTCCGCGGTGTGCGCCAACGCCCCGCGAGAGCGCGCCAGCTCCTCGATCAGGCGCGCGTTGGTGATCGCGATGGCGGCCTGGCTGGCGAGGGCGCCGACGAGGCTCGCGTCCGTGTCGGTGAAGGCGGAGGGCTTCCTGCTGTAGACCTCGATCACCCCGAGCGGCGACGACTCCCCGGTGATCGGTGCCGCGATCATCGAATGGAACCCGGTCTTCTCGTAGAAGGCCGTCGACTCGGGCGACGGTGGGAACTGCGACGCCAGGTCGTCGTCGGCGACGATCACGCGATCCTCGGCGACGGCCGTGCCCGTGGCTCCGACCCCGACCGAGATCCACAGGCTGGCCCGTTCCTCTTCGCTGAACCGCTCGGACAGGCCATCGTCCATGGCCCAGTGCAGATTGCCCGTGGTCGGGTCGAGCAGGTCCAGGATGACCCCGTCGGCCCGGACGAGCCGCCCGGCCTGCTTGACCACGTCCTGGAGGATCTCCTCCGGCTCGCGCAGGACGGTGATCCGGGCGGCGATCTCACGCAGGGCCTGCTCGGCCTGGGCTCGTCTCGCGAGCGCCTCACGCGAGCGATCGAGTTCGTCGATCAGGCGCGTCGTCCGCAGCGTGATGGCCAGCTGGTCCGCGATCGTCGCCAGCAACCGGGCGTCGGGTTCGTCGAAGGCGTCGATCCGGCCGCTCGACACGATCAGGGCACCGAATGCGCCCGTCTCGCCGATGAGCGGCGCGGCCATCACCGAATGGATCGCGTTGGCCGCGATGTACCGATCGGTGCCGGGGACGTGCGGGAATCGCCCATCCTTGACGTAGTCGCCGGTCCAGAACGGCCGGCCGAGCGTGACCGCCTGCCCGGAGACGCCCTTGTCGAACGCCTGATCGAACGCATCGGGCAACCCCACCTCCGGATCGAGGTTGCCGGACGCATATGCCCAGCGGAGCTGCCGCTTCTCGTGGTCGATCAATTCGATCCGGGCGCCGTCGGCGTGCAGCAGCCGGGCGGCCTCATCGACGCCGAGCTGGAGCACCGCCGGGAGGTCCTGCGCGGCGCTGATCCGGACCGAGATCTCGCGCAGCGACCGTTCGACCTCGACCCGCTCGGCGAGCTCGGCGCGCGACGCGTCGAGCGCCTCGATCAGCCTGGCGTTGGCCATCGATGCGGCGGCGTGGTCCGCGAGGGCCCGGACGAGGCCGATCTGCGCGGGGCTGAACGCGTCCGATCGCGACGAGAAGGTGCCGAGCGCACCGAAGACCGTGTCACCGGCGGCGAGGGGCGCCGCGACCATCGAGCGGATGCCGAGCTCGCGGACGACGTCATCGGTGCCCTCGGCGTGGGCGAACGCGCTGTCGGCAAGGTAATCGCGCGTCAGCACGACCGCGCGCTCCGCGACCGCACGCCCGAAGATCCCGACCCCGACCGGTAGGTCGATGTTCCGCACGGACGCTCTCGTGCGCGCGTTCTTGATCCCCGCGTCGTGAGCAAACCGAAGGTGGCCCGACTCGGCGTCGACGAGGTAGACCATCGCGCCATCGGCTTCCAGCAGCCTGGCGGCCTCGTCGACGGCGGCCTCGAGGAGCCGGTGGACGTCACCCGCGCCGCCATCGGGGTCCGTCGCGGGTCGTGCCGGTCCATGGCCCGGATCGATCGCGGCGGGCGTGGGTTCGTGCGTCTTCGGATGTTGGCGCCGCTGGCGCGGGGCTCGGGTCGGGGTCGCCACGTTCCCGAGGATACGCCGCGACCACGAGGGACGGCATCGCCGTTCGCCGATGGCGCCTACGTCATCCGGCCGATGGAGGCGTCGTCACGCGACCGCGGCAGGCCGAGGACATGCGACCGCCCGATTCGGGTCGCTTGCCCACCGTGGGCGGCCGGGGCCGGGCCGACCATGTCGCCAGACGCCGGCCATCCCACCGGCGCTGCGAGTCAAGAGAGGTCCACCACCCGATGTTCGCCTCCCGCGAGACCCTCCGCCTGTCCGACGTCGCCATCCGGATCGCCATCGTCGCGCTGACGCTGTCGACCGCCTACATCCACTCGACGCTCGGTGGCCTGCTGTTCACCCTGAACGCGCTGGGCTATGTCGTCGCCGCTGTCGCCATCGTCATCCCGCTCGCCCTCGCCGTCCGCTTCCGCTGGGTCGTCCGGCTCGGCCTGATGGGCTACGCCGCCACGGCCATCGTCGCCTGGGCGATCCAGGGCCCGTACTACAGCACCGCCTACATCGCCAAGGGCATCGAGGTCGCCCTGATCGTCGTCCTCGCCGTCGACTTCGCTCGCCACGACGGGAACCCGGTCAACGTCATCCGCCGCGAACTCGCCGCCTTCACGACCCTCGTCACCCGCCGCGGCACCGCCGCCGCCGGCGCCTAGTCCACCCGGCCCCCCACAGAGCCAGGAGTCGATCGACATGAAGCGCCTGACCCTCACCCTCGGCCTGCTCTCGCTGGCCGCTGTGCTGGCCGCCTGCTCGGGCGCGTCGGCCGCTCCAGCCACGGGCAACCCGGCACCGGCCGGCAGCCCATCCGGAGACACGGTCTCCGTCGTCGCCAAGGACCTGCAGTTCGCCACCCCCGCGGTCACCGCCAAGGCCGACACCGCGTTCACGATCGCCTTCGACAACAAGGACGGCGCACCCCACAACATCGCCATCTCGGATGCGTCCGGGGCCAAGGTATTCAAGGGCGACATCGTCTCGAGCCAGACGGTCGACTACAAGGTCCCGGCGCTTGCCGCCGGCACGTACACCTTCATCTGCGAGGTCCATCCGGACATGAAGGGCACGATCACCGTCAAGTGATCGCCTGACCCTCGCGCGTCATCGAAGCCCTCGGCCGAGCCGAGGGCTTCACGATGTCCGGCGTACGCGAGGCTTGACAATCCATAGCATGTATACTATGTTTCGTCGCGACAACTCAATGACACGGAGTGGTTTTGTGATGGTAACGCCCTGGTCTTCCCTCTATCGCCGATCCCCCGCGATGAGCCGCCGCTCGCGCCGTCTCGCCGTGGCGGCCGCATTCCTCGGGTACCCCCTGCTGCTGGTCGGCTACGCGCTGTTGGTGGAGCCGGGTCGCATCGGCACGCTGGCATGGGCGCCGATCGCGATCGCCCTGTTCGCGGCCACCCTGATCGGGGCGGTCGCCGTCTACGGCTACGGCCAGGGTCGGATGGACCGGCGAGCGAAGCTCGACGAACGCGAGCGCCAGATGGTCGATCACGCCCTGATCGTGAGCTATGGCGTCCTGGCGACGTTCATCACGGTCGTCCTGGGCGTCGTCGCCGTCGTGGCCAGCTTCCAGACGATCGAGCTGCACATGGAGCAGCTGGCCCCGTGGCTGATCGCGGCCGGTCTCTACCTGCCGATGCTCCCCTTCGCCGCGATGGCCTGGACGGAGCCGGACGCGATCGCCGACGAGGTCTGACGTGGCATCGCCCTCCCGCGCTCCCGACCGCGAGCTCGTCTTCAACCGGCTGCCGCTGCTGCGGGCCAACCGCGGCCTGTCCCGGGGCGAACTGGCCGAAGCGCTCGGGATCCATTACCAGACCGTCGGCTACATCGAGCGCGGGGAGTATTCGCCCAGCCTCCACCTCGCCCTCCGGATCGCCGCCTTCTTCGACCTGCCGGTCGAGGCGATCTTCGCCCTCGAACCATTCGAGCGACTCGGGGCGGACGCCCTGCTCCGACCGACGCGTCCCTGACGCGGCTCAGCCCGGGAGGGGCTCGAACAGACCCGGCGTCCCGCCGGCGTGCCAGAAGAGGACGCGCCGGCCATCCAGTCCACCCGTCCGGGCCATGTCGACCAGCCCGGCCAGCGCCTTGGCCGTGTAGATCGGATCGACCAGGATCCCCTCGCTGCGCGCGAGCAGCTCGGTCGCCTCGGTGGCCGCCGCGGTCGGTCGCGCATACCCCTCTCCGAACTGGTCATCGACGAGGACGATCTCGCCGGGCGCGACCGTCGCGAGACCCGGCAGCTCGGCCAGCCCGCGGGCCATCACGGCAACCGCCGGTTCCAACTGCGCCGCGGGTCGGGCGACGGCGTACCCACGGACCGTCGTCCGCGCGCCGGCGGTCCGAAGTCCGACGAGCAGGCCCGCGTGCGTCCCGCCCGTGGCCGACGGCAGGATGACCAGATCGGGCTCGAACCCGTGATCGGCCGCGTCCGCGACCGACTCGATCCCGGCGAGCACCTGGCCGATCGCTCCGGTCACGCCGGACCCGCCGACATCGACGATGAACGGTCGCCTTCCCGCCGCCCGCAGGTCGGCCACGACCCGATGGAGCAGGGCGTCGCGCTCTGGCCGAGCGTCGGTGTCGGCCATGTGCACGGTGGCGCCGAGCAGGGCATCCAGTCGGACGCCCGGGTTCGGGGGGTCCGTCGATGGCCCGGACAGGACCAGGTGGACCTCCAGCCCGGCCCGGGCACCCGCGGCCGCCGTCAGACGAGCGTGGTTCGACCAGCGGCGGCCGGACGTGATCAGGCTATCCGCCCCCTCCGCCAGGGCGGCGCCGACCAGGAATTCCAGGTTGCGCAGCTTGTTGCCCCCGAACGCCAGCGGCAGGAGGTCCTCGCGCTTGATCCAGATCTCGGCCCGGCCACCGAGCGCCGCCGCGAATCGCGGCAGTGGCTGGAAGGGCGACGGCCCATCGAGCAACGCGAAGCGGGGGAAGCGGGTCGGGTCGGGCGTCCAGGTGGGCACGCGCCGGATGGTACCCGGCTCGTATCATCGCGCCCATGGCCGTCCGCATCTCGCCGGCCGATCGACACACGACGATCGGGCAGCACCCGGGCATGGAGCGCTCGATCGCGATCTCGGCCCCGACGGTCGGTTCGGAGCGCCTCTACTCGGCCATCGTGTCGACGGCACCCGGCGACGCGACGCGGATCCACCACCACGGTCCATGCGAGACCTCCATCTACATCGTGGCCGGGCGCGCGCACTACACGTGGGGCCCGACCGGCGTGGAGCAGGCGATGGATGCGGCCGCGGGCGACTTCATCTACATCGCCGCAGGCGAGGTCCACGTCGAGGCGAACGCCTCGACGACCGAGCCGCTGGTCGTCGTCCTGAGCCGCAACTGTCCGGACTCGCACGTCGTCTACCTCGACGGCGGCCCGGACGGCGCAGCCGACGTCCCGGCGCCCTGCTAGGGCTCGAACCACGCGCTCGGTCCGCCAGCTCCTCGAAGCGTCCGGCCTGGCCGGGGTCCCCGAGACGCCGTTCCCCAACGACGGTTGGTCCGGTGCCACCCTGACGGCCCTGCGGCGCGACGACCAGCGGTTCGTCCTGAAACGAACCTCCCGGTCGGTCGACTGGATCGCCCGGGCGACGGATGACCTCGCCCTGCGCGAAGGCCTGGTCGCGGGCAGCCAGCTCCGACTCGTCGAACCGCTCGTGGCGCCGTACGTCGGCGTCGCGGCCGACGGCGACGGGATCGCGATCCTGATGCCGGACCTCACCGACGAGCTCATCGCGTGGGAGCGACCCGGGCAGCACGCCGTCGTGTCGACCGCTGTGCTCGACCGCGTCCTCGAGGCGATCGCGCGGCTCCACGCGATGCCATGGGCCGACTACCGTCCGACGACGACCGACTGGGACTGGCCGTGGTGCCCGATGCGCGAGCGGCTCTTCCTCCTGTCCCGGCCCATGGCGGAGGGGTACCGGGCGGAGGGCCTCGCCGTCGGCGAACGGTTCCTCGAGGGCTGGGAGGCCTTCGACCGCCGCGCGTCGAGCGCCGCGCGCCGGTTGGTGGAAGGTCTGTCGGACGACCCGACGCCACTCCTCGCCGCACACGGCACGCCTGCCGCGCACGGGCCTCCACGGCGACCTCAAGCTCGCCAACATCGCGCTCCTCGGGGACGGCCGAGTGGCCCTCATCGACTGGGCGATGATGACGCTGGGACCCGTGGCCGTGGAACTCGGCTGGCTGCTGGTGTCGAACTCGGCGGGCCTGCCGTTCGAGCCGGACGAGGTCCTGGAGCGCTATCGGAGCGCGGCCGAGCGGGCCGCCGCCGCCACACTTCCCCTCGGCGGTTCGTGGCTCATGGGGCCGCCGGTCGGGCCCGCGATGGAGCGCGATCCCATCCTGTTGCCGCCACGGGGTCTCGATGCCACCATCGGCGACTGGGAGGCGCAGGTCGACCTGACCTGGATCGTGGGACTCGTCCTGCGCGGCTGGCGGAAGGGCCTCGATGCCGAGGCGGGCGTGACGCTGGCGTCCGGCGTCTCGGCCGCCGACGACCTCGTCTGGTGGTGCGAACGAGCGGTGGGGGCGGCAGCTCGGCGGTTCTGACGGTCACCAGACGGTCGCCCGTCTGCCCTCGTCGGGCTACCCTTGGTGCCAACCCGCCAGAAGGAGCCGCTCCATGCCGAAGACCGTCCCGAACCGACCCGGCCTGGAGCCCGGCCCGTACCCGTTCTCGAAGGTCATCGAGGCCAATGGCTTCGTCTTCCTGGCCGGCCAATGTGGCGACGTCCCCGGAACCCCGGGCGCCGTCCCCGGTGGCATCGGACCGGAAACGCGGGCGATGCTGGAGAACGTCGGTCGGCTGCTGCGTGCGGTCGGCCTCGACTACGCCGACGTCGTGAAGGCCACGGTCTACCTCCGCGACTTCGCCGACTTCGCCGGCATGAACGAGGTCTACCGCGAGTACTTCCCGACCGAGCCCCCGACCCGCGCGACCGTGGGCGTCACCGCACTCGCCCTCGACTTCCGTGTCGAGATCGAGGTCATCGCCGCGCGCTAGCGAGTGGCGGCACGGGACGGATCAGACACCCGAAACGGTCCCGAGGAACGCCGCCACGCGGTCGAGGACATCGGGCAGGACAGGCTTGAGGGTGTGACCGAGGCGCGGGTACGTGACCAGTTCGGCATGGGCCAGATCGCCGACGGCCTCGCGCAGGAGCGCGATCCCCGCGAACGGGTCGGACTCGCCCGACAGCAGCAACACGGGACACCGGATGGACCGCCAATGCGCGATCCGGGCCGCAGTGCGTTCGGGCGCGCCCGGCGGATGGAGCGGATAGCTGAAGAGGACGAGGGCGGCATACGGGGCGTCCGGCTCGGCCGCGGCGAGGCTGGCGACCCGCCCGCCATAGGAGTGGCCCCCGACCACCACATCGGGCGCGGAGGGGACCACGAGGTGGAAGGCCGGCAGGGCATCCTCGGCCTTGCGGCGGGGCAGGTCGATGGCGGTAGCGACCAGGCCGCGCTCGCGCAGACCGTCGACGAACGGGGCCATGCTGGCCGACGTCCCGCTCGCGCCATGTCCGAGGAAGCAGCGCAGACCCATCGGCACAGGGTAGTCTGGGGTGGGTCGTTCGGGTGGCGCGGTCTGGTCCGGCAGGACCATGGACGTGCCCCGACCGAGCGCCCATCCTCGGCCCCCGATCGCACACCGAGGGACCCATGGCCTACGGCATCGCCCAGCACCGCACCACGCCCCGATCGCGGGGCCTGCTGGTCGGTGGCCTGATCGCGATCCTGGCGACGCTCGGTGGCGGCCCCGCGGGCCGCCCTGCCGACGTGTTCGCCGCGGACCCGCACCCCGCCACGGCCTCGTCGGCACCGGCCGACGACACGGGCCCGATCACGCTCGGCGACACGGTCACGTTCTACGGCCGAGGCTACGGGCACGGGGTCGGGATGTCGCAGTACGGTGCCCGTGGACGAGCGCTGGCCGGCCAGGATGCCGCCACGATCCTGGCGCACTACTACGAGGGGGCGACGCTCGCGACCATCCCCGCCGGCGCGCACATCCGCGTCCTCGTCCTCGACAAATGGCCCGCGACCCACACGAAGCCCCTCGTCATCTACGGCCGGCGAGCGGCCTGGCGGATCGATGGCGTCGACAAGACCTTCCCGATCGACGCGAAGCTCCGGGTGATCCCCACCACCACGAAGACGGCGACGGGCACCCGCACGTCCTGGCGCATCCGGGTCAACGCACCGGGTGGCGCGATCCTGTACGACGGCGTGAAGCCGGCGGACCTCGTCATCCGCGGGGTCAACGGCAACACACGCCTGCAGGCCTGGTCGAAGCCGGGATCCTTCGACCAGTACCGGGGCACGCTGCGCGTCATCGCGAAGTCGGCGACGGCCAACGTCACGGTCGTCAACGACGTGCCGCTCGAGCGCTATCTCGGCGGCGTCGTGCCCGTCGAGATGCCATCGGTCTGGCCGACCGAGGCCCTCCAGGCGCAGACCATCGCCGCCCGGTCGTACGCGGCACGGCGTCTTCGCCCAGGCGTGTCGTACTACGACGTGCCCGACGATACGCGGTCCCAGGTCTACCGCGGGGTCCTGGCCGAGAAGGCCACCACCAACAACGTCATCAAGGCGACCACCGGCCAGGTGCTCAAGAGCGGCTCGACCATCGCCGACACGCTCTTCCACTCGACCGGTGGCGGAGCCACCGAGGACAACGAGAACGTGTTCACGTCGGCGAGCGGGGCGAAGGTGGCGGGACCCCTGTCGTACCTGCGTGGATCGCTCGATCGCGACGACGCGGGCATCGCCTATGACGCGGCCGCGCCGTACGCGACCTGGACCACCGACACCTACTCGATCGCCGATGTGTCGACCTGGTTCGCGACAGACCCCCGGACCGACGTCGGGACGCTGACCGCGCTCGACCTCGGTGACCGGGGCGTGTCGGGCCGACTGATCAGCGTCACCCTGATCGGGACGGACGGCACCAGGACCGTCTCGGGTGAGGTCTTCCGGTCCGTGTTCAATGCCCGTCGCCCGAGCGGCGACCCGATGCTTCGGAGCACGCTCTTCGCGACCGCCCCGATCCCCTGACCCGGCTATCGTTGGCGTCGTGATCGAGTCGCGACCCCGTTGTTCCTGGGCCGGCGCGGGGGGCCCGAACCCCGACCGGGCGATGATCGCCTACCACGACGACGAGTGGGGAACGCCCGTGCACGACGAGGTCGAGCTGTTCGAGCGGCTGGCGCTCGAATCCTTCCAGGCGGGCCTGTCTTGGTCCACCATCCTGCGCAAGCGGTCCGCCTTCCACCACGCGTTCCGCGGGTTCGACCCACGGGTCGTCGCGGCGTTCGACGGCTCCGATGTCGAGCGGCTGATGGCCGATGCCGGCATCGTCCGCAACCGCGCCAAGATCGAGGCGACGATCGGCAACGCGACCGCTGTCCTGGCGACGGCGGCCGTGTTCGGTTCCTTCGACGACTACCTGCTGACGATGGTCCCGCCGCCACCCGCCACGCGCTCGGCGGCCGGGCCCGACGCCCCCGCCACGACCCCGGCCTCGGATGCCCTCTCGGCCGACCTGCGCCGACGCGGCTTCCGATTCGTCGGCTCGACCATCGTGTATGCGTTCATGCAGAGCGTCGGGCTCGTCGACGACCACGCCCCGGGATGCTTCCGGTACCGCGGCTGACGCCGCCGAGCGTCACAGGTCGCGGCGCTCGAACCACCAGGCCGCCGCGCCCAGGACCAGTGCCATCCAGACGACCGACCAGACGACGAACGGCATCGGCGGCGGCTCGGCGGCATAGAACGGGTTGGCCCTGACCAGACCTGGCGCTCGACCGGCGGCGATCAGCACGACGAGCGGCGGTTCGAGGCCGTAGACGACACCACGCCACAGGCCATCGCTCGGCATCAGCCAGCGACTGATCTCGGCGACCGTCCCGAGCGCCTCGACGCCGAGCGCGGCGGCGACGCCCGCGAGGACGCCCGCCATCCAGCCGAGTCCGAAGGCCACGACCGCGATGGCCCCGGCGGCGATCGACGGGAGGACGGAGCCGAGGGCCAGGGTCAGGGTCAGCAGGACCAACGCCTGACCGGCGAGGAAGGCGACCGCGAGGAGCGGTTCGGGTGGCCCGAACCCCGATACCACGACCGCGGCGGCTATGGCGAGCAGGCCGGAGGCGGCGGCGTACGCCGACACCACGACGGCCGAGCCGAGCCACCGGCCGAGCATCAGGTCGGCGCGGCGCAGCGGCCGGGCGAGCAGCGCCAGGGCGACCCCGGACTCGAGGTCGCCGCCGACCGCCGGCGCACCGACGAACGCGGCCGTCATCGCCAACACGAAGCTGAACATGAAGGCGATCAGGATCAGGACCTGCGACACGCCGATGCGGATCTCGATCTCGTCGGCGCCGCGGGCGCGGGCGAGGCTGATCAGCCGCTCGAGACCGAGGCCGACGAGGACCACCGCGAAGACCGTCAGGATCGCGAGGACCCACACGACGCGCCGACGGACGAGCTCGCGGACCGTCAGGCGGGCGATGACGATCATGACTCGGGTGCCCCGGCGACCAGTTCGAGGAAGCGCGCCTCGAGCGAGCCGCGACCCGGCTCGACCGCGTGGACCCTGCCACCGGCGGCGACGATCGCGGCGACCACGTCGGGGATGCGGTCGGGATCGAGTGGCCGGATCGTGAGCCACTCCCCGTCGGCGACCGTGGGGCCGAAAGCGCCGGCCACCCCGGTGACCGAGGCTGGGCCGGTCACGCGCATCCGGACGCCGTCGACCGCGACGACCTCGTCGAGCGGACCGGATGCGATCGCCCGACCGTGGTGGAGGATGACCACCCGGTCGCACACCCGCTCGACCTCGGTCAGCAGGTGCGAATTGAGGATCACGGTCGCGCCCCGGTCGCGGGCGGCGCGGACGATCGCCCGCACGTCGGTCCGGCCGATCGGATCGAGGGCCGATGTCGGTTCGTCGAGCAGGATCAGCTCCGGGTCGCCCAGCAACGCGACGCCGAGCCCGAGTCGCTGCTGCATGCCCTTCGAGAAGCCGCTGACGGGGTCGCCGGCACGGTCCGCGAGCCCGACCCGGACGAGCGCCTCGTCGATGGCGTCGGCTCGGCGGTGCCGGGCCAGCCGCGCAAGGTCGGCGTGCAGCGCAAGGACTTCGCGCGCGTTGAGCCACGGCTGATATCGGAAGAGCTCCGGCAGGTAGCCGATCCTGGCGCGGGTCCCTCGATCCCCGAGCGGCGCCCCGAGCACGCGACCGGTGCCGCTGGTCGGACGCGCGAGGCCGAGGACCAGCTTGATCGCCGTGGTCTTGCCGGCCCCATTGGGCCCGAGCAGGCCGACGAGCTCACCGCGTCCCACCGTCAGGCTCAGGCGATCGAGCGCGGTCGTCCGGCCATAGGTCTTGACGATGGAATCGAGCTCGATCGCCGGCATTGACACGCTAGCTGTCACAGGCGGCCTCGAGCATCCGGGTCATCGAACCCGCCACCAGCCGAGGGAGTCGCAAGAGATGTTCAGCATCGAGTGTCCATGGTGCACCGCTCCGGCGGTCGTCGACCTCACGGATGCGCCCGGCTTCGAATGCGCGGCATGCGCGATCGAGGTCGAGATCGCGCCGGATCCGATCACGGAACCCATCGCCCGGGCCGCCTGAGAGACGCCATCAGGCGGGGGCGAGTGACGCTCGCCGCATCGCCGTCACGGGGAAGAACAGGACGCTGACCCCGCCGATCGCGAGGCCCATCGCCGCGATCACGGTCGACCCGCTGGTGAGGTCGATGAGGGCTCCGCCGACCAGCAATCCCACGGGCTGGAGCCCGAGCGAGATCGTCCGCGCGGTACTCCCGATGCGCCCGAGCAGGGCGTCCGGTGAATAGGCGGTCCGCAAGGTGATGTACGTGACGAGGACCATCGACTGGGAGATGCCGGAGACGAGGCCGATCGCCAACAATGCCGGGACCTCCACCGTGACCGACACGGCGAGCAGGGAGATGGCGGTCACCAGGTTCCCGACGAGCATGATCGGGCCGGGCCGGGCGCGTCCGCCGAGGCGTCGCGCGCTCAGCAGCGAGCCCGTCACGGTGCCGATGCCGTACGCGGTCAGGATCAACCCAAGGACCGATGGTGGATCCTTCAGGTCGCGCGTGATGTGGACCGCGAGCGCCGTCACGAGCGGCGCGAGCAGGATGGAGGTCGCGCCCCAGAACAGGATGACGGTGCGCAGGGTCGGGCTGGCGACGATGTAGTCGATGCCTTCCCGGATCGCGATCAACAGCGGCTCCCGCGGGCGATCGACCGGAGCGCGCAGGTCGCGCCTGACGAACGCCAGGCCGAGCGCGGACACCCCGAATGAGATCGCATCGATGGCGAGGGTCGGCCCGGGCCCGATGGTCGAGGCCAGGACGCCCGCGATGGCCGGGCCGACGATGTAGCCCACCGAGTAGACGGCCTCGAAATACGAGTTGGCGCGCCCGACCTGGCTTCGCCCGACGAGCGCCGGGACCGACGCCGTGTAGCCGGCCAGGAAGAAGGAGCGCAGGACGCTCATCGGGGCGGCGACGAGGAGGATCACGGCCATCGTCGGCCCCCCGATCGCCACCGACAGCGGGATCAGGGCCGTCAGGCCGGCGCGACCGAGGTCGGCCAGGAACATCATCCGCTTGCGATCGCTGCGATCGGCCATGGCGCCGGCCACCATCCCGAACACGAGGTCGGGCAGGGTCTGGAAGGCTCCCACGACGCCCATCGCAAGACCCGATCCGGTCAGCGCCAGCACGAGGAGCGGGAGGGCCGTGAAGCTGACCGCGTCGCCGAGCGACGAGATGCCCTGGCTCGACAGCAGGACCTTGAAATCCCGGTTCTGGCCGAGCGGCAGCGGCGCGGGCTCATGGGACATCACCCGGATGGTAGTGGGGCCGTGGTCGCCGATGGGGAGTGCCTCGAGGCCGCCGCGGTCGTCAAGCTCCCGGGCGCCCGCGCCCTTCGGGCTGAACGGCGCCCGTCCGCTTGCCGCCCACTGCGTCTGCCGGTCCACATCGGTACGCCCGCTCGCCGAACCCGCCTGGCGACCCGTGCCCCGTGATCCCGCTGTCGCATCGTAGGATGAGTGGGTGGATGGGATGGGTGCGGCGGCTGATGCGATCATTCTGGCTGGGCGACGGCTTGGGGCCCGGGGGTTGATCTCGGCAGGCGAGGGCAACATCTCCGTCCGACTCGATGCCGACCGGCTGCTCGTGACGCCGGGGGGCGCGCGCAAGGACGAACTCGAGCCCGAGGATCTCGTGGTCGTGTGGCACGGCCATCCCGACCGCGAGGCGGTCTCGCGCAATGGCCGGCGCCCGACATCGGATCTTGCCATCCACCTCGCGGTCCATGCGGCGCGACCCGACATCGGGTCGTTCGCCCATGGCGCCGCCAGGCCCGCCCGCCAGAACCGGCAAGCCCAGCGGCACGTGGCGGAAGACCGCGCCGAAGACGTCATCGCCCACCCAGAGCCGTGTTTGTGCGGCCAGCACCTCGGCGTCACGCGGGAACAGCGAAGGGTCGAGGCTTTTCGCCAGCGCCGGCACGTAGAACGCCTGATCGGAAACGCCGTAGCGGTAGCCGCCGGAGTTCGCGGTCGCGACAAGATGACGAAGAGCAGGGCCGCGCGCGGCGCCCAGCGAGAACCGTGCGATCACATCAACTCGTCGGCGGTGGGCCCGTAGCAGCGGCGGCAGCGGCACGTCCTGCAGGCGCAGGTACACCGTCATCTGGCCGCGATGGTGAATGGAGTGATGCACGACGAACGCGCGGAGCGCGGCGATGCGCGGCACCGACAGCACCAGATGCGTCGCCGCGACGGAGCGTCCACGGCGCCAGCAGCTGGCCGTCGGTCATCTCGACGAGCGCCGCGCGGACCTCGCGCACGTGCGCGTCGAAACGCTCGAGCACGGCCGCGACGGTCGTGCAGCGCGGTGGCCGCGACTGGCCGGCGGTCGCCAGATCGTGGCCGTCGTGCTTCAGGATCGACGAGCCCCAGTGCGGAATCTGCGCGAGATGCGTCGCGAGGCCGCCCAGGTCGTAGCTCTTCGGATGCGGCCGCCAGGCGAACGCCGGCTCCGGCAGGCGCTCGAGCACCTGCCGGGTCGCGGCCATTTCCTGATCGAACTCGGGCAGCAGCGAGTCCCTCACCGCCATGTCATCGCCTGGCACGGCTACTTGCCCTTCCTGAAGTCCACCTTCGGCGCGGTCTTGGCGTCCGCCGGCGCCTCGAAGTACGGGTACTCCTTGAAGCCGAAGAGGCTCGCCGTGATGTTGGCCGGGAAGCTGCGCCGCGTCTGTGTTGTACTCCGCGATCGTCTCGTTGTAGCGCCTGCGCTCGGCCGCGATGCGGTTCTCGGTGCCGGTCAGCTCGTCCATCAGCCGGATGAACGTCTGGTCCGACTTCAGCTGCGGGTAGTTCTCCACGACGACGAGCAGGCGGGCGAGCGCCGACGACTCGGCGTTCGCGGCCGCGATCTTCTCGCGCCGGCGTGGTGGCGCCGGCCATCTTCGCGCGCGCATCGGCGACCGACTGGAAGACGTCCTTTCCTGCTGCGCGAAGCCCTTCGTGGTCTCGACCAGATTCGGGATCAGGTCGTGCCGTCGCTGCAGCACGATTCTCGACCTGGCCCCACTGGCCTTTGATCGCCTCTTCCTGCGTCGTGAACTTGTTGTACGAGCAGCCGCCCATGATGGCGCCGACCACGAGCACGACCACGACGACCACCACCACTTGCTTCATCGATTCCCATGTCTCGCTCCTAGTTCTTGGTGGACCTCGGCCTGCTCGATCGCTCGGCCGCATCCGGCCTGCCACTTGATTGTGTCACCAGCCGCCGGACGCGCCGCCACCGCCGCTCATGCCGCCGCCAAACCCGCCAAAGCCGCCGCCACCGCCACCGCCGCCGAACCCGCCGCCAAAACCGCCGCCGAACCCGCCGCCAAATCCGCCGATGAACGGGCCGCCGAATCCGCCCCAGCGGCCGCGCCCGCGGAACCGGACCGCGGTCCGCTTGCGGCTGAATCATGCCGATCATGACGAAGATCAGGATCAGCGATGAGCGGCAGCGTCACTCGAGCGAGGGCCACGGCGCGGTCTCGTCCGATCTGGACCGCGATGCCGGCACGTCGGTGAGCGTGACGCCGCGCCGCTCGGCGATGCGGTTGATGATGCGCGTCGTGCCCGCCAGAAGCCCGGCGCCGAACTCGCCCTGCCGGAACGCCGGCAGCATCTGCTGCCGAATGATGTCGCCGGCGTATCCGTCGGTGACGAACTCCTCGAGGTCGTAGCCGACTTCGATGCGCACCTGGCGCTCGGTGCGTCGCGAGCACGATCAGCAGGCCGTTGTTCTGGCCCTTCTGGCCGATGCCGGCCTGCTCGAACAGCTTGAACGCGTACTCCTCGATCGATGCCGTACGGCGCGATCGTGTTCGACCGTGACCACGACCACGGCGTCGTGCTTGGGCGTGCCTGCCTCGAGCGCGCGAATGCGGCGGTCGAGTTCGCCGGCGCTCGCGGCGTCGATGACGTCGGCGAAGTCGTTGACCGGCTTGGTCAGCGTGGGCAGCGACTGCGCCGCCGACTCCGGCCGCGGACGCAGCGAGCGCAAGCGTCGAGCGACGGCCGCGCGGATCTTCATTCGCGCGCGCCAGCGCGTCGATGAACGCCCACAGGCGCTCGGACGCGGCGAGGTACTCGGGCAGCTGCGGCACGAGCGCCGCGGCTCCGGTGCGGCGCGTCCGTCGAGCGCGAGGATCGCCGCGCACCAGCGACTCGCGGCATGCCGGCGTGCGTGCTGCCGCGAACGCCGCCAGCGCGGCGTCGTCCGGCGGGCGCTCGTCGTCCGTGCAGGCGCGCCAGATTCGTGAGCAGCTGCCGCAGCGGGCCGGCGGACTGTTCGATGCAGATGCGGCCAGGCCGTGATGCTGGGCGCCTGCGTCGATCCAGCCCTGCCGCAGATGGATCAGGTGTCCGCGCGCCTGCGCCTCGCAGGCGCGGCGCAGGTCGTCCGGCTGATCCGTCGCGCCGTCGAGCGGGCTGGCGCCGTCGATGACGACGTGATGATCGAGCAGCGCCTGGTACTCGGCGGGAAAGGTGTCGAGCGATCGATGGAACTCGTCCGGCGTCATCACCAGCGGCGTCGCGAGTCCTTCGCGATGCCAGGTGTCGGCGAGCGGGCCGAGCGCGTCGAGGTCGTCGGCGCCGGATGCTGCTGGCGAACGCCGCGGCCGCGCCTGGGCCGCCCGCGACGAGCGCGACGAACCGATCGCCGAAGACGCGGCGAAGGTCGGCGGCCATGCGCTGGTACGCGCGCTGCGACGGCGGCATCGAGCGCTGGAGTCGTCATCACTGACCATTGTAGCGTTCCACCAGTAGAATACCGGCGTGCGTCTGCGGACGTTGAAGGTCGGTTGTTTTGGCGGCGGCACCGGACTGCCGAGCGTGCTCGGCGGACTGAAGCGCGTGCCGTGGATCGATCTGCACGCCATCGTCACGATGTTCGACAGCGGCGGGTCGTCGGGCCAGCTGCGCGACGAACTGGGCGTGCTGCCGCCCGGGCGACGTGCTGAAGTGCGCGCTGACGCTCGCGCGCAACGAGCGCGAAGCGCGCAAGATCCTGCTCGCGCGGCTGCCGATGCTCGAGCACGGCCGGCTGGCCGGCCACACCGGCGGCAACCTGCTGCTGTCGATGATGGAGCAGTACACCGGCGACTTTCATCGCGGCCGTCGACGGCCTGCGCGCGCTGCTCGGGCTGCCGCGGCAACGTGTCGCCGATCACCGATCGAGCGCGCCAGCATCTGCGCGGAGTACACCGACGGATCGGTCGCGCGGGGCGAAGTGGACGTGGACGCGGGTCAGGCGGCGGGGCAGTCGGTCGACGCGCCTCTGGCTCGAGCCGCCCGTGTCGATTCATCCGCGACGTGGCGCGACGCCATTCGCTCGCTCGACGCCATCGTCATCGGCCCGGGCAGTTTCTTTACGAGCCTGCTGCCGATCTTTCTGGTGGACGGCTGCCGCGAGGCGATCGCGGACGTGCGCGGGCCGGTCATCTACATCGCGAATCTGCTGACCGAAGGCCGCGGCATGTCGGGCTTCACGGCGGGCGAGGCGGCGACGCGACTCGTCGTTGGCGATCGGCCGGCCGATCGACGCCGTCGTGTTCAATGTGGAGCCGCCCGGCGAGGACGTGCTGTGGCGCTACGCGCGCGAACACAAAGCGCCGCTGCGAACTCGGCGACCTGCCGGCGGGCTGCGAGCTGATTGCCGGTGGATTCTGGACGGGCCCGATCGCGCGCCACGACCGCGCGCGCCTGCGGTCGGCCGTCTGGGCCGTGCTGGCGGAGCGACTGTTGGACGTGACAATGAGAGCCGGGAGTCGTTTAGCTCTGACGAGCGTCTGCCCGAGAAGACTGACTCCCGGCCTCGTTTACTCTTACTTGGCTCGCTTCGCCGTCCAGGTGGCCGAGCCGAGGCCGGCCAGTTCGGCCGTGCCCTTGATCGACTGGAAATCGGCGGCGACCTCGCCCTTGAACGCCATCAGCACGTCCGTGCCTTCGGCGCTCATCGTGAACGAGAATTCCAGCGCCGTGCCCTTGAGCGATGGCCGGTGAACGGGAACTTGCCGTAGCGTCCTTCGTACGTGCCGGTGAGTCTTCTCGCCCTGTCCTGGACGAACTCGAGCGCGGGCGTCGCCGTGAACGCCTCGGTCTCGAGCGTCATCGTCCACTTGCCGACGATCGGAGGCGCCGGCGTCGGCGTGGGCGTCGGCGTCGGTGTCGGCGTCTGCGGCGGTGGCGTCTGCGCGGTCAGCGCCGCGATGCGTGAAGAGCGCGATCACCGTCGTCGTCCCGCGCTAACCGTCCGGCTGCCTTGCGCACTTACTTCTTCTCCCGCGTCGCCGTCCACGGCATCTCGCCCTGGCCGAAGTTCGAGCGTGCCGGCGAGCGATCCGTCCTTCTGGAGCGTGCCGGTGAACGTGATGCGACAGCTCGGTGCCGTTCGCGTTCATCGTGAACCAGAACGTCAGCTTGCCGTCCACCACTTCGCCCTCGAGCGCCGCTTCGCCCATCGGGCTGGTGATCGTGCCGGTGACCTTCTTCGCGTCCTTCGGATCGGCCTTGAGCTCGAGCGCCGACTCCATCGCGCCGTTCGGCGTCTCGATGCTGACGTTCCACTTGCCGGCCAGCGTGGCCGCGGTCGCGGGCTTGGCGTCCGGCTTCGGCGTCGGCTTCGCCTCCGGCTTCGGATCCGGCTTGGCCGGGCGGCGACGGCGGCGTCTGAGTCTGGCCCTGCGCCTGCGCCTGCGCGGCGACGGCCGGCGCGGCGCCAACAACGGCAGGACCATGAACGTGGATGCGACTGTGCGGATGCTCATGGGAACTCCTCAGCGTTTCGATGCTGTCTTCGTCGTCGTCGCTTCTTCGCGCGGCGCTTGCTCGGCTGATGCCGGGCTCGCGCGCGTCTGTTTCGCGCCCGCCCGTTCCAACTTGATCCGGGCGGCCTGCTCAATGATCGATCGAAGCATAGCACCGGTCGCGCCGCCCTCGACCGGGCGGTTGGTGCGCCAGACGTCGGGCTTGTCGTCGGCCAGAATCTCCGCGAAATCCCGCTCGGTCTTGACGCTGAGCGGCGCGAATTCCCCGATGTCCAGGTCGCCCGACCAGTCGTCGCGGTGCTTGATCAGCAGCCAGGACCGGCCGTCCTTCGGCGGCTCGATCGGGCCCGGCCGCGCGGTCGCGCTCGCTGCGGCGCGTGTAGCCGCGCGTGCGCACGAGCACCCACGATCCCTTCAGCTTGAAGCCGTCGAGCGTGAACTTCAGGTCGCCCTTCGCCAGCGCCTTGTCCACGTCGTCCGACCTCCGGCGTCCAGGTGCCGCGGTCCCACAGCATCACGATGCCGGCGCCGTAGCCTTCGGGGATCACGCCCTCGAACGTGCCGTACTCGACGGGATGATCTTCGACGTGCATCGCGAGCCGCTTGATCGTCGGATCGAGCGACGGCCCCTTCGGCACCGCCCAGGAGAGCAGCGTGCCGTTGTATTCGAGCCGGAAGTCGTAGTGGAGATGGCTGGCGAGATGCTTCTGCACGCAGAAAAAGCGCGTCGGCCTGCTTGCGCGGGCCGACGCGCTTTCTGGTCTTTGCCTTTCGGCTCCGGCGACTTCGTGAAGTCGCGCTTGCGCCGGTATTCGTCGAGCGCCACGCGTCGGTCATCGGCGCTCGGTCAGTGGCTGTCGCGCCGCGGAGCTTTCCCGCATCATGCGGCGGATCGGAATCGTGAGCAGCGCGAGCACCGCGGTGGCGATGAAGAGCGACATCGCCGTGCGGTTGAACAGCGTCGGCATCTGGTCCAGCTTCTCCGGATCGACGTGGCCGCCGACGATGCCCGCGATCAGGTTGCCGAGCGCCGCGGCCAGGAACCAGACGCCCATCATCTGGCCGACGAACTTGCGCGGGCGCGAGCTTGGTCATCGAGCTCAGGCCGACCGGGCTGAGCGCACAGCTCGCCGAGCGTCTGGAGGAAGTAGCTGGCCGATCAGCCACCACATCGACACCTTGACGACGCCGTCGCTGGCCACGACCGGCGCCGCGGCCGCGACCATGAGCCAGGAAGGCCGAGGCCGGCCGATCAGGAGGCCGAACGCGAACTTCGCGGGGCTCGACGGGTTCATGCCGCGCTTGCCGAGCGCCACCCACACCATGGCGAACACCGGCGCGAGCGAGAATGACGAACAGCGAGTTCACCGACTGCAACCACAGGATCGGGACCTCCCAGCCGAAGATCACGCGGTCGGTGAAGTCCTTCGCGAAGAGGTTGAGCGACGGTCGGCGCCTGCTCGAAGGCCGACCAGAAAATCGTCGGCGAAGACGAACAGCACGATGATGCACCGCGACCCGCTTCTTCTCGTCCGTCGTCAGACCGGCGAGCACGAAGAGATAGAGCGAAGTAGGCGACCGCCAGGCCGAGCATGACGTTGCGCATGTTGCCGGCGACGACGACGGCGTTGATCGTGAACGGGCCGGTCACGCCAGCGCGATCACGACGCGCGACCAGCGAGCGCCGACGCCGATCATCGTCACGGTGCGCGACTTCGCGCTTGCTCGGCGGCGTCCCGCCGAGCCGGCTGCAGACCGATGGTGCCGAGCGTGCGCGGTCGCGCGGACGCGAAACGCATGATCACGCCGAACGAGCATGCCGACGCCGGCCGCGCCGAAGCCCCAGTGCCAGCCGACGCGCTCGCCCAGGTAGCCGGTGACCAGCGGCGCGAGCGAACGCGCCGAGGTTGATGCCCATGTAGAAGATCGAGAAACCGGCGTCGCGCCGCGCGCCGCCCTCCGGATACAGCTCGCCGACGATGGCCGAGATGTTCGGCTTGAGCAGGCCGGTGCCGAGCGACGATGAGGATGAGGCCGAGGAAGAACACGCGCTGCTCGAAGATCGCCGACAGCGCGATCGAGAAGTGGCCCGCAGCGCGATGAGGATGCGCGCCGTACCAGATCGCGCTGCGCAGGCCGAGCAAGCGGTCGGCGATCCAGCCGCCCGGCAGCGACGCGAGGTAGACGCACGCGGTGTAGATGCCGACGATGGACGACGCCGTCGTCGCGTCGAGAACCCGAAGCCGCCGTCGAGCAGCGCCGACGCTCATGAAGAGCACGAGCAGCGGGCGGATGCCGTAGTAGGAGAAGCGCTCCCACATCTCGGTGAAGAACAGCGTCGACAGGCCGCGCGGGATGTCCGAAGAAGCTGGTCGAGCGTCGGATCGGCGAGTCCGTCGGGGCGCTGCGAGTTGCCAGTGCGAGTCCACTCCGGTGTCAACTGCTAGTCGTCGGGCTGTCAGGCTAGTGCTTGTGCTTCCGGCACGATACCCGGGCGGCAGCGCCGCGCCGTCGCCGAAGAAGAACTCTTCCATCTGCTTGGCGACGATCTGCTGCGCTTCCTTCTGGAACGGGCAGCAGCCGGTACTCGTTCAGGATCATCTTCATCCGCTCTTCCCACATCTCCCAGGCTTCCTCGGAGACGTTGTCGAAGATGCGCTGGCCGAGCGGGCCGGGCCAGGGCGGCGCGTCGAGGCCCGGCAGTTCGCGGCCGAGCTTGACGCAATGCACGATGCGGCGGGTGGGGTGGTCGGTCATACCGTCGGCATCTTATCTGAAACGGTCCGTTCGGCCTCCCCGGAAACCGCGACCGGCGCCCTGCGCCATAATGGGTCAGGTCCTTGTCCCATGTGGATCCCGGTGCCGGCGTGATGTGCTGCTGGTCGCCCTCGTGAGCCTGGTCGGGGTGTCGGCCGCCGAGGCGCAGTACTTCGGTCGCAACAAGGTGCAGTACCGGACCTTCGCCTTCAAGATCCTCAAGACCGAACACTTCGACCTGTACTACTACCCGGAGGAAGCCGAGGCGGCGCAGATCGCGTCGCGGCTGGCCGAGCGCTGGTACGCGCGGCTGTCGCGGTTCTTCACCCACGAACTGCGCGGCCGCCAGGTCATCATCCTCTACGCGTCGTCCGCGCAGTTCCGGCAGACCAACGCCGTCGAGGAACTGATTGGCGAAGGCACCGGCGGCGCTGACCGAAGCGATCAAGCGGCGCATCGTGCTGCCGATGTCCGGGCTCGCTGGCCGACACCGATCACGTGCTGGGCCACGAACTGGTCCACGCGTTTCAGTTCGACATCACCGGCGCCGATCCGCGCGAGACCGACGTGCCAGGCGCCGGAGATTCTGCAGTTTCCCGCTGTGGTTCGTCGAAGGCATGGCGGAGTACGTCTCGCTCGGCGCCGGTGGACGCGCAGACCGACGATGTGGCTGCGCGACGCCGCGCTGCGCGAGAAGCTGCCGCACATCAAGGACCTCGACGATCCGAAGTATTTTCCCTACCGCTGGGGCCACGCGTTCTGGGCGTACATCGGCGCGAAGTACGGCGACCGCGCGGTGGCGTCGCTGCTGCGGTCCGGCGGCGAATCCGCGCACCGACCTCGCCGGCCTGGCGCGGCAGCTCGGCACCGATCCCGACACGCTGACCGAGGACTGGCACGCGGCGATCCGCCGGTCCGACGTCGGCCGTGCGGCCGACGCGCCGCCGCTCACGAGCGAGCCGCGTCTGGTCGTGTCGAAGGAGACCGGCGGCGGCCGATTCAACGTCGGGCCGCGCCTCAGTCCCGACGGCCGCGAAGTCGCGTTCTTTTCGGAGCGCGGCCGGTTCTCGATCGAGTCTGTTCGTGGCCGACGCGGCGACCGGCAAGATCCTGCGGCGCTGTCATCGTCGGCCACCGATCCGCACTTCGACAGCCTGGAGTTCCTGAATTCGGCCGGCGCCTGGAGTCCGGACTCGCGGACGCTCGCCGTGGCCGCGATTCGCGGCGGCAAGCCGGTGATCGCGCTGCTCGACGCGAAGTCGGGTGACGTGCGCCGCGAGACTCGCGCTGCCGGGACTCGACGACGTGCTCAATCCGTCGTTCGCGCCCGACGGCCGGTCGATCGTCTTCAGCGGCAATCGCGGCGGCCTGATCGATCTCTATCGCGTCACGCTGGCGACTCGGGCGCCGTCGACCAGTTGACGAACGATCCGTTTGCCGATCTCGAGCCGGTCGTGTCGCCCGACGGCAAGGTCGTCGTGTTCGTGACCGAGCGCTTCAGCACCAATCTCGAGACGCTCGAAGCCGGGCCGCTGCGGCTCGCGCGGCTCGACCTGGCGACGCGCGAGGTCCGGCTGATTTCCGGGTTCCTGGGCGGCAAGCACCTGAGCCCGCAGATCTCGGGCGACGGCGCGACGGTGACGTTCATCGCCGACCCCGACGGCATCAGCAATCTGTACCGGATGCCGATCGAGGGCGGGCCCGTCACGCGGCTGTCGTCGTTCCTGACCGGCGTCGCCGGCATCACGTCGTCGAGTCCGGCGCTGAGCATCGCGTCCGAGACCGGCCGCCTGGCGTTCAGCGTGTTCGAAGACGACGGTCATTCCATCTACGTGCTCGACGAGGCGGACATGCAGCAGACGGTGGCGCCGCAGGCCACGCGCCGCGCCGCGCTGCTGCCCGGGCGCGAGACGCCCGACGGCGACGTGCAGACGCTGCTGTCGGACTCCAAGCGCGGCCTGCCGGACGCGGCGACAGCCGGCCGTGTCCGCAGCCCTACGGCCGGCAAGATGACGCTCGACATGATCAGCCAGCCGACGTTCAGCGCCGGCGTCAGTTCGTTCGGCACGCTACGTGAGCGGCGGCGTGTCGGCGTACTTCAGCGACATGCTGGGCGATCGGTCGCTCGGCATGTCGGTGCGGGCGAGCGGCACGCTGGCGGACATCGGCGGCGAGCTCGTGTACGTGAATCGCCAGCATCGGTGGAACTGGGCCGCCGTCGGCCGAGGTGATGCCGTATCGCACGGGCTTCCTCACGATGGAGGAGAAGCCGGCGGACAACGAGGTCCTGATCAACGAAGTCATCCAGCGGCAGACGAGTCGCGGCGGCCTCGTCACGGCGTCGTATCCGCTTCAATACGCGCCACGCGCCTCGAGGTGACCGGCGGCGCGCGCCAGCTCGCGTTCACGAGCGAGGTCAGGACCAACGTCGTACGCGGCGGACACCGGCAGTTTCATCGATCAGCGGCACATGATCGATTCCGACCGGATCGGCGCTCTATCTGGCGGAGAGCCGGGTCGCGATCGTGCGCGACACGTCGTTCTTCGGCGCGACCAGCCCGATCTACGGCGCCCGGTCCCGGATCGAAATCGGCGCAGAGCCTCGGCTCGTTGCAGTACACGACCGTGCTCCTCGATGTCCGCCGCTACTTCATGCCGGTGCGGCCGTTCACGATCGCCGTCCGCGGATTGCAGTACAGCCGCTGGGGTCCGGACAGCGAGCACCCGCGTCTGGCCGAGCTCTACGCCGGCTATCCGGAACTGGTGCACGGGTACGGCCTGGGATCGTTCGACGCGATCGACTGCGACGAACGTGGGCGGCACGGCAAGTGCGCGGTCTTCAACAATCTGCGCGGCAGCGGCATGGTCGTCGCCAACATCGAGGTGCGCGCGCCGCTCGTCGGCCTGCTCAACACGCGAGCTCAACTACGGCCGCGTGCCGGTCGAGGTCGCGGGCTTCGTCGACGCGGGCCTCGTGTGGTCGCACGACGGGCCGGCCCGCGTTCCTCGGCGGCGACCGGCAGCTGGTGCGGAGCGTCGGCGTCGCCGTGCGCGTCAACGTCTTCGGCCTGTTCGTCCTCGAAGTCGCCGCGTCACACCCGTTCGATCGCGTGGCCGGGCGGTGCAGTGGCAAATCGGCATCAGGCAGGGATTCTGATGAACATCGGTCTATTGCGCGATCGATTTATCGATTTATCGGCGCGTGGGAGTGAGCTCGGGCCGAAACTGGAGGGCACATGGCGGCGTTCAAGAGATGGATAACGGCGGTGCGGCTTCTGGGAGTACTCGCCGTGGCCTCCGGCCTGATTGGATTCGGCATCAGCGTACTTTTGGGTGCCGACCCTTCTTCCCGAGTATCGGTCAGGCCTATTCCTGTGTGGCCTGCTCGCGATTGGCGGCACAGCCCTGCTTGCGTCCAGTCGAGCGGCGCGGCAGGAATCGCCAGCCAGCCTGATCAATGTCGCGGCCAGCTCCGTCATGGTTGTGGCGCTGTTCGCGGCAACCTCGCACGAAGTGGCATTGCGGCTCTGGTTTGAAACTGTGATCCACGTCTTCTAGGCAAGTTCTAGGCAAGGTCCAGCCGACCATTCTGGGCCGTCGGACGTATTACAGCTAGATCACCTGGTTGCCCATCGACCCAGGGAGGCTATATGACCCCGCGGTTTTCCGTCCTCTTCATCGCCCTGGTTCTATTCGTCGCGATCGCCACCGGTGCCCGGGCACAGTCGCCGGGGCAACGGCAGGCCGATGCGCAATTGGCGGCGCCGAAGCTCGACGGGCAGCCCATCGTCGCGATTGACCTCACGGCGACGCCCGTCAGGGACATCCTCGCCGCCATCGCGAAAGTTGGCGGCATTACTCTCCGGTCCGACTCGGCTGTCGCCAACCTTGACTCACTCTCTGGCGTGACGCTGTCGAATGCGACAGTCGAGGGGCGCTCCACGCCGTCCTCGACTCCGGGGCCCTCGCCTTCAAGGTGACGGGCGCAAGATCGGTCTTCATCTATCCAGCCACGGCTGCCAATCGGGAGAATGTACACGGAATCGACGCCGGACCTTCGCGATCGCCAATGCCGACATCAACGTGCTGTATGCAGATTGTCAATCGTGCGATAACGTTCGGCCCCGACGATCTTCGCCCGACCGTCGTGAGCGTCAACGAAGCGCGCACGGTTACGGTGAAAGCGACGCCGGACAAGATGGCCGAGATCGCGAAGCTGATTGCGGCAACGACAAGGCATCGATCTGGGCCCAAACAGATCGATAGATCGATCCGTCAAATAGATCGATACAGCGATAGGTCCTTAGTGCCGCGCCAGCAGCTCCACCTGCACGCGCGCGTCGTTGAAGCACGCGCCGCCGGCGATGTCCGTGAGCGAATCGGGCACGAGCGCGTTGGCCGTGGCGCCGTTGAACGTGCTGCGCGCCCAGAGACCCTTCGGCGAGCGACACCGTGCCCGGCCGCACTTCCGGCGGTGACGTTCGCCTCGCAGTGCACCTCGCCGAGGTCGTTGAAGATCGCGGATCGGATCGCCGTCGCCGATCATTCGCGCGATGCGCATCGGCCGGATGAATCTTCAGCCGCGCGATCGCCGGCCGCAGCTCGCCGAGCGTCGACGAGATCGTGTGCGCGCTGGCCGGTGAAATCAGGCTGAGCGGATGGCCGGTCGGTCGCCGGATCGGCGCGTAGGCGATAGAGCCCGTCGCGCGACGCCAGGTCGGCCGGGAACAGATGCGCCTTGTGCGTCCGGCGTCTTCGGCATCACGTCGACGAACTGGATCGGCGCGCCGCCGCCCGGCGCGTGCGGCCGGCTGCCCGTCGAGGATCGCGGCCGCCTGCGCCGTCGGGCAGCCGGCCGCGTCAGGTCCAGCAGCGCGCCGGTCTCGCCGAGGTCCGGTCGGTCCGTCCGTCTGTCCGAGCCGCACGCCGAGCTCCTCGAACACATCGTGATTCGGCCGCGATTCGCCGACGGGCGCGATCGACCGGCTGCACGAGGTGCAGGTGATACGCGCCGTAGCCCTTGGCGATGTCGTACTGCTCGAGGAACGTCGTCGCCGGCAGGATGACGTCGGCGTACTTCGCCGTGTCCGTCATGATCTGCTCGTGGACGACCGTGAACAGGTCCTCGCGCATCAGTCCCTGCTTGCACGCGATTCTGGTCGGGCACGGTCGCGAGCGGATTGCAGTTGTAGACGAACAGCACCGACGACCGGCGGATCCTCGATAGTCGAGCAGCGCGCGGCCCAGGTGGTTCATGTTGACGATGCGCGTGGCCGTGCGCCGGCACGTCGATCAGCGTCTCGGCCTGGATGCCCCAGGCGCCCGAATTGCTCATCGTGTAGCCGCCGCCGCGCACGCCGAACTTGCCGGCCACGGCCGGCAGCGCCAGAATGGCCATCGTCGCGCCGCCGCCGTTGCGATTGCGCTCCTGGCCCCAGCCGCAGCGGATGACGGCGGGCGAGGTCGTGCCGTACCACTCGGCGAGCGTCGCGCAGATCGCCGGCGTCGACGCCGGCTTCCGCGGCGGCGCGATCGATCGTCCACGGCTCGGCCGCCGCGCGCAGTTCGTCGACGCCGCGTCGTGTGCGTCGTCGAGGAACGCCTCGATCGGCCCGGCCGCGCGCGAACAGCTCG
The DNA here is from genome assembly GCA_963833705.1 of uncultured Chloroflexia bacterium. Classification (GTDB taxonomy): domain Bacteria; phylum Chloroflexota; class Limnocylindria; order Limnocylindrales; family CSP1-4; genus SPCO01. The sequence continues at coordinate 33,392 of CAWHYQ010000004.1, read as the reverse complement.
CGAATCGAGCGACAGCGCCACCGGCAGGTCGGTGCCGGGCCTGACGGGCAGGTGCAGGTCGGCGATGCGCGCGAGCGGCGTGCGGCGCGGATCGATGACGACGAGCCGCGCGCCGTTCTTCTGCGCGCGCTTGATGTGCGAGACGAGGTGGATGCCGGTCGCCGACGGATTGCAGCCCCAGACGACGATGAGCTTCGCGTGCTCGTAGTCGTCGTAGGCGACGCCGGCCATCTTGCCGTACATCGCCGTGGCGGCCGCGCCGGTCGGCGCGGCGCACAGCGTGCGCGCCAGCCGCGACGCGCCGAAGCGCCGGAAGAACCGCGCGTCGGCGAAGTCGTTCGTGAGCACGCCGTTCGATCCGCCGTAGTGATAGGGCAGCACCGACTCGGCGCCGAAGCGATCGCGCGCCTCGCGCATCGTTCCGGCGATGAGATCGAGCGCTTCGTCCCACGTGACGCGCGAGAACTCGCCGGTGCCCTTGCGGCCCTGTGCGGACGGCCGGATGCAGGATGCGCTCGTCGTGATACACGCGGCGATCGAACTGCCGGACCTTGCCGCAGATGTAGCCGTCGGTCGACGGCGCCGCCGTCGATCCGTCGATCTTCGCGACCCGGCCGCGCTCGACCGTGACGTCGAGACTGCAGCTGTCGGGACAGTCGAGCGGACAGGCGGTGTGGACGACGGATCGGCCCCACGATCGCGGCGGGCGAATCTTCGGTTCGGCCATGGCGTCAAGTGTAAACGACGCCAGAGTCGACGCTTCATGCTATCGTGCATGCCACGTGACCGCGACGCACGCGTCCCCGCGGTCGTGATCATCGGCGGCGGATTCGGCGGGCTTGTGGGCCGCGCGCGCGCTCGCGCGCGCGCCCGTCGACGTCCTGCTGCATCGATCGCCGCAACCATCACGTCTTCTCGCCGCTGCTGTATCAGGTGGCGACCGCCGGCTTGTCGCCGGGCGACATCGCGTCGCCGATTCGCTGGATGCTGCGCCGCCAGACGCAATCTCAAGGTCTGGCTGGCCGAGGCGACGTGCGGTCGACGTCGCCGCGCAAGATCGTTCAGCTCGCGGACGGCGAAGTGCCGTACGACCATCTGATCGTCGCGGCCGGATCGCGGCCCGCGTACTTCGGCCACGACGAGTGGGCGGCGCACGCGCGCGGCCTCAAGACGATGGAGGACGCGATCGCGATGCGGCAGCAGGTGCTGGTCGCTTTTGAGCGCGCCGAACGAGAACGTGATCGGGCGGTCCAGCGGCGGCTGCTGACGTTTGTCGTCATCGGCGGCGGCGCGACTGGCGTGGAGCTTGCAGGAGCCCTGGCTGAGATTTCGCGACACGCGCTGGCGCACGATTTCCGGACGATTCAGCCGGAAACCGCGCGCGTGATTCTGATCGAGGGCGGAGCGGATGTGCTCGCCACCTATCCGCCGGCGCTGTCGGCGTTCGCGCGGCGGGCGCTCGAGCAGCTGGGCGTCGCGGTGTGGACCGGCACGCGCGTGACGGACATCGAAGCCGGGCCGCGTGCGCCTTGGCAGCGAGACGCTCGAAGCCGGCACCGTGCTCTGGTCGGCCGGCGTCGTCGGCCGCGCCGATCGGCGCCACGCTCGGCGTGCCGCTCGATCGGTCGGGCCGCGTCATCGTGAATCCCGACCTGACGATTCCCGGCCGCGACGACGTCTACGTGGTGGGCGACATGGCGATGCTGGACGGCGCCGACGGCCAGCCGCTGCCGGGCGTCAGCCAGGTGGCCATGCAGGAGGCGCAGTGGGCGGCCGACAATATCGTGAGGACGCTCGCGGGGCGAGCCGCGGACGCCGTTCGTCTATCGCGACCTCGGCAACATGGCGACGATCGGCCGCAACTCGGCCGTCGGCGATCTGCCGGGCTGGGCTGCGGCTCAAGGGCTATCTGGCGTGGTGGGCTGGCTGCTGCTGCACATCTACTGGCTGATCGGGTTCCGCAACCGGCTGTCCGTGATGACGCAGTGGGCGTTTTCGTACATGACGTATCAGCGCTCGACGCGGCTGATCACGGGTGACGAGACATGGCCCAGCACACTACGCGCTGAATCCGGAGCCGGTCCGCTGGTGCGGTCGTCGCGCCGGTCCTCGCGCTGCGTCGTGTCTTCGTGCCGATTCCCGCGTGGGTCGTCGACGACTTCTACTCGCGCGACATGTATCCGTGGCTGCAGAGCATCGTGACGACCGCGTCACGAACGTCGCTGCCGTTCGCGGTGCTCGACCTGCATTCTGATCGTGTCGATCGTTCGCGGTGCTGTTACCGGATCGGTCCGGCTCTATCCACGTCGCGCGGCAGCGCGGCGTGATCGACGCGCTCTGGGAAGCGGCTGCGCCGCATCGTGCGCGCGGCGTGCGATCGTCGTCGTCCTGTTCTTCTGGGCGTGGGGCTTCAACTACCGGCGGCTGCCGCTCGAGACGGTCATGCCCGGCGGCACGTGCGCCGCAGCCGACGGTCGACACGCTGCATGTCGCGGCTTCGCCGACGCCGAGCGCGCTGGCGGCGCAGCTGCGGCCGATCGCGGCGGACGACCGAGGGCAACCTCCATTCGATCGCGGCTCGAGCTGCGCGAGCCGATGAACGTGGCGCTGAAGTCGCTGGGCCGCCTGCCGCTCGAGACGCCGAGTCGAGCCGAAGTTCTCGCTGGTGCTGACGCCGTTCTTCACGCTGGTCCGGCGTCACGGGCATGATCAATCCGTTCGGCCTCGAGACGATCGTGCTGCCGGATCTGCTGCCGTTCGAACGGCCGTTCGTGCTGGCGCATGAATGGGCGCATCTGTCCGGGCACGCCGACGAGGCCGAGGCCAGCGCGGTCGGCTGGCTGGCGTGCATGAAGGGCGGCCCGACGCTGGCCTACAGCGCCAGCCTGTACCTCGATCGATGGAGACGGCGCGGCGCGATGCCGGCAGACCTGCGCGCAGGAGGCGATGGCGCGGCTCGATGCCGGCGTGCGATCCGGACCTCGACGCGATCGCCGAGCGCATGCGGCGCAGGAGCGGCCGACCGTGCAGCGCACGACGTCGCGGGTGTACGACGAGTACCTGAAAGCGAACCGCGTCGCCGACGGCACGCGCCAGCTACGGCCGCGCGCTGCAGCTTGATCCTGTCGCCGCCGTTCCGCGACGCGCTGTCCGGACTACACGATCAGCGATGGGGACGCGGCCTGCGAGCTCGACGCGTCTCAGTCGATCTTCAGATCCAGCGTCGCCGCGAACTGCGTGAGCCACGCGCAGCACCTGCGCGCGCGATTCTCGGGTCCGATCAGCAGCAGTTGTTTCTGGACGGGCGGAGCGCGCGCAGCGCGCATCCTCGTGCTCGAAGTAGCCGGCGCGCTTGAGCAGCACCGGGTCGGTCGGCGAGCGTCCGGCGTGCGCGTTCAGCATGCGGATCGCCTTCACGATCGCCTCGTCGAAGTCGCCGTTCGGATAGCCGAGCTCGCGATAGGCCTCGTCGAACAGCGGCTTGACGTTGACGTACACCTGCGCGGCGTCCGCGGCGTGGATCGACGAAGCGCGCGCGACGGCGCCGTTCCCATCGCGCGTAGCTCGCCGGATCGACGCGGCCGCTGTGCGCCGCCGGCGATGTCGAGTCGCATCGGGCGGCCGCAGCGCGGCGAGCGGCACGGCCGGCGTCTTGCCGTCGCCGATCTGCACGACGGCCAGCGTCGCGCGCGCGGACGATGCCTCGCGTGCGCGAGCAGCCGCGCGAGCAGCGGATGCGTGAGAGCGTCGCGACCAGCTCGCGCAGCATCGCGTCGGAATCGGCGAGCGGCGGCAGCTCGAGCGGCTGCCGCGGCGGACGGCGCGAGGCGCGCGGCGCTTCGGTCGGCGGTCGTCGGCGCGAGCGATCACCGGCGGCGGCTGCGCGCGGCTCATCCACCAGAGCGTCGAGCAGCGCGCCGACGATGACCGCGCCGGCGCCGACGATCACCCAGCGCGACGTCGACGATCGGGCCGGCGCGCGGCGGGGCTCCGGCGCCGGCGGCGCGATCGAGCGGCAGGTCGTCGAAGGCCATCGATCGCTCGCCGCTGCTACTTGATCGACGGTCCGCGCCCAGTCCCAGCCTTCGAGTGCCGCGGGCGTTGACCGCCTTGCACCGCGACCTGCGTGTCCGGCGGGCAGCGCCGGCAGCGTCGCCTTGGCCGCGGTCACCGTGACGCGCGTCTTCAGCGGATTCGACGCCGGGCCGTACGCCACGATGTAGCTCTTGATGCCGGTCTCCGGGCTCGGCGTCCAGGTGACGTCGACGCCGGCGCGCCGTGCGCGTCGCCTTCAGATCCTTCAGCCGCGACGGGCTCGACGCCAGATACACGAGCGTCGCGGCCGTGACCTTCGCCGTCTCCAGAATCTGCCGGAAGTTCATCGTCTCGATGAAGTCCGTCGGCTGGTGATAGTTCGGATTCGCCAGCACCGGATACGAGCCGATGCCGCCGACGATGTCGCCCCAGCCGTCGTAGAAGGCGGCGGCGTCGGTGCTCTTGTAGTACTTCGCGTCGTACAGAATCAGGTCCGTGAACAGGAACGCCGCGCCGTGCTGGATGTCGCGAATGCCCGGGTTCGAATAGCGAATGGTGTTGTCCATGCGCGACGCTCTCGGCGCGCCCAGCCGATCATGTCGTTGTTCAGCGCGCCGACGATCTTCCACTTGTTCGCCTGGCGCGCGTCGGACGAACTCGCGGCTGCCGAGCAGGCCGGCCTCTTCGCCGGTGAACGACGCGAAGACGACCGTCGCCGGCAGCGGCGTGCCCGCCAGCATCCGCGCCGCCTCGAGCAGCGCCGCCGTGCCCGACGTGTCGTCGTCGGCGCCGGGGCCGACCGCGACCGAGTCGAAGTGGCTGCTGACGACGTAGATGAGTTCGGGATTCACCGTGCCCTTGAGCGTGGCGACGATGTTGGCCGTGCTTGCCGCCGGCTGGCCTGGAGCGCGGCGGCGTGAACCACTGCAGCTCCGGGCTGTAGCCGAACGATCGGTACGTCTTCTCGAGGTACTCGATCGCCTTCAGGTTGCCCGGCTGCGTGATGTACTTCGAATCGAAGTCGAAGAGCGACTTCTCGTACTCGTAGACGTGGTTGACGGCGCCGTCGCCGAGCACCTGGCGCGACGAGTCGCGTCGACCGGCTTGAAGGCCGTCGTCATGCGCTGGCGCAGGTCGGTCTCGGCCGCGAGCTGGCGATCGAGGCGCGCCTGCAGGTCGGCCATCGAGATCTTCCTGCGTGAGATCGACGACGCTGATGTCGCGCTCGGGCGAGACGGTGTCGCCGTCGCGCTCGGCCTGCGAGGATCAGGCGCGTGCCGTCCGCGCTCGGCATCCAGACGTACTCGGGACTGATCGTCCGGATCGTGTTGTTCGCGAACAGCCGCGTCCGCGTGCCGGTCGCCAGGTCGTAGAGCTGCGAGCGGCGATGCCGCGCTTCGCCCATCAGGCCGATGAGCGTCGTGTTGCGTCAGGAAGCGGGGCAGCAGATCGTGCTGGATGTCGCGCGTCAGCCGCCGATGCGCGCCGGCCGCGTCGCGACGACGTAGATCTCCCAGTCGGTGTTGCGTCATCAACTGATAGGCGACGAGCTTGCCGTCGGGCGAGAGCGCCGGCGCGTCGATGCGCTGCGCGGCCGTCGTCGTGCGGACGACTGTGGGCTGCGCCGTGGCCGCCGGCGCCATGTTCAGCGTCGTCGTGCCGTCCGGCGTCGCGCGACGAGCCACGCGATCGTGCTGCCGTCGGCGGACAGCGTCAGAGCCGTGCCGGTGACCGTTGCGCGTGGTCTTGTCGGCGAGCGTGACACGACGCCGTAGGTCGATCGGCCGCGCGCCGCCGCGCCGCCGACCGCCGCCACCGCGCACCGCCGCCGCCGCCGCCGCCCGCGCGGCCGGCCCGGCGCCGCGCGCCGCGAGCGGCGACTGCGCCGCGACCGGTGTACACGAGCGTCGCGCCCGCGCGCATCGACCAGCGGGTTCGTCTTGAAGCCGGGCTCGATCGGTGAGCGCGACGGGCGCGGCGCCCTCGCGCACGCTGTAGACGTCCGATGCGCGTCGGGTCGGCGCGCTCGCGACCCGACGAACAGACGCTCTGATCGTCGCCAGACCACGACGAGCGACGACTTCGACAGGCCCGGGCCGAGGATCGACCGCTCGGTGCCGGTCGTCGAGGTCGCGCACGACGATTTCGCGTCGCGGCGGCGTCGCCGCCGGCGGCGCCCTTGCAGCCAGGCGAGCCGGCGGCCGCTGCGATCGAAGGCGACGGTCGTCGTCGGCAGATCGGCGACCGTCTGCGGCGTGGCGCCGACGCGCACGACGCGCGTCACGGCCGCGGCGCCCGTGCCCGTCTCGTAGCTCGCGAACGCGCCGTTCCCGGAAATCCTCGGATTGCGGCCGTCGGTCGTCAGCACCGTCGTCGACGTAGAGCTCGCCGGTGAGCAGCGCGACGCGATCGAAGTACTCGGCGCGCGGCCGGCGACTGCATCAGCGCGCGCAGATCCTCGAGCGCGGCCGGGTATGCGCCGGCCTCCCACGCATCGACGGCGCGCTGCCAGCGCGCGTCGGGCCGGGGCGGCGGCGGGCGCGGCTGGCGCGGGGCGTCTGGGCGCTGACCGCGCCGAGCGCGACGCCGGCGGCCAGCAGCGACGACGATGGCGGAGATTCGGTGCGACATGGGGGAATGATACGGCAATCGCGTGCCGACGTGCCGCGGTCGACACGGCGGCGCGATGATGACGGCACTAGAATGCGAGGAGGGTGACTCATGACCCCGACCGTGCTCGAGGCCATCAACCAGCAAGTGTCGAACGAGTTCTCGGCGTCGTTCTCGTACCTGGCCATGGCCGCCTGGTGCGAGCACCACAAGTTCATGGGCGCCGGCGCCTGGCTGCGCGCTGCAGAGCGCCGAGGAGCACGCGCACGGCATGCGGCTCTTCAACTTCCTGCTGGCGCGCAACCATCAGGTCAAGCTGCTCGGCGATCGAGGCGCCGCGCAGCGAGTTCGCGTCGCTCGTCGAGGTCTTCGAGCGCGCGCTGGCGCAGGAGCAGGGCGTCAGCAGGCAGATCGATGCGCTCTACGAGCTGGCGTTCAGCGAGAAGGTCTTCGCCGCGATGGCCGAGCTGCAGTGGTTCATCACCGAGCAGGTCGAGGAAGAGAAGACCGTGCGCGAGATCGTCGCGAAGTTCAGATGGTGAGCCACGATCCGGCGTCGCTGCTCGATCTCGATCGCGAGCTGGGCGCGCGCCAGGCCGAGCGGCGGCCAGCCGACGGCGCTGAAGTCGATCGTCAGTGCAGTTGCTGGCTGGCTTCTTCGGTCGTCGCGAAGCGCTCGAAGACGCCGTCGAGTCCGGCCATGTCAGGAGCTCGGTGATGCGGTCGGGCGTGCCGACGAGCCGCAGGCGGCCGCCGCGCCGGGTGACCGTGACGTGCGCCGCGATGATCTCGCCGAGCCGCGTGCTGTCGATGTAGTGCACGCCGGACAGATCGAGCAGCACGTGGCGGGCGCCGCCGCTCGAGCGCCGGCGTCACGGCCTCCTTCAGCATGCCCGGCTGATCGTTGACGGTCAGCCGGCCCGCGAGCTCGAGAATGGCGATCGTGCCCGATTGCGCGCTGCGCTGATCTCCATGACCGGCTGCCCATTATAGAGGTCGGCCGAGCTCCGGTGCATCGTGCGGGCACTGTGAGAAAATAAAGGCTGTTCGCCATCCGTGAGGACTCCCCATGTCTGACATCGCTGCCTGAATGCCGTCCGCCGAGTGCCGACTCCCGTCAACGAGCCCATCCAGTCCTATGCGCCGGGTTCGCCCGAGCGCGCCGAGCTCAAGGCGCGCCTCGCGTCCATGGCGAACGAGCGCGTCGAGATCCCGCTCATCATCGGCGGCAAGGAAATTCGGACCGGCAAGACGCAGCAGTCCGTGATGCCGTTCAAGCACAAGCACGTGCTGGCCGACTGGCACATGGCCGAGCCGAAGCACGTGCAGATGGCGATCAAGGCCGCGCTGGCGGCGCGCCGCGAGTGGTCGGCGTGGCCGTTCGAGGATCGCGCGGCGATTCTGCTCAAGGCCGCCGAGCTGCTGGCGACGAGCTGGCGCGCGACCGTCAACGCCGCGACGATGCTGGGCCAGGCGAAGACGGTGTTTCAGTCGGAAATCGACGCCGCGTGCGAGCTCATCGACTTCTGGCGCTTCAACGTCAGCTACGCGCAGGAGCTCTACCGCGAGCAGCCGATCAGCAGCCCGGGCGTCTGGAACCAGCTCGAGTACCGGCCGCTCGAGGGATTCGTCTACGCGGTGTCGCCGTTCAACTTCACGGCGATCGGCGGCAACCTGTCGACGGCGCCGGTGCTGATGGGCGGCGTGTCGATCTGGAAGCCGGCCTCGAGCGCGATGCTGAGCGCCTACTACGTGATGCGCGTGCTCGAAGCGGCGGGCATGCCGCCGGGCGTCATCAACTTCCTGCCGGGCAGCGCCGGCATGATCACGGACGCGCTGCTCGCGTCGCCGGATCTGGCCGGCATTCACTTCACCGGCAGCACCGAAGTGTTCCAGAACATGTGGAAGACGGTCGGCGCGAACATCGCGAAGTACCGGTCGTATCCGCGCCTGGTCGGCGAAACCGGCGGCAAGGACTTCATCGTCGCGCATCCGTCGGCGGACGCGGACGGCGCTGGCGGTGGCGATCGTGCGCGGCGGCTTCGAGTATCAGGGCCAGAAGTGCTCGGCGGCCAGCCGCATCTACGTGCCGCAGTCGCTCTGGAAGGACGTGCGCGATCGCGTCATCGCGATGATGAAGGACATCAAGATGGGCGACGTCGCGCGACTTCCGCAATTTCATGAGCGCGGTCATCGACAAGAAGGCGTTCGACAAGATCAGCGGCTACGTCGCCGACGCGAAGAAGAGCGCGAAGATCCTGCAGGGCGGCAAGTGCGACGACAGCAAGGGCTACTTCATCGAGCCGACGCTCGTGCAGACGAACGAAGCCCGACTACAAGCTGCTGTGCGAGGAGATCTTCGGACCGGTCGTGACGGCCTACGTCTATCCGGACAAGCAAGTGGAAGGAGACGCTGAAGATCGTCGACCGGACGTCGCCGTACGCGCTGACCGGAGCGGTCTTCGCGAACGATCGCGCAGGCGGTGCGCGAGGCGACGAGCGCGCTGCGCAACGCGGCCGGCAACTTCTACATCAACGACAAGCCGACCGGCGCGGTCGTCGGCCAGCAGCCGTTCGGCGGCGCGCGCGCGTCGGGCACGAACGACAAGGCCGGCTCGAAGCTCAACCTGATCCGCTGGGTCAACACGCGGACGATCAAGGAAACGCTCGCGCCGCCGCGCGACTACAGCTACCCGTTCATGGGGGCGGAGTAGGACAGGTTCTGGAGCCTCGGGTGCTTCGTCAGACACCGCAGCAACGTCCGAGCTGACGCGAAGCTGACGCCGGCTGATCGCGACGCAGGTGCCGGAGCAGCAGGTCCGCCTGCCGGACGCCGGCGCCGGCGTCGATGAGCGCCGCGGCGGTTTCGATCGACCGCAGCCACGACCTGCAGCCCGCCTCCCAGGTGAATCGCCCAGTTCGCAAACGCGTGCGCGGCGAGAAAGCGGCGCGTGGCGCAGCGGTGACGTCGGCTGCGCGGCGGGGAAGTCGCGGAGGCCTGAGGTCGGCGGGAATTGACGCGAAGACGGCGTCGATCAGTTGCGCGCGGTCCGGCGCGGCGCGATCGGCGCGGTCGCGTGACTCGCCGCGCGCGAAGGCCTCGATGCACGCGATCGACGAGCGGCCCGTCCGCCGGCGACCAGGTCTGCGAGATCCGCGACGGCCGTGCGCAGCCGGTGCATGCGCGGCGGCCGGATCGTCGGATCCGCGCGAACGAGATCGACGGCCAGTCCGTTCGCACGCCCACCACGACGTCCCAGTCCATCAGCATGTCGCGGCGAAGCAGCGGCGGCAGCGCCGTCGCGCGCGTCGAGGCCGACGTATTCGCCGGCGGCCGGAAAGCCGGCGCGATTGATCGCGATCGTGACCGCGTCGTCGGCCGCGGTCCGCATCGAGCAGTCCGGCCGCGGTCGGGCAGTAGTGCGAGAGCGTGACCGACACGCCGCGCGGATCGTGCACGGACACGCGCGGAAACTGGCGGCACGCGAGCGGCAAGCCGTCGTGGCCGAGCGCGGACTGGATTCGGCACCGCCCTGCGGTCGCGCGTCGGGCGCTGCGATCGTAGAAGACGCAGTGGTGGTCGCGCGCGCCCGAGGAGCGCGGGCGTCTCCGCCGGCGCGTCAGGCGGCTCGTCGAACGCGGACGCGCCGGTCGCCGACGGCCGGCCGCAGTCGTCCGGTCGGCCAGCGCCGCGCGCGACACGCGCCAGCCGATCGGCCTCGATCGGAATCGGCCAGTTCGACGTGCAGCACGCGCCGGCGTGACGGCAGCGATAGCGAGCGTGGAACGACAGGACGCGGACCTCGGGCATGCGTGTCCGTCATTCTTCCATCGACGGCCGGATTGCGGGATACATCGAGGTCTCCGGATCTGTTCCATTGTGTACAGTCTTGCCCAGCCCGATTCGGTAGCCTTGGGCTGCGCCCGTGACAGATCGAACAGAGCTCAGGCGGCTTTTACTCCAAATCGAACGTGACCTGGCGGTTCAGACCGGCCTGAAGCGGCTGCTGGCTGCCAGCGCCGCCGCGATCGAGCGGCACCGGGGCGACCTGCGCGCCGTCAGGGCGCGAATCAAGCGCGGAAACAGGCGTGAGGCCCATGAAGCAGAAGACACGCGCACGGCCGTCGTCCTCCAAGGCGCTGCAGAAGTCGCTCACCGGCATCCAGGGCCTGGACGAAATCACCGGCGGCGGGCTGCCAGCCGGGCGTCCCACGCTGGTCAGTGGCGGCGCCGGTTCCGGCAAGACGCTGTTCGGGCTGGAGTTCCTCGTTCGGGGCGCCACCCAATACGGCGAACCCGGCGTGTTCATGTCGTTCGAGGAAACGATTCCGGACCTGACGAAGAACGCCGCGTCGCTCGGTTTCGACCTGGACCGGCTGGTGGCCGACAAGAAGCTGTTCCTGGACCACGTGCACATCTCGCGAAGCGAGATTGCGGAAACCGGCGAGTACGACCTCGACGGCCTCTTCATTCGCATTGCCGACGCGGTCAAGCGGGTCGGCGCCAAGCGCATCGTCCTCGACACGATCGAAGCGCTCTTCGGCGAGTTGCCCAACCCCGGCATCCTGCGCGCCGAAATCCGCCGCCTGTTCGGCTGGCTCAAGGACCAGGGACTGACCACGGTCATCACCGCCGAGCGCGACCGGCCCGGACAAGCTGACCCGGCACGGCATCGAGGAGTTCGTCTCGGACTGCGTGATCGTGCTGGACCATCGCATCCGGGAGGAGATCTCGACCCGGCGCCTGCGCATCGTCAAGTACCGGGGATCGACGCACGGCACGAACGAGTATCCGTTCCTCATCGATGAGCACGGCATCTCCGTCCTGCCGATCTCCTCGCTGGGCCTGGACCATGCGGCGCCCGCCGAACGCGTCTCGACCGGCATCGACCGGCTGGACGGCATGATGGGCGGCAAGGGCTTCTATCGCGGGAGCAGCATCCTGATGTCCGGCACGTCCGGCACCGGCAAGACCAGCGTGGCGGCGCATTTCGTGGATGCGGCCTGCCGCCGCGGCGAGCGCTGCCTGTATTTCGCGTTCGAGGAATCGCCCAGGCAGATCGTCCGCAACATGCGCTCGATCGGCATCGACCTCGAGCCGTGGGTCCGCAAGGGGCTGCTGCAATTCCATGCGGCGCGTCCGACCTACGGCGGGATCGAAGAAGTGCTGCTGGTGACCCACAAACACATCACCAGCTTCAAGCCCAGCGTCGTGGTCGTGGACCCGATCACCAATCTGCTCATGGTCAGCACGCTGAACGAAGTGCGGTCCATGCTCACGCGGCTGGTCGATTTTCTGAAGACGCAGGCAGATCACGGCGATCTTCGCCAGCCTGACCGCGGCCGGCGGCGACCTCGAAGCCAGCGAGGCGGACGTCTCGTCCCTCATGGACACCTGGCTCCTGCTGAAGGCCGATCGAGGTCGGGGGCGAGCGGAACCGCGCGCTCTACGTGCTGAAGTCGCGCGGCATGGAGCATTCCAACCAGATTCGCGAATTCGTGCTCACCAACGACGGCCTCCGCATGCTGGACGTGTACCTCGGACCCGAGGGCGTGCTGACCGGTTCCGCCCGGATGTCGCAGGAAGGGCGCGAGAAGGCCGCGGGCACGTCCCGCCGGCAGCAACTGGAGGGCCGCGGGCGCGAACTGGACCGCAAGCGCGCAGATCTTCGAGGCCCGCATGACCATGCTCCGGGCGGAGTTCGAAGTGGAAGAAGAAATCATTCAGCAGAGCATCTCCGAATCGAAACTGCTCGACGAGGAACTGCTGCAGGACCGCGGGCAGATGGTGCGCAGCCGGGAAGCGGACGCGTCCGCCTACAAGAAGGTGGCGAGCGCGCCCGCCGCGCGGAAACGCTAAATGGCGGCCACCAGGCCAAGACCAGCGCGCAGCTCGGACGCGCGCGTCGGGCCAGCCGCTCGACGCGTCCGCGAAGCCCCGGAAACCGAAGGTCTGGAAGCTGCGGCTCTTCGTGGCGGGCCAGACGCCCAAATCGATTCGCGCCTTTGCCAACCTCAAGGTGCTGTGTGAAAAGCACCTGAAGGGCCGCTATCAGATCGAAGTGATCGACCTGCTGGAGCATCCGGAGATGGCGCGCGGCAACCAGATCGTCGCCATTCCGACGCTGGAGATCAAGCTTCCCCAGCAGGTCCAGAAGATCATCGGCGACCTGTCCAACACCGACCGGGTGTTGGTGGGCCTGGCCCTGCAGCCGATCGACTGAGCCGGCTCAGAGAGGTCCGCATGAAAAGCCTGCCCAAGACCTCGAACGCGTGCCCGCGCCGGTCCGCCAGGCCCAGTACGTCCTGCGTCTGTATGTCAGCCGATTCGACGGTGAAATCGAGGCTGGCGGTCAAGAACATCAAGCGCGTCTGCGAGGAGCACCTGGAGGGCCGGTACCACCTGGAAGTGATCGACATTCACAAGCATGCGAATCTGGCCAGAGACGAGCAGATTGTGGCGGTGCCCACGCTGATCAAGCGGCTGCCGCTGCCGCTGCAACGGCTCGTGGGCGACATGTCGGACCTGAACAAGGTGCTCTTTGGACTGGACCTGAAAGTGAGGGAGGCCTAGGTGGCCGGCGCTCCTTCCGGTCGATTGGGACACACTGCTGGCGGGCGTCCCGAAAGGGAAGACCGTTCACGGAGTGCGGCGCCAACCAGACCATCTTCATGCAAGGACAGCCCGCCGATTCCGTGTACTTCCTCCTCGCGAGGCAAGGTGAAGCTCGCGGTGGCGTCTCACGACGGCAAGGAAGCGATTGTCGCGACGCTGGGCGCCGGTGAGTTCTTCGGTGAAGGCTGCCTGGCCGGTCAGCCGCTGCGCATGGCCACGGCGACGTCAGTCGGAGACTCGCACGCTGACCAAGAGTCGAGAAGCCGGCGATGGCGCGCCTGCTCCACGACGAGCCAGGGACTCGCGGAAGTCTTCATCACGCATCTGCTCGACCGCATCGTCCGCTACGAAGCGGACCTCGTCGACCAGATGTTCAACTCCAGCGAGAAGCGCCTGGCGCGGATTCTCCTGCTGCTGTCCCATTTCGGCAAGGACAGCAAGACGGAAACGGTCGTCGCCGGGGTCAATCAGGAACACCTGGCGCAGATGGTCGGCACGACCCGGTCGCGGATCAACTACTTCATGAACAAGTTCAGGAAGCTGGGCTTCATCGACTACAGCAGCGGCCGGGCTGACCGTCCATCGCGGCCTGCGCACCGTCGTGCTGCGCGACTAGGAAGCGGGTCGATGCGCTTCGGGCTTTCTCGATCTTCGCGTCGCGTTCGGCGGTGAGCCGCTCGCGATCGCGGCGGTATTCATCGGTCCGCGCCTCGCGCGCGTCGGGCTCGACCAGGGCCCGAAGCTGGCTCTGGAACAGCACCTCAATCTCCGCGAGCCTGGCCTCGTAGACGTTGCGGATCTCCGCGATCGCGGCCTTCTGCGCGTCGGTGACCGGCCGCCGTACGACGCCGGCCTCGGCGTCGGTCTTGCGGAGGCGTTCCATCGCCAGTTCGTACGAGGATTTGAGGCCCTTGTCGTCACGCCATCCCGCCATTCTAGGCCGGGGCCGGCCCGGCGCGACACTCAGAAACTATAGGCGACGTAGACCATGCCGTAGACGAAGTTCTTCGTCCGGCCCGTCAGTTGCTGCACGGCCTTGCCCGGATCGGCGAAGGCGCCCACCAGGCTGATCGTGAAGTTGCGTGTTCACCTTCCAGTCCGTGTAGACATCGACCTCGAACGCGGCGTCCTTCGACGTCACCAGCGGGCCGAACGTCGCGGGTTGATCGATCTTGAAGTTGTAGAGAATCAACCCGGCGCCGACGGTGTCGCTCGGCGTGAAGTGCGCGCGGACCTGGTGCGAGTTGAGGTTGGAATTCGACAGGAAGTACTCGCCCGCGATTTCTCCCTGCCACCAGATCCCCAGTCGGAGAAGCCGGGGAGCAGCGGGTCGAACGCCTCGTTGGCGGCGGTGGACGGATCGTCGCCCTCGAAGAGGCGTAGCGGTAAGACAGCTTCGGTGACCACGCGACCTTGCGTGAATTCATACGCGCCCAGGAACGTCCACGCGTCGGACGCGAGCGCCTCGCCGTTGCGCTCCGACGGCGTACTCGAACTCGAACGACAGATCCGGCAGGCGCGGGATCGGCGCCGTGTAGGCGCGCACGTTGAACACATGCAAGCCGTCACGCCCCGGCTTCATCAGCGGATCCGCGGACCACTTCATGTAGCGTCGCGCCGAGGGTCGTCGTCTCGTCCGCCCCGATGGTGTATTCGTAGTTCACGCCCGCGAGTCGGTGTCCGCGTCGTTCTCGGGCAGATCGTCCCTGATCCAGATAGAACGCCTCGAGCGTGTGGGCGCCTGGCTTGAAGCGGCCGATCGCGGCGAACTTGAAGGCCTTACGCGCGTTGGTCCAGTAGCCGCCGCGACTTCCGCCTTCGGCGGCGCCGTCGTAAAGCAGGAACCCGTTCCCAAGCTGGTACGGCGCGCGGCCGACCGTGACGTCAATCGCGTTCTCGCCAATCGACAGCGACTTGCCGGACCGCCAGCCGATCGCGAGATCCTCGGCGCCGAACGATGACGTGTCGAGGCCGAACGCCGGCGGTGTGGATCCATAGGTGCGCTCGCCGACGGCGCTGATCTTTGCCGTAGAGCTGGCTCGACGATGCGAACGTGTACGCGCCCGAGAGCGACGGTTTGACGTATCCCTCGAACCACTGGTCGCTCAGGTTCTTCGGTGACGCCAGGTTCTCTGGGGTTGCGGTAGAGCGAGTTGCCGAACCCGAACGTGCCCCAGCCCGGCATCGAAGTTGAACGTCCACGCGAGTCGTGTGGGCAATCCGGTTGGCCGCGCGGCTGTTCCTGGTTCGGCTTTGGCGGCTCGTCCGGCGGCTTCTGCGCGCGTGCGCACGTTGGTGCGCGCCGCGCGACCGTTGGCGGAACCAGCAGGACTCCACTGCAAACAAGGCACACGCGCCGACGCATGCGGCTAGGATCCATGCGTGCTGCCCGAGAGGATGACCATGCCGCGATCGTTCACCGCGAAGTATCTGGAGCCCTCGGAGATTCTGGGCGAGATCCTCTTCGGCCTCATCATGGTGCTCACGTTCACGCTGGGCGCCGGCCTGGTGGTGCAGGAGGGCGACGACGCGGTGCGCGAGATGCTGGTCGGCGGTCGTCGGCTGCAACCTCGCGTGGGGCCTGATTGACGCCGGCATGTACATCATGACGTCGCTGTTCGATCGCAGCCGCAACGTGCGGTTGTGGTCGGCCGTGAAGAAGGCGAGTGGCGATGAGCAGGCGCTGTCGCTGATCGCCGAGTGGCTGGAGCCGCAGCTGGTCGGACGTGACGTCGGCAGCCGCGCGTACGCGGCTCTCCGAGGACATGCTGGTGCAGCTGCGCGGCGCGGAGCCCGCGCGCGCGACCGTGACGCGCGAGGACTCTACTGGGGCGATCGCCAGCTTCTGGCTGGTCTTTCGTCTCGTGATCCCGGCGATCGTGCCGTTCCTGATTCTGGACTCGCGGCATCTCGCGCTGCGCGTCTCGAACGGACTGCTGCTGGGCCTGCTGTTTCTGGTGGGCTACCGGTGGGCGCAATTCACGAACGGCCGCCCGTGGATCACCGGCCTCGCGATGCTCGCGGCCGGCGGCGTGCTCGTCGCCGTCGCGATGGCGCTCGGCGGGTGATCCACGGTCGAGCCTCGTCCGCGCTACTTGCCGTCGTTCGTCACCGTCCAGGTCTTGTCCGGGTCGTAGCGCGTCATCGCCGCCGCGATCTTCGCGGTGTCTGGCGCCGAGATCCTTTTCGTACACGATGCCGTTGGCGCCGACGATGAACGTCTTCACGCCGGTGACGCGGTACTTGCGCCGGCCACGCGACGAGCGCGAAGCCGCCGATCATGTGTCCCTGCACCACGAAGTCCATCGCGCCGAGCGGCGCCGACGGACCCTGCGCCGTCAGGACCTTGTAGTAGTAGCCGTGATACGGCTCGCGTCTTGCTGGTGTAGCCTTCCGCGATCGCGCGGGCGATGGCCTCGCCGATGGGGCTCTCCGGCGCCGCCGGGCTCGCTCGGCCAGTAGAGCCCGTCGTGCTTTCCGGGCGTGCTGATGATGCGCTGCGCGTACTGATGCGACGCCGGTCTTGTCGGGATCCATCGGCGGCGTAGGCCACCTGCGCCTCGACGTAGCCCCGGCACACGGTAATCGTGTCGAGCTCGTTGGCGCCGATGTGGCGAACGAGGACTTCGTAGCGGCCCTCGACCGCTCCCACATCCACTTGCCGGTCTTGCTCGATCGAGCGGAATCGCGGTGGGGAAGTCGTCGTTGCCGATCAACACCGTCGCGCGATGGGGATCGGTGGGGTCCTTCGCGATGCGTCGTCTTCTCCTTCGCGAGCCGGACGAAGTCGTCGCGGTCCTTCTGGTCCTGCACGGCATCGCCGGAGTTGACAGGTCCTTGCCGTCGGGTCCGAGCAGCGCGAGCAGCGCCGGCCGCGCCGGAGGCGGCCGCCTTGATCGCGGCCTCGACGGCCTGCTCCGGCGTGGCGAACGTCGGCCGCCTGGCGCGTGCGCCGGCTTCGGCGCCTGGCGCCGGAGCCGTCTGGATGCGCGGACGTCCCGAGAGCAGGTCATCGCGAGCGCGACCGCGGTCGCAACGGATCGAATCACGACGGCGGCTCGTGGTGCGTGTGCTCATGGTCATGTCCTTCGTCATCGCTATCTCCTGCCGCCGCCGCCGCGCGACCGCCCATGCTGGCGCCGCCGCGCGAACTGGCGCTGCCGGCGCGGCTGGCGCCCGATGCGACCGCCCGACGCGCCGCCGAAGCCGCCGCTGCGTGCGCGACGAACTCGGCGGAATGCTGCGGCTGCCGACCTTGTCGCCGCCCGCCGGCCGGCTGGCGCTCGCCGCTCGTGCTCGGACGGTTCGCGCCCGCGCGATTGACTCGCTGCTCGGCGCGCGCTCGTGCGCGCCGGCGTGCTGCCGCGCCGCACGCTGGCCGCGTGCTGCCGCCGAACTTGTTGGCCGTGTTCGTGCTCGCGTACGGCGCGCCGCCGCGGTGGCTCGGGTTGTGCTGCCAGTTGCTGTTGCCGCTGTTGATCCCGGTTGATGTTGCCCGTGTTGATGTTGCCGGTGTTGATGCGATTGAAGTTGTTGTTGTGGTTGATGTAGACGTTGTTGCCGCCGCCGCCCCAGCCGCAGCCCCAGCCCCAGCCGCCGCTGATCCCGATGCCGACCGCAATGCCGACGCCGAATCCGAGCCACGCGCCGCCCGGGTAGTACGGCGGGTAGTACATCGGCGGGTACGGGTAGATACATCGGGCCCCAGATCACCGTCGGGCTGTACGTCGGGACGTAGACCACCGTGGTGCTCGTGGGCTGGATCTCGATGATGGTCTTGTTCTCGACGACTTTGGTCTCGACCTTCTGCTGCTCGCTGGAGTCGAGCTTGCCGTCCGTCCTTGGCCTTCGCCCGCAGCCGCTGCACCGCGTCCATCACGTCGTCCTGCTGCTCGAGAAACGCGTTGCCGAGGTTCTGCGTCCAGGTGATGTCTTCGGTCAGGCGCTTCAGCAGATCGGGAATCACGGCCGTGGCCTGCACGCTGGGATCCCACTTCTGCTTCTCGACCGCCTTGGTCAGTTCGTCGCCCTTCAGCTTCTTGTTCTTCTCGAGCCACTGCTGCGCCTGCACGAGTTCGAGCGGGTACGTGGAGGCGACCAGCGACTGCGACAGCAGCGGGTCGGGATAGAGCGCGATCGGCGCGACCAGCGCGTCGAGCTGGTCGTTGGTGAGCTTCACGTATCCGCGTCACCCGCGGCGGGCGTCGCGGCGTGGCCTGCGGCGTCGGGGTCTGGGCGAACAGCATCGGGTTCCCGGACGCGACGAGCAGGACGCACAGCACCGTGGCGACCCCGCGAACCACCGGGCTGCGCCTGTCGAATCCTCGGATACTCATCATCGTGATCTCCTTCGAACTTCCTGACCGGTCTATCGTGCACTAGGCGAGCGCCGCGTCCACGCTGGCATAGGCCGTCCACGGCCGGGGCTCGAAACCGGCCCGAACCAGGTCCCGCTGCACCTCGCCGCGCGCGCCGGCCAGCGCGCAGGTCGATGCCTCGGGCCGCCAGGTGGCGCCGCAGGTCGATCAGCAGGTCGGCGCCGGCCAGGTCGACGTTCGGGCACGCTGCCCAGAAAGAAGACCGCCGTCTGAATCGGTGTCCTCGCGCGCGGCGAGCTGCTCCGCGAACTGGTCGCGCACGTGCTCGACATTGAAGTAGAGCAGGGCGCCGTCCACCCGGAACACGAACACGCCGGGCACGCGCGTGCGGTCGGTGTCGCCGCTGAGGCTGGCGAACCGCGCGGTGTCGCCCACGCGCCCGAGCTCCACGGCGTTCGGCCGCGACCCGCGCCGCAGCAGCAGCAGGATCGACAGCACCGCGCCGATCAGCACGCCTCGGAGGATGCCGGAGCCGAGCACGCCCAGGAACGCGAGCGCCGCCACGCGCGAACTCCGTCGCGGCCGAAGCGCCAGAGCCGCTGGATCACCGAGCACGTGGACCAGGCCGGCGACCGCCACCAGGACGATCGCCGCCAGCACGGGCTGCGGCAGATCGCTCAGGACGCCCGAGAAGAACAGCGTGATCGTCGCCGATGATGAGCGCGGCGATCAGGCCGGACAGCGGCGTCCGCGCGCCCGCCGACTCGTTGACGAGCGACTGCGACAGGCCGCCGCTGATGGGGAAGCCGTGGCCGAGGCCCGAGAGCAGGTTGGCCGAGCCGATGGCGAGGAACTCCCGATTGGGATCGAAGCGGTAGCCGTGCTTCAGCGCGAACATGCGGCCGATGGCCGCCGTCTCGACCGAGGCCAGCAGGAAGCACGCCATCGCGATCGGCAGCAGGTCGTTGATCATCGGCGCGGTCCGGGAACCGGCAACCCGAACGGCGGCAGTCCCTGCGGCACGGCGCCCAGCGTGTGCACGCCGAGCGCGCCGAGATCGAACACCGACGTGGCGCGCGATGCCGGCGACCACGACGACGAGCGCGACCGGCCTGTTCGGCAGCAAGCGCTTGCCGGCCACGAGAACCGCCAGCGCGGCCAGGCCGAGCAGCAGCGACGCCTGGTGCGTCTCGCCGATGTGCTCGATGATGTGCGCCGCGCGCGACCAGAAGTCGCCCTCGCCGCCCTTGAAGCCGCAGCAGCTTGGGAATCTGCGTGCTGGCCAGCACGAACGCGACGCCGCACTTGAACCCGACGAGCACGGTCTCGGAGACGAAGTTCACGACCGCGCCGGCCCTGGCCAGCCAGGCGGCGAAGGCGAGCGCCGCCGTGAGCACCGCCGTGAGCGCCGCGAGCGTGGCGAACCGCGCGGGATCGCCGCCGGCCAGCTCGCCGATCGAGACGCCGATCAGCAGCGAAATCGCCGACGTGACCGAGATGGCGGTGTGGCGCGAGCTGCAGAACGCCCAGAACACGAGCCCGCCGAAGAGGCAGGCGTAGAGGCCGGCCTCGGGCGGCAGGCCGGCCAGCGACGCGTCGCCGAGGCCGGCCGGCAGCAGGTAGGCCGCCAGCGTGAGGCCGGCGACGGCGTCGGCCGACGAGCCACCGCCGGTCGTACGACGCCAGCCAGCCGATGGCGGCCATGGATCTAGTACTTCTCGGGAATGAACCGCCGGCCCTTGATGCGCCGCCTCGTCGTCGTACGCGTGCTTCTTCGATCGCTTGGCGAGCTTGATCTTGGGCGCCGGCAGGTGCTTGTACGGAATCTGCTTCAGCAGGTGCGCGATGCAGTTGAGGCGCGCGCGCTTCTTGTCGTCGGACCGCACGATGTTCCAGGGCGCGTGCTTCGTGTCGGTGGCCTCGAGCATCCGGTCGCGGGCCTTCGAGTACTCGTACCACTTCTCGCGCGACGGCAGGTCCATCGGGCTCAGCTTCCACTGGCGCAGCGGGTCCTCGATGCGCGCCTCGAACCGCCTGGCCTGTTCCTCGTTGCTCACCTCGAGCCAGTACTTGAGGAGGATGATGCCGCCGTCGGTGATGTACTCCTCGAACTCGGGGCAGACCTTGAGGAACGCCTTGTACTGTTCCTTCGAGCAGAAGCCCATGACGTACTCGACGCCGGCGCGGTTGTACCAGCTGCGATCGAAGATCACGACCTCGCCGGCGGCCGGGAAGTGCTGCATGTAGCGCTGCATGTACATCTGCGACTTCTCGCGGTCCGACGGCGCCGGGCAGCGCGACCACGCGGAAGACGCGCGGGCTGACGCGCTCGGTGATCGCGCGGATCGTGCCGCCCTTGCCGGCGCCGTCGCGGCCTTCGAACAGGACGATCACGCGAAGGCCCTTGTGCTTCACCCAGGCCTGCAGGTGGCAGAGTTCGGCCTGAAGCCGGCGGAGTTCCTTCTCGTAGAACTTCTTCTTCGCCTTCTTCTTGTCCTTCTTGCTGTCCTTCTCCGCGTCGTCTTTTCGTGGCATGAGTCCTTCGTCGATTGCATCGGGTCGTCTGGACGTCAGGGTCTGAGGCGGCGGCAGGACAAAGCTGCCGCCGAGCGCGAGGTGGAGGTTGACGCGCTGCACGCGCTGTTCGGCCTGCACGCGGAGCAGCGCCGAGCGGTTGGCGATGAGCGCGATCTGCCGTTGTTCGACGGCGCGCAGGTCGCCGCTGCCGATCTGGTAGCGCGTGCGCGCCAGATGTCGACCGCGCGCTGGCTGTCCACGAGCTGCGCGGTCAGGATGCGCTCGCGATCGCGCATCGCCAGTTCGCTCGCCATGGCTTCTTCCACGTCGCCGAACGCGCGCAGGCCGATGGACGCGTACTCGGCCACGGCCTGCTTTCTGCTCTTCGGTGCGAATCTCGACCTGCGTCTTGAGCGCGCCGCCCGTGAAGAGGGGCATCAGCAGGTTGGCGCCGGCGCTCCACACCGGATTGTCGCGATCCGGCCAGGACGAACAGGTCGCTCGAAATGGAGTTGACGCCGACGGTCAGCGCGATGCGCGGCAGGCGCGCCGCCTTGGCCTCGCCGACGCGATTGAACGCCGCGGCGACGCGCCGCTCGGCGGCGATCACGTCCGGCCGGCGCTCGAGGAGTTCCGACGGCAAGCCGGCCGGCACGTCGCCGGGAAACGTCGGGAACTCGGCGCCGGTCTCGAGCGTGCGCCGACGGGTAGCGGCCCACGACGATCTCGAGCGCGCGATCGGCCTGGTTGCGCGCCAGTTCCAGCCGCCGCACCGCGTCGCGATAGGCGCCGGCGTCGGCCCGCGCGACGGCCGCGTCCAGGTCGTCGCCGACGCCCACGCGGAGCCGCGTGTCGGCGAGCCGCACCAGTTCGCTCGGAGGTCGCGAGCAGTTCCGTCGGCGACCGCCAGCTGCAGCCGCGCCTCGACCGCGAGGATCCAGCACTTGGCCACGGTCGCGGCGATGGCCTGCTGCGCGAACCTGAAGTCGGCTTCGGTCGACGGCGCGCCCGCCGCCGCCGCGGCCTTGCCGTAGCGCACGCGGCCCCACAGATCCAGTTCCCACGTCGCGCTGATCGCGCCGCCGGTCAGTCCGGATCCGTCGCGACATCTGCCCGCCGCCGCGGGCCATGCCCTGCACGCTGGGCCACAACGCGGCGCCGGCGTGCTTGGCGTACAGGCGCGCCTGCTCGACGCGCGATGGCGCGCGACGGCGAGGTCCGGGTTGTAGGCGAGCGCTTCCGTCGACGAGGACGTTCAACTGCGTTGTCGTTGAAGGTCAGGAGCCAGTTGTCCGTCGCGGCCGCGGTGGGCCCGGCGCGCCGGCCCACGCGGCCGGCACCGCGATGTGCGGCATCCCGTCCTTCTGGATGTCGACCGGCTTCGGCGGCGACTTGACGCGGCAGCCCGTCGCCAGCGCCGCGACAGCCAGGACCAGCCCGGCGCCGCGGATCGTCAGCCACGGTGCGAGTCGCATGAGCGGCGGCATGGCGCGTGACATCAGTCTGATCCGCTCATTAGTGCAGCTTCAGGATGAGGTAGTCGGTGTACGCGCCCACCCGCAGAATGACCTTGCGGATGATGTGCACCAGCGTCAGGTGCTCGGTGTAGATGGCGCCGCCGCCGCGCGCGCCGGCCGCCAGGAACACGTCCTTGTCCTTCTCGCCGACGACGAACTTGACCGGGAACCGGCCCGGCGGCACCGCGATCGTCGTGTTGGGCAGATTGCCGGACGCATCCATCTGTCCCTGACCCTGCGCCCACAGAATCGAATCGACGTGGGCCTTGATGATGCGGCCCGGCCACGTCTGGAAGTGCATCTCGGCTTCGTTGCCCGCCTGCACCTGGTGCAGTTCGTTCTGCATGAAGAACCCGTAGATCTGGTAGTCGTTCTCGACGAACGTCATCACTTCGTTGAACGGCATGCCGGCCACGAAGGCGCCGACGCGCAACTGCAGATTCACGACCGAGCCGTCCGCCGGTGCAAACACCGACGTCTGATCGAGCTCCCACTGCTTGGTCGCCAGATCGGCCCGCGTCGTCGCAATCTGCGACTCGGCCACCGCCACCTGGGCGCGCGCCGTCGCCACCTGCGCCCGCGCGGCGGCGACCGATGCCAGTTCGCCGTTGACCGTGCTGTCGAGCTTCGCCTGCACCTGCTGTTCGACCGCTCGCGCGGACGCCATCTGCGCGGTGAGCTCGTTCAGCGTTGGTCTCGGCCTGCTCCAGGTCGAACCGGTTGCCGGCGCCGGCCGCGGCCAGTTCCTTGTTCTGCGCGACGCGCCGCTCGGCCAGTGCCAGCTGCGGCACGAGGGTGGCCACCTGGGCCCGCGCCGCGTTCAGTTCCTCGCGAAGCTGCTGCTCGACCGGACACCGCGTCGACCAGCCGGGCCTCGGCCTCGCGCACGCGCGTGCGCTCGACGGTCAGCTTGGCCTCGTCCGACACCAGCCGCGCTTCGAGCGCGCGCACCTCATTGGCGTACGGCGTCGGGTCGATGCGGAACAGCACGTCGCCCTTCTTGACCGGGCGGTTGTTCTCGACCGGCACCTCGATGACGCGTCCCCGCACCTGCGCCACGACGGGCACGACGTACTTGATGACGCGCACGTCGGACGGTGACGGGCGCGAAGACGTTCAGCAGCAGAATCAGCGTCGTCAGCGCCACGACCGGGATGATCGCCACCGTGACCTTCCACGGCGTCGTCCAGGGCAGCCGCTTGAACTTGATGAAGATGAGCCAGACGAAGAAGCAGTAGATGCCGAGCAGGATGATTTCCATTACGCCACCGGCTCCGTCTCGGTTCGGCGGGCGTCGGCCGTCGTCATCGTGCGGGTCGGGCAGGCCATGCTCCTTGTAGTAGTCGGGATGTTTGTCCGTGCCGTAGGCCATCTTGTAGCCCACCGGTTTCGTGTACGCCCACAACCAGGCGAGCGGCCACAGCAGTCCGCCGAAGACCAGCGACAGCAGGCACAGCGTGCGAATCGCCTCGAACTGCGGATGGTGGCGCTGGTGCGCGATCTTCTCCGGCATGATGTGAACCAGCCAGAAGACGACGATGCCGATCACCGGGACGAGGACAGATGACGACGACCGCCAGGATGTCCGCGAGCTTGTCCTCGGCCTCCGGCGAGAGCAGGGACGCGGACGCGGGCGCGGGCAGCAGCAACAGCAGCACCCCGACCGTCAGCAAGGAGAGGCCGCGTATCCAGGCCGGGCCGGCCGTCGACATCATGTCCGTCGAACGACGCATACACACCTCGCAAATAACACGGCCGATATCTCACGCCTGCAATTCCCAGCAACGATTCGAGTCGCCGTCGCGCCAATTTCATTAAGGTGGCGCGTGACCGCGGATTTCAGCCACGTAGTCAATCGCGCGCGTCCTGGTGACGAAGTCGAACCGAACGTCCGGTCGTTCGTGCGTGGACTCCATCACCGCCAGCAGCGACGTGAAACGAGGCGAACGGACGCGCTGCCGCATGTCGGCTTCGGTCTCCCATTCTTCCAGGTAGCGTACGGTCAAGTCGGCGTCGGTCCACGCGGAGCATCCACGGCAACCCGGCTCCAGCCGCGTGCTGGTCATCAGGAATCGCAGCGCCTCGAGAAGATCCTCGGCGGACCGACCCAGCCGGCGCGCAAGCCGACCGTGAGCCGCACCATGGTTGGGGCGTAAGCACTTCTCGTTCCAGGAAGCGGCTCGGCATCAAGGCGTGCGTCCAGCCCGCGGGCGAGCGATTTGGCCGGGAATCGCGGGCAGGCGAGCACCGAGGCGAGACGGCTCGCCGGCATCACAGAGGACCCCCGGAATCCCGGAGTCTCCGACGTCACGGCCCGCTGAGAGTGGCGAGGCACGCCCGGCATTGACGGCCTCAACCGTCGTCCGGTTTCGATCCGCGCAGTGGTACGCGACGTGCTCAGAAGGTCATCAACGGAGTGCGCGTGCTGGACATCGTCGCTCTCGCGCTTCTCGGAAACCGACGCGCACGGCCTGTCGCAGAAGGCCCTCGAGATCGCCCAGACCCTTCGGCTTTCCCATCACCGATTCCATGGTCGTCACGTGGATCGTCGCGGTTGGCCTCATCGTCTTTGCGCGCCTCGCCACGCGCCGAGATGTCGGAAGTCCCCAGCGGCGCCCAGAACCTGCTCGAGTGGCTGGTCGAGGCGTTGTACAACCTGCTCGAGAGCGTCATCGGCGCGCACCTGGTGAAGCGCACGTTCTGGTTCTTTGCGACCATCTTCATCTTCATCCTGGCGGCCAACTGGATCGGCCTCGTGCCGGGCGTGGGCACCATCGGCTGGGGGCACCAGCCGCCGAGGGCTTTGTCGTCGAGGATCCGCTGTTCCGGGGCGCCAACGCGGATCTCAACCTGACGCTGGCCATGGCGCTGATGTTCTTCGTCCTGTGGATCGTGTGGGCCATTCAGGAAGTCGGCGTCGGCGGAATGATCAAGGAGCTGTTCGGCGTCAAGGGACAGACCGTCGGTTTCATGAAGCCGGTCATGGCGGTCATCTTTGTCGCGGCTGGCCTGCTCGAGATCGTCTCGATCCTCTTCCGGCCGGTGTCCTTGAGTTTTCGGCTCTACGGCAATGTCTTCGCGGGCGAAAACATGCTCGAGATCGATGTCGCGGATCGTGCCGGGCCTCGGCTGGCTGCTGCCGATCCCGTTCTACTTCA
This sequence comes from uncultured Chloroflexia bacterium, assembly GCA_963833705.1. Lineage (GTDB taxonomy): Bacteria > Chloroflexota > Limnocylindria > Limnocylindrales > CSP1-4 > SPCO01. Next base: position 7,621 of record CAWHYQ010000004.1, on the reverse strand, counting down.
TGGAACTGCTGGTGGGGTTGGTGCAAGCGGCGGTGTTCATGCTGCTGACCGCGGTGTTTACGCTGCTGATCTGCCAGCACGAACACGAAGAGGCGCGACCGGCGGTCGCGCATTGATGAAACGGGCTGGCCGGGCAAACCGCGCCAGTCTGCGATGAGCGCAACAGAAAGGACACTGATATGACGGGGCCTTGGTCGGCAGCGTGCACGTCGGTTTGGCAGCTCTGGGGGCGGCGATCGGCGTCGGCCTGATCGGCATGGGGGCCTGTTCCGCGGTCGGGCGGAATCCCGGCGCGTCCACCAAGATCATGGTGCAGGCGATCCTGTCCATCGCGTTCGCGGAAGCGATCGTCGTTCTACGCCTTGTTCCTGGTGCAGTAGGGCGCGTCGATACGGATTGGCCCAGCGAGGTCCGCGAACATGTATCTAGTGGCGCTGCAGACCGCCGCGGAAGGCGGCGGACAGATCGAACAGATCGCCCGAACGTTCGGGGTGGACTGGACACATCTGATCGCGCAAAGCATCAGCTTCGGCGTCATGTGCCTCGTTCTGTACAGAACTCGCCTACACGCCGATCCTGAAAATGCTGGAGGCCCGGCGTCGGCAGATCGCGAGCGGCCTGGCCAACGCCGCGAAGATCAAGGCCGAGCTGGACCGGATTGCAGCGGAGCGCGTGGGCGTCCTGACGAAGGCCGATGCCGAAGGCAAGCAGTTGATCGAAGAGGCTCGCGCGGCGGCCGCACGGGTGCTGGCCGAGGAAACCCAGAACGCCACGACCGCCGGCGAGCAAATCCTGGACGAGAGCGCGAGAGGCCGGCCGAGCGGGACCGCGCGCGCATGCTCACCGAGCTCGAGCGCGAGGTCGGCCGGCTGGTGGTGCAGACGACGGCGTCGGTGACGGGCAAGATCCTGACGCCGGAAGATCACCGCCGCCTCGAGGAAGAAACCGCGCGGCAACTCGCGTCCTGATCGCGGGAACAGCCACGGGAGAAAGGGCGGGCGATGAGGGCGAAAAAGAGGACGAAGCGCGCGGCTCGCCGGCTGTATCAACTCGGCGTGATCAATGGCCTGCTGGACGAGGGCCGCGTGCGTCAGATCGCGCACCGGCTCGCCACGTCGCGGCGTCGCGGCGCGCTGTCCCTGCTGTCCTGCTTCCAACGACTGGTGCGCCTCGATTGCGAACGCCGGGCCGCCGTGGTGCAGAGCGCCGTGCCGGTGGCGGCCGGTCTGCGCGAGGAGATCGAGGCCGGGATCGCGCGCATCTACGGTCCCGGGCTCGAGACCACGTTCAACGAGGATCCGGCACTCATCGGTGGGATGCGGATCAAGGTCGGCAGCGATGTCTACGACGGCAGCGTGCGGGCCCGTCTGGCGGCGTTGGAGTCGCGTCTGTAAGCGTTTTTGCGAGTGAGATGAGCTATGGCTGACCTGGTACGGGAAATCGAAGCGGAAATTGCGGGAGTCAAGACCGCCGCCGCCAAGCAGAGCGTCGGCGTCATCCGTGAGATCGGCGACGGCGTGGCCAAGGTCGAGGGCCTGGCCGACGTCATGCTCAACGAGATGATCGACTTCGGCAAGGGCATCATCGGCCTGGCGCTGAACCTGGACGAGAACGAAGTCGGCGTCATCATCCTCGGCGACTACACGCAACTCCGGGAGGGCGCGGAAGTCCGCGGGACCGGCAAGCTCCTCCAGGTGCCCGTCGGGAAGGGATTGCTCGGGCGTGTGGTGAACACGCTCGGCGAACCGCTCGATGGCAAGGGGCCGATCACCAGCAGCGTCGCCTATCCCGTAGAGAAGCTCGCCCCGGGCATCATCCGCCGGCGTCCGGTCGGGCAGCCGGTCCAGACGGGCATCATGCCCATCGACGCGATGATCCCGATCGGCCGCGGTCAGCGCGAGCTGATCATCGGCGACCGCTCGACGGGCAAGACGACGATTTGCATCGACACGATCATCAGCCAGGCTCGGCTCAACAAGGCCGCGGAGGCGGCGGGGACACGAGCTATCGGCCGCTGTATTCCATCTACGTCGCCGTCGGGCAGAAGCAATCGACGATCGCGCGCATCGTCTCGGTGCTCGACCAGGCCGGCGCCATGCCGTACACCATCGTCCTGGCGTCGCCCGCGTCCGATCCCGCGGCGAGCCAGTATCTCGCCCCGTTTGCCGGCGCGGCGATGGGCGAGTGGTTCATGGACAACGGCATGGACGCCTTGATTGTCTATGACGATCTGTCCAAGCACGCGGTGGCGTACCGGCAGGTGTCGCTCGTGTTGAAGCGGCCGTCTGGCCGCGAGGCCTATCCCGGCGACGTGTTCTACCTGCACAGCCGGCTGCTCGAGCGCGCCGCGCGAGTCGGCGAACAGTACGGCGACGGTTCGCTGACGGCCCTCCCGATCATCGAAACACAGGCGGGAGACGTCTCCGCCTACATCCCGACCAATGTCATTTCCATTACCGATGGCCAGATCTTTCTCGAGACCGACTTGTTCTACCAGGGCATCCGGCCGGCCATCTCGGTCGGCATCTCGGTCTCTCGCGTCGGTTCGGCCGCGCAGCTCAAGGCCATGAAGCAGGTCGCCGGCACAGCTCAAGGGCGACCTCGCGCAGTTCCGGGAGCTGGCGGCCTTCGCCCAGTTCGGATCGGAGCTCGACGCGGCGACGCAGGCGAAGATCGATCGCGGCAAGCGCATCGTCGAACTCTTCAAGCAGCCGCAGTACAGCCCGATTCCCGTGGACGTCCAGGTGGCCGTGATTTGGGCGGTGCAGAACGGATACGTCGACGACGTGCCGGTGGAGCGAATCAAGGAGTTCCAGGCCGGCTGGACGGACTTTCTGACCACCCGCAAAGCCGATCTGCTCCAGAGCATTGCCCGGGAGAAAGCGCTGAACGACGCGCTGAGCGCTTCGCTCAAAGCCGCGGCCGATCAGTTCAAACAAACGTGGAAGAAGTAACCGCAGACTGAGCACCGAGCGCCGAGACAGCCATGAACAGCCCCCGTGACCTTCGCCGACGCATCAAGTCTGTCGGCGGCACCGCGCAGATTTCCAAGGCGATGCAAATGGTGGCGGCCTCGAAGATGCGCAAGGCGCAGCTGGCCGCCCTCGCGGCGCGTCCCTTCGCACAGCTGCTGTATCGCATTCAGCGGAGCGCGACCACCCGGGCCCACGTCTTCACCCATCCGCTCCTGGAGAAGCGCGAGGTGCGCAAGCGCGCGGTCATTCTCGTCGCGGCCGACAAGGGGCTCTGCGGCGCCCTCAATACGAACGTGCTCCGTGTGGCGGGCCAGTTCGATCCCCAGTCGACGGTCTTCATCACCGCCGGCCGCAAGGCCGCGCAGTTCGTCGCGCGGACCGGGCGACAGCTGGCTCGCGGAATTCGCCTACGGCGACTCGCCGACGTTCCCCGAAGCCCGAGCGATTGCCACGTGCGCGCGCGAACTCTTCGTAAATGGGGACGTGGATGAGGTGCGGATCGTCGCCACGCGATTCGTCAACACGCTCACGCAGGAACCGGTGTCCATGGAATACCTGCCGGTGGGTGCAATCACGGGTATGCGAATCCCGTCGGTTGAATCCGAAGAGATGCGGGCCGAGGACGCGGAAGAGGCGGTGTTCGAGCCCGGCGTCGAGGCCGTCCTGAGCTATCTGCTTCGGCCACTATCTCAACATCTACGCCTACGTCATCCTGCTGAACGCGAAGGCGAGCGAGCAGAGCGCCCGCATGGTGTCGATGAAGAACGCGACCGACAGCGCCGAGAGCCTGATCGACGCCCTGAAGCTCGAGTACAACACGTTGCGACAGGGCAACATCACCAGGGAACTGCTGGAGATCGCGGGCGGTCAGGCCGAATGACCGCGACGGCGATCCCGAGCCGAGAGACAGGTACGAGTCATGAACAGCGGCAGAGTCGTTCAAGTCGTGGGCCCGGTGGTCGACGTCGAGTTTTCCGAAGCGCTTCCGCCGATCTTCAACGCGCTGACCGTCGACTACACGGTCGCGAAGCAGCCGGTCAAGCTGACGCTCGAGGTCCAGCAGCACCTTGGCGACGGCTGGGTTCGCGACGATCTCGATGTCCGGGACCGAGGGGCTCAAGCGCGGCACCGCCGGTCGTCGACACCGGCGCGCCGATCATGATGCCGGTCGGCGAGGGCGTGATGGGCCGCATCTTCGACGTGACCGGGCAACCCGGTCGACGAACGCGGCCCCGTCACGGCGGACAAGCACTATCCGATCCACCGCCCGGCGCCGCCGCTCGTCGATCAATCGCCCTCTCCGGAAGTGCTCACGACCGGCATCAAGGTCATCGACCTCATCTGTCCGTTCCTCAAGGGCGGCAAGGTCGGCGCGTTCGGCGGCGCCGGCGTCGGCAAGACCGTCGTCATCATGGAACTGATCAACAACATCGCCAAGCTCCACGGCGGCGTCTCGGTGTTCGCGGGGGTCGGCGAGCGCACGCGCGAGGGCAACGACCTGTACCACGAGATGTCGCACGGCCGGGGTCATCAACCAGAAGGATCTGGGTTCGTCGAAGATCGCGCTGGTGTACGGGCAGATGAACGAACCGCCAGGCGCGCGCCTCCGCGTGGCGCTGAGCGGTCTGGCCATCACCGAGTACTTCCGCGACGAGAAGCATCAGGACGTGCTGCTCTTCATCGACAACATCTTCAGGTTCTCGCAAGCCGGATCCGAGGTCTCGGCGCTGCTCGGCCGCACGGCGAGCGCCGTCGGATACCAGCCGACCCTGGCCGCCGAGATGGGCGCGCTCCAGGAACGGATCACCTCCACCAAGAACGGGTCCATCACGTCATTCCAGGCCGTCTACGTGCCGGCCGACGACCTGACGGACCCGGCGCCGGCGACGACGTTCGCGCATCTGGACGCGACCATCGTGCTCGAGCGCGCCATCGCCGAACTGGGGATCTATCCGGCCGTCGATCCGTTGGCCTCGACGTCACGCGCCCTGGCGCCGGAAATCGTGGGCGAGGAGCACTACGAGGTCGCACGGCGCGTGCAGAAGACGCTCCAGCGGATGAAGGACCTGCAGGACATCATCTCGATCCTCGGCATGGACGAGCTGTCCATCGAGGACAAACAGACGGTCTATCGCGCGCGCAGGATTCAGCGGTTCTTGAGCCAGCCCTTCAGCTCGGCGCAGGTCTTCACAGGGCGCGAAGGCAAGCAGGTGCTGGTGGCCGACACGGTGCGCGGCTTCAAGGAGATTCTCGACGGTAAGCACGACGCGGTACCCGAAGGGAACTTCTACATGAAGGGCGGCATCGAGGAAATCACCCAGGGCTGAGAGGCGGAGAACCAGGACCCATGGCCGACACGCTCAGACTTGAAATCGTCACGCCCCAGGCCGTCGCCTTCTCGGAGGACGTGCACATGGTGACGCTGCCCGGCGTCGAGGGGCAGATCGGGATCTATCCGCACCACGTCCGGTTGATCACCCAGGTCGTGCCGGGTGAGGTCATCGTGACTCTCGATGGCGCGGAGCGATTCCTCGCGGTGGGCGAGGGGCTCGTGGAGGTCACGGGCGACCGCGTGTCAATCGTGACCGACATGGCGATAGCGGCGGAGAAGATCGACGAAGCGAAGATCGAAGAGGCGCGGGAGCGCGCCGCGGCCCGGCTCCGCGAGAAGATCTCGGACGAGGAGGTCGCCACCGTCAACGCGTCACTGGCCCGGTCGCTGGCCCAACTCCACGTCAAGCGGCGCCATCGGCGGTGACCATCCCGGCCGGGCGACGGTCAACCGGCCGCAAAGGCTCGCCCTTGACCTTCGCCTGAGAACTATGGTCCCTTGGCAGAGGCGCCTATGCCTCAAGCCGATGCCGGACCGTCAGCGCTTCCATTCGAAGGGTCCGGAACCCGGGCCGGGCACCTGTTCCAACTGGCCATCGAGAGTCTGCAAAGCGGGGTGTTGATCGCCGGTCCCGATGGCCGGATTACGTTCGCCAATCTCCAGCTCGAGCGGCTGTTTGGCTACGAGCGGCACGAGCTCCTCGGACAGTCCGTCGACCTGCTGCTGCCCGAACCGATTCAGGGCACGCAACACGCGGCGCACCGCGGCAGCTTCGTCACGATGCCGCTCGCACGCGGGATGGCGGCGGGACGCGAACTGGTGGGACGCCGCAAGGACGGATCGTTCGTCCCCGTCGAGATCGGCCTGAGTTCTGTGCTCACCGAGACCGGTCTGTTCGTGATCGCGTCGGTCGTGGACGCCACGGAGCGCCGGCGTCAGGAGCAGGAGCATCGCCGTGCGCTCGCGGAGGGCGTCCAGTTCGACCGGCTGGTTATTGACGTGGCGGCCGGATTCGTCAACGTGCCGACCGAACAGTTCGACGAGGCGATCCTGAATGCGTTGCGTCGCATCGTGGAAGCGCTCGATGTCGACCGTGGTTCGGTGTTCCAGTTGACGGACCGCCAGGATCTCGCCCTGACGTGCGGCTGGGCGCGCCCGGATCTCCCGGCTACGTCGCCCGGACCGCCCGCGCTCTCCACCGAGCGCGAGTTGCCCTGGTCACTGGCGAAGGTCCGGAACGGGGAGCTGGCGTGGTTCTCGTTGGTGGACGAGATTCCCGATGCCACCGAGCGCGACGTGATGGTCCAGTACGGCACGAGATCTCGGCTGGTGTGTCCGCTGTCGATCGATGGCCGTGTGATCGGCGAGATGGCGTTCGCCACGTGTCTCGCGACCCGCTCCTGGTCACCGGCCATCATCAGCCGGGTGCGCATGGTCGCGGGTGTGTTTGGCGCCGCGCTGGCCCGCCGGCAGGCAGACCTGTTGGTGCAGAAGCAGGCGATGCAGCAGGTGGAGCGCTCGCGCGAGAAGCTGCAGGCCGAGAACGTTTACCTGCGGCAGGAAGCGAAGCGACGGCTGGGGTCGGAGTTCATCATCGGGCAGAGTCAGTCCATGCGTCGCGTTCGGGCCCAGATTGAACAGGTGGCGGGCACGGACTCGACGGTCCTGCTGCTGGGCGAGACCGGCACCGGCAAGGAGGTGGTCGCCACGCAGATCCACAGCAGAGCGCCCGGCACGGGCCGGCCGATGGTACGCGTCAACTGCTCGGCCATTCCCGTCGACGCTCATCGAAAGCGAGCTGTTCGGCCGCGAGAAAGGGCGCGTTCACCGGCGCGATCGCGCGGCAGATCGGGCGCTTCGAGCTGGCCGACGGCGGCACCATCTTCCTGGACGAGATCGGCGAGATGCCGCCGGAGCTGCAGATCAAGCTGCTGCGGGTCCTCCAGGAACGGCAGTTCGAGCGGCTGGGCAGCCCCGAACCATTCACGTGGACACGCGGATCATCGCGGCCACGCACCGGAATCTGAGCAGGGAGATCGCGGACGGCACGTTCCGCGAAGACCTGTTCTACCGGCTCAACGTGTTCCCCATCACGATGCCGCCGCTGCGGGAGCGCAAGGAAGACATCCCGCTGCTGGTCTGGCATTTCGTCGACAAGTTCAACAAGAAGATCGGCAAGCGGATCGATGCCATTCCCAACGAGAACATGGCCATGCTGCAGCGGCACGCCTGGCCCGGCAACATCCGCGAGCTTCGCAACATCGTCGAACGCGCCATGATCGTGGCGACCACGCCGACGCTGACCATTACTGTG